>CAMBEK010000004.1 GCA_945865565.1 Pseudobacteriovorax antillogorgiicola | reverse complement strand
TGGGTGACAGCACGGAAGCCGACTTGGCGAAGTGGTAGCCGCTATATTGCGCCATTGGCCAATCACGTCAAAAAATGAAGTTGGACAAAGTACCGGAATCAAAGGACTTAATGGCCATACCTCAATCGTCACATCCTGCTCGCCGATAAAGATTGGAACATTTTTTCGGGGGACCAAATGATTCGTATGTCGATCAAATCCGGTGTCATGTTCATCGCGCTCGGTATCGGACTAATCGCCTGCAAACCCGCCGTCAGCGGAAATCTGAAGTCGTACGATGAGACCGAACAAGAAGTGGATTTTTTGGCCCAGCAGGGGAATGAACCGGTTAATTCAGCGGGGGACAAGCCTGCCGACCTGCAGCCCATTCAGGACTCTTGTTACGCGAAGATCCGTAGCTCCGCCGATGATTGCCCGGCCAAGCTTGAGGCAGCCAAGGCGAATAGAACTTACACAGAATATTGGAATGATGTCGTACCTTATGGATCAACGCAGCCATCCTTTGTTGGCTCTAGCATGGAAAACAACACCGGCCACATCGGTTACAAGGAGCGGGACGATAGACCGCGAATCTCGGAACAAGAATTCCTGGACAGGTGCATTACCGGCGCTCAGGAAATCTATCGGTGTAAATTCCTTTCGTGCATGTTCCAGAACGTAACTGGGACTCAACGGCAAGTATTTGTGGCAGAATTCGATCAAAGCCAGTGTCGTCGCTTCCTTTAATCGTTTTTCGGGGATCTCATGGCCGTAAAGCAGATGAAAATCGTCATGACACTCGCGACCCTCTGGAGTTTGACGTCCTGCTCCGACCGACGTCAGAATTCAGCCCAGCTACGTTTCGATGAGTCGGGTCAGGCAGAAGAACAGACTGCTGACGCGGAAGGCGCGGGCACGAAACCACGCGATCCATATGCCGCCCAGATACCTGATCACAGCATGAGGCTCACACCCCGTCGCGGTGAAGGCGTCCAGTTCCAAAAAGCATACCTGCACTGCGGTTCCGCCGAGACGGTCCGCAATCCGGTTGCTGGCTTTTTCGGCATCGGGGTGACCTACGAGCAAGCCCTCGGCCGCGCGACGGCAGATTGCAAGGCACCGCCGAGTACCTTCATCGCCGCGTGCGAGGCCTCGGGAGGCGCATGGAACCCGGGCGTCAACGGCCAGTGCCTCGAACTGGGGGCGGTCCAGTCGGATTCGGTTCCAGTCGACCTGTACAACTTCGGCGGAGGCGTTTACTCGGACGCCATCTCTGTCTGTCGTGTCGTTTACTGCACCCCAAAACAAGCTGCTCCTCAACAAAACAAATGGCATCGCCCTTGATTGTTGGTTGCGCACAGTGCTCTGAATGCGGCTTTCGATTGTTTAAAAAATGACCTTTCCGATCGCCGACATGTTGTCGTCCGGGTTGTTTTGATCCAGGACGAGATTCTGTAGTGCGGTTGCCTGACGCCAGGTGACCAGTTTGTGGCGATAGAGCCAGCCGGTACGGTTGATTTCGCCAGATGAGGCCGACGCGACGAGAATCCTTACGCCTTTTTTCACGGTCAGGCTGAAGGCCTCCATGTCATCGTTGTTCGTGCAATGCGCCTCGAAATTTTCCAGTTTTGCCATGGCCCAGCCAACAATGGCGCTGCGGCTGTTGTCGTTCAGATCGCCACATAACCCTTCGTCATCCAGCAGAGCGTCGACCGCGTCGGAATAGCCGGTCTGACAAACGTCGGAGGAGGATGCCCGAGCGGCATTGGTGCCTGCCAAAAGCAGAACCGAGGCAAGGGTCGCAGAAATTATAGATTTGATCGTTTTCATATGGTTCCTCAAAGTTTAATGCTTGGGTTGACTAACTTAGGTCGCGAAATAACGGGCCTGAGGATGCCAGGCGACGATGGCGCATGTCGATTGCTCGGGAACCATCTGGAAGTTTTCTGTGAGATGGACGTCAATCTGGCTTGTCGCATCAAGGCACTTAAACAAACGAGCGTTGTCTTCCAATTCCGGGCAGGCCGGATATCCAAAACTGTAGCGTGATCCCTGATATCCCTGACTGAACAGCTGGCGGATGTTGCGTGAATCCCGCGTGTGAACTTTGAGTTCCTTGCGAATCAGGGCGTGCAGCCATTCGGCGTAGGCTTCAGCCATTTCTGTGCCAAGGCCGTGGAAATAAAAATAATCCGAGTACAGGTTTTTTGAATAAAGGTTGTTGGCAAAATGGCTGGCCGCAGGTCCCATGGTAACAACCTGCATGGCGATCACATCGCGCTGGCCTGATGACACGGGTGCATAAAAATCAGAAATGCAAAGCCGGCGCGCAGAACGCTGACGCGGAAAGTCAAAGGTTGTGATGATTTTGTCGCTGTCTGGCGCCTCGTAGACATGCAGTTGGTTGCCCTCGGCGGCGCACGAAAAATAACCATAAACAGCTTTTGGCTGCAGCAGCTTTTCACGCTCTGCCCGCGCCCGCCAACTGTTCAACAGCGGACGTGCCTTGGATTCCAAAATATTTTTGAACTGCTCGTCGGACATCTCGCCCTTGGCAAACTGCCAGCGTGTGCGGACGAGGGCAAATTCGTCGAGATAAGTGAACAGTGTCGAAAGCGGGGTTTCCAGAACCTTGGTGCCCCAAAAAGGTGGCGCCGGGATTTGTTTAAAGCGCCGGACCCAAGACGACTGGGCCGCGGGGGTCAACTCCGTTGCCGTTGATCCACGGCGGACGGCGCGGACCCTGGGTCGGGAAGATTGCGGTTCGGCTGGGTTGACGGTGGCGTTACCTTTTACGGTGGAAACTCGGCCTGCTGCGACAGATCCGTTATCTGTCGCAGCCGCGTTAGCAGCAATTTGCCCCGTGATTTGTCCCATGATGCGAAGGCCTTCAAAAGCGTCCGCTGCGTAGTAGACTTTCCCGCGGTAACCGGCCTGGCAATCTTCCTCAACAAACTGGCGCGTCAGAGCCGCACCGCCAAGGATGACTGGAACCGTGATGTTGCGGTGGGTCATTTCTTCCAAGTCAGTGCGCATGATTGCAGTGGATTTGACCAGCAACCCCGACAGGCCAATCGCGTCTGGTTTGACCTCATGATACTTTTGCAAAATGGCTTCGACTGGCTGTTTTATGCCGATATTAACGACTTCAAATCCGTTGTTGGTCAGAATGATGTCGACCAGATTTTTACCGATGTCGTGAACGTCACCTTTGACAGTGGCCAAAAGGATTTTGCCTTTTTTCTGGCCCGATTCGTTTTTGTCCATGAACGGTTCAAGGTGCGCAACCGCAGTCTTCATAGCTTCGGCAGATTCAAGTACAAATGGAAGTTGCATCTCGCCGGCGCCAAATTTTTCGCCGACCACACGCATGCCTTCCAGCAAGAAATTATTGATAATATCGAGAGGCCGGAATTCCTTAAGTGCCAACGTCAAAGTTGGAATGATTTCCAGTTTTTCGCCATCGATGATGTGATTTGCCAGGCGCTGCGGCAGGGGCAACTTGGCCGACTCAGAGGCGTCAACACGGAGCGTGGCTTTTTTGTCGGTATAACGGGCAAGTAGTTCCTTCAGGGGATCGTAGCCCGGTGCCACGCGGTCAAAAATCAAGTCGTCAAATATTTTTCGTTCTTCCGGTGGGATCTTAAAAACCGGTAGAATTTTTGAGGCATTCGATATGGCCATGTCCAAGCCGTATTCGACGGCGTGATAAAGCATGACGCTGTTCAGAAGCCGGCGCGGATAGGGATTCAAGCCGAAACTGACGTTGGACAATCCAAGTATGGTTTTGACCCCGGGCATCGCTTCCTTGATCATCCGGATCGCTTCCAGGGTCTCGATGGCGCTGCTGCGGAATTCCTGATCGCCCGACCCCAAGGTAAAGGTCAGGGGATCGAAGATGATGTCTCCTGGCTTCAAGCCAAACTCGCCGTGTGCAATGTCGAAGATGCGTTTGGCAATCGCCAGTTTTTTCTCGCGGGTTTTAGCCATGCCGTCTTCGTCGATGGTCAGGGCGACGACTGCGGCACCATAAGTGCGGCAAAGCTCCAAGACCTGGCGGGCGCGATCCTCGCCGTCTTCAAGGTTGATGGAATTGACGATCGCTTTGCCTGGGATGATTTTCAGCGATTCTTCGATGACGGGAACTTCCGTCGAATCCACCATGATGGGAATATTGACTTGCGTCACGGTGCGTTGCAGGAACTCACGCATATCGTTCACTTCGTTGCGTGAGACATAGGCGGTGCAGCAGTCCAGGATGTGCGCGCCTTCTTTGAGTTGGCTTTTTGCGATCTGAACCAGTCCGTCGTAGTCGTTCTCTTTTAATTTATCGCGAAAAAGTTTTGACCCATTGGCATTGGTGCGTTCGCCGACGTAAAGGGGACGAACATCAATATCAAGGCTTTGTGCGTTGTAAAGTGACGATACGGCGTTCTCATAGCGCGGTTCCCGTTCGCCCAACTTGCGGTCAGACAGGGCGGCACTCAGGGCGCGGATGTGATCTGGAGTTGTACCGCAGCAACCGCCAACGATGTTGACGCCGTGATTGCGGGCAAGCCCAGCCACCTTTTCCGCGAACATTTCCGGGCCGAGAGGATAGACCGTCTGGCCACGGACGTTTTCCGGAAGTCCTGCATTGGGCAGGCAGCTTAGAAGAAACGGCGCGGACTGGCTGAGGTATTGCAAATGATTGCGCATCTCGTCGGGGCCAGTGGCGCAGTTGAGGCCAAGGCTTGCGAGTGGAAACATCTCAAGCGTGGCCAATGCCGACTGGATGTCACTGCCGACCAAAAGGCTTCCCGTTAATTCAACCGTCACCTGGGCCATGATCGGAAGTTCGATTTTTCTTTCGCGCATGGCCTCGCGGCAAGCCCGGATGGCGATCTTGATCTGTTGGATGTCTTGGGCAGTTTCGATGAGCAGGACGTCAGAGCCACCATCGATCAGCCCAAGGGCCTGGGTCCGGTAGCTTTTCAGCATCGTGTCGTAGTCGACGTGGCCCAGGGTGATTAATTTTGTGCCGGGCCCAATGGAACCGATGACGTAGGTTGGCCGCGCGGTGTAACTGTCACAGACTTCCCGTGCAAGTTGGGCGGCCGTGACGTTTAATTCGTAGGTTCTCTCCGGAATTCCGTATTCTGCCAATACGATTTCATTTGAACCAAAAGTGTTGGTTTCGATCCCATCGGCACCGGCGTCAAGATAGGCGGCGTGAATTTCGCGGATCCAGTCCGGGCGGGTGGCGCAAAGGATTTCATTGCAACCCTCGTAGATGGCGCCGCCGAAGTCGTCAGGCGAGGGATCTCGCAACTGAAGTTGTGTGCCCATTCCGCCATCGAGGAACATGATCTGGTGTTTCGCCAGTTCAAAAAAACCGGGATGATTGCGGCGGTTGCCAGAGATTCCAGGGCGGCCAGGATTTGATTTTAAAATGGTTTTCGACAAGATCCCTCAGTCCTCCAGGTCGTCGAGACCGACATAGCGGATCTTGCAATCGCCGTTGATTTTGAGTTGGCAGCCGAGGCGTTCGTCGGGATGTGCACCAAAACCTTGCAGGAAATCCCTCTCCTCCGTCGCAGCGGGTGAGAGGTTGTCCATTCCCGAAACCACGCGGACCCGGCAGGTGCCACAGCTGCCAGATTTGCAGCCAAAAGTGATGTCACAGTCGACTTCAGCCGCGATGTCAACCAAGGCAATGCCTTCGTCGACATCGACTTCAAGGTCTTCTGATGTGAAATAGATCAGGGCCATAGGGGCGAACTTAAAGCAAATCCTACCAAAGGTGAACGCCGAACTCGTCTCGCAGGGCTTGCACAAGTTCAGTCAAGGGTAGACCTACGACGTTGCTGTACGAGCCATCGATGCGTTCGATCATGTACGCCCCGATGCCTTGGGCTCCGTAACTACCGGCCTTGTCCATAGGCTCCCCCGTGGCGACGTAGGCGGCGATCTCTGCCGGCGACAGTGATTTGATGGAAACCTGCGTTTCCACCTTAAAAGCCATGTCCTTCAAGGGTTTTGTGCCATCGAGCGCCACAATGCAGACCCCTGAGATCACGGTGTGGGTACGGCCGGACAGTTGACCCAACATGCGATGGGCATCCAGAGCATCGAGGGGTTTTTCAAGAATCTGGCCGTCAAGAACGACGATGGTGTCACAGGCGATGATGACGGCTGGCCCGGCATTTTTTGCCGGGTTGCCAGAGTTTGTCACGAAGGCAACGGTCGCAGCGGCCTTTTCAGTGGCATTCCTGATTGTATAAGTATCCGGTTTTTCATCATATTTTGGCTTTTCTTCGACATCGGGCGAGAACGCATCGTGAATGGCGATGTGCCCCAAAAGTTCGCGCCTGCGTGGCGAGGAGCTGCCAAGGATAATCCGCGGAATTCCTGCTTGGCCCTGACTCAACCGTTTGTGTTTTTCCATTGCCCGCTGCACCTCCCGGCTGGGGCCGTAATTATGCTAAAATTTTAATAAATTCCACTATTTCTGACTCTGGCTGCGGGCTCGAGTCTGGAGCGGGTTCGCGATTATGGCTGATATCCGGGAAATTGCCTACGTCGCCGTCGGCGACAATCATGAGCGTCACGTTGCGAAGATCGTTATGTCGCCGGAATGGCGCCTTGCGGCTGGCGTGATCACATTAAGCGAAGCGTTGCGGGGGTTTGTTTCAGGCAGGTATGCCGGGATCATGCTTGAGGATACTCAGGATTATCCTGCTGCCTTGCACGTGTTCGGCGAGGTGAGAAATCCCGTTCTGTATTTGGCACCGATTTTGGTTCTGGTGGACAAGGATCGGGCCGATGACGAAACCGCTTTTGCCAACCAATTCGGCTTCGTCACAATGGTGAAACCGCTGACGCGAATGATGATGATTCAGACATTCAGCAGTCTGACGAAACGGATTCAGTCTCCATCCGGAATCGTGGCTCAGGTCTGCGCGACGGCTCTTGCGAGCGGAATCGCGAAAGAAAAAGATGACGCCATCGCAAAGCTCGCACTCCTCGCCATGGACGCCTTGTTCGTGCATCGAGCGGCATGCGCCAGCGCCATGGCAAAGTTGAACGCCTTGGGGGGCAGTCTTTTTGGCAGCCCTTCTGGCACATTAACGATGGACGCATTCAGGTTGGCCGAGGGCGAGCTTTTGAAGCATGCGAAATCCCATTCTGGAAACATCATTGCATTTTTGATTTTGGCCAATCTCTACACGGAAGTTTCAATGACGGTTCTGGCCCGCCGGCTGATGCAGAGTGCTTCGTCTGCCGTGCCGCGATTCTCTTTGCCTCAAGTCTTTTTGGCCCAGCTGCATCTTCTGCTGGGCGAGATGGAAGACGCCATCGTTGTTCTCAACCAGTTGATGCGTCTCAATTACATGCCCGAGCAGACCAGTTTTTGTCTGGCCAAATTATACTGCTCTGTCGGACGCCTTGATCAGGCCGATAAACTTCTCGCGAAACAGTCAGGCCGATTTAATGCATTGAAGGCTGCCTGGGTGGAGGCGAAATGATAGACAACCATTTTTCTGAGCCAGATGCCCAAATTCCTGACCATTCACCGTCTGGGTTCGCCACATTTTGGGGAGTGCGGCATTCGCCTTTTTTTGGTCGCGTTGATGTGCCGGCTCACTTGCTGCTTGAGAACCAGCGATCCACAGCCACCCGTGTGCTAATTGCAGCGCAAGAGGGCGCGCCGGTGGTAAGCGTCGGCGGGCGTGACGGCGCCGGGTCAACACTGCTGGCAAGATGGTTATATGACAGCCTTCCGGAATCGACCCACCATGCAATGCTCCTTGCGCCCGGTGCGGCAGGAACAGATCCGTCAGCCCTGACCTCTCGCATCGCCGATTTTGGTAGATCGAAACTGGGTGTTGCCATGGCAGACCCGGCTGCTCTTAACGGTCCTGTGCGAGGCCAATTGATCGCGCTGGCTCCCGTCTTCGACGTCCTGAGGAACCAGCAAAAGCGTCTGGCACTAATTTTCGACAATGCCGGTTTATTGTCTGGCGAACCATGGGCTGCGTATATCCTGGCTGTCATCAGGCAGGGAGAGTTAATCGATGGCGTCGTTCAATTTTTTCTCTTCGGTCATGAAGACGGACTGCACCAGATTGTTTCGTCGTGGCCAAAATCTCTCGAGGCAAGGGCGATGCGGATACCCTTGTCCGCACCTTCTGAGGCAGATCAGGCCCGATGGATCGAAAACCGGCTGATTCTTGCCGGGTGTAATGAAAACCTGGCCAGATCATTTTTTTCCCGTGCTGCAATCCAGCGTGCGATATCGGCCTCAGGACAAAATTTAACCAGACTCGGTAAGTTGGCTGAAAGAGCAATGATCGAGGCGTTCATGGCTGGCTCCCGTCAAGTGGAGGTACAACATGTTGCTTCAGCCTTGGGGCAAGAAAGCGCCAAGGCTGCATCGGCTGCCGTACCGAATACACAAAAAGGAATGCCAGGATTGATGGATCTTTTAAAACCAATCTGAACAGGATTATGTACAGCGGTGATTGTCAGCAGGCGCCAGCAGAAAGTTTTCATCCTTGCAGTCATGCTTTTGTCTGCGATGTATCTGATTAACCTGGTGGTTGATAATCCATACAGCCACCGCCTGATACGGAACACCGTCGCCAAAATTTTAAGTGAATCAACCAATCTGTCTGTTGACTACCGGGTGATGCGGGTCCATTTGTTTCCGCCTGCCCTGGATCTATACGGACTGGAGGTTGCGCGAACCGATGTTTCGCGTGATGACCTCAGTGTAGCCAACAGGAAGATGCTTGCTGCGGCGCACATTCGTGTCACATTGTCGATCTGGTCCATCTTGATCGGGCGACCTCAACTTGCTTCCTTCGAAGCCAACAACACGCGCCTTGAGATCGATGACCTGGAAAGTCTGCCTAACTTAATCAAACAAAAAAAATCCCCTGACGCAGTGGCCAAAAAAAATACTTGGCCACCGGATTTTCAAGTTCCCGTACGAAAAATTATTTTGCGCAATGCCTATGTCAGTCTTTATCAGTTGGGCGAGTTGAGGCCAGTTCCATTGCTTCCGGAGTCTTTTTTATTCCGGGGGGAGAGCATTGATCTGGCGCTGACCATACAGGGTTGGGATAGTGCGGACGTGAGTCTTTCGGCAGCCGATGTGGTGTTGCGTGCTGGTGGAACGAGTTACCTCGCCGGTGCCAGGATGGCAGCCGACGCGACGTACAATACGAACACCGTTGATGTGAAAATATCGCAGCTGGAAAGTTCCGGGTTAAGTGGCGATGGCTCGGTCAGAATAAACTTTGACCAGTTGATGCCCCAGGCAAACCTTCGCACGGTTTCAGGAGAAGCCACCCTGAAGGTTGCAGGAGACATAGGTCTCGTTGGGTCGATTTTGGATATTCCAGAAACTTTTGGACCGGCTAAAGCAACCGTGGTGACCAAATTTTCGATTCCACTGGCGAATGGTGCGGGAAGTCCTGAATTCTCTGTCGTTGCAGACGCAGAGTCATCGGGGGCCGTTTTTGGTGGATTCAAACTTCATAATTTCAAAAGTCGTCTGGACATTGGTGCCGACCGCATCAACTTTGAGGACGTCCAACTTATTATCGGATCAAATCGCTATGGAACCGGACGTGGCGTTCTCAGGCTTGACGGACCCGGGCGTTATTCATTTCAGATCAGGCCTGATGGGCTCCCTCTTGGAAAACTACTTGACGTCTTCAATGTCAGTTTCGATGCCTTCGACCTGGATATGACTGCGCCGGACCTTGACCTGTCCGGAACCTCGACGCCCTTCAAGATGAAGGCGTCCGCTGCAGTTGCGGTAAAGAATGTCACAGTGCCAGGGATGCCAGAGAATCGTTCGGCGTTCCCGGAGAGCCCAATTTGCGATCTAAACTTACGGCTTGATATTGATTCGGACCGGATCGTTTTTGATGGCACAGGGGGGCAGTGCAACAGTTCAGGTTCTGCGACGTCATTGAACCTTTCTGGTCCGATTACGTTTGACGACAAGTCAGGAATCAACTTTCTTGTTGAAGCAAAACAGGCTGATGCCAGGGTTGCTGAGTATTTTGCCCAGATCCCCGTTCGCGGAACTGGGGCGTTTTCGGCAAGGATTCACGGTCCATACGATCATGTTGTGGTTTCCGGGGACGCAAAATTTACGGACTTTAAAATCGGAAAAATGAACCTTGGCCGCGTATCTACCAACTGGTCCGTTGACGGCAAGATGGTCGGTTGGGAAAACCTCCGGATTGTTCCAGAAGAGGGATCCGATCTGATTTTGGAAAAGGGTTCTCTCGATGTTGGTCACGACATGTTGATCAAATCAAAAATCCAGGCGGCGAATGTGCCTCCCGAACTTGTAAATGGTTTCTTGCTTACAGCAAACGTTGGTAATCCCATCGCATTTGGCATCGAGTCGGTACAGGGTTCTATCAATGGAAAATTGGATGCTCCCCTTTGGTGGGATATTGACGCAACGGTAGCGCTTTTTGATTTCAATTACGACGGCCATCGGATGGCAGATCACGCCACTGCCAAGATCAACTCCAACGCAGAGGGTTGGCGGTTTTCCGAAGTTAATTTTTTAAGGGGTGACCTGTCGATTGATTCCAGGGTTCGCCATGTTCGCGAAAAAATCCGCGGCAAGGTCAGATCAACTGGACCTGGAATTTCAGGAAACGACATGCTGGAGCTTGATGCGAAATTGTATTCGATTTCGAACCTGAAATCAGAAGTAGACCACCTGTCCCAGTTTCCTTATCTCGAGAAACAATTCGAAAAGCTTGGAATAAGTGGTTTTCTAACGGGAGAGTTCAAGTTCGGTGGGCGCATTGAGAATCTCGAAGGGGCCTTTGACATGTCTGTCATGCGTCCTAAACTTCTTGGAAGCGTGATCGCGCCGTTGCAGGTCAAGGGTGTCGTAGCCGGGCAGCGCTTCCAACTCATCGTCAACCAGGGAGGCAGCGCCTTGGAAGGAAGGATGACACTTGATGCTAGCAAGGCCGGCACACCATTTGAGTGGTTTTTCACTGCAAACCGGATGGATTTACGGTTTCTTGCGACGCCGTGGTTTGCATCGGATCCCCGAAATTATTGTTACCTCAACGGCGCCTGGAGCATGAAGGGTCAGTTGGCCGACTTTTGGCGTTCCAGCGGGAAACTCAACATAGCGACAATCAAGGGCAGAATGTTGCGCGAGGTAACGGGTGAACAGCGTGTTATTGATTTCAAATCAGAGGCTCCATTTGAAGCGAGCTTTTCCGGCGGCTCACTGACGGCATCTGGTTCTAAAGATCTGATCCTCTCATCGCGGCAGGCGCGCTTTCGCGCGAGCATTCGTGACGGTAATACCCTGCCGCATCATTTGAATATTGGAATGGATGGTTCAGTGGACCTATCCTTGCTGCGTGACATGATTCCGCAGATAGAAAGCGCCACCGGCAAGCTGTCATTCAAAGGTCAGGTCACGGGCAAGGTCGATGATCCATCCTATGGATTCGAGGTCAATGATGTCCGAGCAAATCCATTTACTGCTGGGTCGTGGGAGCCGGTCTCAATTGGTCTGGCTGACTTCCGCCCACCCCTCCGGAACATTCGCTTAAAGGCCAACGTGTTGAACGGGCAGGTTCAGGTTGAATCGTTCACCGCCGCCAAGGGAAGCGGGCGTCTTGATGGGGCCGGAACCTTTGTTCTTAGCGCCTCAGAGGAACAAAGTGATTCGAGTCTGGACGTTCGTCTTGAGGATGCCGCCGTCGTTTATCCGGTGACATTTTTAAAGAGCTTTGAATCTAATGTCAGTGGCAACCTGTCGTTGACTGGAAAAGGGCGTCCCTACCGCCTTTCTGGGGACCTTCAGGTTACTCGTGCACGCTCGACACGGGAAGTGGACCTCGGTGCGGAAATTCTTAACTCAATCCGCAAACAGGCGATTTCCATCCCGACTGTGGCGACCGATCCTGTGCTCCAATTTGATTTGACGATCCGTGCAGATCAAACTGTGAACGTCAATAACCGGTTGATCCAGGCCTTGCTCAGTACGAATTTGCAGATTGGCGGATCCGATCAGCAGCCTTCAGTTCTTGGGCAAATTGACGTCGTCCGGGGAAAATTCGTTTACAAGCGTGATTTCTCGATAACCCGTGGCATCATCTCATTTGACGATCCGCTCCGTGTCGACCCAACCATTGAGATTACTGCCGTCAGTGAAGTCCAGAACTATCGCGTTTACATCAACATGTCTGGGCGGGCGTCGAATCCTAGAGTGGACTTCTCGATTGACCCGCCAACGCGCCAGAATGGTAATGCCATCAGCAAGGTCGACATTTTGGTCCTTCTTGGTCGCGGCTCTCTGCCAGAGGAGCAGCAGGCGCTTGGCGAAACCCAGAACGTAGCAGCAACCGAGGCTCTTGGTTTTATTTGGGGACAATTGGACGAGCCCGTGGAGAAACTTTTCGACTTGTCTGGTCAGAAAATTGTGAAACAGGTTTATTTTGACACCTACGCCTCTCCAGAGGGCAAGCCGCTGCTCCGGGTCAATTTGCCGCTAAACTTAGGTAATGATCTAGATGTAGTGCTCAGGGTTGATCAGGAACAATCCATGAAGTTGTCGAGTGAAATTTCAGTGTCTGACAACATTTCGTTTGGCTTGGGCGTCGAACGCCAAAGTCAGAGCTCTTCGACGACCGAAACAAAGAGCACGATTCCAGCGGACACAGGTGCGGACTTGAAGTTTCGTTTTGCATTTCCCTGATTGTGAAAGCCATCGCAAGGATGTGATTGAATAGTGACTTTTTTACGAAAAATTTTACAAAGAATTCCGGGCACAGTTCTGAGCCTTGGATTCCTCGCGGCTGCGGGCAGTGCCGTGGCATCGCCTTGGGAGCTTGCGCCAGGTTTGTTGTCGGATACTTCACTTCGTAATCTGCGTGAGCGTCATCCTGATATTGCGAGTCCAGGGGACCTCATGCAGCTGCTTGAGGATGTTGGGCGCAAGACAGACTTTCTTGAGCTCGATGCAAAATTTGTGGCGTCGGGTAGTGGTGGATCTTTTCTGATTGGTGGCCGTCATGCGCAAGTGGTTGGCGAGGTGGAAGTTGAATCATCGTTGCGTGATTTGAGGGCCCAGCTGAAAATCATGGCACAAAATGTGGAAGGCCAGGTCGATACTCCTGAAATGCGCACAAAAATTGAAGCCAACTTTGTCGGGTATTTGAAAAGTCGTGGATATTTCGAGGCGAAGGTTTCTATCAAGCCCGTTGATGAGGGATCTTACGTTGTTTACCGGGCGGTTGTTACAGAGGGCGAACCCTGCATCATTGAGAAAGTGGATAGGGGACTCAAACTGCCGGCAGGTGTTTCGGCCGGAGTTGCGGTCGGGGATATCTGTGATCAAGAGGCCATTCGGCAGTCGGTGGACCGACTGCTTGAGGCAATGCGGGCTCGTGGTTACAATCAGGCGCGTATTGAACTGGCCGGGTTGACTCGTCATCCCCAGAGGAACACCGCGACGGTTCATATCGGTGGCGTGCTGGGCAAGCGAATTCGCTACCAGGTTCGCGATCGGTCCACGACCCTAAGAATCGACGATCTTTTCGCGCAGGATGAACTTTCTGGAATCGACCCAACCATTGTCGGTCCGGATGCCATGGCGGCTGAATTGACCCGACGTTACCGTTCCAGGGGATTTAGTGATGTGGCAGTGACGGGACCAAAGCAAGAGCGCCCAAGTGACGATGAGGTTGTTTATGTTTTCGATGTGGATCCTGGCGTTCAGTACATCCTCCGGGGAATCAATTTCGAGGGAGGCCAACGGTTTTCTTACCGGGAACTGATCGGTCTGATGAACATCAAGGGATTTTGGCAGAACACCTCTGCTCCCCTCGATCCGGATGTCATCAGGACTGGCGTGGACTCGATTAAGGCAAAATATCAGGCAGCTGGGTTTTGGGATGTTGTGGTCCGTGATCGTCCGCCTTCCCGCGACCGTGACACGGGAAGCGCACAGCTCACCATCGCCATCACCGAGGGGGGGCAGAGGGTTCTTGGTTCCATCCAGGTTCACGGTGCGAAATTTCTGGATCCGGAAGAGCTGCTCCGTTTGCCGGAAGAAGATGGCGCCTTGTCGATTGACATTCCATTAGACCGGTCAGCCCTGTTCAAGTTGCAGCAGTCGATCAAGACCAAATATTTCGAGGCCGGATTTCTTTATGCAGACGTGAAACTGGACATGTCCTTCCGGACTGAACGGAAGAAAATCCTAGTCGATGTTGTGGTCGAGGTTTTTGAGGGAAAACGGGTCAAGATCGGCAATATTTCTGTGACTGGTTTGGCGCGCACCAAGTCCAAGGTGGTGATGCGGGAGCTGCGGTTTGAGACCGGCGACTGGTACGATCCCGGCAAGATCACAGATTCACGGCGGGCTTTGGTGGGCCTCGGGCTTTTTCGTTCCGTGCAGATTTTGCCGCTGGATCGAAATGCCTTGGCTGACGAGGATCCTGAGCTGGATATTTTGGTGGACGTGCGCGAAGGCAAGGCGGGCACTGTTTCTTTCGGACCTGGCTGGAGTCTTGGAGATGGTTACCGGTTTAACACCGAAGCCACTTATTCAAACATCGGTGGAGTCGGTCGTCAGGTTTCTGTTCGAGCTGGATTCACCCAAGAGCTTCGTCAGGTTGCCATAGGCAGCTCCACCTTGGTCGGGCGAAATATCGGTGCTGGTTACGTTGAGCCTTACATATTTGACCAACCTTTTGATTTTACAATTTCTGCGAACAACCAGGCCAGATCTACTGAGAGCGCATGGGAAATCAGCCGCGCAGGAGAAGTGGCACTGACCAGAAAATTACGTTGGTTGGGGGCTTCGTCCCATGCATCGTTGTTCTATGGACAAAAGTTAACACGGCAGGAAAGTGGTGAGATCCAGAAGACACCTCTGCTCTCGGACGATGTTCGTGTCGGGTTTGTTGGAATTCGCGCGAATATCGACAAAAGAAACGATCCGACGTGGCCAACCAGCGGCTATACCTTGATTCCAGAATTCAGCCTTGCGCGTTTTGATCTTGGTGGGGAACTGCGTTATTTACGTTCAGACATTGGCTACGCCAGATACTTTGGTTTTGGTTCCCGGTTTGTTCTTGCGCTCGGTGCGTCCCTGACAACATTTCACGATGTGGAACGCAGGGGTGAAGACCGTTCACTCGACCTTTTGCCCCCGTCAGAGCGATTGTATGTGGGTGGTGCCGATACGGTGCGTGGGTTCAGGGAACGTTCCCTTGGGCCAATTGTGCGTAGCCCCCATTTGAACCAAGACGGTTTTTGGGATTGTTCCTATCAGAACACTAGATCGGGTGGTTCCCGAAGGGTCGTGCTCAAGACCGAGGGACGCTATCGCCTCAGCGAGACTCTTGCTGCGACGGCTTTTTTTGACAACGGCAATGTGTTCTTCAGCAAAGAAGAATCAGACCGGTTTACCAGGGCATTTTCTGATCCAGTTGAAGTCAGTGGTAGCGACCCTGGATGTCCAGCGGGATCGGCTTTGCGATCCATAGAAGACAACAATGGCTATAGCATCACGGATCTAGAGCGACGGCCTCGGCGTTTATGGAGCGATCATTACTCCAGTTACGGGACCAGTCTGAACTTTCTCACTGCCATTGGATCAGTCAATCTGGCGTATGGTCTGCCCCTTCATGAACCCAAGACCGATGCCTGCGAGGGGAATGATTCGTTGTGCTATCCCCGCGGAAAACAATCCGGATTTTGGCTGGGGCGCGGTGAGTTTCATCTAAACGTTGGCGCGCGATTTTAATACGAGGAGTTTATTTTGAAACATGTGAATGCCTTGGACTCGTACCTTGCCGGTGAGTCCCATGAAGTCCGGATGAATCTTCTGGCTGGATTCGTTTCCTCTGGAGTCGGCCTGCCATCTGACATTGTCGTTGCCCTGCTCCGGCTTGAGTTACCTCCAGCGGAAAAGATGGCGCTTCTTGAGGCGGTTTCCACCGGGGATCCTGCTGCCTTCGAGGATTTTGTTTTTGATCACATGATCCACTGGCCTCAAGATGTTGCCGCCAAGGCTTTGCGTCTTTGGGCGGGGACGCCGTCATGCTCCCGCTGGAATGAACTCGTGACTTTGGCGAGCCTTCCCGGGATACCTCAACGAATCCTTTATACCATTCTGGATGTTTCGATCCGTGCCCCGGACGATGGCCTTACCAAGGCCTGTGTGGATGTGGCCATGCGCGCAACAGGGGACGCATGGTCTCCGGCGTTCAATGCCCTCATGTTTGTCCGGATGCTCCAAAGGCGAATTCAGGACGAGCGCGTGGCGGCTCTTGCCAGGAAGATTTGCGAGAAGTCCGTTCACGAGTTTGTGCCGGAAGACAAGTCTGCCTTGGCGGGGTGGCTCTACCTGTGGTCCTTCCATTATCCTGAGTTTCAAGTTTTGCAGACTGGAATCAGCAACGGATCACCTCAATCTCTACTGCGCTTGCTGCCGGTGGACCAAAATCTTGACTGGTTGAATGGAGGACTCACGGTCAAAGAAATCAAGGAGCCCTTGATCAAGCGTGCTCCGGGATTACAGGGTTCAACCAATGACGATGGAGCTGGGGCTTGCCTCGGCTGGATTTTGACGAAGGATGTTTCACCTGTACACGTCAAGAAGATTGTTTCTGGCGTATGGCAGCAGTTGCTTGTCATCGGTGATCCAGCTGCATCCGATGATTCATGGGTAGCAGCGACCAATGCAATGCGGACAAAGACGGGTATCTACCGGATCATTTCCATCCGCGCATTGGGCAAGCGCCGTCAAAGCGATCTTGCCGTGTTGAAGCTTCTTGATTTTGTCCGTTCTGGTGATGTCCGTGAATTGACCGAGGTGGCCCGTGCCCTTGGTGCCATAGCGTCTCCGCGTGCAGTTCAGGAATTGATTTCCATGATTTCGCGGGACAATGCTGCCGTGGATTTGCAAATCGAGATTGCGGGAATTCTTAAAAATCAGAAACTGGACGGACATCGTGATGCACTGGCTGCCGCCGTGGCTCATATGGCCGGTCGTATTAAGGCTTCGCGTCGCAATGGCGAATCAAACGACGCATTGGTGGAGGTTTGGGAGGCGCTGACAGACTTGGCTGGAAGCCCTGTGTCCGTTGCCGTACCGGCGATGGACGCAAGGGTGATGGACGATGCTCTTGGCAAGTCGATTCCGCATTACGAGCAGCTCTCGGCCGAAGTGAAGAGGGCTTTGAGGACTGCGTGGTATTTCCACCGTCAGATTGAGACTGGATCCGCGGCAGCATCGATAGATCTCAGCCCCGTGATCGACATGCAATACAAGGCAATGGAGCTTTTATTTCGTGAGTATTTTGAGGACGCTTGCCTTCGTCTGGTTCAACAGGGGACCATTCAAAGAAAACTGGATTTGATCGGATATTCCCGTCCCATTCAGGAAAAAATGGATGAGTTCGAGAATTACATTGCCGCGATGCCTGTCATCAAGGCGATTCCATTTTTTAGTAAGTTCAAGATGCGTAAATTGCTGTTGGCCCTGTGCCAGTTCAAACCGGGTCGGCGGTTTACGTTGGACGGTTTGAAAGCCTTTGGCCTATTTTTCTTTATTTTTGGACGCAGTGAGTGCCGTTTTGGACTGGCTGGAATCCTTCCCGTTGTGCCAGCCGCCTTCAAGGATCAGTCGGTCCTTGCCGAGTTTTGCCGGCTGCTGCACGTTTTCCAGGATTTCCGCAATCGGGCCGCCCATGAGGGGTTCCACCCGGATGCCGCCGCCGACATCAATGGAATTTGGCGAAATACGGCTGAAATCGTGCAACTTGCCCACGCCATGAAGCGTGTTTTGGCTCAATCCCCGGTCGAACCCGGCCTTGTCCGGGGCCGCGCCAGCTGATAACCTGCCACCTGTTCCATCCCGTGATTTCATGGGATTAACTAATACTTTTGGTGGGTTGGGGTGATTCATGACTGGCAAGGTGGCTTTGGTCACGGGGGCGTCTCGCGGGATTGGAGCTGCTTGCGCAATTGCGTTGGGCAATGCCGGTTTCAAAGTGGCGGTTCATTATCGCGGCAACGAGGACAAGGCACTTGCTGTGTGTGCCGCAATCCCAGGCGCGCGTGCGTTTCGTGCTGACCTATCGGATGCTGCAGCCTGCCAGGGCTTGATCAAGACAGTTGCCGCCGAAATGGGCGGACTTCACGTTCTGGTAAACAACGCGGGTGTTGCCATCGATCAAATATTGCCGATGGCCAAGCCAGACGATTTCGACACTTTGATCAACACCAACTTGAAGTCGGTTTTTCTTCTTTCCAAATTTGCAGCGCGTCCGATGATTCGCCAAAAATGGGGACGGATCATCAACCTAGCCTCGGTGGTCGGGTTCACGGGTAACCCGGGTCAGAGCATGTATGCGGCGACCAAGGCCGGGATCGTTGGTTTTACCAAGTCCATTGCGGCTGAACTGGCACCATTTGGAATTCTTGCCAACTGCGTAGCCCCCGGTTTTATTGAAACGGACATGACGGGGGCTTTACCCGAGCCGGTCAAAGAGGCCATGTTGGGCCGGATTCCGTTGAAGCGCTTTGGTGCCGTGGAAGACATTGCAGGAGCCGTTGAGTTCCTTGCTTCCGAGAAATCATCTTACATCACAGGTTCCACCATCCATGTGAACGGCGGAATGTTCACCAATTGACGGGAATTTCATGTCAGCCGACCAAAAAAGAAAATCCGGAATATTTCTGACTGCGATGGGGCACTATGTGCCCGACAATGTCTTAGACAACAATTTTTTCGACAGTTTGGATATCGGTTCGGACGCTCAGTGGATTGTGGACCGGGTTGGAATTCAAGAACGTCGAAGTGTCCTTCGCCCAGAAGAAATTCGTGCCCTTCGTTTCGGCGAAACAACTCGTGAGGATCTCATTCAAGCTGGGCGAGTGATGACCTTTGGTCAGATGGGCGCAAAGTCTTGGGAACTTGCCATGAAGCGTTCCGGGTTGGAGGGGGGAACCCTCAAAGCTGGTGCTGTCATCGGCGGGACGTCAGTGCCAGACAGCGACATTCCGTCCCACGCTTGTTATGCAGCCCGTGATTCGAACTTGAAGACGGGCTATGCGTACGACACGAATTCGGCGTGCAGCACGTTCGCCGTCCAGATTCAAACCATGCGCGGTGCGTTCGCCATCGGTGCCGCAACGACAGGTGCAATTTTTGGCGCCGAACGGTACACGACCCGTGTGGACTACTCCGATCGCAAGGGGTGTATCCTTTTTGGTGACAGTTCCTATGCGACCTATGTCGAGGATGCTCCGAGGGGAAAATGCCTCGAGGTCATCGATACCATGATCGAGTCCTCGCCGGAGGGCGCTGATACGATCCGGATGCTGGATGGAAAATCTTTTGAGCAGGATGGGCAGGCTGTTCAAAAATTTGCGATTCTGAAAACTGTCAGTGCTGCCCAAGCCATCATGGAGCGCAATGGCCTGGCGGTAGACGACGTGAACTGGTTTATCGGACATCAGGCCAATCTTCGCATGCTCATGTCAGCCTCCCAGCGGATTGGTATCGCTCCTGAAAAACACCTCCATAATGTGGCTTTCCATGGCAACCAGGGCGGCGCTGGTGCGCCAGTAACGATGTCTCAAAATTGGGACCGGTATCGGCACGGCGAGATTATTGTCATGTCGGTTGTTGGTTCCGGTTTGACTTGGGGTTCTGTTGTTTTCAAAGTTCACGACGGCAACCGCTGACGTTTTTGGGGGATCCAATTCGCCATGATTCGATCTTCACCAGATTTAAAAAAAAGATTGGTCCTGGTGACGGGGGCTTCCCGTGGGATAGGAGCAGCAACGGCCCGAAAGTTCGCACAACAGGGTCACCCGGTCATTTTGACGGCATACGGAAAGCCAGCGCTTGATTCTGTAGCCGCCGAGATCAAGGCAAACGGTGGTACAGCCCACGTCATTCCCGCTGATTTGTCGGGTTCAAAAAAAGCGAAAGAATTTATCCAGAACGTCCTTCGACGTCATCCAGATTTAGGCGCTGCGGTTTTGAATGCAGGTGTGGCCGTCGAAGGGGCTTTCACTGATCGTGATCCTGAATCTTTTCTTGACGAATTTCAGGTCAATTACTTTGCGCCGATTGCGATCGCTCATGAATTGGCACTTCATTGGATGCGTAACAAAAACCAGGGATCCATTATTGCAGTGTCATCTGTGACCTCTACGGTCCCGTTTCCCGGGCACGCCAATTATGGCGCTTCCAAAGCGGCATTGAATCAAATGCTGCGAAACATGAGGTTTGAAATCGCTTCAGCCAACAATATCCATGTTGGAATTGTCATGCCCGGATACACCGAGACAGCGATGACGGCGAACCTTGAGTCCGTGCTACCTGGCAGCGCGCCAGAATTTATTGCTGAGACGGTTTGGGATTCTTTTAATCAGGAGATTCTGGAATCAATAGCGGGGCTCGACAACAAGTTGGTTGCCGGCATGTTCCGGTTTTTTCCAGCCTTGTCTGATAAACTTCTTCAATTGTCGGCTTCTGTTCTGGTTCCTCGCAAAAAAAAATAGATCAGAAAAAGAGATCAAATTGAGGGCTTGCTCTTGAACTCTCCGATCGAATCAAAAAAATGGATATTGATGACTGGCGCAGGTGGTCTGATTGGCCGGCATCTCCGTTTTTCTCTCAACGATCAGTTTCGCTTCTGGTGCATCGACAAGCGTCCAGTGAATGACATGTATATCGGTGACGTTGTCGATGTTCTGGACATTGGTAGCCTTGCGACGTTCACCGATGCTTGGGAAAGCCATCCTGAAATCACTGCAAACTTGCACGCCGTCATCCACCTTGCCGCGTACTATGATTTTTCCAACGAACCGAATCCGGGCTACCAACGCGTCAATGACGGGCTTGAACGCTTGCTGATGTTGATGTCAAAGGACGCACCAGGCGATTGCCTGATGATCTCGGCCGGTAGCATGGCTGCTCTTGCGCCTGTGCTGCCCGGGCAACGACAAAGTGAGACGAGTCCGCGAGCAGGACTTTGGGAGTACCCCCACAGCAAGGTACAGGCCGAGAGGTTGCTGGACCAGTCGACGATCCGGCAGCCGATCGTCCAATTGATTTTAGCTGCTGTGTACACTGATTGGTGTGAGCTCGTGCCCCTCTACAACTGGATAGAAATATGTGCCTCGGACGGTTTGGAAAAATACTTTTATCCGGGGCCTCCGACCCGGGGGTTGACCTACTGCCACATAGAGGACGTCGTCCGGGCGTTTGCGGTGACAATTGAAAAGTTTGGTCCAGGTGGCGAATTGGTTCTGCAGGCAGAGGCTGATTTGGCTGCCAAGCGAGCCAAAAAGTCCGTTGAAGTTTCCATGGAGGGTGGAGTTCGGGAAAAATTTCTGATCGGCCAGCCTCAGCCAATGACCTACCGCGAGATTCATGCCCGGGCATGCACGGCGTTTCGGGGAAAAGCCATCACGTTGATGCAGTTGCCGCCTGAATTGGTGACGATTGGTGCCTGGGTCATGGAACTGGTCGCGCGGATCAGGAAAAAGCCACGTTTTATCAAGCCGTGGATGATCAAATTTGCCGGTGAGCATTTTTCATTTGATTTGACCTCCGTTCGAACGCGACTTGGTTGGGTTCCAAAAAAGTCAATTCAGCAGGACTTCAATGCGATCTTGATCCGTGCAGTTCGCGAGCGGGCGAACTGGCTTAAGATCAACTCCCTGCGGCCCCGCTGAGCCTTTTCACTTCACATTTCTTTTTGGAATGGGGAGTTTGGTGATCTGCATCCGGCGCAGTTCGTCCAGAGGATAAGTCGTGCCACGCCAGTTGATTCCCCCTCGCCGCAAGGTTTGAACCATGGATCTTACTCCGGCAATTCCACAGAGCATCATGCCCATTGGAAAGGCTGGTATCAAAGCCGGGTTCACGCCGTGATTTTGCAGGGACCTGAACTCCAACAGACAGGAAATCAAGTAGACCGCGATTCCTGACGCGATGGTCCAGTCGGATCTGAAAAATGGCCAGACGAATGCGAGCAAAGGTGTAGCGATGACGAACATGTTCTCCGCGCTGGCGCGTACCAGAGAGTAGCGTGATAATGCAAAAGCGTTTTTTTCGAGTCCCTTCAGCATTTCACCGTAGCCTGCGTAATACTCAAGGGAAATGGCAGGTCCACCGCCCATAAGGGCGCCTTTTCCACCCGCCTGATGGCACACGATTGCAAGACCGATGTCATCAATAACTTCCATACGCAAAGTCTTGAATGGTTGAATCCTGCGCATCAGATCGCCACGGACAAGATTGAAGGCTCCGACGCCCATTGGAGCGCGGCAAGAGTCGGTCCCGATGCTGGCTGGATTGATGAAATAGAAAAGGACCCAGCCCGCTTGGGCCAGAGCTGTGTCAAATAAAAATCCTGCAGAAGTGATCTCTGGCAGTAGCGATAAATGATCGATGTGGCGATGCTCCATCATCATGACGGCGCGCTTCAGGGCGTCTTGCGAAAAATGAACGTCTGCATCGGTGCAGAGGACGAATTCGCCGGTCGCAGCATTCAAGGCCTGGTCCAGGGCGTGGACTTTGCCCAGCCATCCATTGGGTAGTTCACTGACATTGATGGCCTTGATTCGCATGTCCTGCGCCGCCAATTGCGCAATGACAGCCCCGGTATCGTCGCTGGAACGGTCGTTGACGCAAATGATTTCAAGGTCCGGGTAGTCAACTGCAAGAAGCGTCGTCAGTGCGGCACGTATGGTTTTTCCTTCGTTCAGGGCGGGAACAAGAATGGAAAGCCGCGGCCATTTTTTTCTGTGGCGGATGGCGAGTGATTTCGCGCAAGGCAAGACCTGTAATGCAGATGCGTGGATTGCGGTTCGCAGCCAAACGCCCAAGATCACCAGTTGCGCAAAAACGATGGCGGCTGTGGTAATCAAGTTGCAGGACCGATCGCTGCCAAAATTTGTTCAGCTTTTTTTAAAGTTTCTGGCGTTTTGCAGAAGGCGAAACGGACTTGCCGCAGTTCCTTGCATACGGGGTCGCCTGGGAGATAAAACGGCGAGAGTGGAATCGTCGCCAATTTTTGATGTCGAACGAGATTCAAGCTGAACTCCAAGTCGTTTACGTGCGGCGCAAGGCGTTCATATCCAGCTGAAATAAAGTAGGTTCCCTCGGGCGCTGGAGCGTCAAAACCGGCGGCCCTGATCGAGGCCAATAGTGAATTTCGACGCAGAAGATAATCGGAACGAAACTGTTTGTAGTATTCGTCGCCGAGTTCAAAAGCCCGTACCATGGCGTGCTGCAAAGGCGTCGCCGAACAGAATACCGTAAACTGGTGCACGCGACGGATGCCTTCGGTCAACGCTGCTGGTGCGCAGGCGTAGCCGATCTTCCAGCCGGTGAAACTGAATGTCTTCGATGTCGAAGAAATGGTGATCGTCCGGTCCCGCATTCCCGGCATTGATGCCATTGGAATGTGCACGGCTGGTTCAAAGACGATCTCTTCATAAACTTCATCGGAAATGACGATAAGATCGTGCTTGCGGGCGACGGCGGCGATGCCTTCCATTTCGGCACGGGTCAGTACGCGGCCAGTGGGATTATGGGGCGTATTGATCAGGATCATTTTGGTTTTTGGGGTTACCAGACGTTCGATCTCGTTGGCGTCCACCTTCCAGTGGGGCGGCTTCAGGGCAACGGTTTTCAGGGTGGCTCCGCCCGCATGGCAGGCGGCTGGGTATGAATCATAAAAAGGTGCGATTCCAATGGCCTCGTCTCCCGGCCCGCAAAAAGCCTGGACGGCACACCAAATGGCCTCGGTGGCTCCGCTGTGAACGGTAACCTCCAGTTCTGAATCATATTTCAGATCGTAGGCCGTTTGATAGCGGCGGCTGATCGCATCGCGCAGCGATTTGATTCCCGTGGCCGGTGCGTATTGATTCAACCCCTTTTTCATGGCGTCGCAGGCGGCTTCAATGACGGCCTCAGGGCCGTTAAAGTCCGGAAATCCTTGGGCCAAATTCACGGCGCCAGCGGCATTGGCCTCTGCCGACATGACGCTGAAAATTGAGGTCGGGTAAGTTTGCCACCGGTGTTGCGGTATCATGTTGGCAGTCCTGTCATATCAGGTATTGTGCGAGCAAAATTAAGTTTCGGCCGGAGGATTCCCAGCCCTATGATCAAGATCAAATGCAGAAAAATTTCGATGTCCTGGGTCATGGCCTCAATTATGACTTTTGCCGCTGCATCTTGCACGCAGATTCCCCAAGGCGGCGCTGCCCCGGATGGCAATGGTACTTTCTTGGTGGATGATGCCAAGTCTTGCGAGGCGGTCGAGCATTCTGGCCCCCTAGCAGCCACGCTCGGCAACGGTGGCCTTGACGGCATCGTCGCGGCCGTGACGACGGATGCCTCGTACTCATCCAGTGCCCTGTGGGCCTTGGATGTTGCTAACGATCGCCTGTGCCCGGTGGCGAATGGCGAGGCCGGGGACCTGCTCCTGACTTCTGCAGGCGACGGTTTGGCCCTTTTTTCGCGTCATGCTCCCGAACTGAATTATTCAGTCTTTACATCGGTTGGACGCACGACTCAGCAGGCAACACCGTTTGCTGGCAACGGCGATCCACACGCGTTGCGCGTTTTCCGCGATGGCCCATTTGTGCGTTGGCTTATCGCTCTAAATACTGCGGGAAAGCTCGTGGAGTTTGATCCTTCGGCCCCCCGGGAAGGTGTGGCCCTGGTGCCGGCAGACTTCATCCAAACGTCGGTCGGGAGTTCATTCCGGCCTGTGGATCTGATGGTCGTCAAGGGCGAAGAACTGCTCGAATCACTGGTCAAGGCGTCGGGTGGCAAGGCCGACGATGATTATGTTTTTGCACTGCATCAAGGCCTCGATGCCTACTACCGCGGCAACAACTCTCAAGCCATTTACGGATGGCGCCGGATTGGTCCCGGGCAATACTTCGAAATTGATTTGAATGGATCGAAGCCCGGCGTAAACGGCCTGCCACTGCGGTTTACCAATCCCTCTGGATTCCTGCGCAATGGTGACCGGGTCTCGATGGTCAGCCTTTGTTTCAGTGCCGATCCGAACTGTAAAAAAGGCATCGAATATTTGGACGTGATTGAGTTCGGGTATACTGCCGAAACCAGAGTTGCGACTGATTTTGCTGCAACGACGATTTTCACCAACGGAGCAACGGTTGGAGGCAGGCCGGAAAAAGCCAATTCCAGCAGCAACGACAAGCCCGTTGCCATGGCATTTTCTTCGGTACAGACATCTTCTGGAAAAAAAATCGCTTCGATCAATCTGGCCTCGGGCGTCGTTCAGACCATTCACACATTCGACGCTGCGAGTAGCGGTTTTTACGGAATGGCATTTGATCAGGCGTCTTCCAACCTTCTGGTTGGTGACAGCGATGGCAAGCAATCATTGATGTGGGTGTATCCAATTGGCACCAACGGCAAGGCATCCGGGAAACCTGCCCGTTACACCCTGGCGAGTCCGGGGCAGCCTTATCCAATGCAATTTACGTTGTTGAACAAGAATTAAATGACGGGAAAGCTTCGGAGAAATCAAAAATTTTTTTTAACGGACACGGGGATGTGGACCCGGATATCAGCGACTCTGATTGCAAATTCTTTTCTTTGGGGATCGACAGTCCAGGCTCAGGACAACAGGGTGGTTGTTCGCGGCCGCAGACCAGATCAAACTCGGATTGAATATCCTGGCTCTGGTCTGAAGTTCTTTCCCAATGGGTCATCCCAGGACGATCTGACGTCACACTTGAAACGCCAGGGGGCCTTTGACGCAGCCCCCTCAGAACGCCCGTCGCCCTTCGGTTTCACTCTGCCACGGGTGCGCGGGCAAGATGCCAGGTTCACCCAGTTGTTTGTGGATGACTTGCCCCTTGTCGATCCCTATGCCGCTCTACCCCTCGTTGAAGAGATGGACCTTCCCGCCTTTGATTCTGTCGAGGCAACGTCAGGCGCGGCTCCGTTTGATTTGCCGGCCGTGGCTTCCCGTGGAGCCTTGCGGTTTCGTTTGTTTGAGGGCGATCAGGATCAGGCGCTGTCGGGTCAAAATTTTGCAGGTCAAAAATTTGGTTTGCGCATCGCAGAACCCATGGCAACAACAACTTCAGTTCGGGCCGAATCCAGCGGCGAAAACTTTCGGTCACGCCTGTACCTTCGTCAACTGAACAGCCGGGGAAACTTCCGCTATTACGATGACAACGGTACCCCGTTGAATCATGAGGATGATTCGGTGATCCGGCGCCGGAACAACGACCGGGTATCGCGATTTGCCATGCCCGCTTTTTTGGTGCGAAATCAAACTACGATTTTGAGGGGGTTTGGCGTTTGGAGCCAGGCGCGACAAGGCCTGCCATCTTTGCTGCAACAGTCGGGGACAAATTTAGCGCGGCAAAATCACAACCTGGGAATCGGACGCATTTCCATTCAGCAGGATGCTGGACCATCAGACTCGTTTGATGCAGCTCTCGGATTGATTTCCGACCGGCGTACTGTTGACGATCCCGGTGGTGACATTTTGATCGTGCGTGATCATGACGAGCGGGTCATCATGACGCGATCGGGCGATGCCGGTTGGCGCGGTGACTGCATCGGGACGCTCGGGCAGTGTCGAATATTATTTCGCGCCGACGAATCTAAGTTGCCCTCACAGAAACTTTCTCGCGGCACTCGCCACACCATGGCGGCGATCCGGATCGCAGAGGACCAGTCAACCCTTGGCAGCATCGAGCTAAAGGCAGATGCCGCCAGATTTTCCGGTGGTGAGTTCGCTGAGACACGCCCCGCCTGGTCTGCCGGATGGCAGGCTCCACTGCCACTTGATTTTCGCGCGTACGTTCAGATTGCGTCGGAGATGCGGCCTCCGAGTTTACTGGAGTCAGAGGGTGATGGTGCCCAGATCATTCCTTCGAGCGACGTCCGGCCCGAAGAAATGAGCCATTTTGAAGTTGGGGTAGATCGTGACGACGAGTCTGGGTGGGCTTCTCTGCACCTGGCCATGTTTCACGATGATCGTCAAAATGCGATCGTGATTGTTCCGTCGAGCATTTCAAGCTACCGCGCGATCAACCTGGGCGAAGCAAGCTCCGTTACGGGAATTGAATTTAATTTTGAAAGGTCCTGGGATTTATTCCTGGCGGGTGCCTTGCGGTCTAGTGCGTCGTGGGTTTGGTTTCGTTCGAAAAGTGGTGATGGGAAAAACCTTTTAATTCCTGGGGTGCCAGTAGACCAAGGAGCGATTAGCCTTTCCCAACCCTTGTTCCGTCGGCCCTGGCGATCGGCTGTGGCCCGTTGGACATCGCGTCGAAGGGGACTTTTATACCGGGATGTTGCTAATGATATTTTACTTCCGCCGTGGTGGGTTCATGATGCTGCATTGGACGTGAAATGGCGTAGCGATGGTGGGAGCATCATTTCTCGTCCATTGGATTTGGAAATTGGATTTATGGTCACCAATGTCGCTGATGCGGTGGCAACGAGCTACCGGACTACATCGGGGCAGGATGGAAAGACGGGTTATTCTGATATTTGGGGTATTCCGTTGCCCGGCAGAGCCTGGATGCTGTCCGTTGGCGCTGGGTTCTAAGAAAGGATCCTTCGCCTGCGGCTCAGGATGACGGGGGTGCGGCTCAGGATGACGGGGGTGCGGCCTCAGAATGACGGGGGTGCCCCGTCATTCTGAGGCCGCAGGCCGAAGAATCTTTTCTTACTTCTTAACCTTCACATAAACCGGCACGGAGCACTGGGCATCAAACGGGCCGTTCAGTGTGACGAGAATGTCACTGGCACGCAGGCCTTGGCCACCATTGACGATGAAAGCTCCGTGGACATTGTCTGACGGCGTTGCAGGGTCATACTTGCCCTCTGAAACGGTGCCTGCACCAAGGACTTCGGTCTGCTTGCAGAAATCAGGAATCGCCACGCGAATGCCGATCACAATTCCGTCCAAGGGACTGCGACCGCTTTGAACCACGGGAAGGTCCCGGCCAAAGCCGCCGCTATAGTTCACCACACCGATGAGTTGCTCCGGAGCATCAACTGGCGTTCCGGGCTGCCCTGGATCGGACGGATGGTTCGGGTCTTGTGGATTTGGCGCTGGATTTGGCGCGGGATTCACTGGGGCCGGTACAGCTCCTGTCTCAAGAAGGGCAAAGAAGTTCAGGTCGCAAAACGACGGCGCAGTCCCGTAGGGCTGAGTGATTTCAAAGGCAACCCAGTTGAGGGTGCCATAGGCAACTTCAAACGAACCATCAGGGAAGCGGTTCATTCGCTGCGCAAAAATCGGGCGAGGATTGCCGGTATACTGCGCATTTTGAATATAGGCCCGGCAGTTCGGTCCGGAAAGTTGACCCACAACGCGGCTGGTTACCATGACGTTTGGCGCAAAGGAGTAATTTGGGCTCATCACAACACGGCCGCCTTCAACCACGATTCCAGCGGTCCTGGCGATCTGGCGGTATGCAAGCTCGGCACGCGCTTCACCAGCTGTTGAGATGATCGTGGCAACGGTCGAAGCTGCGACAAATCCAAAAATCTTTTGTTTGCTCATCATTTTTGACTTCCTCATTTTCAATAGGCTGGGAACTGTTCTGGACTGCGTTCGTGCATCATGCCGTAAATTACATCAAAAATTTGCTCGGCGTTCGGTTTGGAGTAGTAGTCGCCATCAGAAGCATAGGCCGATCGATGCTCTCGCGCCGCGATAGTCCGCGGTGCAGAGTCCAGATATTCGTAAGCGGCCTGTTTTTCAAGCACTTCCTGCATCATAAAGGCGCTTGCACCACCTGGGACGTCCTCATCCAAAAATACGACCGCATTTGTTTTTCTTATGGATTCGCCGATCCGGCCGTAGCGGTCAAACGGCAACAGGGTCTGGACGTCGATCAGTTCAACGCTGATGCCAAAATCAGCCAATAGTTTTGCCGCCTCTTGGGCAACGCGGACACAGGCTCCATAGGTGACCAGGGTGACATCTGTGCCCTCGGTCAGGACCTCTGGCACGCCAAGTGGAACGGAATAGGTGCCAATATTGGCCGGCATGTCCTCTTTGATTCGGTAACCGTTCAAGACTTCAATGACCAAAGCTGGGTCGTCGCCCTGGAAGAGCGTGTTGTACATGCCGGCAGCCTGGACCATGTTGCGCGGGACGCAGACGTGAATGCCCCGGATGCCATTGATGATCATGCCCATTGGCGAACCCGTGTGCCAGATCCCTTCCAGCCGGTGCCCCTTGGTCCGGATGATGACTGGCGCGCCCTGGCCCCCGACGGTCCGGTAATGCAGGGTGGCGAGGTCGTCGCTCATGCCCTGAAAGCAATACAGGAGGTAGTCTAGATATTGGATGTCCACCACCGGGCGAAGTCCGCGCATCGCAGCTCCCAACCCTTGGCCAAAGATCGTGGCCTCACGAATCCCGGTATCGGTGACTCGGGTCTCACCGAATTTTGCCTGCAGGCCGTCGAATTCGAGGTTCACTCCGCCAAGTTTTCCAATGTCTTCGCCAACAATAAAAACACGGGGATCACGTGCCAGTTGGATGTCGAAAAATTTCTGAATGACTTGACGGCCGTCCACTTTTTCCGGGGTCGCATCATAGACAGGTTTAACTTCAGCGATGGCTAGTGGCGAACGTGCCGTCTCACTTAAAAGATGAGAGGAGTAGCGCCGCTGGTTTTCCTGCGCATAATTAGCGAGTAAATTGCGTAATTCTTCCTTGGCCCCCGTTGCCTCATCGCGCAAGGCCAGCATCGTCCGCTTCATTGAACCTTGGATCGTGCGTCGCATCAGGGCAGGTGTGCGAAGCAATTCCTGCGCTGCACTGGCCACAAGGTCCGCGTGTCCGGATTCAGCCTTCAAGCGATCGTAAAGCGCGATGACCTCGTTCCGTTCCGCTTCAAGCGGTGCCAGATATTCATGCCAGGCTTCGTCGCGCCAGACATCGACTTGCTTACGGGATTCGGCCTCCATTTTTTCCAGTTCGGCTTCAGTGGAGATACCCTCGGCTGTCATCCACTCTCGCATTTTTTTCAAGCAGTCGATCGAATCTTCGTAAGCAAGGCGTTCCTTGGTTTTGTAACGCTCGTGGCTGCCGCTGGTCGAATGGCCTTGAGGCTGCGTCATCTCGACAACATGAAACAAGACCGGCATGTGTTTTTCGCGACAGATTTTTGCCGCCTCTTCATAGGCCTTGACGAGGGCAGGGTAATCCCAGCCCTTGACGACCTGGATGTGAAACGCCGCCAGCCCGGGCTCACTCTTGAAGCCATCCATGACCTTGGAGATGGATTGTTTGGTCGTCTGGTAGCGGGCCGGCACCGAGATGCCGTATTCGTCATCCCACACCGACATCAACAGGGGAACCTGCAGAACTCCAGCCGCATTCATGGTTTCCCAGAACAGGCCTTCGCTGGTGCTTGCGTTGCCGATCGTGCCAAAGGCAACTTCATCGCCGTTGACAGAAAATTTTACGTTGCCGCCAAGGTCAGAATTTTCGCGGTATATTTTTGAGGCATAGGCCAGACCGAGCAGGCGTGCCATTTGGCCCCCGGTTGGCGAAATGTCAGAGGACGTGTTGAAGGCGTCCTTCTGTGACGTCCATTCGCCGTCTGCCGAGACATAACGGGTTGCGAAGTGATTGTTCATCTGACGACCACCCGAGGCGGGCTCGTGGTCCAGGTTAGTGTCCGCAAAAAGCTGGGCGAAGTATTGCTTGATGGTGCAGGCGCCTGTGGCAAACATGAATGTCTGGTCGCGGTAGTAGCCACTGCGCCAGTCGCCTTTTTTGAAGGCACGTGCCATTGCCAGTTGGGCCACTTCCTTGCCATCGCCAAAGATTCCGAACTTGGCCTTGCCGGTCAGCACTTCTTTGCGGCCAATCAGGCTTGCCTGACGGCTCAAATAGCCGATGCGGTAGTCTCTTTTTATTTCCTCAGCATTGAGCCGGTCGTTCAAGTTTGCTGGCATTGAGGTTTCCTCAAGGTAATTCAAACGCGGCGATGACCGGCGCGTGATCTGACGGTTTCTCGCCTTTGCGTTCGTTGCGGTCGACGCGAACATCGCGGCACAATTCCGCAAGGGATGCTGTGGCGTAAATTAAATCGATGCGAAGGCCCTTGTTCTGCAGAAAACTCATCTGCCGGTAGTCCCACCACGAGTACCCCGGATCGTCCGGATACAAATGGCGGAAGGTATCGATCAGGCCAAAACCCACAACTTGATGCAGTGCCTGGCGCTCACGAATTGAAGTATGGATGTGTTCGCGCCAGACCACGGGGTCGTAAACGTCGATGTCGGCGGGTGCGACGTTGAAGTCGCCAACCAGGGCCAAGAGGTCATCGGGCTTGTGATGGGTGTCGAGGTATTTGCGCAGGCGTTGAAACCATTCGAGTTTGTAGATGTACTTTTCCGATCCGATGGATTGCCCATTCGGAAAATAGCCGCACATGACCGTGAGCGGCTTGATGCCGACACCCATTTCGTAGGTTGCAGAAATAAAGCGGGCTGCCGGATCATCGACCCCGTCACCGAAATTGCGGCTCACAGAAACCGGCTTGATCTTGCTCAGGATCGCCACGCCGTTATAGGCCTTTTGGCCAAAAACCTCTGCCTGGTAACCAGCCGCGACCACGGCCTCCATGGGAAATTTCTCGTCCGCACCCTTGAGTTCTTGAAGGCACAAGAAGTCGGGGGCCTCACGCTCCAAAAAAGCTAGCATCCGGTCCAAGCGTTGGCCGACCGAATTAACGTTCCAAGTAACTATTTTAATTAGATTTTTGGTCAAACCACCCGTCCCGTCGGTGAATCCCGGAAAATGCCCACCGAATCTACCCGATGGGGCCGTAAATTTCACCGACATTTCACCGGCATCTCAACGCTCAGGAGACGGACAGGATTTCGTATTCTTTGGTTCGTCCTGCAATGGTCACTTCGATGAAGTCACCGGCAGTTTTCCCGAGCAGAGCCCGTCCCAGAGGTGACAGGGTTGTGATGCTTGTGATGCTCGTGAGGCTCGTGCTGATCGTTTTTCCGGGTTGGCCATCGCCAGGAATTTGCAAGGTATAGCCGGCGGCATGGTGAAGTAAAAAGCATCGTGACCTTGTTCCGTCACAATCCATTTCAATGACAGCCCCAGTGGCGATCGCATCAAGGTTCGTAAATTCCCGCAGCGGCATCGCAGCCAAAATCAGGCGCATGCCATGGAGTTCCGCCAGCCGTTCGCTTTGTGCGCCGGCAAGATAAGACGCCTCAAGCCCCCGGGTGTCGTATTGATTCTCGGCCTTGCTTTCTTCGTTGGTAGCAGCATCCACCACGGCTTTTACAGATGCACTCAACACCATGCATTCCGCATCGATTGCGGCAAGAAGTTGGGCCATCAGTTGTGATTTTTTACCGGTTTTATCTGGTGACAATATTCAAGCTCTCGGTATCGGGATCGAATAAAAGAACGGCTTTCCGGGACCGGAGCATTTCTGAGACTTGAGCCACTTTTTCATGCAAGTCAAAGACGCGGCCACCGTAATCCGTTCCCTCACGCGTCACGATTTCTTCAATGACGCGATTGAGGGTTTCTGGATCAAGTTTGTCATGCGGAATTTCCATGGGTTCGGAGGTCCCGGATTGCATTTTTTTAATCGATTTTTCTGGTCACCTGTCCAGTTAACACGATCTTACCCGAATTCACATAAATTCCCCCCGGGCGGAAAATTGACCGGAGGCTGGCGGAAATTTCATGTCATGGTGGCTCCAAGATTGAGCCACGCTCCGATCCTGTTCTGGTGTGGGGGCTTCAAGCCCCCGTATCCATTCACGAAAAAAACACTCGAATCCGGCACAGTCCGTGATCATGACCCTTTGTCCCGCGGGCGATCCCCGGCGGGCCGAGTCACAATCATTTGGGGTCCATTCATGTTTCATCGAAGTCAAAGCATTATTGCGCTGTCCATCGTTGCCTGTCTTGGGGGTTGCGGCACTTCCCTTCAGGGCATTGCTCGCAAAATTGGTATTCACGGGGAGAAACCATCGAATCATCCCGAAGGGTATCGGGGAGATATCAATGAATCCCTGCTGGCATTGACTGCGCAATCGGTCAGTGGCGATGCAAGCGCGAAAGCCTACGAGCACTGCTCTCAGATCCTATCCCAAGGCATGTTTAATACGCGCAAGGTCGGAAACGATGAGGTTGCCATCGCGAAGCAACGAGGTTTCCTTTGCTCTCACACCGAGCAGTCACTTTCTGATTTTCTCTATCGCTACATGGCTGACAAATCGACGCGAGCATCAAATAATTCGGCGAACGCAAAATTCGGGATGGACCTGGTGGAAGAAAGCCTTCCGGTTGGTTTCAAGTTTGACGCAAGCTCGCAAGATGGAAACTCGAGTTCCCGTGACTATACGAAGGAAGACGCCAAGTCTCATGCTTCCAGTTTCATCGCGAAATATTGTTCCGAGTCAGATCAGTCAAGTCACGTTGAAAAAACCTATGACATGATGGAACAGATTGTTGATCCAGGCGTGGTCAGCGCGTGGCAATCCTGCATTACCAAGGATCAGGGTGGATTCTTTTGCCATGCCGAAGAGTCGGACGATCAGATTCTGGTAACCCTGAAGTGGGATCCCTCTGATTTGGCGCGCACCGTGTTGCCCGCCGTTAAATTGAATTGGCAAACCATGGACAATCTGGAACTTGCCAGTCGTGATTTGCCCGGTCACATGGGTGCCGGTACTGGGTTGCCCATAACATTTCGCCGCAAGGACGAAACCAGACCTGCAGCCCTGCAGGTTGTTGCAATGGACTCGGGGAACAACGTGAATTTCGCGTGTTCACGGGGCATACCTGCAGTTCGCAAGGGATCACGGATCGAACACAAGAATTGCGGTGTTTCGCTTTACAACGAGGGGGTCATTGAAACCAAGAAGGGTCGTGGGCCCCAGTGCGGTGTTGAATTGCACAAGGTGGGCCGGACGGCTGCCTGTGGCGTGGAATCCTGGCGCAAGGGATCTGATATGAATTGTCCCGGATCGACGCCGCCAAAGCGCTACTACCTAAATGTCGAGAGCACTTGTGGAGGCCACATAGAGGAGTCTAACTTGCATTGTAATCAGGACTCGCATGTCCGGACTGGCAGCGCGAGCATTGAAAAATCCCTATGCAGCAAGATGGAATTGCAAAAAACCTGCGTTGGTGGTGTTTGCGTGTCTGCCCACGTTCCAGTCGTGCGGAATCGCGAGACCGGAACCTATGCGTGCGAAGAGCCCGGGCGTCCCCAAACTTGCGAGGCCGAACGTTTCGGTGCTGGGACTTACAAAGCGTGCCGTCACGAATCAAACGGCGTTGAACTTTACGCCGAGTGCAACCACAAGGACTTTGGGGAGATCCGGGAGCGTCGTCCTCAGTTCGGGGTGGAGAAGTACAATTCTTGTTTTATGTACTTTGACGAAAGATAAGACGTTCTGTTCAAGGATCAGCCCCCCGGTCGCCAGGGAACCGGGGGGCAATGTCTAATACCCCGAAATACCTACGCTAAATCAGCCTTTGGCTTGGCTGTGAACTTGCAGATAAACGATCAGAACCCACAACTCAGGAATTGCCGTGAAGCCTGTCCATCGTTCCAAAACATCAGGATTTCGGTCCCAGCTGGTAGCGATGTCGTTGGTGTTATTGGTTGCTGGCTTTTCGGCCATCGGGGCTCTTGTGTCTTGCGGCAGGCACGCAGAGCCGGCAGACGCCTCCCACTTGCAATCCAGTATTACGCTCAATAAGAGTCGTGGCCTGCGTCCAGAAGTCTTGGCGGCGTTTCAAAAAATTCTTGTTGATGCCGGTGCCCATGGCGAAGCCGATATTCCGATGCCGGAGATTCTGAAGCTTTTCAGGATGTCCGATGAGCAGCTCGATGTTGTCCGCGGAAATTGGCTGACGCCCGCCCACGTCGTCTGCAACGGATGGGTTTGCCGCCTGCGTGCCACCGGCACGGCAGTTTCCGTTCCGGCATCAAAGGAAGTCTGGCTGCCCCTCGTCGGTTACCCACAGGTCAAGATTGCCGATGAATTTGAAATGAAGTTTCGCCATATGAACGACGACAAGACGATCGAATTTTGTTCCATATCTGGCGTATCGATCACTGGCTTTTCCCTGCTCGGTGCAGTCATGGTTGTTGACGGCGACGAGAGTACGTTCACTCCGTTTTTCTCGCCGTCGTGGACTTACCCAAGCCGTGCCTGTGATTTTTGATTACATGCTGAAGTTGACTTGGTGACTGGGGCGATTGCGCCCTGTTCCGGGAATATAAAAATCCCCAAGTCCATCCCAAGGATCCGTCCAAAGGCAAAGGTTTGCGCTGGGGAGCTTCTCTTCGCCCGTCTTGCAAACTCCCATGTATATGTGATCGCTGACGAGCCCGGTTTGCATGACACTGCACGGCAAAAATCGGACGAAACGGTATTCCCATCCGGCAGCTTGAATTTTTTTGGACATGCATTTCCGCACCTGCGGAGTGACGAAGGCTTCGACGTTTGTGCATTTTGGTTTTCCGATGATGTTGCCGAAATAGCCTTGTCCTGCGCCAGCAGGTTTTAGCGCATTGAGGTAACAGCTTGTGACTGCTTCAAATTCGGCTTCCTGCCTTTCGTTTTCGACGGTGCAACTTCCGCGATCGTAGGGGTAGTTGCCGTCTGCCGCCAGGGCCATCGGTTCGTTGCGGCCTGGATCTGATTCAGGTTGAACGTCAGTTGGAGGCGCCTCGCATTCAAACGTGGAAGGGTCGTCATTTTCTTGGCCCATTTGGTTTTGCAGGTTTCCGGGGAGGCCGCTCCGGACCTGAGACTGGCGTCCGCGCGCCTTGCAGGAAATCGTGGCGGAAATTGCAAACAATGCGATCAGACAAACAAGTGAATTAAGAATCGTTCGCCCCAGCATGAAATGACTCCAGTTTGTTTTCAATCATTCTATCATTTTAATTTAGCATAAGCCGTAGGCCCGTCAGGAAAGTTCAGACAAGACTTCGATCCATTTAGATTCGAGGGCCTGTATTTCAACGGAGATGATCCCAAGTTTTGCCAGACGCGTTCCGATTTCGCCGCTGGTTTTTCAATGCGGCGGCGTTGTAGTAATTTGCTGCATGTGAATCGCATATTGCCAATCAGCGTTGGCCTGTCGGTACGCCCAGACACCGGGCGCTTTAACACCGGATGAAGAATGACGTCACGACCTGCGAGAAGATTAAACATGCAAATCGGGTGTTTAGCTATCCGATTAAATAATTTTTAAACTTTTTTCTAATAACGCCGATATGACCCTTACTGGAGGCGAAATGAAAATTTATTTAGTCGTTCTTATGATGATCAGTTCATTGGCGATATCTTGTAAACAGAAAACTAATGGTTCACTAGTTAAGACTGAGGCTCCGTATTGGTCCGATTCAGAAAACCGTTCCGTAAGGGACAAGGCTTCAGAATCACAGCGATTCTGGCCAGATAGTTATATACCCCGGAACGCAACCGTTACCGACGGGGGAAGGTGTACAGCGACGTATCAACCGTTCCACGACCAATTTAATAATTCAAATAGCATTAATTGCACGCCTAGTGAGGATTTAGAATTAACTAGCTGCAATGCCGGGTATTTGCCAAGGGTGACAGTCGCTGAATGGAATCCCCAATTTACAAAATTTGCTGAAGACGTGGGCTTTGACTGCTTTTGCGAATGTATTCCAATTCCCACGTCAAGTCCTTCGGCCCCACCGGACGATGGTTTGCCAATTCCGTGATGAACCACCGTGGATTTTTTCTTCCAGTTCAGAAAACCTTGAATCTATTACTTTTGGAGAAGGGTTTGTTTGGTGTTCGCCCGAGGATGATCAATGGAAACCGTTGGTGGCTATCAGGGGCGATTAAAAATCTTGCAAACAGCTTCCCTTAACTGCATTTAAAGTATTCTTTCGGCCCCGCTAACCCCAGCGGGGCGTTGAGTTTAAGAGAAATGCAGTTAACGGTGGCAGTTTAGGAAAGTTCAGACAAGACTTCGATCCATTCAGATTCGAGGGCCTGTATTTCAATTGCAACCGCCCCCAGTTTCGCCATGAGTTCCTGGTTGGACGGCGCGAAATCAAGATCAGCAGCCATTTTTTCTTGTTCTATTTGAAGTTTAGCCAGGCGCGTTTCGATTTCGCCGCTGCGTTTTTCCATGCGGCGACGTTGGGTGGCGATTTGCTTTTGGCGTTCCCGTTCCTCGCGGTGGCCGGGTAGAGGCGGATTGGCGGCGTTGTTGGAATTTGCTGCATCAGATTTTTTTGAATGGGCGCGAGATGCCTGCGATGTATTTGACTCATCATTGGAGTCCCGGCGCATACTGCCGCGGCGGAGGCTCCAGATGTAGTCGTCGTAAGATCCGTGAAAGATGGTAGCGGTACCGTCGTGTACTTCAATGATCTTGGTTGCGACGGTTTTGACGAAAGTCTGGTCGTGACTGACAAAAATTACGTTGCCTTTGAAAGTATGCAGGCTGTGGGCCAAGGCCTCGACCGTGTAAAAGTCTAAGTGGTTGGTGGGCTCATCAAGGATCAAAAGGTTGCTGCCACTGAGCAGAATCTTCCCCAAGGCAACACGGGCCTTTTCGCCCCCAGATAAATTTCCGATCCGCTTTTTGACGTCGTTGCCAGAAAAAAGCAGGCTGCCGGCCAGGTCAAGGATTTGTTGATTCGGTGCAGTGTGGGGAGCGGCATCCGTCAGGACGTCGATGACGGTGGAGTTGGCGGGGAGTTCCGCCGCGACGTGTTGGGCATAATAGGCGCAGCGCACAGCAGCACTTTGCTGCAGGCTTCCAGATTTTGGATCGAGTCGCCCGGCGATGGATTTGACCAGGGTGGATTTTCCGGCGCCGTTTTCACCGACGATGGCAACCTTGTCGCCCGATGTGATCTCAAAGGATGCGTTGCGAAGGATCGTTCGCTCACCATAACCAAGAACGATGTCGCGGGCGATCACGTCAATCCGTCCTGGAGTGTTGGGTTGGGGGATGCTGATCCGTGCCATGGCCGGCAGGGGCTTAATGTCGATCGACTCCATCTTGTCGAGCTGTTTCAAGCGACTTTGTGCCGCCCGGGCTTTACTGGCTTTCGCGCCAAAACGGGCGGCGAAATCGCGAATTGTTTGTTTGCGGGCCTCGACGCCGCGCGATGTCTTTTCAAGTTGGTCGCGCAGCAAGGACTTTTGTTCAAAGTAATCGTCAATCGTTCCTGGATACTTGATGATATCGCCCTGCTCGACTTCCAGGATGTGATCTGTCGTCCGCCTCAGGAATTCCCGGTCGTGTGAAATCAACAGAAACGTACAATCCAAATTGATCAAAAGGTCTTCCAGGACGATCAGCGTCTGGATATCCAGATAGTTTGTCGGCTCGTCAAGTAGAAGCAGGTCTGGTTTTGCGGCAACAAGAGCGCACAGTTGGATGCGCATCCGGTAACCGCCCGATAATTCCCCGAGGGGGCGTTGGACAATCGCCTCGGGCAAGGCAAGGCGATCCAGAAGGTCAGTGATTTCCCAAATCTGAGCACCGGATTGTTCCTGAATGTAGGTCAGACCGTCAAGTTCCAGGGGAAGTTGCTGGTCCTGACGCAGGATCGCCATGCGCAGGTTGCTCTTTTTGACGAGGCGTCCTTCGTCGAGAACATCATCCCCAGTGATGATTCGGAACAGCGTTGATTTGCCAGCGCCATTAGGGCCAATGACACCAACACGTTCGTTTTCATTGATGCTGAAGGTGGAATTTGAAAAAAGAATTTTTGTTCCGAAGGATTTAGTCCCTGCGGTCAGTTGCAAAAGGTTGCGGGACGATTCATTAGCCATCGGTTATGGGGTCTTCCGTAATTTTAGTGGCAGTTTTTTTGGGGGCTCGAGCGGATTTGGCACAGCCGGAAAATTGTTTGCGATCCAGTTGGTCAGGAGAGGCGTAAACCAGTCGGTGTCACGCAGGCGTCGAAAACGCGATTTGTCATTTAGAATGTCATTGACGGCAGGCAATTGCCTTGTTTTTTCCATGTGCCCGCGCAGGCCAGAAGTCAGAATTCGTTCAACGAAACGTTTTGCAGCGCGATCGTCTTTGACTTCCCATTCATCAGCCCAGCCGAGGGTGATGGAAAGGGTGTACGCGTTCAGGGTGCCGTTGGACATCTCGAGTGCAGTGACAGCGTTGCCGTATCGCTTTGCGCTGGCGTAAGCATTGGCCAAAAGCACGAGCCTCTTTTTTTCCAAATCGGGATTCTCACACCGGAATTTCAAGGCTTCCTTGATGAGCGGAGCGGCTTCCAGATTTTTTAGCTGGATTTTGCATGTTCCATCGCGAACCGCTTCTACGGATGCTGACTTCTTGAGGAGATCTTCGAGATAGATTGAAGACCGGTAAATGCAACTCGTGGACGACTCATCCTCCGGGGAAAAAAAGTAATTTTTCAGGGCGAAGGGTAAATCGACCGTTTTCTTTGTGATAAATGCCAGGTACCGGTCATTGAACCTTGGTGCATTGAAAACAGCATGGCCTGGCTTTGCAAAAAAACTGACCTTTCCAGTCAATGGAGCGTTAGCGGGTTTGAGGGTGGCGGATACTTTGAAGCGCCAAGCGTTGACGGAGGATCCTTCGCTTTCAATCTTGAGAAATTGAACGGAAGTCACTTCGGTGGAATTGATGAAAAGATTGATCAAGTCAGGGCCGCTCGGCGTTTCGGGGCAGGCGAGGGCCGCGGTTGAGGCTAGTGGCAGGAAGATTAAAAAGAAAAGATCCTTCGCTGCGCTCAGGATGACGGAGCAGCGCAGGATGACGGAACGGCTCAGGATGACGGAACGGCTCAGGATGAGGGAACGGCTCAGGATGAGGGAACGGCTCAGGATGACGAAACGCATCGTTTACCCCTTGAGGGCGATGATGGTGACGCCGTCGCCCCCCTCCGTGTTCTCGCCGGCACGAAAGGCGATATTGTAAGGGCAATCGCTGCGCAGGCATTTGCGAATCGCATTTTTAAGTCGGTCTGTGCCATGACCGTGGACAATGACTAAAGCACTCTCGCCACGTAAAAGTGCGTGGTCGATAAAGTCCAGGGTCTTTGAAACCGCGGTATCGGCATCCTGCCCACGGAGATCCAACGTATTGGTCGGTGATTGCAATACCAACGCCGGAATTTCAGGCGGTGGATTCAGAGGTTTCAGTTTTACCAGCGGCACCGGTTTCCCGCGGGTCGTTGCCTTGCCCGATTCATTGGACCCTGCGTCTGGCATGACCCGCAGATCGTGGGCCGGGACCCGCAGCTTCACCAGGCCGACCTGAATTTCGGCGGGAGCATTGTCGCCTTCGGCTGGTCGCAGGATCTGCCCTTCTTTTCTAAGAGGGACAACGAACACCCTTTGCCCCGTACGCAGGATTTCTCCAGCACTGATGGTCCGCCCCGGAAGGACTTCGCCCTCGCGCCCGCGGGCCAGGATGTCCCGGGACTTTTGGTCAAATTGGCGCATCGTGTCACTCGATGAAGTCGCTATGCTCGCCGCCACTGCCATGGCATGGGAGGCGTCGCCGGCTTCAGCTTGTCGCAGTGCTTTAAGTGCTGCTTTGAGTTCATCTTGAAGGTCCCGGATGCTCTGGCGCATTTCGTCCAGTTCGACTTCTTGATTCTGTGCGGCTTTGCGGGCGGCTTCGCGCCGGGCCTCTTCAAGCGCCTTGCGTTCTACCTCCAGGCGCGCCCGGGACTCATCGACGGCAAGCTCCTTCTGGCGCAATTCTCCGCGGATGTTTTCCGTTTCCTCGCGGGCAACCAAAAGTTGATTGACTGCATTCTCCATTGTTGACGCGCTTGTTCCACGTAATTGCTTTGCCCGTTCGATCACTGAACCTGGCAAACCGATCTGGCTCGCGACCTCGAGTCCGTAACTTTGGCCTGGGACATCAAGGATCAGCTTGTAAGTTGGGCGCATTGTCTTCAGTAAATATTCCATCGAAGCATTGCGGAACTGGTGCTGCCCTTGTCCGCCGTCCGAAGCCGCAAGGCCCTTCAGGCTGTCATAGTGGGTTGTCGCCAGCGTCATCGTTTTACGTGTGGCTAAAGTTTCCAGGACGGCCTGAGCAAGAGCCGAACCGGTTTGAGGCTCTGTGCCGACGGCAAGTTCATCGAGCAGCGCCAGATCCTTCGGGCCAGCCTTTTCCAGAATCGGCTTCAGACCAAAAACGTGGCCTGAAAAGGTTGAAAGGCTCGCTGCAAGATTTTGTGCGTCGCCAAGTTCAAGGAAAATATTATGGAACAGGTACAGGCGTGATGTCGGGTCGGCCGGGATCAACAGTCCTGCCTTGGCCATGAGGTGGAGCATGCCCACGGTTTTGAGGACGACGGTTTTTCCACCGGCATTGGGTCCCGAGATGATCAAGCAGCGTTGCTCGCCCATAAGGGTTATTGTGTTTGGGACTGCCGTGTTCTTCATTTTTGTCAGCGAAACAGTGCCCAGCTCTCTCGGTTCCCCGCTTTCGTCGGTTTCAGGTGCTATTTGTTCCGGAGCCTTTCGGATCAATGGGTGGCGCGCCGCGCGCAGGTCAATCAAGGGTATGTCGGAAAGTTCAACGGGGTTGGCATCCAATTGGATGGACAGGCCCGCCTGGGCAGTCAAAAAGTCAAGTTGGACAAGCTCTTCGTAATCGACGCGCAAGGTATCCAGTTCCGTTGCAGCCTGCCCGCTGAGGGTCTTGAAAATCCGCAGGATTTCCAATTTTTCTGCCAACTGGTTTTCAAGCCATTCGGCGTTGAGTGGCGCAACGCTGGAAGGCTCAAGAAACAGGGTCTGGCCGCTGTCGGACGTATCGACGATCGTTCCTGGAACGCGACCACGGCCATCGAGGCGAATGGGAACGACATAACGTTCGTTGCGCACTGTAAAGAAATCGTCTTGCAAATACTGTTCGACGCTGGCTTCGCGCAGCACCTTTTTGATCTGGTCTTCGATCCGTTTTGCCAGGGTAACTTTTTTCCGGCGGATCGATGCGAGTTCGGGTGACGCATCATCCAACAAGGACCCGTCCGGGCTGATGGCCTTCTCGATGGCGGTCATTAGTTTCGGTACCGGGTAAATCTGATTTTTTAGCCGGGCAAGGGTTTGACTCTTGGATGAGAAGTTTACGCAGAAGCCGTGGACCTTCTGAATGGCCTGGAGCAACTGCAAGACTTGCCGTAATTCAACTCCGCCCAGAATCTGACCTAGGCCGAGGGCCTTGAAGATCCGGCGCATTGGTGGCAAGTCTCCGATAGGCGCACGGTAGCCTTGCCGCACGATTTCCTTGATTGAAGAAACGTCCGTCCAACGATGCTCGATCTCTGGTTGCTCAAGGTTGGGTACGAGTTCAAGGCAAAGCGTTTGCCCGTCGTCTGTTTGGCTGAAGGCGGCCAGGGTCTCGACCAGCAGAGGCCATTCTAATTTTTCAAGATCGACAGGCTTCAATCCGGATCCCTGGACGTTGAGGGCCCCTTTCATCGGGGGCGTTTTTCATTTTCGTGTGCGAAAGTTCAGTATAAGGTTATAAATGACTTTGCCAGGATAAACACCGATAATTTTTAAGGTAATTTTCACGTGAACCTTGTGGCAACCTTGGGAATCGCTCTGCTGCTGGGATTGGTCACCGGCAGTTTTCTCAATGTCTGCATTCTGCGCATCCCGGAAGGCACCTTCTTTAAAAACACAAGATCCCACTGTCCAGCCTGTGGCGCGCTGATCCCGTGGTACTTGAATTTACCGGTTTTTAGTTTTTTCGTGCTGCGCGGCCGGGCCCGGTGCTGTTCCGCAAAAATTTCCTGGCAGTATCCCCTGATCGAGTGCGCCACAGGCCTTTTGTTCGCATACCTCGCCCTGCGTTTTCCGTTCATTGAGATCAAACAGGGTGATTTCGCTCAGGGCGTTGGGCGGATCATCGCGATCGATTCCAACGAAGGTTGGCGTTTCCTGCATGCGATGGTTTTTTGTTGTGTCCTGCTCGTTGCTTCCGTGATCGACTTGCGTTTGATGATCATTCCGGATGTTCTTAGCCTCGGTCTAATCGTCTTGACTCCTGTCGTGGTCGCCCTTCACCCCGACCTGGGATGGCGCAGTTCCCTTCTTGGGGTGGTGCTTGGGGCAGGCATCCTTTATGCGGTGGCCTGGACGTATTGGCTTTTACGCCACGAGGTCGGTATGGGATTTGGCGACGTTAAGCTTCTCGCTGGCATTGGCGGCTGGCTCGGCTATGAAGCCCTGTTTCCAGTTATTTTGACGGCTTCTGTGAGTGGTTCGCTGGTGGGAATCGGTGTTATGATCTGGACTCGAAAATTTCATGGCAAGACCGCATTGCCGTTTGGTCCGTTTTTGGCTTTCGGTGCAGTGGTTTATTTGCTGTTTAATCAGGAAATCAAGGAATTATGGATTTCGATGGGACTATAACAGGACCTGCGAGTGCGTTGGCGACAGCGCTGACCCAGTCCACCAGGCTTTCGGAACTTATCCGGAACTTCGGCGAGCATCTGATGCGCGAATCCGGTGTCGATGTATTTGATGTCTGGTGGTTTCAAAAGCCAGCACGCGGTGTCAAATCTGAAGCCTGGGCGCGTGGTGAATTTCGAATCCCGGGTGCTCGAGGTCTGGATGGCAACGAAATTCTCGGGGCTGCCAAGACCGTCGAATCCGAACTTGAAGATCATCAATTTAATCCGCCCAGTGACATTTTGACCGGGAAAGTAACCGGAATCCATTATGTGATTGTGAAGGGGGCAGGCTCACGCTGGCTGGTGGTGTTCATGCGAGAATCCGTCCACGCCTTCAAGGACTGGCAGGCGCGATGGATTGCAAGGCGCGGACGCGAGGCCAACATACCAGAAGCCTTGGCGATCGAAATTCGAGAGGGAATGTTAGCTTTGGCCATCGGGTCTTTTGCGGGACATGCCCGGCGTCAGTTTGAATTGGAAGATGCGCGGACTGAACTTTACCGCGATTCTTTGACGGGACTGTACAACAGCCGGTATCTGGAACTAGCCATGGATATGGAAGTTCGCCGTGGCAGCCGTTTCGGGACCAAGTTCTGTGTCTTGTTTGTCGATGTCGATGCGTTCAAGGCGGTCAATGATAGCCATGGACACCTTTCGGGCAGTTCAATGCTCAGTCAAATGGGCGTTATCATCAAGGACGCCGTGCGTGAGGTTGACGTGGTCGCTCGCTACGGCGGTGATGAGTTTGTTCTGGTGCTGCTCGGTGCCGATGTTGAAACAGGACGCACCATTGCCGAGCGGGTTCGAGAACGCGTGGCGGCGCACCGGTTCAGGACGGATACCGGAAAAGGCGGCGAAAAACACGGCGCAAAAGACTGTGATGAGACGGTGCAAGTAACGGTTTCAATTGGTCTTGCAGCCTTTCCAGAGAACGCAAGAACGAAGGAACAGCTGCTGCGCATGGCCGATGAGACGATGTATTCCAGCAAAAAAAGTGGAAAAAACCGGGTTACGGTCTACGAGGCGGTTCCGGAAGCAGATCACATCCAGCTTTCAGGAGAAGGCAATGGCGGACAAGGCCCTGACGAAATCACCGTCTGACAGCTGGGTTGAAATGACCGAGCTTGTTCTGCCCCAGCACACCAACGCATTGGGCACCGTTTTTGGAGGGGTGGTGATGTCGTGGGTCGACATTGCTGCCGCCACCTGTGCGATGCGACATGCCGCCAAGACAGTGGTGACGGCTTCCATCGATGCCATGCACTTTATTTCACCGATCCGTCTTGGCTGGATCGTAATCTTGAAATCTTCTGTGAATTTTACGTCGACCACGAGTTGCGAAATTGGCGTCAGGGTCACTGCGGAAAACCCTATGACTGGGGAAAAATTTCATACGGCCAGCGCCTATTTAACGTTTGTTGCACTGGATAGTTTTGGGCGTGCCACACCGATTCCCCAGATCACGCCGACAACGCCCGAGGAGATCGAACGCGCGGAGGCAGCCAAGGCCCGGCGCAAGGGGCGGCTTGAATTGCGGGAACGTTTGATTGAGCGCAAAAAAGGCCAATCATGAACTTTTTTACATCTCTGAACTTGATGATCTCTTCGCTGGCAATCACCGTTGCGGCGTTGGTTTTTTCCCCGGCTCCTTTGCATGCGGCACCTGATTTTGGATCAAGTTTTGTGGCCGATGCAGACGACTCCGTCCAAATCTATTTGATGACCGTTGGCATCGGCGATCAGATCTATGCCCGTTTTGGTCACACAATGATTCGGGTTGTTGATCCTAAAAAAGGACAAGACGCGGTTTATAACTGGGGGATGTTCGATTTCGCGGATCCGGCATTTGCCTGGAAGTTTTTCAAGGGTGTGTTGCTTTACCGTGTCGGGGTCCAGGGGTACGAAAGGACCATCGAACACTATAAAGATTACGAGATGCGGCCGCTTTGGCAGGAACGCCTGAACTTGACCCCCGCGCAAAAGAAAATCCTGCTGGATCGCATTTCCTGGAACATGCGTCCAGAAAATGTCCGCTATCCGTATCAGTATTTTACGAACAACTGCGCGACAAAGCCGCGAGATTACTTGGATGAGGCTGTCGGCGGTGCAATCAAGGCAAAGTATGGCGGTGAGCCTAGCGGCAAATCATGGCGCTGGTACGTGCGTGAATATTTGAATGACAATCCGGTCGTGGGGTTGGGGCTTGAGGTCTTGATGAACGGCGACGTTGACCGGAAGATATCCCGGTGGGACGAAATGTTTTTTCCACCGAAATTGCGTGAAGGCCTCCTGAACCTGCCCGCCTTGGACGACAACGGACGGCCGGACGCTGGCGGCAGGATGCTCCTTGGCGACACCGTGCAACTGGTCAAATTGCCAGATGCTGCCAGTGGCGATCGCAATAGTTTTGTGTTGGCTCAAATGTTGTTCGGTATACCGGTGTTTTTTTTCTTTGCAGCGATGGTTGGTGTCGGCGGCATCCGTCGTACGTTGGCCCGGAGCCATCCGGAGCAATGGACTGGGCGGGTCGCATGGGCGACGCTTGATGCCAGCCACAGGTTTCTGGTTCATCTTGCCCAAGGATGCCTTGGCCTTGGCCTTTGTGGTTGGGCATTGCTGTCCGGTTCATTGGGCGCGATTCAAGTTGCGTCGTGGATGCTTTCCTCTCATACCGATTTGCATCACAATGCGAATCTTTGGTTGTTCTGGCCTACGGATTTTCTGTTTTTTATTGTCGGCTGGAAATCGATCTGGAATGCCTTGCACGGCAGCATCAAGCACCGGCCTATTTTGAGCAACAGCGTGCGGTTTTACAGCGGCCTCCACGTCATGGCGCTGGTGACGATGATTGCCCTCCGCAAATTGAATTTTATTGGGCAAGACGTTGACCGCGTCCTCTACAATATGGGGATATTGGGCGGATTCATCTATGCAGCGTCGTGGTTCGGTATGATGGACTTTGTGTTCAAGCGAGGCAATCCACTCGAACCGGCGCAGGTTGATGATGCTTCGCAGTAATTCCCAAGTCCTGATGGCTCGTCTCAAGGAATTTCGCCCTGGCCTTTTTGATTACTGCATGCGCATGACGGGAGATGCCATGAAGGCCTCTGGAGTTGTCCAAGATGCGTGCGCAGCCTTCGTTGAGGTTGAGTCGGGTGGTGGACGGATGGGCGCATTCGAGGACATCCGGGCTTTTTTGTTTCGTGAGGCACGAGTTCTTGCCCGGGAGTCCTGGCATGCGGATACGGCTGCCTTGCGGAATCCTCGGCTGGTGCCTGGTCAGGCTGAGTTTGCGCTGGTCCGTCTGGATGAAATCATGCGGCACCTTCCAGGTGAGCTGCGCGAGGTCATTTTACTCGTCGAACGCTATAAATTTTCGCCGCAGGTTGCGGCACAAATCACCGGGTTTGATGCCGACAGGTTTGATGCCGCACTAGCGTCCGCATGGCAGCACCTGTTGACCAGGTTGCCTCCTGGCGCTGTGCCGGTTGGTTCCGCTGGACAGCCTGGACCCATCGAACGCCTTCCGGACTATCCAGAGCCAGCGATGGAACATCAAATGCCAGTAACAAATCTTGGTGAGATAATGGATGAGTTGGACTCCACGCGCCGGGGCGTTGGAATGCGAAGTTTCTGGCTTTTGCTTTTTATTTTGGCGGTTGTGGCGGGGTATCTTTGGCTTAAACAGCATCCCCGCCAGTAGTGATCGCTCTGATTTTCAAATTCAGTGACGAATCGGGATCTCACGTCCGCTGGTCAAGGCTTCCTTGGACTTCTGCAGCGTTACTTTTAAAACGCCATTTTTAAAGATCGCTTCGCATTTGTCCGGCAGAACCGAGGCGGGCAGCGGGATGCTCCTGGTGAACGACCCGTATGAACGCTCCACATAATAACGTTCCGAATCGCCGCCTTCTTTTTCTACTTTCTTCTCTCCCTTTATCGTCAGCCGGTCGTCGTTCAAAACAACATGAATATCTTTTTCTTCAAGACCGGGCAGTTCTGCCGTTACTTCAATCTCTTTCTTCAGGTCGCGGACGTCAACTCGCGGTGAAAAATCAGCATCAGGTCGAAGTAGCGGCCGCCCAGTGACAGCCAGGTCATCCATGAAATCTGAAAAAATACGGTCTACAGCATTGGTGCCACGCCAGGGGATTAAGCTTCTCATAAGAATTCCTCCTTCTTTTTAGTCATATAAGCAATAATGTTGCCATAAACCAATGCGGAGCCCAGTCTGATGAAGCGCTATCTTGACCTCTCACAATCCGGTATCCGGGCGTCGCTGTGCATGGCGTTGTCGTCTTTTTTTCTGCTAGCCGGCTACGAATTCATGCGGAGTTCCTCCACATCCCTGTTCATCACGGCCTATGGCAAAGACGCTGTTCCCGTTGCGACGTTGTTCATGCCGGTGGCAGTGATTGCTTTTCTTTTTGTCTATGGAATTTTGCTGGGGCGTTTTGGAGCCAAATGGACCTTGGTTGCTACCACCATTGGATCCGGCGCACTGATCGCGGCCGGCTTTGTCATGCACAAGGCAGGTTTCAAATTAGCTTCGGCCATGCTTTATGTTTTGCGGGAAGCGTATGTCGTACTGATCATCGAACAGTACTGGTCCTACATTAACAGTAAGGTTTCGGCGGAGCATGCCCGCAAGTTAAATGGACCGATTTGTGGCATTTCATCCCTCGGTGCCATTGCCGGTGGAATGACCACTGCGGCCTTCGTTGGTCAGCTTGGGACCGAAAGTCTGTTGTTATTTGCCGCAGTGGCCTGCATCCCTGCTGCGATCTTTTCGGTCTGGGCCTTCAATATCGGCGGCAATCCTCGTGGCCAAGCCACTCATCCGCAATCGATCGGACACAAGGGCAAGTCAAATTGGCGGGATGTGGTCGGCCTGTCTTTGATGCGGCGGGAGCCCATTCTGGCCTGGATTTTGACTATTGTTTTGACTACGCAGGTCGTGGCCGCCATGACGGACTTTGCCTTTCAAGGTGCTTTGGCGGACGCCATCCCGGAGACTGACGCCCGTACAGCTTATCTGGGAGGCTTTTTTGCCAGATTGAACATGGTTGCCCTGGTTCTGCAATTCATTGCAGCACCGATTTTGCTGTCTTGGTTGCGCTACGATTGGATCAATCTGGCTATTCCCACGGTCCAAATTGCGACTTGCACGTGGGCAGTCTTGGAGCCATCGCTGGTCAGCACTGGGGCAGCCTTCATGACCTTCAAGGCGATCGACTATTCCCTGTTCCGGGCTGCGAAGGAGATCCTTTACATTCCGCTAAGTTTCGATGCACGCTACCGGTCGAAGGAATTGATTGATGTTTTCGGTTATCGTTTTGGCAAAGGTGGCGCGTCTCTTGCGGTGACTGCGGCGGTTGCCCAAGGGGTAGTGTTCACCGCCGGTCGCTATGCAGCGCTGGCTCTTGGTGCAGTGTTTGTCTGGCTTGCCCTGGTGATTCCTGCCGTTGGCCTGTTGCGGCGCCATCATCGGGGGGCTGAGTAAAAAATTTGTCTAACGCATTTGTCTTTGAGGAGGTTTTTATGTTGTTTCAGTTTGCTTCCCAGATTTTCGCGTCGGTCCCACGTTCTGCTTTGTTGGCCTTTGGTCTGTTGGCCGCTGCCAATGCCCAGGCAGCTGACCCGACCGTGCGCATCACCACCAACATGGGTGTGATTGAGGCGCGGTTGTTTGCGTCTAAGGCTCCAAAAACCGTTTCAAATTTCGTCGAGCTGGCGCGCAAGGGCTTTTACAACGGCATTATTTTTCACCGCGTGATTCCAGATTTCATGCTGCAGACCGGTGACCCCAAGGGCGATGGCACCGGCGGCCCCGGCTATAACTTTGCGGATGAGATCGTTCCGGAATTGAAGCACGACAAGGCTGGAATTTTGTCCATGGCCAATTCTGGACCGGACACCAACGGTTCGCAGTTCTTCATCACGGTGAAGGCAACCCCTCACCTGGATGGCCGTCACACCGTGTTTGGTGAAGTTACCAAGGGCCTTGAAAATGTCATCGCCATTTCCAAGGTCAAGACAGTCAATGACCGCCCGGAAAAGACTGTGAAAATGGAAAAAGTCGAGATTATCGGTGACTTCAAGACGGTGGCCTTGGAAAAAATAAAGGAGATGAGTGAAGACGAACTTCGCAAGCTCTCTCAGGCGCCCGTGGACAAACTTTTGAAAAAAATTGGCGAGGCGCAGGGCCTCGGATCTTTTAAAAAGAGCACGATCAAAAATTCCCGCAGCAAAGGCAACAAAGCCCAGATTGAATTTGCCGTTGAATTTGAAAAGGCGCCAAAAGCAATGATTGTTGTTTTTGGTGAAGTCAAGGACAGCACAATTGACGTCATGCAGTTCTCGTTTTCAAAGGCTCGCTAGAGCTTTTTAAAAGCTCGCTAATGCCCGTCAGGCGACAGCCGCGATCGATTTTGTGGTAAGATATTTTGAAAAGATATCGTCCTAGAGTCTGGCCAGGGTCTGGCCAAGGTCTGGATGTTACCATCCAGACCGCCACAGGTCGTTCCGCGGAGGTCCCAACTATGTCAATCAACCGAATTCGACTTCTTCCCGCTATATTGTCCCTTCCCTTTGCCATCGTGGACTTGGGGCAAGGCACCGAATCGACCCAGATTATGCGAGAGATTAAAGACCGGGTGGTCCATCTCGAAGCCACCCATGCCGTGGTCAAACAGCAGCCGGTCGTGAAAGAAGTTCCGGGGACTGGTTGGTATGTGGTGAATACGTCCAAGTGGAAGGATTTACCTTCTTTTGTCCGTGGCAGTGGGTTGATGAGTGACTACGTCCCGGGCAAGTTTGCTGTGATGCAGCTTGATGATTCTGCGGCAGAACATTTGTCTGCGGAACTACATGCGTCCGGTATGGCTTGTGGGGTCCTGGCCCGCCTCAGCAACGCGACGGTGAATTTGGAAACCATCGCGACGCCCGTGCCTCTGCGCCCGGTCGATAGTGAAATTGCTGCGGTGACTGCCATGACCGGCGCGATTGATGCCAATGCCATCAAATCCACGATCGATGAAATGAGTAAGATTACCACCCGCTATCACACGACCCCCACCGGGGTAAGTATTTCGGATTGGTTGGCGGGAAAATATCGGGATCTCTCTGCCGGACGCAGTGACGTTGAAATTTCAAAGTACGATCACACGGCAATGAATTCGCGCCAATCCAGTGTCATTGTCAGAATTCGCGGGACCAAAAATCCAGACGACATTTTGATCCTGGGTAGCCACATTGACAGCGTAAACTGGGAAGATGGTACGAAGGAAAGGTCTCCGGGTTCTGACGATAACGCCAGCGGGACGGCAACAAATCTGGAAATTTTCCGCGTTCTCATGGCCAACGGTGCAAAATTTGACCGGACGATTGAAATTCACGGTTATGCCGCCGAAGAAATCGGTCTGGTGGGCAGCCTTCACATTTCAAACGACTACAAGGTCGCCAACAAGCGCGTCATCGCGATGGTTCAGCAGGATATGAATCTCTACAAGGAGCCCGGAACACCAGACAAGATTTGGTTTGTTCAGGAGAATACGGATGACGGTTTCAACAACCTGCTCGCCAAACTGGTCGACAAGTATGCAAAAGTCGCATGGGCCAAGGGTTCACTGACGGCTGGATCGAGTGATCATGCCTCGTGGAAGCGTCGCGGCTATGCAGCAGCGTTTCCGTTTGAGCATCCGCAGGATCACAATCCTCACATCCACACTGCAAACGACACGACGGTCAATGCGAATGCGTTTTCCCAGACGGCTGCCTTTGGCAAGTTGGGGCTCGCATATCTGGCTCACTTCGGTGGACTCAACTGAAGCGACGTGTATTGATGTTTGAAAGGGGAGGGGAACGATGATGCTGAAGCTCAATCATTTGATGTACGGACTGGGCGCCGGACTATGGTTGTCAGTAGCATCCGTGGCAATGGCCAAGGCTCCCGCCGAAACAAGTCCCGAAACAAGTGCTGACACAAATCAGTCGCCAGGACTGGTGCAGTCGATTCAGGGTGAGATTGAAGGCGAAGCCAATGGCATCGCTCGTGCCTATTTCATCCAGTTGGGCGAGAAGACGTCGCCCCTTGATATTGGTTTTCGCTCCGAGGTTTTTTTGAAGGAAGGTGCTGGCGGGACTCAGGAATTAGAGCGGATCCTGATGACTGCCTACATTCCAGAGTCCTATCCAGACGGCATGATCATCGATTTCCGGGCAAATTTCAGAAAGCATTTTGAAGAGCTGGGCTATTTCGTCATTTTTGGACCGGAGCCAGGTCCCGCAGTCACTTCAGCACCTCTTTTCGATTTTCGGGTCCGGCGCATTCATCCGCCTTGGACTGGTGAGACCGCAACATCGGCTTTGATTGCAGCTCAAAAACCACCAAAAGCCTTGATTCAAATATTTGGCGGCAGGGTCGATCTCGAAGGCATCAAAGCCATCGTGGCACCATTCTGGGGTGAGATCACTGGGATGATGGGCAGGATGGGGACTGCAGAATTTTCTATGGTGGCTGGAGCTGGTGCTGCCATCGCCTTTGTCCTGCTCGTGATGATTGCGCTGGCGCCCTTGCGTATTCTACGCAGGAGGCAACAAGCACATATGCGCTATCGCCAGTACCCGCCTCAGCGGGTTCGGACCGCGTTACCGGCACCCGGTGAACCCCCCTTGTTTAATTCAGGATATCGCGAGGTGGAGTCCAACCGGATCGATCCTCAGGTGGAGCGCATTCGTGCGACGATGGCCCAAATGGGGATAAAGGAGGTTTTGGAGATATTAAGAAACCTGGACCCTCATTACAGGGACCAGGTTCTTGCGGGACTCAATGTTCACAAGTCGATCAAGTCACGAATCGAAAAAGCCCTCAACCAAGACTCATAGCGACAGGTTACATTCCGAACCAGGCAGCGACCACGTCATGGGCTGACTTGATGAATGGTGCGAAAACCAGGCTCAAAATAGCCATGAGCTTCATCAGGATGTTCAGTGACGGGCCAGACGTATCCTTGAATGGATCGCCGACGGTATCACCGACGACAGCCGCCTTATGGGCATCGCTGCCTTTTCCGCCATGAACACCGCTTTCAATATATTTCTTCGCGTTGTCCCAGCCACCACCAGAGTTTGAGGCAGACAATGCCATCATCACGCCACAAACCAGTGAGCCAGCAAGAAGGCCAGCCAGGGACTCGATGCCAAAAAGAATTCCAACGACCAGAGGAGACGCGATCACAAGGGCGGCTGGTGCCAACATTTCGCGAAGTGCGCCTTTGGTGGAAATGGCCACGCAGGTTTTGTAGTCAGGACGGGCTGTTCCTTCGAGCAATCCGGGTATGGTCCGAAACTGACGGCGAACTTCTTCAATCATTGCGAATGCGGCCTTGCCAACAGCGAGCATGGTCTGGGCTGTGAACAAGAACGGCAAGACGCCACCGACCAGAACCCCGGCGAAAACTTTTGGTGAAAGCAGGTTCAAGGTTTCGACGCCTGATCTGGTCAGAAACGCTGCAAACAGCGCGAGGGCCGTTAATACGGCAGAACCGATGGCAAACCCTTTGCCGATGGCTGCGGTGGTGTTGCCAGCGGCATCAAGCATGTCCGTGCGACGGCGAATTTCAGGTCCAAGTTCCGCCATTTCAGCAATTCCACCAGCGTTGTCGCTGACTGGGCCGTAGGCATCAATGGTAAGGCCTATGGCGATTGTCGAGATCATACCGATGGCAGCAAGGGCGATCCCGTACATGCCGGCTAGAGTCCAGGAGATGTAGGTCGTGGCCGCCAGGGCGAGGACCGGAACCACAGTGGACTTGTAGCCAAGGCTCAGTCCATAAATGATGTTGGTTGCGGCGCCGGTTTTCGACGCATCTGCCACCATGCGCACAGGCGCGTAGGCGTGCGAGGTGTAATATTCTGTGACGTAACCAATGAGCAGTCCAGACCAAAGACCAGCGAGCACCGACGTCAGTACGTCGTTTCTGGTTATCGTCATCGTTCCAAGGGTGAAGCTGTCGATCATGGCAACATTTGTCACGACAATGATAGCCAGCGTCATGAGGATGGTGGAAAGCAAAAGCTGACGCTTCAAGACTGGCTCCGCCGAGGTCGCATCAGGCTTCATTTTTGCAAAGAGTGCCGTGATCAAACAAACCGGAATACCGATAGCCGTTAACAGGATCGGATAGAGGCGTGCGGTTTCGTTTTCAGCGATGCCTGCCGCAGTGGCTCCGATAACCAGGGCTGCGCAGGTGGCCTCAGCGCATGAGCCAAACAGGTCGGCTCCCATGCCAGCAATGTCACCGACGTTGTCACCGACGTTGTCTGCGATGACTGCCGGATTGCGCGGGTCATCTTCCGGAATGCCTTGCTCCAGTTTTCCGACAAGGTCCGCGCCCACGTCGGCGGCCTTGGTATAAATTCCACCGCCGACTCGTCCAAACAGGGCAACAGTCGAACCACCAAGCCCGAACCCAGCAACCATTTCCATCGTCAGGTGAATATTGCCAATCATGCGAGTGTAAACGAGGGTAAGGGTCAGGAGTCCGAAGACGGCAAGGCCGACAAGCCCGAAACCCATGACGGCTCCGGACTCAAAGGCGACTTTGAATGCAGCACTGATGCTTTTGCGGGCCATGACGGTGGTCCGGACGTTGCCGATCGTCGCGATCTTCATTCCGAGAAAAGCGCACAGGCTTGAAATTGCGGCACCGATTACGAATGCGGCTGCGCTGTAGGCGCCTTCATTGATGTCGGTGGTGGCAGGGTTGTCGAGTGCCAAATATATGACGCCCGTAAAGACCAGGCTAAACAATCCAACGTACAAGTATTCCTGGGCCAGGAAAGCCATCGCACCTTCCGCAATTGCGTCTGCGATTTCTTTGAATCTTGCGACTTCCTTGGGGGTTCCACCTGCGTCGAGAGACACGGCGCGAACCCGCATGGCATAAACCACTGCGGCGATCATTGCCAGTAGGGCGCAGGCATAAATTACAAAGACAGCATTCACGGCTCGAATCTCCTTGACCAAAAAAGACAGTTCTACGGCGATTTAGCGAGCCTAGGTTATGCCCCCGGGAAGGCGGGGCCGGCAAGGACAAAAAAAAACCACGATCCGTCCTGGATCGTGGTTTGAATTGCGGCTTGATGGGCAGATAACTGCCCGCCCCAATTACTTTTTCTTGCGGCGAACGGCCTTCTTGGCCTTCTTCTTGGTGGCTTTTTTCTTGGTCGCCTTTTTAGCGGCCTTTTTCTTGCCTTTTTTGGCAGCCTTCTTCTTGCCCTTCTTTGCAGCAGCCTTTTTGCCTTTTTTAGCAGCAGGCTTCTTGCCTTTTTTGGCAGCAGGCTTCTTGGTGGCAGTCTTTTTCGCTGCCTTCTTCTTTTTCTTCTTCTTCTTGGCCGGTGCAGCCGCCTCTACCACTTGATGAACGTCATGATTACCTAACATGGACCTTCCTCCTTGAAATGATCCGCTCAGTTTTAGATACCGATTAAAAAATAATATCACACGATTCGTGAAATCAAAACTCATTACTTGCGTGTGTTCGTCAATGCAGCGAGTGCCTGACGAGCTTTTGTATTTAGAAGTTTTGGCTCTGATGGTGAGCGCATTGGTGTCGGACGAACTTCAATGGATCTTCCCGAGCCATGAAGATGCATCTCACGGGCTAGCTCCGGATCTGAACAAAGGATCAAGAGCAAGGAACCTGATCCCTGCTCTTGGATAAATTTGATAAAGTCTTCGCGTTCGACATGATTGGACGAGGCAATCTGCCAGTTGTAGATGTGCACCGGCTTTCCCTGGGCGAATTCATGGGCGGCTTCATCCAGTGCCCGGTCATTCAAAGCCTTGCGGGACATCGCGGACGTTGAATTGAAGTCGTTGAAGTCGGCGATCACCACGGTCATCGTTTGCAGCCTTTTCGCGGCCGCCAGGGCTTCGTCCCATCGCGGATCCGTCGTGGTCACGGCAGGCAGTCGCAAATCTTTCAGGGTTTTTTCCCAAGCGGTGTTCAAGTTTTTGGCGCGTTCGTCGAGGTGCGCCAGTTTCTGGGCCATCGATTTACTGCGTTCACGGACTTGGGAAAGACGGGCTACCACGCGCTGCTTTTCCTCGCGGTAGCGGATAATCGAGCGGGCCTCGCCCAGGATTATTCCAGGGTGAGACAGGTCTGCTGCCTTCTGGCTGTTGGTCAGTTGACGCCATTCGATGATCAGCCGTTCCAGCGTTTCAAAGCGCGCGAGGCGGTCCCGCATTTTTTCGCGGAGTTCTTCTTTTTCCTCTTCGAGTTTGATCAGTTCAATCCGGTTCAACAGAAGTTCAACGAGCTGTTCAACACGGAAGTCTGCGCCTTCGGATCCGAGTCCTGTCAGGTGAGCCATTTCAAGCCACTCTGCATGTGCCGTTGCGCATTCTTTTTCAAGGCGCGCCATTGCGCCGGCGAGGCCGTCCCGCTGGCTGTCTATATCGGAACGAATCGCAGCAACGTGATTTTGCATGACTTCGAGGCGTTTTGTTGTTGATTCCAAAGTAGCTTGAGTGGTTTCAAGCATTTCAACAAAAATCCGGGGCGGGAATTCCGCGGCCCGGACCGGTGCTTGCGTTTGTGAAGGCTGGGTGCTCCCGTGGATGGAGTCCTTGAGCTTGTCGAACCATGTTTGGGGCGACTGCTCGCGGGTGATTTGGGCGTGAACCGGGGAATGATATTGCATCAGAGAAGATGGAGCAGGAGACATTTTCAGGCGCAGCATCTGGATGCTGGCCTCGAGTTCAGCGGAAAGTTCATCGTCGCGGCGGATTGATTGATCGACGGAGTGGATGTGTTCCGTGATCAGCGGGTCCAATTCGTCCCGGGTCGATCCCAGAATTGCGGCCCACTGTTCCTGCAGGGCTTTGGTCGCTTGATAACGGGCAAGGCAACCAAGCGCCTTGCGCCACTCGCGATTTAAAAGAGAGTGCAACAAGTTCGGAGATTTTTGAACGCCAAAACTCGATAGACGCAGGGTCAGTTCGTGGTCGAGCGCGCGCAGGCGGTCTTGGATTGCGCTGATGCCTTCCGCTGGGTCCAGGAGGGGCAAGGCCAGGGCTTTGATCTTGTCGATCAGTTCAATCTCCGGGATCAGATGTTCAAGGCGGCGTTGTTCGTCGCGAGAGAATGAACCCGGTGTTTCAATGTTTTTCAGTTGTTCTTGAATGGCACGGGCTTCCCTTGTCAGGGGTTCCACATCGTCGATCAGCCTCTGAAGCACAGCCGGATCTTCTGCGGCCAAGTCGATGATTGCCGCCCCAAGAACCGATGCGATTTTCGAACTCGCCACCTTCATTGAGCCTTCGACAAAATTTTTGAAGTCCGGCAGTCCTTTTATGGACGCTGGCTTGTCCATTGCCGGGGTCTGGCGATGATCAACGGCAGACCATGGAGAAAGGCTTGGGCGGCCATTCGGCCCGCGCCTCACGTCCAGGATGGCGGCGATGTGTTCGCCGTCTGGATTGCTGCCGTTTCCACCAGCAAGATCCAAGTCCAGCAAGGCTGAAATAAGGGATGTCCTGATTTGCTCGCGAGTCAGGCTTTCACCGTTTTTGGAAACCGCGAAGCCCTGGGTCCCGCGAGTCATCACCCAAGTATCGCCAGCACTGTCAGCGATCTGGATGGCGGCATCCGAAATCAGGTTTGAGGGAATGCCATTAAGCACCATCGCGAGGGCTGCATTGGCTTTTTCCTTGGAAATGTCATTTGCCGTTTGGAAACAAACTGCATGGCGCAGGCCTGCAGTTCCACCCGTGAAGCGAAACACTTCGGGGTCTTGATTTCCATTCGAGCGGTATTTGATCGCAGTGATGATCATTGTAGATCTCCGCTGGTCGGGTTGTGACTTTCATAAAATAATCGGCGTAGAATCATCATACACGTTCCTTGGCGCAATTGCGCAGATTGATGGGGGGACCGGCATGAATGATCCCGTAAAACTGCAATGGAGTTCTGCCGGCCCGGCACTTTTCCGGTTGTTGCCGCCAGAATGGTCGCGTCAAGCCAGCCTTTCGGCCATGGTGGCGGCATCCGGCTTTGCTGATTCCTTTGAGTCTCCCGTTTCGTTGTTGGATCATGCCCTGTCGGTAGATCTTCCTGGCTTCGGAAAATTGGCCCATCCGGTCGGTCTTGGGGCCGGCTTTGAGCGAGATGGTGCGCGGCTGCGCGCCTTAGGTCCAATGGGTTTATCCTTTGCGGAAGTGGGGTCCATCCAACTGTCGGACGATTGCTGCGGCATTCCGGCGATCGGAGACAGGACTGGGCGGGGGATTGTTTTGGGCCGGATACCTGCAGGCAAGGCGGATTTAGCATCATGGCCATGTGGGGGCGCGACCCTGGACCAGGTGATTGGGCGCGTCACGGCATTTTCTGGGGCGTTCTCTGGGTCGCGTCCGTTGGCAATCAACATCGAAGTGCCGTTGCACGAGGGTCCAGTCCGGGCTGTGGCCCGAGTCCTGGCCGCATTTCAACGGCTCATTCAGCGCAGGTCATCCGAACTGTCCGGTCAAACATCCCGCAGGCGACTTCCAGTGGTCCTGTCGTGGGGGCTTCCCCGTGCCGATCAGGCTAGTGCCGTTCAGGCGGCAATGATCCTTGCGGTTCTGGAGGCTTTGGCCTCGGAGGCAGCGCTGCTGCAAGGTTTTCCGGTCTGGGTCAAGTTGGCCCCAGGTTGCGGACTACACGTTTTCCAGAACATGGTCGAAACCATCGCGGAGTTGGGATATCAGGGAATCATCGTCGGTTCTTCGCGTAATGTATCGTGGCCGGAGCCAGCGGTTGTTTCAGGATCGCAAGCCTTGTCGGCGACCAATCAATTGCTCGAATGGGCGTGGGCTGTTCACAAGGGGGCGTTGCCCATGATTGGATCAGGTGGGGTCACCAGCGGCGAAGAGGCCTTTCAGAAGATTCTGAGGGGCGCAACGGCAGTGGAAATCATGACGGCCCTGTGGTTGCGCGGGCCCACGGCTGCGAAATCAATCCGGACAGAGCTGCACGCCGAGATGAGGCGTTTTGGGGCGACGCATATAAGTGAATGTGTCGGGGCCTTTTACAGTCCCTGATGGAGGGTATCGCCAGTGTCCATTCAACTTCCGATTGTCCGTCGAATCCGGGAAAACGTTCACGGCACGATTGATGTTTCTGACCTCGAAGACCGGGTGCTTTCCCACCCGTATGTGCAGCGTTTGCGGCGCATCAAACAACTGGCGTTCTTGCAGTATGTCTTTCCTGGGGCATCCCATTCGCGATTTGAGCACTCACTTGGCGTGATGCATCTGGCTGGTGTTGCGTGGGAAAAACTTTGGGCCAATCAAAAACGCCTTGCATCCGGGGCGCGTCAATTCAGCGACTACCCTGATCGGGAAATCCGCAGCAGTGGCGGTCACGGATTGCTTTCGCCGACATTTGACATGGTTGATGAATTTTTTGGATCGTCTTATACGCTGCAAGCCTTGCGACTGGCTGCACTTCTTCACGACCTTGGTCATCCACCTTTTTCCCATTCGGGAGAGGCATTTCTCCCCTCTTGGAAGACCGTTCAAGAATCTTCCAACCCACGTCCGGTCTGGTTGGACCGCTGGTTGAAACAGAATGTCGAGGCCCTTGGCAAGGCTGGCAAGGATCCAGCTAAACTGCCGGTGCGTCATGAGATTTTTACCCTGCTCATGCTCGAACGCCTGTTTCGCGATGTTTACGCTGAGAATCCTGAAGTCATGAAAATCGAACCGCAAGATATTGCTTCGATTATGTCCCCCGACATTCCGCCGGTTGAAGGTTCGCCCCTTTGGCGATTTGGGGCCTATCGTTTCTGCCATGAGCTGATCTCTGGTGAATTCGACGTGGATCGCATGGACTATTTGCTGCGCGATTCCCGTGAGTGCGGAGTTGTGTACGGGATATTTGATGAAAGCCGGATCCTGAATTCTTTGGGCATGTACTTTGACCCCAAGGAACAATCGGTGCATTTGGCGATTCAGTTTTCCGGGATGGCGGCCTTCGAGGATTATCTGCGTGCACGGCACTCGATGTACTTGCAGCTTTACTTTCACAAAACTGCCGTTGCAGCCGAGGCGATGATCAAGCACCTGTTTCGTCATATTCCCGGGTGGACCTTGCCTGCAGATCCAGAACTTTACGCCCGTATTGACGAGCACAGCATTTACGGTGCGTTGCTTGATGCTGCAAAATCGCGATTGGGTAAAAAGCCAGACCAACTCGCCGATTTCACGGCGACCTTGGATGACCTGCTGCTCAACCGGCGAATCTGGAAGCGTGTGTTCGAAATCAGCGGACAGGATGACCGCTCGGCGGGTGAGGGGATGATGGCGCAGGCAGAAGACATCATCGCCAGGGCAGGCTGTCCCGTTGAGCGTATTTCCAGTGCGAATTCGTTGACGCGCTTCCGTCCACGCGGGTCAAAAGACGAGCCTTCGCTTTTCAAACTACGATTGATCAAAAAAGACGACCGCCAGGTACCGCGAGTTTATCCGATCGAGGATTTTTTCACGCTGAATACTGGTGACGGGGGCGCAGTCAGGGCGCAAATCACAAGGCTTTATGTGCCTTCTGGGAAGTCGAAAGATGGAACTTCGTGGCCTGAGCTGGTTCGTGCCCGGTTGCGGGCGGAACTACCATAAGACAGGATCCTTCGGCTTTGCCTCAGGATGACGACGAGGCGGAACCTTTGGCTTTGCCTCAGGATGACGGGCAATCGCGTCAACCTGAGGCAAAACCGCAGAATCCTGCACTGAAAGCTACTTGGCCTTCAGTTTAAGATCGCTACCCGGACGAAACACTGGAACGGTGCGTGCTGGAATTTTGATTGATTCACCGGTCTGGGGATTACGGCCAGTGCGGGCTTTGCGCTTGGAAACGGTAAAAGTCCCGAAACCAATCAGCTTCACGCCGTCCGGTTTTTTGATGTTCTTCTCAACGGTTCCGACGAAGGCGCTCAACCATGCTTCGCAGGAGCTTTTGGTCATCTTGGTCTCGTTGGCCATCGATTCGATCAGTTCAGCGCGATTCATTCTCTGCTACCCCTCAGTGTTGGTTCATAAAACTGCCACGTGACATCCGTGCAAAAATTTTTCCGCAAGATGAAACGTGACGATGATTTTTAAAATCAATCTTGATGTGGAATCTATCTATCTGGTTGTCCGGGATCAACCAGATTCTGCAACAACGCAAATGCGGGGTTACAGTAGTTCCATATCGGTAATCGGTTGGCTGTGGAAGCTGTCCGAGTAAAGAAAGTCCGATGTGGGTACGACATCATTCTTGATTCCCGTGCTCTTAAACGTCGCCTTGTAGACATCACATTCGATGTAGTCAAAGACTTTGGGGAACGGAAAATGTTGGCACACCTGATCTATCGAACTTTTCATTTTCAGTCCGCAGCGGTCCTGAAATTCGATCGACTTGCCGTCAGCGGCGACCTTGCCGTGGCGGACATGATGAGGGCAGCGCTTACAAAGCATCGAAGCATCCTTTCCTTGGATACGTTCATTTCACCTGTTTCATTGAACAGGCCATGCCAAAAAGCTTTAACTAATTGATTTCTTAAGTAGGGAGTGTACCAACTGTTTGAAGTTGTGCAAGCCCCAAAAACTCTTGCCCTACCCGATTGACCCGGGTGCAATCCATTTGCTAGCGTGTGCCAACTTCTTTTTGGAAGTCGGGGGGGGTAATCGGTCTATGGCCTGGTTGAATCGTGAAAAAGCACCGTTGGCAAAGAGCCTCAAGAAGGATCCACCCAGCGGCTTGTGGGAGAAGTGCTCTGAATGTGGAGAGATCGTTTTCCGAAAGGACTTTCTCGCCAACTTAAATGTCTGCCCAAAATGCAATCATCACTTTTATCTCCCTGCTGAAGAACGGGTTTTGTTATTCCTCGACCCGGATACCTTCGAAGAGGCTGACCAGGCTCTTTGCAGCCCTGATCCACTTGAGTTCAAAGATTCAAAGCCCTACCGGCAACGATTGCGCGACATGCACAACCGGACCGGCCGGTATGATGCAATCATTACCGGGCGTGGCCTGCTGGCTGGGCGTCCGGTTCATCTTGGCGTCTTTGATTTTGAGTTTATGGGTGGCAGCATGGGGTCTGTCGTCGGTGAAAAACTGGCGCGATTGTTTCTTCGTTCCGCAGAAAAGCGCGAGCCCGCAGTGGTTGTGACTTCATCTGGTGGTGCCAGAATGCAAGAAGGGATTTTGAGCCTGATGCAGATGGCCAAGACCTGTGCAGCGTTGGCCAAGATGCGTGATGCCGGTGTGCCTTTCATTTCTGTTTTGACTCATCCGACGACGGGCGGTGTTGCTGCAAGTTTTGCAATGTTGGGGGACATCAATATTGCAGAGCCGAAAGCCCTTATTGGATTTGCCGGACCGCGCGTGATTCAGCAAACCATTCGTGCAAAGTTGCCTGAAGGTTTCCAACGGTCCGAGTTTCTGTTGGAGCATGGCATGGTGGATATGATCTGCCACAGGGACTCTTTAAGGGTCACCATTGCCCAGCTCTTGAACATTCTGCTGCCGTCGACCACCCACCGGCACTAAAAATTTGAGTTTCGTAAATCCACTCCGTTTTGAAGACCTCTTTGCCAAGCGCCTTTCCCGGATAAAGCCAGGATTGGCCAGGGTGCAACTGGCCAATGAACAGATGGGATGGATTTCAGGCAGAACGCCTTCCATCCTGGTTGCCGGCACCAACGGCAAGGGCACCACATCGGCATTTCTTTGGCGCTTGCTGACCCTTGGGGGGCTCCGCTGTGGCTTGTTTACCTCTCCGCATCTTTTGTCTTTCGCGGAGAGGATTCAGATGTCGGACCGTTCTGTGACGGAAAATGAATTAGAGGCCGCGATCCCGGATCTCGTTGCACAAGTCGACCCGGAGCTTTGGGCAGAACTCTCCTTTTTTGAGGCATCGCTGCTTCTCGGGTTTTTGGTTTGGCGCAAGCGCAATTCAGATTTAAACGTCCTTGAAGTCGGACTTGGCGGTCGTCTCGATGCGACGAATATTGTCTGTCCTGAGGCCAGTGTCATCACCAGCATTGGCCTGGATCACACCGGATACCTCGGTAGCAGCATTCCCCAGATCGCATTCGAAAAGGCTGGAATTATCCACCCCGGACGCCCCGTGTTTGTTGGTTTTTCTGCGATCGATCGCGATGACAAGGACGCGCTCCGGGTGATTGCGTCAGCGGCTGAATCACGGTCTGCTGATCTTTACCTTGCCGGGCGTGATTTCGGAGTTGAAGGCGGGCAATTTTATTTCGTCCCTGCGGCCGGTGTCCGTATGACTGCCAGACTTCCGGAATTTTTCAGGGGAGCGGCTCCTTACCTGGTGGATAACTTTGCCGTTGCCGCGGCAACGGCGTGCTGGTTTTTCTGGTCAAAGGGTCGCAAATCGGGCGTTCCATGGGGAGGTTCCGGTGATCTAGATTCTATTTTTGACCGTTTCTCGCATCCGGACGGGCCTTGGGCACCGGCATTGTGTGGCAGGTTCCATCAGGTGAGCGCAATTGTCCCTGGTTCCGGGCAGTCCCGGGAGATTTTATTTGATGTTTGCCATAATCCGCATGGCGCAACAAAATTCGTTGAAGCCCTTGTCCAAAAGTTTGGGCCAGACACCAAGATTCCTGGAATTGTCTCCATTCTAAGGGATAAGGATATTGGTGGAATACTTGATGTTTTGTCGAGAAAGCTGCACCCCATTGTGCTATTTAAAATTACAAATGATCGTGGCTTGAACAGGGAGGCAATTCCCAGTGGCTATCGTGATCTCCTCCCTCTTGCGGATGATTTCGCGGGGGCGGTGGGAATGATGCGCGACACTCTCGCTGCGACAAATTCCATGGACGAATTTCCATGGGCGGTGTGTGGCTCTGTCATGGCAGTAGGAGAAGTTCTTGGCCGGATCAAGGTTGCAAATTCCGGAGCCCGTTCTTGCACGTCTCGTGAAGTTGCGATGGACCGCGCCTTGCGCAGTTGCCTTGCCATGCGTGATTTTGATGCTGATGGCGTCTGGTGTGGCGCTGGGTCAAGCCAAGTCTGACGAGATTTCCCGATTTACTGGACCGTTTGAGAGTGTTCCAGAAATCTTCTTCGATGCCCGGTCATCCAGTTTTACTGGCGACGGTAAAAAACAGATATTCGAAGGCGATGTCATTGCACTTGGCTCGGGTAACGTGATTTCGGCCGACAAGATTGCGTTTGACCAGGCCGCCGGTACGATTGAAGCCGATGGCCATATTGTCATCATCAGTGATCGCCAGGTTTTTGCCGGTGATCGACTCCGTTTTTTTGTCAGCACCGGGGATTTTCGCTTGGACGGTGCGGTGATGACCGCGAATGATCCTGATCAGGCAAATCAAATTTCGCGGTCCATTTTGGGTTTTTCACAAACCGAGATTGATTTCGAACTCGCCAGACAAAACCGCCTGCAAGGGATCCGGGGTGCCCGTGCCCAGCTCAGGGAATCTTCCCGGATGGCGGCGGCTGCTGGAGAGAAACTCTCCGATGACCTTGTCGACCGGTATGCCCTGCTCCTTGAACAGGAGGACTTGCTACGAGGGCAAGAAAATCCTGCGCTGGCGCGTTTGGGCAACGATCGCCGTATGGTTTATCAGCGACGGCGCCTTTATTGGGACAAGAACCGCGAGGAGCTTTTTCGCAAGTTTGGCGGTTCGGGTGCTTCATCAGCCTATTTCCGGATGGGCGGCCAGATCATTGAGCGCCAGAGCGGTAATGATTTTGAAATTCAGGACGCACTGTTTACCTCCTGCCGTTGCGATCCGGGAGACGACCCGGCATGGGCCGTTCGAGCCCAGCAAAGCCACGCCCAGATTGGAGGTTATGCTGATTTCAAAAATGCGGTGATTGAGATTGGCGGAATTCCAGTTTTTTACCTTCCGTATTTCCGTCTGCCAATCAAAGACATCAGGCAATCAGGATTTTTGCTCCCCGTGTTTAGTCACGATGCGGTCTCGGGAACCGTTCTCTCGCAACCTGTGTTTTTTGAACTCGGATCCGATGCTGATGTTACGGTCGCAACTGAGTTCTTTGAACAGCGTGGCACCAGGATTTCCTTGGACGCCCGGCAGCAGAGCCGCAGGAACGAAGGATGGTCACTGAGCATCGAGGGGATGCGCGACCAGATTTGGCTGCGCGACCTTCGCCGCCGTCAGATGTTGACTGGAGTTTTTGCGAAAGGCCTTGAGGGAGCTCGCAAAAAGTCGGGGACCGGATCGTTGGCCTCCCAATACGTCACAGTCGAACCAGTTGCCGATCAAAATGCGCTGGTTGAGCGTTTGTCGGAAGTTCAGTATTGGAACTCCGTCAACGAAGACTGCCTTTCAACGGACCCGATGTTACAGGCTGCCTGTGATGCGGACTTGCGACGGCAGTTGTCTGTGCCAAGCAACCTTTGGCGTGGAAATGCCAACTGGAACGGGATTAAATTTCTGTCTTCACGCCTTTCGCTTGTTTCTTCCGGAACGATCAAGACCGATCACCGGTATGATTATGACCTTTATTTGCCAGATGATTTTCAGTCAGCAGTCCTGCGTGGCCGGGCTTATCCCGCGTTTCACCATTCTGGTGTGATGCTTCATTATGATTCCCCTGACTATTATGCCGGTGCCGGCAGTATCTTTGCCGATAATATGCGATCTGTCGGTCATTTTGACGGTGAGCAATTGCCGGTAAGCATGTCGGCGCAAAGCCGTCTTTTCCGCTTGACCCCTGACGCCCAAGTTAAATTCCCAGTTTATGGAAACGTTCGTTATCGGCATTACGAAATTCGTGACTATGGCAAAGCTGACAGTTTTGCTGAATCAGCCACGGAGTCTTTGGGGGATGGACGCTGGCAAAGCGTTGATTTGCGCCTCTTGGCTCCGGTCAGCAGCCAATCAGCTGTGAAGGTGGATCAATTTCTGGATGCAGAGGCAAGGCTCATTTCGGCCCGTGCATATGAAGACCGGTCAACGCAGGAATCCAGTTTGCGCCTCGGCGTTCGATTTCAATTACCCCTCGATGGTCTCGCCGATGTGTCGGGAATACTGCCGTCGACGGATGCATCCATTACTGAGTCACAACGGCTGATTCAGCATCTTATGAATTGGTCCGTGACCTTCGCCACGCGCCCGTTCGTTGCCAGGTCTGGGCCTTATGGAAGCGAGCCTCTGGCAAACGGCGGTGTCCCGACCTATTTTCAATCGGACCGCTCCGAGCCCCGCACCGATAGCACCGATTCAGATTTACCCGAAGATGAACAGCTCCGTGCTTATCAGACGGTCGGGCTTTCAACTTCGCACAGGTGGCGGATTTTTAGCAGGGGCTGGCGAATGCTTCCAGCCGACACAATGGATTCTCAAGGATCGAAGTCCCAGATCAAGCAAACGATTCGATCTTCAAAGGATATTCAGGACCTTGCTCGCAGAGAGTTATTGTTTGCTTTGGACCGGCCGCTCAAAGGGTACGACGACATGTTTGGTGCCGACGGTGGAAAGCGCTTTTACAACCGCTACGCCATTGTGGACACAGGGCACAATGACTTGCTGACGCTGAGCAGCGGAATCACTTATGACTTCAGGAAGGCTCGCGAGCGAGAGGCGGAAGAGGAACTCACCCGTGAGTCACGTCCATGGAGCGAGCCGTATCTCGATTTGAGCACCCAAATTGGCGACTGGGGCCTTTCATCGCTGTCTAACTACAATATCTATGATCGGGTTCCGACCAAAATTAAGGTCAATCTGGTGCCCCCGACGATCGCAAAGACATCAATCTCGTTTGCTTTCTCGTTGGACAAGGAGGTCGACATCGACGGAGAAGGTTTCGCTTCTTATCGTCTGGTGACAACGCGGACAGCAAATTTTGCCACTTCAATCGTTCCCTGGTTTAATATTTTCGGTTCGTTCGGACGTCGGACCAAGGACAACGCTGCTATTGTTGAAGCCTATGAAACGCGGCTCGGAGCTTCCTTCGACGCGCCGTCTGCCTGCTGGGGGGTGAGATTCCTGCGAACAAAGGAATTTGACGTCCCGGAGGATTCTGCGGTCTACCTTTTACAACTTGCAGTGACATTCTTGGGACAGACGAGATCCCTTCCCGACATGTCTGGTGCAGTTCTTTCTAGAATGCCGTAAACTGCTCTACATAGCTGCGCCTGACTTCAGATGCCACTTCAAGCCACGCCTCCCGCACATCCACAGTGTCCTCCGTAAAGGAGGTGCACATGCGGTGCCCACGTTGCGAGACATCACTTTCAGTCATCAAAAAGGGACATTTTCAGCGAAAAAACACGCCGACTGAAAAGCGCCAGAGGTTCCTCTGCAAGTCTTGTAAGTCCCAGTTTTCCCATAAATCTGGCTCCCTCGACGAGGGCCAAAAACGGCCCGATTTACACCACCCAATTTTCATGCTTTTGATTTCGGGAGTTTCCCAGCGCCGCGCTGCAAAACTGTGTTCGACAACGCAAATCACCGTGGCGCGCAAGCTGGTGCGCATGGCAAAATTCTCGCAGGCGGCCCACGCGGCGCGCCTGGCCGGAATGAGAAAATCAGTAAAAACTGCTGTTTTTGACGAAATGGAGGCTTTCGAACACAGCAAGTGCAAGCCCGTTGCCATCGCCGTGGCCGTCGAAGAGGGCAGCCGTATCATCTTGTCGGCCACCGCCGCCAGCATGCCCGCCAAGGGGCGCCTTGCCGCCATCTCGCGGCGTCGCTATGGCAAACGAGTTGATCACCGCAAACATGCTCTGGGTATGGCTTTGGCGACGATCTCGCACGTGGCCTCTGCGGACCTCCTTGTGAAGTCCGATCAATGTCCGCGCTATCCCAAACTTGTGAGACAGCACCTGCCCGGCGCGAAACACAAGACCTTCAAGGGGCGTAGAGGGTGCGTCGTCGGCCAGGGCGAACTGAAAGCCGGCGGCTGGGATCCGCTGTTTTCCCTGAACCACACTTGCGCCATGGTGCGTGACAACGTGAAATGCCTGTCGCGCCGGACGTGGTGCACGACCAAACGTGTGGACCGCCTGCAGTGCCGCCTGGATCTTTACGTCGGCGCGCACAATGCGATGATTGATTTGAAGCACCAAGGTCGAGGAGCGCAGAAGGTCTGGCCGCTTGGTGTGCTGGCGGTGGCCCCGCCAGGCGCAGCGATGTAGAGCAGTTTAAGATGATTTAATGAGAAGGTCAGCAACGACTTTCTCGGCGATGGCTTTTGACATGCGTCCGAAATCGGCGCGGAAAGCTTCGTTTTCCCGCAGGTGATTATTCCGGGGAGACGTTGAAGGTCGCACCGACAGGAAACTTTCGGATTGGACGTAGGTTTTTTCAAACAAGAGGGTACGCTTTTCCAAGTGCCATAGCTGGACATCTACTTCGATCAATACTGCAGTAGAGGGCATCAGTTCCGCGGCTTCGGTCAAGTTTCGGAATTCCCGATAACTCGGCATGCTCTCCTGGCTTGGTGATATCGTTGCCGGATCTTTTGTCATCGATTGTGGTTTGACGACAGTTCCCGTTGGTGAAAACCGGGCGTTTTTGATCCGCACCCGTAGGATGGCATCAGCCTTCGATCGTGAGGCCAGCATCAGGTGTCCCTCTGCGGCAATCGTGCGTTGCAATTCTTCCCACAGAAGTTCATGAGGCAGAATTTCCCGGCTTGTATCGTAAACCGGTTCAACGGATACCGTGCGAATTCCTTCGGGAGCCGAAACATGCAAGTTGGTAAAACGATAAACGCAGCCGCTAAGGCCAATGAAGGCGATAAGCGTCACAGCTATTGCCAGCAGTTTTTTTAATTTTTGCGAATGATTAAAGTGCATCGTGCCTTTTTGAATTCCCTGTTTTATCTGCCCTGATCGTCTATTTTTTTGGCATTGGGCTTCGATGGAGCATCACAGCTGAGGTATAATAGGATCAAGCCCTAAAAACAGCGAGCACTCAAAATCATGACAGAATCCACCATCTTTGATTTGATTTCCGATCGGGATGGGCTGGTTTGGCAGGTTGTCTTGACCAGACATCTGGGCCCCGCCCGGCAGCGCGCCGATAAGCTGGTCTGGCAGGTGCATATGCATGCTGAAGCCAAGGTCACAGGAGCGTTACTGGTGGATAGCGGGACTTTGTGTCGAAGTGGAGATTCCAGGCTGCTTCAGATTTTAGGGAATGAATCCATTGTTTTGAGGTCTGGGGAAATACGGTTCGAGGCCATCGAAGAAAAACAGATCCCCCGGAGTGCGGTTGAAGCGGTGGTTGGACTAAGAAAAACCCTTTTATCCTGCGTGGTTAAGGATATAAAGGCGCGAGCCGTCACCCGACAGGTCGAGAACCTTTGTTCTTTTAGTTGAGCGAAAAAGCATTGACCCCCCTCCCGCTCCTTGCATATCCATATCAGTCTGACGCGACATCGATTTCTACTTATGTCCAGCTTACGGAAGTGGAGTAATTTTACCGCCATGCTCGAACTGATACCTGAGAAAATTAACGAAGCGGTGATCCTTAATCTCGGCAAATCGTGTCCGCACAATGCGACCGATTGCAGTGCCTGCCAGGATCTTGCGGTAGGTCTGCACAACTGGCTCGTGGCCCATGAGTTCCGCTATCTTATTTTGGACTTCCAGGACGAGAAGGAAGTTTGCCCCGGTTTCCTTGAGGAGGTCCTCCAGCTCTGGAAGCGAATGCGAGTTCCGTTCCTTTTTTCCGGTGCGATGGAGCGGCCCCGCAAGATAATCGAGAGCTACAACTACCATTTACGTTATCCGTTCTATATTACGCCAGAAGAAGCCGTTCGTTCGCTGGCTCCCGCTAATGTGAATGTGGCTGCGAAAATGGAAGGTATCCAATTTGGTGTGCCGATTCCGATGAGCCGCCTTCGCCCAGCTGGTCGTTCTGATGTCGAGGCAGATGCCGGGCCGGCCGATGATGTTGACGCTGATGCGGGAGACGGCGACGACGAGTAATTCTTAAACGGCAGCCCGTTAACCCGATGTTAACGGGAGCAGGCTATGGACGATTCGAAGATCCGCGCAGCCGTTCCAGATCACGGATAATAACAGTTAAATTTTCCCGGACAGTTCCAAGCTGATCCGCATCCGGGTATTTTTTAACAGCCTCTTCCAGAATTGATTTTGCCTTGTCCAGATATGACCTTTTTGTCCCTGAATCGTTGGCTTGGTTTGCGGCGGAGAAGGCCTGAGCTGCCTTGCGTCTCATGTCGCGCACCGCTGAATTTGCAAACTCCTTGGATTTTTCCTGGGACAGTTTGTAAAGAGGGCTGATTGTTTCCACGCGCTTCAAAGTTTCGATTGCCTGGTCGAACTGGCCTTCGTCAGCCTGGCGTCCAGCATCGTTGATGACCAGGTCGCTGGAGTGCAAATCACTGACACCGCCTGTGCCCTCAACGATGGCCCGTGCCGCGTCTCCCGTGGGCGGGGTGGAATCAACGGGTGCCGGTTTGATTTCAGGAGCAACGACCAAATCTTGGCCGTACCGTTCAGACAAGTTTCGCCATTCGCTGACCTGCTTCACCGTCGCGGAGCGGAGGCGCGCGTTAAACGCCTCTGAGTTTCGGCCCTTCTCGGCGGCAAAGGTGATCAATCTGACTACCGATGCGCTTTGCAGGAATGGATTCACCTCTACCGCCCCGGGCAAATCGATTCCCCGCGCCAGGGCAGCTTTTTCCAAGCCGCTGACTTCATTTTCTGGAGCCTGAGATTTCTCGACAGGATTGGTTTTGTCGTCACTCAATTCCTGCTCGTTAAAGGTTTTGGTGTCGGTGTTGACCGGGCTAAAGGTTTTGACAATACCCAGGACCATGGCGGCTTCATGGATCGAACCGGGTTGGGGGTGGTTCGGCATCCGGTTCAGGAGCAGTTCATCGGTTTCGCTCAGGCGTGCGACGGACAGGGCGTGCCGGCTGGCAAAATCCGCAATCTGTGAGTCTGCTACCGCCGCCAAAACCAGGGGGGCTTGCCCCGCAGCGGGGCGGCTCGTTTCTTGTGCCGGGGCTGGTGGAGCTACCATTGGTGCCATGAGATTTTTTTGCGGTACAGACCGCAAGGAATCTTTTCCGGTGGTCACGCAACTGGTGTTGAGCATGGTTGCGCTGGCGGCAATGATCGACAATGCAGCTTGAAATGATTTCCGCATGTTCGGCACAGTATTTCCTTTCCCGAGCAGGGAGCTTTGAACCTAGAATTCACCCGACAACGACAACAAGGAACGCCGATCTTCTTTCCGGCTGGTGCGCGCGGAAATATCCTGTCCATAAGACGTAAACGCAATGCTCATGTAGCCAATACGTCCTTCCACCCCATAGGTAAAAAAACCCTGGTTTGTTCCCAGGCGAAGGCTATAGGGAGGTGGTTGCAATGGCGAACCCTTGAAGATTTCGATGCCGGCGTGGAATAGCTTTCCTGTTTCGATTCCGGGAAGGCCGTAATATTTACTGCCGGATGCCACCGCGTAATGATGCACATCGAGCGAAATACGTGTGGTGACATCCCGGCCAAACCTTGGAGTGATCGCGAATCCTGCGCGGATGTCTGCAGGATCAATGGTCGACATGGCGTCAGGACTGCCAAAGTCTCCTGCGAATTTCGTTCCACAAATATCCTGGCGCTTTTCGGAAAAAGGATTCAGGTAATCAGATTTGCACTGCAGCGGTGCGTTGAGGAGCGCCAGTCCAAAGGTTGGAAACCAATAATCCGCCATGGTGTACATGACCCCAACGTCGATCGCGATGGCGGTGGCCTTGTTTGCCAGCGAAGTAAAGTGGTGCTGCAGAGCAGAGCGACTCGACAGGTCGTTCGACGGGATCGTGTTTTCCAATGAATACCGGTAGACGGGCCGGATCTGAATCGCGGAACTGAGTCGATTGGAGGCATTTGTCTGACCAAGGGTAATCACACCACCGATGTCAGATATGGCTGTGACCTGCGCGTCCGATGGGGCCGCACTGTCGATAAATGCGCTGGTGACGGAGTTCATATAAATTCCAAAGGCGGCCGGAGACGATGGGGCAAGACTTACCAGAGTCACCGGAAACATGGCTGCGCGGACCCAAAATGGTTTGCTGCCGAGGCTGTCTGCATTTGCTGCAAGGTCTTCAATTGTGCTGTCACCGGCGCCTTGGATGCTACCGTAAAAAGTTTTGCTGTTGGAATTTGCGCCGAGGATGAGATTTGGAATTTTGGTACGGGTTCCGGTTTTCGAGCGGGCTTTCCGCACGCGAGCGATTCCGGCAGGATTGGTCCAGATGGCGTCGTCGTCATTGGCAGAGGCAACGCCCGCGCCGCCTGATCCAGTTGGCCCCGCAGGCAGGTAGTGCTCAGGGATTTCTTCAGCGAATGCATGAGACGCGCTAAATGTGACAAAGCCAAAGACGATGCCAACGATGAGCAGCCGGACTTTCACCATTCGATGGATACCTCTCAGGAATTCCTGGTCGGGATGTTCCTGAGATCATATCATTCCTGAGCCAGTCTAGCAGCAGGTCACAAAGTATTTCCGAGGGCATTTCCCAGAGTCCGGTTCAGGATCTCAAGGTCCTCTTTTTCTTGGCGCAATTGCGAAATGTTGCGTTCTTTTTCTGCCAATGCATGCTGAAACTCAGCGAGTTGTATGTCTTTGCTCTTGATTACCTCGTCCTTCATCTGGACGACGGCATCGGTCATGGAAGACAACTTGGTCAAGGTGTCCTGCGTCAACCGAATGATTTCCCGGTTTTCTTCTTTGGCCAGGCTCAAATGGTCAAGCAACAGGGCCAGTTCCGTCGATTGTGGGCCAGCCAGGTCCATGGAGACCATTGAGCTGGAATGAGTGGAGCTGCGCTCGGTCAGATGCCCTGAGGCGCCAAACTCGAGCGGCGGAAGGTCGCCGTCGGAGGAACTCCTGAAGGATGTTCCCTGTGCAGATCCAGTCGGGCCGCCTGGGGATCCAATGCCCGGAACGGCCAAGGCGGCTGCGCTGATCGATTCGTAAACCAGCACCTTGCCCCGTGAGGTCCGGCCAACTAGCTGGCCGCGCCGCAACCTGTTCCAGACTTCGTCGGTCGTCATGCCTTGCTTTTGGGCATAGTCCTCGATCGAAAGCCCATCCAGTTCAGACAGGTATTCTTGGGGCGCAAGTTCTTTGGGAATGCACTCTTCCGCCGGGGAAACGAGAGGGTGGGATTCCGGGCCAACGGGATTTTTCTTTCCGAAAAGCGATCCAAACACGTTTGGGAACCTCTAAAACATTGCAATTTAGGAAAGTCTTACAGTGGTTTGGATACCGCATCCAGGCCCGGCCCTGCAACTTTGTTCCTGAGTTTTTCAGGGATTTCGCCGATCTACCGGTTCGGAGGACCGTATCGTGACCGAACAAAAATCACAGGCAAAGTCGCATTGGGCCCGTTATTCCGCAAACTTACGTCGGGCAGCCTGGCCAATGGCCATGGGTACGTTATTGACGACTGGGACGCTTTGGACCCAGTACGGAATGGTTACCGAACGCAATTCCACCTTAGTTGACGTCCTTAAGACGGCCGAAGCCAAACTCCTCGACATCCGGTTTAGGCTTCGAGGTCCCTTGAAACCGCAGTCCAAGGTGGGAGTCTTGGCGGTCGACGAGAAGTCTGTCCGCGCCATCGGGCGTTGGCCATTCCCCCGAAGTATTTATGAAAAGGCTTTTCAAAATTTGAAGGAAGCCGGGGTCACCTGGGTCGGCATGGATATCACCTGGAGTGAGCCGGAGCGGACCCTCCTTGAAGATGTCCTGCCAGAGGGCGGTCGTGGGATCGATGTCGCCGATGTTCAGCGCATCCAGGCCGCGCGTGGTCAGGCCAGTCCGGGCGACCAGAGCCTTGCACGGGGGCTCAAATCATTTGGCAATGTGGTCCTCGGGTACTTTTATTACCCAAGCCCTGCCGCGGCCGAGGCGGGGGGCGCAGCGCCATTCGAGGGGCTTGAACCAATGGAGCCTTCGGCCATCCAGAATTTGATTCTTCCGGAAGGCAAAGACCTTTCGGCCTACCCGATGATCAACGCCTATGGCATTGCGTCGAACATTCCCATGGTCAATAAGGCCAGCGCATATCACGGCTTTTTCAACAATGATCCAGACGATGATGGAGTCATCCGGTGGATCAACCTCGTGCGAAACATCAACGGGCGCCTCATGCCGAGTCTGGCGCTGAAAACTGTTGCCAGCTCAATGGGACGCGAGCCGGTGGTTTTCTTTGACAGTCATGGAATTGAAGAAATTGTCTTGATGAACCCGAATGATGATCAGGATCTGATCAAGATTCCGGTCGACCCAGTTGGCACTGGAAGGGCCATGATCAATCATCTTGGTGGCCGTCAGATGGTGCCACACTTCAGTTTCGTTGATGCAATGAATAATTCTTTTACGCCGGAAGAACGCGAGCAATTGCGAGGTGCCGTGCTCCTTGCCGGTCCGACGGCAACCGGAATCAATGACATCAGGGCAAACTCATTTGATGCCACTATCGACGGCGTGGAAAATCACGCCGCATTTATCGATAACGTGTTCAGCGGAAAATTCATGCGGCGTCCATCTGCGATCTTCAAAATGGAATTCCTTGGAATCATCGTCCTTGGGCTGTTGACCACGGCACTTGTCAGTATTTTACCGGCAACGGCCTCCGCAGTTGCGACATCGATCTTGTTTCTCGCCCTGTTTTTTGTTGATCGATACCTTTGGTTCGGCAAGGGCTTGTGGGTTGCAGCCGCGGCTCCACTTTTTACTGTGGGCTCCGTGTATTTGATGGTGACGACCTACCGTTACCTGACGGAAGAGCGTGAAAAGAAAAAAGTGAAGGGCGCATTTTCTCTTTATCTTAGTTCCGATGTCATCGCCCAGGTGCTGGAAAATCCAGAATCTTTGAAGCTTGGTGGCGAGAAAAAGGAATTAACCGTTTTCTTTAGTGACGTTCGCGATTTCACCACGATGTCCGAATCGATGTCGCCAGAAAAATTGTGCGAGTTGATGAACCTTTATTTTACTCCGATGACAAAAATCGTCCTCGATTCCAAGGGAGTTCTCGACAAGTTCATTGGTGATGCAATTATGGCATTTTGGGGTGCTCCACTTGAAGTGCCAAACTCTGCGGATGTCGCATGCGAAGCTTCGATCAACATGCTTTACGTGTTGGACCGGTTGCGGGTCGATTTCCCAAAAATGGGATTGCCGATTGTCGACATCGGTATTGGTTTGAACACCGGTCCAATGTCGGTTGGCAATATGGGATCCGAAGAGCGATTTACCTACACCGTGATGGGCGACAATGTGAACCTTGGTTCACGCCTGGAGGGTTTGACCAAGGAATACGGGGTCAAGATTTTGCTGAGCGACCGAACGTTCAAAAAGATTTCACGCACGGACTTTCACTTGCGGGATTTGGATACGATCCGGGTGAAGGGCAAGCTTGAGCCAGTCCGTGTCCACGAGCTCATGCGTCCCGATACATTTGGAGTCGGAAAGGAATCGCTGTTGCGTGAGTTCACGGGACACTTCAATGAGGCACGCGGCCATTACCTGAAACGCGACTGGGCCAGCGCCCAGAAATCGTTCATGCAGTGCATGCTTATTCACCCTGAAGACAAGCCGTGTGGAATTTATGGAGAGCGGATTGCCGAACTCAAAGGCATGAGTCTTGACGACACATGGGATGGCGTCAAAACGTTCAAGCACAAATGAATGGATTCATGCGGGCTTTATTCTGGCGGCAGGGGATCGGCAACGATGATGGTGCGGCCACGGTCTGCCAGTACCACGATGACTTCCCGGCATGAATGTCGTGCGTTGGCATCAAGTCCCCGGAATGGCTCGTCGAGCAGAATGATTGCCGCATCCTGCGCAATGACTCGGGCTAGATTGACGCGGCGCTTTTGACCAGAGCTCAACTCCGTTGATGCCTTGTTGTGCAAATCTCCAATGCCGAGGGCATCGAGGCATTGCATGGCGATTCCCTGATCGGCTTGGGTTGGCCTGCCCAGGTGGAAGCGCCAGCGTCCGGCAAGGACCACGTCGATTGCGCATTGCGGCATGGTGAAATCGTCATCTGGCGGCAACCAGGAAATCAGCGCGGCTTTTTTATCAGCGAGTCCTTGCACAGCAATCGATCCAGAGTCTGGTTTTAACAGGCCCGCCAGACAGGCCAGGAGAGAACTTTTTCCCGCACCGTTGGGGGCCGTGATGTGATGGATTTTGCCGTCCGTAAAATCTGCCGAATAGCCATCAGCAAGAATGGCACCACGGTCCTTCAATCGAAGATCCGTAACTTTCAGTCCGGCGCCCCTTGCCTGATGGATGAAAGGCAAGATTGGATGTGCTGGAGTCATGTTCGTGCCTCCTTGCCTTGCTGACGCCAGAGGCACCACAGGAAAAAAGGTCCGCCAATCACGCCGGTGATCACGCCGGTTTCAAGTTCGCGAGGGCCCGCGGCTGTGCGTGCGATTAAATCAGCGAACATGACTAGAATGGCACCGAGGCAGAAACTTTTTGCTGCGATGGAATTGGATTTCAAACTTCCTGCCCGGTATCCGCCCGTGCTTCGTGCAAGGTGTGGGGCTATCAGGCCAACAAAAGGCAACAGTCCGCCGCCCGTGATTGCAGCGGCCGTGAGCAGGGCAACGGCGGTCACTGCCGTCAGTTTTTTCCGTTCGACATCCACCCCGACGGAGCTGGCAACTTGCGAGCCCAACATCATGGTGTCCATGGCAGGGCCAAGCCGCCAGCTCATGAATAGCCCAGCAGCAGCAAAAGGAATGGCGCGCATTAAATCGCTCCAGCCCCGTCCAGACAGGCTGCCAAGGAGCCATTGAAGCACGGAAACTGCGCGACCAGGGTCATTAAGGGCAATGGACAACAGCAGACTGCCCACCGAGCCTGCAGCGGTGGAAATGGCAAGTCCGCTCAGAATTAAATTTGATCGGAAGGTCAAAACAAGCATCAAGGCCACCAGGCATCCTGCCAGGGCGGCAATCGGAGCCAGATTTAATGAAAGTCCTGCAACAAGAAGAGCCGTCACGGCCAGACTGCCGCCGGCCTCAATGCCCAAGATGGATGGTGAGGCCAGGGGATTGCGAAACAGATTTTGAGTGAGTGCCCCAGCGACTCCCAGAAAGCCCCCAGAGAGCATGGCCAACGTGCTCCGTGGTAACCGGAATTGGACGATTGCCTCAGTACCAGAATCGAGAAAACTTCCGGAAATACCGGTAACAAGGCTCAAGGCAAAGGTTGCCGTCAACGCGGCGATCAGAAATGTCATGCTGCCCATTTCAGCCTTGATCTTCATGGGCGTGCGTCTCGCCGGTTCGAAATGTAAAAAGCTCTGCGCAATGCAGGGACAGCACGGAGCGCGGCGGGAGAAAGGGCCAAAAGGTCTGCGGGAGATGGCGTCGCGAAACGACTGTTTTTTACGGCAGGCGTGTCGCGCCAGCCGGGCTTTGCCTGCAACTCCGACCTGAGGTCATCCGCGCTGCGCGTGTCGGTCAACAAAACGATGACGTCAGGGGCCATTGCGGAAATGGCTTCATCGGTGATCCGTGGCCAGCCAGTCAGGCCGGCGGCTGATGCTGCGTTGATTCCGCCTGCAAGTTGAACAAGATCATCGAAAGTCGTTTTTCCCGCCATAACGGTACCGGAACCATCAAAGCTGAGAACCCTGGGTTTGGCTTCGACGGCATTTGCGCCCGCGAGGGCTCGGGTGGTGCGGACTTCTGACAGGACTTCTGCTTGAAAGTCATCGGCGACATTCCGTGCGGCATCTTCAAGTCCCAAGGCGGCGCCCAGCCTCAGGATGTTTCCGCGAATGCCCTCTAAGGATTCAAAGGCATCGAGCCAGCAGTTCTGTACTGCCAGGCGCTGTAGTGCGCTCGTCACGGCGGGGCGATTGAAGGTAGCAAACACCACCAGATCTGGTTTTAGTGAAGCCAGGGCCTCAAGGTTGTCGCCCACCCGGGCGCTGACGCCGGTGACTTCGTTCGTAATATGACTATAGAGCGGATCGTCGGAAAACCTGGATGTGGCGATCAAGCGGTCTATGGCGCCTGCTTTTTTAAGGATCCGGACAAGAAGTTCATCGCCCGCCAAAGATGCTGAGGCGACCCTCATAGGAACTGATCCGCTGGGGGGCGGGCAGGTGGATTCCTTTTTTGTGCTGTAATTCCATGATTTTACCGAAAAAAAGAGCGTCAACAGAGCCGCTGGTAATAAAATCCAACGGAGTGCATTTGTATTAATATGTTTAAAATTAAGATTCATTTTTAATAAAATCATGTTAATATACCTCCGTTGCTGTAGGAGGCTGCTTATGCGCAAGCCAGTTGTCGTTGTTACCCTGATTCTGGCCCTGACCATTTCTATTACACTGGCGCGCCGCTTGGCGCAGCCGGCAATCGCCAATGAACTCCCAACTGAATCCCCAAAGGTCGTCACCGTTGCGGAGCCCACTGTGGTTCCTGCGGTTGCCTTGGCGATGCCAGTGCGGCCGACGAGTGTCCTGGCTGTTTCTGGAATTGCGGGAAGAGAGGATTCTTCGGCCTCAGGGCCTCAGAATAACGTGAGGGTGCGTCATATTCGCGCGGCGACCCCGTCCTCCCGAGCGTCGGCTCCGTCATATAACGCCATGCTCGGCAGCCCCGACGCGGCCTTTCGAACGGTGAAGGATCACGGCACCCGCGGGATCGGGACACCGCAGTGGATCGATTCTCTCAGTGGGGCGAAGGGGCGCGTTCCAGTACGCGATTTCGCAGCGGAGGATACGCCAAAGGGGCAAAGCTTCTCTGATCCCCTGGCCGTGACCGTCGATTCCGAGGTCGATTCTGCCCACTAAAGACCTTTTTCGAGGTCTCCAGCCGGTAAATTTTGCCCGCTTGTTCACACTGTTAAAAATAGCGTGTTATAACTGTAGTTGATCTGCGACAGGTTTTTCCCTCAAGGACGAGGTAGAGCATGGGCCTTAGAATCCAAACTAATACAATGGCGTTGACCTCTCAGCGGCACTTGAAGAGCACGAGAGCTTTGCTCGACCGTTCCCTCGAGCGCTTGTCTAGTGGTTACCGGATCAACCGTTCCGGCGATGATGCAGCCGGTCTTGCGATTTCTGAAAAGTTGCGCGCTAAAACGCGTGGCCTCGTTCAGGCTTCACGAAACGCATCCGATGGTGTGTCGCTGATTCAGGTTGCAGAGGGCGGCTTGAACGAAATCCAAAACATTCTTGTCCGCTTGCGTGAACTCGGCGTGCAGTCCGCGAGTGACACGATTGGTGTCAAGGAGCGTGGCTACCTTGACCAGGAATATAAGTCGCTCAAGGAAGAAATTGACCGGATTGCCAACTCGACCGAGTTCAACGGTACCTACCTGCTCGACGGTACTGGCGGATCCCTTGATTTTCAGGTGAACACTGGCGGTGACAACCTTCTTGGTGTTGACCGGATTTCCTTTGATGCTTTCAAGCTCGACGTGAACGTCGACAAGCTTGGCCTCGAAGAACTTAACGTGAATACGAAGTCTGATGCCCAGCGTAGTTTGGCCAGCATCGACATTGCGGTTGAAAAAGTATCGTCTGTCCGCGGGCAGCTCGGTGCCATTGAGAACCGTCTTGAATCGACGATCAAGAACACGGCAATCTCGATTGAGAACCTGTCTGCTGCCCGTTCCCGAATCAAAGATGTTGATATCGCGGAAGAGACGTCTGAAATGGCGAAGCAGAACATCCTGATGCAAGCCGGCACGGCCATGCTGGCTCAGGCCAACAGTGTGCCGAAGATGGCGCTGTCGCTGCTGCAGAACGGATAAGCTGGATTGGTTTTTTGGCGATGGCGTACATCGTCTATATTTTGAAGTGCTGCGATGGCAGCCTTTACACCGGGATCACCAATGATCTGGTGAAAAGGCTACGTGCACACAACCTTGGCACAGCATCCAAGTACACGCGCGTCCGCCGTCCTCTTGTGGTGGTGTATTCAGAGGACGCTGTGGACAAAAGTGCAGCCCTGAAGCGCGAGCTTCAAATCAAGGGTCTTTCCCGTCTGGAAAAACTCAATATCATCGAAAAAGCAGTTCATTCCTAGATTGAATCAAGGCCCCAAATGAATCCATCCCGCAATGCTCGGTCCACGAGATGCCGGGTTTCGGGCTTCAACACCTTCACCCAAGCCATCGCGTGTTGCTCAATGCGGGTGCTGGCTTGCATCAGATAGGCAAGGCGGGATTCCTCGATGGCCGGGGGGACCAAAATCATGATTTCCTCTAGGTTGGCTTTTTTCGCAACAAAACCCGCCGCCCCCATCAGGAATCTCATGTCGGTGCAGCCCCACTCGTGGATGACTCCCTGCATGTCAGCACCCTTGCCGACCAGAAAGAAAAACTCGATGGGACGTTGATCCGTCTGTGTCGCTGAGGTGGTGCCTGCGCCATGGCCGACGAAAAAAGCCAGGTCGGGGATCTTGAGTAGCTCCGAAAATTCGTGAACCGACCGTTCGACTTGAAAAAATGGCTGCTTGAATCCGGTGGAACGCAGTTCAAAAATCCGTCGGATCAAATCCTGCGGCAACTTGCCTGTCTGGTATCCTTCTGGCATCCATACCGTTGACTGATTTCCCGCGCAAAGTTTTTTAGTGGACAGCGTTACGCGTAATTCATTACCTGCCGGAGTGAATCCCATTTTTTGGTAGAAGTCTGCAAGATCACTCCAAAGGACAATTGCATCAGCACGTTGAGCCAAAGCCCGGAGTTCTATCTCCGCCAGCAATGCCTTCATCCGGCCCTTGCCCTGTTCTCGTTTTTCCGTTGCGACATTTCCAACGAACGCTAATTTTACACGGGGAAACGAGGCGTCTCCTGAATCTGGCAGCATCGTTCGCAACCAAATGTTGGCGTGGGCAATGACGCCGCGGGCAGCGCATTGGTCACCTTTCTGTGTCATGCAAAGGCTATGTTTCGTCCCGTTCTGGGCGAGCACCAACGGGTATTCTGAGGCGATCGGGTAGTCTGTTGGATGATCCGGCCTCAGGCACTCGACGAGGAGGCGATCCCGGGCTGACTGCAATTTGGCTGTAGATGGCTCTAAAAACTCGCAATCAGCTATAATCGAAGTGAAGACTGTTTTCCCTTGTGGGAACATCAATGGGCCACCTGTTCAAAGTTAGTACAAATGCTAGCACACTTGCGTGCTGAGGAGTGGAACACATGGGCGTCCGAATGCCTGGCATGGCCAGTGGAATCGATCCAAAAATGATCGATCAACTGATTCAAGTCGAAAAAATTCCTGTGGAAACGGCCAAAAAGCGCCGTGAAACCGTCGTTGAGGAAAAGAAGGAATACGAAAAACTGAACACTGCGTTAAATGAACTTGATGGAGCTTTGAATAAACTCAAGACCCGCGGTGACTTCAATCGATTGAAGGTGGATTCGTCAAATCCAGACATCATCGAGGGCGTTGCCGCTGCAATGGCCCTTCCGGGATCTTATGAATTTGAAGTTCGGGCTTTGGCTCGCTCAGAGAAAGAGTTGGCCATGGGCTTTCCTGACAAGGACAAGACAGCCGTTGGTTTTGGTTTCATGCAGATAGAACGGGAAGACGGTGATCCCTTGGAATTGGAAATACCCCCAGATGCGACGCTGAAGGATGTGGCCCAGCAGATCAATGATCTTGGTTCTGGCCTGCGTGCGATGGTGGTTAACACGAAATACAGTCCCGATTCATTCCGGCTCCTTGTTCTCAGTGAAAAATCTGGCAGCGAGTCCAAGATTAATATCGATCCAGATACAACTTTTTTGGAATTCAAAGAGCAGGTGGTCGGAAGAAGCCTTGATGTTTTATTTGAAGATGTGCCGGTCACAAATGACGAGAATACCCTCACTGAATTGATTGATGGCGTGACTTTCAACGTGAAGCGTTCAGAACCGGGAACCCGCGTCCAGGTGAACATTGCCTATGATGTCGATGCGACAATCGAGGGGATCAAGGGCTTCGTCGAAAAATACAACGGCATTGCCAAATTCGTTCACGATCAGTTTCAGCTGGATCCACAGACCCAAAAAGCGGGCAAGCTCTCTGCCGATAGCTCCCTGCGGCAGGTGATGCGGACCCTGCAGAGCGGGCTTTTAAATTTGCAAAGTTCTGGTGGAAAATTCCAGAATCTCGCAGACATTGGCATCACCACCAACCCCAAGTCCGGGGAGTTGACTCTGGACGACGCTAAAGTCAAAACAGCATTGTCCGATGACTATGCTAGCGTGGCTGGCTTGTTTGCTCAGACCGCGGGAAGCGCTGGTATCGCGAGCAAGTTGGCCGAAAGCATCAAGGCTTTCAGGGATCCTGGGAGCGGCACAGTGAAGGGTCGGCAGCGTACGTTCGAGACCCTGATTAAAAATCAGGACAAGGAAATAGAACGGCGCCAGCGGATGATGGAGCAAAAGGAACAGCAGATCCGGCGAAAGTTTTCGGTTCTTGAAAATCAGATGGCGAATATGCAGTCGCAGGGCAGTTTTCTTTCGGCAAGGTTTGGTGGCGGTGGCGCACCCCAAGGTGGAGGTGGCGCAGGAGGATAAAGGCGGACTATGACGAACAATCCCTACAAGCAATATCAGAAGACCCAAGTCATCACGGCGAGCCGTGAAAAAGTACTGCTGATGCTTTACGAGGGTGCAATTCGTTTTACGAAGCTCGCACAAGTTGCAATGAAAGATAAGAAGATTGCAGAAAAAGGCCGCTGCATCAGCAAGGCCACTGCAATTCTCAGTGAATTGATGGCCACCCTTGACTTTAAGGTTGGCGGACAACTTGCCGTTGATCTCGAAAACCTCTACGTGTTTATGATCGATAAACTCATTGAAGCCAACATACATAACAAGATTGAGTGCCTTGAAGCAGTCGAAAAGCTTTTAGTGACGCTCCATACGGCCTGGCGTGACGTGATCGAAAATCCACGCGCTGATGGCGTTCCGTCTCCTCGCATACAGCCAGAAGAATTTCAGAAGTATATGGAAGAACAGGCAAAGGATGGTTCAACGGGCGGCAAAAAAGAGCCGGCAGAAATTGCCAAGGGACGCCCAGATTTGAAGATTCGCGCCTGAAATCGTAGCATTGCTGCAACAATTCCCTCCACGCCTTCCACGAGCCCGCTAACGTGTTACGTTAGATTTTGGGCGAACACTCTCAAGTTCAAGTTGGAGGCGTGCACATGGGTTTAACACAAACTCTGCATACAGGTGTTTCAGGACTTTCCAGCCAGTCAGACGGAATGGGGGTCGTTGCCAACAACATTGCCAACGCGAATTCCAAGGGATTCAAGCGTGACCGCGCTGAATTCGAGGACATGGTCCAGAGCGAAGGATCGGTCGGTCGCCTTCAGGAAAAAGTCGGCCGTGGTGCGAAGATCAAGGACGTCCGCACGATCCATAGCCAGGGCAACCTGACCACGACGGACAATTTGACGGATCTTGCCATCCAAGGCGGCGGAATGTTCATCCTGAACAACCCCGATGCTGCTGCTGACAGTACCGAGGGTCGCATGTTCACCCGCGCCGGTGCCTTTATTTTTGATCGCGAAGGTTACATGGCCGACATCAGTGGTGCCCGCGTCCAAGGCTACGAGGCCCTTCCGACAGGCCAGATTTCAAGCCGGATCGGGGATTTTCGGATCAACACGAATTCGATCCCGCCCCATCAGACTGAAAATATCAAGCTCGACATGAATCTGGACGCGCGGACCAAGGTCATTGAAGGCGATTTTGACGCGACCAAGCCGGATTCCACTTCGAACTTTGGTACGAGCGTCGCGGTCTTCGACAGCCATGGACGCACCCACCAGGTTTCCCTTTTCTTTAAACGCGTTTCGGATGCCGAGAATTCAAATTGGAAATGGTATGCCATGGCTGACGGCAAGGAAATCGTCAATCCAGATGGTGATCTGCATGAAATCGCCAGTGGTGAGATCAAATTCGACGCGAAGGGCGAATTGTCAGAGCAGATTGTGAATAAATCTGAGGCAAATTTCGCCGGTGGCGCGGCCCTTGGTCAGGCGATTAATTTTGATTTCGGAAAAAAATCAACTGATGAAGTCAAAAAAGCAGTCGGTGGCACAACCTGTCTGGCTGCAAAAAGCGGCACCAATTATCATACCCAAGACGGCTACGAATCAGGGATGATCAAGGCATTACGCATCGATCCTACTGGAATCGTCCGTGGTCAATACACCAACGGTCTCAATCGGAATCTTGGAGCCGTGGCCCTGGCGACTTTTGAAAATATTGACGGTCTGCGCAAGGGCGGCCGCAATACATTTTTCCAGAGCCTTGAGTCCGGGCCAGCCAAGGTTGGCATGGCGCAGACGAGCAACCGCGGTTCAGTCTTCTCATCGACCCTGGAAGAGTCGAACGTCGACATCGCCCAGGAATTTGTGAACATGATTTTGACGCAACGTGCCTTCCAGGCCAACTCTCGCTCGATCACGACCACCGATACGATGATTGAAGAAGTGTTGAACCTGAAGCGTTGATAGAATTAATTAGAGGCCTATGCCATTTCCGTGAGGGCTGACTCGATCGTCGAGCGGACTCTGGAGGCGTAGGCCTCGTAAGTTTCGCCTTCAAGCCGCCGCGTTCGCGGCAAAACCTTGATCTTGACGGTTGCTGAATCAGGCAGCGTCGCGCCTTTCCGAAAAACTTTTCCAGCACCCTTGAGCGCGATTGGAAGCACGTCGACGCCGCATTCAGCGGAAAGTTTGAATGCCCCAACCTTGAATGGTCGCATTTGTCCTGGTGTTTCGGAGCGTGTTCCTTCGGGAAAGAAGAACATGCTGATTCCGCGTTGAAGCCAATCTGCACTGGCTCGCAGAGCAGCCTCATGGCTGCTTTTATCGCCACGTTTGAGTGGAATGTGACCACACACCCGCATGGCGCGGCCCAGGATCGGGATGCGCATCACGCTCTCTTTGCTGAGCCAGCGAAATTGCATTTTCAGAAAGTAAATCACCAGTATATCAACCAGGCTTTCATGATTGGCGACCATGACAACGGGATCGTTTTTGGCTGGTATGTTTTCGCGACCTTCAAGATTCACATGCCAGCCGGGGATAGTGGCAAACATGGTCCGACCCCAGATAGCCGCCATCGCATGCCCGCGATTGCATCGACCGTTCTTGGCAAATTCCGGCAGCAAATCCGATAGGATGATGGTCAAGGACCAGAACAATGTCAGGAAGACGACGGAGATATAGAAAACAAGGCCGGCGACCATTCGTTTAAACATGGCGCGTCAATCGCTCCCAAACATGGCGCGCTACAGCCTTTGCCACGTCTTCTTTGGTGGTGGCTTCGTAAGGCCGGTCGACCGGATGCCCGGCGATTTTGGTTTCAAAAATCCAGGCCCGGTGGCGCTCAGAACTGACGTCAGAGAGATTATTGACCACCAGCATCGTCAATTGATGTCTGGTTACATAATCGCGGGCGATTTTCACTGCGCTTTCTTCGTCAACGCCAGCTTCGAGTTTGAAGGCGACTTTGGCCAGACCTGCTTCCGCCATAGAGGCAAGAATTTTAGGAGTGGCCACCAGTTCAATGGTTTGTTTGCCAGTCGAAGACGGCGTTTTTCCCGCCAGTCGTTGCGTTGGAGCAAAATCAAGAACTGCCGCAGCGTGGATAATGGCGTTCGTCTTTTTTGCCATGAGCCGGTTGGATTCTTTGGACAAGTCTTCGTTGGTGGCGCATCGCGTCAAGGTGTGATGGCATCGCGGCAGATATTCTGCGGCTCCGGCCAGCACATCAACATCAAGGCCGAGGCGATGTAGTTCCTCTGCGATCAGGGTGCCGAGCCGGCCGGATGAATAATTCCCGATGTAGCGAACATCATCGATCCAGGCACGGGTGCCTCCCATGGTCAGCAACACATTCGTGCTGGCATGTTTCTCTTTTAAAAGAACGCTATTGAATGCGTGAGCGCAATGATCCGCTAAAATGGCCGGTTCAGGGACCTTGTGTTTGCCTTCTTCCAGTCGGGAGCCCAAAACAAAAACGTTGGGTCCTGCCCGGCGCAACTTTTCCAAATTGGCCTGCACTTGGGGCGCACTGGCAAGGCTGTCGTGCATGCTCGGAAGAATGATCACAGGACGTCTGAGTCCCATGTAGGAAGTCACGAGAGCGGAAGCCGGTGAATCAGTAATTCCATTGGCAATCTTCGCAATGAAGCTGGCAGATGCTGGTGCAATGATGCACCCATGACCTTCGGCGAGATGTGATGCATCCGCCTCAAAACCAGTTCGGCACTCACGTGCGGCGGCCCACCCCAAAGCGAGTGGGGTGATGAACTGGGAGCCGCCTCTGGTCAACCATGGAGTGACGTCAGCGCCGAGTCGACGCAGTGCACGAACAAAACGGATGGATTCAACAGCACCAATAGACCCACTGACGATGACGTCCAAGTGGACGCCCGCAAGGGCCTCAGATACCAGCTTCACCGCAAGATCAGACCCGGCCTGATGACCGGTCGCAGACCCTTTAGAAGAAGGCTGGGGGTGCTTCATTTTATTTTTCATCTACTGGGCAGCGGAAGTTTTCTGCGCGCGTTCGTTCGCGTTCGGCTTGGTCAATGCCAGGTCCGGTGCAGTGGTTCCAACCCTGCGGACGATGTTTTTGCGCTTGAGGCCCGATTTGGAAACCTTGCGCTCGCGGATCCTCGTCAGTTTCGTTGTCTTGGATGTCATGGCTTGTTAAGCTCCACAAAGATGTCACAAACACTTGAGTTGGCAGGAATTATTAGAAATGTCCTGCCAAGGCAAGTGCAATTCAACAGGGAGTGTTGCAATGCGTTGTCAGGGATCACAAGGTTACCTTAAAAATGCGGCAAGGATTGCCATATCGACCTTCTTTTTTGCAGTTGCTGCCACCCTCAGTGGGAACGGGGCTTTTGCCGCACCAGTCCCGAAAGACGCCGACATTCAGGAATACCGTGATTCCGTGTCGTCAAAATACGATCCGGATGTCGTCAGCCACGAGGGCGATTCCGGGATGACCCTGTCCTTTGGCCTCGGCCTGGGTCAGGCACGCCCAACCCAGTCCGGTGGTACGGGCGGGATTGCATTTCAGGCCGGAATTGAACCTGGATATACCAGTCAAACCGGGCGGTTCAGCCGGATAGAGGCTTCGGCAGAATTCTTTTTCGGACGCGCTGGTTACACCCTTTCTCCGGATGATGGCGACGAAAAAGTATCCCTCCCGATCAAATTCGGGATGTTGGCGAAGTTTGGTTTGGGGTCGGCTGGCGGAAACGGCGCCTATTCGACCTGGAAATTCGGCTTGGGTCCCGTTTTCGCTAGTTATTCAGGCGAACAAAATAACGGGGACACCATCGCGTCGACCGGAACTCTCGTGGGATTGGCGGGAATGGTCGGATATACTTGGACCTTCGACTTCACCAAACATTTTGCGTTTAACGTCGGTGCCGAACTGCGCCACATCGAATTTGATGTCAGTCCTGCAGAAAGGACCGAATCTGGCACCAAGACCACGGTCAAGGTCAACCGCGTGGCGAGCATCAACATCCCGCAGCTGATCATTGGACCGCGTATTAAGTTTTGAGTACTTCAAGAACGAAGTAGCACGGCAGGCGCTCCATGAGGTCTGCCTTTTCTTTTGCGCCACCAGTCACGGGGCGGAATCCAAAACGCAGGAATAGTTGCCTGGCGTTGTGCATTTGTGGAGTGGTTTCAAGGTAAAGGCGGCCGTAACCCAACTTCCGTGCCTCTTCAATGGCGCGTTTCAGCAAGCGGGAGCCGATGCCTCTTCCCCGGTAGATTTCCTCGAGTACCATGTCGCGAATCTCGCCCACACCTTCTTCAGGCGGCAAGCCTTGCAGGGGACCGATGCCGACACCGCCCACACAAAGTCCTTCGCGAACTTGATCTTTGGCAACCAGGTAGCGGGCCCCATTCGAACTGTAAACATCGTGAAAGCCATCAAGGCGGCGAAAACTTGATGCCAGGACCGAGCCTGCTTCTTCGTAGCCCTGCAGATTTCGGCGGATGATGTCACAGGCAGACCACTCTTCACCGTCCTGAATGGGTTCAATGAGGATATCGTCGCGATTCATGGCAAGGAAGCCATGGACACTTTCCCGGTGCGACGCAAATCCGCTGCTTGGCCCAAAAGTTTCAGTCATGAATTCAAAAATCCCTCTGGTCTGCCGGTATCCTGCAGGTAACGTATTTGAAAAGCGGTCTGAGGTCCAGCCAAGCCTAGTCGAGCTGGTGCTGGTAGCCATCTGCTTTGATGGGGGTTCCGTCCTGCCATTTAAGGACAGGATCACCTACCCGGCATTCGCCGATGTGCGTCACTGGCACACCAGAAAGGATGCTGGAGGTAAGAATTTTCCTTGCAATATCAGGAGGTGACGTGAACATCAGTTCAAAATCCTCACCGTCCGTCATGGCCTGTTTCAGGCGCTGTTGTTTGGAAGCCTCGGGGGAGAGCTCAGGAGACCCTTTAGGGACATCCGGGGAAACCGGAATGCGGTCCGGGTTCAGAAAAATGGTGAGACCGCTTTCCCGCGCAATGTGAGCTGCATCGGTGGCCAGGCCGTCACTCAGGTCAATCATGGAAGTGATCTCGTAGCCCATGTTGAGTTGGGCAGCTTCTCGGACCCGGGGAGTAAAGGTCAGGTGACGTCCTCGCCCAAGATTTTTCCCTTGGCCAAGGCTGCCACCTAAACTTCCAGTCACAAGAACCCAATCGCCGGGACGCGCGCCAGATCTGGTGAGGGGAGCCCGATCAGGCAGAGGTTCTCCCAAAACCGTCACCGAGATCACGGTACGACCCGCCCAGGAGTTCGTGTCTCCTCCTAAAATGGTGACTTCAAACTCTTTTGCGAGTTCAAGGATCCCCTCCATGATCTGCTCACCCAAGGCCCTTCCGCCTTTTGTCGGCAGGGCCAGGCTCACGAGGGCGCAGACTGGCCTTGCTCCCATGGCTGCCAAGTCGCTCAAATTCACGGCGAGTGCCTTGCGGCCAGCAAGGGTCGCCGGGATTTTTTTTAGGTCAAAATGAACGCCATCCATGAGCATATCGACGGCGGCGATCGTTTCAGGTGTAAGCCTGACGATGCCCGCATCGTCTCCCGGGCCGAGCACAACGGGGTCAACCGGTTTGCCGAGGGACCCGGTCTTGCTTCTTATCCAGTCGATAAACTGCCATTCGGACACGAATCGTTACCTCGCAAAAAGATCAAGCGCCGTGGGTAAATCCAACGGAACCTGCCGGTCCAGCTTACCTGCAAGAAATGCCGCAAAGCCCAATACTTTTTCCGGAGTCTGGCCATCAAGGCGCATTTGCCGGATTGAGGTGGAAAGAAACCTTTTTCCCAGTTTTTTACCAGACTCATCTTTCACGAGCGGGTGATGAAAAAAGAGTGGCGTGGGGGCCAGATCAGATCCGGTTATAACTTCGCGAAGGGCAAGTTGACGAGCGGTAGAGGGGAGCAGGTCCTCGCCCCGGATGATCAAATTGACCCCTTGGTCGAGGTCGTCAACGGTGCAGCTAAACTGGTAGGTCCACGATCCTGTCCGGTCCCGCGCGAGCAAGTCGCCAGTCTGACGCTGCGGATTCTGGTGCTGGGTGCCTAGGGCCAAGTCGTCGAAAACAAAATCACGGTCGGGCATCAGTACGCGGATTCCGTGGGGCGCATCTTGTGGCACATGACGATTTTTGCAGGCACCGTCATGGAAAAGTTCCCCGTCGGGATTGTGGGACAGGCCCTTGCGGGAGCAGTCGCAGCGATAGGTGAGCCCCTGGGCAGTAAGATCCTGTAGCCGCTGGGCGTGAATCCCGGCTCGAAGGCTTTGGCGGAGCTGCGGTTCAAACTGGCCAAGTTCGTGCCCTGGCCAGGGCGAGCGATCAGGGATTAATCCCAACCAGATCAGGTCATCACGGATGGCATCGTCAAAGGCATCCCGGGACCGGCTTTGGTCATGATCCTCAATTCTTACCAGAACTTGCCCGCCAACTGCCCGGGTGATTCCAAAAACATAAAGGCATGAAACGACATGTCCGGCATGCAAATATCCGGTTGGACTGGGGGCAAAACGAGAGACCGCCGGTCCGATTAAGAGACTTCTTATATTTTTTATCAATTCATTGAAATTTGACATAAAAAGGCTTTTAGCATATCAAGGGGCACGTAACTTTATGAATCTTTAAAGCCCTTGGTGCTCTAGGTGTTCGTGCTTTTTGCAAGGTCAATTTTTGATTATCGCTGGATGCGATCGGCCGCGTTACCTTTCGCGCTGTTTGTCTCTCTGCTGTGCACTGTTTTTTGTCTCTCTCAGACCAGCTTGGCAGCCAGTGGAAAATCAAGCAAGCCCGGCGTTACCCGCGTGGTCCAGGTCAGCGAGGCTAATCCTTCAGAACGTCGTCTGGTCGCTCTGCTGGATGCCGTGACGGCTCTGAGCCGGCGCGATGACATTGCCTACGTTTGGGGTGGGCGCACCACCAGCAGCCCAGTCGTCTGCGCGGCCTGCCAGAGCTGCATTGAAAAAACAAAAGTGAATCCATATCGCCGCCTCGCCCAATGCCCAGCCTGTGAACAGTGCGGGGTGGATTGCTCCGGTTTCGTATCGCGGGTGATGCGTGCGGCTGGACTCGGTTCCACCAGGATCACCAGCCAGTCGCTGATCCGGCACACGAAGAAACGCGATTTATCCTTTAAATCTGTCGGCCGCAGTCTGGAACTCGCTCGCCCGGGTGACCTCATTGTGTTGCCTGATCACGTTGTTATTTTTCTGGACCGTCATGAAAACCGGAAGTTAGACTACGTCCATGCATCTCGTTTTATCCCTGGTCGTCCGGCGGGAGGAATTGAAGTGGTAGCATCCGGAGATCTTCCCCGCGGTCAAAAACCTGTGACCATATTGCGTCACAAGGCATTTGAAGGAGCGGGCAATTCAGCAGCGGTCCGCCACCGGATCAAGGCCATGCTTGGTCACACCATGCGCAAGAAAAAAATCAAACCGGTTCTCCCCGTTATTCCGAACAACGTCCGTCTCGCGCGCGCACACTGATGGTTAGAATCGGTATATTTGATTCAGGCGTGGGCGGTCTGACGGTATACCAGGCAATCAAGTCCACCTTGCCTGATGCAAACTTCTACTACTGCTCTGACAACGAATTTCACCCCTACGGGACCAAGGCCGACGATGCTGTGGCCCAGCGGACCCTCGATGTCTGCTCCCGCTTTGTCATGGCTGCAGAACTTGATTTATTGGTGATTGCCTGCAACACGGCCAGCACCGTTGCGCTGGGATTGCTTCGATCCAAGTTGAACCTTCCCATTGTTGGCGTGGTGCCTGCGATCAAACCGGCAGCTGAAAAATCGGCGTCTGGTGTCATCGGTCTTTTGGCCACGCCGGCAACGATCAAGCGGATTTATGTCGACGAACTGATTCAGCGTTTTGCGAGCGACCACCACGTGATCCGCGTCGGCAGTTCGCGCCTCGTCGAATTGGCAGAAGAAAAGGCCCGCGGTTCGGTGGTCCCGGTTGAACTCGTTCGCGAAGAGATCAAATCATTGTTCGTTGATTTTTCCAGGATCGAAAAATCGATGCGACTGGATACGGTTGTTCTTGGGTGCACCCATTTTCCTTTGCTGCGAGATGAATTGTTGCAGGCCTCGCCTTGGCCGGTGCAATGGATTGATTCAGGTTCAGCCATTGCCTCCCGCGTGCAGAATCTCGCCTCAGGCCTTGAATCAAAAATCGGAAAATCACGAGACCAGGGTACGGCTTGGGTCACGCGAAAGGATTCCTCTGCGGCGCAGCTTGAACCCCTCATGCTGCGTTTTGGATTCAGGGTTTTGCTGGAATTGCCTCGCCCTGATCAATTGTTGGATTAGCTTGAATACTGCCGTGTGTGATTGTGAACACAAAGGCAGGCCACCAAGCTTCTAAATTTGGCATAAAAAAAGTTTTAGATCCAAAAAAACGATCCTGCGGTGCTGGCAAGGTTGCCATGACCCGGTGCAAGTTTTTGCGCGGATATCCTGATCCGGCTTGAAATGTTGCGGATGCCAGTTGTCCGGCCCGTGTGCCTGTCGCCAGCCAGACTGCCTGCCAGGTCGTTTGTGGATCAGGAAACTGGGGGGGGCTGCTCGTATTGGCTAGATTCAACCCAAGGTAATCGACAAAAAAAGACATTTCAAAGGCTGGGTCGAAAGGTTCGATGATGGTTGCCGAACGCCATCGATGGTGGCCCATGAGGGTGATTGCGGGAAGGCCGTTCAGTTTTGCAACTTTGGCTGCATGCCGTGCCACCCGTGCGTCATCTAGGATAAGAAGCCCGGCTTTGGCTGCTGTGCCAGCGGAACTCCCTGGTGCCGTGCTTAGTGCGGGTGCAATTTCCTTGATTGCCAGGTCGACCGATTCGAAGTTTGCATTTACGTAAACGCCTCCGGTGGCGACGAGTCCGCCGCATGATTTAAATTTAGTTTCGAATAAGTTGGCGAAGTTTTCCGCCGCCGGTGAGCTTGGGCGGATGATGGCGGCTTTTTTGATGACGCGATTGCATGCCGTTTTAGCCAGTGTTGCAGCAAGGTGGCCCTCATCAGGGAATATCCGGAAGATCCGCTGTGATTTTTTGGTCTTAGTGCCCCGCTTATCTATCGGTGCCGGTCCAACGATGACAACGGGTATGGCCAGGTCCTTGGCCAACGATCCTGCAGCTGAATCTTCCGCCGCCGTCAGGGCTGAAATAATCATCGATGGTCTGGTTGTCCAGAATGTCATTGCAATGTTTTTGATCAAGTCATCCACCGTCATGGATTGACCGGATTCTTGCATTGGAATGCGCACAATATTCAGCGATTTTTCCTGACCTGGACCGAGGGCAGACTTCATTCCCCGGATCAATGCATCGGTGGCCAGGTTTCTTTCCGTGTTTTTGCCGTCCTCAGGGACCAACACCAACGCATTGAGGTCGTGTTCATTCAAAAGCTTGGTCAGCAATTTAACCAGGGCAATGCGCCGTTGGGGCGCCAGACAATCATCGGCGTCGAGTGCCATCACCTCGGCTGCAAATTTAGTGTTCGGGATGTGGCGCGCAATTTTTTTTAACGGCAGCGCATATTGGAAAAAAGCATCCCGGCAACGGTCCCGCGTCTCACCATTTTTGGTCAAAGGTGCTGATTCTGACGATGGCGGAGATCCGGCTGTGTCCTTGGCTGGAGCTTCATTGGGAGTCGGAATCCGCCGCGGAGATGAAACCTCGAATCCCTGGGCCATCGCCTCGGATTGGTACGACAAAAGTGCGGTTGCCAGAAGAACTGCGTAAATATTTGCAGCAATATTTTTGTTCATGGCAAAATTTTCCATCGGTCACCTTGTAAAGATATCAGGGAAATCTTCTTCTGTTTTTTGATCTGGATTGGGGGTTCCGATTCTCATGGTGGCAGTCCCAACGGGTTGGGTACCTTCGAGGAATGACATCCGGATGCCACGTTCCGTTGGGCTACCATAGGTTGGATCGATCAGAAGTTCGACGATGCCTTCTGGTTTATGGAATTTTTTTCGCCATTCAGGTATTTCCAGCGAGGTTTCGATGAAATGGCGCCATATTGGCAGGGCCAGGGTTGTGCCAGTTGCGTCGGAAATCGGTGTGTGATCGTCACGACCAACCCATACCGCAGCAGCCACTGCAGCGGAATAGCCGCAAAACCAGCTGTCGGTCCCTTCGTTTGATGTTCCGGTTTTCCCGACGGCATGTTGCGCGATCGAGGACGCTGACTTGGCGGTGCCATGGCGCAAGACGGAGCGGAGTCCTTCTGTCACCAGCCAGGCTGTCGCCTCGTCCAACGGTTTTTCCAATGGCTTTTCTAATTGATTTTCTGGGGATTCCGGGGCGCCAACGCTTGGTTCGTTGGTTCTGTGGTGCTGGAAAAGCGATTCACCGCTCGCGGATTCAATGGCGGTGATGGCATGAGGTTGCTCTGGTTGTCCTGCGTTCGCAATGGTGGCATAGGCAGACGCCATATCAAGCATTGTCGTCTCAGAGCCGCCAAGTGCTGTCCCTAGCTCGCGCTTCAGTGCGGTTTTTACGCCCAATTGCTTGGCGAATTCGAGAAGTCCTCCGAGGCCGACCTTGTGCGCAACTTCCACCGCAGCAGTATTTACCGAACGATAAAACGCACGGAGCATTGTGGTTTCGGTAAAGTATTCATCAGTCAGGTTTTTGGGTGCGTAGTCATCGATTTTGACAGGATCGATAAACATTCGGTCTGCCCAAGTCCAGCCCTTCTTAAGAGCATACGCATAGACAAAAGTCTTGAAGGAAGATCCGGGATGACGTTTGGCTGACATGGCCCGGTTGAATTGGGAGATCTGATAATTGCGGCCACCAGTCATGGCCAGAATTCCGCCTGTGCTTGGGTCAATGGCGATGAGGGCTGCCTCCAGGCGTCCCTGGTGCTCAAAGCGTCGAAAGTTTGAATCGGCGTCTTTGACTGCCTGTGTCGAAGCGCCTTGCAGGTGCGGATCGAGCGTGGTCTTGATGATCAAACCCTCGCCTCGAATATCCCGGCCTGTGATTGCCGAGGCTTCTTCCCGCACGTGGTCAAGAAACCACGGCGCGATGGCGTCGCTACCATCAGTGGACCACGGTTTATAGCTGAGATTCTGACGCAGCATTTCGTCGCGTTGTTGAAGGCGGATATTGCCGGTGGCATAAAGTGCCTGGATCACCAATTTTTGGCGCGCACGCGCCCGTTGCGGATGGCGCAATGGATTGAAGGCTGAAGGTGATTGGAATAGACCGGCAATCAGCGCACTCTCATGTGGTTCAAGATCGCTGAGGCCTTTACTGAAGTATCTCTTGGCTGCGGCTGCAACCCCATAGGAACCGCTGCCCAGAAACATCTCGTTCGCATATAGCTCAAGGATTCTTTCTTTAGTGATGAGTCGTTCCAGTTTTATGGCGAGAAAAACCTCTCGTGCCTTGCGCGCAAAAGTACGCTCATTGCCCAAAATAAAAGTTTTTACCAGCTGCTGGCTGATTGTGCTGGCACCTTGTTTCGTTCTGCCACCCGTAATGTTTGCGATTGCAGCGCGAAGAATGCCTTTCGGATCAAAGCCGTTGTGGCTCCAAAAATTGTGATCTTCGATGGCAACGATTGATTTAATGAGGTCTTTTGGCAGCTGAGCATAGGCTACAAACGCCCGGTCAACTTCATAGAATTCACCGATCTTGCTACCATCCCGGGCAAGGACGACCGTATTGGACCGGGTTTGGTGGCTGGTGATTTTTTCAATCAGTTTTTCGTCAGGTTCAAAAACGCCGGCATGTTTTAAAAATAGAAATCCACTGCCCGCGGCAACCGCAACCAATAAAGTGGCGCAGACGGTTGCGATTGCGAGCAGGCGATACCAAATAGCCCGTTGATCGTAAGGGTTCATAATCCATATTTTATCTTGGATATCGATTCTTGTGTTGCTTTCGGGTTTAAGTTGCCGATTTTAAGCGGATATTTCTTTGACCTTGATGGTTGCTATAAAGTCATTCCGGTAGTTCTCCGAAGAACCGCGGGCCAGAGTGGCTCAGAGCGTGTTTTCCCTGGAGGCGATTTGAGCAGTGACGCTGAAATGATCATGGCCGAAGCAGTGTCGATTGACGCCTCGTCCGCAGTTCGTCGTGGTGACTGTATTCCTTTGTGGTCAAGGGTTCTGGAGCTCAATCCGAAAGCCGTCGTGTTGCAGATCGAGGCCGCATCGCATGTCGAGCCTTGGCTCAAGGTGATTGAGGTCTGGCGCTCCCGGATCGATGCCGCGACAGTTCAACCAGCGGTATTGGTTCAATTGACGACAGGGGACATTGCGTCCTTTGGCCCTGAATTGATGGTCCGGGCATTGGATTCCGGTGTCGATGATCTCGTGATTGCAAAACATGACTCACCTGAATTGATGCTGCGTCTGGTTCAGGCCGTGCGGTTCAGGGCGATGACCCAACACCTGCAGGCGACAAATCGCCAGCTTGCCCATCTCAGTTGTACAGATGACTTGACGGGACTCTTGAACATGCGTTCGTTCAAACCGCAACTTGCCTCTGCCAATCAACATTGCCGTGATGGGCGCTATGCCATGGCCGTCGTGATGATGGACATCGATTTTTTCAAACAAGTGAATGACCGCAATAATCATATGGTGGGAAGTGATGTACTTCGTGCGGTCGGGCATTTGCTTCGCGAATGGAATAGTGGGGACTTGGCTCAATCTTTCAGTCGCGCCGCCCGCTACGGTGGGGACGAATTTGTGTTCTGTTTTTCAGCGGAATCTGTGGGAGATGCATTCGACGCCGTGGATGCCTTGCGCGAATTAATTGCCGGCCAAGCATTTCTGACTCATGGCAGGGTTGTGCATGTGACGGCCAGTTTCGGGATTTCCTGGTCTCCGGCCCGGCTGCATATTGACAGTGGTCGAATGCTTGAAGGCGCAGACGCAATGCTGTACCGGAGCAAAGCCGGCGGACGCAATTGCGTGTCGGCGATCGACTTAGGGAATCCGGTTGATTTTAACCATGTTGGTCGGACGAACCTGATTGATTGGAATGCCGGCCGTGATGACGACCGTATCTCCAGAGTTGACCAGTCCGAGATTTTTAAGAAGGTTGGGTAGGTCAGCCAACAGCACATCTGTATTGTAGAACAGAGGACTTTGAAGGCCATAAACGCCCCATACAATGGCCAGCTTTTCAATGACATCACGACGCGGGCTGATTGCAAGGATCGGGGTCCTTGGGCGCCAGCGCGCCATGAGGCGTGCAATGGAGCCAGTCAGGGTCAGGCATACGATGAGTTTTGCCTCGATGGCATCGGCTGCCTCACAGGCCGCCCGGGCGATGGCTTCATGGTCCTCCCAGAGGAGATCGTTGTCATTCAGATCCATGGCGTAACGAACCGGTCGGCGGAAGGTCCATTGTTCCACTTCGTCGATGATTGCGGCCATGGTTTGCACACATTCGACCGGGAATTTTCCGCTGGCAACTTCGCCGGAAAGCATCAGGCAATCCGCTCCATCCAGGACACCATTGGCGACGTCGGCAATTTCAGCCAAGGTTGCCCGAGGGTTTTCAATCATGGATTCCAACATTTGCGTCGCAATGATGGCTGGTTTTGCGGCGGCTGCTGCGGCGGCAAGGATCACCCTCTGAAATCCTGGAACGCGCTCGACATTGGCTTCTACGCCAAGATCTCCACGGGCAACCATAAGGCCGTCGGCCGCGCGTGCAATCTGATGAATTTCATCGAGGGCCGAGATTTTTTCAATTTTGGCAATGACTGGAATATCGGCACCCAAGGCATGGATCATTTTTTTTATCATGTGAATGTCGGCCTCTGATTGCACAAATGAAAGTGCAATGAAGTCGACGCCAAGGCTGATGCCAAACAAAAGGTCACGGCTGTCTTTTTCGGTCATCGCAGGAAGAGAAAGTCGCGAATCTGGAAAATTGACACCCTTGCGGCTCTTTAGAAGACCGCCTTCGGCAGCGGTCACCCGGACGTTGTCGCCGATGATTTCGTCAATGCGAAAAACCAGAAGTCCATCGTCCATCATGACGCGGTGACCAACGCTAACGTCTTTGATCAACTCCCGGTAATCGATCGGAATAATCCCGGGATCAGTTTGTTGCGTGCCAAAGGCAAGGATGTAGGATCCACCGGGAGGAATCACCTGCGAGCCATTGATCAGTTTCCCGCAACGGATTTTTGGACCCTGCAAATCTTGAAGGATCGCCACAGTCCGCCCCTCTTCCCGGGCGATGCGCCTGACGAGATCAGCGTTTTTGCGATGGGTATCATGGTCGCCGTGGGAAAAATTGAGGCGGGCCACGTTGAGTCCAGCGCGGATCAGTTCCCTCAAGGTGTCTTCATTCGACGATGATGGCCCCAACGTGCCAACAATTTTCGTGTGCCTTACGCCCACGGTGGTGTGGCGGAATTCAGACAGGGCGCTCGCTTGCTGTATCTGCTGGGACTGCTGCGCCATGAAAGATTCCACTGTTCGCCTCCGGGATCGCTTGTTTTTGGGCTGGTCGTGAAGGGAGTTTTGCTTTTTTCCTGATAAAAAACAATGAAGTTTCAGTGCCTTGTGGCGAAATACCAACTTTGGAGCCTGTTTTTTTTTCAAGGTTTGTAACGGACGACCGAAAACCAAGTGTAACCGCAGGGTTGCCTAACCTGAAACAGGGGCGCGGAACTTGGATCGTTTTCAGAAAAAGATGATCGGTGCGCGGATCGCCGATCGCTATCTCGTCACGGGGACCATTGGGTCTGGTGGCATGGGGCTCGTCCTGGCGGCAATTCCTTTCGAGGATCCGTCCCGGGAGGTTGCGATCAAAGTGATTCGCAGCAAGCGCATGGGACCTGATGTCTTGATGCGCTTTCAAAAAGAGGCGGCGCTGATGAGCCGGCTTCATCATCCATGCATCATCTCTTTTCTGGAACTTGGCCTGATGGATGCTGAGTCCGCAGGCTTCGTCCAAAGTGGTTCCGAGCCAGAGGGACGGGAGAAACATTCTGGTTCTCCCGGGTCTGAGGAAATCGGATCAAGTGCTCCGGGGGGGTATTACATTGTCATGGAGCGTGCCAATGGCAGAAATCTCAAAGAACTGATTGGACGCAACGGGCGACAGAGCCTCAGATTTTTTTTCCAGCTCGGCACGCAGGTCGCGCAGGCACTTGATTATACCCACCGCAAAAATATCATCCACCGGGATATAAAACCGCAGAATATTATCGTAGACAGGCCGTTTGGCGATTCACGCGAGGTCAACGTCAAGGTACTCGATTTTGGTGTCGCCAGTTTATCTGAGGCCGTCCTCTATACCGGCCGGGATCAGAATCCGCTTCGAAGGCCGGGGGACATCGGGGATGAAATAGCTGGAACGCCGCTTTATATGGCGCCGGAATTGACTCGCATGATCGATGCGCCGGCGGATCACAGGGTCGACTTATATGCCCTTGGAGCCGTACTTTATGAAGCCCTGAGTGGCCACACTCCTTTTTCAGCTGACACCCGCGAAAAACTTGAAAAGCTCCATGCTTTTGCGTCACCAGAACCGTTGAGTTCCCGCTGTCCAGATGTTCCCCCGTACGTCGAAGCGATTGTACACAAGCTCCTTTCCAAACATCCGGACCAACGCTACCAGTCAGCATTTGGATTGCAGGCTGATCTTGCCAGAGCCAAAGCCCTTTATGATGCAGGGAATGTTTCCCTCGAGGCATTGCCCCTGGGGCGTTACGATAAAATTGAAATCCTGTCCCGCCCCATGAAATTCAGTGGGCGCAATACTGAAATGGCGGCACTGCAATCGAATTACGAGGCAGTGGCGAGCGCCCAAGGTCGCAGCCGCATGACTGTTTTGCGCGGGCCGGCTGGCGCAGGAAAATCACGGGTCATCAGTGAGTTTCGTGATGGGCTGGTCAAGCGTGAGATACGGTTTGTTTCGGGACGTTTCTCAAGCCACGAATCCGCCCTGCCATTCAATGCCCTGGCAAATGCATTCAATGAATACTTGATGCGACTTTCCCGTTCAAAATCCGCCGAGGCAAGTGAGTTTCATGAGAAGGTGAAAACCCTTCTGGGACCTTTGGCGCATCAAATTGCCCAGGTCGTTCCGGGGCTCTTGCCATTTGTTGCAGATATTCCTGAGCCGGAAGTCATGTTTGGTCCAGACGAAGAAGGGTTTAAGGCGTTTGCCAAAATTTTCAGTGACTTCACACGCTGCCTGGCGTCCGATACAACTCCATTCATTTTCATTTTTGACGATCTGCAGTGGGCAGACGACAAGAGCGTCCGCCTGATCGACCAATTTTTTTCCAACGCAAACTCCCAAAGGTTTTTGCTCATTGTTTCTGTCCGCACCGCCAGCGTTGCGCCTGGGAGTGAGGTCGAGGCTTTTCTGAACCGATTCTCCAGGCTAAAACGCCGGTTCCAAGAAATCGAAGTCACTGCCATGACTCGAGGCGCCTTGGCACCGCTCGTCGAGGAAACCCTGGGAAATTCTTTTCTTGGAGATGAAATTATCGAGTCCCAGTTTCTCGATTGGTTGTATTCAAGGACTGGCGGAAACCTTCTGCATGTGTCGGAACTGTTGCGAGTGCTGGTTGCGAATGATCATTTGAGGATGCGACGCGACGGAAACTGGACTGTAGACCTTGACCGCCTCTCGAAGGATCCGCCAAAAGTTGATTCCGTCGATCTCGTGCTCGGGCGCCTTGCCGATTTCAACGAGTCAGATCGCAGGGCGCTCGAGGGCGCTGCTGTTGCAGGGATGACCTTTCAGTATGAAATCCTCCGGGGTGGCAGTGGCGATGATGGCGAATCAGGAATGAATCTTGTGCAGGCCTTGCAACGTGCAGTGGTTGAAGGAATCGTCGTGCGCGGATCGGGTGATGATGAATTAAAGGCCCTTGGAAAAACTTATTCTTTTGTTCATTCGCGAGCGAGGGAAGACATCTACGCATCCATTCCGCTGGCAAGGCGATGCAGCCTGCATCTTGCAATTGCCCGTCGCCTTGAGGTCCTGGTGCCTTCGCCTTCCGGGAAGACCGTTTTTTCCCTGGCGCAGCACTTCAATCGCGCGCTCGACGGCGGTGTTGAACTTTCGCAAGGAGGGGTCGACTCCCGGCAGCTGTTGCTGAAGGCAATCAAATATAGCCTCCAAGCCGGAAATGCAGCCCTGGATTCAAATTCCTGGCAGACGGCGGAGACGTATTTTAAAAGTGTCGAGCACCTGATGCTTCAGGCTGGTCCTGGCGGCTATGAGATCAGCGAACAATTGCGAGTTCTTGAAGTTCTGGCGGACTTGTCGGCGGCGCAGAGAAGGACCTCTGAGGCATTGCGGCGCTACCGTGACCTGATCGCGATGAGCATGCCGGATGGAAAGCGCATTGCCATTGCGATTAAAGTGATTCGTTTTTACGTCGCCCTCGGCATATTTGGCGAATCGATAAAATTGCTGACAGATTCACTTGGTCGTCTTGGTTCGGCCCTTACGCCTGACACACTTTGGAATCGTCTGTCTGCGCGCTTTCGACTCTGGTTTGACGGTACGTTCAGTGACCGGCGGTGGAGCCGTTCGTGGCGACTTTTGAGAAGCTCTTTTAACAAAAAGGGTGCATCTCCGGCGTCGGCTCAAGCCGTCAGTCTTTTTCAAAATGCCTCGCACGTCTTGATGTACCGGAACAGGGGCGGAGCATTCCTGGCCCACGATCAGGCCTTTACAGTAGCGCTCCAGACAGCACCCTCCCAATCGGTAGCCTTGCGCCTCGTCGCCGAACGGGCGGCCCTGCTCGCCTGCAAGGGTTTTTTCGAAGCATCGTTCAGAGCATTCGATCTCGTGATGGATATTTCAAAGGCATCAGGATCTCGCGCTGAATTCGCGTATGTGTCACTGCTTCGTGTCATCAGCGCTGACTACCTGCGTGCCCGACATGACGAGATGAGCGATCATTTGCGCATGGTGGTCGCGAACCTGAAGCCAGACGAAGATCGTCTGGCCCACGGCATCGCCGTTTCCTTTCAGATCCATCGCGAATTGCAGCGTTTGAACCTGGATCGCGTCAAGTCTCTGAGTATGGAACTTCCCGAATACCGCGCGCTGCGCAGTCCAGTCAGTTCCCGGTCGGTCATGATTTCGACCTTTGCGTTTTTGTTGCGTGATTCGCGGGATGAGATTGTAAACTTTGCTGAGAGTTATCTTAAGCATCGGCGTCGCGATGGTGGACGCATGGATGATTTGTTCACCCTGTCCGTTTTGGCGATGGTGGCCTTTGCACGTGGTGAGCTGGACAAGGCACGCAAGAGCTATGCGAGAGTGATCCATGGGATATCCTTGCAGCGTGAGACGGAGTTTCTTTGGCCGTTTGAGGAGGACAGCCTGGCCTTGTTTCTGGTCGTGTTTCCTGTCCTCTTTCAACGCGAGTCTGGAGTCGAAATTTTGCCTGCCCCGCAAATGAAACAGGGTATGCGTGGATTGCTCTCGTTTGTAAATGGGATGCAAGACGGTGAACGTACAGTTCCGTTGCTCTTGCGTGCGCGGATATCAGAACTCCTCGGAACCAAGGAAGTATCGCGTGCACTCTACGACCGAAGCCTGAGGCAGGCGAAGCTCGCCGGAGACAATCTGGCTCAGGTCATGGGATACCTCTGGTTCGGGCTGCATCTCAGCGAGATGGGGTTCAAGCCACGGCTTGATTACCTGCGCCGGGCTTCCGTGCTTGCTGCAAAGGGCGGAGTGAAGGCGCTTTCCGAGGTCATTTCCCGCAGTGCAGGTGGTTCTGTTTTAGCGCAATCTCCTGTGAGCGGCTCCGGAAATGACGGTCAGTCGATTGTGTCTGGTCAAAAGGCAAGATTCGTGGCGGGCGATTCAGTGGCCATTGCAGCAGCCACCCGAAACAACGGAATGGGTCCATGGGCCACAGGAAAACTTCACCCAATGGAATATGCGATGTTGCGTCTGGTCTCTGCCAATGAGACACGCCGCTTGGATCTTGCGGCGGACCTCCGTGAGTGTCTCGCGTTTGTCGCGAAGTCATTCCGGGGGAGCCGGGTTTTCTGTTTCAGGCGCGGTCCATCAGGTCAGGGATTACACAACGCAGGTTCCGATGTTTATGGGCACGATACGGCTCTGATTGGCCAACACTTGATTCCTTACGTTCAGATAAAATCAACGTTGTTTCTTCCCCTGCACGATGCTCCGTGGATCCACAAAGTCAGCCATGTTCCTGGGATGGGTGACACGTCAGCATCGTCATCAGATGAAGATGACATTCTTACGCTGGCTCCGGTACGCCTGGAGGCAACGTCTGGAGGAACAGGCAGCAGTGCGTCATCAGAATCTTCTGGTGGACCTCAATCATCTGGTCTTGGTGCAGTGGTGCCCTTGCGTTGGGGGGGCGAGAATATCGGACTGATGTTTATTGAAGACAGTGGTGCCATGGCACAAGAGGATAGCACCGCCGTCCGGCAAGCCCTTGATACTTTGGGTGCCCAGATATCTTCTGTGATGGAACGCAGGAGCCGTGGGGTCAACTATCGGACTGGGGCATTCCTGTTTGAGCCGCAGCCATGGCTGCGCATCTGGGATTTTGGAAATTTCCGTTCCCAGCGGGAAACTGGATGGTATCTGGGACTGAATTTCGGCGAAGACAGGCACGTTATGTTTTATCTTTCCTGTGCAGGGCCTGAACATGTCCGGGCCAAGTTCAGTGCCCATCTATGGCATCATCTTTTTGCTGTCAGAACCGTCATGATGGCGGAAGCATCCCGCGAGATCGAGTCCAACGACATTCGTACAGAACTTGCAAAATTTTTGCTCACAGACCGGACGTTCAAGGCGTTGGAACAGATTAGCCTGAGTTTCTCAATTGTTTCCCGCACAAAGAATACAGCCATTAGTGGTCACTTTGGGGTTGCCCGACCGGTTGTCATCAATGGAAATAACCGGGTTTCCCCTGGAAATGAAAGTTTGATGGCCCTTTCCGGGGGGCGCGAGTTGCGCTATTGGGATGTCGAATCGACGATGGGAGAACAGCAGGTTCTTGTTGTCAGTTACGACACGTCAAAGCTCGATGGTGTCATCGTTTCCAGTCCTCACTCGATATCAGCCAGGAGCGGTTCACAGCCGTTTGATGAATTATCTATTGCGGACCGGCCAAGTGAATTGCACCAGATTCTTGCATCGCGGTTGCCCGTCGATGTGCTACCCCGTTATTATGTTGCGATCATGCGCCAACGAACTGCCCGGTCTGGTTCGCTGGAAACTAACGCAGAAACCCCAAAAATGGTAGGATAGTGACGAATATCATTGATGCGAAGGGGGGATTTATGGCTGGATTGTTTGAAACTGTGACCCGCGTCGCGATCGAGGAGATTCTGCGCAACCACACCCAAACGTCGAAGTTTGGTTTACTGGTGACCCCTGAGGCGTTTCAGGAATTGACAGATGATCTTTTAAATCTTCTGATAACATCACGAGAACTGAAGGCAGCTGGGGACCGCATGGTGGGTGGTATTTCGACTTCTCCGCAACTTTCACAGAAACCATTGCAGCAACCAGTTTCGAAGCGTGGGGCAACCCGCTGAACAGATCTTAACCATTTGCGGAGGGCGAAACCCCGAGTGCAAACTTTTCAGGATCTTTTACCAGGCATTTCCGCGATCGTCGTCGGCGTCCAACTTCCCGAAGACAACCCCCAAATCATTGCTGATGACTTGTCTGAGCTGGTGGCTTTGCTCAGGACTCTCGGAATAGAGGTCAAGGGCAGGGTAGTCCAGAAAAGGGTCAAACTCAGTCCAAGTTGCATGCTTGGCACCGGCAAGGTCGAGGAACTCAGGGATTTGGCGCGGAGCAGCGGAGCCACCCTGATCGTTGTGGACCGCCCTCTTGCCCCACCCCAGATCCGTAATCTTGAAGAGATCACGTGCTGCCAGGTTACCGATCGTTCGGGTATCATTTTGGATATTTTCGCCCGTCATGCGCGAACGAATGAAGCCAAGACCCAAGTTGAGATCGCACGCCTTGAATATCTGCTGCCACGGTTGTCCGGTGCCTGGACTCACTTGCACCGGCAGCGCGGGGGTGGATTGGCGTCTCGCGGTATGGGTGAGAAACAAATTGAAGTTGATCGTCGCCGCGCTCGCGAACGAATTGCCCGTTTGAAGGGCCAGTTGAAACAAATTGCCCGCGAGAAGGCCACCCAAAGAAAATCACGGCGCAATGAACTCAAGGTGGCTCTTGTTGGATATACAAATAGTGGCAAAACCACGGTTATGAATGCATTGACCCATGCGAAATTCCAGGCCAAGAACGCACTGTTTGTGACCTTGGACGCGAACGTGCGCGTGCTGGATCCAGCAACCCGGCCCAAGATCCTTTTGAGTGACACGGTCGGTTTTATCAGAAACCTGCCTCACAGCCTGATCGAGTCTTTCAAATCAACATTGGACGAAGTGATTGACGCAGACCTGCTGCTGCACGTGGTCGATCTTTCCCATGCGAATTATCAAGCACAGATGGATGCCACACGAAAGGTCCTGGCGGAAATTGGCGCGGACAAGATGCCGGTCATCACTGTGTTCAACAAGATCGATCAAGTGGAAGATCGTTTTTTACCGCGGATCATGCGCGGAGCCTATCCCAGGAGTATCGCGATTTCGGCGCTCAATGACCAGGACATCATGCGCCTGCGCGATCACGTTTACGCGATGTTTGCGGACAACTTTGTCTCCGCCGAACTTGAAATTCCAGCCGATGAAACATCGGTGATCCGGGCAATGTTCAACTCATGCATGGTTTTGTCGTCGAATTACGAGATCGAAGGGGTTGCGCGTTTTCAGGTCCAAGGTCCGGAAGCAGCCATCGCCCGCCTGAAACATTATGTGATAAACGGGAAAAAACATGCAGCAGTGCATTCGATTTGAATCCAGGTTCGTTCCGGCTGAATTGAAAGTATCCGCTGAATCTTTGCATGCAGAGGCTTTGCTCAATCTTGATGGCATTCGCAACGGCACCTGTGCCGGCGGAGAATGGACCGGATGGTTTGACTATCCCGCCCGTTCTGGTTGGCCGATCCTCGATACAATCGAAGATTTTGTCCGAAAGAATGACACGTTTTTCGATCTCGTTATTGTGGTCGGAATTGGCGGTTCTTTTGCTGGTTCCAAAGCTGTTTCTGATGCCCTAAATCATTCATTTATTCATGCCTTGCCGCGTTCGGCGGGTGTTCCTGTGGTATTCGCTGGCCACAATTTGAACGAGGCAGGCTTGCTCGAGCTGATCGACCTTTGTGATCGCCGCCAGCCGATGATCAATGTCATTTCCAAATCTGGCACGACAACAGAGCCCGGGGTGGCCTTCAGGATCTTGCGGTCCTATCTGGAAAAACGCTTCGGGGAACGTGAAGCGGCGCGGCGTATTGTCGTAACGACCGATTCCAAACGTGGTGCACTTCGGGCCCTTGCCCGTGAAAAGTCTTATCGGGCATTTGAAATTCCTGACGATATTGGGGGGCGATTTTCAGTTCTCACGCCCGTTGGCGTTTTGCCTCTGGCGTTTGCCGGGTTTGATGTCCGCGCCATGATGAATGGAGCCGAATCTGTTTTCGCAGATTTCCGGGGAGATGCAGTCGCAGGTCGTCTTAAGGGTGCAGGCGCCGCTGCCATCGAATATGCCTGCCTTCGCCGGGCATCATGGGAGGCCGGCAAACGGATTGAAGTGATGAACGTTGCCGACCCCAAGTTGTCAGGGTACGTGGAATGGTGGAAGCAACTCTTTGGAGAGTCCGAGGGCAAGGGTGGCCTTGGGCTTTTTCCAGCGGGATTTTTATCGTCGACGGACTTACACAGCATGGGACAGTACCTGCAGGATGGTCCTCGCAACTTGATTGAGACGTTCCTTGTATTTGATCAGCCGACGGCGCGGAGCAGTATCGAGCGACGGTTGGCGATTCCATCTCAGTCAGGCAACGCAGATGAATTAGGCTATCTTGAGGGCCGTCATGTTGAAGATCTCAATGTGGCTGTGACACAGGCTTCACAATTGGCTCACGCGGACGGTCGCGTACCGGTTTTTGAAATTCGAGCGACGCGCCTGGATGAATTCAATCTCGGAGCCCTGTTTGCATTTCATGAGACGGTGTGCGCAATCAGTGCACTTTTACTTGGAGTTAATCCATTCGATCAACCGGGGGTGGAGGATTACAAGAAAAATCTTTTTGCCCTACTTGGCAAACCCGGTCACGAAGCCCAGGGTGCCACCTTGCGCAGGCGCCTAGGGCGCTGACAGCCTGCCTCTCGGTGCATTCACGGTTCAATCCCGGTAAGCATCCGGTCGGCATGGCGCCACACGGCTTCATTGGTGTCGATGGTGAAATGGGATGCCTGGAGTTCTAAATTTACGTCAGCCTGGGCAATCGATCCGGAGTGCAGGTAAGGGGTGGTCGTCTGATAAAAGTTGGCCCAATGGAGGGTGTTGGCTTTCACTTCATCCAGGCTCTCTTTGCTGAAATCCTGGGGCGCAGCGAGGCAATTGGTCCAGTTAGAGTAGGTGCAGCCCCTGTGGCTGATTGCGTCGATGGTGATCAAACTCGCAACTTGCGCTGAACGGCTAGAAATTTTTTCAGCGATTTTCATCGCGATCCAGCCTCCGTAGGAATGTCCGATGATAAAAATCCTCTGGTTGGCGTCAATGTCCGCCACGGCCTGATCAATCAGGGTCTCGGGATTCGTGGTATCAAATTTCGGAGAGAAATTCCGGCTCATGAGGATCTTGTCGGGGTCGATGAAACACGAGGTCAAAACCTCTGCTGTTCCGCCACCAGATCGAAGGCGGTTGATCAGACCGATGGCCCGGGGGGCCATGTCCATTGTGACGGGGGAAGGGATTGAGTCAGTGCTGGATTTGCAGCTCCTGTTACCGCCAAACAGCAATAGATGAACTGATTCATGTTCACCCTGAACGCTGAGATGGGCGTCGTTTCCGCTGCCGCATCCATGAAGGGCCAGGCTGGTTAAAACTGCCGCAGCGAGATTTATTTGTGAAACAGTCAGCAGTTTCATGAAATTCATTCTTTTTGCCTGGCGTCAGACTTTGCTGGCTGCGGAAATAAACTTTTTTTCCAGACCGGTCAATTGATTGCAAACCTCTGCAATCACCTGGTCCATGATTTCTACCTCCCAGGTGTCTCCTTTCAAGTGACTTTTCAAGTCACCCAGCCATTTTAATTGGTCTGCAAGAAATGCACGGGGGTCATCGGTCATCGAGTGGTGGAACGATTTGGTTAGGGATGCTGCCCATTCGTCCTGGGACTTCCCGAGCAGATTGACCAGTTCATTTAGGCGCTGGGTCGCGTCTGATTCTTGCCATCCGCCGGAAATCCGAAACGGGTAGGACTGGTGGTCGCCCTTGTGCAGCCAGATTCTGGCATTGGTGCCAACCTCGGCAACCCGAAAATCGGCTGGTGTGGCGTCGTGATATCCGTCTGGGCGTTTCCATACGACAAACATGATCAGAACTCCGGAATTGTTGTGCCGCGAATGCTCAGGAAGGCAGGCGGCCGCTGCCTTCTCCCGGGAATCCTACCATCAGTCGGTCCCGCCTGCATCCACTTGTCTGCAAGGAATGAAGGCGTTACCCTGCAGAATGCACCTTGGTGGATGACTGCCCGCGGTGAAATCAGTTTAAGGAGTGCCATCATGCTGGAACGCAGAACCCTCGGGGTCGTTGCCCCGAAGCCCCACACCGTTTTCACGCCTCCCGGTCGCAAAAGTCCGTGTACGGAATATGTTTACACCCGCGACGGATTTTCCAGCGGTTTTTCGATGCTGTACCTGTACGACGCACCAACTTCAGTTGAATTGAACGAAGTCTGGAAGATCGAACAGCACGGCGGTAATTTGGGTCGCCTGGTTGGTGAAATTGCGGACGATTCAGAGCAGCCCCTGTCCCGCCACCACATTCAGTCGTGGGAGGCGCCCGTCGGTCAGAATCTGCTGGCTGGCCGGACGGCCCTTTTTCTCAACAACAACTGCCGGGTCAGTGTGGTCAGAGGCAGGCCAGGACAGACCGGCAAGGATCCCTGGTCTTTCACAAACGGTGATTCAGATGAGCTGTATTTTATTTATTCAGGGGAGGGCACCCTGCTCACCCAATTTGGAGCCTTGCCGTTCAAAAAGCACGATTACGTCCTGATCCCGCGCGGCATCCCCTATATTTTAACGACGGATGGAGACCTTGAGGCTCTCATTGTTGAAGGGGATCCGTTTGTCGAAATTCCAGCGGATTTCAAAAATCCCCATGGCCAGTTGCGGATGGAGGCGCCTTATACCCATCGCGATTTCCGGTCGCCACAGCGTTTGTTGACCGAAGCAGAGGCCAAGATGTTTTGCCACGGGGTCACTCTGCGCAATAAAAAATTGACGCACCACCGCTACTCAAACTCGCCCGCAAATGTTGTGGGTTGGGACGGCAGCATGTATCCAATGGCCTTCTCCATTCTGGATTACCTGCCCAAGACTGGGAAGATCCATCTGCCGCCCAACCTGCATACGACATTTCGAGGTAAGGAATTCGTCGTATGCTCGTTTGTTCCGCGGATGGTCGATTACATCGAAGGCGCTATCCCGTGTCCCTATCCCCATGCGAATGTGCATTGCGACGAGATCATTTATTACGTCGACGGAAAATTCACCTCCCGCAAAGGTATCAACAATCGCAGTATCAGTTACCATCCAGCCGGCCTGTCCCACGGACCGCAGCCAGGGAACTACTTTGGCAGCGTAGGGATCAAGTCTGTCGATGAGCTGGCGGTGATGGTCGATACGTGGGGACCGATTCATGTGACAAAGGCGGCCCTCGGTTATGAGGATGCCGCCTATGCCACAAGTTGGGAAGAGTGACAGGAAGGGAAGTCGGGGACGGGTTTAAGCGGAGTGCTGTTGCCCTGGTTCGTCTTTCAGTTTCGGGCCATGGTGACGGCGGATGAAATCCTCAAGGATTTGACGCTGTTCGGCTGTGAATTCGGCAAATTGGATGCCCATGCCCGGTTGCAGGTCTGAACGGTTTTGAATTTTGGCCTGCACCCAAAGTACAGTGCCCTTGGCCTTCAGGGTTTCCTTGCTGTCGGGAATCGTGAAGGTCAATTCCAGTGTGCTTCCTGGCGCCTGTGGTGTCTCGGTCTCGATAAAGACGCCCCCCGTGCCCAAGTCACGGCAAAAATCGAAGAGATAATGCCCGTCCGCCCGGTAATCAACGAGCAGCTGAATTGGGACGCGGACCGTTTGGCGATTATCTTTGATGCCGACTGCCTTTTTCTGAACCATGTTGGCCCTCCTTTTCATTGCGCGATGATTTTACCAATTGTCGAACGTGCTCATTATGCTCTGCCAGCGTTTTTGAAAAATGGTGGCGCTGTTCAGGTCCTGGCATCAACACATAATAGTAATACCCTTCGTTGGCTGGTTTCAGAACGGCTTCCAATGACGCCATCGTTACGCTTCCGATTGGTGTCGGCGGCAGCCCACGGAAAATTCTGGTGTTGTATGGATTCTTGCGGTTGCTGAGATCCTTCCAGCGCAGGTCGCCATCGTAGCCCTCGATGCCGTAAATCAGTGCGGCATCTATCCCGAGCGGGGCTCCATCACGCTGGCGATTCCAGATCACTTCGCTGACGGTTGGTTTTTCGTCTTCATGCAAAGTTTCCATTTCAATCAAGGACGCGAAATTGACTGCGTCAACGAGAGAAAGTTTTTTTGCGCTGGCGCGGGCTTCATAATCCGGCGGCAGGCGTTTAAAAAATTCAGAAACCATTTCGGTGATGGCCTCTTCCGGGGAAGGCATCTTGCTAAACGAATAGGTCGCCGGGTACAAAAAGCCTTCTAAAGAAACTGCTTTGGTGGCAGCAATTCCTGGCAACTTTCTGATGAAAGATGGCTTGCGCATCAGGGAGTAATTCTGGGCTGAAGTGCCGATTCCATTGGCGGCCATGCGCTCGGCGATTTTCCTCATCGTGAATCCTTCGGGCACTGTGTAGTGCGCGACGACGGGTTGGAAGATCTTTCCTTCGACGAAAGCCCGCTCCACTTCGGCGGGGCTGGCTTGCCCTTCAAACCGGTACGGTCCGGCTTGAAACTTTGAGTAGCTGCCCGAGAGGCGGACATGCAGATTGAACAGGATGTCGGAACTGATCACCCCTTTGGCTTGCAGGGAGGCTCCGAGATGCCGAAGTCCAGTCCCGTGGGCCAGGGTGACATCCGCCGGGGCAACGATTTGGAGGGGGGTTGATGCCCAGCCCTCGAGCCACGCCATAGCGCCTGCCAAGCCCGCCGCACTGAGCGAGGCAAGTGCCAGTAATGTCAGAAAAAACTTCCGCATGAGTCTCGTTTCGAGTGGGTTCCGTGGCCCCGTTGACCGAAATTTATCTTACAATTCTAACATAAGAGCCCTGTCTGCACCTGCCCCCCCACCTCTTTGGCCCCAGGGCTGAGCATGTTCCAGGGGCGGTTTTCAAGTTTTATTCTATTAATTTCATTGAAAATTTATGAAAAAAGTATACGATCCGCCCGCCATTTAAGCAGGTAACCCGAATGACCAACTTGGAATCAAATCCCTTGGACCCGAATCCATCAGCCACCTCCGTGGATGTTTTGCCGCATTCCACTCTTGGCATTGCGCCGGGGTCGCGCATCATTGTTGCGATGTCGGGGGGCGTGGATTCCTGTGTAGCAGCGGCGATTCTGGCCGAGCGTGGCTTTGATGTTGTCGGTATCACCATGCAGTTGTGGAATCATGGATCCGAAGGTGAGTCGCGTTTTGACAGTTGTTGTTCTCTGACCGATGTCCATGATGCACGCTTGGCCGCACATCACATTGGCGTTCCACATTACGTCGTGAACTATGAAAAAGAATTCCGGTCTGGCGTCGTTGATTATTTCGCCAAGGAGTATTCTGCGGGCCGGACTCCGAACCCTTGTGTCATGTGCAACAGCAAACTTAAATTTGATCACCTCGTGGACCGTGCCGGCGCCCTTGGGGCTGAGTGGGTTGCGACGGGGCACTTTGCTCGCGTTGTGCACCATTATGACGGCCGTCCCTCGGAACTCTATCGTGGCCACGACCCTCGCAAAGATCAGAGTTATTTTTTATTCAACCTGAAACCGGACATGCTGCGCCGCGTTCTGTTTCCCCTCGCAGAGATGACCAAGGACGAGGTCCGCCGCGTCGCTGGTCAGTTTAATTTGCATACAAAAAACAAGCATGAATCCCAGGAAATCTGCTTTGTCAGTGGCAAGCGCTACACGGATTTTCTGGAGCAGCATTACCCCCAGCAGCTTGGCCAAAAGGGCGAAATCGTTTCGCGTTCCGGAGAAGTCCTTGGCTACCATGACGGGATCCACAAGTTCACCGTTGGTCAGCGCAAGGGGCTGAACATCAGCTCTCTCGAGGCCAAATATGTCGCCGCAATCGATGCCGCCACGGGCCGTGTCATTGTGGATGATCTTGAAAACCTTGCTTGCGAGGAATTCATGATCCCTGAAGTGAACTGGCTTATCCCAGGCCTTGAGGCTGGAAAAGAAGCGATCGAATGCGAAGTCGTTGTCCGTTACCGTGGCAGTCCGATTGCCTGTCGGGTTGAAAAGACTGCATCGGGTGCATGGCGTGTCTTGCTGGCTGTTCAAGCCAAGTGGGTCACACCAGGCCAGGCGGCTGTTTTTTATCAAGAGGATCGCGTGTTGGGCGGTGGTTTCATTGGCAGTCGCCCGATTCCGGTGGTGCATTGACCATGGCGAGTTATCTCGAAACATTCCTGGGCTACAATTTCAAACAGCCAGGCCTGCTTATTGAGGCTTTGACCCATAGTTCTGCTGTGACCGGAGCCAGCAAGGCATCCGCCGCACCTAAGGTCACCCGCCGCTGGAATGAGCGCCTTGAGTTTCTGGGTGATTCTGTCCTCAGTGTTTCAATCAGCACCCGTTTGTTTGCCCGTGCCGAACAGTTTAAAGAGGGCGAGCTGTCGAAGATTCGCGCTGCCCTGGTCAATGAATCTTTTTTGGCTGGAATTGCACGGAAGATAAAACTATCCGAAGTCATCCAGCTCGGTCGTGGCGAGCTAAAGGCTGGTTTGGAGAATCAAGATTCAATCCTAGCCGATGCTCTTGAAGCCGTTTTGGGCGCTGTTTATCTGGACGGCGGTTTTGACGCAGCACGGTCGGCGGTGGACCGGCTTTTTCAGGAAGAGCTCGAAGGTCGACTGGATCATCTGGTCGTTCGGGACTTCAAGACGGAGTTGCAAGAAATAGTGCAGGGGTTGCACAAGGAATTGCCGGAATATCACGTCACAGACGAGATTGGTCCGCCCCACGCGAGAAGTTTTACGGTGGTTGTGAAGATCCTGGGCATTGAGTTTGGTCGGGGATCTGGGAGCACAAAGAAGAATGCTTCCCAAGTCGCTGCCCGTGCTGCCTTGCTGAAAATCCAGAAAGTGAATGAGGCCAATTTATGATTCGCGGAACTGTTGCTATTGTCGGACGTCCGAATGTCGGCAAATCAACCCTGTTCAATCGCCTGACGCGCACCAGAACAGCGATCGTCCACGATCGCCCGGGTGTGACCCGCGACCGCCTCTATGGCTTGGTCTACTTGGATGACGATCGGGAAAATGGCTTCACTTTGATCGATACCGGTGGTTTTGAAACTGAGGGTGTCTATTTTCAACCATTCAGTGAAAACCTGGTCTGGACCCAGACCGAGGTTGCGATCAAGGAAGCCGATGTTGTCGTTTTGCTCCTTGATGGCAAGAGCGGCGTTCACCAACACGATCATGAACTCTCCCGCTATCTTGAGCGCCTGGGCAAATCTGTTATTTATGTCGCAAATAAGATTGACGGCCCCGAACACCGTACGGCGTCTTTTGAGTTCTATGAACTCGGCGTCACCGACATCTTGACCGTGTCAGCCGCCCATGGCCGCCAGATCGATATCCTTTTGGAAACAATCGAAGAGCGTTTGGCTGCCTTGGCGCCCAAGGGCGATTCACGCTTGTCGCCCGGTGCACCGCGGATTGCGCTCATTGGCCGGCCCAATGCTGGAAAATCGTCGATCTTGAATCGTTTGACGGGGGAAGAACGGTCCGTAGTGAGTGACATTCCCGGGACCACCCGCGACGCAATTGATACGCCACTGAGTTTTAACAAAACGGACTACGTGATTGTAGACACCGCGGGCATCCGCCGGCGGTCCAGGATCCACGACAAGATCGAGGGTCTGAGCGTTATGCACAGCCTTCTTTCCATCGAACGCGCGGACATCGTGCTGATCGTGATTGATGCAAAGGAAAACCTGACAGATCAAGACGCGCGCCTTGCCGACCTTGCTGCATCGCAATACAAGCCGATTGCAATCATCGTCAACAAGTGGGACCTGGTTCCGGACAAGAACTCCAATTCAACCCGCGATTACGAAATTGACTTGAAATTGAAGTTGAAGTTGTTGCAACACGTGCCGGTACTCTTTATCTCATGTCTGGAAAACCAACGTGTGCATCAGATCATGAATGTGGTCGAGTCCCTGGCTGTTGATTACGATCACCGCGTCGAGACGCGAAAACTCAACGATGCCCTGCGCACGATCGTTTACGAGCACACGCCGGCCTTGATCCGGAAATACAGCAAGCGTCCAAAGTTTTACTTTGCAACGCAAGTACGGACCCGTCCGCCGACCATCGTTGTTTTCTGCAACGTCGCCAACGAGATCCAGGAATCGTACAAGCGTTACATCACAAAGCGCTTTCGCGAGATGCTTGGGTACGGGAATGGCCCACTGCGAGTTCTCTACCGGTCGAAGGCTGAAGTCCGTGCCAGCAAAGAAAAACAGAGCGAAAATTCACGCCTTGGCTTTAAGAGGGCGGACGAAGATTTCGACATGGGCGAGTTGCCGGAGATGTCTGAGGACGATGCGTTTTCACCGCCAGAGGGTGAATAAGCTGTGACAGCATCCTGGACAGCATTTATTGGAATTGGATTCGCTGCTGGTATCTTGTCGGGTCTTTTTGGAATCGGCGGAGGCCTGATCATTGTTCCAGCTTTGGCGTTGGCCTTTGGGTTTGAGCAGCAGGCTGCCACGGCAACATCACTCATTGCCCTGTTGTTTCCAGTTGGGGCTTTGGCAGTATGGACTTACTGGCAGGCAGGAAAAATATCGGGCGAGCACGTGACGGCGGGGCTTCTTATTGCCGCTGGCATGCTCGTTGGTGGCCTGTTTGGCTCCAAAATCGGGGTGTCTCTGGATCCCCTGGTTGCACGCCGTGCGTTTGCCATATTCATGGTGATGGTGGCCTCCAGGATGTGGTTTAGTTAAGGCACCGCCGTCGATAACTGCATTTTGACATTGAGCCACCCCGCTGAAGTTATAGCGTCGGTAACCCACAGGCCGGCCTGAGGATTTTTTCTGGTCGGCAGTGAAACCGGCCCAATTTCGGATTTCCATGGAAAAAGACGGTCATACCTTTCAGTGATCGTATCCCTTTCGCTTTCTGACAAATTTCGCCCTTCGTCCAAGTTTACGGTGATGTCATGCGATCTAGCGATGATCAGGGCTCCAGTTTCCGTTGGATGCAAAGTGTAATTAAGCGACAAGGTCGCGCCTCCCAAGTCTTTCCCATGAAGCCGAAGTGAGCTTGCGCAGACGTTCACAAGTATTTGATCCGAATCAAACACGTATTCGACTGGTTTTTGTGGGCAGAATTTCAGGATCAATTCATCGGCGACCAGTGTTTGTTCTGACTTTTCAACGTTAATTCCGCTCCGCCGGAATAGATCCTGGAAATCAATTTCATCAAACGTTCTGCCCCCTAGTTCAAGCGTTGCGAACTGGTTAAGCATTTCCTGGTGCATCAGGATCGAGAGATCCCTGTCATGGGATTCTGGGGGATCTTCGTGAATTGCTGGCGATAATCCTGGGGATTGAGTTGTCGCGGTTGCGAATATCCGGTTTGGACTGCTCCAAAAACGCAGGTTGTTTTCCAGACTATTTTTTTCGAATAATGGGTCAAATATGATCTGCTGGAAATCGGCTTGCAGGTCCGCCATGAAGTCATCGGTACGGCGATTGATGCTCTCGCAGGCGCTTTTTGCCGTTTCCTGTGAAATAATTTCTTCCTGCTCTGGTTTTGATTTTTCAAAAGCAGCTGCCACCTTTTTTATCGCCACATTTGATTTTATACTCCGGCCCAATCTGGTCATGCCGCGGGCACTCGCCCTGATCGAATTTATAGTCAGAGACGTTGCTGCTTTGCATTGAACGTGAATGCTGGTGAATTTTTCAGGACTGAACAGAAATGGCTTTATCGTCGACAGCCTCGTCTTTGCTGAAGTGTCGATTTGGACTTCAATGCCCTGGCGAAGGTTAGATGTGGCCAACATTTTTGAATCAGATTCCAAATCAAATTTTAGGTGAAGTTCTGCACTTTTACTATTTGGAAAAAACGTCACCTGGGCTGGACCATGGGTGTGTTGCCTGCCAGATACATCAAATCCCTTGACGGTTTTTGAAATTACCTGGTGTTCATTTATTTCGATTTGCAGCATGTGAGTTGCAAGGCTCGCTGATGCCGATGCCTCAAATGTCGGGAAAAATTCTGAGGCCAGGGACGTTGTGCTTGATGTTGCACCAAGAACCAATAGGAGCTTTTTCAAATATTTCATGTGTTCCAATCCTGGCCTAATTTTTATTGGATGTTGGCCTGCATACCGCAGGTCGTTTCAAAAAAATCCCGCTGGCTACAGATCTGGCCAAAAGGGGCATATTCGCCGATGTAGTTTTCAGCGGCATCTTTGATGGTCGCTTTCTTGTCAGTCGTTGAGGAGACGAGGTTGAAGTTTCCCTTGAATTCTTTTTCGGGGAGCAGGTTTCTGTAGATGATCAAAGACCGGTGAAAACGGCCTTTTTCTAGAAAATTAAAATGGTGCTGTTTTGCTGCGTTTCGCATGGATTCCGTGCCGATGACTAAATTTACAAACCCGTCTGGATCTACTTTGGTGTCACGGTCAGAAATGCAGCCAGAAGTTCTCGTGTCGATGCCGCTAATGCAAATGGACCAGTACCGGACATCCCAATGTGGAAGGATTTCACCAGTTTTTCTGGCGGATCCTGTTGCACGGGGAGCCTTGAATCGAATGACTGCAACATCCCCATTGGTTAAGTTCAAGGCCGCCGCCAAATATTTGGTGTCTGGATTTGCATAAAAGGCGTCTGTAGATGATGCGTAGAAGATGATCTTTCCGCTCGGATCTGCCGGGGGCATATTTTTAAAGGCACTCCATAGCCTCGGGGAAATTTTCACTGCCACAGGGCATGGCATGCTGTTTCCATCCTCGTCGACCGATTGGATGTTGGGTAGGCTGGCGGTGGGCATCGCATTGGACCCTTCCTCCGTTACTTCTGGTATTGTGTCTGGCAGGTACATACGGTGCCACAACTCAGCGGCTTTTGTTTCTTCTGGATCCCGTGGGCTTGGGACTTGTATGGCGTTGGCATTAGCCCATCCGGGCACGGCAGCACCTTTTTGGATCAGGGCGAATCGATACTTCCCTTTGCCTTGATCAGGCCCGTCGCGTGGTCCGTATTTATTAGCGTAGGGATTTGCAAACGGGTTTGTAGAACCATCGTCGGGATTGATGCTGAAATCGGAAAGTGTCGTCGTCGCGTTCATCGTTCTCTGATCGTAAACCGCAAAATTCATATAGCGAGCTGATGGGAATTCTCCGCTGACCTTTAGGTACATTGTTTTTTTTCCATCGACCTGAAAACGGTAGCGCCAGTATTTGACGTTGGTATCGGGCATCGCCAACTGTTGGTATGGTTCCGAGGAGTACGATTCCCATCCGCTGGAACAGTCGGTGGCAAAAGCTCTTTCACAGTCAAGAATCATCACGAAAAAAATGGCGAAACGAAATTTGTGCATTAGCCCCTCTGTCAGGAAAGGGAAACGACTTGCAAGGAGCTGGCCAGCATCTGGTGCCGGCCGTGGGGCCCTGGATCATCATTGAGGGCGATGATGCGCAGCGATCTGGATTCGACGTGGGGAACGAGCGCTGTAGCGCACATCCGGCATGGCTTTAGCGATGTAAACAGGGTGGCGCCGTCTGGAATACATGTCATCCCCCGTTTAGCCAGGCTCAGGAGCAGGTTGACCTCTGCATGGCGTAGTTGCGATCCAGCGTTGGTGTTGACGTTCGCACCAAGGATTTGACCACTGGGATCAAGCAGGATGCAGGCAACGCTGCGTGGTGCCTGATGCAATTTAGCTCCTGAGAATTTCTGCTGCTCACTCGAAGCGAGTTGTGCCGTCAGAATCATGGCATCCCTTGGAGTCATGGGGGAGAGGGAGCCGATGGCTTGGCTGCAACGTTCGGAATCTTCGTCGGCGAGCAGATCCAGGCCGACGTCGACCACTCGCGTGGCGGAGGTGACCAGGGCCGCGTAATCTTCTGTAGAATTGTCACACTGGGTGATTCGTTTTGCGCATACTTTGACGAGGTTGCGGTCCCAGGTTGAGATTTCACCGTCGCAAAAAATCCGACGCCTCAGATAGCGATAACGTTCTTCCCCAAAAGTGGCATTGACGCCGGCGATGAGGCGGGTGACGGCCGAGGTCCAGGGATGTTGGAACGACGCTGTGCCTGTTGCGGTGATGAGAAGTCCGCCTTCGGCGAGAAGCCAAGCCCTCACTTGGGCGAGCCCGTGATAAGGGGGCGCAGGCGTTCTTCAAGTTCGAGCCAGGCAGCAGCGAGGTCAGGCGGAACTTTATGCTGGGAGAGAACCTCTCCCATGATGACCTGGCGACGGCCAAAGTGGGCATTGTTGATCCCGAGGGACTTGTGAACCGCCACAAGGGGCTTTCCCTTGTAGTCAGAAGGACCGCCCAGGAGGGCAATGGTAAAGGCGGTTTGTTTGGCGATGAGGCTTTCGTGGTCCAGCCCGAAAAAGAAATGGCCAATGATCCCATCAAAAAAAGCCCGCTCGTAAAACGAGCGGACTATTTTCTCAATCTGGGTCTGGCCAACTTGCTGACAAACTTGATCGTACAGGTTCATGGTAGAGGGGGTACTTTTCCTGTGTGGCGGTTTGCCACTCTTAGTTCAGATAATGCTCCAAGCCGAAGGTCAGTTCACGCTTCTGCTCGTAAGCGCGCTTTGCGCCAAGTGAGCCGTCAGAGATATCACGCAGCTGGAAAATCCGCACGAGGTAGCTGGTGGTAAAGTAGAAGCCGTCGGCGATCGGTAGTTCCAGGCCTGCACCCATGTGGTAGCCAGGGCCTGCGCTGTCCAGGGTGTACGAGTCGCTATTTCCACTAAATGACCCGCTGCCGGACATGTTGGTGTATTGGTTATTCACCGTGACTTTTTGCTTGTAGATGCCAAGGCCGAGTTCAAAGAACATGACCTTACCGAACAGGAAGCGTCCAAAAACGCTCGTCCCCTTGACGTCGGTGCTCGATTTACGGTCCACAATCTGGCCGGTGGCTTTCTGCTGTTCGGTCGTCGCTGTGTCCGCGGACTCAACGTGAGCCGTAAGGCCCAGGTTCAGCAGCCCATTGGAATAGGCGACGAACGGATTGTAGCTCTGCGAGCTGGACTTGGTCGTGCCGTCGACACCGCTTGTTTGGTCGCCGTAAGTCCGGTCATTGTTGGTGATGATGCGGACGCTGGATCCAAAATTGAATCCCTCGCGCCGATCGCGCTTGGCAAACGCTGTCCCTGAGTTAATCGTGAGCCCTGCGATGGTACCCGCAATGGCTAAAACCTTAACGAGTTTCATAAATCCCCCTTTTTGATCTCTACCTGTGTCTGCATTAGTGCAAACCGGATGCCAGAGGGGGCCATTCCATAAGAAAATGTGATAGTTCAATAATTCCGTGGGGTTGCTACTCGATTAAGTTAATGCTTTCGATGGGTTGCATACAATTTAGGCAGGATTACATGTTGAATGGCTATGCGGCGTCCAGGCAATTGACAGGCAATGAGGTTAAATCTGGCGCATCAACCAAAGCTACCGGCGATGCGCAGGCGCAGCCAAGTTCGGCAGTTTATCAAAGATTGTCGTTCATGCGGGCGACGGCAGAGGTCATTTCGGACTTATAGGCGCCGAGTTTTTCCGCGATGACCATCGAATTTTCTGAATGACTGGTGGCCATGATTTGCGCGGCCAGAACCCCGGCATTCCATCCGCCACCGATTGCCACCGTCGCGACAGGAACTCCCTTTGGCATTTGAACGATGGACCAGAGCGCGTCTTCACCTCGCATGGAACCAACGGGACATGGAACTCCAATCACGGGAACGATGGTTTGAGCTGCGATCATCCCTGGAAGATGCGCGGCGCCTCCGGCCCCGGCAATGATCACCTGAATGCCGCGCGACCGAGCGGAAGCGCCGTATTCGGAGACGAGACCAGGCGTCCTGTGCGCGGAGATGACCCGCATCTCATAGGCGACGCCAAATTTTTTCAGGGCGTCTGCCGATTGCTGCATCCACGCCAGGTCGGTTTCGCTCCCCATTACGATCCCGACAACCGGTGGCGACCGCTCGTCTTCCTGTGCGACCTTTCTGATGCCCTTGTCGTCAGTTGTTGTCACGATCGTTACCCCTCTGTGCCATCAAGGCTTTGTTCTGGTGCATCTGATCTTCCTGCCACTTCCTTCGGGTCTCCTGAAGAGCCGACAGGACTTCATCCCTCGCCTGAAAATCAGGAGTGTAGCCATTGACGTGGCCGAGTTTTCGCCCCGGCGAACTGGTTTTCTTGCCGTACCAATGGATGGTGATTGCTGGCTGGGAACCCGATGGCGGGACGCTCTCAGAGGTTGGCGATCCAGGCGGACCCAGGAGGTTTTGCATTGCAAAAAAACCGGGGCCCGTTGTCGTATTGCCGAGAGGCAAGCTCAACACTGCGCGCCAGTGGTTTTGAAACTGTGATGCGCATCCGGCGTCTTGTGTGTAATGGCCGCTGTTATGAACGCGCGGGGCGATCTCGTTTACGAAGAGGTGTCCGTCTCCCGTCAGAAAAAATTCCAGGGCGTACACACCAGTGATTTTTATCTGCGCACCAATGCTCTCGCAGGCCGCGCGCGCCTGGTTCTCATAGTTGGAACGAACGCCAAGGCGCGTGGCAGGCCCCATGACCTTTTCGCAGATGCCTTGACGCTGCTCGGAAATCACCAGAGGCCACGTTTTCACACTACCGTCCCGGCCACGGACAGCAATCATGGCCAGTTCTTTCTCGAATGGGATTTTATCTTCGGCAAAAACCCGAATGCCGCGTTGTTGTGCGAGATCGATAAAGTTCGCAGCGCGCGCAAGGTCGGAGGATCCTTGGCCATCCAACACCAGAACCCCTTTGCCGTCGTAGCCCAGGGTAGCGAATTTCAAAACGATGGGCTTCGTTCCGTTATCTGAGATCGTGCGGAACCAGTCGCGCAGCGCATCAGAATCAGCATCCTTTGGTGCTTCGTAAAAATCGGCCGTCAACAACCCGATCGTCCGCAAAAGTTTCTTTTGTTGGAGTTTGTTTTGAAGGACCTTGATGGCCGTGATGGCAGGGAAAACCTTGTGCGCGAGGCCAGTCGCTTCAAGGGCATCGCAGTCGATGAACTCGCTCTCGATCACGGCGCCGTCTACTTGATTCAGGAGCGTGCGCAGGTCATCACAGTTGTTGAGTTTGCCGGGAACTTGAAGTGGCGACACCTGTGCTGCGGGGCTGTCCGGATCTGAAGTCAGCACGACGGGGCGAATGCCCATCGCACAGGCTTCGATGGCCAACATGCGGGCGAGTTGCCCGTCACCGATGATTCCCCATCTTGGTCCGTCAGCCACAGCGTTTCTCAGCTAGTTTTGATGAAAAAATGCAGTGCGTTTTTGTTGTGCACCTTCGGGCCATTTGGTGTCAATCCAAAAAGGCCTGGCTGCTCTTGCCAAACTCCAGCGAAAGAGGTTTACTCCTTATTCGATGACCGACCACTTGCTAGGCATGACCGGGCTTTCCAAAGTCGATATCTTTCGGTACCTCGACGTTGCTCAGGCTTTTGTGGAAGTTTCAGAACGCGACAACAAAAAAGTCCCGGACCTTCGCGGCAAGACAGTCGTCAACATCTTCTTCGAGCCCAGCACCCGCACCCTCGCTAGTTTCGACATCGCCGGCAAAAGACTCTCGGCGGATACGATCAACGTCAATGCCAGTTCAAGTTCCATGCAGAAGGGTGAAACCCTTCTCGACACCGTACGTACCATCGAGTCGATGAATCCCGACGTCCTCGTGATTCGCCATTCAGAGAGCGGTGCCCCGCATTTTGTGGCGAAGCACTTGACCAGGACTGCGGTCGTCAACGCTGGCGACGGGGCGCACGAGCATCCGACCCAGGCGCTGCTAGATCTATTAACCATCCGGCAGCACTTTGCTGCAGAGGGACGCGGCCTGGAGGGGCTGCGTGTCGGCTTTGTCGGAGACGTTCGCCACTCACGCGTGGCCCGGAGTAACGTCTGGGCTCATCTGGCCCTGGGCAACAAGATTCGTTTGATCGGCCCCCCGACACTGGTGCCCGCTGATTTCATCAAGGTATTTGGGAGTGATGATGTCTCGGTCGTCCACAATCTGGCCGAGGGACTGCAGGACCTGGACGTTGTTGTGTGCTTGCGGATGCAACTTGAGAGGCAAGATCAGAATTTCGTCCCCAATCTGGATGAATACAGCAAAGAATACTGCTTGTCAGAGCGGCTGCTGATGCGTCACGCGCCAAGAAGCGTCGTGTTGCACCCCGGTCCACTGAATCGCGGGACCGAGATTTCGGGTGAAGTTGCAGACGGGCCAAGATCGCTCGTTCTGCGGCAGGTGAACAACGGAGTGGCCGTTCGGATGGCGGTCCTGTCCATTCTCGCCGGGTCGGTGGAATCACGAACGATGTCGTTGGGGAGGTAAGAGAGTTGCAGCCAGTAGTGATTGAGGGCGGACACGTTATCGATGCGGCGACAGGGCTTGATGGCAATTTCGACGTCCTTGTTCGACACGGCCTTGTCGAAGCGATTGAGGCGCCGGGTGCCTTCCGCTCTGCCGGGGATGTCCGGCGCGTTGATGCTTCTGGAAAATGGGTGATGCCGGGATGCGTAGACCTTCACGTCCACTTGCGCGAGCCTGGCGAAGAGTGGAAAGAGACCGTACAGACCGGGGCAGAAGCCGCAGTTCTGGGTGGCTACACCGCGATCTGTTGCATGCCCAATACGAAACCGGCGAACGATTCGGCTGAGATCACCCGTTACATCCTTGAAAAGGCCCGGGCTGCCGGCGCGGCGCGTGTCCTGCCGATTGGCGCGGTTTCGATGGAGCGCAAGGGCAAGAACCTTGCCCCCTACTCCGAACTAGCAAAGGCCGGTTGCGTCGCGTTTTCCGACGACGGCGATCCGGTTGCAGACGCCGGTTTGATGCGGCGCGCGCTCGAATGGTGCCTTATGCTCGGGCTGCCAATCGCCTGCCACGAGGAAGATCGCAATTTGAGTTGCGGCGGGTGTATGAATGAGTCGCCTTTGTCGCTGCGTATGGGGCTAAAGGGGTTTCCTGGAGTCGCCGAGGATGTGATGATTGCGCGCGACATCGAGCTCGCGCGATTTACCAAGGGTAAAGTTCACATCTGCCATGTTTCAACTGCGCGTGGCGTTGATTTGATTCGCCGCGCAAAGAACGACGGGATCGAAATCACGTGCGAAGTCGCCCCGCATCACCTGCTCTTGAACGAGGAATCGGTTGTCGGATACGACACCAACTGCAAGATGATGCCGCCTTTGAAAGCAAGCGAGGACGTCAAGGGGTTGTTTGCGGGCCTTGCCGACGGCACTATTGACGCCATTGCCAGTGACCACGCGCCGCACGACCGCGACAGCAAACAGGTTGAGTTTTCGAGGGCGACTGTTGGAATCCTCGGATTGCAAACAAGTTTGCCGCTGGCGGTGGAGATGTGTCTTGCTGGCGCGATCTCGCGAACACGCATGGTTGACCTTTTGTGTTCTGGCCCGGCACGGGCTTTTGGACTTCCTTATGGGACGCTCAGGCCTGGAAGCGCGGCCGATGTGGTGGTGCTGGATCCGCGGCGCGAGTGGCTCTTCTCGGAGGAGTCAATTCGATCGAAGTCAAAGAACAGCCCGTTCCTCGGTCGCAAGCTGGTTGGAGCCACACAACACGTTTTCGTCGGTGGAAAACAGGTGGTCGCTGACGGCGGACTAGTCGCGGATTTGCTCAAGTAATTCTGGAAGTTGAATTTTTTGAAGTTGAAATAAAAAAATTTAAGGGTCAGGCCAATGAAGAGCAAACGCGATCCAGCGCGACAAGCCACCGGAGAAGTTGGTTATCTGGCCCTCTCCGACGGCACCGTCTTCAAGGGCCGGTGTTTCGGTGCTCTGCGGGGCGCAGACGATCCAGTTAGCGGCGAGTTGGTGTTCAACACCTCGATGTACGGATATCAGGAGATCCTGACCGACCCGAGTTACGCCGGCCAGATCATGACCTTTTCGTATCCGCACATCGGAAATGTCGGATGCAACGAGGAGGACGAGGAGTCCACCCGGGTCCACGCGGAAGGTCTGGTTGTCCGCGCGGCGCACAAGTCTCCATCGAACTTCCGCGCAACGATCGCTCTGCCGGAATATCTCGCGCAGCACGGAGTGATGGGTATTGAGGGGATTGACACCAGGGAACTGGTGACGATCCTCCGCACGCGCGGCGCTCAGATGGCGATGATGGCTGGCGGCGTCAGGGTTGATCCGGATGACCTTGTGGACCAGGCTCGGGCCGCGGGTTCCATGGAGGGCAAAGATTACGTGAAGCACGTCACCTGCAAGGAGCCGTACACGTGGGATTACTTGCCATGGAGTCTGGAGCACGGCAATCGACGCCGCCTCTCGCCTGAAAAATCCACGTCGCAGTCAGCGCCAGCTTCGACCTCCAGGCCCCATGTGGTCGCGGTCGATTGCGGCATCAAGACAACCATACTCAGACTTCTTGTCGATGTTGGCTTTCGCGTAACGGTGGTGCCGGCGGGCACAATCGCGGCAGACATCATGGCGCTTGGTCCTGACGGTGTTTTTTTGTCAAACGGACCCGGGGACCCGGCAACGCTCGATTATGTTGTTACACCAGTGCGCGAGATCCTGGGTAAGGTCCCTGTTTTTGGTATCTGTCTGGGTCATCAAATTCTGGCGCAAGCCCTCGGTGGAAAGACGTACAAGTTGAAATTCGGGCACCGTGGTGGAAATCATCCAGTCAGTGATCAATCGACCGGCAAGGTGGAGATCACGGTACAGAATCACGGATTTGCGGTCGACCGGGCTTCCATGGAAAAACTCCCCGATAAAAGCGCGACTATCTCTCATTTCAACTTGAACGACTTGACGGTCGAGGGAATTGCTTCAGAGGCGTTGCGGGCTTTCTCGGTTCAACACCACCCCGAGGCATCGCCCGGACCACATGACTCACGATACCTTTTTGATCGCTTTTATCGATTGGTGATGGCCGCTAGATAAAGAGAGGCAGGTTTTTGGCATGCCGAAAAGAAATGACATCAAGTCCATCCTTTTAATTGGTTCAGGACCGATTGTGATTGGGCAGGCGTGTGAGTTTGATTACTCCGGCACGCAGGCGATCAAGGCGCTCAAGCAAGAGGGTTTCAAGGTCATCCTCGTCAACTCGAACCCCGCCACGATCATGACCGATCCGGATCTGGCAGACCGGACGTACATCGAGCCGATCACGGCGGACTTCATCGAAGAAATCATTCGGATTGAGCGCCCCGACGCGGTGTTGCCGACGATGGGCGGCCAGACGGCTCTGAATGTTGCCCTCGATCTTGCTGAAATTGGAGTTTTTGAACGCTACGGCTGCCAGTTGATCGGTGCCAATATCGAGGCCATCAAGACCGCCGAGGACCGCGAGCTGTTCAGAAGGGCGATGGACGAAATCGGGCTTGAGTCGGCCCGTTCCGTGATTGTCACTTCGATCGAAGGAGCAGAAGAGGCAGCGAGGAGTTTGGGTTACCCAATGATCCTTCGTCCATCGAGAACCCTTGGCGGGACGGGCGGCGGGATCGTGACCACGCCGGACGAACTGTTGCCGAAAGTTGCCATTGCACTGGCGGCGAGTCCAAATCGCGAAGTGTTGATCGAGGAATCGTTACTCGGATGGAAAGAGATCGAACTCGAAGTGATGCGCGACCACAAGGACAACGTGGTCATTGTCTGCGGCATTGAAAATTTGGATCCTATGGGCGTCCATACCGGTGACTCCATCACGGTGGCCCCGATCCAGACGTTGACCGACAAGGAGTACCAGCGCTTGCGCGATGCCGCGATCAGGATCGTCCGGCGCATCGGCGTGGATACCGGTGGGTCGAACGTCCAATTCGCGATAAATCCAGAGACTGGCCGGATCATCGTGATCGAGATGAATCCACGCGTGTCGCGAAGTTCTGCGCTGGCGTCGAAAGCGACTGGATTTCCGATTGCCAAGATCGCGGCAAAACTCGCGGTTGGATATACACTCGATGAAATCCGTAACGACATCACGATGGAAACTCCAGCTTGCTTTGAGCCTTCTATTGATTACGTAGTGGTGAAAATCCCGCGCTTCAATTTCGAGAAGTTCCCTCTCGCCGATACGACCCTGGGCACCCAAATGAAATCAGTGGGCGAAGTCTTGTCGTTTGGCCGAACGTTCAAGGAGGCGCTGCAAAAGGCCATCGCGTCGATGGAGCTTGGTTCCTTTGGATTCGATGGCGCCAAATATGTTCAGGGCATGGGCACCACCGAAATCCTTGATGCCTGCGCGCGTCCGACTCCGCAGCGCCTTTGGCAGACGGGAGAAGCATTGCGCCTCGGGTTCCCGGTGCACGAAGTGCACAAGGCAAGCCGGATCGATCCGTGGTTCCTTGAACAAATCAAAGAGATCGTGGATGAGGAAGAGCGTCTGAAGAAGTTGGCGCTTGAATCGCTGGATGCCGATCATTTCCTCGACTTGAAACGCCAAGGTTTCATGGATAGGCGCATCGCCGCTCTGACTGGTAGGTCCGAGGGCGAAGTCCGCGCACGCCGGCACCACCTTGGGATCAGGCCTTCGTTCAAATCGGTCGATACATGCGCCGCGGAATTTGCGGCGCATACGCCGTACATGTACTCAACCTACGATGCGGAATCGGAATCCAGGCCGACCGAAAGACGCAAGATCGTCATCCTCGGCGCAGGTCCAAATAGAATCGGTCAGGGGATCGAGTTTGATTATTGCTGCGTTCATGCCTCGATGGCGCTGCAGGCTGATGGATTCGAAACGATCATGATCAACTGCAATCCCGAGACCGTGTCGACTGATTACGATACGAGTGACCGGTTGTACTTTGAGCCGCTGACTGTGGAATCCGTCATTGCGATCGTCGAGCACGAAAGGCCCGAAGGCGTTATCGTGCAAATGGGGGGCCAGACGCCACTGAAAATCTCTGCGGAACTTGCGGAGCTTGGCGTGCCGATCATTGGAACTTCGGTTGACTCGATTGATATTGCCGAGGATCGCGAGCGTTTTTCACAGTTGGTATCAAAACTGAAATTGACGCAGCCGCCATTCGCCACAGCCCGTTCCACGGAAGAGGCGGTTGAAGCGTCCAGGAAGATCGGTTTTCCGCTGATGATCCGGCCGTCTTTTGTTCTCGGCGGACGTGCGATGCGAATCTTGTATTCTGAGGAAGAAGTCCGGACCTATATGCGGGAAGGCGTTGAAGTCTCCCATGATAGGCCGGTTCTCCTTGACCGTTTCCTGGAAGACGCGATCGAGGTCGATGTGGACACGGTCAGTGATGGTCGCGATGTCCTGATCGCCGGAGTAATGGAGCACATTGAGCCGGCGGGAATTCACTCTGGTGACAGTTCCTGTTGCCTGCCACCACAGACTTTAAATTCAGATGTCGTTCAGGAAATGCGACGCCAGGCGATCATGCTGGCGCGGGAGTTGCAGGTTGTCGGGCTCATGAACATCCAGTTCGCCGTGCCAAAGTCAGGCCAGGTCTACATCCTGGAAGTGAATCCGCGCGCGTCACGCACGGTTCCATTTGTCAGCAAGGCAACCGGCGTTCCATGGGCCAAAGTGGCCAGCCGGGTCATGGCCGGCACCACCCTCGCCGCCACCGGAGCGAAGGAAGTCGTGCCAGACGGATATGTCGCAGTTAAAGCTTCGGTTTTTCCATTTTCGAAGTTTGCTGGCGTCGACACGATCCTCGGGCCGGAAATGAAATCCACGGGCGAAGTGATGGGCATTCACCAGAGCTTCGGCGGTGCTTTCTTGAGGAGTCAGTTTGCCTCGAATATTATCCTTCCTGCTGGTGGAACTGTCTTCTTGAGCGTGAAGGACGGGGACAAGGATCAATTGCTGGAAGTTGCGAGGCAACTTCAGCAACTGCGGTTTAAGTTGATCGCAACGGAAGGAACGGCGAACTTCCTGCGTGCATCAGGGGTAGACGTCGAGCGCATCAACAAGGTACGTGAAGGATCGCCACATATCGTTGATGCTTTGCGCAGCAGGCAGATCGACCTGGTGATCAATACTCCCGAAGGGTGGCGACCGGCCATGGACTCGAAGTCGATTCGCTTGGTGGCCAACGAAATGCGAGTGCCGACTTATACCACTATGGCGGCGACCCGGGCCGCGGTTGATGCCTTAGAGCTTGTCCGTAGTCGCCAATTCCTCTCGGTCAAGGCACTCCAAGACTATTTAAACTGCCTCCTTTAGCTGGGGAGCAGTTTGCAGACAATTCGGTCAAATCTGGCGCATCAACCAAACCTGCCGCTGATGTAGTTTTCTGTCTCTTCCCGGGCCGGCGCGTTGAAAATCTGTTCCGTGTCACCATGTTCAACCATTTTACCCATTAAAAAAAATGCGGTCTGGTCGGAAATCCGGGCTGCTTGCTGCATGTTATGCGTGACGATGACGATCGTGACTGACTTTTTGAGTTCCGTCATCAACTCCTCAATCCGCCCCGTTGAGATCGGATCCAAGGCGCTTGTAGGTTCATCCATCAGCAATACTTCTGGTTGCACTGCCAATGCCCTGGCGATGCACAGGCGTTGTTGCTGGCCGCCGGATAAACTCGTTCCGGGGGCGCGCAGTTTGTTTTTAACCTCGTCCCAAAGGGCGGCCTTGCGTAGGGCAGCTTCGACCATGCCGTCAATTTCGGAACGCGAAAAACCCCCGCGCAGGCGCAGTCCAGCAGCCACGTTCTCGGCCACGGTCATCGTTGGAAAAGGATTTGGTTTTTGAAAAACCATGCCGATGCAAGAACGCACCGCCACCGGATCCACATCTTCGCCGTAAATATCCTCGCCCTTGTAAAGGACGCGCCCCTCGACGCGGGTATTATCAATTTCTTCATGCATCCGGTTGAGGCAACGAAGAAAGGTCGATTTTCCGCATCCAGACGGTCCGATCAGAGCCAGCACATCACCCGATTTTACGTCGAGGTTTATGTTTTCTACGGCGCGGTGGTTACCGTACCAGGCGGAGATACCTTCGGCGGCAATGATTGATGTTTCCAAATTCTGCACTTTCTTGGTTCCTCTTCCTCAATTGCTGCTGCGTTTTAGCAGAACGCGTGACATCAGGTTGATCGTAAAAACCACGCTCACCAAAACCAGTGAACCTGCCCATGCCAGCCGGTGCCACTCTTCATAGGGGCTGATGGCATAAGTGTAAATTTGCACTGGCAACGAAGCGACCGGTTCGCTCAGACTGCTGGACCAATATTGATTGTTGAATGAAGTGAACAGGAGCGGCGCGGTCTCCCCCGATGCGCGCGCAATGGCCAAGAAAACACCTGTCGCAATGGCGCTTCGCCCCGCACGCATGATCAGGCGCAGCAGGACTTTCCAACGCGGCAGGCCGAGTGCCAGACCGGCTTCCCGCAATTGGGACGGAATAAGGCGAAGGATTTCTTCGGTGGTCCGGCTGACCACAGGCAGCATGATGATCGCCAGAGCCGCACTTCCTGCAAAGGCGTTGAACCCGCCCAAAGGCACGACAAGGGTTGCATAGGCAAAAAGACCGATCACGATGGACGGAACACCAGTCATCAGGTCGATCACGAAGCGCAGGGCACCTGCTAATTTTTGACGGGGAAATTCAGCAATATAAAGTCCGCAAAGAAGGCCCGGCGGTATCGCCATCACGCCCGACATGACCACCATCAGAACGCTGCCGGCAATGGCGTTGGCCATTCCGCCTCCGGTTTCGCCGGCAGGGGCTGGTAGTTTCACGAAAAAATCCAGGTTCAGTGATGGTAGACCTGAACTCGTGATGTACGAAAAAACCATGATCAAAGGCAGAATCGCCATTCCTGCAAAAATCATGATGATGCCATTGGCCACCATCGACTTGAAGTGCCGGCGGCGCTGGATGCGGGGCAAGCGCAGCGTGTCAGACATGGGTCTTTGACTCCGTGCGTTTGATGATCCAGCGGGCTGCAATGTTCACGATGGAACTGACGAGCAGAAGGACCAGCCCGATGGCAGCCAGGGCGCTCATGTGGCTGTCGCCCTGGGCTTCTGCGTATTCATTGGCAATGACACTCGCCATGGTGGCGGCGGGTTTAAAAAGTGACAGGGAAATTTCGGGCCGATTGCCAATGACCATGGTGACGGCCATGGTTTCACCTAAGGCGCGACCCAATCCGAGGACCATTGCCGCAAATATACCGCTGATGCTGGTTTTGAGTACTGCCAGACGGATCGTTTCCCATCGCGTCGCGCCCAAGCCGATGGCGGCCTCTCGCAACGGATCGGGCACTGAACGAAACACTTCACGGCACACCGATGTGATCGTTGGGGTGATCATCACCGCAAGAACCATTGCGGCGGTCAGCATTCCAAGGCCAAAGGGTGGACCTACGAAGAATGGCAAAAACCCAAGATGGCCATTCAACATAGGGTGTATGTATTCGCGCACGAATGGCGCCAGGACAAAAATCCCCCAGATGCCGTAAACCACACTTGGGATCGCTGCCAGCATCTCAATCAAAAATGCGATCGGGGAACGGATTTTTTTGGATGCGATGTCGGTCAAAAAAAGGGCGGCGCCAATACTCACGGGTGCACTAAAGCAAAGGGCAAGGAGCGATGAAACCACAGTGCCCCACAAGAAGGGCAACGCACCAAACTCATTGGCCACAGGATCCCACGCCTGACTCCAGACGAATCCTGCGCCCGCAACCTTTAATGTTGGCAGTGCAGATTTCCAAAGAAACCAGGTCAACCCCAGAAAACCGGCGATGATCGCAACGGCCAAACTGCGAAGGATTAAATTGAACACACGATCAGATCTCATGAATACTCGCTAATGCTCACTTGAATTTGATTTTTCCAATTCGTTCAAGTGCTGCCGTGCGGACCTCTTTTGGAAGCGCTGCATAATGCAGGGATTCTGCCGTCTTTTGTGCGGCATCTCCCATCGCCCATTTCAAAAAGCTTGAAAAAGGTACGGATTTTGCGGCCGCCATGGATTCCGGAACCAAAAGCCACGTCATGGAGGAAACTGGATAGGCATCTTTTCCCGGTGAATTGACCAGGCTAAGTTTGAAGTCCGCGGCGATGATTTCCTTGATTTTGGCTTTTGCAGCAGAAGTAACCGTCGCAATTGATGGATTAACGAATTGGCCGGCCGCATTTTTGATGGCAGCGACAGGCAAGTTGTTGGACGCGGCGTAAACAAGCTCGATGTAGCCGAGTGTCCCTGGGTTTTGCTTGATCATGCCTGCAACTCCGGCATTGCCCTTGCCGCCGATTCCAACCGGCCATTTGACCGATTTGCCCTGCCCCGGCTTGGCCTTCCATGTGGCACTTACGGCGGACAGGTATTCCGTCATGATGGCGGTCGTGCCACTCCCGTCGGAACGGTAGGCGATGGTGACGGGAAGATTCGGGAATTTAACGCCTGGGTTGCTGGCGCCGATCCGCGGATCAGTCCACTTGGTTATGATGCCCATGAAAAGGTCGGTCACGACATCCGGGGTGAGCTTCAAAGCCGGGTTGCCGGGTAAGTTGTAGCTCACGGCGACGGCGCCCATTGCAGTCGGAATGTGGTGGATCACGGATTTGGCCTTGGCGGCTTCTTCCGCATTCATTGGCTCGTCTGAAGCACCAAAATCAACGGTTCCCGTCAAAAGCTGGCGGATTCCGCCGCTGCTGCCGACTCCCTGGTAGTTGATGGCGATGGACTTGTCGACTTTCCGGTAGTCGCTGAACCACCGTGAGTAGAGTGGTTGAGGAAATGTCGCACCAGCGCCGTTGATCAGGATGTCACTTTTGGCTACTGTGGCAGACATCATGATGGCTGCTGTCAGAAACCGGATGGAACCGTTCAGGAAATTGATCTTTTGCACGGCAACTCCACTGCTCAATTTTCACTCAAATTCGTTAGAGTTGTATCAAATCAAAGCGGGCAGGGGTACGGGCTTAACAAGCTCTTAACAAAACAGGATGATCCCATGACACAGATTCAGAGCACCAAACAACACATCCTGGTGGTCGAGGACGAAACCGACATTTGCGAGCTTCTCCAGTACGTTTTGGAGCGGGAAGGCTTTCAAGTGACCTGCGTCAATAACGGGATGGAGGCCCTTGAACTTGCAGGCAACAAGGCCTTTACGTTGGCTGTTTTGGACATCATGTTGCCCGGAATGGACGGGTTGACCCTGTGCCGCAAGCTCCGGGAAAATCAGGCTACGCGGCGCATGCCAATCGTGATGCTGACCGCCCGCAGTGAGGAAAGTGACGTGGTGGTCGGTCTTGAAGTCGGCGCTGACGATTACCTGACGAAGCCATTCAGCCCGAAAGAACTGGTGGCGCGCATCCGTGCAGTTTTGCGTCGGGTCAACGATCGTGACGCTGACGGCCCTGCGGCAACATTAACAAAACCTGTGCAAGCCCAAGATCCCGGAATGGTTACTCTGGGGCAGGTTGCAATCGATCCAACGCGGCATACGGTCAAAGTCCGCGACGTCGCGGTGCAGCTGACGCTGGCTGAATTCAAACTTCTGGCGTTGCTGATGAGCCGGCCAGGGCGGGTCTTTTCCCGCGACCAGATTTTGGAACAAATTTCTGGATCTGACGTCTATGTGATCGATCGCAACGTCGATGTGCATATCCGCGCCATTCGCAAAAAATTCGGTGACGATGCCGAATTCATTCAGACGGTTCGCGGGGTAGGCTACAAATGCTTGGAAGCCTGAAGTCACGCCTGGTCGTCAGGGTCTATCTTGCCTTTGGGGCTGTGGTGGTGGGTTTGACGCTGACGACGACGATGCTGCAAGTTTTTTCAGCGATTCGCGCCGGGGCCAGCGAGGCAATCATCGCGGAGATGATCCGGATTGCGGTGGCAGGGCTTGGGCTGGCGCTCGTCCTGGGTTTTATTCTTGCGAAACGCCTGGCGCAACCCCTGGCCGACCTGATTCGCGTCGCCACGGCAATGCGGCGCGGGCGTTACGAGGAACGAGTTGCGCCAATCGATGTCGTCGAGTTGAGCAGCATCGGCGAGGCACTCAACGTCCTGGGCGAGGAGGTCAGCAGTCGCATCGCCCTCATGTCCCGTGATCGTGCACAACTGCGATCCATCCTGTCCGCAATGGTCGAAGGGATCATCGCAATCGACAATGCGGGCCGGATCCTTTTCAGCAATCAGGCGGCTTCACGCCTTTTGCACAGTGACATGCGACTTAGCCGCGGCGAGGATTTTAAAAACGTACCAGCCGTCAACCTGCTTGCGGATTTAATCAATGATGCCCGGCAGACCTCTGGACTGGTGACGCGCGAAGTTCGCATGGGGCCTCGTGAAAACCAGATTTTCATTGCCACCAAGGCACTCCCCTTTGCCAATTCAGAATCAGGCGGCCAGTCTGCTGCCGATGGTGTCGTTATTGTCCTTCATGACATCACCAATGTCCGCCGCCTTGAACGTGTCCGCCGCGACTTCGTGGCAAATGTTTCACATGAGCTGAAGACGCCACTGACCGCGATCAAGGGCTACGTCGAGGCGCTGCTTGGCGGCGCCATGGAAGATCCGGTCACCAATGTGCGTTTCCTTGAAAAGATCGACCGCAACGTGGGACGTCTCTCCAATCTTGTTCAGGATATTTTGAGCCTGGCCCGCATCGAAAGCCACGAAGATGTCGACTTGGGGGATGCAGCATCTGTGAGGATCGATTGGCGCAGCATCGTCCAGGCGGTGGCATCTGCCCACGAGGACGAGGCAGCCGCCAAAGGCATTACCATGTCAGTAAAATTGTCGGATGAACCATTGGTGGTTGCCGGTGAACGGGAGGCGATGCGGCAGATTTTGGACAATCTGGTCAGCAACGCAATCAAGTACACTCCGAAATCAGGCCAAGTCTGGATTGATGGCCACAAATCGGCTGGGTCTGAGTGCGAAATCGTGGTGCGGGATTCGGGGATCGGAATTCCCGAGAAGCACCTTGATCGTATTTTCGAGAGATTCTACCGTGTCGATGTGGCCAGATCCCGCGAAATGGGTGGGACTGGTCTGGGCCTTTCGATCGTGAAACACTTGGTTGCCGGATTGGGCGGGCAAGTTACCGTAGAGAGCAAGGTTGGTGCAGGCAGTGCCTTTACCGTTCACATGAAGCTCGCTTCAAGGCAGCAGGAGGAAAGTTAAAAATGACAAATTCAGCAAAATTCCGCACCGAAACCGATAGTTTTGGGCCGATTGACGTCGAAGCCGATAAATACTGGGGGGCCCAGACGCAACGCTCCCTGCAGAACTTCAAAATTGGTGGACACCGGTTTTCTCCTGTAATGATCCGGGCGTTTGGTCTTGTGAAAAAAGCTGCAGCACTGACCAACAAGGAACTCGGAAAACTTGATGCTGAAAAATGCGCACTGATCGTCAAGGCCTGTGATGAGGTTATCGCTGGCAAGATGGATGCGCATTTTCCCCTCGTCGTCTGGCAGACGGGAAGTGGCACGCAGAGCAACATGAATGCCAATGAAGTTATTTCCAATCGTGCGATTGAAATGGCTGGCGGGGAAATGGGCAGTAAAAAGCCGATCCACCCGAATGACGATGTAAACAAGTCCCAGTCCTCCAACGATTGTTTTCCAACGGTGATGCATGTCGCTGCCGCCGAGGCGATCAAGAATGACTTGATTCCTGCGATTCATGCTTTGCGGTCGACGCTTGACGGAAAAGCAAAAGCTTTCGATCCAATCGTAAAGATTGGACGCACCCATCTCATGGATGCCACGCCGCTCACCCTCGGTCAGGAAATTTCAGGTTATGTCGCGCAATTGGATTTTTCGGAAAAACGTATTCACGAAGCCCTTGACGGCTTGATGGACCTTGCGCTCGGCGGCAGTGCTGTTGGCACGGGACTCAACACGCATCCTGACTACGCAAAAAATGTCGCAGCCAAAATTGCGCAATTGACGGGATTGCCTTTCAGAACGGCACCCAACAAGTTCATGGCCCTTGCTGCCCATGATGCCATGGTTTCAGCCAGTGGTGCGATGCGCCTTCTTGCAACGGCCTGCATGAAAATTGCGAATGATGTGCGTCTTTTGGCGAGTGGTCCGCGCTGTGGTATCGGCGAAATTACGATACCGGAAAACGAGCCGGGTAGTTCCATCATGCCGGGGAAGGTTAATCCGACGCAGTCTGAGGCCCTGACGATGGTGGCGGCTCAGGTCATGGGAAATGACGTTGCCGTAGGAATTGCTGGCGCCAACGGTCATTTTGAACTCAACGTTTTCAAGCCAGTGATGATCCATAACGTGTTGGAGTCGTGCAAGTTGTTGAGTGATGCATTGCACAGCTTCAATGACAACTGTGCGGTGGGAATCGAACCAAATAAAAAAGTGATCGAACGTCACTTGAATGATTCACTCATGCTGGTCACGGCATTGAATCAAGTCATCGGCTATGACAATGCAGCAAAGGTTGCAAAAAAGGCCCATCATGAGGGGACTACCTTGCGCCAGGCTGCCATGGCCTTGGGCGTGATTTCTGCTGAGGAGTTTGACAAGCACGTCAGGCCAGAAAAGATGGTCCGTCCTTGAGCAGAAGTTTGGTCATGCGTTTGATTTCCGGATAACCCGCATGACCAAAGGCAACTCCGCCAAGAAATTTGGCCTCATTTGTCCCAGTTCCCAGGCGCACAGCCCGGCTCATTGAGTTTTCGTTTGCGCCGGTGTCGGTAATCAGTTGGCACAATTCAAGCCACAAAACTTCCCGATGTCCCGGGTTGGACCGGTCGTCCTTGCGCCATCGGTCCCATCTTTCGCAGGCAAGGTCATAGGCTTCATCAAATAACTCCCGCAGGCGATTGCGATGGGTGTGAATCATGAGGTCATTGCGCGGCAGTTGCAGGGCACCGGCCAAGGTATTGGCGGCCGTATTGAACAGCCATTTCCTTCTGGCCCTCTCGCAAATCTCACGATCGTAAAAGAATTCTGGTGAAAAAGTCTGGCTTTGCCCATTCTGGGTAGAGGACTGGGCGTTTGAAATATTCCCGTGAAATAGTTTTCCGCCCCGGTCTCCCCTCACAAAATGGTGATGGCTTTTTTCTGCGATGCCCGCCGTGACAACTCCGATTTCGATGGTCAGATCTGGTCGTGCGGATTGCCATGTGTCCATGATGCCTTCGATGTCACCATTGCAGCAGACGATCACAGTGCGTTCTGGCAACGCTCGCAATTTAATCAAATGCTCATTCCAGACTGCTTCAAGGTGGTGGGCCCTGGTTGTCACAAAGATAGTCTTTGCAAATTGAACCAGCCCCCGGTCCAGAGGAGCCACCCACTCATGGACAATTCCATCCTTCTCGAGCGTCCAGTGCCGATCCCGCGTCTTTTGCTCGCGGTCTACGAACCCAATTTCATGTCCAGCCAAGCGCAATTCGTGGCCAATCCACGACCCGACCGGTCCGGTACCAATAATGATGATTTCAGGTGAAGGTTTCATCCTCCCAAGATCATGCGACAAGTCGCCTTTTTTTACCATCCATTCAAAGGTATCCCGGCGGGTGCAGGCAAGTTTTGCCTAACTCGGGCGCTATTTCGTGACGATAGGATGACGGTGTTGTTGGTTTTGAGACACCCTCATGAGGGCGAGGACCAGGAATTTCATGTCAGTGACAAGCCGAAAATCTTTCACCGAAGCCGTGATCCTGTCTGATGATCAGAACTGGGTGTGGGATTTCGCACAACAGAACCTGCATCGCGCCGGATTCTCGCCCTTGGGCCTGCCATCATCCGTTTCCCTTAAAGACAGCCGTGGCCGACTCGAGACGGGCCGGCCAATTGTCGTGGATTGGGGCTGCCGCCTGCGTCCGGCTGGAGCGATTGTCGAGGAGCTGTCAGAACTTTTTGGTGGCGGGGGCATTTCTGACCGGGTGGTCATTCTGGCTGAAAATGTCCTGCGCGAGGATGCGCTTTATTTTGGTGAGCTTGGCATCACACGCTTTGTCGTTTTACGCAATCGTGACATCGATTTAGCCCGAGCCTCTCGCGACTTTCTTTCTCAATGGCAGGCCGCAGCCGCCGCTCTCGGCGATAAAAAGTCGACGGAGTCTCGAAGTGATGCGCAGTGGCGTTCACTGCTTCGGCATGTTGATACGGCAATGGAGCATTTTTGGGACAAGGCTTCGGCTCGTCGCCTGCATGGTGCCGATGACAGCGACTTTGCCACGGCATCATCTGTTTCTGCAGAGCGGGCCCTCAGCGGAAAGGCTTACGATGCGCTGATAGAACGCGCACGAGGATTTATTGCCAAACCTGAATCAGCCGGGGCGTTGGCACCGGCCAGGGTTCTTGATTTGGAGGCCAGTCTTTTTGTTCTCGCCGACAAGCCGCAGGATGCCCTGACGCGATGGAGCAAGGCGTGTGAGGTGAATCCGAATTATCACCGGGCGCACATCAATCTGAGTCGCTGCCTTCGTCGCCTTGGGCGATTTGATGAAGCGTTGGCGATCATTCAGCGCAAGCAGGAGCAGAACCGCCAGAGCATCCATTTGCTCGTTGAAATTGGGGACATCCATTTGGAGGCCAATGACCTCTTGAAGGCCGAACATCAATACCTGTTGGCACTGGAACGTGATTCCATGTCAAGTGCGGCATTGAACGGAATGGCCCAAGTCAAGTTTGTGTCCGGAGACCTTGCTGGATGTCGTGATTTGCTCTCCCGCTCTCGGACATCGGCCCGCGCGGCTGCCAGATTTAATGCCAATGGCATCGAGTTGGTGAAGACAGAGCGTTTTCCCGAGGCCATGGAGCTTTATCGACGTGCCCAGTTTGTTCTTCCTCAACAAGAAAAAGGCCCCATGCTGTTTTACAACATGGGGCTTTGCTACTGGAGATGGGGCCGACACGATGTAGCCCGGGAATTTATCAAACTTGCCCTGATCAAGGATCCCGCCTATCAAAAAGCGAAAGTCCTTCTGGCCCGGATTGAGTCGGGTGACATGGAAAAAACGGCGGCGTCTTGAAGGCGCCCGCCGCGCTGCTGCGATTCAGGCTTTTCCGATATGATCTTCGTCTACGTTATACATTCGGGGCAGGGTCTTTGCCTGACGAACCAGGTACGATTGCTGATTGCGCAGGTACTGGACGATGTTCTGATTGCCCGGATCACTTTTCAGTTTGTCGATCTCGCCCTGGATGTCATTGATTTTTTCAACGTCATCATTCTTTTTGTAAATCTGATCGAGGATGCTGTTGAACGTTGCCTTTTCGCCTTCGTTCAAACCGGACGTATTGGCATAACGGTGAAATTTATTGACCGTCATCGGGTCGGTATCAACCGTCACCGAACCATCGGGCTTTTTTTCCACCACGACACCTGGCTGACTATAGATACCAGCCTTTGGAACGAGATCACCTATCTGAGCCATGATTGAATCCCTCCTTTTTTGATCAAATCGCCTGTTGTTTTATTTCGGGTCTTTGAGCATTCCGAGTTCTGCTGTGTATGTGGTTGGTTTGATGCCAAACATATTCATCATGTGGGCCATTTCTGATTCAACGTATCGGGCCATCTGCCATTGGTGCGGATCAGTGCTGAGTTCATCGAGCTTTTTCCTGAGTTCTCCAATCCGTTCCTTCGGATCGTCGATTTCCTTGACGCGATCCAGTAGGTTCATCAGGCTCGAGCGGTCTTCCTTGCTGATCCCGTTGATGTAGCCGTGCCGGCGTGATTCCTTGTTCAGTCCCGCCTCTGAGGAAACCTTGAAGGAATTCGAATTACGGTCGAAATCGGTGATGACGGCCGTTTCGCCCCGCGGAAGGAACATGGTATCGCCCACGCGCAAACTCATGATTTTTGACCCTCCTAAATCAATTTTAGCGAACCCGAACTAAAACTGCAACCCATTGAAATTACGAATATTTTGCCTACTACGGTGCATCCTGATGGGCAATTTCTGCCCGTCTTTCAAATATTCAATTCCATTAATTTTTTTTGAAAAAATTCCGATTTACTTAAGAAGGCCCGTTTGAAGGGAGGCGGGTACCTATGAGAAATGTCTATGAATTGACGGTTTACCGGAAGCGCCGACGAAGAGAGCTTTGGCTCCGACATGGGCGACTTATTGAGTTTTTTGTCCGGCAGTTTGTTGCACAGCAGCTTGTCGCCAACATTCACGACCTGATTGACGAGTACCAGCACTTGCAGCGGGAAAATGAACAGGACGTATGGGGCTATGAAGAGTTTCGCACCAGGATGCTGGATGCGATCATGGTCAGGCACGGCGACAATTTGAGGAACAAGTTGGCCACCCAGAGCTGGTTTGATCCAGCGCTGATTTCAACAGAGGAAGTGGCTGAGATGTGTTTGACTTCGATGGTGCTTGGAGAGTCCGCACCTGTGGCAAGAAAGTATCGCTGAAAAAGCGTTTTTCCAGCCCAGGCCTTACTTGGCCCCGTCGACGTTTATTCCGATTATTTCGCCTTCTGCAATTTCGCGCAGAGCGACAACGCTTTCCTTGTTTTTTGCTTTAACAAGGGGCTCTGCTCCGTCCATCAATTGACGGGCACGATCGGAAGCAATGATTACGAGTGCAAAACGGTTGTCGACTTGCTCAAGGCAATCTTCGATGGAAACGCGGGCCATTTAACACCTCGTGGTTAATCATTGAGCTCCTGTTTATGAAACGCACCCGCATCTGTCAACCGGATAACTATTGATTAGGATCCGCTCAAGGTGCAGTTTCTTTACGATGAAGTTCCGTCCTACCATCGTTATGACTGCTGGAGACCCTTGGTCGGTGACGACCGAGGCCTGGGCCCGGCTGATATTTGACACGGCTGCACCGTTTCGCGCCCTGATCACGGAAAAGTCCGCTCGCCTCGTTATTTGCGGATCTGCTGCCTATGTCGAGCGCCAGCTGGCCCGCCTGGGTACGCGCCTCCCGCCTGGCATTGAATTCGTCGATGATGGAATTCCTGCCGGAGAAGGCCTTTACCCGCAGGACCCTTCTGCCCGCGGCGCCCATGCCATCGCAGGTCTGGAGGCATCCCTTCGGCTGGCCGCAAATGCCGCACCGGGAACCTTTGCCGTCGTGACTGGTCCAATCGACAAAAAGTCTTGTTCCTTGGCAGGGTTCCCTTATCCGGGGCAAACAGAGTTTTTTGAATCGGCCTGGGGCAGGGGGGCTGCCTTGATGCTGCTGGCCGGACCGCGCCTGAGGGTCGGGCTGGCGACCAGGCACCTTCCGTTGAAAAGCGTGTCCGCCGCAATTACCCCCGAACTCATCGCTGGCCAAACAGCGATTCTGGCCGGAGCGCTCCGCGATACCTTTCAGATCAGCCAGCCACGGATCGCCGTTTGCGGGCTGAATCCTCACGCAGGCGATCGCGGATTATTCGGAGACGAAGAGGCTTTGGCCATCACCCCTGGCATCGCTGCCGCCCGCAAATCCCCAGCCTGTTCAGACGCCGTTATCAGTGGACCGCATTCGGGAGACACCGTTTTTCATGAGGCCTGGACAGGCCAATACGATGCCGTCCTGGCGATGTATCACGATCAGGGCCTTGCACCGCTGAAGGCGCTTCATTTTCATGAGGCCGTCAATATTTCGGCTGGATTGCCCCACCTTCGCGTTTCTCCGGACCACGGTCCGGCTTCCGCCCTGTTTTTGACCGGGCGCGCTGATACAGGCAGTTTCCGGGCTGCCTTCGGGATTGCGTGTCGTCATCTGAATCTGGCGGGGGAACCTTGAGCCGAATTTCAAAAAAACCAGCCGCGAAGGCCAGTTTCATCACGGTTGATGGGGCTTTTGAGCATAACCTCAAGGATCTGTCGCTTAAGATTCCGCGCGGAAAGATCACCGTTGTGACGGGGGTCAGCGGATCCGGAAAAAGTTCGCTTGCCTTTGACACGGTCCTGGCTGAATCTCAGCGCCGTTTTTTTTACACGCTTTCCCACTATTCGCGTCAATTTCTGGATTTAGGTTCACGCCCTGCGGTCCGCAAAGTCGGCGGCCTGTCGCCGGCAATTGCCCTGGCGCAAAATGAAACGCAGCCGTCGCGGCGCGCAACCGTGGGAACACTGACAAACCTCAGCGAATTGTTTGCTGTGATGATGGCACGATTTGCGACACAGAACTGCCCGAAACATGGCCTGCCAACTTCGTCTCAGGGAATCTCTGGTGTCGTCGATCGGATCATCGACGGTTGGGATGGTAATACAATCGCCATTTGTGTTCCCGTTGCCACATCGAAGAAAGGTGTGTTTCGTGCGCCGCTCACAAGTTTCGCTGAGAAGGGATATTTGCGTGCCTACATAGACGGGGCGATGGTTTCCCTGTCCACGATTCCGGAACTTGAACGAGAAGAAAAACATACGATCAAATTGATTGTGGACCAGATCAAGGTCAAGCCAACCTCGCGTGATCGTTTGGCTCGCAGCATCGAAGTTGCCATCAATGAGGGCAAGGGCTTCGGGGAATTCTTTGCCGTCGGGCCGACGGGGATCATTGATCTAGCCAATGGTGGGCCATTTTCAACCAAGGGCGGATGTCCGGATTGCGGGTTCAGTTGGCCAAAACTTGACGCGCGTTACTTCAGTGCAAATTCTTTAGGCCGCTGCCCGAGTTGCGCGGGGTTTGGTTGCGTCGCCGAGACCGAGGCTCAAGTAGATCCAGAGTCAGATGAGGTCGATGAATTGACCTTTGCAAATTCGACGATCCCCTGCGCGCCATGCCACGGAACGGGAGTCGATGGATCGTATGCTGCAATCAAGCTGGGACGATCCACCGTTCATGATTTGCTGTGCGCGCCCTTGCGTGATTTGCCTGGAATTCTTACCAAATTGAAATCAGGTCCCCTTGGACAGAACCCGGCATTTGTTCGCGTTGAACAAGAGGCATCGGCCATCATCGAACGGATCATTGCAATTGGGCTTGGTTATTTGGATATGTCGCGCCGCGTTCGTTCCCTGTCTGGTGGTGAGTCGCAGCGTTTGAAGTTGGCTGGCATCCTTTCAGAATCGCTGCGCGGTGTTCTTTATGTTCTCGATGAGCCGTCACAGGGCCTTCATCCTGCTGAATTGGATCTCCTTTGGCTGGGACTTGAACGTTTGCGCAACCTCGGCAACACGGTTCTTATAGTTGATCATGATGATGCCCTTATGCGTCGCGCCGACTTGATCATTGATCTTGGTCCTGGCGGCGGTGCGGCGGGCGGCAGGCTTTTGGCTCAGTTTGCACCAAATGAAGCCAGCCGTTATGAAAACGATTCACGCACGGCCTGGCATCTGGCCCGTGCCAGCGCAAAGACGGCTGTTCTCAAAACAATCCCTGCCAAGGCAGGGCGCGAGTTCATTCAATTGACCGACTGCGATTTGCATAATCTCAAAATCAAGCGCGTGCGTTTTCTGAAGTCTGGGCTCAACGTCGTTTCCGGTGTTTCTGGTGCTGGAAAAAGCAGCCTTGTTCTGGGCACGCTGATGCGAAATATCGAGGCCCGACTGAAAGGAACGTCCCAGGGAAATCCACGCGGACGCCGCAAGAAATTCCATGCCTGTTCTGCAATTGATGGTGCCGACGAGGTTGAACAGCTTTATTTGATCGACCGGCGGCCTGTGGCCAAGAGTTCCGTGAGCATGCCTGCCTCATATCTTGACGTGTTTGGGGAGTTGCGTGATTTGTACGCGCAGTTGCCCGAGGCTCAGATGGCCGGTCTCACGGCACGAAATTTTTCCCTCAGCGCTGAAGGCGGACGTTGCGATGAGTGCAGGGGCAGGGGCGAGGTCGCACTTTCCATGCGGTTTCTGTCAGATGCTCGTGTCCGCTGCCCGGTCTGCGAGGGCAAGCGTTATCAACCTCCAGTTTTGGGGGTGACCTTCAACGGCATCAATATCGCTCAGGCACTTGATCTGACCATCGACGAAGCCCTGGAAACATTCGCCAGCCACCGGATGATCGTGCGGCGCCTGCAACCGGCGAGAGCACTTGGGCTTGGTTATTTGAAAATGGGGCAACCCAGTGCGAGCCTCTCGGGCGGCGAGGCCCAGCGTCTCAAAATGGTCCCTTTTTTGACGAAGCGTATGGCCGCTGGCACCGTCCTGCTGATGGACGAGCCGACGACAGGTCTACATTTTGACGATGTGGTGAGGCTCTTGGATCAGTTGAAGCACCTTGTGAGTCTTGGTGCGACCATCATCCTCATTGAGCACAATAGCGATGTGATTTGCGCAGCCGATTGGCTGGTGGACTTGGGGCCTGGATCTGCTGAAGACGGCGGGCAACTGGTTTATGAAGGCACGCCGGCTGGAATCATGGGTCTCAAATTGTCACCAACCGCTCAGCATTTGGATGCCCTGCGCAAGATGTAGCCGGCTTCTTCGTGGATGACCGGAAAGTCGAGGTGGAATCTTTGATCCCCCGTCAACAGACCAATATAATCTTTTTGGAATTCCGGTCCGATCAGGAGATGGGTGAATCCACCGGCGCAGGCGTGCAACATCGCATCCTCATAATTGACTGCGTGCTTTACGGCCGAGGCGCGGATTTCATTTTCCGGGACTGATACTGGAAATTCGAGGAACAAATTCTCGTTTTCGTAAAAAGAAAGAATTTTTACCGGTGCGCTTTCTTGTTTTAGATTTTGGTTGATCCAGCGGTGCATCCCAATTTCAGGCTTGCGGATGGTAAACCAGTCAAGTGCGCTGCCATCGCTCGTCATAAAATCAAAAACTCGTGTTTTTAAATGGATGAAAGGCACTTCCGCATTGGACGCAGGCAGGATTGTGATCAGAACAACCGCCCAAATCCCTGCGATGAGGTACTTGTCTTTTATTTTTCGCGCGGCCATGCGCCGCATGATATCTGCAAGTCCGACGACACAAAGCCCGGCACCAGTTCCAAAAATCACAAACAGGAATCGTGCCGTGTTGCCTTGGCCGGAGACGCCAACATACATGGCCAGGGATCCGAGATGAATCAGTGCAATTCTGCGCAGCGCAGAATTTCTGAACCCTGTGACGATTCCCCAGATGGAAAACAAGAAGAACGGCATCGCCCACAGGAATCGGTGGCCCTGGGTCATAAAAATTTCCCAGGCAGTTCCCGGTACCCGGGTGAATCCAGCTACAATTTTGGCGATGGCGGTATCAATGAGCGGCGAAGGGAAAATCCCAGTCATTGCCGGGAAAAAAGGCGAACCCGTGTAGAAATAATTGCGCAGCAGGATGGTGCTGGCCAAAATAATGCCGCCCAGGGCCGCAAACCAAATTTGGCGCGACCTTGGTCCCTGCAATTCAGTCAAAAGATTGATGGCATAAAACGGGATTACGAAAAAAATCGCGGTGGACTTGCAAGCGACCGCAACCCCACAGGCCAGATATCCCATTGCACGTAAAACGACTTCGCGGGCGAGGCAAAGGTTTATCGCCAACAAACCAAAGAACAAGACGAACCCGTCGTTTTTTGCATGGGTCAGCATGAACAACTCGCTGGGGAAGCAAGCCATGGCAATTCCAGCAAGAAGTGCGAGTGCGGGCAGGAATTTTTCATTGAATTCATTTTCGAATTTCTTGCTGAATTTATTATCAAGCCGACTTGGGTCTGACGTCTCACTCAACATCCGGCGCGCAAGTGCCATACAAAGCGCAACGCTTCCCGCGTAACCAACGGTGGCATGAAGCATCTGTCCTGCCAGCAACAGGACCATGCGGTCCTTGGACCCGGCTGCGATCCCCGTATAAAGGTATTCCGCAAGTCCGCCCTGCAGGTACCAGGGCATCCAGTCGATGAATTGAATCGACCCGGTGCGGCTCCAAATCCACGCCGCCGACAGGTGGTAATAGAGCGGATCGCCGTGCCTGTGTGGATATAGCGTGGAGAGCATCGTAGCGCCGGCAATCATGATGAGAACGGCCCACAAAAAACGATTCAACGCGGGTTGGGGTCGGTGTTTTACTGCAGAAATTCCACGCAAAAATTTCGACATTAGCCCAGAAATCGAAATCAGGGCCAGAATCAGAATCATGGCCGGAACCAGGTTAAGGAAACCAAGGCTACCCAGACCCCAAATCAAGAAAGCCATTGCGGCCAGTCCGCAACCAGTTTGCAGGGCGAGGCCGAGGGACGAGGCGGCTAAATCTGATTTGGGAAGGATCATCCGTCCCAGGCCCAGGATGCCAAGAAGCATGACTGCAGTGACCGTAATCGCCAATGCCACGGTTAACGTGGGGCTCAGGTCAGAGGACTGGATTGGCAACATTACATCGGTCATGTGTGTTCTCCGGCAGGCCCCATCTTGGGTCACGCCCCCGCTGTTCGTCAAATATTTCGACAGCGACCCAGTGAGTGAGCATTACGAAATCAAGGGCAGTCCCGCTGCTTTTTTTAACTCACCGACATTATTGATTTAAATTGCTGCAAAGGCGGTTCAGAACTGGCCCGCGCTTTGCTCCTGTTGGGTTCAAGGCCCGCAGGGTCGGGCTGTTAAATTCGCTTGTTGTTGCTGCTGTTGCTGGAGTTGATGCTGTGGTGAACCGGAACCTTTCCCGAATTCTTTTAACTTGTCTCTGCCTGACCAGTGGCTTTGTCAGTGGTTTTGGCTTGTTGGCCGCGGCATCCCATTCGCGGACGAGTGTTGTTTCAGTGCGGGCCATTTCCGCTGATTCCGACGCGCCTCTGGAAGGGCGCCCGGTGGCTGGACAGGCAGCCATCGACATTGCGATGACCTACTACAAAATATCCAGGCCCTCTGATGCCAATAAGCCGTTGTTCGACTCTGAATTGAAAGACCGTGGCCTCACGGTCAAGTCGAGCTGGTTCGGCAAGACACAGGTTTATATTGGTCCGAGCGCATTTGCGAATTGGGCAATGCTGGGTTCTACACTTGCCCATGAAGTTGAAGTCCACTGCAATCAGAACTTTCCAATGATTTTTATCAAGGACAGGCTCGGGCTGGATGGGACGAGTGATGCCGAGCGTGAGGCTTATCGCTACGAGATCACCAACGCATCCCGGTTTGGCTTGAGTGGTCGTGACGCCGGCCTCATCGCCGCAACCGTTGAGTATTATTATCCGCGCGGAAAATAACTCCGCGCCAACTCCACATAATGATCCGCAGAAACTTCTAGTGACTTGATCTCTTCCGGGGTCAAATTGCGAACAACCTTTGCGGGCGACCCCATGATCATCGAACCGGGTGGGAAATCCTTGCCAGGAGTCACCACGGAACCTGCTGCAACGAGAGAATTTTTCCGGATCACGGCACCGTCCAGGACGACGGCCCCCATGCCGATCAGGCAATTGTCTTCAATGGTGCAGGCGTGAATCACGGCCGAATGTCCGATGGTCACATCACTGCCAATGTTTGTCGGACCGTTTTCGCGCGCGACGTGGATCACGCTGTTGTCCTGTATGTTCGTGCGAAATCCAATGCGGATTGTGTTGACGTCGCCGCGGATGACAACGTTGAACCAGATGTTTGTTTCATCGCCGGCGACAACGTCTCCGATGACACGTGCCCCGGATGCGACCAAGACATTGCGTCCAAGGTTTGGTTTCTTGTTTTTCCAGGCCAGCACCTGGCTGCCTTCCATCGCTTGCATTGTCGCTCCTCCGTTGCTACCAGTAAGGCATCATGACAGTTTTTCTTCAAAACATGAAATATTGGGAAGTGGTGTTGCGCGAGGTTTTTCTTGCGCCGCCCGCCATGCTTGCAGAGGCTGGAATTCCCATGCCCTTGACGATCGACGACCTTGCCAAATGCTCTGGCCTGACGACGGACGAGGTGTCTCGTCACCTGCAACGAGTCGATACCCTTCAGGCTTCTCCTGTCGAAGTTGACATGACTGATCTTGATGGCTTGCGAAAAGAATGCCATGCAGCGGGGCGGAATCTGATCCTGTTAGATGTTCGTACGCCACGGGAGTTTTCCGAAGGGCACCTCACCGGGGCCGTTTCACTTCACAACATTGATTTTCCACAAATACTCCCGGCGATGGCGGACGCCTGTGTGATCACAATCGGGCGCGATAATGCCCACGCCTGGAGCACTGCCATGTACCTTCGCGATCACGGCGTGCCCGCAGCACGTTCCTTGTCTCGCTAACTTAATTTGTGATCCTGAGGCGCACCCCGTCATCCTGAGCGTTAGCGAAGGATCCTTTCTTAACCCGTCATCCTGAGCGTTAGCGAAGGATCCTTTCTTAATCCGTCATCCTGAGCGTTAGCGAAGGATCCTTTCTTAATCCGTCATCCTGAGCGTTAGCGAAGGATCCTTTCTTCAAATTTTTTCTTTAAAAAAATGCGACCACCATATTTTTTATGACAGAATTCGTGTAGCAGTAGGCGGCAAAATCGCCATCAATTGCCATTCTTCGCGCACTTTTTCAGTGCTACTCAACGGTGGGCCAGAACAAGGGGACTGTCCGCGGAAGAAAGGATCCTTCGCTAACGCTCAGGATGACGGGGTGCGGCTCAGGATGACGTGTCTACTTTCCCCAACATGGAGATGATGTCGGAGGGTAGCACCGCATGGCGCCCGACTAGATTTGCGGCCAGCTGAGTCGCTGATGAGACCACCGCCAGGGCGCGCATGGTTGCCATTGCTGCATCGCAGCCGATCGCACCATGGGCCGCAATGCATCCCGCCAAGACATCTCCGGTTCCCGCACGACCCATGGCATTGCTGCCTTCGTTGAAGACCAGTGCCCTCGCTTCGGTGCCTTCTCCAATCCGGAAGGGCGCAGATCCACACAGGATGGGTGTTGAATGCTTGTAGAGAACATAAATACCAAGGTCGGCACATTCATGTTCAACTGCCAGAACTCCATCCGCGTCCAGCGGCGCAGGCCAGCGCTTTTCCTCATTGCCGTTTGATAAAAGCCTCCATTCACCAGGATGAGGTGTCAGGATGACCCGTCCCTCGGCAAAAGACTTTTTTGACTTGCGCAACAACGGAACGATTCCGTGCAGGGCTGCCGCATCGAGCACGACAAAGCCTGCCTTTGAAAAATCGCACAACACGCCCAATGACTTCACAGTCAGCGGATTTTCCATGGTGCCCGGCCCGATAACCACAGCCCGGACCTTGCGCTCGCTGAGAAAGCGTTCAAGTTTTTTGGGATCGAGTCCACTCAATCTATTCCCGCGTGACCACAATGCCTCGGTGGTCAGGTCGGGCGGGATCACTGCTTGACTGATTATCTTCCCTGGCATTGCGAGCGTGGCCCATCCCGCGCCAGATCGCAATGCGGCCAAGGCCGACAAGATCGGGGCGCCAGTCTTTCCGGCACTGCCTCCGACCACCAGGACGTGACCCCGGTCGTATTTATGGGCGCTTGGACTGAGGTTCGACCATGGATCATCTGCAAGCAGATCCCGGCCGTGGACTACACCAAAAACGGGCGGTGATCCAGCAAGTGAACTCCGTACGGCATCGTTTGAAAACCCAATGTCGACGCAGTGAACCGTGCCGCAAAGGTCGCGCGCAGGTGCGACGGCATGAACCGCCTTCAAGGCACCAAAGGTAACGGTCTCATCCGCACGTAGTAGGGCTTCAGTTTGGCCCCCGTCGTCGCTGGTCAGTCCGGAAGGCAAGTCCACAGCAACGACAACCGCGTTGTACTTTGCTTTGATTTGCGCTGCCGCCTTAAGTGTCAGGGCTGCCGGTGACGAGGGATCCAGCGGGCCGCGAAATCCAAGCCCAAAGACTCCGTCGATGATGCAGTGAAAGGGCTCGGCGATAAGTTTTGCCATCGGAATTTCTGCGGGAATTTCGGCCGGAATGTCTGCCGCTGTTTTGCTGACGCGAATGGTGACAACCCGGACGGCCGGGTCTGTCGCCAAAACTCGTGCCGCAATCAACGCATCACCGCCGTTGTTGCCGGAGCCAGCCAAAACCAGAAATGATTTTCCTCGGGAGGCGCTGCGGGCAATGTTTGCGACCGCTGTGCCGGCCCGCTCCATCAGATCGGTTTGACGAATGCCGAAAGTGCCGATGCTCAGTTCGTCGACCTCTCGCGCACAGGCAGCGGTCCAGACAGGGTCTGCGTTCATGCTTCCTCGACGGTTCCGCCCGCTTTTTTTACAATTTTCATCAGGGCATCGGTGACTTCGCCCTTGAATGCCCGGTGGGTGAATGCAATTTTTTCGCCGGTCATGACAAACAAGACGCGGTCATCATTGACTTCCTTGGCGAACGTCAAGGTCGACGTGCCTAATTTTGATATTGTGATGATCATTTGGCTTTTTTCAATGGAAAGATCAACCATTTCGCTCAGGGCGCGGTCGCCCATGGCTTTTTTAATCGCTGAGATTATTTTTTTCGATTCTTGTTTTGGAAATGAAATTTTCATGGTGCGCCTTCCTTTGACCAAATATCAAAACGGGAAATTGATGGATGCAAATCCCCTGAACAATGACAGATAATCCGGGACATTCTTTTCGAACGTTTCTTTTGCTTCCTCACGGTGGACCGACCACGTCGTTTTAGAAATTGTCTGAACCATACCTATCGTGATCCATGATGCAGGTTTTGCAGTGACAGCAATCTCGCCTGTCATAACGTCGCCATCGGCCGACAATTCATCGTACGTTGGCATCCCGTAAAAAAAAGCATTCTTTTGTTTTTCATAGGCCGCAAAAAGGTTCGTGCTTATTCCGGCTCCGAACGAGTACGACAGGGTTGTTCCCAGGCTTATGGACTGGTCTGGTCCGTCCAGAGACTGATCCTTGTATCGAAAATCCTTGATTACGGCCTCAACCTCTATGCTCGTACTCGTGTTCAGTTCCTGCGAGACCCGTGCCGTGCCATCCTTGGCTTCGGTTGTGGTCTTGTTTTCGGAATCTAGAAATGCTCCTGTTGTTCCGGTCAGCTGCCACGTCGTTTTTCCTCTTTTGGCTCCGATCCCCGCCAGGCCTTTTACGGTTCCTGACCGGCCCAAGCGTTTGAAATCAGGGTATTCGAAATAACTACTGATTCCGGTTTGAACCCAGAAATCCTCTGCTAAGGCGAATTCAAACCACGGGTCAGCGCCGACGTAGGCAAACTGCTTGTGGGATTTGATTGTATTTGTTTGCTGTTGGCGAACGATATCCTGATCATCTTCAACGACAACCATCCGCTGCTCCTTGCCCGCTATGGCGCGGTCCTCGCCGCCAAACAGAATTTGCAAACCGAAGGCGCTGCGGCGTCCGCTGGAAGGGCCCTTTCCGCTGTTCACACTGGCACCAATTGGCAACAGTGGCCCCTGCTGGAATTTGAATGATCCGATGGTGACATCTGTGGAGGAGTCGCTGAAGCCGTGCTTGTCCGAAAGTTGTGTTCGTTGTTCACCCTTGAACGACATGATGCGATTGACGCCCATGAATCCTTTGTGTTCGTAAGGCGCATTTGCGGTAGGGGAGGGATTGGAAGGACCTGCTGCTGCGCCACCGACGGCTGGCACGGCCGGGACCCCGGCGATTGGTGTTTTTTCTCCGCCAGTCAATCCCGGGCCACCGGCGGTGCGCGTGATTCTGGCTTTTTCGGCCTCACGTTCCCGCGTCAACTCAGTCTGTTCTTGCAGGAGCCGCAGCTGTTGCACGTGTTTCAAGTAGAGGCCACGGCTTCGCGCAAGGCGATCGGGCAGGACTTGTGCCTGTTCGAACATCGCTTCGGATTCCTCGTATCGTTTTAGTTTCAGGGCTGCCAGCCCGCCGTAATAACAGGCGAGATCATGCAGGCCGTGGCCGGCAGGGACGCGTCGCAGCGCCACCAGTGAGGCATCGAATTGACGGGCGTTAAACGAAACGACGCCAAATTCATAGGCCGCATCTGGATCCAACGTGGCCGGATTGATCTTACTAAAAAAGGTCCATGACTCGGGAAAACGATCGAGCTTGTAGAGAGTTCGAGCCAACATCTTTTTGTTTGGTTCGTAGGCTGGATACCTCTTCAGAATTTGGTCAAATGCGAGCAGCGCATCCTGGAATTTTCCAGCTTCGAAAAGTTGCAAGCCACGGGCAAACATCGCCGTAACCCCGCCGGCATGCGATGGGCGGGTCTGACTGGGTTTTAAATTCCCAGATGCCTTTGACTTTCCCGCTGCGCCTGACGTCCCTGGCGCCAAAAGCGTTGTCATCATGATGGTCAAACCAAGGAGGCGTTTCATGATCGTCCCTCAGCCTTTCTTTTGCGCGGCGAAGGGTCGCGCAAGTTTTTCCGTAGGCGAGTGAGATCGCCCGCCGTGGTAATCGCACCTTCACGTTCCTTGAGATCAGTCCATATGGAAAGAGCCTCTGCTGCCAGAGACGGGGCCTTGATGATCCAATGGTCCTCAAGCATGACAATGGCCGAGACAACGACTTCCGGATTTTCAAGTGGCATCATCCCGGAGAACAGGGTGGTCAGACCCATGGGAGTTCGCCCCATCAGGGTTCCTGTTTTGCCGCCGGTGATCTCGCGCAGGCGCCTCGGCCTTCCGCGGTTGAATGCGAACGATGCCGTGCCACCGCGCACGGTCGCTTCCATGATTTTTCTAATTTTCTGGGTTGTTGCTGGGTCCACCATGAAGTCGTTGCTTTCAGGGTCGGCTGCTGGTGAGTCCTTGAAGAGTCGCAAAGGGATGCGTTTACCATCGTTTGCCAGTGACAGCATCGTACTGGCCACGTGAACAGCGCTGGTTGACACTGCTCCAAAGCCCGCGGCAAACCGTCCGACGGTGTACGTGCTCGACGTTGCCGCAGATGGTGGCATCAACGATCCAGCTTCAACGTGAAAATCTGCGAGGGGCTGTTGGCCGTATCCAAACTTTCTTGCAAAGTCCGTGATAACTCCAAGTCCCAAGGTATTGACCGCCATTTTAGCGAAGAAACTGTTGCAGGAATTGCCGTAGGCGCGGCGCATGGTCATGTGATTCTGACCCACGATATGGTCGTTCATCCACAGACCGCTTGGCTCCACGTTTCCACAGCCGCCCGTTAGGCCAATTTGGCGTTCCGGGTCAAAGTCTGTGACTTCAAATGCAGCCGAAGTGACAACGGTTTTGAACAGGGAGGCCGCAGGAAACTTTGCGTGCAATGCGGTATGGGTTGTGCCCCCCCAAGCCTCTGGTGATCGTCCTTCGACCATCGCCAGGATGTCGCCGCTCTTTGCGTCTGCGATAATTACCGTCGCGATGGGCGAGCCTTTGTCCGCAATGAATCCAGATAGGATTGCCTGCAATTCGCCGTGAATGGTGGTCTCGCGCTCTCCTTCCGGCAGGATCATGACGACTTTTCCGTCACTGCGGGCGACCGGCATCTTTAGTGGCAGCACCGGCAAGCCCTTGCGGGTGGCCTGGGGTGAAATGGATGTTGGGGTGGTAGTGCTCAAGGCCTTGCTGGGAGCGGCTTTTGAGACTTCCGTAAGCGATATAAAGGCGAACGCAGCAAGGACGATGCGCATGAATCTTCCCGGGTCCCGCAATGGACGGCTGTCGATGAATGAAAATTTGGTCTGAACCTTTGAATATTATACATCAAAGCGGTGGACACCCGCAGACGCCGAGCCGTAAAGTGACAAGGTGATCCTCTTTTTTTACATCTTGCGGGAAGTGCTGCCCCAGTTCATCTCGTCCCTGCTGATCCTGGCTTCGGTGTTGATCATCAGCCAACTAAGCAGATTGACGGAAGTTCTGGTGGCTTTTGGCGTTTCACTTGAAAATGTTTTCATGCCGCTGATCTACGTCGTGCTGCCTTTCATCCCATTCAATATCCCGATCGCCTTTCTCTTTGCCGTGATGCTGGCTTTTGGCCGGTTCAGTGCCGATGGTGAATATGCCGGTTTTTTGGCCTGCGGTTACCCGCTCAAGCGGGCCGCGGTTCCAGTGGCGCTACTCGCAGGTTTTCTGGCCATCGCGGGAGTGATCGCCGGATCACACCTTGAGCCGTGGGGCCGCAGGGAGTTAGTCCGCTTTATTTTCGACAAGACGAAAAACGAAGTCGACAACATGGTCCGCTTCAAGATTCAGCCTGGGGTCTTCACGGATAATTTTCTTGGCTATACTTTCTACGCAGAAAGCATCAGCTCTGATCGAAGTCGGTTGACCAATGTCATGTTGTCCCCTCCGTCAGGATCGCGGCAGTCGTTTACGATCCTGGCACCGCGCGGCAGTATCACCGGGACGGCTGACACCGGCGATTTGAAGATGTCGCTGGAAAGCGGTGAGGCATTTTCCCAGTCCCCTGAAAAATTAACTGGCTCGGTGTTGAAATTTCGTCGCGCTGAGTTTGATCTTTTGAGGTTGTTTCGGGAGCAACTCGCCGGATCCGACTTGGGAGAGGAGGATTACCGCAGTCTGGCCCCTGCCGATCTGGAAAAATACATTGCAAAGATATCTTCAGTGGAACCCAGAGACGATGCCCAGATCATCCGTGCTCGATATCTGTATCACAACCGGATTGCGTCACCATTTTCAGTATTTTTCTTTGGGGTTTTCGGCATGGTGCTGGGTGTGGTCGACCCCCGCAGCCAAAAAAATCGCGCCTACATTGGTGGCATTGCAGCCATCATTGGCGGTTATGTTTTCATGATGGGTTTCAAGTGGCTGGCAGAGCGTGGATGGATTGATGCCTTCTGGGCTGCGTGGATGCCTCACCTTATTCTTTTTTCCGCAGCGGCATTTCTTTTTTATCAGAAAAATCGATTGCCACCGTCAGAACCTGTTCTTGAATGGTCCAACATGCCTTGGAACCTGAAGGGAGGCTCAAAGTGAATGGTCGCTCTTCCAGGCCTATTGAAGGGAGCAAGCCATGAAACACCAGCGGAAAGTCCCGGTGGATTTGCCGGTTTCTTTTTTGCGCTTCGGCGCATCGCCCGGCCGGCCTGTGCTCCTCATGCTGCACGGGTTTCGTGAGACGGCTGATGATTTCGTGGCTCGCGCTTTCGAGGCGCCTGCAGAAAACCTTCCGTTTGAAATTTTTGCCCCGAACGCACCTTTCCCGATGCCGGCGCGTCGCGAAGGAAAATACGTCGAGGCCTATTCCTGGTATTTTCGTGATATCGACCGGCAGGCGGTCATGATCCCGCCCGAGGTTGGTGCCCAGGCGTTGTTTGCTTTGATGAAAGATCTCGATCTGGTTCATCGCAACGTCATCATCGCTGGTTTTTCTCAAGGCGGTTTTTTTGCGCCTCATATAGCCCGACTTTTGCCTCGCGTCCTCGGCATCATCGCCGTGGCTTCTGGATTTCGTCCCGATGAATACGACGGAATTTCGCCGTGCCCGGTTTCGGCGATCCATGGCTCCAGCGACAAGATTATTTCAACCGACTTGATGCTGAAGGGACTGCAACCCCTGCGCGACTCTGGCTTCACTGCCGGTTCAGTCAAAATCATCGATGGTCTGGGTCATGAAATGAACGCCGCGGCGCGTCTGGCCCTGCGGGGTCTTGTTGCTGATTTAACGTGAACGGTTTCGTCTCTGCTCGATGCGTTCCAGTTATTCCCGAATGCAAACACAACGCATCGAAATCGTACCGTGATCAAATCCCGTGTAAGGGAACGTTAAATGTTTCGGTGCGTCGGTGAACCCTGCGGCATAAAGCAGCGGGATGTAGTGATCCAAAGTCGGTACTGAAAGTTTTCCCGGTGTGCCTGGTGCGCGCGAAATTTCCGTCAGCGCCGCCCAATCCCGTTGCTCCAGAGCCTTCGCGATTTGTTCGTCAAATTCAACGGCCCACGGTGGCGCAGCAGCCATCGGGTCTTCTTCCATATCAGCCAAGGCGTGGACAATATTCCCGCTGGCAACAATCAAGATGTCTTCTGGCAATGCCGCCCCGACGGCGCGGGCCAAAGCCAAGTGTTCGTCCAGGGTTTTTTTACGGTCAAGGCTCAGCATGAATACCGGGATATTTTGATGCGGCGCCAGATGCGCCAAGACCGACCAGACGCCGTGGTCGTATCCCCATTCGGCAGTGTAAGGCACCTCGTGACCCGCGGCGCTCAAGGCAGCACTCAGGGCTTTGGCTTCGGCCACGGCGCCTGGGGCCAAGTACTTCACGTCATAAAGGCTTTTGGGAAATCCAATGAAGTCGTGGATGGCGTGGGGCTCGTCAGATGCAAAAACCTCTGTGCCCCGCGTTTGCCAGTGGGCGCTGACGCATAAAATGGCCCGCATTCCAGGCAGGACTTGCGGACCCAATTCCCGCAGGACGGCCTGCCAAGCGTGCGCCGGCGTATGGTCTGCGAGGGCGTTCATGGGGGAGCCGTGACCGATGAATAGAGCCGTTTTCGTCATGACAAGAGCTTAATATCAAACTCTCGAATTAACAAAGGTGACATCTGATCTCGGTGGTTGGCTAGCCGCGCGATTTGCCATCCGTATTTTGAAGCGAGTGAAGATTTACCAGGGGCCCAGGGAATCGCCGTTTTGCGAAAATAAACCATCCTGCAATCAGCGTTAAAGTTAACGCCACCACCACATAGCCAGCCTTTTCCGAAGGGGGCTGTGTTCCGATAAATAGTAATCCAGTGGTACCAACGAGGCTGAGAAATGCCAGTGGTTTGAACCAGATCCCTAATTGCCATGGGCCCATAGCTGTCCATGTTCGTCCATGTGCCCAAAGTCCCAAAAGTGTTGGGATGGCGTAGGACGCGTAAAGCAAGATCGTGCAGGCCGCCGTGATGGTGGCATAGACATCAGCATAAATCGTGAAACTTACCGACGCGATCGCGACGGCCCAAATAGAGTTTGCAGGAACCATGGTTCGACGAGAAATACGCCGAAGCCACGGGGAGCCAGGAAGTCCGCCGTCCCGGGCAAAGGCAAAAGCCATTCGCGAAGCTGACGTGACTGTTGCCAATCCACAAAAGTATTGTGCCAAGAGGATTGATGCATATATCGGGTCTCGAAGCCAACGTGGAATATTTTCATTCATGATTTGTAAAAATGCCCGTTCGCCCTGGATTGCGATATTTTGATTATCGTCAATCACCAGGACTGCCACTGCCAGAAGAATCCATCCAGCAAATCCTGAAACGAGCACCGATTGGATAATTCCCCGAGGCACATTGCGGGCTGCATCATGCGTTTCCTCGGCCGCATGCGCACACGCATCGAACCCGGTGATGGTGTATGCGGGCAGCAGCAGTGCCAGAAGAAACAGCCAAGCCATGGAATCGTTGGCGGGCCAAACTGCCGTGGCGCCTTCAGGGAGGCCACTGAAATTATGGAATTCGAAGAGCGCGAGTGGATTTTTTGGTGATCCAAATAAAAGAAAAGCCGAGGTCAACGACAGGGAAACCGCAAGGATCCACCACCCGCTAAAGGAGGTCAGTGAGGAAACGATTCGTGTGCCCAGCAGATTAAAAAAAACTTGTGTGAGTGTGATGATTGCAACGGCGATGATTTGCGTTGTTGGGCCGGGATCCTGCCCATCTAAAAGTCCGCTGATCACGAATCGCCATGTGCCGACATTGACCGCAGCAAGTACCGTAACCAAACCTGCCAGGTTAAACCATGCTGCAAACCAGCCCATTCCCCGCCCGCCGAACAACGATGCCCAATGATATATTCCTCCGGCTGTTGGGAAAGCCGAGGCAATTTGGGCCATGGTTGCTGCGACGCAAAGAGAAAAAACAACAGCCAAAGGCCAACCAATCCCAATCGCCGCCGGCCCTACGGCACAAAATCCCAGGTGAAAAGACGTGATTCCACCTGCCAGTATGCAAATGATGGAGAGTGAAAGCGCGTAATTCGAAAATGCCGAAAATCCACGATGCAGTTCTTGGCTGTAACCCATGCGGGCCAGGCTAATCTCATCAGAGACCACGGGGGACTTTGTGTTTGTCATCGGTTGTCCGGTATTTCAAAAGTCGTTGATTGGATTTCGGGCGGATTGCTATACCGCAGAAATGATAACATGCTGGAACCACTACTAATAATTATAGTTACATCCGGGAGGTCTAATTTTTTAAACACCTTCACTCCTTGGCCTTTAGTTATCCCGCGCACTACCGAGACTAGTTATTCAGGGCTGGTAACCGACCGAATCTGGAGTGTGCCCATGCAGAATTTTGCCAATCCCGTTTTTATTTTAATCGCGGGACTTGGCCTTTTTGGACTGTCTGCCTGCGGTTTAAATTCCCAGGTCAAGGTCACGACCAGCGCTGGGGTTTGCTCTGCTGGTTCGATAGAAGCCAGCTGCGCTGCCGAGAGTTCAACGCTGCTTTCTTTAACCGGCCGTCGGCCACTTGCCATCAAGTCTGGTGACACCGTTACCTTGACCGGAACGGGATTCAATAAAGCCATGACGGCGACCATCGGCGGGATTCCTGTCACATCTTTGGATGTCACTTCCGCCACGTCGGCCTCACTGGTGGTGCCACCTGGCATCAAGTCAGGAATGTCCAACTTGAAGCTTGCCCTCACTGCGGCAGAGGCAACGGCATCGGTGGCCTACAGCCCCGCTGATGGCATACCCCTCATGACCGTCGCGGCATCGGAGGTTTGCAGCGGTGTCGCATTCTACGATCTTAATGGCGATAAACAGACCGGAACGAAATCTTGTTCTGGATCTTCATCGACTCCAGAATGTACGGCAAACGGCTCTGTCGGCTGCGTAACGACGACGTCTTATAAATCTGCTGACCTCACAAACTTATCTACCGGTAATATCAAATCCGGTATCACTATCGCTGGCATCACAGGTAACGTCACGGAAGAATCACACCCCAATTGTTCAAGTGACGGGGCGATTGGTTGCGTGGTTGTCGGTCCCACGTATGCGGCGGCGGTGACGACATCGGTGGCATCTAAAATTATTTCAGGACAAAGTGTGGCGGGAGTTTCCGGCAATATCACGCTACCATCTGCTGGTAAGGTCTTAACAGGTGTTTCCTACGGAGTATCAGGCACTGGCAGCACCGGAACTCTGACTATTCCTGCTGCCGGCAATGTGCTATCGACAGCACCTGTTTATGGTGATCCAGGTGCAGCTGTAACACCATTACTTGCTAACAAAGGCTCTTGGGATTTAGCGACTGCGTTCCCCGGTGTAGGTTACTATAGCGGCACAACCAATACGCCCGCAGCTGGAGCTATCGTCAGCGGCAGCACAATCATTGGCGTATCAGGAAACGCTGCGGTGGAGTCTCACTCCAACTGCGCAAGTGACGGCGCAACAGGCTGCGTGGCAGTGGGCACATATCCTGCGGCACTTGCTACAGGTGCTGAATCCAAAATCCTTTCTGGGCAAACGCTGGCAGGTGTCGCTGGTAACGTTACACTACCAGCCGCAGGCAAAGTCTACACGGGTATCACCTACGGTGTCGGCGGTACTGGCAGCACCGGAACTCTAACAATTCCTGCTGCCGGCAATGTGCTATCGACGGCACCAGCTTATGGTGATCCTGATGCACAGGAGACACCATCATTAACATCTCAAGGAACGTGGAATCTCACCATGAGCTTTCCTGGCGCAGGTTACTATGCGGCAGTGAGCAACTCTCCAACAGCAGCTACAATTGCAAAAGATACAACAATAATCGGCGTCGCAGGAACTGCGACATTAACTCCAGCAAACTGCGCAAGTAACAGAGCCACTGGCTGCGTCACTACCGACACCTACCAATCTGCAAATCTCACCAATCTCTCAGCGGGTAACATTAAATCCGGCATTACCATTGCAGGACAGCTAGGTGATTACCCTTCGGTTACGTATAAACTCCCGCGTGCAGAAGGTGCGACGGCGGATCTGGCGGATCTCGATAACGCGACATTTGACATTAAGGTGAAGTCTGCAACTGCTTTTGAATACTGGACGTCCACAGGCTCATACCACACTGGTGCCGGTGATGCGGATATTACTCAGGCAAATATAAAAGACACTGTGAGTATATTCGGTACAGTAGGAAATTTGACTGCAGCCGTTGCACCAAACTCATGGGACGTGCGAGTTGGCGTGACCGTTAACGGTGTCACAGGCAAACTGAAAGTGAATTGCCGTAACCGCGCAAATCCAAGCATATTTGACATTGATGCTGGTCAAGCAGCAACCATTACGATTGGCTCTCCTGGTTCCATTAATATCACTAACCATGGACTAACAAATGGAACGATGGTTCGTGTCAATTATTCTACTACTCCCACCGGTCTGTCCAACAGTGTTGTTTATTACGTCGTAAATGCAGCAGCCAATACCTTTAATTTGGCTACTACTTTAAATGGAACAGCGATTAATATGACGACTGCGGCTGGGGCTAACGTAACGGTACATCAATGGCAGGCCACACCGCAGTCTATCGATATCTGGGATACCATTGACGATTCTAACAACGACAATACCGGTCTTCCTCCCAATATCGTGGGCTCATGGACAAGTTATACTGATTGCGGTGGTGTCGAGACCACAGCAGGTGATGCAAACGTCTGGAAGGATGTGACGACCGCTGGAACCGGTAGAGCAGCCTGCGGAGCAAACAGTGAAGGCTCTCCCGGCTCCCCCGAAAATTGTACAATGCAAGATAAGATCACTGGTCTTTGGTGGAGTAAGCTGCAAACAGCCGCAGACTGGAACACGGCATGGTCCACCTGTCTCACGACACTCAATGGCACCACTTATGGCACCAACTCAGTACCTGGCTATAACGGTCAAACCGGCTGGAGGCTTCCAACCCAAAAAGAACTCATGGATGCCAATAATCACGGCATCCGCTCTGCGGTCTCCGACAAATGGATTACCGGGTGGAACAACAACTGGATGACCGAAGCAAATATGAATAATGGTTTCTGGTCCGGCTCGTCCGTTGCCGGCAACACTGGCTTCGCGTGGTTCGTGGGCCTGGTTAATGGCGGCGTGAACTTCAACGCCAAGGTCAACCCGAACCAGTTTATTTGCGTTCGTTGAGTTTGAGCCCGCCCCGGCATCCTGCTGTTTTTGAATCCTTTTTTAACGTTAATTGCGAAAATATCAAAAGTAGCGATTTAAGTGTGAAGGGGATGTTTCACGTTGCTCAACACGACGGTATTTGCTCAGCATGAAGTGCTTGTTTAATCCAAGTCATCCAGTAGAAATTCACCCATTATAGAGCGTTGTGCAATGTCGCGCCGCATGCGCTGGGCTGTTAAATCTTTGATGGAGCGGAAATCAACGGCGATGGACATTTCGTGATGGATGTCATGCTGTGAGATGGTTTGGCAAAATTTTCTGCGTGGACGGTAGGCATCGGCGTGACCGAAATGTCCGAGGTAGCTATTGGCCCAGGGGATGATGTCGTCAGCCGATTGGTCGGGGGCAAGGAGGGCGACGTGAAGTTTGTTTTTTGCAGCTTTAAGCACGCGTTTGCGTGGATAGACGCGGTTTGGCAGATGATAGGTAAGCGCTCAATTTAACCCGTATCCCAT
>CAMBEK010000003.1 GCA_945865565.1 Pseudobacteriovorax antillogorgiicola | reverse complement strand
TGGATGAGGCTGCAGCGCGCACGGCTCAAGGCGGTCGCATTCCCGCCGTACCCAAACGCATCACATTGATCCTGGGCAGCCTTGCAGTTTATGATTGCTTTCAGGCCCAGCTTTTCGCCACATTTCCCGATATTCATTGAGGCAGGGACTAAAAATGCCCATCCAGCGCCTCGCCGAGATTGCCTACTACCAAACAGGTGGAACCTGTTCGCGTCTGTATCTGCCCAAATCAACTAGTGAAATCCAAGATGCCGTCCGGGAAATCCACAGGTTATCCCAGCCCTTTTTTGTCCTTGGCGGCGGAACCAATTCTCTTGTGTGTGACGACAACTGGTCTGGTGCCGTGATCGCCTTGACTCACATGGGCGGACTTCGCGCTCTGGACAAAAACGGCAGAATTTTCTGTGAGGCTGGCGTTGAGAATTCCAAGTTTGCGCGCTTTGCCGTCGATCACGGACTGACTGGCGCAGGATGGATGAACCGTTTGCCAGGGCAAATGGGCGGTACTATTCGAATGAACGCTCGCTGCTATGGCGGTGAGATCAGCCAAATCGTGAAAAAAATCACCTGCGTGGACCTATTGGGTAATATCATCGTCCATGATGATCCAAGCAAAGTTTTTCGAGGCTACAAAGACACGAGCTTCATGCAGACGGGCGAGATCATTGCTTCGGTTGAAATTCAGTTGGAGCCAGGCGACACGGCTGCAACCCAAGATCTGATGAAGTTTTGTGAAGACGACCGGATCCTCAAGGGGCAGTTCACTCACCCGTCGTGCGGCTGTGTTTTTAAAAATGATTACACGGTGGGCGTACCGAGCGGATTGCTACTTGAGTCGTCTGGCGTGAAATCCCTGAGTCGTGGCGGTGCGGTGGTTAATCCCAGGCACGCAAATTTCGTTTTTAATAAAGATAAACTCGCATCAAGTCGCGACATCCTCGAACTCTCTTTGATGATGCGCGAGGCCGTCTATGCAAAATTTGGTGTTTGGCTTGAATACGAGATGGAAATTTTGGGAAACATGCCAGATGACTTGGCTAAATCCATCCGCGAGGTGCGTCCCCTTGGTGTGGAAACACCCGAACTTGTCGCCCTGCGTAAAAAGTTTTCCGCCAAATCCAGGTGATTTATTTCGTCGATGTTTTTTCAGGAAAGATTACTTTTGCCCCGTTGAGGTCGCCCGTTTTCGCAACAACAGCCTTTCCGATAATCACACGAATGACGGCGAAGTTTTCCCATGCACTGACAATTCGAACGATTGCAGCAACAGGGGCAGATCGGCCCTGGATAACCTTCATACCGGCTGATCCACGCAATAGCAGACCCTGATTCTTTTTGGCGAATGATCCTTTCGCTCCGCTTATCAGCATGAGATTTTCTTTGCTGTCGACGACGATGGCATCATATCCAATGCTGCGATGAAGCCAGTCAGCAATTGCAGAGGCATCCTTGGAATTCGGAGGGTTGATGGCTTTGATCTCTAGTTTTTGGCCTTCCCGTGTTGCAATATTCCATTCCTGTCTGCCTTGTGCGTTTGGTTGCAAGGACAGAATCGCGTCGACTTGAAGGAGGTTGAAGGCCGTGTCGTAGGGACTCTCGCTGGCTGCGCTGGGGTCCTTAGGGGGATTCAGCTCATAAGATAGAAAGCCATCGTTAGGGTCGATCGGGGTTGCATAACTAACTGCCGCAATGTCATCGGAATTTATGGTCTGAAACTTCGGCCTTTCGCCTATTTTCATGGATTCAAAAATCGCTACACTTTTAACCAAGCGGAGTTCATCCAGACCGGACGGATGAGATCCAAGCCATTCCGTGGCCCATTTTTTTGCCTCGTCCACGGGAACTTCAGGTGCTGACGCCAAAGAATTTCCAGACCTTAGTGATAGGCAAGCCAGGACAAGCGACTGGATGAGAAGGATCCTTCCTGAATGATGTTTAGTAGGATAGTGCAACCCCACCCCCAAGATAAGTAAGGTCATAATTGATTCCATTCACACTGGTCGCAGAAGTTTTCTTTTTCAATTCAACGTGTTCAGATAATCCAAGCAGTAAGTATGACAACGAAGCGCGGCGGCCAAAAGACGGAATTTTTTGTCCTTTAAAATAGACGTCGACGCCGTACTTAGTATCAAAAATGTCGGAGCTATCTGAGTCGGCGCCACCAGCGCTTAAACCGAAATCGCGTGCGTGCCACAGCCGGGCATCGAAATTTTTTCTCAGAAACCAGATGCCTATTTCGGCTCCGAGGCTCAGTGAAGACTTTGACTCGAAACGCTCAGTGGTGGCATTGTTGGCGGTTGTGAAAACCATGATATCGCTGCTGTTCGATGAGCGACCAAATTTTGGGACAAAATCAATAACATCAATGAAACGCTTGGGTTCGTACTCAAATGACCAGCCAAAAACCGTACGACTGCTCGAGAAGGATTTAACGATTGCGGATCCAGCCGGTGAATTCGAAACTGGCGCGATCTTAACCTTTGGAGAAACGTCGTGGTAAAAAACCAGACCGTTCAAGGGGGCGCCTCGCAATTCGACAAAGAGGCCGTAAAATCCAATTTGACTGGTTAGTGGATCACTGTCGAGGGATTTGCCGTAACGCAGCCCAATGTATCCGGCCGCAGTCGAAGACTGTAGGGCAGCTTTGGCAATGCTAAAATTTAATTTGCCGTCATCTTCCGCCTTACGATCCAGATGGGCGACTGCATTTTCTTTTGCGTTTTGAAGTTGTGTGCTCATCGAGTCCCGACCTGCCTCGGCGATCGCATAGACGGGGCCTTCGGTAGGTTGTATTTTCTCAATCTGCCACTCTTGGGTACCATCAGATTCTTGGCTGATCTTCGCAACGCCGAGGGATTTAGGAAGAAATATTTTTTTTCCTTCGTCAAAATCTAGTCGGAAAATACGTAACGATGAAGGTGGGTCAGGTAGGTTCAAGACTTTGTCATCGACAATTTCGGGGCCGCGACGCCGGCGACTTTCCGTGCCGTCAGAACTAATTTGGGTCAGAATGGGAGAACTATCCAAAAGAGATGCAGCAATGATTTTCGCGAAGGCTTCACTAGTCAGGTGATTTAATGCCAGCTTGCTGTTGATATCAACCGTGCCAAGGGCCTGGGTTCCTGCCGGCGGCCAGTGCATTGAGATCGTCGTCTTATCCTTGCGGACTCTGAGTCTTACAAGCCAAACGTCTGAAGATTTTGACGAGTTTGCATCCACTGCCAGCTGCCGGTCCCAGGGCAGACAGTCGTGTTCGCTGAATAGTCCAAACCCCCATGGCCCGGAATTGCGCTCCAAGGCCTTGCCTAGTTGTTTACATGCTTTTGCCCACACGGATTCCAGGTCGTGCTGGCGGCCATCTGCCGGATCATAGTCGAGAGAGATTTCCACTTCATTCGTATGCACTGGGATCCGATTTGCAAATGCAGATGTCGCGAATAGTGCGATGAAAAGGAGGTAGCCGTTTGCCATTTGCCTTGTGAGATTGGATATCGTCATGTTAGCGATCCTGCAGGAAGGTGACTTTGACATCCTTTACAAAAACAGCCAAAGCCTCGCTTAAAATGAGGTCCCGTGCAGCTTCACTTTCTAGAATTACGGATGAGTTGATCTCTTCGAGATCCCCGCCCACCGCCGCGTAAATTGAATCCGAACCCCTGAGGTCCGCCGATTTAAAACCTTCTCCCCGGGCAATTAACTTCGCAGGATCAATTAGTGCCGACCTGTCCCCCTTGAACATCAAATCACCACCCAAGCGACGGGCGATGTTGGTAGCCTTTTCATGGTCGGTTGCCTTCGTTTTAATCGCAGCAATAATTCGTCCCCCCTTGACCACAAATAGTCCTTCTTTTTCAGGTTTCGGACCTACGGTCAGCTTAAACGTAGTTCGGCTGTTGATTAACTCACGCAAAATTGGTGCGATGGTTTTCCCCTGGGCTTCAACAGACAATTGCTTCTGATTGTCGGGGATTTCGGTGGCCTCAGAAAACCAGCCGGGGCCCAAGTTTAACGGTGATTTGTCTAAACCAAGATCAATACGAACTGGCTGATCCGTCAGATCTTTTAGGCGTGCAAGATCAATCCGGTGGTTTTGGCCGCCGACTTGATCGGTACCCAGATGATCCACAACGTTGAGTTTAAGGTTTAGACTTAGAATAGGGACACCGTTTCGCAGGCCAGGCCTGCCAAACCTTTTCAATGAATTCCCTAAGATATTAAACCTGCCCGTTCCGTCGTCCAATAATTCCTCTAAAAACTTGGGCTCAGTGGAATCCACCGGAGTGATCTCATGGAGTATGCCGTCTTCGCTCTTGGGTAGTGTCACAATCAATGTAGGCAGATCGTCCTCGAAACCATCGGCAAATGTCCAGAGCATGGACTTTGGTTTTGGGGCAATGACCTCAATATTTTTAACCACCCGTGTTGGTGAGGGGGTGGGAGTCACGGCGACTTCAGGCGTCATCATCATTGGTGGTGGATTAGTGGTAACGACTTCCTCCTTTACGGGAGCTCTGACATAGTCGTCACCATCCAAGGACACCATGGCCTCGTCGACATTCTCTTGATTCGCCGAGACAGGCTCTGTTTCTGCGGCCACGGGGGCATTTGGAGTATTCGCAGCTGTAGCCGCCGAGCCTTCATTCGATGCCGCCAGGTCAGGTGTATCTACGTCCGGTGGGGTCTGAACAATTTTGACCCCAGCGGCTTCCCCGCCAGCCATCAACTGAATCGCTGCAGCGGCGGGTGCTGGCAGACTTACGGCCTGCCCTGACGAAATTGCAATGGGTTGGGTTTGAGAGCCTGCGGTGCTCAACTCTGCATCGCCCCCCGAAATTTTAACCATCGGTGCGCCGTTGTCTGAATTCGCCACCTTTAGGCTCGTCTTCGGATCCGAAATTTTAATTTCCTTGTCTTGCACCTTAAGAATGATCGGGCGTGGGGACCCTTGCGCGCCATCCGACGATGCAGTCGGATTTTTGCTCAGTGCCACGGCCCCCGAGAGCAACGCGACGACAAACGCGCTCTCCCCATTTGAGGTATCCCGTTTACTGCTAATTGCCACTTGAGAATTTGGTTGGATGTTTAGCGAGCGACCGTCGGAAAAGCTTATGGTTGCGGAGGAACGATTACCTGTAGCAACAACATTATCGTCGTAAACAAGCTGCTTTCCCCGGGCGTAAAGCCACACCGGCAGATTGCTTGCCCGATACTGTGCGATACCCTCAACCTTATCGACGGTGCCGATGGCAGAACCCTGGCCAAACTGCATTCGGGACTCATAATCCAAAGCGAAAAAACTTCCGGCTGTTGCAACAAGCCATATTCCAAATAAGAACCTTTTAGGGGTTCCGGATTTTGTCGAATCTGTCATGCGGCCTTCTCCCCCTCAGTTTCAGCAGGGACTAAAACCGATGGAGCCCATTTTGTCGAAATTTCGAGTGTTACGACCGTGATGTCATCGTCGATGGCCTTTCCCGAAAAGTGTTGAAAGGCGTCGGTCACAATGCTGTCCTGGAAAGCATCTGCGCTGAGGGAGGCGTGGGTGGTAATAGAATTGCGGAGGCTTTTTTCCCGCCAAGGAACACCAGCCGGATTGGTTGATTCAAATAAACCATCGGTATAGAGCATCAACTTGTCCCCGGGATGTATCGCCATTTTTGAGCACTCATAGACCGACTCAGCGGCCATGCCCAGAGGTGACCCACCGGCTTGGAGCTTGTAGTTATTGAACCGTCGTTGTGCAGGGCTTGCATCCGATGGATGAGCAAATCGACTGTCATTTTCGTGGGCTGGGATAACAACTGGGAGATTGTGCCCAGCATTGGCAAAGGTCAAAGTGCCTTCTGAAAGGTCGACAAGCACTGCAAAGAAGGTCATCGTATTCCTGCCGTCGCCAGACTCAAAAAGCGTCCGATTCAGAATTCTGAGGATCTCGTTTGGTGGCAGAGTCTTGGAGTTTTTTTCTGCCTCCATGATTGCTAATGTTTTGCATGTGGAAAACGCGATTGCTGTCATGAGCGCAGCTGCAGCCCCGTGGCCCGTCGCATCTGCAATAAAAATATAGGCCCTTTGTTCGTCAATCTTTACATGACCCCACCAATCTCCACCACATTCCGAAGCCGGCACTGATTTCGCAGAAATTCGCCAGGTTTCGGTTTCAAACCGCTCTTTTGGAAAGAGTGTTCCTTGGACCAATCGTGCTGTTTCAAGTTCCTTTTCCTGCCTGGCAGCGGCAACTTTGTTTTCAAGTAGTGCGACTATTTGGTGTGACATTTCGTTCACTGCAGTGCTTAAGACTGCAACTTCATCCTTGCCTTTCACGTTGACAGGGGCCGAAAAATTTCCAGATGCAATGCGTCGCGTTGCCTCGGTGACAGCCCTGAGGTTAGTGGTCAACCGGTCGGACACAATAAAACTCATCAGTATTGCCGCAAGAAAGAAAATCCACGCCCAAAGTACGGTGCGGAAGATATTTCTCATGATTGCAATGCCCGCCCCTGCTGCGTCTTGTGCAACATAGACGGACATTCCGTAGCCAGGAATTTCTGAAAAGGCACCGAGCATCAAGTTTCCCCGGACGGACTCGAACAGTCGGAATCCATAAGGAACCTTTGATTTATTAAGGTCGACTAGGGTTTGTGCCGTGATGCCAGCTGCGCTCTCACGATCCAGATTAGAGGCGAGGGTTTTGACCGCCGAGTCGTCAACAACCCAGGCAGACTGCAAGTGATCCGAAGGCATTGCAGATTTCAGGCGGTCCAGTGGAACGTGAATCACGGTCCAGTAGGAGTCGAGTCTTCCTACCACCTTGAGGCGCAGAGCCATCGCGAATACACGGGTGCCTTCTTTTAGCTTGATGACACCCGAATTTAACTTTCTCCGTAATCGGTCTTCGGGGAGGGCGGCTAGCCATTCCTCGGTTGTGTCAGCAAGGTCACTGCCAAAGCGTGGTTTGCTTGAAGTGATTCGGGGTGTGACTTTGATGGCGAGGTTTTTTGGTGGCAGCCCCTCCAGAATCTGAATCGAGACAATTTCTGGAGAAAGAGCAAGAATTTGAGACAGGAATGGATTGCCTTTCGCAGAGACCGTTCCGGTTGTCAGGCTCTGGGCGGCCAACAATCCCAAGCTTCGCCAATGATCGAACTGCCGTTCGATGTCCCTGCTAATTTCCCGGGCGCGAGAAACGGTCGAGTCCTCGATTTGACGATTGAGGAAGTCTTCAAATGTATTTGTATTTTGAAGAACAATGCCAGAAACGGTCAGCAGAATACCGACGCTCATTAGAGCGAAAATTTTTAAACTAATAGAGTTGAACCACCTGACTTCCACGCCCTGCCGCCCCCTTTCTTGATGATCCGCAGATGAAGATCGTCAGAATCAGGGGAAATGTGAATGACTTCGGGAAAGTCCTGGCTGGAGTCAGCTGATTTCTCTGGCGGAAGTGTAGTTATGGTACAAATCAACAAGCCGCAAGGGCCCCCCGTCCTGGGCGGGCGCGAAGGTGAAATTGCGAGTTTCCATCAATTCAGAAGTGGTGCCAGCTCGCGAAGGTATTTGAAGGTGTAGATGCCAGTCCGATGGCCGTCGTTAAAATGGATGGTCAGCGCATAGAGGCCAACAGATTCGATCTTAACGGGGCGAACGGTGTCCTTCACATCTTCTGGCTTCAGGCGCGGTTCGTGCGACCATTCGTCAATGCAGGCCGCACACGGGCATTTGCGCCGCAGCAAGACCACATCAAGGGCCGATTTTTTGCCGTCAGTCCACAGGATGCCAAGGGTCTTTGGATCCAACTGGGTGATGTCTTGGACGCGGATGTTTTCCATTTAATGGACCCAATCAAGACTGAAGTGCTGGAGCACATTTTTATTTTCGGCGTGAAGTATTGAAACCTGCGAAGCAACAGCACCTGCCACACTGGCAAATGCCCTGGCAACGGGTGATTTTGGATGACTGGAGACATAGGGTTTTCCTTCATCTGAGGCCTGAACGAGGCCTTGATCCATCGGAATCTCACCCAAGAAGGCCACACCATGCTCGCTGGCAACGCGGGCTCCCCCACCCTCGCGGAAGATGAAGTGCTTTTTGTCACACCCGTCACAGATGAAGTGACTCATCGTTTCCACGACGCCAAGAACCGGCACCTTTAACGTTTCAAACATTGAGATCGCTTTGCGTACGTCAATCAGCGCAACTTCCTGCGGTGTCGTGACAATCACCGCCCCCGTTACGGGCGCCGTCTGCGAGATCGTCAACTGGATGTCGCCCGTGCCTGGCGGGTAATCAATGACCAGATAATCGAGTTCGCCCCAAGCAACTTGCGACAGGAACTGCTTGATGACGGCAGCCGCCATTGGCCCACGCATGATGGTGGCCTTTCCGCCTTGGCCAAACATACCAACCGACATGATTTTCACGCCGTCCACCTGAGGAGGATCAACCAACGTACCGGCAGCGGTCGCGCTGTCCTTGAGGTGTGTCATCAGAGGGATCGAAGGTCCGTAAATGTCGGCATCAAGCAGGCCAACCTTGGAGCCTGACTTTGCAAGGGACCACGCAAGATTCACGGCCGTCGTTGACTTACCGACGCCGCCCTTGCCGCTGGCAACGGCAATGATGTTTTTTACCTGGCCAAGGGAAGCCGCGACGGGCGAACCCGTGTTCAGTGGAAGTGCGCCCCGGGTGGAAGCCGTCATCGTGACTTTGGTGCTGCCGACGCCAGGCAAAGCCATCAGGGCTTCCTCGCATTGGGTTTTCAGTTGTTCCTTAACCGGGCAGGCGGGAGTCGTCAGATTCACCTCAAGGCTCACTTCATGTTGGCCTTCAAGGCCACCTGCGACGACGCTGATTTTCACATTGCGTACAAAGCCCAGCGTGACGATGTCTTTGTGCAAGTCCGGATCCTGGACCACACGCAGCGCATTTAGCACAGCTGCTTCATCGAGAGTCACGGACTGCTTCGGAGCGCCCTTGGAAGTAAAACGTTCGGTAATACGGTCCATGATTCCCATGATCAGTGCCCTTCCAGAAATTTAGAGGCCTGAATTGCAGCTTGGCATCCAAGGCCCGCGGCGGTGATCGCTTGCTTGAACAGAGGATCTGCAATGTCGCCGGCCGCGAAAACACCTGGTGTCTTCGTCGCTGTGTGATTTGTCGTTTTGATGTAGCCGTGGGAATCGGTGTCGACCCACGGTTTGAACAAGTCTGAATTGGGCTTGTGACCGATCGCCATGAACAAGGAAGTTGTTTCAAGGTCTTTGGTTTCGCCCGTTTCTGCGTGCTTCAACCTAAGGCCGGTGAGCCCAGTCTCGTCGGAGATGGTGTCTTCAACAATCCACGGGGTCATGATTTTTATTTTTGGGTTGGCCCGCGCCCGTTCCGCCATGATTTTTGAGGCTCGGAAGTCGTTGCGACGGTGAATCAGGATCACTTCAGAGCAAATTTTCGAAAGGTAATTAGCTTCTTCCATTGCAGAGTCACCGCCGCCGGCCACAACGACGCGCTTGTTGCGATAGAAAAACCCATCACAGGTGGCGCAAGTCGAAAGACCGCGGCCCATTAATTTTGATTCACTCTTGAGCCCAAGGGTTTTCGCTGTTGCCCCCGTGGCAATGATCACGGTCTTGGACTCGATCAGATGATCGCCGGCCCAAAGTTTAAGCGGCTGGGAAGAAAAGTCGACTTTCGTGATTTCCTCGTAGTTGATCTTTGTGCCGAAGCGTTCTGCCTGGGCCGTCATATCTGTCATGAGTTTTGGGCCGAGAATGCCATGCTCGAAACCCGGCCAATTTTCCACCTCGGTGGTCGTGGTCAATTGCCCGCCGTGCTGTACACCGGCATAAACAACTGGGTTCAAGGCAGCACGCGCCGCATATATAGCCGCGGTAAGTCCGGCCGGGCCGGTACCGATGATGGTGACTTCGTTGGTAGACATTTATTCGTACCCCTATTTCCCGGCGTTTTTGCCTGAAATTCTTTTTGGAGGATAGAGAAATGAGTGGCGATTGATAAGGACTTTCAGCATGTTCCGAAGGTTCTGTTCAAAAAATAGTCAGGTCTTAATCTGGTTGGCTGACTGGCCGATATCAATATAGGATGGTTGGAAAGACCAAAGGGGCCTGACATGTTGTGCAAATTTTTTGCAGCGGCATTGCATTCGCTGACGATACCCGCGCTGCTCGTGGGTTTGGCGTCGGCTGTGGCTTTGCCGTTTTCGCCGGCTTTTGGTGCCTCTCGCCCCGACGTCAAGAGTCCCAGCGTGGTCGTTTTGTCTTGGGATCAAGGCAAGATCTTGTACGAACGCAATGCCGACGAAGTTCGTCCCATCGCCAGCCTGTCCAAGATGTTTGCCAGCTTTGTGATCGACGACGAATGCAAAATTGACTGGAATTCTCTCCATGAGATGTCGCCAGAAAACCGCGAGGCCGCCCGTGGCGGGGATTCCTCGAAGCTCAAGACCGGCTGGAAATTCTCGGTCGAGGATCTGATGCACGCGGCCCTCATGCGCAGTGACAACCGGGCGTTTCCCGCCCTGGCCGAAGCCTGTGGCATGACTCCTCTTCAACTTGGCGAACGCATGACCTCGCGTGCCCGCGAATTAGGTCTGGCGAAGACCGTCTTCGCGGAACCGACGGGCTTGTCTCCCAATAATGTTTCCACGGCCCACGAAGTTGCCCTGATGCTCCAGGAAGTTACCAAAAGACCGCGTTTGCAGGCTATCATGGCCAAGCGTTCCTATTGGATGACAGCCCACCTGCCGGGCGGAAAAAGAATCCAGCGTTATGAAATTCGTAACACCGACCGTTTGCTGCAAAGCAAGGATTTCAGTGTGATCGGCGGGAAGACGGGTTTCACCAATCTGGCGCGGTACTGCCTTGCTGTTGCTCTGCGGACCGTTGAGCACGGAGACCTGGGCATGGTGCTGATGGGGGCAGAGGGTAAACTGACACGTTTTGCTGACGTACGACGGATTTATCAATGGCTCAAGAAAAACAATACTGTGGCCGCGCTCAACGGGATCAAGCAGCCAAACCAGTCCCGCAACAGCGATGCGCCCCTCAAGGACGCGTCCCTCTGACGCTGGTGCGTGCGACATCCTTCTCGACCCTGCTATTCCTGGGCCTGATGCAAGTTGCTGCGGCTAAACCTGCGCCTTTGGCAAAGCACTTTGAACCTAAAAACAATGCGGTGCGACAGAGTGTCAAGTTTGTTCGTGTCTCTGATGGATCGGTGATTTATCAATATGAACCTCAACTGCGACTTTCCCCGGCTTCGGTAACCAAGCTCGTCACTGCGGCAGCCGCTCTTAGTAAATTTGGCCCGGCCCACACGTTTACAACGAGGTTTCTCCATTCGGGGCAGCGCAAGGGAGCCGTGATATCTGGGAATTTATTTGCTGTGGGTGATGGTGATCCGCTACTGATCTCGGAAAAGATGTGGCAGGTGGCTGCTGATTTACGGGCCATGGGAATCAATCAAATCGACGGCGACATCGTCATCGACAATTCGCTTTTTGACGCGGAAACAAGAGATGAAAGTCGCGAGGAAGGTGCCAGATCCTCTTCCAACGCCTACGACTCGCCAGTCAGTGCTTTTGCCGTCAATTTCAATACGGTCGCCATTACCATCAGCCCTGCAGAAAAATCTGGCTCCGCAGCCCTGGTTCACACAGACCCTGTTGATTTAGACGGCCTGAAGATCGAGAGTTCGGCAAAGACGACGCCACCGGGGAGTGATTCCAAACTGGCGGCGGCACGGATCGGATCAGAGGGGCAGACACCAGTTTTGCGCGTATCGGGCAATATCGCAGCAGACAGTGAACCAAAGAAAATATATCGCTCCATGGTAAATCCAGGTCGCTTGGCCGGAGAATATTTGCGAGCTTTCCTGAAAGACGCGGGCATTACCACAACTGGGCGCGTCAGGACCGGCAAAGCTTCCGGGGATGAGCGCACGCTGCTCACCGTTCCCTCCTATGACATGCGCCGCATTGTCAGTGGCCTGAATACGTATTCCAACAATTTTATTGGCGACATGCTGACCAAGCGTTTTGCTGCTGGTGGGTCTCAGCCGGGATCGTTGGATCGCGGAGCGAAAGTGTTGCGTGAATATTTGACGCAAGAGGTCGGACTCAGTGGCGGGTTTGCGATTGAAAATGGCTCGGGCCTTTCCATTGAAAATCGTTTGAGCGCAGACGACATTGTCCGCCTTTTGCTGCACGTTGAAAAAGATATGGCGATCTTTCCGGATTTTCTTGCAAGCCTGCCGTCTTATGGGTGGGAAGGTTCCCTGAAAAAACGCATGAAGGGATCGGATCGCGAACAGGTTGGCGGCATGATCCGGGCAAAGTCCGGAACGTTGAGTGAGCCAATCACCGTGTCTTGCCTCGCTGGTTTTTTAAAGCACCCCAAACATGGGCTGGTGGCTTTTGCCGTGCTCGAAAACGGAATTTCAGGGAAGGCCCAACCGTCCGTGTCATTTTTGCGCGGCCAGCAGGATGCGGCATTGGCGGCATTGCTGAAAATGCCCAGGGACTGACCAAAAAGTTGACAGTTTTCCACACGACCTTTTTTGTCTAAATTCAAATCCCCATAACTATTAACTAAATTAGTGTATACGACGCGTACTACTGCGCCCGCTTCTTGCATAACACCCCTTGATCAAGGCCTACGTTGGACTTGAATGGGGGTTGCCGTGAGGCACCAGGTTTTGAAAAATTTTGGGTTTGCCCTGCTTCTTGCGGCGGCGATTCCCTTTGGCTGCGGTGCACCGACTAAAAAAGCATCGGATGTTGTAGGCATGTTTCAGCGGGAGCCTCAAAAACTTCGTGAGGTGGCCTCTGGCCTTTGTGAGCAGCTTGCGGATGCGACAGAGGCTCCTTCTTTGCGTTCGGTTAAATTGACTTTGGCCCAGTGCATGGCAGTCGATGAAAAACCCCAAGAGTTATCCCAATCAAAAGAGCTTGAGTTCGTAAAGATAGATCAAAAAAAACTGGTGTCGGAACAGTCGAATGATTCCAATCCAGTGTTGTACGTCCAGACGCGCGGGCAAGTTTGGCTAAATCATTCAATGTTGGGCCTCACCCAGAAACTGATCCGCGCAATCCGAAATGCTGAGGTCAACGGAACGAGCGCCATCCTGCCCCACATGAATGCATCGGCGGCAGAAAGCGACATCCTTCGCCTGGGATTTACTGAGATAAAAAAGACGACCATTGATGAGTCTGGAACCAGGCTGAATTCTGCAATTGAACTCAACGGCAGCGGAGCAGTCACAATCCAGAACGTGTTTGTGACGGAGGGAAGAATATTTAATGATTCCATCGCCCTTGAGGTCAACACACGCGAAGATAGTCCTTTCGAAAAGTCTCTGTTGAAACGGATGAATGCTGTCGTTCTGATCATTCCTTTTGGCGAAGACGTATACGTGGACATGGTGGTTGATCTGCATATCAACTCCTTCGGTGCTGACCGGTTGGTGGCAGAGCAGGTCACCTATGCGCTTGCAGTGGGAATTAAAGCTGGACTCGATGCACTGATCAAATTGGACTGAACCATGAATTTTATGAATGTCACATCAAGGATTTTATTGGCAGTACTGCTACTGGTTGGAAGTGGCTGCCATAATAAGGATGACGATGTTTTCCTGGATCCTTCAGCACGTAGTATTCGGGCTCACAACAACACAGAATCGGCGCGACCTGCGCCTTATGTTCCTGTTTCAATTGCAACCGCGACCTACCGGGTAAGGGTGTTCGGCCAGTCTGGCGCGGAGCTTTGTTCCGGTGCCGTTGATTTGGAACTTATGAGTAATCTGGGATTTGGTCCTGCCAATGGTGGGATGATTTGTGTCGGCCAGAAGATCGACTTTGGTCGGATGCTCCGCGGGCTTTCAGGAAACTCTGCCCCCGAAATTGATGTCTTGGCGGATGGTTTGATGATCCGTGTCAGGACCATCAGTGGAGTTGCTTTTAATCCTCCCAAGCCGCTTATTCTTGGGCCAATGGTGCAAGATACAGCACCATTTATTGGCTTGAACCAGACGAGCCAGCATCAGGCAACCTGGAAAAATCCAGAGACAGGTAAAACGGTCAACTCAACTGGAACAACTGTCGTGCGCGTGATCGGCGTCAATGAACGGTACGACTCGTCTTTTCTCGGTAAACGCTTTGACCGAATCCTGCACTGGGAAATGACCTCATCTGGTTATGATGGAATTCCAAAAAGTGATGCGATGATTTTCGACCGGATTGAGATGCTTTGGAATGCCCGCCCGTTGGTCATTCCTAAATTTGTGATTCAAGGCAACGTCAGCAGTTTCATTTCTCAGGATTCATCCCAAAGCAGCCTCGGAGGTGCCGGCGGAATTTTTGGTGGTGGAGGCTCTGGCGGCGGTCAAGTCTTCGGGATTATTAGAGATCTTTGGGCTGGTCGCGTTCGTATCGAGTTTGAAGCCACGCGTTTTGAGGGCCTCTAGTCAGTTTTTCCCCCTGAAATTCCGATAGGCCCGGTAACTATACCGAGGTTTTATGATTACGAAGCGATCCGGTGGCAACCGTCCGCGAGTGGCTTACCTTGCAATCACGTTATGCGTTTTTATCTTGTCTTGTGGCAAGTCTGTGCAGGTGGAACGCCAATCAGGACAAGTCGGCAGCGGCAATGCTGCTGCATTTAACCTCGGTGCCGGAATTCCTTCCGTTTGTCATGAAGTTCAGGATCAGTCGATTAGCACGGACGGCATCAGCGGCATCATTGCTATCGTGCAAAAAAGCTTGCTCGATGCCAACCAGTCCCAGCGTAAAGTTTGCCTTCAGTGTCAACCGCGCGAATTGAAGCGCACCAAGTGTTTCGATGTGGACGTTGGTCCGCTGGAGGCGGTTTGTAGGAACAATGAATCCGAGGCTCGCGCGCAAGGTATCGAACTCAGTGTCGTTTGCAAAAGTAGCCAGGCTAAAAATGAAACGAAAGAAGTTCGTTTCGATTTGAAACCAAATCGACTTGAGCAAGTCATTTCTAATTTGCCCGTTTTTGCCTTGCTTGTTCAAACTCAAGTCATTCCGAAACTTGCGTCGGGATCCAAGCACCGTCTTGTGGCATCATCAGCCATTGATTTTGCGATGAACCATGCAAAGCCAGTGCTTCTAGGGCAAGGGTTTGATCCAGCGGCAGATTTCCTGGTGGCAAAGGCGGATGCACTTCGGAGACTGACCAACAACGGTCTTGCGCTGACCGACCCTCAGAAGGGTGTCGTGCGTCAGACGGCACTAAAATTATTTGGTGATTTATCGACGATTGCCGCGAAATCGGATTCCATCAGTCCAAATGATCTCGCTTCTCTGTCGGCAGCAATTTTTGTCCAGGTCCCGGAATTGAAGCCGTATGGCTTTCTCTTGCCGTTCCTGTTCTCCGATGGCGGAGAGCAAATGCTTCCTCAAGAATTTATTACGGCACTTCCTGCTGACATGATTGCGTCTATTATCCAAGGCTTGTTGCCACAACAACCAGCGGCGGGAGAAGGCGCCGGATCAACGGGAGTTTCCCGCTGACCCGGCGTGAACCATTTTCAGTTTCCTCTATTGATTCATAAGAACGTAAGCCTGGGCTGACGCGACCTTGAGGCCGGACAGGAGGGCTGCTTGGTTGGCGCCGGTATAATTCGTTGTGATGAACGAAGATTGCTGTCCCATGGCGTTTAACAAGGCTGGTGCCGTAGTGATCGAACCAAGGTTGTAAGCATTCACGTACGACGGCAATTGGGTGGCAATCTGGGATGGGTCTGGAAGAGCGCCCTGGCCCGACAGATTCATACCCAACATCTGCATGATCATCGCCATCAATGGTGCCAGAGAGCTTTGAGCCCCCGTCATTGCCGCCGGGATGCTGGCATAGCCGCCGAACGCGGCAAGGGCCGCCATCGAGGCGATGCTTGCTGGATTAAATCCGGCAACACCAGCGGCCCCGGCAAATCCCGGCGCTGCCATGCTCACCATGGAATTGATCTTGTCGATACCAGGAAGTGCCCCAAGGACTGCCATGTAATTGCCGCCCGGAAAAGCAGTGGTAGTGCCGTTGCTCATCCCAGGGATCATCGACGCAAACCCAGGAAGCAGAGTCATGATGTTCATGACCTGATTTGGCTGGATTTGACCAAGAAGTCCGCCAAGGGTCGATATTCCACTAAAGAGACCCCCGCCGGAAATTGATCCGCTGCCCGAGCTGGATCCGTTGTTCACACTACCGGGAACCGTTGCGTTGTTGGAGCCGGATGGATCTGCAAAGCCAGGCTTTGTCCCGACGTTTCGGCGGAGCATCGCAGGACCGTCTTGCATGTCTGTGCCATTGACCACTTGGCTGATGGCAAACTCAAGGTCATTGCCTTGCGCAGACGGATGCATCAGGTCCTTGACGTTGACCGTGTGATCCAAACCGAAGGTATGGCCGGCCTCATGAGCCACAGTGTCTGCGATGACTCCAATATTGGTTTCATACTTTGTGAATGCAAAACCAATGTCGTTCAAGTTTTGGTTGCCGTCATCAAAGGGGGCGATTCCAAGGGTTGATTGGGTATCGGTGCAGCCAAGGGAACCGTAGGAACCACCGACGTACATGGTCGTGTAGTCACCAGAAACGGGCGCTGTTGCCGTTACAGACAATTCAACACCAGCGGTCTCAAAGTGAATGGAGACGCGTGAGACGATCTCATCGCGGTCTGCCGGAGACAGGCCGGATTCGGGAAGGTTGGAGAGGGCAGAGCAAGCGATGAAGCTTTGTCCCCGCTTGAATCCCTTTTCAATCATTCCGCCATCAAAATTGATGTAGAGCGTTTTTGGCGCGGACGCCGCCGCCAGCCCAAGCTTGTTGACCTTCTCGGCCATCAACGCATCGTAGTATCCCTTTGGCGGGATGACCTTGTCGTGGCAGCCTTCGCTGTCGCGCCCCTTGAAGTCCCCTGGGTTGACCCCACAGGCCGCCAGTAGCAGCGTTAAACCGGCCGCTCCAGCTGGAAATAAACGTGAAGTTCTCATACTTTAATCTCCTCTAAAAGTTAGATCCCATGCGCTTTTGCCGACTCCACCGCCCATAAACCGAAGTCACGGCGGCGCCCGGCAAGTTGAGGATTGGTCGGACTTGGGTAACAATGGTTGAGTAAAAATGCTCAACACGCCAAAAGCACAGTGCTTTTTGCCGAGACTTTATACTTCGTCAAGTAGCGGCAATTATTTCTGCAAGGGATTTCAGGAGATGAATATGACCAATCATGAAACGTCAGAAATCATGACTGCATTGCGCAAGATCGTTGGCGAGCGTCACGTCGTGACTGATCCCGCCGAACTGCAGGTTCTTGGTTGCGATTGGACGAAAATATTTTTCGTTGATCCGCTGGCGGCTGTTTTTCCAGCATCAACTGGGGAAGTGGCTGACGTGGTTAAATTCTGCAAGGAGCATGGATTAGGCATCGTTCCAAGCGGAGGCCGGACTGGCCTTGCAGGTGGTGCCGTTGCGGGAAACAAGGAGATCGTCATCTCCCTGAAAAGGATGACCAGGATTGATCCCGTGGACCGCGTGGGACTTACCATTCAATGTGAGGCAGGGGCCACAACCCAGGCGGTTCAGGAGGCAGCGTCGGCAGCAGGACTATTTTTTGCGCTCGATTTGGCGGCAAAAGGTAGTTCACACATCGGCGGCAACATTGCGACCAACGCCGGGGGTCTGAAATTAATTCGTTACGGCGGCATGCGAGAACAGGTTCTCGGCATTGAAGTGGTATTGCCCGATGGCAGCATTCTGGACATGAATTCGCGTCTGCGTAAAAACAACACCGGTTATGACTTGAAGCACCTGTTTATTGGATCTGAGGGTACGCTTGGAATCGTCACCCGTGCCACCCTGCGCCTGATGGCGAAGCCAAGAAATGTTCAGCTGGCCTGTATTGCCGTCCGAAACTTTTCTGACATCACCAAGATCCTCACCATTGCCAGCATGGAAGGTGCCACCATTACTGCATTTGAGTTTTTTACGGACGTCGCCCATGGAATCGTATTGCAGCACGCGCAGGGAGCCAGGACACCGTTTCAGCAACGTGCGCCGTTTTACGTCATTCTGGAAGTGGAGGATGCCGTTGGCGGAGCGAGTGTCATGGAGCCCCTTCTTGAGAAACTGTATGAAAATGACGTCTGCATTGATGCCGTAATTGCGCAAAATTCAGCTCAATTCAAAGAGCTGTGGAGCCTTCGCGAAAACATCACGGAGTCGCTCAGCGCCCACGGTCACGTTCGAAAAAATGACATCTCTTTGCCGGTTGATATGTTGGATCCCTTTATCCGCGAACTGGTGGATGAAGTGGCAAAGGCGCCAAAAGATATCGAGGTTGTTTTGTTTGGACACATTGGTGATGGCAACCTGCACATCAATTATGTGGGCCCGAAATCTGGTGATAAAAAACAATTTCAAGAGGCGGCGCGAAAGGTCGAAGAGCGTATTTTTTCCCTGCTGCCAAAATACAAGGGCAGCATCAGTGCCGAGCACGGGATTGGACTGTTGAAGAAAAAAGATCTGAAATTTTCGAGGTCCGAAGCCGAGATCAATCTGATGCGAGGCCTAAAGAAAATCGTCGATCCTGCCGGGATCATGAACCCCGGCAAGATCTTCGATTAAACAGGACTTTGATTGAGGCCAAAGGCTAAACGCAGTTTGCGCTAGCCTTGAAGTTCTTTTTCGATCCTGTCGAGTTCGCCAATCAATTCTTTTGGCATGTGCGAACCGTAGTGCGCAAAGTAATCGCGGATCGCGCCAACTTCATGCTTCCACGCATCCTTGTCGACGTGGAGAAGCTCGTGCATGGCCCCAGTTGCCAAGGATAAACCTTTGGTGTCGATGGCATCTTCTGTTGGTAAATAACCGATAGCCGTGCGCGTCGCATTATTCTTGTCATTGTCTTTGCACCGGTCAATGACCCAGCGGATCACGCGCAAGTTGTCGCCAAATCCTGGCCACAGGAACGCTCCGTCTTTGTCTTGGCGGAACCAGTTGACGTGAAAAATTTTGGGAAGGTTTTTGTATTTGTCGCCAAAACTGAGCCAGTGGCTCCAGTAGTCAGCAAAGTTATAACCGCAAAATGGCTGCATGGCCATGGGGTCGCGGCGGACGACTCCGACCTTGCCCGTTGCGGCAGCTGTCGTTTCAGAAGCCACCGATGCCCCAGCAAATACGCCGTGTTTCCAGTCGAGGGATTGAAAGACAAGTGGAGCCAATTCACGGCGGCGGCCACCGAAAACAATCGCTGTCAGCGGAACCCCTTTGGGCTCTTCGGCTTTGGTTGTATAGCTCGCGCATTGCTTGGCACTGACGGTGAAGCGTGAGTTCGGATGGGCGGCAGGTCCGCTTCCCGCATGGTACGGCTTGCCCTGCCAGTCCGTCATTCCTTCCGGTGCAGGCTTGCTGAGTCCTTCCCACCATGGCGTTCCGTCTTTCGTCACGGCAACGTTGGTGAAAATTGTATCGTGATTGAGCATGGCAAGGGCGTTTGGATTGGTGTTCTTTCCTGTTCCTGGTGCCACTCCAAAAAAACCTGCTTCTGGATTGATCGCATAGAGTCGGCCATCTTCGCCAGGATGAATCCAGGCGATGTCGTCACCAACCGTCCAGATTTTCCACCCCTTGTGTGATTCTGGCGGGATCATCATCGCGAGATTTGTTTTTCCACAGGCGGAAGGAAATGCAGCGGCGATGTAGTGAACTTCACCTTGAGGGTTTTCAACGCCAACGATCAGCATGTGCTCGGCGAGCCAGCCTTCCTTGCGGGCCTGCCAGCTGCCAAGGCGCAAGGCATGGCATTTTTTCCCAAGAAGCGCGTTGCCACCGTAACCAGAGCCAATGCTTTTGATCATCAGGTCTTCTGGAAAATGCATGATGAAGCGGCGATCTGGACTCAAGTCGCCGGTAGAGTGCAGGCCGCGAACAAAGCTGCCATCTTTCTCAATCCGGTCAAGTGCCTGACGACCCATGCGGGTCATAATGCGCATGTTGGCGACAACGTATGCGCTGTCAGTGATCTCGACGCCGCAGCGTGAGAGTGGAGAATCTATTGGGCCCATGCAGTAAGGCACAACGTACATGGTGCGCCCACGCATACAGCCTTCGAACAGGGCGTCGACCTTTTTGTGCCCATCTTCAATCGCCATCCAGTTGTTGTTCGGCCCGACGTCTTCTTGATTCTTGGTACAAATAAACGTCAGGTGCTCGGTGCGCGCAACATCGGTCGGGTTTGAGCGATGCAGGTAACATCGTGGATGTGACTTTTCATTCAGTTCAACCAAGGTGCCCGCAGCGAGCATTTCTTGGACCAAAGTTTCAAATTCACTTTGGCTGCCGTCGCACCAATGGACCTTGTCCGGTTTGGTCAGCTTTACGACCTGGTCAACCCAAGCCTGGAGTTCCCTGTTTTTTGTGTTGGTCATCATGAAGAAAAGCCCTTTTCTCTGATTGATTCCGGAAGGTTTGGTTTTATGCCTGTGGCTTCAAAATGGCAAGCCGAGGCATTGGGTCTGCAACCCTCAAGCGTTGCACCTTTCGAGCCGATGAACTTGGTGCTTTTGGTTTATTTTAAAAATTGCGACAGGCCCCGGCAGAACATCAAACAAAATAGCGATTAACATATTGGATTTATTAACTAAAAATAATCTCACAGGGATCCTTTTCGGAAGTGCCATTCTTCTTTGGGTCGGCGCCTGTCGGATTGCTCAAAAAGGCAGCCGTGACGCCATGGATCAGGGTGACGCCACGGTGAGTCAGGGTCTCCCCCAGTCGGGTAGACCTCAAACCCTTGGAGGTGATCCCCGGGTCACCCTCATCAACGCCCCGTGTGGCAATAGTCCGGATGTCGAAGTATTTATCGCGAGGGCCCGCGGCCTTTCGATGGTCAATCGCTTGGCAAAACTCCCCGCCGCAGAGTGGCGTGTCACATACCGTGAAAAAAGTCTTTCGGTCTGTGCCTTGATGGCAGCTGAAAATATTGAAATTGCATTCTTCCGGATCCGCCCCCCCGCCGGTCAGGAAAGTTGCGCACCATGTGCGGTGGAAATCCAACGCAATACGCCAGAAGTGGGGCTGCCCCTGCTGTACGCGTCGGATCCCCAGGGCGCGTTGCTGGGGACCCTTGCTTCAAAAGTTGAGCCCAAGGCGGTGCCATGGTTTGTGGTGCACAAATCCGGTTACGGATTTTTCTCAAATACCAACGGTCCGGCCCGTGATGCGATGGAGGCGGATTTTGCGGTCCTCGCGGGGCATCCTTAAAATAATTATAAATGTCCGTTTTTACTGACTTTAAATCCATCACGTTAATTTTTCTTAAAGCCTCACCACGGCTCCACCGACGACTCTCACGCAGCGGCTGCTTCAGGCAGGGGCCTACAGTTCCGCCGCCGTAATAGAGGAACAAGAGCCATGAATTTTAAACAGCGTTTTGGTACGTCCCTTCGTCCTGGTCAATCCGTAAGCCTGTTGGCGATCGCGGTTTTCGCCTGGGCCAGTGGATGTTCAAATGAAGCAAAATTTGCAAATGGAAATCGCCTTGCCGCAAACGGGGCTGATGCCACAGCGGACGCGTTGCCGGGTCAGGCGGAGGACTTCGGGGGCCAGACCCAGTCGCAGATTGATGATCTTGCTGGCGGCTCCTGGGAACCACTTGCCTTCACAGAAACCCTGCAAATTGTCGATCGCCAGAATGTGTCAGCAGAGATCCGTCCGGCGTTTGGGACAATTGACGAAAATGTTTCAATGAAGGTACGGGCTGAGTCTCGCACAGAATTTCGCCAGGTCGTTCGTAACAACGTGTCAAATGCATTTCGCCAGGGTCACGACGGTGTCGTTCGTACGGAGACCTTTCCTGTGAGCCGGGCTGGCCTACTCGATATTCTTGTGGTGGTAGACAACTCAACCTCGATGGAAGAAGAGCAACAAAATCTTGCCCAGAAACTTGATGCATTGACCAGTGCCGTTGATGACACCAACTGGCAGATCGGTGTGATCAATATGTCTAGTCCTTGCCTGCGCCTTGGTCGCGTCATCAAGCGCAACGACTCTGATCGCACAACGGCATTTTTGCAGGCGGCCAATGTAGGAATGAACAATAACGTCATCGAGAAGGGATATCCGATGGCAATCCGTGCGCTCAAGGGGGAGTGCAACGGTCGCTACAATCCTTGGATTCGTGAAGGCTCAACTGTAGCGGTCCTTATCGTTAGCGACGAGGATAACTGCGGTAGTAACAACGGCAGCAATTCCTGTGCGCGTGATTACGGGAAGAATGCCACTGAGATGAGCGACTTTCTGCGCCAGATCCGCACCCCAGACAAAAGCAAATTATACGGAATTCATTGGATCCCTAATGATCGCACCTGCAACACGGCACTTGGTGAAGCTTGGAAATATCAAGAAGGCATCACGATGTCTGGTGGCTATGCCGGATCGATCTGCGATGACGACTACACCAATACCCTGCAGCAGATTTCACAGAACGTCAGGAAATCTGTGGTCAAAGAATTTGTCCTTTCTGACAACCCGGACATGCGCGTCGTAGAGGTTTCCGTTGATGGTCAGACTCTGGGGTCGGGATATACCGTGACCGGAAATAAAGTGGTCTTGGATCCCGCCTCTTCAGAGGGAAAGGCCATGCTTGTCGTTACTTATTCGTCCGGTGGTGTGCCCAAGTTTGACTCGGTAACGCTGACGAAAGTGCCAGACGACGGGACTATTGCCGTGACCATCGATGGCGCTGTGTTGGATCCCACCGCGTGGACAATCAATCCTGCAACGCGCGTTTTACAGTTTGTGACCCAGCCTGCTGAGAAGGCCTCGATTTCGGTGACCTACAAGGAAAAGCCGGTTTGGCGCGATCATTTCAGTCTGGGCCGGGCGGATGTGGTTCCCGCAACGGTCTCCGTTTTAGTGGCCGGGATGGCAGCGGGCGGGTGGAGTTTTGATGTCCAGACGGGGACGGTTGTGTTTGTTAGTCCACCGCCAGAGGGAGCAACCATCGCCGTCGCCTACCGTGTTGCCTCGGACTATACGACGGTTTACCCAGTGGCCGTCTCCCAGGCAGACAAAGTCCTTGCCGTGACAGCAGTAGACGTTGCCACCGGTGAAGTCGTGACGATCGTGTTTCGTGGCACATCGGTACAGTTTAATTCTGCAGATGTGCAGCCTGGCAGGGTTGTTCGTGTCACCTATGACTACGGGGAAGCCAATCAGAATCAAATATGGGAATTAGCATCCCTGCCTGAGGAGGGAACGTTTAGTATGGTGGCCGATCCCGTTGGGGCATGCACAAGCGACGTGCGCGTTGAAGGAAAGACCCTTCATTTCCGCTGTGCCCCGGGGGACGAGGCCACCTTGCATATTGAGTACAAGACGATCACCGGGCGGCACGCAACCTTTGATGTTTCGGCGGAGACCGGAGTCGATGACAGCCAGATTCGTCTGCAGACGGTCGTGGTGAAGGTCGATGGAATTGAGACGCAGGATTATCAGCTCGCTGCCGGGAAATTAACCCTCGGGCCAGCCGTAGTTGCTTTGGCAAAAGACGACGGAACCATTTCAGGAGCAGGAGTTAAACGCAGTAAACGTTGAAAAATACTCGCCATTGAGGGGATGCGGAAGTATCATCCGGACTTAAACAGATCCCGGATGGGTAGAGTCCAATGAATTTGAAAAATCTTCTTAAGTCGTTTCTGAAATTTGGACTCGTTGCCCTCTTGATTTGGTGGATGATCCGCAGTGGGCGATTGAACACATCGACCCTGTCCATATTTTTTGAAAACAGATCGTTCCTTGTTGTTTCTATACTTTTTTGGTTCTTGATTCCGGTCGGTCTGGGTTCGTTTCGCTGGTTCATGCTGCTGCGCGGGGCCAAAGTTCGTGTGTCTTACCTTCGCTCCCTTCAGTTGCAACTCGTTGGTCTTTTTTTCAATACTGCAATGCCCGGCGCTGTGAGCGGTGACCTTGTGAAGGCCGTCTATGTGGTCCGGGATCAAAGTGGTAATAGAAAAACTGCCGCCGCGATTGCAATCATTTTGGATCGTGTTGTTGGGTTGATGGGACTCTTCACAATAGCCGGAGTCGCGAGCATCATTTTTTTACGGAACTTGAGTACAAATCCAGTTTTACTACCCATGGCCTATCTCGTTTTTCTGTGTGGCCTTGGGATGGTTGGGTTTCTAGGAGTTGTTTTTTTTCCGCACAAGTCCGGCCGGGATCCCTTTGAGCGGATCCTGAGCAAAAAACCTTGGCTTTTACATCACTTGTTTGCCGCGGTGCTGAAGGTTTACAGGGCCTTGCGGTCATACCGTGAGCACCCAAGGGAGCTTCTTGCCGCATGGGGAGTTTCGGTCGTGATACAGGGGGTTGGAATTGCTTATCATTGGTATACAACCGTTCAATTGACGGGTCAGGTTCCGCCTTTTCCTGAGTTCATCATCGTCTTGCCATTTGGAATGATTGCAACGGTCTTACCAATTGCCCCTGGGGGGCTTGGTGTCGGACATGTGGCATTCGACAAGCTTTTTTCTTTGATTGGGCTCAGCGGTGGGGCCAATGTTTTTAATGTGATTGCCCTTGGACAACTCGCTTTGAACTTAACCGGGATCATTCCCTACTTGCTGATGAGAAAAAAAGGGGAATCAATTCCCCTTGCTGAAGAAGAGCTACGTCATGCCGTTCCTTGATCGTCCTGGGGCAAAGATCTATTTCGAATGGACCGATCCCGCAGGTGCGTCTGAAGACGTCCCCGTGATTACCCTGATCAACGGCCACATGAGGACATCTTCTGATTTCAAGATGATGGCCAGGCATTTGGTGGAAAACGGATTCAGGGTCCTGACACTCGATAATCGTGGTGCGGGGCGCAGCATCGTAGAATCAGATTTTGATCTTGATGACATGGCGGCAGATGTGATTTCGATATGGGACCACCTTGGTATCGGTCAAAGTCATCTTCTTGGAATTTCAATGGGTGGAATGATCGCTCAGTGGATTGCCGGGCATCATGGAAGTCGCCTGAGGTCTCTCGTTCTTGTTTCCACGTGCCCCAACCGCGATTGGATTCAAGACCATGGAAGCTACGTCTGGTCAGATGACGAACAGCAGGTGGAGCAAAAAATCTCGGGATATTTCTCGAGTGGATTTCTTTCTGCAAACCGCTTGCTCGTAGTGGCTATGGCCAAACAAATGGCTAAAGCGGCACGCGAAGGCGCTTTTCTCGAGGATTCAAGGCGACAAATGGCAGCCATGAGGGGCTTCGATGCCACTCCAACCCTGGAGGGTATCAACGCTAAAACTCTCGTGATTCATGGGTCAGAAGACGCCATAGTTCCGCCTGCGGCCGCACAATTATTGGCCGACGCGATTCGAGGAGCGATTGTTAAAATTTTTCCTGGTGCCGGTCACTTGCTTTTGGCGGAGCGCCCGAAGGAGCTCTATGAAGTCATAGCAAAGTTCTGCAAGGGCGAATAATTTTAAAATGATTTCGTTGGCGTCGCAGTAACACCAGCCAACAATCTAACCTCGGCCTCACTCAATTCGACTTCAGCAGCAACCATGGCAACGCTGAGCCCCCTCGTGAGAAGACTGCGCGCGTCGGTATACTTCTTCTCACGCATCTCGCTCAGAACTTCTTCGAACGGTGCTTTTTCATCCAGTGCCTTGCACATCATCTCTGCTCTTGCGAGAAGTTTCCGTAGCACGTTCTTTTCCGACTCAACTTTTCGCAAGAGAGCTTGAACTTGATCCTGCCGGGCAGACAATTCAGCCAAGGGTGCATCCAAGGTGCCGCCAAATCCGGCAAGCACCTTCTCGACTTCACCGCGGATCACTCCACCACTGCCCATGACCTCCTGCTCCGCCTCAAGTGCCATGCGGCTCACTCGATCACTTGCCTCACGAACGCGAGTCTGACCCTCAGCAATCTCGGTGCGTGCAGCCCTGCGCAGGTCTTCAAGCATCCGGCGTTCCTCGGCCAGTTCAGAAACAATGTCGGCCTCAATGGTGCGCCTGCGGATGAATTGCCAGAACGCATAGATCAAGCCCGCGTCAACAAGCAGTAAAATTATGATTAGGCCAGTTTGCAACATCACAAATCCTCCACGCCAGATGCACCATCACTAAAACTTTATTCCTCAACCCTCTTCCAGATACTTGCGTAGAACCAGCTCATCAGAGGGGTCAAGATTTACGGTCTGAGCTATGATGTGCTTCTTTCTTCCGCGCTTGCCAATATCTTCCACCCGGATCACTTTTGCGAGAATCCTAAATGTGTCCGGCGTATCGATCCTGCGATACTCAACAACCCTCTGCTTCCTGGTCCAAAAATCTGGCAGTGTCACTTCGATTTTAAGCAGTGCACCATCTTTGAAGTCTGCGGGTACCTGAAACTCGATGCCGTGTGGACTGATAAAAAGTGACTGGATGTCATGAGATAGTCCCGGATCGGACTTAAGGCTGAATGGACTGACTGAAATCGGAACCTTCTTGTTGGACCTTGGGAAGCTCCGGATCTGCCTTTCGCTAAACAATTCCGCATCGCTTTTGGCAGGAATTCTTGATGCCTCATCCGCATCGTTCATGTTGTCTGAATTTATGAGTTCGGACACAGTGTATTCCCCTTAGCTAGCTGATTTGACCGCGTGAGTTGCGAATACTTTCGCTAACTTGTCTTGTAAAGTAAGTGCCGTAAAAGGTTTGATGACATAATTTGAAACGCCACTTTTTACGGCAGCCATGATGTTTTCCTGCTCCGCTTCAGCGGTCACCATCAGAAAAGGAAGTTTTTTTAATTTTTCATCTGCACGCACGGCCTGAAGAAGCTCAAGTCCTGTCATGTTCGGCATATTCCAGTCAGAAATGACAAATTCGATGGATGAATCTTTCTGCAACATATCAAGGGCTTGCTTGCCGTCTTCGGCCTCGACCATATTTGTATAACCAAGCTGTTTCATGAGTGTTTTGGTGATGCGACGCATCGTTACGAAGTCGTCAACGACGAGAACTTTCATTTCTTGTTTGCCGAGTGCCATGGTTACGCCTCCCTTGTGATCATTCGCTCAGAATGTGTTTTAGTTTGACGCGAAGCCGAGTCACTGCCTGGGTGTGAAGCTGGCTAACGCGAGACTCTGTCACCTCAAGAATTTTCCCGATTTCTTTAAGATTGAGATCTTCGTAATAATAAAGCGAGAGAACGAGTTTCTGTTTTTCAGGGAGATCCTGAATGTGATTAATGAGGAGTTGGCGTACTCCCTGGTTCTTCAAGTGTTGAAAAGGATTCTTCGAATTTGGATTTTCAAGAGACTCAAGAAGGCTCTTTCTGTCGCTTTGGCTTGGTCCACTTAGCTCATCGATGGAGAGGAGCGTTACGGACTTAACCTTCGAAACCAGTTCGTGATAGGCTTCGAGGTCCATTCCCAGCGCATCAGACAACTCAGCATCGGTGATCGTACGGCCGTATTTCTGCTCTAGCTCAGCGTAGGTTCTCTCAATCTTTTTGGCTTTGTCACGCACGGAACGGGGAACCCAATCCTGGCTGCGCAACTCATCAAGGATTGCACCCCGGATTCGGAATTCGGCATACGTCTTGAACTTGTTGTCGCGGCTGGGATCATACTTCTCGATGGCGTCCATCAGACCGATCACGCCTGCACTTATCAGGTCGTCAATCTCGATGTTGGACGGCAGACGGGCCGCGATCCTTTGCGAGACAAATCGAATTAGCGGAGCATAATCCATGATGAGTTGGTCGCGGAGTTTCCCGTCGACGCCTTGGGTTTCCTGTTTGTAGCGTTTTACAAGGCCCTTCATGATTGCGTTCCTTCCGCGAGGGCAAATTCGTTGACCATTCGAACGCTTTCCTGCCGCCAATCATCTGCCAAATTCGCCAGGCGGTGGAAACACTGCGTCCATGCTTGACCGGCTATCGAAAAATTTGAATTCTCCTGAACGGCCCTTCTCGCCATGACGCTCCGCTGTACAGCAGGATCGACAGGAATAGTTCCCGCGAAAACAAGGCGCGCTGTGACGAATCTGGCGGCCACTTCTGCCAGGCGTTCGAAAACCCTGCGACCCTCTTCGTCGGATCTAGCCTGATTGACTGCAACGGCAATGGTCGGGATGTCTTCGCATTCAGAAAGAACCTTGATCAGCGCATAGGCGTCGGTCACCGCATGTGGCTCAGGTGTCGTCACCACAAGATTGATGCGCGCAAGGCGATTCAACTGAAGCACGGTCTCGGAAATGCCGGCGCCGGTGTCTATGATCACTGTGTCGAAACGTGAAGCAACGGACCTGATTCCAGAAACAAGTCGATCGCGAAGATCAGCGTCCAGGTTTTGGAGTGCTGCAATGCCGGACCCAGCGGGCATCACGGTGATACCCATGGGTCCCTTGATGAGCACATCCTCAATTCTTAGACTTCCGGTGATTACGTCAAAAATACTATGCTCCGCTTTAACACCGAGCAAAACGTCAACATTAGCCAGACCAAGATCACCATCGATGATCAAGGTTCGGTCACCACGTCGTGCTGCAGCCGCAGCAAGGTGGACCGACGTGAGGGTTTTTCCGACCCCGCCTTTGCCGCTCGAAACTGCGATGGTACGTTTCACTGGAATGGCATGCATTACCGGATTCCTTTTTTACTTCGAGAGGCCAAAGATCTGCTCGACAACCCGCTCACGGCTCGCACGTTCAACATCATCTGGGATTTCCGGTCCAGTCCCAAAAAAGCTCAGTGGTACAGCCCACTTTGCAGCGATATTGAACGCATCCGCAAACTGCCAACTCTCATCCAATTTATTGAAGGCAAGGCTGCGGATTCCCAGGTTCGAATACATGCGAACCGCAGAATCCAGGACGCTCGCTTTTTCAGCTGCAGAAAGCACGAGATGGAACTCGATCGCAGGAATCTTTGACTTTAGTGTTTGCAGGTCTTCAAGGATTTTTCCTTGCTTTACGGGCCGCCCGGTCGTGTCGAGGAGAACCAATCCGCAGTCCTGATTTTTCTGAAGAACATCAGGCAGGTCTCCTGGTTCCTGGATTGCTGCAAAACGGATGTCGAGCACCTTGGCATAGACACGCAGCTGTTCAGAGGCCGCAAGTCGAACTGCGTCATACGAAACAATTAGGACTTTGTGTTTCTCTCTCACAGAAAACTGCGCCGCCAGCTTGCAGAGAAGCGTGGATTTTCCTGCGCCTGGGGGGCCGACTAAGCAGTGGATCGACTGCCCGCCAGTCAGTGTCTCCCATCGTGGAGAGATTGAAATTTGCTTAAGCATCCATCTGATCGAGTGGTCGCGGTAATGATTTTCTGGGCTGACGGCGGTTCCCTTTTCCGGTGCAGGCGCCTTGCCGAGGTTGGATGCCAACTTTGAGAGAAGGGTCTCTTCAATGTTGCTGTGGCGTAGCATACGGATGACTTCTGCGGCCTCTGGGGGCAGCGACTGCTCAGATCCAGAATTATTTTTTCTTAAAACCTCTAGCAGTAGCAGTTTCAGATCGTGGACAGAACCCTCGAGGTTTTCAATCCTTCGTGAGGAGGGAAGCCTTGCCTCGAGCCCCGCGATCTTTTTTTCCATCCGTTCAAAGGCAGCGTCCATTCTGCCTTGGGAATGCCCATCAATCGCGCCGCCCTTTGCCGAAGCTGAGGCGCCGGTCAGATTGCGGACCGCATTGGCGGCACCGGCCGTGACTTCAACGGTCTTGACGTTGGGCCTTCCTTCAACGGTGCGTTCGCGCGTCGACAGGATTACGGCATCGTTGCCAAATTCCTGCTTGACGGCCTTTACGGCATCCTTGAATGAAACTGCTTCAAAGGTTTTAATCTGCATTGCGGGCGTCCTTATTGCAGCCGTACCGTTCCAATCGACTTTGTTTTCGCTTCTGCCGGGAGTTCATCAAACGCAAGAATGATCAAACCGGGAATGAACCGGGTAACGAGCTTCTTCAAGTCCCATCGAATGCGGGAACCGCAAAGGAGGATGGGGATCGCACCGTGTGGCTCAAACCCACGCATAGTGCTGGCGATACTGTTCAAAAGCCTCTGGGCCAGTTCTGGATCAAGATTCAGGGATGTTGACCCGTCATCATTAATCTGCTGGCTCATGACAATCGTGTCTTCGACAGCCCGATCAAGGCTTGCGATCATGAGTTGGTTGTCACTTGTCAGGTACTTTTTTATGATACCACGGCCTAAAGACTTGCGAACATATCGGGTCAGAATCTCTGGGGATTTGATTGTTTTGGAGTGGTCCGCAAGAGTCTCAAAAATTGTTAACGTATCTCGGATACTTACAGACTCAGAGAGCAGATTTTGGAGCACCTTAACAACATCCCCAAGGGTCAGACGGTCACTTGCTATGACCTCTTCAATCACCTTTGGATGGTCACGCTTGATGCCTTCGATCAGGTTCTGCGTCTCCTGCCTTCCGAGTAATTCATAAGCATGTTCCGAAATAAGTTTAGTGAGGTGTGTCACCACAACCGTCGCACAATTAACTGCTGTGTAGCCACGGAACGTTGCTTCATCTCGCTGGTTAGGTTTTATCCAGAGGGCCTCAAGCCCATAGGCTGGTTCAACCGTTTTAATCCCGTGGATCGGCTCAGAGATATCGCCTGGATCCATCGCCAGGTAGTAGTCAATCATGAGGCTGCCTCGGCCGATCACATTTCCTTTCAGGAGGATCTGGTACTCGCCAGGTTGTAATTGAATGTTGTCCCTGACCATGACCATGGGCACGACGATTCCCAGATCCTGGGCAAATTGTTTGCGTGCAGAAATGATGCGCTCAAGGATTTCACCGTCCTGCGCCGTATCAACCAAAGGAATCATTCCCACACCAACTTCTAGGGCCATGGTGTCGACGTGAAGGAGTGCTTCTATCGAGTCAGAGCCGCCCTCCTTGCGATCCATGTTTTGACCAGAAATTTTTGCCTCTTCCTCGGCCTTCAACGTCATTGCACTTGCTGCCAGGCGCCCAAGGTAAAAGAACCCGGCCGACAACAATAGGAATGGGATCAGGGGAAGGCCCGGGATGACTGCCATCAGTAACAGCAAGCCAGAACATGCAAATAAAGCCTTGGGATGAACAGCAATCTGATCTGACAAATCTTGTGAGAGACCGCCGCCAGCAGATGCGCGAGTGACGATGATACCGGCTGCTGTAGAGATGATCAGGGCTGGGATTTGGGAAACAAGGCCGTCACCAATTGTAAGGAGTGTGTAAAGTTCAGCAGCGTTTTGAAAAGACATCCCGTGCTGAAAAACACCAACCAATAATCCAACAATAATATTGATAATGGTGATGATGATTCCTGCAATCGCGTCTCCGCGGACAAACTTGGAGGCTCCGTCCATGGATCCATAAAAGTCGGCCTCTTGCTCCACCTTCGAACGTCGTTTTTTTGCTTCATCCCGGTCAATCAATCCGGCATTCATCTCTGCATCGATGGCCATCTGCTTGCCAGGCATTGCATCCAACGTGAATCGGGCCCCAACTTCTGCGACGCGCCCGGCACCCTTTGTGATTACAATGAAGTTGATGACAACGAGGATCAGGAAGATGGTAAAGCCGACAAAGTAATTACCGCCGACAACGAAGTGACCGAATGCCTCGACCACATCAGAAACATCCCCATTTTGAGCTTTGAGTAGAATCGCCCTCGTTGTGGCGACGTTCAAAGCGAGGCGAAATAATGTCGTCACGAGCAAGACTGTCGGAAAAGTCGAAAAATCGAGAGGATGTTTGATGTAAACAGAGATCAATAAAATGAGAATCGACATCGTGATTGACACCGCAAGTAGCATGTCAAGGAGCACTGCCGGCAGGGGGATGATCATCATGAATACGATCGCAAGAAGTCCAACCGCAAACTGTATGTCGGAACTTCGTAAAAGCGCAAGGATTCCATTATCGGAATTCGCGTTGGTTACCGCGCCGGGCTTGCTCTTGATAGTCGCCGTTGCAGATGCCATGAATGACTCCAATTGCCCTTGCTTCAGGCAGTCTTCTTACCGATCTTGATGCCCTTTAATTTAAAGACGTAACGGATGATTTCTGACACAGCCTTGAACATCGTGTCTGGAATCTCCTGGTCTTCGTCAACGTCAGCATAAATGGCGCGCGCCAAAGGCCGGTTCTCAACAATGGGTATGTCGGACTCCTTGGCAATCTCCCGCATTTTCAGAGCCAAATGGTCGATGCCTTTAGCAAGAACCACGGGAGCACCCATTCCCATTTCGTATTTGATGGCGATTGAGTAATGGGTCGGGTTGGTGATCAGGACCGTCGCTTGCTTTGTCTTCTCGACCACCTTGCGTGTCGCAATTTCCCTCTGCATTCTTTTTTGGCGGCCCTTCAAAAGAGGATCTGTTTCGCGCCGCTTGATCTCCTCCTTGAGCTCCTGTTTGGTCATCTTCATCTGCTTCTCAAGGCGGATCCAGTTGTAGAAAAAATCGGCCGCAGCGATGAAAGCCATGATTCCGGCTACAGCCCAGACAAGCTGGGACGTGATTTTGCCCCAGTGAGCCCATGTGCTCGTGATTGGAGTCATCATAAGACTTGGAGCGTTTTGAAGCTCAGTTTTGATAACGCTCACTGCGACGGTTGCGATGGCTGCCGTCTTGGTGATGGACTTTACTAATTCAGCTGCCGAATCCATGCTGACCATTTTCATGATTCCGGTGAGCGGATTCATTTTTTGAAAATCAGGACTCATTTTTTTCCATGACCAGTTCATCTGAGTCTGAAGCAATGTTGCGGAAGCTGACATGACAGCTGCTGCAAGACAAACGGGCAGGGCAATCGAAAGCCCGGTTATCCACATCGCGCTCATGTACGACATTATGTTAACTTCGTTCACCCGAAATGAAGAGGCACGCTGGAAGGAGTCCATCATCATGCGTTCAATGGTCGTCGTGCCGGGACCAGCACCATAATAAAGCACTGCCGTTCCAGCGATGAGAACAAAGACGGCGGTAATTTCACGCGAGACAGCGACCTGACCGCGCTCCTGGAAGTCCTCGCGGCGCTCCTGGGATGCTTCTTCTGTGCGATCATCACCACTATCTTCGGGTCCAGCCAAACAGACACCCCATTAGTTTGTGGTTATCAAGTGTGTTTCATTGACTTGATTGCATTCATAAACAGATCTCTCGTGTCCATGTAGTGGGAATTCATCCACTCCGGAAAAAACGGGAGCGTCGCGATATAGACAAAGAGTCCAACTGCAAAACTAATGGGAAAGCTGATAATAAAGATATTGAGCTGAGGGACGGCGCGCGCCACAAGACCAAGAGCCGCCTGTGTGAACATAAGCGCAATCAGGACAGGAGCACCGAGTTGAAGTGCCACTTTGAATACACTGCCACTCACTTGAAAAATCGTACTGGTCAGGGGGGCCAGGGAAATCGATACTTTGCCCAGGGGGATGATTTTGAACGTCGTGATTAGTGCATCAATATAAAGATGATGCAAGTTAAGCATGAGAAAGATTGTCATCATAATGACACGGTGAAAAGATGTGAACGTATCCATTTGTTGGCCGGCATCAGGAAGGAACAGTGACGCTGTTCCGAACCCCATCTGATAACCAGTGATGGAAGCCGCCATCAGGAGCCCGTCAAAGGTAACGCGCGCTAGGTATCCAATGGCGATGCCAATCACCAGCTCCTTAATGACCATTGCCGCAAGCAGCAAAATTTCCGCGTTTTGGCTGATCACCGGAGCGGCTGGAATCATGTGCGCAATGGATGCAGTTAATGCTGCTGCTAAAAGTACACGGGCCGGAACTGGCGTTGGCTGGTCGCCCAGAATTGGCAACGAAAACACCATTCCACCGACTCTTAGAAAAGCGAGTCCGTGGTTGATGATGGTGTCGACGTCGCGGAAATCAATCATCAGCGGGTCACCGTCGGTATAGTGTTCATTATTTCGATCGTAAAATTCATCATGGTCTGAAGAATCCAAGGGCCGGCAAGCGCTAAGGTCAGACTTAAGATTATTATTTTCGGGATAAACGTCAGAGTTTGTTCGTTGATTTGGGTTGCGGCCTGAATGATGGAAACGATCAAGCCGACCAGCAACGTGGAAAGTAGGGCGGGTGATGCAATTTTCATGGAAACCATGATGGCTTTTCCAGCGATATCAATGACGGTTTGCTCTGTCATTTTTTTCTCCCAAATTCGTCACGATCAACCATACGTGTGAAAACTCTTGACGATCGACCCAACAATCAACGCCCATCCATCAACAAGAACGAAAAGGACAAGTTTGAATGGGAGAGAAACAATAGTCGGCGGGAGCATCATCATTCCAAGTGCCATGAGGATTGCCGATATCACCATGTCGATTACCAAAAATGGGATGTAGATCAGAAAACCAATCTGAAATGCAGTCTTCAGTTCGCTGATCATGAAGGCTGGAATGAGCACCGTGAAGGGAACATCCTTCGCGGACTTTGGTTGTTCTTTTTTTGATATCGCGTAAAAAAGTCCAATGTCACTCTCCCTTGTTTCGGCGAGCATGAATTTCCTGATTGGACCTGATGCCTCACCCAATGCCTGCTCTTGGGTGATTGCTTTTGCAAGGTATGGCGTGACTGCCCGTTCGCTCAGGATATCAATCACCGGGGACATGGTGAATGCTGTCAGAAACAAGGACAAGCCAACGAGGACCTGATTGGGTGGCATCGTCATTGTGCCGAGTGCCTGCCTGACGAAACTCAACACAATCAGGATTCGAGTGAATGACGTCATCATTAAAAGGATTGCCGGTGCTACCGAAAGGACCGTCATCAGTGCGACGATCTTGATCGCCGGGACGACTCCGTCTGGGTCGTCCTTTTGAGCCAGATTGATATTTAAAGACGGCAATGAGGCATCAGCTGCTCTTGCGACTTCGGCCCCTATGCATATACCCGCGAGGATCAGCAAAGCGATCCCGCCGGCTATGGCAAGCCACTTTTTATTTCGGTCAGATGACCGGAAGGTTCCGCAGTTTTTCACGGATGAGCCTCGTTATGTCATCAGATGGTTTGGTGGCGGCCGATGATGATGACGGTTCGCTTGAATCAAGATTTGTTATGCCTTCGTCGGTCACGGCAACGCGAACCTTCTTGGTGAATGTGGCTCCCTGGCGCGCTGAAACCTTTAACGCATTTTTCGCGGGCAGAGGCTTTTCAACCTCCGTCGAAGCAGTGGCGCGTGGGGCAGCTACTTCCTCCAGATCATCGCGGTCGATTCGTTCCTCGAAGGACCTTCTTGCCGGCTCAGTTAAACGTGCCATTTGGCGGGATCCCTGAACCTGAGGCATTTCATATGAAGGCACACGCTGTGACCCATTTGAAACGTTGGTCAGGAACTGGACACCGGCTGCGGAGATGGACAAAAGAACGGTCTCGTTGCCAACTTGGACAAGCGACAGTTTTTGACCGGGGGCAACAGACATGGTCGAAATCGTTTTCATTGTCATCTTGACCGTATCGCGCGCGAAGTCATCCCCATCCTCGCTCTCTTGCACTCGATGTTTGATGGTGTTTTTAAAGCGGCTTGACCCAGTCGCAGATTCGCGGGCCCTTTGTGAAAATGGATTGAGACGCCTCCATTTGTAGACAAGTCCAAGGAGGGCCAGCATGAATAGTGAAAACCCACTGGCGATCGCCAGCTTTTTCGACAAGTCTGGCACCTTGACCCCGACGCTGGACCAGGAAGATCCAGTTGCAGGAGCGAGGTCCGTTTTTTGTTCCGGTTCATTTTGGACAAGTTCGGCTGGTGTCGGTGCGTTTCCGGATTCTATTTTGGTTTCAGACGCGGATGGATTTGCAATCTCACCGGTAGATGCAAGCGCCGCATCGAGTTTCTTGTGATCCAATGTCACAACAATCCGGTCTGTCAGTATTTCACTGACGATGGCCTGCTTAACCGCAGCAGCATCCCGGTTTACAAAGAGGCGGACAGCGGCATCCGTGGATTGCCCAGTCGTCGCATTTGGAACCTGAAACGCAGCGATTTTTGTGATGTAGGGGCTATTTGCGTCAAGAAAAGTTCCCGGTGACGGAACGATTGTCGAGGGCAGGAGAATCTGAACGAAGGTGCCGTGATCTTCTACAGACGGACTAGACCAGTCAGGCTTCCCTGCAAGTGCAACGGTGACGATCGATACGGCTTTGTCAGATTCGCCTTCGATCCGGACAATTGAGGTCCCGTTTGCTGCAGCCAAGGACACTGTCGTCAAAAGGGCCGAGGCAAGCGAAAGGATGCCACGGCCTAATAACTTCCTGCCCATTAATATCCTTCTGTCAGTCCAGATTTTCATGGATTAGCCCTCTTTTGCAGGCTGCAGGTCATTTAACCCGAACTGCGACACCACATCCGTCAACCGGACGCCAAACTTTTCGTTGACCACAACGACTTCGCCCATTGCGACGAGCTTGTCGTTGATCAGGATTTCCATTGGTTCACCGGCGATTTTATCCAGCTCGATCACCGACCCCTGCCCTAGTTGGAGCAGATCATTGATCAGCATTTTCGTGCGACCAAGCTCCACGGAAACCTTGAGCGGTACATCCAAAATCATTTTAAGTTTTGAAAAATCAGTTCGAGCCAAGCGTCCGGCATGTCCGTCGCCAAGGTCTGGCCCTTCGTTTGGGTCCTTCAGCGCTTCGTCAAACTCTGCGCTCGTCGCGCCTTCTGCTGCACTTGTGTCTGCCATGATGACCCTCCTTGGTGCCCGGTTTTGTTACATTTCAATCAGTGATTCAGTGATTTTTATGGCGCGGCTTCCCTTAAGGAGACCCGGGACCCCGCGGAATTTCGGTTGGCCTTCGATCAATACATCGAGCGGCATGGTTGCGTCGTTGTTCAGCTGGATGATGTCTCCCGGCTCGAGCTGCATGAGATCCTTTACGCTGATGTCAGCGTCGCCGAGTCGCACGATGACGTTGGCGGAAGTTCCCATGATTTTTTCCTTGATCCGGTTGATCCAGATAAAGTCGACTTCGAGTTGTTCGCTTTGAAAACCGACAGACAGTTTTGATTTGATTGGTTCAAGGGTGGAATACGGGATCACGATTTTGATCGTGCCCGAGACCTTTTCAAGTTCGATATCGAATGTTGTCGCGATGACAACATCAGAGGGCGGGACAACGGCTACGAATTGCGGGTTGATTTCCGTACGGCTGTAACCAATTTTCAGTGGGTAAACTGGTTCCCATGCCTTTTCCAGGTCATCGATGGCAGCCATGACGATGCGTCTGGCGATCTTGATTTCGATCGGGGTGAAGTCTTTGCCTTCAATTTTTGTGTAGGGAACATCATTGCCACCAAAAAGGCTGTCGACCAAGGCGTAGAGCAGTTTTGACTCAATGACCATGACGGCTGCGCCACGCAGCGGTTCTAGACGCAAAATATTAAGGCAGGATGGCAGCGGGAGCGAGTTCATAAACTCAGAAAACTTCAGCGGACCAGTTGAGTTAACACTCAGATTGGCCATCTTGCGCAGCGAGTTAGACAGGGTGACACGAAAAAGTCGAATGAATCTGTCGTGGATGATGTCAAGCGTCGGCATGCGGCCGCGGATGATCCTGTCCTGATTGGCAAGATCGTAGCCCATCACGCCCGACTTTGGTTCACCGCCACCCGTTTCGTTGCCGCCGGGACGATTGTCCGATACGGCGGAAAGGAGCGCGTCAACTTCACTTTGGGAAAGTACCTGGTTCATTCGGCCGTCCTACTCAATCAAGATATCGGTGATGTAAACGTTCTCGATCTTGCGGGTCATGTACTGGTTCAACCGGTTTTTTATTTCGAGGCGAAGTTGGTCTTTTCCATCAGGCCCCAGCAGGAACTCACGGGATTTTTTGCTGGCAACGGAGACAATTGCATCACGCAGCTGGGGAAGGCGTTTTTTGATTTCCCCCTCTTGTTCAGATCCCCCAAAAAACTCGACCGTCACTTCCATGCGTGCGTAGTGATTGTCCATGGGATTGCCGAGGTTGATGTTGAAGGCAGCAAAGGAATAGGTCTGGCCGAAATCCGGCGCAGAATCAGATCCGCCGGATCCTTCGGTTCCCTTTTCAGGCTCCTTGACTTGTCCGCCCTTCGCGTCAGGCGCATGCCCGTCACCCTTACCGTCAGCTTTTTTCTCGGCGCTATGTTCTTCGGGTTTTTTCTCGGCGCCATGTTCGTCTGGTTTATTTTCAGCTGCGTGTTCGTCCGCTTTCTTTTCCGGCCCGTGGGCACCGGCCTCCGTGGCCACCGGTTCCGCCTTTTTCTTCCCGAGGAACATGGCTGCGCCGCCGCCAATGGCTGCAACTCCAACCACCCCGCCGATAGCCATGATCAGAAGTTTCTTCTTCTTCTTTTTGGCTTCGTCTTCAGGAGTCGCTGGTGCAGCAGCCTCCTTGCCCTTTTCTGGGGCCTTCTTTTCTTCTTTTTTTTCAGACATGGTTCATTCCATTGGCGCAGTGCTGCGCAAAATTTGTCCGCCAATTGGCGTCCTGGTCACGTGAATCTGGGAGTTCTCTGCCTACCCATACAATTCCCGTGCCAAGTTCCCCGGTCATCCGTTTGACAGGCAGGGCCCGAGCCGGAGCCTTGTCTGGCGTGACCCCGTGTGGGTGGTCCCAAGTTTTTGACGGTGGCGTCAAAGTCCCGCTAACGTTTTGCGCCAAAAAAATGGCGGTGCGGCGGAACCTTGGCGCCCTTTTTTGGGGACTCTCTGTTGGGGTAAGGGCTTGCAGCTTTGCTTATTTTTTAATCAGAACAAACAATCTGTTTGGATGAGGCGTTTTGATGGGTTAATCTTTATCGCCGATTGGGGCATTCCCCATGGAAAAAACCTGCTTTTGCCCTCTATTGCGAGGAATCCGTCGATGCGCTCAAGAATTACAGCGGTAGCCCTGATGTCTGGTCTACTAATCCTGACTGTTGGCTGCATGGAGCAATACGATCCACGCAGGTTCTGGAAGCAGACCAAAGATGAGCGGGAATTGGCACACCGTCCCTTGCAGAAGCTAACTGCAAAAGGTGAAATTCCGCCAATGGAAGCCGCAGTGGCTGAAGTGGATCCAGTGTTCGCAAAATATGCGACCATGTGCGCAAGTTGCCATGGTGAAGACGGTAAGGGAAATGGCGCAGCATCTGGCGGCCTGGTGCCAAAACCGCGTAACTTTCACGATACAGCCTGGCAAGCCAAAGTCGATGATGCTCACATTGCCGGCGTCATTTCCAAGGGTGGCACACCATACGGATTAAGTGGAAGCATGCCGCCTTGGGGCGCGGTGTTGTCGCAGGAAGAAATCGAGGGTCTGGTGAAAAAGATCCGGTTATGGGGCAAGAAATAACTTAGAGGTTCTGCCTGTGGCGCGTGAGCGCCATGAGGTCTTGCTTGACCACGATTTCTGGCGGCAGTGGCCTCAAGTTATAGTGCGAAGCCATGGTGAATCCATAAGCGCCAGCTTGCAGAATCACTGCAAGCTGATTTTTTTTAGGAAAAGAATTGAGGCGGATATCCTGCGCCAGGACGTCGCTTGATTCACAAACCGGCCCGACGATATCAAAGCAGTCACCTTGGGCTGCCAGTTCATGATGGCCTTCAAAAACGATTTCATGGCGCGCCTCATAGAGGGCTGGACGTATTAGTTCTGTCATTGAGGCGTCGACGACAACAAAATGTTCTTTGACGCCAATCACGCTCGTCAACAAACCACCAGATTCCGCGACCACCCATCTTCCCGGTTCAACTATAATTCTTAAATTTTTTGTGGAAGCCAGGCGCGCACAGGCCTGAGCGTCCCTGATGGCATTGGCAAAGGCTTCGATTCCTGGGGGTTCAGTTTCGCCCTCGTAACGCACAGGAAATCCACCACCAAAGTCGATAAATTCCAGGCCTTCGTGTCCGCTCTCAGAGATCGAGTCGGTCAGCTGGACGAGATGCCCAGCAGCAATCCGCCAGGCCGAAACATCGGTGATTTGGCTTCCGATGTGAGCCGAAACTCCGCACAGCCGAATGAACTCACCGGTTTCCAAAATTCTTTTCAAGGCCAATTCAATCATCGAGCCGGAGAGTCCAAATTTGTTTTTTTTCTTGCCGGTGGTGATCTTGGGATGAGTGTGTGCATCAACATCCGGGTTGACCCGCAAGCCAATTCTTGCCCGCTTGCGGCGGGATTTTGCGATGGCAATGATGCCTTCCAGTTCAAACAGACTTTCAACATTCAAGACAATGTCATGCTCAACGGCAAATTCAATTTCGGCATCTTTTTTTCCAACACCAGAAAAAATCATGCGCCCAGGCGAAAAACCGGCAGCCAGTCCGGCCTTTAGTTCACCGGCAGAGACGGCGTCCATGCCCCACGGCAAACTTGAACAGGCAGCAATGTGGCTAAGGATCGCAGGATTGTTATTAGCCTTGGCCGCATAACAAGGCAGAACGTTCATATTTTTGAAGGCTCTGCCAAAGCGGTCCAACTGAAAATTGAGCCGCGCCATCGAATAGACATAGCAAGGAGTTTCAAACGCCCTGGCAACATCAGCAAGGCGAACGTCATCGCACCAAAGTCCGTCATGCCGATGGTGAAATCCGAGGTGTTCCGGTGTCACTTGGGTTTATTCCCAGTTTGCTCAAGGGCATCAGGGAGCTCAAGCCCGCCGGTGGCGAAGTTGGCGCGAACGCCCTTCATGGAAACGTCCAAGGCTCCTGGTATGTCCAAAGCGGCTGGGATCTCAGAGAGGTTCTTTGAAATTGCTTTTTGGTCTATCGAATCGGAGATGGACTTGGCTTCTTTGCGGACTTCTTCTTCCGCTTCGCGGATCACGCCATCAACGGTAGACTTGACTTCATTGGCAGCGCGGCGGATTTGAACAAAAAGTTTTCCCGCCGATTTGATAAACTCCGGTAATTGCTTTGGCCCGACAAAGATCAGGGCCGCAACAACGATCACAATTATTTCAGATATTCCAAGTCCAAACATATGGCGGCGACTCTAGTAGAATTGTATGAATTGATAAATGGGATTCGGGCCCCGGGAGGAACTCTATGATCGTCGTTACTGGTGGTGCAGGATTTATTGGCAGTGCCTTTTTGTGGAAACTCAACGCGGAGGGACTGCACGACATCCTGGTGGCGGATGAGTTTGGTACCGGCAACAAATGGCGCAACCTGGCCAAGCGCCGGATTGGCTACGCCCTGCATAAGGACCAGTTGCTTGACTGGTTAAGTACGAAATCCCGCCCCGCCGCCATCGATGCGATCATCCACATGGGGGCCTGTTCTGCCACGACTGAGAAGGATGTGGACTACCTCATTAAAAATAACTTCAACTATTCCGCTGAGTTATTTCAGTTTGCGGCCCACGAGAAAATTCCCTTCATTTATGCCTCCTCTGCGGCCACCTATGGCATGGGGGAACATGGCTATAGTGACGATCCCCAACTTATCCACAAGCTCCGACCGATCAATCCATATGGCTACAGCAAGCATGTTTTTGATCAGTGGGTCTTGAATCAGCGGGAGAAACCGCCATTTTGGGCGGGCCTCAAATTTTTTAACGTCTACGGCCCGCAAGAGTACCACAAGGGGGGCCAGGCCAGCGTCGTGTTTCATGCCTTTCCTCAGGTGCGGGACCGGGGGAACCTGAAACTGTTCAAGTCCTATAAGGAAGGTATCGCCCACGGCGACCAGCGCCGCGATTTCGTTTGGATCAAGGACGTGGTCGATGTGATCCTGCACTTCATGCGTGCGCCCCAAAATGCCAAATCGGGTATCTACAATGTAGGGAGTGGAGAAGCCCGCTCGTTTGCGGATCTCGGTCGAGCAGTTTTCTCTTCAATGGGAAAGCGCGAGGCCAAGTTTGACTGGATTGAAATGCCCGACGACCTCAAAAATCAATACCAGTATTTCACCGAAGCCAATCTTTCCCTGTTGCGCGAACAGGGTGGTTACACGAAAGCCTTTACGCCTCTTGAAGATGGTGTGAAGGAATACGTAACCCGTTACCTCAGCAGCCAAGATCCTTTTCTTTGATTATGAAAATCCTGCGGCGCCAAATTTCAGCCTATTTGTTGGTACTAGCGGGATTTTTTTTATCTGAAACGTTGGCCTTCGCAGTCAATGTCAATCAACATCAGGTCAGTGGACTTCGAGTTAATGGCGCGGTGCGCACTGACATCAAGTGGTTGAAGGATTATATCGGGTTCGAATTCCCTGCTTATCTTTCCGATATTGATATTCAACGCATTCGCCATAAGTTGATCACGACAGATGTTTTTGTTGATGTACAAGTCCGCGTCGACGATTCAACTTCAGAGCTGATTGTCGATCTCGACGAAAAATGGACCACCATTCCCGTCATCCGCGGTGCATACGGCGGCGGGACTCCCCTCCTCGTTGCCGGCGTTTATGACATGCACGCGTACGGGCGGCTCCTGACTCTCGGCGTCGAAACAAAAAAATACGGTTCCGCCCCTCCGGGTTTTACCCTCTGGGCAAAACTCCCTCGTTCAGCAAAGGGCAAAGGGTCCAGTGGAATCGAGATCTGGCGTGATTTTCGTCGGCGCAATTACTATGACTCGGCCGGAGAGATGACGGGCAAACTTGGTTTCGACAGTGCATACGTCCGCCTCTATCACTTGGTTCCACTTTTTCCAGAGGCTGACCCTCTTGCCCCCGAGATTCTTCAGGCAGGAGTAGAACTACTTTCGCGTCGTGACCGAAAGCCTGTGGTCGAGAAAAACTCCGCAGCTAATCTAAACCTGCCTGAACAGCGAAATGCCTGGGAGCATCGAGTTTTGGCCAGTTTTGTCTTTGACAACATGTCGGTAGAGGACCAGCAGCTTGAGGGACGCCGTCTGATGTTCAAGAGCGGGCTGTCAAAGAGCGAAGGTGTGGTGACTCCGGGTCTTTCAAATTATTCTGAAGTGGAAGTCTTCTCATTTCATCGCCCAAGTCCCGACGTCAACATCGCCCTCCACGGTTACCTGCAGGCAGCAGGTAGTCCGACGATTTCAAATGCATTCCATCTTGGCGGGTTTGACTCCGTTCGAGGCTTTCCAGACGGCATTCGCTACGGGGCCTTTGCTGCCTATTCGAATCTTGAGGTTCGCCGTGAGGCGTGGACCTCAAAGTGGTTAAAGGTGGCTACCGTTGCTTTTGTTGATGCAGGGGTTGCGGGCAAGGACTTCAAAGACGCCAGTGAGGATTTGTTTCGATCTGCTGGTGCCGGGGTACGCCTTTCCATCCCGAAGGTTCACCGCCTCGTTTTTCGACTGGATTATGCTTTGGGGAGAAGCAATGACATATCAACCTCGGGAATATCCCTAGGTCTGAACCAGTTTTTTCAACCTTATAAACCCTTGTAGTACAATTGACTTGTCCAGGTCGTGATCTCAATTCACGGTGGTTTGGACAGGGAGTTGTCAGCATGCGTCCTTCATCTCGTGTTTTTTTCACTGTCGCTGTTTTGATTTGTTTTTCCTCCTGTAAGACAAGGTTTAAGGCGTCATCGCTGCGAACAACGTCCGATCGTTTGCAGGAAAGCATACTAACCGTGCGCGGCACGATTGAATTGCCGACCGACCGCGAAGTCTATGTGACCAATCATTTGATGAACCTTGTTGGGTGGCATGTTGAGGCACCGGCAACGGCAACAAAGCCAGCTTCTTATAATTCCTATCAGGCACTGAACCAGCAGTTTGCCGACGATCCAAAGGCTGGGCATCCCGTTATCGATGGCAATGGAAAACTGGATGTAACCGCGCTGCGTTATTGGATTGCGGCGCAAGCTAAATATTCAAAGCGTGTTCTTGCGGGGCGTGGGATCGCACTGACCCTTGATCAGGTTCTTGATGAAGGTCTGGTCGTAGAGAGGCCAAGGCCAGACACGGTGAAGATCAGTTTCCGCGCAATATACCGTGCAGTTGGCCAGGTGAATGCACATGTGAATCCTTCACAAATAGCCCATCAACAGATGCTCGAAACCGGTGAGAAAGTGCAGGTTCCATTGGACCCGGTACGTTTTTTTCATAATGAATTTTCTGAATACCTGCAACGTGGGTGGGACACATTTGGATTTAATCTGGCGTCGCTGGATCCCGCAGCCTACGACGGGGTGATGGGTGATATGGGAGCCTTGAGTCAGCGTTGGCTATTCAATACCCAAGGCCGCACGGAAACGGTCAAATGTTATACGTTCGGAGATGGTTCGGTCCTTAATCCATTTTATCTATTTTACTATTTTGATGCACGCAATCAGGGCTGTTCCTCGCCGGGTGTCGTGGATCTTGTGGTGGAAAAAGCTGAGTCAAAGAAAATGGATTCGGGAAAATTCCCTGAATATCACCGGCTTTTTGCTGGTGAAGGCCCGTTGGATATTTTTTATTTTTTTGGAATCTACGAAAAGAGTTCCGTGGAGGCTGAGTTCTATAAGGAGATCCTTCCGAGAATGAAAGCATTGGGTTTTACGATTTCAGGGCAGCCGGACTTGTCTGGCCTTGTCGTCTTCACGAAATCTATTCAAACCCACGGCGGCAGGTCGGTGACGATCCGGCTGACGATTGCCTCTGAACATCATAATGATAGGGCTAGGGAGGCATTCCGCAGTGCCATCGGTTCGGCCGATGTCGTTTATTTTGGTGGCCACGCTGGCGCTGGGGCCAATATCGAAGGTGCGTTGAAGGAACCGTCGTCCTATCCCAAAGGCAAGTACCAAATCATAGCGTTAGACGGCTGTCAGACCTATGTGTATGGGATGGCGGAAGTTCTAGCGGCAAAAGCTCTAGCCGACTTTGACAATCAGGCCATGAATATCGACCTCATTTCATCATTTGATTACGTAAGTGGCTGGCGACAGAAGGATGTGATCCTTGAAAGCTTGATTCGTGCTGCAGTTCTTTCTGATGCGCCGGAATCCGCTTGGACTCAGGCGGACAAAGATGAGCTTTCATGGCTCGGTTGGGTCAAGGCGATTCACGCTGCAATGACAGCCGACGGAGGTTCGGGCTCGTACATGGTTTCCGGGGAAGAGAACAATGAGTTTAGCCCAGGCGCAACGATCGCCACATCAAAAGGCGCCGCCTTTGGCAGCGGCGGCGACGAAATGCGAAGGCGCTTGCAGTCGTTTTTGGGGGACTCCAGAACATCGGATGACCTAAAGCTCAAAGCGCTGTCGTCCCTCGTTGCACTGCGTTACTCGGAATTCAAAACGGTGGAAGAATTCATCGAGTATGCCCGCAATGAATGCCTTGCGATGGGTAGCTTGAAGCTGGAAGGGGATCGCGAGAATTTGCTCTTCTATTTTCCATCATGCCAGCTTCGGATTTTACCCTTCGACAAATCACAGGTCGTTAGCTACCGGGGAAACCGATACAGCGGATTAGCAGGCGGAGGGTCTGCGCTGGAGTTTTGGCCAAACGGAATGATCAAGACTGGGAGTCCCCAATATGACATTTCTTTCGGGACGTTTCGTTTTCAATTCGGCAAAAAAACAGAGTGGCATGAAAATGGCGCACTAAAGAGTTCCCCACTTGGGGCAGACGTCTCCTTAAGGGGACGGACTTGCAGTACGGGACAGGTCATTGTCTTTGATAGAGATCGCAATCCTGAAAGTTGTGTGTTTGAAGGAAAAATCGACCTCGGAATGCCACTTGGGATGCGGAGGATTTCATCTGAGATTAATTTTATGGACGTCAATAGTGAGGGCACGCTCAGCGCCGGTATCTGGTTAGACGAACCCGTTGTCGGGCTGGTTTTACCGGGTGGCCAGCCATTTAGCATAAAAATGGGCAGTTTTGCCTGGGTCAAGACAACCCGCGTTGGTGAAATTGCAGTGACTGTGCTGACGACAAGTGATCTTGATAATTACGCCGTCTTATCTTCTGGGGAAGTCTTCGTAGTGAAAAACGGACTCGAGGTTTGGGGGGCCAGGGTTTCAAGGCTTGAACTTACTTTGGAACAGTCGGCCGTCTACCTTGGTCGCCAATATCAAGCCGGCGATATAATTACGATTGCTGGTTCGTAGGAATCAGGGGGGCATCGTAAAAGGATCCCCTCCCCCAGCAGGTTGAACTTAGTCATGGCTATCGTGAGCTGGCGCCTTCGAGAGTCCGGCCGTCCCCAACAGGGAGAACGGGAACCGGACCTTCAGGGTCGAAGCCGTCATCAATGGCTGCAGCAGAGGTAGTCTTTTTAGGCTCGTCCTTGAAGGCTTTCCTCAGGTGGTTTGGCAGATCTTTTTTCATATCCACCCCGACGATGCTTGAAACACCAGGTTCCTGCATCGTAACGCCGTAGAGGGTGTCGAGCACCTCCATCGTGCGGCGGTTGTGGGTAATGATGATGAACTGGAACTGATCTGAAAGCGCATCTAAAACGCGGTTGTAACGGCCAACGTTAGCCTCATCGAGTGGTGCGTCCACTTCGTCAAGGAAACAGAATGGAGTTGGCTTCGTTTTTAGCAAAGCAAAGATCAAGGAAATCGCCGTAAGGGCTTTCTCTCCGCCGGAGAACAGGTTCATGTTTTGCGGCTTTTTGCCGGGCAAGCGAACCATGATCTCGACTCCACCGTTCAGTGGATCTTCCGGATTGGTCAGTTCCAGATGGCCTTCGCCGTTCGGGAAGAGGATCGGGAAGAGTTGGCCGAATTCGCGGTTGATCACAGTGAAAACAGCAAGAAACTTGTCCTTTGACGAGACTTCAATTTCGTTAATCGCCTCGTTAAGAAGGGCGATGCTGGCATTGATTTCGTCTTGTTGCGCGCGGATGAAGGTCTCTCGTGTCGTCAGGTCTTCAAACTCACGCAGGGCCATCATGTTGATCGGACCAAGGGATTCGATCCGTCCGCGCAAGGTACCAACGCTGCGGGCAGCCTTGTCGGCTTCAAATTCTGGATCGTAGGTGAATGTGTAGGTCGCAATATCCAGCTGATATTTTTCTTGCGCCTGACCATTCACACTGGTGATGGCCATGGTGGCGCGTTCAATCTGAACGTTTTTGTCCGACAGGCTTTTTTGAACTTTGGCCTGATGTTCACGACATTCTTTGAGGCGCGAATCAATGACGCGCAATTCTTCGTGAATTCCGGCCTGGGCCTCGCGCTTTTCAGCGACTTTTTCATCGAGTTCCGCACGGCGGTCGATCAAACCTTCAATGCGGGACTGAGAATGCTCAAGCAGATTCTTGGCAGATTCAATGTCATTTTGAATCGCACTTTGTTCTTCGTAGCGACGGCTGAGCTTGTTCTGTAGCAGCTCTTGCTGTGCGCGGGCATGGGTAAAGCTCTCACGGAGAGCTGTAGCGCGGGATTCCGATTTTGCCAGATCAACCGAGCGATTCTGATTTTGACGGAAAACTTCCTCACGGCGTTCTTCCAGTCCTGCAGCCTCCTCGCGGATGCTCACCAGCTCCGCTTCGGCATTGCGGAGTTCTACTTCAAGAGAGCTGCGCGATGCCTCAAGTTTTGTGAGTTCATCGCGGAACTGGGAATCCTGGCGCTCCAGGTCGGCCATCGTTTGTTCTTGAGCAGCGAGCAGTTCTTGCTTGTGGGTGGCAACCTGTTGTGCTGATTGCAGTTCCGCCATGATGGCAAGTACCGCCGCGTTTTGTTGCTGCAAGCGGCCGTCGATTTCAATGACGATGGCACGGTCTTCATTCATGCGCACTTCGAGTTCATCGATATGCGATTGGGCCCGTGCAAGGTCGCCTTCGGTTTGCTTCATTATCTTGCCAAGATTTTCCTGCTCTGCCTTGCGGCTAAGGACGCTCGTGCCTCCCCGGCCACTGACCAGAAAATCGTCTTCGCCAGCAATGCAAAGTCCCTGAGCCGTGAAAGCAATCACGCCTGCGGGTAAATCTTTTAGTGATCCATCGTCCATTGCCAAGGCAGGAACGAAATAGAGACGCGACAAAAGGGCTTCGAGTCCGGACCTGGTTGCTGATTCAAGACTCTGCTTTGAGTCAATGCGCAGAAATTCGCCCATGGCAACGGCATCAAAATCATCCGCCCACGTTTTTACGCGCGCGCCAAAAGATCCGTCAGATTTGAGGGCAATGGACCTGCCAAGCAGGGTCACTGGCAGCGGAGTTACTTCTGCCTTGGAAGCCGCGCGAACAACCTGATTCAGGCCATCAACACCGATGATGACAACCCTTTCCGACCAACGCTCGAACGCCTGTGTCGCCGGCTTTGGCAGCTCTTGCGCATTTGCAGTCCAGGCGATTTGTTCGGCAAACAGCCCTGGGACGTGGCTACGGTCAACGGACCCGGTCTCGTAAAGCTTTTGCAGGGATGATGCCGCATCGGTTGCGCCCTGTTCGTCAAGCTCTTGCAGTGAGGCCAGTCGTGCCCTTGATTCATGGTATTTTTCGCGCAGCGAGTCGCGCGTCGTGTTTGCGTCTTTGATTTGGCCATAACGCGCCGCGACGGCGGCTTCACGGGAGTGTTTTTCCCGGATTTCAACGTCCAGGCCGTCTTGTTGTCCAGCCGCTTTTCCCCGCGCCCCCTCAAAGGCTTCAAGCGCTTGTGCAACATCAGTTTGCAGGCTTTGGCGCCGCGTTCTCTCGCCGTCGAGGAGTTTCTCGACGCGTGAAATCTCACGTTGGGCGCCTTCGGAGCGGACCTTGTTGCTGTCAATCAAGCGCGTGAGATTCCGCTGCTCGTCTTCGCCTTCTTCTATTTTGCTGCGGAAGACCCGTGTGGTTTCGTCAACGGAATCAACTTCATTTTGGAAGTCTTCCAGCTGGCTGCGCAGCAGCGTCGCCGATTTTTCTGCCGCAGAAAGTTCCGCAGTGGCTCCGTCAACTTGGGCTTCAATCACCTTCAAGTTCGAGGCGTCTTCTTCGATTTCGCGCTGAATATCACGCAGGCGGTTTGAACCGGTGTCCATCCGTGTCTGTGCGTTTCCGACCGCCGATTCGGCTCGGGCGATTTCTTCGCGGATCGATGAAATCTGTTCTACGACGGCAGCAAGGTCCGGGTCAGCCTCGGCTAGTTGCTGTTGAAGTTCTTCGTAGCGCGCTTCGTACTGGCTGACAGCGGCGAGGAATTCGGCCTCTTTCGTGGTTTGCTCCGCAAGGGCAGCCTGGGCCTCGTCCAACTTGTTCTTGAACAGAGTGAAATTTTGCGCGAGCAGCAGGAGTTCTTCATCGCGCAGTCTGGTGCTCATCTCCTGCCATTTTTGCGCTTTTTCGACTTGTTCTTCGAGGGTCGTCTTCTGGCGCTCGATCTCGGTCAGGATATCCGTCACGCGAGACAGGTTAAGGTCTGTGCCCTCAAGGCGTTTTTGGGCCTCGAGTTTTCGCTGCTTGTAGAGCAGGGTGCCGGCGGCCTCTTCCAGGATTTCCCGCACGTCTTCGGGTTTGGCATTGAGGATACGGTCGACTTGACCCTGTTGGATCATGGAATAACTGCGGCCACCTAAACCGGTCATGGTGAAGAAGCCAACGATGTCTTTTAAGCGGCAAGGTTTGCGGTTGATCAGGTACTCGCGCTGGCCGTCAGCATAAAGGCGGCGCGTGAGGGTTATCTCTGGCTCGTGCCGGTATTCCGGCGGACAGATGCTGTCGCCTTCCGTGTTGTCAAAAATAACTGAAACTTCAGCCATGGACATGGTTTTGCGGCGCTCGGAACCCGCAAAAATAATGTCGGTCGCCTTTTCGCCGCGCAAGTTCTTTGCGTTTTGTTCGCCCATGACCCAGCGGACGGCATCGATGATGTTACTTTTGCCAGAGCCGTTCGGCCCCACAACCCCGGTGATACCGCGGTCAAAGGTCAGGCTGATTTTATCAGCAAAGGACTTAAAGCCCTGAACGGTGATTCGTTTTAGGTGCATTGGTTACTGCCACAACGTTTATTGGACGATTAAGTGCTCTTTTATAGCAGCACCGGGCACAACATCAAATAAAATAACCTTATTCCCATAGAAGGAGCATGCCGCGGCACGACCGGTGGAGGTCACGGCAACCTGATAATAGGAATTCTGCGCGTCAGGTTCAGAATTGCCGATTTCGCTGCTCCAATAGTCCCGCCCGAGGGACTTGGCTGCGATCCCAAAATAGACTTGGGAACGGGTCCAGTTAACTAAATCCCTGAAATGGTTAACGAAAAGCATTTTTTCGCCTTGAACGTGCTTGACGTCAATGTCACCCGGGTAGTGCAAACCCTTCTCATTGTCCTCGACTCCACGCCCGTAGACGCGAGTGAATTGAAGGTAGTCGCTGGTCAGGGGGACCGTCCCGTCGGCTTTCACCCTGGGGTCACCAGTCAAAGCGACGCGAAGGACATCGTTAGCCTGGGATGAACCGAGGCCCGTGACTGAATCAACGTGTCCCCGATGGCTCAGGTAAAAGGCTGCCACATCGTCGGGATCATGCGCCGCGGCAAAGAAGTTGGTCCGGTAGTAGCGGCGGGTCGCTGTGGTTGAGGTGAGCCCTGCGTCAGAATCGGGCACTCCGCCGAATCCCTCTGGATTGAAATAGATCCAACGTAATTCCTTGTCGACCTCGGTGGATTTTGCGTCACGGAAGGGAAAGGGTTCTGGGGTGGCAGCACGTTCTGTCGCCAGATCATAAACAATAAACTGATAGATATTGCGCTGGGACAAGTTTGAGCGGGCGCGGCGCGTCCTCTCATAATCGTCCGGGATCTCATTGGGGACGCTGGTTTGGGTTCCATCTGCTGCGAAGGTTGATGAATCATCCAGATCTAGATCCATCCATGTTTGCATCCCGTAGTCCGTCGGAAATGCGAATAAAAGTTCGTTTACGGGATCCAGATGCATTGCCCGGCGAGCGGTGCCGTAGGTCCGTACCAGTTTGACGGTGGTCTGCGTGCGGTCGTCTGCAAGAGTCCCGATCAATATTCCCCCCGCATCCCCGGCATTTTCGCAGGCAATGGCGAAGTGTTTATAACCATCGCGCATGACGGTGTTCAGCGGACTGCAACCAAGGTCGAGCCGGGTAACTTCCCGCGGAGCCTCTGGCGTTGAAACATCGTAAAGGATGGCTTCGGCACTGCGGCTGGTTCCGTCGGCATCAAATGTAACCAGCATGTCGTTTCCGGCGATGGCAATGTTACGACCAAGGCGTGGAACTGAAATGGCCGATTTTTTGTTGCCTTCGGTATCGATCACGAGGAGCGATCCGGCATTAAAAGTCCGGTCAAAATCCGCATTCAATGCGTAAAAATAACCCTCGCCAGGAGCTACGGCGACGTCCACCGGACTTGCCACCTGTTCGCCCAGGGCCGGGAATGTTTCTGCCCTCTTGCAACTGGATGGCACGAGGGTGCCGAGGGTAAGTAGCAGAAAAATCTGGACAATATCGGTGGAAAACAGGCTGATTTTACTGGTTTTTGACATGACCAGAGGATGTCATGGCATGGCATTTTCGGCAAATCATAAATTAGTTTTGACGGCAGTAAAGATTTACGGGTATCCCAAATGTGCGAAAGCCTTGTGCCACTTGTTTCTGCAGGAGTTAAAAAAATGGCATCCCTAAACCGTGTTTTGATCATCGGCAACCTCGGTCAAGATCCCGAGCTTCGCTACACACCTAACCAGGTAGCCGTTGCGACCCTCAACGTTGCAACGACCGAGTCTCGTCCAGGCGCAGATGGCCAGCGCCAAGAGGTGACCGAGTGGCACCGCGTTATTGTTTGGAACAAGCAGGCTGAAAATTGCGCCAAATACCTGGCCAAGGGCCGGACAGTATTTGTTGAAGGCAAACTCCAGACCAGGTCTTGGGAAGACAAGACGGGCCAGAAGCGTTACACGACAGAGATCGTAGCGCAGAACGTGCAATTTCTGGGCGGTGCCGGCGGATCCCAGTCGCGTGAGCGCGGCGAAATGGGCGTGGCGCCATCGGATTCCCAGAACAGCCAAAATGCCTCTGGCAACCAAGGTTCCTCGGCAGTCAGCGGCAGCCAGCCAGGTGCCGGCGGCACTTATGATCCGACCCTTGATGACATCCCATTTTGAAGCCCAAGTCGAAATCGCTTTACGATGATACCCTCATCGCGTGTAGCTCTGATGGTATTTTGATTCGTAATTTTTATTTTCCGTCCAGGCGGTCTCGCAAAATCGCTTGGACGGAAATTCGTTCTGCCCGCCGGTCTCCTCTGCGGGCTCTATCCGGTAAATGGCGCATTTGGGGCACGGATCTTCGCAGGATCTGGTATCACCTGGATTTCGCGCGACCCCTTAAAAAAGAGGCCATCGTTATTGATGTGGGTGGGTTGATGAAGTTTGGCATCACACCAAAAGACCTTGAGAAGGTGTTCTCCATCATCAAGCAGCGGATCGGCCCTTAAAGGGTTTGCCTGCGGCAATTAAGAAAAGATTCTTCGCTGACGCTCCAGCCTGTCGGGGAATAAATCCTTTATTCTGACTAAATTCGTCATCCTGACCCTGAGCGAAGCGAAGGGGAAGGATCCTTAAATTGTGACAAATCGCCATCAATTGCCATTCTTCGCGCACTTTTTCAGTGCCCATCAGCAGAAAGGTTCGAAATCTGCGGGCTTCTTTTAATTGGCCGAAGACCGGTTCGGTATTCGTCTTTCACTTTCGATAAATATCTCCCCCGGTTTTCGAATTTAGCTTTTCTCGCATAAACGCAGTAACGGTGAGGCGGCGACAATGACCTGCGAATCAGCATCGACCGCAGCCTGACAATTTTAGCCCTGAATATGGCCGCCTGATTGATCCTCCTTCTTTTGACCTTGGTACCATCAAGGCTTACATGTCCCATTTTAACCAAACCCGCCTCCTGGCAATTTGAAGGCGACGTCTTCGTAAGTGGCTTTTTCAAGTTTTCGCGAAGAACGAGTGTCTTCGGTAAGATCCAGTTTCTCCATGACGTCGCTGATGAAGTGTGATGCCTGTGCGAAAATGTAAGTGAATCAATTTTAGTCTACAGATTAACTAGGCCAGACAATGGGACTTTCCGCGGAAAGTCGAGAATCATTCCTACTGAGACGAAGCCGAAAAATCCTGTCCCGCGGCGGAGAAGAAAGGATTCTTCGGCCTACGGCCTCAGAATGACGGGTTGAAGAAAGGATCCTTCGCTAACGCTCAGGATGACGGAGCGGCTCAGGATGACGGAGCGGCTCAGGATGACGCGTCCGCAGGATGACGTTGATTCCATTGCTCCTTCGTCAGCGAATATTCGACCCGTGTCGCGCCGTCCAAATCGGGTGGAGTGACAAGATCCTTCCGGCGAACAGCACCCAGCTTTTCAAGAGCCCGTTGAGAGCGCAGATTTTGCTCGCTCGTGTGAAACAAAACCCGGTCAGCAAAGGTGAATGCGTGACCGATCATTAATTTTTTCAATTCTAAATTGCATTTGCCGCCCCAAAAACGTCGCGCGAGAAATGTGTAGCCGATGAATATTTGTTTATTGATCGCGTCAAAATCGTAGTAGCGGCTGCTACCGATTATGTCTTCCGAATCGTTTTCAACGATGGCATGGGCGCCCCCTGAACCGAGGGCCTTGTCAAAAAAAATCTTAAAATTATCGCGCTGCCAACGTCCGATTTCCGAATGCTGCCGCCAAATTTCCGGGTCGCATCCCGCGGCATAGAGGGCTTCAAAGTCAGAAGCCACAAGGGGGCGCAGAGAAATTCTGGGGCCAGTCATTTTAAACTTCAAAAGCGGAATCCGAGGCCTCCGGTCAGCGCAAAGAAATTATCAAAGCCAGAGGCCGTGCCAAGTAGCAGGTAGTCGCGCAATTCAATGCGTGCGTGCAGGTTCTTGGTGAAATGGTATTTCTGACCCACTGCAAAGGTGCCTTGAATGCTCGTCAACGACTCTGGATCTGGACGTCCCTCTTTGCCGTACAGTCCGTTTTCCGATACAGCGGCTCCGGGATTTCCTGTGGCCACCGTTGTATCAGCATTGAACGTACCGCGGTTGGAGCGGCTGGTGCCCCTCAGCTGGGTTTGCTGTTTCCAAAATGTCGACATCGCCAGCCCACCGCCTGCGAGGATATATAAATCGAAATGGGTCACAGCCCTGAGAAGTATGATCTGTTTGCCATAGACTGGATTCCAGATGGCATGGGCGCCGAGCAGTGTGTTGGTTTGCCGGACCGGAACGTAAGCTGGGCCGAAGTTGGCGCGTCCAGTCAGATCGCTGCCGTCTCCACATTCGGCAGAGACGACGTTTTCAGGGTCGTTGTAAAAATTTTCAAGGCACTCGCGTTCAGACTTGTCTGTGTTTGAAGCCATCATGGCCTCAACGCCCACGCCCCACTCTTCCGACCAGAAATAATTGACGCCGGCACCAAACAACATGGTGTTTGTGTAAGACTGGTTCAAGACCAATCCCCCGGTTCCTTCAATTTCAATGCGGGATTTTTTTGGATAAGTCTTGCGCAGAACGACTTCCGTTCCGTCTCCTGCGCGTTGGTATTCTCCGCTAGTTGCTGCGAACACAGGGGTGACCCCAGCCAGAAACAGAGCAGTGAGTGCAATGCCCTTTACGCCGCGTTTGATCATCTTTGACCACCCTTATCCCAGCTGGTTTTCAGGCCACACTGCTTTTCTATTGGCTGTTGGCGAGATCCACAAAAGTCTTCTGAATGTCGTTGACCCTGTCCTGAGCTGCTTTTTTTATTGCTGGCAACTCGCTTGCCGCGCATCCCTTGGCCCGCGCATCCCGCACTGAAACGTAAAACTTGATTTTTGGTTCAGTTCCAGACGGACGGACACTGACTTTAGATCCATCGTCCAGCTCAAATTGTAGCACGTCAGACTTTGGCAGGGTGAGTTTCGCGGTTTGCATCAGACTGGAACCGGTGACTGCAAGTTCCCGGCTTTCCTCGTAATCTCGAATGATTTTGACATTGCACCCAGCCAGTTTCAACGGAGGATCCTGGCGCAGCCCAGCCATCATGGCTTTGATCCTGGCCTCGCCGGTCTGACCTGGCAGGGTGATCGTGTGCAGGCTTTCTTGATAAAGTCCGTGCCGGATGAACAGGTGGTCGAGAACTTGGGACATGGAGAGTCCCTGACTCTTGTACCAGGCAACCATTTCAGCAGCGATGCAACACGCCGCGACGGCGTCCTTGTCGCGAACAAAGTGGTCCATCAGGAAACCGTAACTTTCCTCGCCTCCGCAGACGTAAGATTTTTTTGGTTTCAGGGCGCCGCTTTCGTAGGCTTCGATCCGTTCACAAATCCACTTGAATCCGGTCAAGGTTTCTTCGCAGGTAGCCCCATAATGCTTTGCAATGTCGGCTTGCAGATCCGTCGTGACGACGGTTTTAATGACCAGTGGATTTGGCGGCATTCTGTTTGCCTGGGTCATGCCCTCGAGAACGAATTCGGTCAACAGGCAACCGATTTGATTGCCATTGAAAATCACATAGTCATTGCCCTCGCGAACAACAATTCCAATGCGGTCCGTATCCGGGTCTGTGCCCAAGACCAAATCAGCGTCTGTGTCCTTGGCCAATTTGATGGCCATGGCCAAGGCCTCAGGTTCTTCCGGGTTCGGATATTTCACTGTTGGAAAGCGCCCGTCTGGTTCGCGCTGTTCGGGGGGAATGATCACATTGGTGAAACCAAAACGCTTAAGGCATTCCGTCACCGGAAAGAGCCCGGTTCCATGAAGGGGTGTGTAGACGATTTTGAATTTTCCGCGATCGGCAAGGCTCAGGTCGTGTTCGTGCAGCATCAGACTTCTGATTTTGGTAAAATAGACTTCGTCCAAATCACCGCCAACCTCGCGGATCATTTCCTTGTTTTTCGCCTCGGCATAATCGACGCGTTTTAGACCTTCAAACCCGGATATTTCCCCGTATCGACGGATGATTTCGCGATCGTGCGGTGGGACCAGCTGAGCCCCCGTCTGCCAGTAGACCTTGTAGCCGTTGTATTCCGGGGGATTATGACTGGCCGTAATGCAAATCCCTGCCGCACAACCAAAATGCCGCGTCATAAAAGAGAGCATGGGAACTGGACGCAGCTCTTTTGTGATCAATGCACGAATGCCGTTTGCCGCCAAAACCTCTGCCGCCGCCCGGGCAAATTCCTGACTGCGGTGACGGGAATCGTAAGCAATTGCAACGGACAGATTGGTGGCACTGCCCTTGTCATTTCCACGACTATGAAAATCTCGCAAATACTGAGCTAGTGCCGTTGTCGCCTTGCGCACGGTATAGATGTTCATTCGGCAACTTCCCGCGCCAAGAATCCCGCGCAGCCCGCCCGTCCCGAATTCCAACTCACGGTAAAACCGGTTGATGATTTCCGGCTCATTGCCCGAGTCGAGGAGTCCCTGGATCTCTTGCCTGGTGGCAGGATCAAATACCTCTGACGTGGCCCAGTAGCGTGCGCGTTCCAATGCTAAATTCGCAACAGTCCCGGCAACAAGTGAATCAGATAGGTGACTGGTCACGGCAAAACCCCCATGTCGTTCCTGTGAACATTTACATGAAGGTTTTACCGGTTGTCGCGTCGTGGGCCAAGGGCTCAATAGGATCTGGTAAACAGATCGAGGACTGCAGCCTGCCGGAAGATGGCCTGGGGATAACTGAGATAGAGGGCAAGGGCCGTTCCGTGAAAGCGGTGATGTCCGCTTTGCAGACGTCCGGCCAAGGGCAACTGCGCTTCAAACTCTGTGGTTGGACCGTTCAAGATGATATTTGGCGCGAGGACATGATGCCGCCACTCATGAATGAGGGCTGGATCTCCAAAAAAAGACATGGCAAAAGCCGCATCAGTTGCATTGACCGCCTCGATGGCGTCATTGAGCTGATCGAATTCATGGATGGCAATGTCCGGCGAGAAAATCACGTTGGACTGGTAAGAACTCGCCGCATCAAATTGTTTCATGAGATGGATGCCGGGCATCACAAAGTGACCATGACGAAATTCAGGTATTTTCTTTCCGGTTACGATGCTTTTTTTTGCTTCTCGACGAGCCATCGTTTGAAATCGCAAGAATTTATCGACGGCCTTACCTGCATATAAGGGGCCCATATGGGGAGACCCATTACCCGGGAGCACGTCGGCGCCGGTCAGGTCATCCTGTGACGGTAAATCGGTTCGTCCTATTTTCAAGCGTTCGACGGACTTTTGAATTTCCTCACAATATTTTGCCACGAGAGATCGGTGAACAAAAACACGACTGGTCGACGTGCACATCTGTCCGGCGGCACGTAGAGCGCCCGCCAAAGTCGATTTGATCGCCGCATCGACGTCGCCAGACTCGTGCAGGATCAAAGCATTTTTTCCACCGCTTTGCAGGACGAGTTGCCTTTCGGCGACCGCGCGGCTTTCAGCACGGATCCTCTCGCAATGCTCGCGCGAGCCATTGTAAAGAACGGCGGCCACTTGTTTGTTGAGCAAGCCGTGGCGTAGAACCTCAAAATTACCAAAGACAATCTGCAGTGAGCCGCGGGTCAAATTAAGTCCAGAAACAATCGAGCCGAGTAAAATTCCGATCAGGGAACTATGAGGGCTTGGCATGGCAATCAAGGGGCATCCTGCCAGGAAAGCTCCGGTCACTTGAGAGGCAAAGGTGGCGAGCGGTGTTGAAAATGGCAAGTAACCCAAAGCCGTTCCGACCGGCAGCATTGCGAAATCGTAGTGGGAACCCACGCCTTCAATTCCAAGCCGGGCGGGGGCCAACAGGGCTTGTTCAATTTCACCGGGATGGTCAAGCACGTGATCTAAGTGGCGGAGCGCGGCAGAGAGATCCATGTCGGCCTCAGCAGGTGTCAGTCCTGCTTCAAAGCGCAAGGCCATCATGGCCTCCTTGGAATGATCGCCCAGCGCCCTGCGGATGGTGCGTAACTCTTCCATCCGGATATTCAGCGGAATCGTGCGCATGGCCAGGCGCGCATGATTAGCCAGATCGATGGCAGTGTCCAAAGTCGACTTCGCTTCGCGCTCGGTGGTGGTGGAAACCAGTATTTCGCCCGTGCCTGGATTTTGCGAACGGCGAAGCTCGCCAGTGTCCTCAATCTTGCCGCTTTTGTGCCACCCCGTGGCTAAAAAATGCCCTGGCCATTCCAGCGGAAATTGGCGCGCAACAAGACATTTTCTGAAGTTTTCAGAAAAATTCCCCGTGATTGATCCAGAGGGATTTCCCAAATGAGAATTGGTCATAATGAATAAATCCCCTTATTTCCCTGTCGATTGATTGATGCAAAAGGCGTGGCAAAAGTGCCTCGTCAAGACAATCCAAGCACAAGCTCTGCCGGGTCTCTGGATCGGCCTCAGTCCCTGATACAATCATAACGGGTGACGGGCGATTTCATGTCATCCCGATCCGCAAAAAAAAAATGTCATTTTGAGATTCCCTTGCTCTCATTTCAAAACATCGCCGCGACGGGTTGGCCAGAGGACTGGTCCCACGATTGGTATGTGTGCGATGGCGGTGGTGGAGTGGATGGTCCGCTGGCGGCTCAAGAGATTTTTGCCCTGCCAGTTCAAGACGGCAGCCAAAGGGCCGCGGCAGAGAGCGGTCGCCGCTTTGTCTCGCGCCGCGGTTTTGCGCAGTGGTACGATGCCGAGGATTTTTCTGGCCTGTTTCACGCGGCAGGTAAACTTTCAGCCATCGCCACGCAGGCAATGGCGGCCTGTGAGATGCTGGCCGTCAAGGAACCAGATTTTGACGACGAGATCATGCGAGCCTTGGCCATGACGGGGGTCAATCCGTCGGCCCTCGCATCACCCGTTGGCACATTTGATCTATCCATTGAAAAAATAACAGAGATTTCGCCCCGGATTGAGTCAGCGGTCCAGTCCGGGCAAAAGGCAGTTCCACTTGAGCCGCGATTGGCATGGCTGTCGCAGCGCGGCAAGTCGCGGCTTGGGGATTTGCGTAATCCCCTGTTCCCAGCCTTTTTGACTTTGATCACGTGTGGAATTTACTACATAGGATGGTTGCTCGGCGCCATGCGTGAGGTTGTCTGGCACATGGACCACGACACGATCATTCGGCGTCATGTTTCCAAGCCCTGGATGGTGTGGATTCCCGGCCTTCACATAAAAGCAACTTGGGATTTTGCTTGCTTGATCCGAACCATGGAGGAGCAAGACGGCTACACATCGACCAGGCCCGTGACGGCAGCCGTTTTGTCGGTCGTGCCGCCGCTTGCGGCTGTCTACTTGCAGCACGCCCTGAATGATCATTGGTTGATTCACTGCCTTGATCCGCAAGGGCCTGGAAGTGCAATTCAAAAATTTGGTGGTTATTTGCCGATGCAGAACGAGCTGAATACCACGTCGAGCACGTCGTCGGCGTAGACTTCGCCGATCAAAAGTCCGAGGGCTTGCGTGGCTTCACGCAACTCAAAAGCCAGGATCTCGTCTTCGTCTCCGCCCGACGGTTGTATGCGCTCCATGATGGCATCAAGGCGGCCTTTTGCCCTTTCAACACAGTCCAAGTGACGGGCATTGGTCAGCCAAGCGGCCTCGTTCCTTAGAGATCCCAATCGCTGATCCACTTCTGCGGCAAGGCGTTTTCGCAGTTCATCAAGACCCTCGCCGGTGAGGTTGGAAACGCCAATGCAATCCTGCGGGATATCGTGGGTATCTTTGAGATCAATCTTGGTCACAATGACAAGCGGGTCTGGAAGTGATTCAGACCGGATCCAGGAAAGGATCGCCGCCTTGTCTTGAGTGACGTCTTCAAGGGGAGTTACAAGAAGTAGAATGTCGGCCTGGCGCGCCAATTCCTTTGCACGGGCAACGCCAAGCTGTTCGACAAGGTCCGTTGTTTCACGAAGTCCTGCCATGTCGATCAGGCGGATGAGGCGGCCAGACACCAGGCATTTTTCATCGAGATAATCGCGTGTCGTACCGGGGATTTCGGAGACGATCGCCCGATCATGTCCCAACAGGGCATTCATCAGAGAGGATTTTCCAGCGTTGGGCGCACCCAGCAGGCAAACCCGAAGCCCCTCGGCGCTCACCCGCCCACTGGCATAAGTTGACGCCAGGTGGGCAAGAGCCTTTCGTGCCGTCTCGACCCTGGTGGTAACGTGGTGCAGGGAAACTCCCGCAGTATCCCCTTCGTCAGGAAAATCAATGCGGGCCTCGAGGTAGGCCAACGCCTCCAGTAGTTTTTTGCGGAGTTCGATGGTGGCTTTTTTCAGGTGACCTTCGCTCAATTGCTTTCCTGCGCGCCACTCCTGCTCGGTCTGAGCCTCGATAAGTTCGCGCAGGCCCTCGGCTTCCGTCAGATCCATTTTGCCATTTAAGACAGCACGCCGTGTGAACTCACCAGGTTCTGCTGCCCGAAAGCCACAAGAAAGGCAGGCCTTGAGGATGCGTTGGACGATGTAGGGTCCGCCGTGGCACTGGATTTCGACAACATTTTCGCCGGTGAACGAGTTCGGTGCACGAAAGGCAAGGATCAGGCAACGGTCGATGACTTCCCCGGTTGAGGGGTCTTTGACGTTGGCGACACAGGCGCGGCGGTCACGAGGTGGAGATTTACGGGAGATAATGGCAGCAGCTCTGACAATGGCGTCAGTGCCCGAAAGCCGGATCACCGCCACCCCGCCCGCGCCAGTTGGCGTGGACAGGGCAACGATGGAATCCGTATTTGTGCTCATGGGTTGTCCAAGATCAATGCTTACCGGTCCAGGTTGTCGCCGGATTCTGCAGCGGACATTGCTTCGTTGTCCGACATGCGCTTGTCGCGCGCCGGCAGAATCATCAGCTTGCGGTTCGACCCCGAACCAATCGACTTGGTGAAGACGCGTTCATCGCCCTCAAGGGTCGTGTGGATGATTTTGCGATCGTAGGAACTCTGGTAGTTCAAAACCATCGGGCGTTGTGATTCAACCACCTTTTCACACATTTCCTTCGCCACGTTGGTCAATTCTTCTTCGCGACCGCGACGGCTGTTGCCTGCATCGATAAAGACGCGGAACGGAAGTTCCTGCTTTAGATGGCGGGGCTTCTTCCGCAGAAGATGCTCAAGTGATTCAGCCAGCTTGGTGTTTTCAGACATGATCTGAACGATTTCTTCGTCCTGGATGTCCATACGCAGGCGGTCGCCCTGAAGGGTGGCCTTGACTTCAATGTCTTTGCCGGCAATGCGCGAGCAAATCTCTGCGCAAAACAGGCGAAGTTCTTCAATCACGCTTTCCAGTTGAGCTGGTTCCAGTGGAACTGCCGGTTCGCGTGGCTCGCGCGGCGCGCGTGGCTCGGAACGCTGGTGACGCTCGCCGCGGCCACCGTGTTCTCCGCGGTCGCGATGCCCAGAGGCTTCCCGGCCACTGCCTTGAAAGGAGGCGCCTGCGCGGTCTCCGGATTCCGTGGTGCGCGGGCTGCCTTCTGCGCCCCGACCGCGGCCGCGGCCGCGATTACGACCTCGTCCGCCGTCGCGATCTTCCGGACGGTTGCTGGGCCGGCCGTCGCGTTGAGTTTCGTTGCGTCCGTGACGACGTCCGTCTCCCCGACCGCCGTGGCTTTTGATCCACGCCGAGATTTCCACCCGACCGAATCCAAACAGCTTCATAATGCCGCCTTTGGATTCTTTCACCACTTCGTAGCCGACTTGATTCTGGTCGACGCCAAGCGCCACGGCTGCCTTGACGATGGCAAGATCAAGGGTTTTGCCCGAGGTCGATACCTTTTGTTTGTTCGAGTTCATTTCCTGTCAATTCCTCCAGTTGAGTGTGATCCAGCCAACGGTGACCTTCTGGTCACTTGCCGTTCACGTCATTTCGCGCGTCAGTTTGCGATTAAGCCATTGTTGTTGCGCGATAGACATGACGGTGTTGGCCAGCATGTACAAGACCATCCCTGCGGGAAGGGTCAGCATCATTACGGTAAAGATGAGCGGCATCGCCAACATGACTTTTTCTTGAGTCTTGTCGACACCGGCCATCGGGGTCAGCTTCTGTTGCAGAAACATTCCGACGCCAAGAAGCAGAGGCGTGACGAAATAGGGATCGGCAACAGACAAATCTTGAATCCAACCAAAGAATGGCGCATGACGCAATTCAATGGCGGAAGAAAGCACACGGTAGAACGCAAGGAACACAGGAATCTGCGGCAGGATCGGCAAGCAACCCTGCATGGGATTCAGCTTGTGGGCCGCCATGAAACGCATGACTTCCTGCTGTTGTGTGCGCGGGTCGTCTTTATAGCGTTCCCGGAGGCGTTGCATTTCCGGATTAAATTTTTTCATTTTGTGAGCCGACGTTGCGGCTTTTTTTGTCAGCGGATAAAACAAAACTTTCAACAAGACGGTCAAAAGGATGATTGCAAGGCCAAAGTTTTTCAGAACACTTTCAAAGCCTTTGATGGCCAGCAGCAGTGGCTCTGCCAGCACGTCGAACCAGCCCCGGTCGAGGGTGTCGACAAGGTAGAGGCTGCGCTTTTTCAGCAATTCGGAAACTTTTGGTCCGATAAAGGTGTCCAACTTCATGGTCACTGTGGCACCGGCATTCACCGTGCCAAAATCCTGATGAACCAGCATGGAGACCGGGCATTGGGTTTTTGATGCGGCTTGGGTGCCTCCGACCCAGGACTTCAGGCTTGTCTTGGTGATTTCAGGTACGAAAGCAGCGAGGAAATAGTGCCGGTCAAAACCAACAAAACGGACCTCCTGGTTGTTTACGTTTAGCTCCTTTGCACCGTCGTCTTCGCAGAATTTTTCGGTGAAGATGAACTGGTCCGAATCTTTCACGTTGGCAACAAGGCGTGGTTTTTCAGTCGGGCTGCCCGGAAGGATGCTGCTTGATCCTGCGACAACGGTCGAGATGGTCTGAGACAGCAGGGTTCCGCCGTGCAGGGCTTGCGGCTGGGTGGACGTGTTGGTGAAGCGAACGTTTGTGGCAAGGTTGTAGCTGTCCGCTTTCGCCTCGAAGGACTGTTCGATCAACCAAGGGCCTTCCTGCCGGCTGAGGATTACCGTGTTGTCGTTACGTTTGGCCGCGAAAACACCGGTCTGGATTGCAGAAGCAGCCGATTGCGGTTGATCTCCGACGAAACCTTGGACGATCAGGGGGCTGTCGAGGACTTCCACCGGTTGGGCGCCTTCGCCAATCCTGTCCTTGAATTTTTTGATACGAACCGAATTGATTGCAGATTGCGTCTGGTCCAATTGGACCACAAAGTCATCGGATTCCAACACGAGTTGTACGGGGTCGAGGGCTGGTATGGCTGGCAATGCAGGGCTGGTTGCAGAAGGCGCGGTTTGGCCAGGTGCGGTCGTTGCTGTCGCGCCGGGTTGGGCTGCGGGAGCTGTTGCAGCCGCGCCTGCCTCTGGCGCAACGGTTTCCTGCGCTGTTTCACGCGGCTTCATGTAATCCGGGTACTTGCGCTTCAAGTACTCGGTGTAACCGGCATAAAGCGCAACACATACGACGATCGCGAGGATCGAACGCGAGCGGTCGGTGTCTTTTGTTGGGTCGTCAGGCAACATTTGGTTCATGGCAGGTCAACTCCCCCTGGGTTCCAGGGATGGCAGCGCATCATTCTTCCGGATGTTTTGGAAACAGCAACGTGGAGCGGATATTTTTCGAGGCATTCACTGGCGTATTCAGAGCAGGACGGAAAAAAACGGCAGCGTGGACCAAGTACTGGCGACACAAACTGCTTGTAGATTTTCAGAGAAGACTTCAGGGCTAACTTGATCGGTTGCGTCATCACTTCGAGGCTCCCGGGAAGTGCCTGCTATGCAGTTTCTTCAAGGCAAGCCCCAGATCTTTCTCCATCTCCGCAAAATCTGCATTCGCCGCAGCTGGTCTTGCAATGACCACCAGATCGAGGCCGCGGCCTTCGGCAATGCGAAAGGCTTCGCGGAGAACTCTTTTGACCCGGTTGCGCACAACAGAATTGCCCACCTTTTTGGAGACGACCAGACCAATGCGGTCCAGATCGGGGGCAGAATCAGTCGCAGGCGTTTTTGCAGCAATCACGACAAGCATTGAAGACACGAATTTTGAGCCTTGATCGAATGTACGATCAAAGTCGGTCTTTTTCAGCAGACGCCGCGTTTTGGGAAATGAACTAGCCTGGGGCGACAACAATTACTTCTTGTAAGCCGTCACAGCGATCCGCTTGCGGCCTTTGGCGCGACGGGAACGAAGGACATTACGGCCACCTGGGGATTCCATGCGTGCGCGGAAGCCGTGGGTTCTGAGACGACGAGTGTTGTGCGGTTGAAAAGTACGTTTCATGAAACTCTCAATTTTCTACTATGAATTCAGCAGGTTCCGTCTACCGGTTCCTGATCCTCGAAAAAGTATTGTGTTGTTATCAAACTGATCGGACATGCGCAACCATCCAATTGAGATGAGGATTTATGTAAAAGTTGTGTTTTTATTAAAATAGTATTAAAAACCACCCGCAATTGATGATTTTTTAATCAATTTTTTGAGCCGGCGGGGTACTTCTTTTGCTGCGTTTTTTTGCCCAAATGATCCTCCTCGGACCATGCCTCTGGTTTTCTGCACTGGGATTCGCCGATGAACTTCCCCGAACGCGTTGGCAGATTTTGCCCCTGACCGAGCTTTTCTACTCGGATAACGGTCCCGGGCATGTCGTCACGGCTGCCTTCGACTTGCCCTGCGGTGCAACCCCGTTGGGGGCTCTACTGGTCGATCGCGATCAAAAACCAGATCGAAAACTTCAAGTGGCAGCGGTTGTGGCCCGGCCTCTCGCTGGTTGCGCTCGTTTGCCCGAAAGGCGCTACTTTAAAATGCCTTTCATTGATTCAACGGCATACAAGTTGATCGAACCAATGCGAGGTGATTTGGACGGGATCCGTGTGACGGAGCTTAACGCGATTGCGGTTCAGTCCGGCTCCCCAGAGTCCGGCTCCAGGCCTGAACTCAAAGTGGAAATTCCCTGCGGCGTGATGGCGGCGGGGATGTTGGTCACCCCAGACCCAGATGGCGGACGCTCTGCGGGAAATTCAACCGCTCCGATGAATTTTCAACTCGCCGCCATCGGTTTCAGGTTGCCGCCCCGTCGGGTTGCAGAGGCCTGTGGAAATTCTGGCCGTGAAAATATCAAATCTCTCCCCGCCCCGACTCAAGCCATGGTGAGGATTGGTGGGCTGGCCCATGGCGGGCACTACCGCGTGATGCCGCGCAAGGTTTCCGATCTGCGTAAACTCGGCGTGCTTCAACTGCGCGCAATAGACCGTTTGGATTTAAATGCCCGGCATGTTCATTTTAAACACCGCTGTTACGAGGTCCCGGTTGGGATTGCCGTTGTGCCGCGTCGCGGCGGACAGGCTCTGGCTGTCGCTGTGGCCAGCTACATCAACGCGCCGTGCCTGGCGCGTCAGGCCACGGTCTCTGATTCCCCGATGAAAAATGATTTCGTGCCCCTTGAGTCAACACTCCGCACCTCCCGCCTTCTGACTGCGGCCGAAATCAAACAGTTTCAGCTTGGCCAACTCTTGCTTGCACCAGGGACCCGCGGGGATGCGTCTGGTGTCGTTTTGACGACCCTGAAGCGAGGTTGGTTTCCGTTCGTGGTGCGCAGCGCTTCCAACCGTGGCCGCTTTGCCCTGCATCGCGCGGGCATCAAAGCCGAAGCATCATTATCATCATTGACTGCAAGGTATGCATCAGGAAGTCGTCCCCTGCGCTTGCAGATCACTTCAGCGCTGTGACAAGATGGCAGGCGATGCTGAGTGAAATAATCATCAAAGCGGAAGCCCTGCGGCGCAACTACAGCTTTTTCGAAGGCCGTGTGGGACGCGAGCGTCTGGCCGCCGTGGTCAAGTCAAACGCCTACGGCCACGGATTGCAGCAAGTATACGAAGTTCTGGCGCCGCTTAATCCGGCCTGGCTTTGTGTCAACTACCTTGCAGAAGCCAAAGAACTCCGGACCCTCGGTTTCAAAGGACGCATTCTGGTTTGCGGTCCCTTTACGCCGGATCAAATACCTGCAGCAATCCAGGCTGAAGCCGACGTCTTTGTGGGCACGCTAGAGGCCTTGACGGCGGTCCTTGCGTCGCCAATCCCAATCCGAATGCACCTTGAATTCGACACTGGCATGTCGCGTCAGGGATTTGCACCGTCAAGGGCCGCAGAAATCGCCGCTCTGGTTTCCCCGAGGCCCGAGGTTGTGGCAGGCGTTTGCACCCACTTTGCAAACGTGGAAGACGTCCTGGAACACAACTACGCCACGCAGCAACTAGAAAAGTTCGAAGAGGCGCGCATGGCCTTTGTTGCGCGCGGACTAAAACCCCTTTTTCACACCGCATCCAGCGCCTCGACATTAATTTTGCCGGAAAGCGTGATGGATCTGCACCGCGTCGGCGTCAGCCTTTACGGCCAATGGCCGTCCCAGGCAACCCGGCTCAGCTTTTTAAATGAATCCGGAGACGTTGACGGTCTGGAACCCGTTCTGTCCTGGCATGCGCCGCTGACCTCCATCATCGACATCGATGCGGGGCAATATGTTGGTTATGGATGTACTTTCAAGGCGTCGCGCAAAATGCGGATCGCCGTGATTCCTGTTGGCTATTATGAGGGCTTTCCCCGTGCCGCCAGTGGCAGTTCTGCTTATGTTCTTGTTCACGGTGCCCGATGTCAGGTCGTTGGTCGCGTGTGCATGAACATGATTATGATTGACGTCACGGAAGTTCCAACGGCAAAAGTCGGCGACAGGGCTGTTTTGATTGGCAAGGATGGGACAGAGTTTCTCTCTGCCGGAGAAGTCGCTGGCTGGGCCGACACGATCCACTACGAACTTCTCGCCCGCCTGAATCCGGAAATTCAGCGCACAATCATTTGATCAATCTTGTTGGTGGCGAACGGCGGGTTTAAAGAGGCCGAACTGATTGCCGTCGGGGTCTGTGATGCGCCAAATTTCGCCGTAAGACGGAACCTTGCGGGGGCCAAATCGTTTGGTGCCGCCGAACGTCACGGCCCGCCGCGCAATTTCTTCCGGGTCGTCGACCTGGAAATAAAGGACGGTATGGGCGTGCCCGTTGCGCCCGGCCGGTGTTGCGCCTGGGATCAAGCTGACTCCAACTGAAGCGCGACGGTCGGACGTTGCATCGGGCGTCTCAAGAACGATGTATTCCTGAATTTCAGCCGGTGAGCGGCGCCAGCCAAAAACATGCTCGTAAAACTGGACAGAGGCCTCGACATCCGAGACCGGGATTTCAATCTGGCAGATGGCTGCCGGAGAAATCACGAATGCTGTCCGCGCACAGCCAAGGTTCTCGTTTGGGTGACGTAGACTCCGGGAACCACTTCTCCCCCTGGAATGCGTTCGGGCTGGGTCAGGATCCATTGGCGCTCTACAAAGGCGCGCAGAACAGCCTGCCGGATGCGGATGTTTTCCACAGTCTGGTCGGTCAGAAAACCTTCGAGCATGGGAATCATCGAGGCATCATTTTGTTCGATCAGGACTTCGGCGGCGGCAAAGCGGACGCGTTCGTCAGGGTCTTTCAGAAAGCGGTGCAGTTCACGGGCAAACGAGCCCAGCTTGTGTTCAACCAAATGGCACAGCAAATCGTAGTTTTTGTCGGTCTGGCCTTGATCAAAGGTGGTCTCGCCAAAATTCAGCGCCTTTTTCAAACCTTCAACCACCAAACTATCGTCCCCCAAGGCTTTCAGGATCTTGATCGGCCAGGCAATCCGCGTGGTCGTCGCCAGGTGGTCCATCACCATCGGTACAGCCCGGTCGCCAAAACGGGTGATTCCACCCATGGCCAGTTCCTTCTCCCGGGCGTCGCCAATCCCATTTTCCAGACTAAATTCAAAGCGTTGCAAGAGATGTGGGATGGCCTCTTCGGGCTCCTCCATGGCGCACAGGGATTCCAACGCAGCCCAGCGATCTTCACGGATGGCCTTGGGATTTTTCGCGGTTTTAGCGGCGCGAGCGACTTTTCCTTCGTGCTGGCTTTGACGCCAGGCTTTGAACTTTTGCACGATTCCCACGAAGATCCCCTTTGCCAATTTAAAAAACCCCAGTCAATTTTCTGCCAGATGCGTCGCTTGCCGTCAAATTGCGGCGTTGCCCGGCTGTCCGGGGCGCGGTACTTTCCCGATATGAATGAGAGCCTTTCAAAATCAAATACAGTCATTGCCGGTATCGTCCTGGCAGCAGGCAAGGGCACGCGCATGAAGAGCGACCTGCCTAAGGTGCTGCACAAGGCGGCCGGCCTGCCAATGCTCGATTGGGTTGTGCGCAGCCTGCAGGCGGCCGGGATTGATCGACAAATTGTCATCATCAGCCCAAGCATGGCTGCCTCTGGGCACGGGGCCTGGCGGCGCTTTCCGTCTGCTGTCTTTTGCGTGCAGAAAACAGCGCGGGGCACCGGCGACGCCGTGGCATCAGCCTATCCGGCACTTCCAGGGATCAAAAAGCCAGGTTTTGCGAATGCCGAACTTTTTGAGGATGAAGGAAACCCAATACAGGCCATGCAGCCGGATGAGGTCATTATCTGCGCCGGCGACACCCCGGCCATCACCGGTCTGGCCCTTTCAAAGTTTGTGGCCACTTGCCGCGCCAGTGGTGCAGACCTCGGAGTCCTGGCCATGCGGGTGGCAGATCCAACCGGCTACGGGCGCATATTGACGGGTGCGGACGGCAATTTCGCCGCGATCGTTGAAGAGCGGGATGCGTCCCCTGATCAAAGAAAAATCAACCGATGTAATTCTGGCGTGATCTTTGCGAAGGCCGCCTCGCTGTTTGGGTTGTTGGATGAGCTCCGTCCCAATAACAGCCAGGGCGAGTATTACCTGACGGATTGTCTTGGCCTCGCCGTGCAGAAGAACCTGAAGGTCGTCACTCACGAATGCGACGATTGGCAAGACTTTTTGGGGGTGAACGATCGCAGCCAGCTGGCTGCCGTGGAAAAGATTTTGGTGCGAAGGATGATTGATTCCTTGATGAAATCCGGAGTCACCTTTCACAACCCTGAAAGCTGTCACATCGAAGCTGACTGCAAGGTCGGAGTGGATAGCGAGATTGGTTCAGGGGTTTGCCTGGAAGGCAGGACGGTTATCGGACGCGGTTGTAAAGTTGGTTCTAATGCCACGCTAGATGACGTCGAGTTGGGTGATGGTGCGGTGATCGGTGCCGGTTCTGTGGTGCGAAATTATGTCGTGAATCCCGGCGAGAACATTCCGCCGTTGAGCATGATCCAGTAACTCTATTTTTTCTGACAGGAACACGCCGATGTGTGGTGTCATTGGATACGTTGGTTCAAAGTCTTGCGCTCGCCTGATCTTTGACGGGTTGAAGCGCCTAGAATATCGTGGCTACGATTCAGCCGGCATCGCCGTTTTGGATCATGGCAAAATCGAACTCGTCAAAGCCGAGGGCAAGTTGGTTCATCTGGAACCGCGCCTCGAAGAGTTGCCGTTAAAGGCAACGATGGGCATGGGGCATACCCGGTGGGCAACCCACGGTGCGCCGACGGCTCGTAATGCCCACCCGCACCTTCATGGTGACCTCGTCATCATACATAATGGGATCATTGAAAATTACCGTGAGCTCAAAGAACAGCTCATGAAGTCTGGCGTCGAATTTAAAAGCGACACCGACACAGAAGTGGTCTTGCACCAACTTCACGCGGAACTTGAGCGTACGAAAGATCTCAAGGCTGCCATCATGGAAACCGTGAAGCACCTGCGCGGGGCCTATGCGCTGGGCATCATGTATGCCCGCGAGCCGGGTCAGATGTATGTCGTCAAGCAAGGCAGTCCAGTGGTCCTTGGTGCGGGCGACGGGGAAAACTTTTTTGGCAGTGATGCGTTGGCGCTTTTGCCCCATACGAATCGTGCGGTTTTCTTGATGGACGGCGAGTTTGCGCGTTTAAAGGCAAATTCCATTGAAGTTTGGGACTTCGCCGGCAAGCCGGTCCGCCGCGACCCCGCGGTTCTTAACTGGTCGGCCTCAAGTGCCGACAAGCAAGGCTACAAACATTACATGCTGAAAGAGATTCACGAGCAGCCTGCCGTGATGTCCAGCATTTTGAGCCGCCTTGTAGACTTGAAGGAAAATACTTTCGTCGCCAAGGAAACGGGAATGGATGCCTTGGACCTTGGGCGGATCAGGAATGTTGCTATCGTTGCCTGTGGAACAGCCCACTATGCGGGACAGATCGGGCGTTACATGATCGAAGAGTTTACCCGCCTGCCTGCCAACGTTGAACTGGCCAGTGAATTTCGTTACCGCAATCCCTGCATTGATGCTTCGACCTTGGTGATTGCAGTTTCCCAGTCGGGTGAAACGGCAGATACCTTGGCCTGCGTCAAGCATGCGGTCGAGCGTGGGTGTCAGGTGATGAGCATCTGCAATGTGCGCTTTTCGTCAATTCCCAGAGCATCCCATGCGGTTCTGTATATGGAAGCAGGACCAGAAGTTGGCGTGGCCTCGACTAAAGCTTTCACGGCGATGGTCCTGAGCTTTTATGTCCTGTCGTTGGCCATTGGCGAAAAACTCAAGACGGTTGCCGCAGGGCGACTTGAAAAGTCCTTTGACTCCATGAGACACCTTCCGGCATTGGTAGACCGTGCGGTGAATGCCTCAGGGGTTATTGAGGAGATCGCCCATAAATTGTACGAAGCCCAGAACATGCTTTTTATTGGCCGCGGGCCAAGTTTCCCGGTGGCAACTGAGGGTGCATTGAAGTTGAAAGAGATTTCCTACATTCATGCGGAAGGCTATGCCGGCGGTGAGCTGAAACATGGGCCGATTGCGCTCGTGGATCGTCACATGCCAGTGGTATCCATTGCCCCCCGCGACAAACAATATGAAAAGATGATTTCAAACATCGAAGAGGTCAGAGCGCGCCAAGGTCGGATTATTGGTGTCGGAGATATTGAAGACGAACGTTTCCGTTCCATTTGCGAGCACTACATTCCGTGCCCACAAATTGATGATGATCATTTGCAATCAATCCTGTCGGTCATTCCACTGCAACTGCTTGCCTACTATGTTGCCGACATGCGTGGAACCGATGTGGATCAACCCCGTAATCTCGCGAAGTCGGTGACAGTAGAGTAATTGATGGCTGACAAACCGGATCTTTTCGACGTGCTGCGCCCTGGAGGAATCCGGGGTCGGGAGGACGCGCGCGAAGCCTGTTTGGAAGGGCTGTGCCCGATCCAGCGCGAGGCCGCATCCCACATCGACGGTCCAATGGTGATTTTCGCTGGAGCTGGTTCAGGCAAGACCCGCGTCATCACACGTCGCATTGTCCATTTGATTGAGGGCGGTGTTCCGCCCTGGCAAATAGTGGCCGTGACTTTTACGAACAAGGCGGCCGGTGAAATGCGTGGCCGGGTCGAAGAGTTGACTCCATTTGGTTCGCGCGCCCTGATCACCACGTTTCATTCGGCTTGCGCCAGGTGGCTGCGTGAATTTGCCGATGAAGCAGGCTTTACTTCTGATTTTACGATCTACGACGACAGCGACACGGTGTCCGCCTTAAAGGCTGTGTTAAAAGAACTCGAAATCAAACTGGATAAAAATCTCACGGTCGGTAATTACCGCGGCTTTTTGCATGACGTTAAAACGGAAGCCCTCTTTCCTCACGAGCGTGAGACCATTAACCGCATCTACGGTGAGTTGATGCCCGTTGCAGCCCTCAATGTTTACAAGAGGTACCAAGAGGTCCTGGCAGCCTCGAACGCTATGGATTTTGACGACCTTCTCATGAACATGCTGCTCCTCATGCGCAACAACTCCCGCGTGCGGACTGCGATGCAACAAAAGTACCGGTATGTCCTGGTCGACGAATACCAGGACACTAATAAAACCCAAAATGAACTTTTAACTCTGATTGCTGCCTCGCACCGGAATCTTTGCGTTGTTGGTGACGATGATCAGTCGATTTACAGTTGGCGCGGAGCAACTCCGGCAAATATTTTGGAATTTGGAACCACATATCCCGATGCCAAGACATTGAAGTTGGAGCAAAACTACCGGTCTACAAGCACCATTGTGGATGCGGCGAGTTCAGTCATCGGGAACAATACGAAGCGCGCCCAGAAAAGACTTTGGACGGCAAACGACCGGGGCGATCCAATTCATTTCCGCATTGAGGCCGACGAGGAAGTCGAGGCTTGGGCCGTAGCCCGGTCGATCCTTGACGAAATCAGCACCTATCCTCTGCGGGATGTGGCGATTTTTTACCGGACCAACAGTCAGTCGCGTCCCCTTGAAGAAGCCCTTCGCCGGGACCGGATTCCATACCGGGTGTACGGGGCGCTCCGCTTTTATGACCGCGCCGAGGTCAAGGACCTTATGGCCTACATGCGGCTTCTTGCCAACCCCGCTGATGATGTCAGCCTGCGCCGTGTGATTAATGTTCCAGCGCGCGGCCTTGGGGACACAGCGGTAGACCAGCTGGCGAAGGCAGCAAACAGCCTCGGAAAACCGATGCTGGCAACCCTAAGGCAGCTGGCGGATGACAATGCGCCTCGGGTTGGCCCAAAATTCAGGGCGTTTTCTGAATTGCTCGATGAATTGAGGGCACAGTTGGCGGTCGGTGGTCTTGCGAATTTTGTCGAAACCCTCGTCAAGCTGACCGGCTACCGGACTTGGCTTGAAAATAGATTTCCCGACAAGGTCGTCGACAAACTTGAAAATATTCACGATCTCGCAGGTGCCCTTGCCGTATTTGAAGAAGAGGGATCCAAAAAAGGGCTCGAGGCCCTCTCCGACTGGTTGCAATCCGTTACGCTTGTGACCACGGAAGACGAAAACGCTCAAGGCGTCAGTTTGATGACCTTGCACAGTGCCAAAGGGCTTGAGTACGACCGCGTGTACATTGTCGGCGTTGAGGATGGGCTGCTGCCTTATGGCAAGTCATCGGAAGATGAGGCCGATCTGGAAGAAGAGCGCCGCTTGTTCTACGTTGGGATGACGCGGGCCCGAAAAAAACTTTCCCTCTCCAGTGCCTTTCGCCGCCGCGTTTTCAACAACACCATGGCCAATATGCCTTCACGATTTTTAAAAGAAATTCCTCGTGACCTGATGGCTACCGACATCAACCATAAGGCTATGGTGGATTCTTGGAACCGTGATTATGACGATGACGCGGAATCCACGAACCGTTCAAGCAAGCAGTCTGAGCCTTATGACGCGGCCGTTGGTGACCGTGTCAATCACCCAACTTATGGTTCTGGAATCATTGATCAAATCATCGATGAATTTGGACATGTCAAAGCCGTTGTCGAATTTGACGGGCTCGGCAAACGCAAGGTCGCGGTTCACCACCTTGAGCCCGATACGGGCAAAGAATTGACCTATGACTGGGACGATATTTAGACGCCTGCTATTAGTTTCCGCCGCTTTTCGCTGATACAATCTTCTCGATGGAACTTTCTACAGAACATGACATTCGCAAAATCACGCGATGGCTCGCTTGGTTTGCCGTCGTTGTTTTGATGGTTGGTGTTGTGCGTGGGCGTAGTTCTGTCGGCGCTTATTTTAAACTCAAGGACAGCGCTAGAAAACTTGATGCAGCAGTCGCTGTTCTTGAATCGGGAAACCGCGGGATGCAGGAAGAAATAGAACGAATCAAGTCGTCGAAAAACTATGCGCGTAAGGTTTTGCGTGACAAGTACCACGTGACGGATAGTGACGAAAAAATTATTTTTTTCACGGAATAAACTGGGGATGTTTCATGCACTGCGTTAAAAAAGGTTACGGATTGGGCATTGCAATGCGGGGGATCATGGCATGTGCCGTGGCTATCGTCCTGACCTCATGTGGCCCAGACACCAACCTGACGCAAATCTGGGCGGATGATGACGGGGTTGACAGCCTTTTGGTTCGCGCTCGTGCCGCTTATGACCGGGGATCATTTACCGACGCCGCGGGTCTTGCACAAAAGGCTTTGAAGCAAGATAGCGGAAACGAGGGTGGTGCGATCATCCTCGGTTACATCAGTCTGGCCCAAGGCGGGATGGACTCTTTTTCTTTGCTTGAAAAACTGATTTCTCTCGGGAGTACGGGCACCAACCTTGCCGCTGTTCCCGAAAAACTGACCGGACACTGGGAGGTCGATCTCGATTTGATGTCTGATGCGATTGCCAAGGACGCGGCAATGGCTCAACCGGAAAAATCAGCGAAGGCGAAGGCGAAGGCGATGGCTGGGACGTCAACTTTAGTCAGTACGCTGGATACTATGAGCGACCTAGTGGCACTGACCGATGCAGACAAAAGCATTCTTTCGGCGGCCTACACGGATGCGACGGCATACGGGCGGTCATTTTATGCTAACTATCCATTGGTAGAGCCGCAGCCCGTCACGGATGCGCTGCGCGCCTCGGTTCCTGTGCTTTCTTACTTGAACCAAGTCCCAAAATACCTGTGTGGGTTCATCGAAGATTCTGTCCGCGATGTTGATGATCCACGCGACAGCACGACGACATGTCCCACTTCGGACCGCCGGAGCAGCAAGCGTAAGGGCAGTATTCACTTGATTTGGGCCTTTTCGCACATCGGCGAGGCACTGGCCTTTCAAAATATTCTGAATTACTCATCCGGGGTGAGTGCCACTGCTGGGACTTCAAACCTTCAGGGGCGTGTGACTTTGTATAAATCAAAATCAAGCTTCCCATCTTTGTCAAATATGATCGATGCCTCGACAGACTTGATCGATTCGATTGATACAGTTTTTCCCGAAGCTGGCTCGATCACCGGTATTTCGCAGCTGTTGGCGACCCTCTCTGCGATGAATTCGGCCAGTCAGGCATTTGCCGTGATGAGTTCCAGTACGGGTGATATTTCGAAAGGAATTTCGACTTCGATGACGGCATTGAAAACAACGGCAGGTACCATTTCAGGCAGCAGCGACAGCGCAAAGCAGCAGAGTGCTTTGAAAGGACAGTTTACGTCGGCTGCCGTTACGGCATTGTCAGCACAAATTACGGCGCAATATCCAGGAGCCGGGACAGCGCCCGCAGGCCTTTGTGCCCAGTTCACGACGTTGGCGGCGAATACCCCCGGAGTGAGCAAGCCGGCGAGCTGTCCTTAGGAAGAAAGGATCTAGAACGCTTCGTCCTCGTCGGCGACTCCCCGTCCAGACTTCTTCATGCGCTCAAGCTGTTCCTTGTACTTGACGCTGTGACGGCACCACGGACGCAACTCCAAACGACGCTTCGGGATAACTTCGCCCGTGCCTTCGCAAAAGCCGTATTCGCCTGTGTCGATCTTTTCGATGGCATGATCGATCTCAGCCAATAGTTTATGGTCGCGGTCCAAAAGCCTGAGGGTCAGATTTTGTTCTGCAGTGGCTGATGCCAAATCGACTTCGTCGTACATCTCGTCTTTTTCAAGAGCGATGTTGCCGCTGGCGGTAGCGGATTTTGATTTGGCTAAAATCTTTCGTTTTTCCTCGTTCAGCATGTTGCGGAACGTCGTCAGTTCTTCTTCGGTGAATAAATCAGAAGAGGTTCCGGCGCGCTTGACGACCGTTTCCTCATCATCGTCATCGCGGCTCATTGGTTTGAACATGCTGGGCTTGGGCATCTTCACCGCTGGTTTAGCAGGCGAGATGGTAGGCGTTGGCTTTGGCGTAGCCGTCGCTTTAACCGCGGGAACTGGCTTGACCGCAATTTTCGGAGCAACCAGAACCTCTTTCTTTGGTTCAACGATAGTCCGTGTCGGTACTTTTGCTGGGGCTTTTACCGGCGCCTTAACGGGAGCCTTTGCAGTGGTTTTGGGGGCTGGCTTGGCCTTCACAACCGCCTTTGATTTTGCTGCCGGCTTTGCTTTCGCAACAGGCTTTGCTTTTGGCGCTGGCTTTGCTTTTGCCGCTGGCTTTTTCGCGGGCGTTACTTTTTTGGAAGCGCTCTTTGGTTTGCTCTTTGCCATGCTGGTATCTTCCTTGCCTGACATCACTTTTTTGATCAGTTCTTTGAACAAATTGCTGCCCACCGCAGTGTGTTGCGATGGCAACTCAAGCCATCGAATTCGTAATATTAAACCCTTTCAAATCCAGCCGCGCAACGATCTTTACAGGGGAAAAAGCTCTCCCTGACCACCGGCTCCACCGCCAACAGCGGGATTTGAGGCAAATTCGTCATTTTGAGCCCGCCCGGCAAGCATTCTTGCATGGAGTTCTGCAAGTTCGGCCAGCAGATTGAGGGCCTGAAGGGGTGTCATTCGGTTGATCCGCGCCGCTTCAAGTTTTGCCAGCACTGGATTCGGACCCTTATCTGGAGTTGGCACCCAGTTCTCGTCTTTTTGGGACTGCACCAGGGTCGGTGCGGGTCTGGAAATCGCGATCCTTGCCCGCTCAAGAACAGCCTCAGGAACTCCGGCCAACCTTGCAACTTCGATTCCATATGAACTGCCGCTGGCACCAGAAACAAGGCGATGGCTGAAAATAATGCTAGTTCCTTGCTGAAGAACCTCCGTCTGGACCGGCTTTACACTGGCCAGATGGGACGATGAACCGACAAGTTCGTGGTAGTGGGTTGCAAAAAGAGTCCACGAATTGTTTCGGGTGGCGATCTCTTCCAATATTGCGGAGGCGATGGCCAGACCATCAGACGTCGATGTTCCTCGTCCCACTTCGTCAAGGATAACGAGGCTGTCGGACGTAGCCTCGCGCAGGATTTCCGCGGCTTCTGTCATTTCCACCATGAATGTCGACAGGCCACGCGACAGGTCGTCGGATGCACCGACGCGGGTAAACACACGGTCAAAAACGGGAAGTTCTGCCGCCGCTGCCGGGACAAAACAACCAGCCTGATGCAAGATTGCACAGATGGCCGTCTGGCGCATGATGGTCGACTTGCCTGCCATGTTCGGCCCGGTGATGAGCAGTTGGCGGATGCCCCCTGACATTTCAACATCATTGGCCACGAAACTGTGGCGGCCAACGCTTCGCTCGACAACGGGATGGCGTGCGGCCGTCAATTTGATCTGGGTGTCGTTGCCCTGCGCCCCTTTTTTCAAGGTCACCGGACGGCCGTAGTTTTCCTTGAGGGCGAGCCAGGCAAAAGCTTGCCAGACGTCGGCTTCGGCCAAGGCCTCGGCACATGCGTAAAGGGCATCGCGATGCTGTGCGAGGGTTTCCAAAAGCCCGGCGTAGAGTTCCGCTTCGCGTGCGATTGCGGCATCCTGCGCCGCCAGCAATTCAGTGCCAAGGCGGTCGAGTTCCGGTGTGGCAAAACGCTCGCAATTGACCATGGTCTGTCGGCGAATAAAATGTGCGGGGACTTTTGCCGCGTTGGCTCTTGTGATTTCAATGAGCAGGCCAAAAGTCTTGTGGGGTTTGATCTTCAAGTTACCAATGCCAGATTCGCCACGCAGTTTTTGTTCATATGAAGCGACTTGATCCTCGCCCCCGTGAGCCAAGGCATTGCAGCTGTCAAGGTTTTCGCTCCAGCCTTCGCGAAAGGTTCCCGAGCCTGTCCCGACAGCAGCCGGGTGCTCCGCCAAGGCCGCCCCTAAAATTTCCAAGACTGTGCCCGTTGACTCAAGGGCCGGGGTTATTCCGCGCAAAAGTTTTGATTTGGCAGTACTGCCAGCAAGTTCGCGAATGTATTGCGCCAATGCAGCAGAATTTCCAAGGGTTTGCCGGATCATCGCAAGCTCTGCCGGATGGGCCGAGCGGGCCATGACCCTCGTCGTCAAGCGCGCCAGATCTGCCGTCTTGCGCAGGGACTCGCGCAGGCGTGCCAGGCGGTCGTCGCCAAGCCCCGCCAAAAATTCCACGACATCAAGGCGCGCACATAGCTTTTCGCGGTTAACGAGAGGCCGCGCTAGAAGTTCGCGCAGGCGCCGCGATCCCATCGGCGTCAGCGTCCGGTCAATCGTGCGCGCAAGGCTGCCTTCTTGTTGGCGACGCAGGGCAGTTTCAAAAAGTTCAAGGTCCCGCACGGCCGTCGGTCCGAGGATCATGTGATCCGGATCAAAAAGTGGTTTGACCGTCCTGAAGTGGGAACTGCCTGCATTCAGATTGCGCAGGCGTTGGAACGCAGATGCCAAAAGTTCTGCAGCGCCGGGAATTTTTCCACAGGTGAAGCCATCCAGATTTTCTTTTCCAAGGCAGGATTTCAGGAGTTCCCGGGTCAGGGCATCGTCTCGCAGCGGGGCTTCAGGAAGGACTTCAAGCAGTGCCGGAGCGTCATCCCCCATCTGTGGACTGAAAACCTGCGCCAAAAGCCCCTTCAAGGACTCGTGTTGAAAGCTCCGTGCCCAGATTTCCTTTGGCCGGAAAACCTGAGCGAGCCGGGCCAGTTCCGTTAGCTGGATTTTACCCAAGCGCAGTTCGCCGGTGGAAAGTTCCAGAACCAGGGCGGACCAGGATTTCTGGGCCGGACATTCGTAAACAGCCAACACATGGTTGGTGCTCGTGGAGTCAAGGGCCTCCAGTTCATCAATGCAGCCGGGGGTCAGAATCCGAACTATTCCCCGTGCAACGAGACCCTTGGTCAGGGCGGGATCTTCCAATTGTTCCGCGATGGCGACCTTGTAGCCTTGCTTTAAAAGCTTGAGCCAGTAGGTTTTGACGCTGTGGTAGGGCACGCCACAAAAGGGCATCCTTTCGGCATCACCACGTTCGCGGCTGGTCAGGACGACGTCCATTTTTGGCGCGATTTCTTCCGCGTCTGGACCAAAAATTTCGTAGAAATCGCCCATGCGGCAAAAAAGCACTGCATCCCCAGCCTGGGCCTTGAGGTCAAAATACTGCCGGAGCATCGGTGTTAAATTTTGAGGTTCGTTCATGGGACGAAGTTTTAGCCCAAAACGGCGGGATCGCCACCCGATTTTTCCTTCGTCCCTGAGATTCCTGGTTTTTTGGCAAGGCCTTGAGGTTGTGGCAGAGTAAAGATGCGTGTTTTTTTTAACTTTGATCACAAAGGGGCACATCATGGTGCAGGTATTATTTTTTCGCAAAATCGCAGTGGCTGTATGTGCAGGATTCGCTCTGACCTTAACCCTGACCTTGGCCGGTGCTTGCTCAAAGGATCAAACGGCATCGCCCGACGAGCCGGTGGCCGGGGACGTGAACCAGCCAGCCAGCAGCGATCCAACGGCTGTTCCTGAATATAAGATTCAAGAGAACGCCACAGGGACGGCAGAGGCAGTCGAGGCCCCATCTGCTCCCGTGAAAAAGGTTAAAGCCAAGAAAAATCAGCCAAAGGCAAAGAAAAAGTCGGGCACTAAAAAGTCTTGAGCCTTTCAGGTTCAAATCACCGGCGTGGGATGTTTTCCGGCCCAATAAGACGCGCTGCCTTTTCCGGATTGCTGTGCCTGTTCATCTTGCAGCCGGAATTCGCTTTTGCAGCGGATAATTCAGGCAAGGCCAAGAGTGGGTTTATTCCCATTCCGGCGCTTTATTACACGCCGGAGACGGCAGTCGCTGCCGGTGGCCTGTTTATCTACTACTTCCGCAATGATGACGATCCGGCAGACGCCAAGCCGTCTCAGGTAAAGCCCATTGTGATCTTGACGGAAAAAAAGCAGCTGATCACATCACTGCTTTTGAGTCGCCGTTGGAACGGTGGCAAGGATCATATTTCGATCTTTAGCCGTTACCGGCGCTATCCAGATAAGATTTGGGGGATTGGTCCCCGGACGACTTCGGCGATGGAAGAAGATTATGCCAGCAATATTGGCTACGTGGAGGCATCGTGGGAGCGCGCGACTTCCTTTGGTTGGAGCCTTGGTCCAGTCGCTATCCAAAGTGCCTATCAAGTCACGGAATCGGCGTCAGATGGGATTTTATCAGCAGCGAAGTTGAAGGGATCGGAGGGCGCGCGTTCTGGCGGTGCCGGTGTGGTGTTCACTAGAGATACCCGAGACAACCTGTTTGCACCAATGACTGGCGTTTTTGATTCGTTGCGCCTCGTTCACTTTAAACCCATGAACTCCCGAGATCGCCCCTACAACGAAGTTCAATTGGAGGCGCGGCGTTATGTCGATCTTGGCGGGGCCCGGGCCTTCGTCTTTCGGCTATTTTGCCAGGGGCAAGATGGAGATGTCCCGTTTCGTGAACTGGCAAGTCTTGGCGGACCGGATCGTATGCGCGGTTACTATGAAGGGCGTTACCGAGACAAGGTTTCTGTGATTGGCGAGGCAGAATACCGTTTTCCGATTTGGGGCAGATTTCGCGGCGCCGGGTTTGGTTCGGCTGGCAACGTTGCCAGTACGATCACCCAGATCGCTGCGACACCTGCGAAATATTCAGCTGGCGGCGGAATCCGGTTTGTTGTGGATGAGGCGGAGCGAATTGGGATCCGTGTGGATTACGGCAAAACGCCAGAGTCTGAGGGTCTATACGTTCAGCTCAACGAGGCGTTTTGAGAGGGTGCGTAGGGGCAAGGTTACTGAAGTCTGGGAAGATAATCAGTCGTGATGGTACGGGATGCCTTTGTTCAGTGTCACAGCGCGATAGACCTGTTCCCACAAGACCAGCCAGGCAATGTCGCCCTGCAGGGTCAGGGGCGAGAGGGCCCAGGTGAAATCCGCCGCATCGCGGACATCTTGGGACAGGCCGTGGGAGTCGCCGACGACAAAACGGACCGCTTTGACGCGGGGATCATCGGCCCACGATTGAAGCTTCGTGGCGAGGTCACGAGATGTCCAGACCGCCCCTTTTTCATCAAGGGCAACCGTCAGGATTCCTGGATTGGCAGAATTGGATTTTGAGGCCTTTGACGGCCCGCCTTTTTGTTCAAGGCATTCAACGTCGTAGAACCGCTTCAAGCGGGTTTCATACATTTGACAAAGGTCGCGGATCCCGGGCAGTGCGATCTTGGCTTGTTTAGTCAGGATAAGACGCACGGGGGTCCCAGAAGCCTCAGGCGCCAGGCAAGGAGATCGCTTTGGCCGTTGGCCACAGGGATTCCAGCGCGTAGTAGTCACGGTACTCATTCATGAAGACATGGATGATCACGGAGCCGTAGTCGATCAGGATCCAGCTGCCAGTCTGCAGGCCTTCTACGGCGACGGGGTGACCGCCCCCTTTTTGCTTGATATGTCCGGTGATTGCGTCCGCAATGGCTTTGGTCTGGCGTTCATTTTCACCAGAACAGATCATTTGCACATCGCAAAGGTCCGAGAGTCCCCGCAGGTCAAGTGCGGTCATGCGGGAGGCCTTTTTTTCATTTGCGGCTTTGGCGGCTTCGATGGCGATGTCGTTCGGTTTCACGTTGTAACCCCAAAAACTCAACTAAAACTGAATAGAAAGATCTTTAAAAATTAAAGAACATCAAGAACCGGTTCTATAGCCTTGCTAGTCAGCTCTTGCCAACGGGAAAACACCTTTGGTGTCAACCAACCGGCAGGGATGGGCCTTTTAGTTTGGGTGGCTTGGCGAATTGCGGTGCTCGAGGCTGGTGGTGTTTTCACATTCAAGGTCCAAATTCTGGCCTGTTTTGATAACTTTCCTGTAGGCCAGGTCACTGATTCGTTGCTGCGTGGAACCAAAATCAAGTCCGCCAGCTCAATGATCCGCTCTGCCTGGTGCCAGGTTTCAAAAGCAGCAAACTGGTCGGCTCCAATGGTGATAGCCAGTGCCGAACCGTATTTTTTTTTCGGCGCAGACTCGAGCAGGGCCTCAAGGGTGTTGACCGTAAAATTGGGAACCGTCAGGCTTCCCTCAAGACCACTCACTTCAATGGCGGCAGGGGAACCAATGTCGGCCACCATCAGGCGGCAGAGTTCCAAGCGGTCGTTGAAGTTGAGCAATGGTTTTTTTACTTTGCCATTGGTCGGAGGCGGTTCCGCGGCTGGGACAACCAGGATTTTTGACGTCGCGAATTGCTCGGTCAACGCCTTCAAACAGGCTGCATGACCCGCGTGCGGCGGGTCGAACGTTCCTCCAAAAACAATAAGAGCGGGAGCGTTCCGGAATGGATCCGAAGTTTTGGTTGGATTCACAGGTTCAGCCATTGAAGGTGAGCTTCCGAATATCTGGATGTTGCATTTCGAGGACCTCTTGGCTTTCTTTTTCAGTTAGTTCCAAGCGCACTCCGGGAATGGCAAGCCAGCGACGGGCAATCTTGCCCAGAGCTGATTTATCCAGATCCCAGATGGTGGGTGTCCCGGTAGCCGTTCGGTTTTTGTAGTCTTGCGCCCTGTCGTACAGATAACGCTTCAGTTCGTCGATGCCATTATTTTCCACGGATGAAATGGGAAGGACGTCAAACCCCAGCTTTTTAAGGCGGGCGGATAATTTTTTGACCACCGCCTTGCGCTCGTCTGCCGGAATCAAGTCGATTTTACTAAGGATCACGCAAACGGGTTTTGCCGCTAGTTCAGGGCTGTACCGGGCCAGTTCGTCGCGCAGAGTTTTAAAGGCATCGACCGGGGCTACTCCTTCGTCGTTTACGGCCGTGACCAGATAGGCGATCAATTGCGTGCGTTCCAGATGACGCAAAAAGGCATGGCCCAGACCCTTGCCTTCGGCAGCACCTTCGATCAGTCCCGGGACATCGGCCATGACGAAGGCCTCACCCGAGAATATGCTGCGGTCTTTTAATTCAACGACGCCCAGATTCGGGACCAAGGTCGTGAATGGATAGTCTGCGATTTTAGGTTTTGCTGAACTCATGACACTGAGCAGGGTCGATTTTCCGGCGTTTGGAAATCCAGCCAGGCCGACATCGGCAATGAGTTTAAGTTCAAGGCGCAGGTGGGCCGATTCGCCCGTGGTGCCCTCGGTGAATTCTACCGGGGCCTGGTGGGTCGAGGACAAAAAGCGCTGATTGCCGAGGCCTCTTTCGCCGCCTTTGGCGACGACGATCCGTTGCTGATGTCCGAGTACCTCGTTGATGAGGCGGCCCGATTCGGCCTCAATAATTTGGGTTCCCAGGGGGACGGGAATGACTAGATCTTCGCCGTTGGCTCCAGTTTTGTTGCTGGTGCCACCGCGCTGACCGTCTTCGGCTTCATATTGACGCTTGTAGCGCAGGTTGCTCAACGTATTGAGCTGACGGTTGCCGACGAGGACGACGTTGCCGCCATGTCCGCCATCACCACCGTCGCAACCGAGTTTGGGCATGTTGCGGGCGGTTTTAAAGCTGACCATGCCCGAGCCGCCGTCGCCGGCTTTGATGAAAACTTCAGTTGAATCGACAAATTTCATGAGATTTCTTCAAATAAAAACCGCAGATGCAAAAAGACGCATCTGCGGTTTTGGATTGGGATTGCTTCTAAATCAGGCCTGAGCCGGGTACACGGATACTTTTTGACGATCCTTGCCCAGACGCTCAAACTTCACCACACCGTCTGCCATCGCAAACAACGTGAAGTCCTTGCCGCGACCGACGTTTTCGCCGGCGTGGAACGTGCTGCCAACCTGGCGCACGATGATGTTGCCGGAAACGACGGACTGCCCGCCGTAAACTTTGATTCCCCGGTATTGCGGGTTGGAATCACGACCGTTGCGGCTACTGCCGCCTGCTTTCTTGTGTGCCATGACGACTCCTCAACAGCACCTGTTCGTCCAGAAGTACCTCAGGGGTACAGCGGATGGATATCAGGCGCCAGTAATGTTGTTGATTTCGACGACCGTCACGGCGTGCTTGTAGCCGCGGGTACGCTTGTAATTTTTACGACGGAGGTATTTGAAGATCACAACCTTGTCGTTATGGGTGTGTTCTTTGATCACACCTTCGACCCGTGCTCCCTTGACCGTCGGAGATCCGACGCCAATTTTTGCACCGCCAACGAGGAGAACCTCGTCGAAGGAGATCTTTTCACCCGGGTTGCCGTCAAGACGGTTAACGCGAATGAGATCGCCGGTTTGAACCTTGAACTGATGACCGCTCGTTTTGATGACTGCGTACATGTCGCTAACCTTCTTAACCTAAGATTTCTTACCTGCGAGTTCTAACTTACTAGAATCTGTAGATAATCTTTTGACCGCCTGCTGAAAAACTTTGGATAAACGCTTCCGAATCCAGTAGCCTTGCTCAGCAGAGCCCCTCTTTATCCCGGTGGGGCCTCCAGTTGTCAACGGAAACTTGCTGGAACAGACGGCATTCCGCAACCAAAAAAGGCCCTAGTGCCTTGGAGTTGAACCATGTGCTTGAACCGGCTTCATCATTTAAACCCAATCGAGTCCTTTAGCGGCCCAGGTGCCGAAGACCAGTATCCACCCGACCAGCAGATTGAACCCGTTCATCTGGACATCGACCTCAAGGTTGACGTCACCGGTCACGGCGCTTCGGGTGTCGTGACTTTAACGGCCATCGCCCGCGCGGCTGGTGCCGACCGTTTAATTTTGGACGCCGTGGCTTTTTTGGACGTGGTGGTCAAAGATCCGGACAGCCACGAGCTGTCGTGGCGCTACGATGGTGAGAAAATCAACATCCGCTGGGCCAAGCCTCTTTCCCAAGGTGAAAAGCGCAGAATTGAAGTTGTGTACCGGATTGAAAAGCCGGTGACCGGTTTATTCTTTATGAATCCTGCCCCGAACCAAGGAAACGATCCTTCCCACATCAAGCCAACCTATGCCGCGACGGATCACGAAACCGAACGCGCACGCTACTGGTTGCCTTGTGTTGATTTGCCTCACGTTCGCACCACGCTTGATTTTCATCTCACGGCAGAAAAACGCTTTACGATTTTGGCCAACGGATCCCTCATCAGCGAGAAGGACCGGGGCGACAGCACCAAAACCGCCCACTGGCGTCTGGAACAGCCTTGTCCCAGTTATTTGATCTGCTTTGCCATTGGCGATTTTATCTGTGCCGATGATGGTGAATTTGAAGGAATTCCTGTGGCGAGTTTTGCGACCGCTCCCCACGAGGTCGCCGACCTCAAAAGGTCCTTTGGTCGGACCAAAGACATGCTGCGCTGGCTGACCACCAAACTTGATTCCCCTTTTCCTTTTCCCAAATACTACCAATTCGCCCTGCCCGCCTTTGGTGGCGCAATGGAGAATATTTCGCTGGTCAGCTGGAGTGACATTTTTGTCGCCGATGAAGCTCATGCACGCGAGTGGTCGTGGTTCATTGATCAAGTAAACATTCATGAGATGGCCCACAGTTTTTTTGGTGACAGTGTGGTTTGCCGCGATTTTGCCCACGCCTGGCTCAAGGAATCCTGGGCAACATATATGGAGCAGTGCTGGCTCGAGGACCGTCACGGGACGGACGATGCCCTGGTTGATTACCATCGCAATGCCCAGGCCTATTTTTCAGAGGCTGATGAAAAATACCGGCGCCCAATCGTCACGCGGCGTTTCAAGTCTTCATGGCAAATGTACGACCGCCATTTGTATCCGGGTGGCGCGTGCCGCCTGCACATGTTGCGTGGAATGCTTGGCGACGATGTTTTTTGGGCTGGAGTGCAAGACTACGTAAAAACCTTCCGGGGCCGCGTTGTCGAAACTGATGATTTCAGACGGAAACTCGAACAACACTCGGGGCGCTCCCTCGTGAAGTTTTTTGATCAGTGGATCCTTGGCGACGGTTATCCTGATTTGAAAGTTTCTTTTGCGTGGGACGAAACCGCAAAAACCGGGACTTTTTCGGTTGAGCAAAAGCAGTGTGCCGTAGACAGAGAAAACAAAAAGGCGGGTATGGCCTTCGATTTGCACACTGACATCGGCTGGACAATGTCAGGCGTGGCCCACACGCAAGCCGTCTTAATTGAGCGTGACCGTCATGATTTTGTTGTGCCAATGGCGCAGCGGCCCGATCAAGTTCGTTTCGATCCCAAATGCAGGGTTTTGCATAAACTTGAATTCAGCCCGGGTGACGATTTGCTGAAGGCCCAGCTCACGGGTGCCAGTGATGTGATTGGCCGAATCCTGGCCGCCAATGAACTGATGAAGTCGGGGCGCAACGCCAACATTCAGGCGGTTGGATCCGCGATGCTGCAAGAGCCCCATTGGGGGGTCCGTTGTGAGGTGGCGGCCTTCTTCGGCGAATCAAATACCGAATCCAGTTTGGCAAACCTTCTGACTTGGATGAAACGCGAAACAGACTCTCGCGTCCTTCATGCTCTGGCCAATGCAGCACGCGAGTTTACCGATGATCGGATGGTGGAAGTGGTCCAGGCGCGCCTGCAAGAGGCTTTGCCACCACTTTGTCGTGGGGCCTTGATCGAATGCCTTGCTGCGCAACGTCAGCCGGCTCTGATGGCAGCAATCGAACGTGAATTTTCCTGCCTTGACCGCCACGGGTTCGTTGAATCATCGGTGTTCAGGGGGCTTGCTGCCTTTCGTTCAGAAGATGCAGCGCATGTTTGCCTCAACCGGATGAAGTCTGGGGTCGTGTCTTATCGCGCCATGCCGGCCGCGGCCCAAGCCATAGCCGGACTTTATCAATATGCAAAAAAGCCAATGCAAACCCAAATCGTGTCAGAACTTGTGACTCTTTTACGCAATGAGCTGATGACCATCCGGCAGGGTGCCTACCGTGGAATCGGATCAGGCGGTGTGGCAGAGGCCGCGCGGGCACTGGATGGGCTGCGCCCGGGGTTACCGCTGCAAGAACGAGTGGAAGTTGAACGGATCCTTGACCATCTTCGCAAGCCCGGCGACACCAAAGTCCAGGCCCTTGAGAAAAAGTTGGAGGCCATGCAGGAAAAGTTCCGCAAACTCGATTCTGTAGTCCAGAAACTGCAAGACCAGAAATAGTAAATCACGCCCTTCATACCACCCTCTTCATGCCACCGAAAATACACGGCAAAAGGTTCCCCGGGCGAAAGCCTTACCGGGAAACTTTTGCCCAGCGTGGGATCCGCAGGCTTGAAGCGGGTTACACTTAAAACATCGCCAGAACTCCGTACCGCAATACCAACGAGCTACTTTTTGGCGCCATTTTCGGGAGCACCACGTGGGCCGATCACGCAAAAGCAAGTCCGGCATTCATTATGAAGTTCTAGGCGAAGGCCCAGATCTTGTGATGTTGCGCGGACTTGGGCGTAACACGAAACATTGGCTTGGCTTTGAACATAAAATGGCCGGGCACTTTCGGGCTATCACCATCGATGCCCGGGAGATCGGTCAAACCAAACGAGGCATGAACGTTACGGACACGATCTATGATCTGGCCGACGACGTTGTGCAGGTGCTCGACGAAGTGGGGAGCCAGAGGTCTCACATCATGGGCGTATCTTTAGGTGGCATGGTGGCAATGGCAATGGGGCTCAAACATCGCGCCAGGACTTCTTCTCTCGTGATCGTGAATTCCAGCATTGCCGGCAGTGGTCATGCGCGTTTGAGCCGTGCTGCCTGGCTTTTATTAGCGCGTGCGGTTGTTTTTGGTCCCGCCATTTATGACGACCTTGCGCGCCTCCTGTTGGGACCTCAATCGCCAGCGGACCTGCAAAAAAAAGTTGCAAAAGAGTGGCTCAAGATTGACCAGGCATCGAAAGTGGCTCCGGCTGTGATCGTGAAACAAATTCTGGCAGCCGCGAGATTCAGAGTTCGTGATGATTTGCGCGGTATCCAAGTTCCGGCGCTGGTCCTTTATGGCAAGGGCGATCAGTTTGTCCCCACGGCCAACAGCGAGCTAATTGCCAGTTTGATTCCCGGTGCAAGATTGCTTGGAATTGAGGGTGGAGGTCACGAGTTGACCATCGATCGCCCGGAAGAAGCGATGTCAGCGATCAGGAAGTTCATCAATGCATCGGAGGCGAAAAAATGATTTCAAAAAATTCGCAAAGCCCATCAATCTCTGCAGCCTTGAGTTCTGCCTTGGCGTCTTCGTCTTCCTCTTCGCCAACTTCGCCTACTTCGTCAACAGGCGTTTCGCCGGCAGGGTCTTCCGTCTCGTCCAGTGCGCCGACTCAGCGTCCCGCGCAGGACAAGACACGCAAGGAGTTTGAATCACAAGTCGCAGACGATGGCACTGCAGAGGCATCTGGAACCGGCAGTGCAGTAGAGGCAAAAGATTCAAAAGAGGCAAAGGATTCAAGGGAGCCCAAGGAAACCAAAGAACCAAAGGTGTCCAAGGAGCCAAAGGCCGAACGAGAAGCAAGAGGTAAGGGCCAGGCATCCATGGCGAATCAGATCCTTCGCCAACTGGTTAAGCAGAATCCTGATGCCAAGCCAGCCGCGCTGCATTTTCTGGAAGGGACCCAATCCCCTGGGGCCATCGAGGAGTTGCCGCAATTGATGGCCTCCAGTCGGTTCATCATGGACGCCTTGATTGAAGAAGATTTGGGCGATTACATGAATGAGGACGTCAAACCAAGCAATGTCATGCGCGAGCTCGGATTTGGACCAGAATTGATCACGCAGGCATTGGCCTTGGGTGTCGACTCTTCCGGTCCCTTGCAGCGTGGCCAGGTTCTTGGTGCGTTGGGGGCTGATCCAAAGAGGGTCGAATCGGATCTTAACCGGTTGAAAGGAGCCATCGCACTGGAGGGCGTCGCCGGGTACATGCAGCAGTCGCTCGCCATGGCAAAATCATCCGGCAAGCAAACTGGCATTATGGACAAGATGACCGGGCCCGAGGTTGAAGAAACAGGTGCTGACCTTCTGGCATTCAAGTCCACCAATAGTCTGGAAACGCAGGCTATCATGGCGCAGGCACTTGTTTCAGCCAGCAGTTGGGGCCCGCACAATATGGGCAAGTCGATCGACGTAAATTTTCAATCCATTGGATTAAATGGTTTAGATGCAGGGTCCTCGGCGGGGGGAGTTCTCGACATGCTGACAGGCATGTCGGGAGGCGATCAGGCCATGCTGACAGGCATGTCGGGAGGCGATCAGGCCATGCTGGGGGTCATGACCGAATCGCAAACGCCGGTAGTCAATTCAGGGCAGCCAGAACAGGCAGTGATTTCTTCTTCAACGGATCTGGCTGAATTCAAGGCAAGCCTACAGGCGGAGTTTGGTGACAGCGTCAAAGTCATCGGGACCGGTCGCGCTGCATGGGAAGAGTTCGGCGCGAGCGCTGCGTTCGATAATGATGTCGCCGCAGGGTTTGGGGATGCCGTTACTTTTGAATCGATGCGGGCCCCAGACTTGATGGATCGAGAGGGCTTGATGGATCGAAAGAATTCGCAGGGAGAAAACCAGCCTTCCGGTCAGGAATTCAAGAACGAGTCGGGCGATGTCGCGCGTTCTGCCGATGAAACAGAAAAGGCATTGCCTGAGTCAAATCTCCTTTCAAATATTGAACGGGGAATCGCACAAGATGGAATTAAGGCCGCTGATACGGCTGACGCGCCCGCCCAAGAAAAGGCTGAGCGCAGTGAGATCAAGGCCAGGCATGCAAGCGATGCTTTCCGCAAGATTCAAGATGCCATCCGCCACACATCAGTGAGCAATATTGGCGCCATGCGCCTTGACCTATCGAGCCCAGAGGCTGGAAATCTTGAAGTCGCCGTGCGCATTGACAAGGATGGCCAAGTCGATGTTCGGGTCATGGCCGGGTCCGGGGAACTTCGGGAACTCGTTGCCCGCGAGTTGACCCAGTTGAAATCCGCACTCAGTGAGCAAAATCTGAACCTGCGTGAATTTACCACGAGGGCATGGACTGGTGCGGAAGGAAACCTGGCAAATCAGGGCCGGTCCCAGGGTTTCGAAAACGACCGTCACCAAGATTCGTCCCTTGCTGGAGCCACTTCGTCTGGACGTTCACCGGGGCAGTCGATTGCGGCTTTGAATGAACAGATGGGGCGTCAGGCTCTGCGTTCCTTTCGTATTGTCGATCTTTCCGATCGCAGTTTAGGTGGCGACGGGCGGATCAAGGTTCTCGCCTGACGAGTGGTTGAAAAATAGATTTTTGAATCGCCGATTTGGAGGACAACATCATGCGTACGTCGATGCAAGAAAAGATCAGTCCATATCAAGGCAAAAGCGCGCCAAATATCCTTGATGGGGCTGGCACGTCAAAGGTTTCATCGACTCAAGGCGATGCATCGTTCAAAAATATCCTGATGAGTTCAAATCTGGATGTTGCCAAGGAACGGGCGTCAAATAAAGACGGTGATCTTTCAGCGGCCAAGACGGATGAAGAATTTTTTCGCGCCATCAACGGTCGCAATAGCACGCAGCGTGGACCTAAAACTGAACTCGACAAAGACGACTTTCTCAAGCTGTTCATTGCGCAGCTGCAGAATCAGGATCCATTGAAGCCGGACGATAGTGCTCAAATGGCAGCACAGCTGGCGCAATTCAACGGGCTGGAGCAAATGCTCAACGTCAACAAGACCCTTACAGAAATGCTCAAGGGGCAAAGCAACGGACGCAATTTTGGTATGCTCGATTACGTTGGGCGGGAGGTCACCGTTGAGGGTGGTCGGGCCCTGGTTTCACAAGGCAATGCAGGGCAGGTCAGTTTCAACATCGACCGGCCTGTGTCTGGTGCTACCCTCGAAGTTCGCGACGGTAATGGCAACATTGTGGCGACGGAAGAACTTGGCCAATTGCGCGATGGGGAGCAGGACTTGCAGTGGAGCGGTGTTGGGACCGACGGGAAGGCATTGCAAGATGGTGCCTACACATTCTCAATCACGGCGACGGCAGATGAAGGGCAAGCAGTTCCTTTGCCAGTTCAGACGAGGATCAAGGTCACAGGAGTGGATCTTAAGGATCCAAATGGCGCCTTTATGACTGCAGCCGGAAAAATTTCGGCAAATGATGTTGTGGCTGTACGAATGATTGATGAAAAACCAAAAATGAATGAACAGCCAAAAATCAATGAACAAGCAAATATGAGTGAGCCGCTGGAAGTAAATGAACCACTTGTGGCTGGTGCGGCTGCCATTCCTGTGATTATGGATTCTGCGGACCAGCCGGCGGAGAACGTAGATGAACAAAAATAGTATTTTTAAAAAAGTGATGATCGTGGTGTGCACAATCGCGCTTTCGTCCTGTTTGGGCAAGAGGACTGTCAGGTCGCAGCAATCTGGCTCTGGGGCGGCAGGTGGTTCTGGCGTCCAAGAAACGGTCGGTCCGGACGCGTCGGGCTCAAAGGGTGGTGCGGACTCCGCGACAGCGCGAGCTGAGATATGCAAGGAGCTTGAAAAATCGTGCCCGCAGGAACCAAAACAGACCTTTTGTGAGTTGCGTGAATTTTCCGGGGTCGTCTTGACGCCCGGGCACAATTCCTTTGCATACGCCGGCAGTGTTTGTGAGGCAAAGAAGGCGGTATTGGCCGAAGCCTGCAAACGCGGCTGGGACATCAAGACCATGGATGCGATCAAATGCGCTCCCGACGCAAGCGACCGCAAATGCCCCGTGGTCCCCGGAATATGCATCACATTGTTTGATCCAACCCGCTGCATGTCAACCAGTCACAACGAAAATCTGACAGCAGTCGATACGCCCCTGGTGGCTTGGGGTGCAAATAGTTGCGTTGCGCGATACGAGCTTTCAAAGGTGGCGTGTTCTCGAAACTTGAACCCCGAACTTCTCGGGAATGTTACCTGCGAAAAGCAGCCCCGATATTCGGGGGATTGTCCCCCCGTTCAGCCGTCTTGTGACAAGGCCGACGTTGAGGCGACCATTTGTGAGGTTGATTCCGCGCCGGGGCAGGCGGCAAACGTAAAAATTTCTGCTGAGGGGTCAGGAAAGTGCCTAACCAGATTTAATTTTGATTTGCGCACTTGCATTGCGGGCTTGTCGCCGGCAGAAGTTTCCAGTCGGGTATCTTGCCGGAAAAAGTAGGTCAGCCTGGAAAGACTTCAAACCCAGCCTGGCCCAGGTCTGAACGACTTACTGGCGCATTCTCAAAGATGACGGTCACCCCGGATTCTTTCAATATCCTGTCGAACAGGTTTTTTTCTTCGTGAAGAAGCCAGTCACGGATGTCATCCCGTAGGCGCAAGCGCAGTGACTTTTTTCCTATTTGCAGCGAGAGTCGCATGACCTCACGGATCAGGTCGTAGGCCTCGGTCTGCGTGCTGCGAATCCGGCCCCTTCCATCACAGCATGGGCATGGCTCCGTCAGTTGCCGTTCAAGGGATTCGGCCGTCCTTTTTCGGGTCATCTGGACCAGCCCGAATTCGCTGATCCTTAACACGGTGCTGCGTGCCTTGTCTTTTTTGAGTTCTTCTTGAAGGGATTGAAAAACATTTTCCCGGTCTGTTTCCCGTTCCATGTCAATAAAATCGAGGACAATGATTCCGCCGATATTTCGGACGCGGAGTTGGCGGACGATTTGTGTGATGGCCTCGAGGTTGGTCCTGACAACCGTATCGCGCACGTTGTTGCGGCCGACGTATTTCCCTGTGTTTACATCGAAAGAGGTCAGGGCCTCTGTTTGGTCGATGACCAGGTGTCCGCCCGAGGGTAAATCAATTTTGCGTCCCAATGCCCGCCCAATGTCCATCTCAATTCCATAAAGATCAAAGATCGGAATTTGAGCGGTGTGGAGCTCGAGTTTTCTAGTCGCGCCAGGGGTGGTTGCGTTTAGGAAGCGCTGAAGGTCATCGAATGCGTTTTGATTATCGATCACGATCTTGCTGACTTCGCCAGAAAAGAGATCTCGTGTCACCCTCCGGACCAGGTCCAGATCTTGATATAAAAGGGTCGGCGCAGATTCGCGAGGCGCTTTGAGTTGAATCCTTTGCCAGTTGCGGATGAGATAGCGGAGATCCTTGGCCAGACTCCTCTCGTCGGCATCTTCCGCCGCTGTTCGCACAATGACGCCAACTCCTTTTGGCTTTATTGATTTCACGAGATTCTTCAGGTGCAGGCGCTTGCCCTCGTCTGATATTCGCTTTGAGATTCCGATTTTTGACGTGCCAGGCACAAGCACCAGAAACCGCCCCGCCAATGACATGTGCATGGTTGCGCGGGCACCCTTGCTGCCCAAAGGCTCTTTGCTGATTTGAACGAGGATCTGCTGCCCCTCCTTCAGAATTTTTTCGATGGGGCCACGATTCATCCGCGTTGGCTTGCCGAAATCCTCTTCCTGCCAGTCGCCCTGATCGTCGGCCTCATCCTCAAGGCCTTTGGTGACATCGCCTTTGATGACATCACCCGCATAAAGGAAGGCGGAGCGTTCGGCACCAATATCAATAAAAGCCGCCTGCATTCCGGGTAGCACCCGGTTTACGCGCGCCTTATAGATGTTTCCAAACAGGGCACGTTCGTGGTGCCGTTCAATATACAACTCGGCAAGATCCCCGCGTTCAAGCAGCGCCATCCGAGTTTCAGATTCATTGATATTGATGATCAACTGTTTTTCGAGCATCACGGTCCTTCCGGTGCAGCGAGGCACCGCTCAAGCAGCACACAAATTTTTTCTGCAGCCCCAGTTCGTGCCACGACAAATGAGTGGCTTGGCGAGGCAATCGCCTGAACCGGGCTGGTGGTTTCAGTTTTTGCCGCGATCAGCCATTTGGCGAGTTGATCCGGAGTCGCGATCGCCTGCAAGATCCCCTCCCCGACCATTTGGACAGCCTCGGGACTGTTACGAAACTTCACACCGCATGCCAACCGTGTGCCGTGGGAAGCAGGCTCCAAGACATTATGCACCTTGTGATGGCACGCCCCGCCGACCCAGGCAACATCAGCCAAGGAATATAATTCAGCTAAAATCCCTATCTGACAGAGAAGCAAAAAATCACAATCCGCCTGGTCGATTATGGCCTGCAGGTTTCTGGCGGTCTTGTCATTGATGTTATGGGGTACGGCAACAATAACCCATGACCTCTGCAGGTCCGGGTTGGTCCGCCATGCAGAAGTTAAAAGTTCAATGTCGGCAGCATAGATGCTGCCTGCGACAAGTATTTTCCGCCCGCCAGCAAATTTCTGGACTTTGGCCCGCAGTGAGTCACTGATCCTTGTCGTCCGTGCCCGGTCCATGACCCGGTCGTGCTTTGTATCACCGGTGGAAAGAATCCGGGTTGGATCAATGTGAAAGTTTTTTGAAAAAAATTCAGCACTGCTCTCATCAACGGTGCAGATTTTGGTGAAGTGCCGCGCGAGGTATCCGCGACCAAGGTTTCTGATTTTTGATTCCGGAGACCCTGCTGGACGGCCGGCGTCGATCAATAGAAGGGGCCGGTTCCGGCCAAAAACATTCAGAAATGAGGGCCACCATTCATGGCGAATCACGATTGCCCCGCGAATGCGGTGGCACGAATCAAACCGTCGCCATCGCCACAAGGTGTCTGGAGGCGCAAGGGCGGCTCGAACATTTTCCCCGCGAGCACGGATGTACTCAAGTCCTGACCGCGAAAGGAACAAAATGATGGGATCAAGGTCGAGGCGTCCAGAAAGGCGGTCGATGATTGGACGCGCCTGTTCAAATTCTCCGGCCGAACTGCAGAAGAAAAGCAGGTCGCCCCGGCACGATGGGTTGGAGGGCTGTATGGATTCGATCGAGTCGCTTCCTTTTACGCGGCCGCGGACTTGCCGCGCCAGGCTCCCCATGGAAAATCCGGGGACAAGCGCCAGCAACGAAATCATTTGAAATAGGAGTTCCAGTGCGCAGGACGATAAAAACGCTGCTGCGCTTTTCATGGCGTTCACGCAAAGACCTCGGCCATGGCATCGCCAGCACTTCGGGCATCAATGGCGCGAAAGCATTCATGATCCTTGTAACGGCACGGTGTCTTACCGTGCTTGGAGCATGGACGACAGCCGAGCGAAGCCGAAAAAGCGCGACTCCCTGACAGGTGTGGCGCAAATCCAAAGGACTCCGTCGTTGGGCCGAACAACATAAAGGCAAACTTTCCCAAAGATTCTGCAATGTGTGCCAGAGACGAATCATTGCTCAATATGGCGCGACATCCCGCAAGCACGGCGACTGTTTCAGTTAAGGTGGTTGATCCTGCGAGGTTCAGCACAGGTCCGTCCCACTGGTTTGCGGACAACCGCCTTTCAATCTCATTGCAGTCCACCCGCTCTCTCTGATCGCCAAGGAGGACGATTCCGATCTGTTTGTCTGGAGGCAGTTTTCCTGCGCAGCGGCCCATGATCTGTTCAAAAACCTGCGCGGGAGCTTTTTTTGCTGGGTAAGAAGCCCCCGGGGCAATCGCCAGCCAGGTGATGCTGCGGTCGAGTCTGGCATCGGGTTCAGGCGCTTTAAGCGTTGGTTTGATTTGATTTACCGTGCCGGATTTTTCTCCCAAAGCCATTGCCATCGCCAAGGCAGCCAGTTGGTATTGGGGAGTCGGTGGGCAAAATTTGCCGAGGGCGGTTTGACAGGTCAATCCAAGTCTTGTGCGACCAAATATGCGAGCACATACAACCAGAAGCGATCGGATGGCATACCTTTTATCCGAGCGCGAAATGTTCGCCCCGTGCCATCGCCGGATGTGGTTTGCGAGCCGGCGCGACCGAAGGTTTCCTTGAAGGTCAATGCAGGCATCGATTTCTGCTGGAAGGCTCGCGATGCTGCGCCTTTCCAGTCTTTCCATGGTGCTGACGTCGTGGCAGGCAACATCCGGGCAGTATAAGCGGATTAACTCCAGGGCTGGTGCACGTCCGATCCAATGCAATTCAACGGGTTGATTTCGCCTCAGGCTCCAGTCCGTCGCGTATTGGATGGCGGCTGTTGCAAGGACAACGTCGCCGATGCTCGACGATCTAATGATGGCGAGTTTGAGGGGGGCTGGGTTGGATCTTTTTTGCTTCAAAGGTGAATTAGAAACCCTGATAGTTGATAAAATTTTTCATTTTGATTAAAATAGATTTAAAATGAACTGGCAACTGGTAGAAAAATGTCACCTAGAAATTGGAAATCATTTTTCAGTGCGGATCGCCATGTAAACCTGATCTATTTCGTCGACGCCGCCAAGACGAAAACAGTCCGGGTTAGCTTGCGAACTGCTTCCATCATGGCCATCGCCTGCGGCGTTGTGGTCCTTTGGAGTTTTGCGTCCGGTGTCCTTCTGGTGCGTCTGGAAGCTAAGCAAAGCGATTTGCGCTCCGAGTTAAGCACGTCCCGGGCCGTGATTTTTGAATATCAGACGCTTCATGACGGTGTTTTCGAGCGAGCTTATCCGGAAGTCAAGGATCGCAAATTTGCTGCGGCCTCCATTCCACCGGGCAAACAAATGGCAGCCGTTGAACCGGAAAAGGTAGCGCCCAAGGCAACCGAAGCTCCGGTCATGACGGACACGCCGGAAAAAGCCAAGATGGTTTCAAGGGAAGACCCCAAGTCACCGGTTTCATTGTCAAATCCAAGTGTGATTCGTCGAGATGGCGTTTTCGAGGTTTTTTTCGATCTGCGCAACTCTGATTCTTCCAAGAAAGCCGAAGGCTACATCTGGGGCATTGCGGCTGTTGAAAGGCAGGGCGGTGAGCGGATCAGTCTTACGGTACCAAAGTCCCTAACCGTATCGGTTGCCGGAGATCCCCTGAATACGGAGCATGGCCAAAGATTCGGAATCCGGCGCTATGCCCGCAGGAGTTTTGTTTTTTCCTTGCCGTCTCGTTTTGAAGGGCGCGTGTTGACGGTGGACATTGCCTTCTCCGGGCAAGCAGGAAGGTACCGCTCAAGCTACACGATTCCCGTCAATTTGCGGTTCAGTAATCTTGCCAGTAACACCAAGTCGCAGGATAATAAGGCTGTCAAGGAGTCCACGCAGGCATCAGATGGTGCCGTGTCGGGCGGAGAAGCCTTAGAGTCCAATGATGATGAAGGTTAATCTCCTCCTGATCTGAATTCCAAATCATCACGTTCCCATTCTCGGAGAATGCTCTCATGGTTCCCCCATCTTTTCTGATGTCTCGGTCCATTTTTTTTCTCCTGTTCACAATTCCAGCTGTGCTGACGGGTGGATGCGCGACGACGGTCTCAGGGCGTCTTGAGGGGCCTGAACTTGGTGCAGAAGCACTTTTTGACGCTCGCGTGAATGTAACCCGATTGGATTCCAGTCCCGATAAAGATGAGCCGACCTCGATGATTCTCGTTCCAGACTCGGACGGCACTTTTGAGAGTTCCGAAAATTTGCCCAAAGGAAAATATCTGATTGAGGCTTTGGTTCCCGGTTACGAACCCGTCTCCATGCAACTTGATTTGATTAAGTCACAGACCGTCAAGTTGGTGCTCAAACCTCTTGGACAAGCTCGGGCCAGAACTTCTGAAATGAATAGCGATCCAGCTGCAAGCAGGGGCGAGGGCGGCGCATTGCTGACCCTTCCACAATTCTGAATCCCGACGACAACTGGAGATCGTAATGCCGAGTTTTTCCACAATAAAAAATCGAATTTTAGCAGTGGCGTGTTTATCCGGCGTGATGATTCCGTCGACTGGTTGCCGGCGTGAAGTCGTCACTCCTTTGCGGGTCGAGGTCCGCACCAACCAAGGTGACCCGGTTCATGAGGCACAAGTTAAAGTCGCCGGGCGGATCATTGGTACGACCGATGCCAAGGGAATGCTCGAGGCCAAGCCAGCCATCATCGAGGGATCCCAGGTCTCAGTCGAGATCACAAAAAGCAGCGACAGCTATTACTTTGCTCCCCATATGGAAACCCTTGACCTGTCGAAGTCAACATCACGCCCCGTTTCGGTAAAGGCGGTGATGTATTTTGTTCCCAAGCCAAAACCAGCAGATGTCGCAATTGCTGCCAATTCGACGGCATCATCAGTGCCGTTGTCACCCTTGTCCTCATCCCCGCCAGCAGCATCGCCGGCGGCCTCCGATCAGGCGGCCGCGCTCCCAATAAAGTCAGATCCGGTTGAAAGTCCTGCGCCAGCAGCCGTGAGCAGTGTGGAAGTTGCTGCCCTTCCGGCGGATGAAGCCCAGGTAAAAAAAGAAGAGAAAATTGAGGAAATCAAACCAGAGCCAGTGAAAAAGGTGCTTGTCACATTTCACGTCTATGCCGGTGAAACCGGTGTTGCAGGTGCCCGCGTTGCTGCCATTGCGACAACAGGTGACGACATCGAAAAAACCCTGTGTACGACCAACGTCAGGGGTCGCTGCGCCGTTCGAATGGAGTCAGGTTCTTTGTGGGCAGTACGGATCATTAAGCCGGGCTACATCACTGAAAGCCAGGATCTCCAGATCGATCTCGCCAACAAACTTGTCCGGACACAGATCCAGAAGGGCAATAAGATGGAGGTCCTGGCTTTAGCTCGTGGCGTCATCTCGACATTTCCCCTTCAGGGTGTCGTGGTTTCTGTGGATGGCAAGCCGGCCGGAACAACCGACAAGTCAGGTCGTTTCGTTTTCACCTTCAAGGGCACTGCATCGAACAAGCGTTCTGGTTTTCCGATGCTAAAGGTAGAGATGGCGTCACCACGTGGATTCTTGCCAGAATCTGCTGAATCAGAATTTGCCACGACGGGCGACATACTATTGGAGAGGCATTTTGTCGGAGATCTTTCGAAGGTACCAGTGGTCACGGTAGAGGAATCACGTCAGAGTTCCTCGTCACTAGATGGTAAATTAGCAAGTGCCCTCCTCAAGATGAGCGACGCTTCGCTGGATCGCAAAGTTTTTTCCCGAAAAATACTCATCAAAGCCGGTAAGGGCCAAAAAAATCCTGACTTGCGAATTCGTCGATCCCTGGCCCGGAGTGAAGGCCAAACCCAGGTTGAACTGGTAGCCATTGATGCCAAAGGAATTGTCATGGCAGCCGCAAAGGAGACGTTGGAAGGCGACTTCTCGAAGGCAGAAGTAGCAGCTGATTTTCAAAAGAAAATGGATGCCCTTGCTGAACGGCTGATGCGATCCCTGCCATTTCAGGGAGTCATCATGGCATCCGGAAAAGACCAGATCCGCGCACTCTTGCCGGGTCAGCTTGCGGCCATTGTAAAACCGGGTGACCGTTTTGACGTTTTTGGCGTTCAAACCGATGCACGAGCGCGCAGACAATCCGTCGTAAATGTTGCCACTGCCAAGGTTCCCGATTCCACGCTGACGTCAGCGGGCCACGGTGCATCCAGTGACTCTGGCGCTGAATTGACCTTGATGATTGACAGCGCAACCGCAAAGAAACAGGTAAGCCGGGGTGATGTTGTTGTGATGCGCGGTCTTGTACTTGATGTCGTGGCAGCATCAGAAAAACCCACAAGCAAACCCGAACTAGTCGAGGCAGAGCCAGCGAAATCAAAAACTCCGTCTAAAGCTGCGGACTCGGCGGTCGCGACCAAGGATGGCTCGTTTTCGGTGCTGGTTCGCAACAAGGCCAGTGACGATCCGCGACCCATTGCCCAGGCGAACGTTTATTTCAATGATGTTTGGGTCGGAACGTCAAACAGCAACGGAGTCGTTTATCTGCCGCGCAAGCTTCAGGGGACCGCAGGTAAGTTGTCCGTGGTAAAGGCGGGCTGGAATCCAGGCGTATTTGAAACGAATTTAACTTCTGGGCGACAGGTCGAGATTGCGATTGAGCCTGAGGCCAGTCGCCTGCGTTTAGATTCTGTTCCTGCAGGAGCCACGGTTTTCCTCGACGGGAAGTTGGCTGGCAAGACACCCCTTGATACCAAGCTTGATGGCTCCGGTGCGTTTTTAAAACTAGAGATCACCGGACCTGATGGCTTTAAAAAGTACTCATCTATCCTCGAAATTGATGCAGGCACACTCGAGCTCACCGGTCCAAGGGCGATTCAACTGGAAGACGATGTGGTCACAAGGGCCAAAAAGATCTCAGATGTTGGCAAAACAAATGAGGCGATAGCCTACCTGGCGAAAGTCCCGCCCAATCATAGCGATTATCTGGTCAGCCGCCACATGGCTGGTGAATTGGCCCTCGGGAAACTCAATGATCCGGTCATGGCAGAGAAGTTTTTCTCGACTGTGACGTCAGCGGTGGAAGTTCGTGACTTCATCGACAAGAGATTCATTGGATCCCATATCAACGAGGGAATCGCAATCCACATGATTGCGGAAAAGGATTCACGATCAAATCCAAAAGTGGCGGCTGATGGATTCGCCAGAGCGGCTGCAATCCTTGATCGTGCATCGAAATTCACCCGGTTCCTTCCGAAAAAGGATTTTAAGCAGTCGGTTAAAAATCTCGAGTATTTCCGCGCCTTGAGTTTTCACCGCCGTTGGTTGTTGATCAATGACCAAAATGCGCTAGAGCAGGCCAATCGTGCTTGGACGGATTATCTCGATTCCTTGAATGCAGCTGACGACTCAGAAAAACAAGTGACTGTGCTTGCGGCGAACGCCCGGGTTTACTTGAAGCAGACGCAGGCAGGGCTTTCAAAGAGATGAGCAGATCAACGATTGCTATCACCATTGGACTTTCGCTCGCAACGGGGTCTTTCGCAGGATGCACGACGTCTGCGCGTAAGTGGTCGCCGTCGGCTTTGTATGGGCGTTATTTTAAGAACAAGTCTCGCGACAGCCTGGTCGATTTCAAGGCAGACGACGGAAATTATTTCCCCACGTTCATAAAGAGATTTTTCCCGGGATCGGGATATTTTGAAAAGCATTTTCCTGATCTGGTGAAAGCCAGGCAGGGAGTGCAGATGGTCGAGGTGCGTAAGTTGACTTCCTCCGACGATGCAATGAATGAGGCCAATCTCAGTTGGTCTGCGGACGGAGTTTATCTAGGATTTGAAATCATCGGCTCAGAAAGTCGCAGGATCCTCTTGAAAGATCTCATGGGCGATTTTGCCCGTGAGCTTATGGTTCTCCCGGGATCAGGTTCAGGTAATTTTCTCGAAGGTCTTTCCGGAGGCGGAAGTTCCATGATGTCGTATAATGCCGGCCTGCGCTGGTCGCGCGACAGCAACCGGTTCGCCTTTGTATCGAATGGTGGCGTCGGCGAATTCAACATCTATGTCGGTAGCGTAGCCGGTGGTGAGCAGACTGTTGCATCGAGCCGCGCAAAAAATGGCTACGCTTCATGGAACCCAGTTGGGAATGAAATTGCGTTTGTCAGTTCCCGCAAAGGGGCCGCAAAGATTTACGTGGTTGAGGTCGATGATCAAAATGTGCTCCAGGTCAGCAACTCACATGAAACAGATCTTTTTCCAGAATGGTATCCCGACGGAAAGCGGATTGTGTTTTCTAGTGGCGATGCTCAAAATCACGATGTTGTGATGACCCGGCGGAATTTATCTGGCCAGGGCTGGGCTCCGCCGTTTAACCTGACAAAAAGCGATGCGGATGAACTTCGCCCAACGGTGTCCCCTGACGGCAGATTTGTCGCATTTTATAGCGCGGTCAGGGATCAAGGTGGAGATTCCATGGTCGAGACCCTGCACTGGAATATTCACGTTATTCCGACAGACCTCCGCAATTTTCCCTTGTCCGACGAGGCCCTTGCAAATCACCTCGTGGCCCGTGATGTTGTGGTCGATTTGAACACCGGTCCAGCCTGGACGCCGGACGCGCGAAAGGTCATCTATGTAAAACGCGATCCTGCCCTGTTCAACCCGATCCATGCTTATGATCTGTTTGAGGGTCAGACCTTTTATTTTAAAACAAATACGAAGATGAACCGTGACATTATGATGTCAAAACTTGGTGTTTTGAGTTTTCGAGCCCAGGTCGGCGCCTGGGACAAGGTATTTGTTGCGTTGACGAATCAGGGTATTCAACTTCAGGGGCGTCCCAACGGGCAGACGCGACCTGTATTCTTGCAGAATTAGGGGGCACAAATGTCCATGCGAAGTCTATTATGTCTAGCTTTTGGATTTGGGATCTCGGGCCATGCCTTCGCGGCTGAAAGCCGCATGGTTTATGGTGAAACGGGGCGCCTTGAGACTTACGATCCATACACGGCCCACGAGGCAACGGCCCAGCGACTCTCCGACTTGGTCTTTGATGGCCTTGTGGATCTCGGGCGCAGTGGTGATTATGTGCCCGCCCTTGCAACAAGTTGGGAGGTTTCCAAAAACGGAACCGACGTAACGTTTCACCTGAGAAACAACATCACATGGCACACAGCAATGCCCTCGGGGAAACCTCTGCCGAAAGAGGCCGGTCAATCCTTTCAAGCCAAAGATGTCGTTGCGACTGTTAAATTTCTGCTGATGGCGCGTTCTGAGATTCCCAATTCGGAGCGATTTTCGGGCATCGCCTCAGCCGAAGAATTGGATCCGTTGACCGTAAAGATTACTTTGCGCAGGGCTGTGTCGGATCCCCTCAGGATTCTGATGTTCAAGATTCTTCCTGCAAACGCATTTGCCAATATCAAATCTGGATCGTCGTTTCGTGAGAGCACGTTTGTGCAACGCCCTGTGGGAACTGGGCCGTACCAGTTCATTAAATCCAACAAGCAGGGCGAAGTCCTGTTGCGTGCAAATAAATTCTATTTTGGTGGTGCGCCGAAAATAGAAACCATCGTGATGAAAAGTTATGCCGACCAAAGCGTTATGGCGCAGTCGCTGATGTTTAATGCTTTGGATCTTATTACCTACGTTAGTCCGCGGGACCTTGCAGAGATTATGGCTGACAAGCGTTTGTTGCTAGTTCCCTACGATGCGCTGTCGTACAGTTTTGTCGCGATGAATACCTCGCGGACAATTCTAAGCGACCGCCGTGTGCGTCAGGCGCTGGCCTTGGCGGTAAATCGAAAAGAGATGCTGGAGGCATTTTTTCAGGGAAAAGGTCGTCTGATCTCTGGGCCATTCCCGCCGACCTCTTGGGCCTACAATCTTGATGTGCCTTCAGTTGCCTATGACCTTGCACGATCCAGGCAATTACTTGAATCGGCTGGTTACTCGGATAAAAACTCTGATGGAATCCTGGAAGACAGCAAGGGTGTACCGCTTAAACTTTCTATGGTTGTTCCTGTTTCCGGAGAAGGCGAAACGCTCAAGAAGATTGTTCTTGGACTCCAGTCCTACTTCGAAAAGGCCGGGATCAAGGTTGAAATGCAGTTTCTGGATTGGGTTTCATGGAAAAAAAGAGTTCTCTTCGACCATGACTACGACCTTACTTTGGCGTCATGGAGTTTTGACGATGCCAGCAATATCATGAGCCTCTTTCATTCCGGCAGTGCAGGGGCCTGGGGAAATAATTTTGTATTGCTGAAGAATAAAACGGTTGATGCCCTTTTGACTGAGGCTGACGCAACCAACGACTTTGAGAAAAAGCGCGCGATCAGTCATAAGATCCACGCTCTTGTTGCTGATGAAACGCCTTATATATTCCTTTGGACGTTAACGCATCACGCCGCCTTCCAGGAAAACCTCAGCGGCGTCCGCATTGAACCATATTCGTTTTTCAAGCACGTTTCCGGCTGGAGCATCCAAAAGCGCCTTTAATTGGGAGCAAAGTGATGAGCAAAGACGAAGCTAAATCTGAAAAGGCCAAGAATCCCCAAGACTCGACTGATGGGGGTGTGGCTGAATATCTTGTTGCGCCAAAGAAAAAACAGAAGTCTTACGTAATCATTGCGATGGCTCAAAACGTGTCACAGGACAAGCGCGACGCCGTGGCACGCTATATCGAGGGTCTTGGAAAGGGTTATGTTCTCGTCCAGCCAAAAACTCCTGATGAACTGGCCAGGCAAATATCGCGTCAAGTGCACCTGATGATTCTCGATGACACCTTTGCCCCCCGCGACCGCCTTCTAAAGCTGGTAAAGTTCATGAAGGAAAAAAAGGCCGCCGATGGTTTGCCAGTCCTGTTTTTGACGCGAGAGCCAAAGGAGATGACGGCGGCTTACCGCGAAAATTTAGTGGCTCACCAGGAAAATGATGATTACGTGGACATGAAGGGCCAGTCTCCCCTGGATCTTGTCGCCAGAATAAAGCAGGCGTTGGAGTTTCGAAACCGTCGTCGCAGCCGTCGTTTCAAAATTGGAATGCCTGTGTCCTTTCAGGTTTTAGGTAGTGAGGATTGGCGAAAGGGGACTCTGGTTGATATCAGCCTCCACGGTGCGATGCTCGCATCAAAAGACTCTGACATTCCTTTTGATCTGAAGTCCCAGGTGCGCCTGCAGATTCCTGTTGATGATATTTTTCCGCCTGAGGAGGGGGAAATTTTCCGATTATCATGCAGGGTTCGTCGATTGTCTATCACAGGGGTCAGCGCAGGGATGAGCTTTGAGCACGTTACTGAGCGGCAACTGACTCTGCTTACGGTGTTCGTTACAGCGCTTGCCGGAGCGCAATCGACTGGCAACGACATCGATAATTCATCTGTAAAATCAGTTTAGTGATTTTTCCCATTGGACGGCGTGCGTCACGATCAATTTCAAGTCATCAAACTTGGGATTCCAGCCAAGTTTTTCCTTGATTTTCCGGTTGTCGGCAACTGACGATGAAATGTCTCCAGGACGGCGAGGCTCGACCGTCACCTCGAGGTGTTTCCCAGTCACGGCCTCAACTGCCTTGACCACTTCGAGTACCGAGAATCCGTGACCATATCCGCAATTGAAGGTATCGGATTCGCCCCCGCGAGCAAGGTGCTGCATCGCTGCCAGATGGGCTGAAGCCAGGTCCTCGACGTGGATGTAATCGCGAACACCGGTGCCATCAGGCGTATCGTAGTCCGTTCCAAAAACGCTCAGTGATTTTCGTTTCCCACAGGCCACTTCCGAGGCGATTTTTATCAAGTGCGTTGCGTTTTTTGACTTCTGCCCCTGGCGCCCCTCGGGGTCGGCTCCGGCAACATTGAAGTATCGGAGAATGGCGTATCTGAGGCCGGTCACCGCCGCGATGTCTTTGAGCATCATTTCGGTTATCAGCTTTGAACTCGAATAGGGATTGCTCGGCTCTGGGCGATAATGTTCTGTTACCGGAACAGGCGCCGCTTCTCCATAGACTGATCCGGTCGAGGAAAAAATGAAGTTTTTAACGCCGGCCTGAGTGCTGGCCTCGATCAAGGAGAGGCTCCCGGCAACATTATTTTTGTAGTACTTGACCGGGTTCGCTACCGATTCAGGGACAACCGTGGATGCCGCAAAATGCATCACGGTCGTTATGTTGTAGTCACGAATTATTTTGACCACCAGACTGTGGTCGGCACAGTTGCCTTCAATGAGGACTTCGCCGGATGTCAGAAGTTCACGAAACCCAGTAGATAAATTGTCCAGGATGATCGGTTTGTGTCCGGCGGTCGACAACTGGCGGGCGACATGACTGCCGATGTAGCCGCATCCCCCGGTGACAAGAACGGATTCTGGTTTCGATGTGCCTTCAGTTTTCATGGGCTATGGCTTCCCCGATCAATTGCTGCATACGCTTGGTTAATTTCAAATGCCAGGCTTCGAGGCGCTTTGCATTGACCTCTGGATCCGCGTCCATTTTCGGAGGACGCATCGCCTCGCTCAGGTAATGCACAAGTTTGACAGGACGTGGGATAATTGTCAGTCCAATGCCGCGGGCAAGTGGCAACGGCATGCGTAGTTTTTCGTAAATAAAACTCGTCAAGAAATTTGGATAGACTGCGTACAAATCATCAGCCCTTGGGCATGCCGCCAGAATGACTGGGACTTGTGCCTCCATGGCGAGTCTGGCAAAGCCTCTGCGCTTGCGCCAGCGAACCTGGTAGCGTTCGTCAGAGGTGCGCAGCGCCTCCTGCATTCCGCCTGGCGCCACGGCAACAATATTGCCCTCCGCCAGCAATTGCTTTCCGCCATCGTGGCTACCCTGGACTGAACCAAAAAAATTCATGATGTTGCCGAGATAAGGAACACGCCAGAACGCACGGTCGACCAGTGGGCGGGTAATGCGTCTAGTGTTTTGATAGATCGCACCAAAAAGAAGGAGGATGTCGTACGTGGCGAGGCTGTGGTTGGTGACCACCATGTATGGCCCCGATTTCGGTAGATTGCGCAGTCCGACAACCTGATGGCGGTGATAGGTCTGAAGTGTCCGCAGAAGCGGCATCAAAAGCGGAATCCGTTTTTGGATCTCTGACGTGGTTTCGACCGGATGAACCACCGCGGGCAGGTTTTTCTTGATGGTCCTTTTGGTCATTCCAAATCCTTTTTAAATTTCCATTGATCCAGTAAATGCCAGCGCCGCCGGCCCCGCAAGGACATGATTGCCATCAGCGATTTGCACAAAAAGATCGCCACCCGGCATTCTGATGGCCGTCCAGGCCTGATTTTCACCCATCCCGTCATCTGCCGAGATTGCGGCTGCAATGGCGACTGCCCCACTGCCACAGGCTTGGGTCAATCCAACGCCGCGCTCCCACGGAAGGGCGGTCCAAAATGGATCGACCGAGATATTCATGGCTTTTGCAGCTGATTTGACTGCGCGATCATCAATAGCCTCTTCGGCCGCGGCGTGGACATTGATGCCGTCCCAACCGTCAAGATTCTGGATCGATTTTGCAAAGGCTGAGAATGAGCCTTTGTCTGGTGTAAGGCCAAGGAGGACAAGATGGGGATTTCCAACGTCAACCTTGTAAATCCCGTGGGGTTGTTTGATCTGGAATTTTTCCAGTGCGGCGTCTAATTGTTTCCGAATGTTGTGTTTTGGGCCTATGGTCTCAATCGTGGCTGATCCCATGTCGACACCAATAAATCCTTTTGGGCCGAACACCTTGCACCAAAAAGGACGTCCTTGGATCCGGAGCTCGAGGGCTGGCGGCAGGTCGGCTGGCAGCATTCCGCCGGCATCCATTTTTCTTAAAACACTGCGGGCCGCGCAACGAAGTCCGTTGCCGCAGTTTTTAGCCAGACTTCCGTCTGAGTTGATGACGACCAGTTCTTCTGGAAAAAGTTCGCGGTGATTTTTGGTTATCAAAACCAGGATGCCGTCAGCGGCAATGCCAGATCCGCTGCGATCGCATATTTGTGTGGCTTGTCGCTGGAGGCTTGGGACAACGAGATCCTTGTCTGTGACTTGGATCCAGGTCACCAAAAAATCGTTTTTACATCCGTGCCATTTTTCAAATTCAAGGTGCAAGAACGTAACCCCTTCCTCGAATGCTTTTCAGGTAGCGCGGATTGGCTGGATTGGCCTCAATAAGGCGGCGCAGGCGCACCACAAAATTATCGACCGTGCGCGTTTCTACGCCTTCGCTCACCCCCCAGACTTTGGCCAATAGGTGTTGGCGGCTCAGGACGCGGTCGGGGTTTAAAAAGAATTCCTTGAGCATGTCAGCCTCAAGCCGGGTCAGGACCGACTGGCCCGCGGGGGTCTTGATTTCCAGTTTTTCGGAATCAAGTTCAAACGGTCCCCAAATCAGGGTCCCCGTGGAAACGGCCTCTTCCGCCTCAAACATGGCGCATCGTGCCAAAGTTCTCTTGACCTTGAGCAGAAGCTCGGCCAGGCGAAATGGTTTTGTGATGTAGTCGTCCGCTCCTAGTGACAGGCCTCGCACCGAGTCGGACTCGGCAGCCCTTGCGGTCAAGAAAATGATTCCGGCCCGCTGGTTTTTTTCCCGGATCACTTTTGCGATTTCAAATCCGCTGCGACCGGGAAGATTGACGTCCAGCAGGTACAAGTCAAAGCCGCAAGCAGCGTTACGAATCAATTTTTCGGCAGCATCGCCATCCATGCAAACGGTTACCTGATATCCTTCGGCCTTCAGGTTCAAATCGAGACTAAAGGCGAGGTTCGGTTCGTCTTCAACGAGCAATATCGAACCAGAGGGTTTCGGGTGAATCTTATTTGTTTCCAGTGGGCTCATTTTTTTCCCGTATCCGCCGGCAATTCAATGATGAAGTCAGCTCCCTGATCAACGCCCGCAGATTCAACCCGCACGCGTCCGCCCATGATACGAGTCATCGATTCCACAATATAAAGTCCAAGCCCAGTGCCGGGAATTGCTTTTTTTACTGCGCGGTCGCCTCGCCTGAAGATGCGAAAGACCTGTTTGATTTCTTGCTGGTCCAGGCCCATACCGTGGTCGCTCACCATGATGCGAACCTTGCTGCCATCATCCCGAAATTCAGCCTTGACCCGAACAGGGGAACCAACCGGCGAATATTTGATCGCGTTTTGGATCAGGTTTTCAAGCACAAGGCGCAGGGCCTGGCTCGGAGCCAGCAACCGGGTTCCGGCAGCCACCTCAACCTCGATTTTCGGCTTGTCTGGACTTACGTTACTGCCCACTGTGTCGGCGGCAACTGCTGGCAGCCATTCCACCAAGTCGATGTTTTCAGGCCCTTCAGCGAATAGCGTGATGCCGCGGTCCAATCGGGCAGCAATCAGGATTTGATCCACCAGTCGTGTCATGCGCGCAATATCTTGTTGGGCTCCGGCAATCAGGCGGTCGCGGATTCCGGGATCGAGTTCACGGCGACCGAGGGTTTCCACGGCTAGTTGGATGCTGGCAAGAGGAGAACGGACCTCATGAGTCACGCTGGACAGGAAGTTACGTTGTTGTTTGATGATTGAACTTTGGCGGAGTCCATCCAGAAACCAGACGACGGTCAGGACTAAAATCGCACCAAGGAGAATACAGCCGATGACAAGGATGGCTACCGTCGTGCCGCTCTCGACATTGGCCCATTGGCTGGAACCGACGAGATTTTTTAAACGATCTTCCTGCCGGGTGAACCAAACAACCCAGAGGACGATGGTCGTGACTGAAAGGGTCTGCAGCCCAACAAACAACGATATTGGATTCAATAAAAAACGAAGTTTGGACGCTGCCTTTACCGCCAGTCGCCCAGTGTGAATTCCAAGATTCATTAGAATCCCGCCTTGTAGGCTTCAGTCCGTCGAGCCTTCACTTGAAAAATCGCTGTGCCATATTTGGTGGTGCCCGAAGTTATCCGCAGGTGGCCTTCGATCCAAACTGGCTTCCAATCGACCGAGGCAGATTCGTCACCGACCATCTGGACCAGAACCTGCTGGTTTGGAGGGGGCGGCGGATAGTGGATGCAGGCTTGCGGATCCGGGACCAAAAGAAATTCTTTGACCAGTTTCATATTATCCTCTAGCGGGACCATGAAGCCTGGCAGGCGGATCAGGCGACCGTCCAATTCTTTCAATAAATCTGATGGCTTGCCAGATTTCAGGTCATACTGGGCGAGGGTTGGCCATTCAATCGTTTTGACGTCGCCGGAACCAGTTTGTGCTGAGGGCGTGTTTGCATCCCGGGACGTCCACCAGGAATGCAGCATCATCCCGCCGATCGGGGCTGCAACAAGTGATGCAATCAATAGGATCTGTTTAAGTTTCATGACTTCCAATTCATATCCGTATTGTCAGTCCATCCACAAGGGCATTGCGGTAGGCACGCCATGCTGGCAGGGCCGCCATCGCCAATCCAATCGTGAACATGAGCCCCAGTCGCACCCATTCTTCCCCTGACAGGCTCGTTATGGGCAACGATATTCCGAAGTTGGCTGTGATCAGTCCAGTCGCACCGGCCAAGGCCGCATATGTCAGGGCAATGCTGGTTGCGACGGCGATTCCAGTTAAAAGTCCCGCTTCGACCAGAAGAATGGCCGTAATCATCCAGGGGCGAGCCCCAAGGGCTCGCAAGATGGCCATTTCACGGCGGCGTTCGTTGAGTGAATTATAGAGGGCAACAATCATGCTCAGCAGCCCGACCACGATGACCAGCATCGACACCGCGCGAAGGGCCTCTTCGGCGTAGGACAACGCACTCCAAAGTTGGGCGAGGGTCAGTCCCGGCAGGGCTGCCGTCATTGGTTCAGCCTCGTAGGTTTGAATTTCGCGCTGAAGTGCCAGAGCATCCGTCCGGGCTTTTGTTCCGATGAAAATCGCGGACAAACCCGGAAGATGATCGTGCTCATCGTGCTCATCGCGTTCATCATGCTCATCGAGACTGTGCTGATGTTCAGCCACCGCGCCGCCGCCACCTCCGCCGTCAGCGTCGTGCATCTGCGCCATCGCCGGCAGCGAAATAAAAAGACTCCGGTCAAATGGTGTCCCGGTTGCCTTTAGAATTCCGCTGACGAAAAATGGATGATTTTCATGTTTGACGAATGATTCAGCGGCCAGGCCGTGCGCCAAAATAATTTTTGTCCCCGCGGTGTAACCAAGCTCCCTCGCGACGCGCGCGCCGACTACAACGCTGTGGTCGTCGGGCAATGCTTTTCCCGAAGAAAATTCCAGGCGATGGTCGCGTTGATAATGATAGTGCGCAAAAAAATCTCCGTTGGTGGCAACAACCCTGAAGCCTTTGTGGCTGTCACCCATGGCAATTGGAATGGTCCAAGCCACGGCGGGATGATTGCGGAAATGTTCCCACGTTTCTGGCGTGACATTGTTCGACGCACTGCCGATCTGAAAAACACTGCTCAATAAAAGTTGGATCGGACTGCTGCGAGCCCCGGCAATGATGTCCGTTTGGCTGATGACTCCGGTGAAACCCTCTCTGGCGCCCGTTCGCAAACGCTCAACAATCAACAGCAGCGACATGCTCAAGGCAATGGCGAGGATGGTCAAGGCGCTGGTAACGCGTCGATTCATGATAGAACGCAGGGCAAGGTGAATGATGGTCCGCAACTTATTTCTCCTCAGTCATCGCCAGTGGAAGCGCGAAATTTACGGTTCAATGCAGCCAAGTCAATGCTGCGCTCAAATCGCCTGGCAAGACTCCGGTCATGGCTCACAAAAATCAACGTGGTCTTGGCCGTGCCTGCGACATCAATCAATAGATCAAGAAACCGGTCACGATGCAGATGGTCAAGGGCGGATGTTGGTTCGTCGCAGATCAAAATCTCTGGCTTGCCGATCAAGGCCCGCGCTGCGGCCACCCTTTGTTGCTGGCCAACGCTGAGTTCCGGCACCTGCCGATTCATCAGATTACCGATTCCCAGTGCCTGTGCCAGATGCAGGGCTTCCGATTCAGGAGTTCCTGATGCCTTGCTGAGGCGGGATCGACTAAATCGCAGGGGAAGCGTGATGTTGTCCATGACGTTCAAATAGGGAATCAGATTGAACATCTGGAACACGTAGCCAAAATGATCTCCACGAAACCGGTCGCGTTCCGCTGGAGTCATTGCCCCCAGATCCTGGTCAAGGATTTTGATGCTGCCAGGAGTTGACGCAAGGATTCCTGAAAGTAATCCAAGCAGCGTTGTCTTCCCGCACCCTGAAGGCCCGTGAAGAAAAATCCGTTCCCCGGATGACACCGACAGTTCATCGATGTCGATGACATCGTCTGCTCGCGTGTAGCCAAATTTAAGTCTCTGAATTTCGATGGACTTGTTCATGCGCCAACCTTCCTGAATGGAACATGATTATCACGAATTTCTATACATTCGCCAACCCTGACAGGTTTGCTGAAGCTCAAAGTGGCTTCAGATGGCTGTTGATGGTCCGAAGGATGCTTTAACAGCACCCTGAAGGCGGTAAAAATCTGGTGAAGCACCATTTCTGGACCAACAGGATTTCCATGGCCTCGATCGCGATCACTGCGCTCGCATGGAGCGGTGCGTCTTGGGTCACCCTGTCTTGGGGCGGTCTCGACTTTGAAGGCGTTGCTGCTAAGTTCGGGACGAAACCAGATGCCAGTCAGGGATCGAGCCAACTAAATCCAAAGTTGCGTGTTTTTGTTTGGGAAGAATCATGGCGAATGCGAACGGGCAGACTGTCCCCGGGCCCAGAAGATTGGCGAGGGATATTTCAAAGCCTGGGCGCCAGCGGCGTGAAACAAATTCTGATTCCAGAAGAAGAAGTTTTTTCCAGCGTCAATGCTGCGCAACCTGGTTATCTCGATGCCTTTCGTGATGCCGCGGCAAAAGGGCTGCAGGTATACGCACCCTTACAGTTGGTGACCCCTCGACCCGGTATGTCACCGGCAGATCCGATGCTGTTCGGTATGCCGGTAGAGAGGTTTGTCCTGGATGCTTCCGACACGAGAAAGACGTCCTCCGCAGCGCAAGCACCGACATCCCTTCTGGACCTTCAAAAAATACCTGATATTTCCGACCAGGTTTTCGCCGGGCCTGCCGCCGAATTTGCCGATGTCATTGCCGGCGTTGGTCTGATTGACCCGATTGGCACAATGGCCCGGACCAGAAATTCCTTTCTGCCAGTCGCCAGATGGCGCGAAGACCGCCTTGTGGCGAACCTTGCACTTGCGCCGCGAGGCTTTTTCTGGGGAGTGTCGATTCGTGGTGGCAAAGTTGAAATCGCCAACAGGCAGATTCGGTCCGACGATGGCTTTGTTTTGATGCCCCAACTACCACAACGGTTTGTAACCTCAGAAGTCGGAGATATGAAAATTTCTCTGTTGGCAGCGGAGCCTCTTGATGCACTCCTAAGTGAAAAACTTTTACGCGATCCTCCAGAACTTGTGGTGATTGGAGCCTCCAACTCAGGAGCGGTGGCGCAAATAGCGACAATTGCCAATGCCGCCATCAATGGAACCCTGCCAACCCCCGTGTCCTTGTGGTCGATCCCTGCTCTGGCAATCTCTGCCACAATTGCCCTGTGCCTTGCGATGGCCCCGAGCCTGGCCGTGGCCATGGCGCTGAGTCTCGTCTGGGTCGTTGTTTTGATGGTTTTTGCGCTGATACTTTCAAATTCTGTGATGCCTCCCGCGAGTTCGATTTTGATCGCCTCGGCAATCCCGGTCCTGTTTGAGACCATGCGCAGATCGCGGCTCCGCGATCGCCGAATGAAAAAAATGGCGATGGACCTCTCGGCCACCCATCTTACGAAATCTGCGATGGCGCAGCAGGCCAGAATGGTCGTGCATGATCTACGTCGTGTCGTGAAACTCAACGACCCTGAAAATGCAGCTTATCTGGATGGTTTTTTAGTGGAGTTGGCAGCGCTTGATGAATCCTTTGATAGAAAAACACACCTGACATCAAAAAGTTTTTCTATTGTAGACCTCACGGAAGCATCCCTTTCGCAACTGCTCCCGACTTTTGAGGGCCGGGGCCTGGAAATCAAAATGTCTTGGGCACATCACTTGCGAATGTCTGGTGATCCCCTTGCAATGCGCCGAATCGTCGACAACTTGCTAGACAACGCAGCTTCATCAGCGCCGCGCGATTCGACAATCACCATTCGAACCCGCGAGATCGAAATGCAGCAAGGCGACGGCACTGTTCCGGCCTGCCTGATCGCCGTCGGCAACAAGGTGACCGCGTTTGCAGAAGAAAATTTTGTTGTCCTCGGAAACACAAGGGTCAGGGATAGCCTGGCTGGATTTGGTCCAAACGGCCGCAAGCGCGGACTGGGTTTAGTCATCATCCGGCGCCTCGCTGAATCAATGGGTGGTATGGTCCGTCACCAGTATGATCCTGAAAATTCCATGCTTGAAATGGAAGTGTTGATTCCAGTGGAGCGCGGTTTGCCCGACCTCGCTGTGGTTTTGCGCGCAGGTCGTCAGAATGGGCTGTCCGGAAGCCATACGGTCCGTCGACTGATTGTGGTCGTTGATGACAGTCCGTTTGTCCGTGACATGTGGGAGCGCGAGTCAAGTGAAGCCGATGTGATTGTTTTTTCAGGTCCAGACGAACTGCTTGCAAGGCTTGCAGGAAACGATCAGATTTTGTCCAGGGCCCCGATACTTGTCGTGGATTACCATTTCGAAAGTGGCACGATGGACGGCGTTACCCTGGCAAGCAAGGCCCGAGAAGCTGGCGTTAAGGACATTATCATTTGCAGCGATTGGGATATTGGAAAACTTGAAACCAACGCCGCCGGCTTTCCCGTTATTCGAAAGGGTAAGCCGTCTGTTGCACGGGTGATGTCTGCGATTCAAAAACCTTCTGCATGAAGGGTTTCCTCTAATAAACCCAATCGTGCAAAGACCTCTTCCAGATCGATGTCGGGATCACGGGTGAACACTCCACATTGGTACATGCTTTCGATGCCAAGGTGTGACTGGCAGTGGGTGACTTCGACCCGAAGGCGGGCCTCGTCGATCTCCAACCAATATTGGCCACCGTGGGGCAGTGGTTCTTTTGCGATAAAGCCGAGTCCACGCCGGGAAACATCGGTAGGTCGGACCGAAATCAACCGGTCACCGGTAATTGACACAAGGCGTCCAATGGCGCGGCCAGAAACCCGGAACCTACGGGTTTCAATGCGTTTTGACCTGATGCGTAACTGAGACATATTACCCTTTGAAATTCCGAGCTTGCCCAGTGAAATTCCGCACTACCTTTAGGTCTATCGTCTTTTTTTGCCATCCCTTTAGGGGATTCTATAAAAAATATTTAGCCGGAGCCTTGTAGCAGCCAGAACTTTGGCGAATGCGTCATGGGGTTGACGTCAAACCGGCCTTTCGCGGCGGATCTTTGGCAGAGGCAGAACTTTCCCCGGGTCATTTTTGACCATGCAGAATTTTGTCCGTCAGAAACTTTCGGATGAAAAATCTGCCTCCTTCCGGGGTAGTTACACCTCTACTTAAAGTTGGCACGCCCCTTGCTCAGTCTTCTCCTGAATTCTAAAAATCAAAACTGCGTGAAACGTGAGAGGTCCCATGATGTCCTTCCATTGGCCATGGACATTGAGAAGTATTCGGGCATCGGTCGCCATTGCGACTGGCGTCATTTGCCTGGCCTTTGCAGGCGAGTCGGGGATTGCCGCGGAATATTCTGAAATTGTGCTGCCATTTCCCCAGTCCCGTCCCTATTCAGCCAAATACGATGCAATCGAAAATCTTGTGAAGATCGAGATTCTGAAGACATCTTCGACGGAACTGCAGGCCCTGGAACATTACGACGAAGAAATGGTCCGACGCGTCCTTGTGAAAGACCGCGGACCAGATGGCGTCGAGGTACTGATCAAGTTGAAGTCGCGCGACATCGTGGCCACCGTAAATGACTTCGATGAACCTTTTCGAATCGTCATTGAGCTTTTTAGGCGTGGTTATACACCGGGCCGATCGGCAGAGGCACTTCCAACGACGGTGACGGCGCCCGTGGCTCAGGCAAGGACACCTGCTGGACCAACCGGAATTGCCAATCTCCCTGCGACTCCAGCAACAACGGATCACGCTGCGCAGCGAAGGATATTCCAGACGGCACCAAAGAAATTCGAAAACGCGGCAGACCTCTGTGCCCAGTTGAAGCAGGCCAAGCCAGGCTTGGCCCCTTCGTGGGGCGGATTGGCGGATCCCGTCTACCGTCTCGACAATCTCCCCGCAAAACCAAAATATGCGGAAGAAATCCCGTTAGACCTTTGCCAGCGCAGCATGGCCTCGACTCGGGGACTTTCTGATCTTGCGGCGGCACTGTATGCCGACGGGCAGGAATTGCGTGCCATGTTCGTCTATCAGCAATTATTGTTTCACGATCCCCTCGCCATTGAGCGTGACGCAGGAAACCTGTGGAGGATGGCGGAAATTCATTTAGGCCAGGGAAATCTCTCTCTTGCTGGTGGCTACTACGACGCCATCGCCAAAAGATTTCCCGGCACACCCGAGCACAGTCTGGCCTTGCTCCGATTAATCGACGTGCAGGCCATTGAGGCGATGGCTGCAGGCGAATCCGACATCCTTACCAAGGTGTCTCCGGCCTTGCCGGCTCTCGACGTTGCCTCAACCACACCCGACTATCGGGCGGGGAAGGTTTTGCGCACCGCCTATTGGCGTGGATTGCCGTCGAATTCGCCGGTTCAGGGCGAAGACGCTAAAACTGCCATCGCCATTCCGGCGTTGGATGAAATGGATGCCAGGGAGCTTGAATCCACTTTCTCCAAACTCACTCACCCGCGCACCAGATTTCTAACAGCCTCAATGCTGCTCGCCGCAAGGCTTGATCCAAGCCGCGAATGGAATGCGGATACCGGAAATTTTGCAGCGAATTACTTTCGCGATTACAAGATCGCGGCGTTTGACCCGATGAGGAGTGAGCTGCTTGTCCGCTTGCGGACGAGAATCGATCAGATGATTCAAAAGCTCTCAATGGATGGCCGTCACGTTGATGTCGTTCAAACCTTTGAGTTGCTCCCAAAACCTTTGCAGTCCGTGCGAAAAAATCCGAAAACTGCATGGGCACTGGGAGAATCCTACCGCAGTATTGGACAGCCCCAACCTGCTGTGGCGTTCTATCAAACGGCTGCTGCGGAAGGCTCTGGGATCGACCGTTTCAAGGCGCAATTCTGGCTGTCCCAGACGGCCTCAGAGGCCACCGATCTTTTGACCCGGATGAAGGCTGGTCAAACAAAAATATCGCCTTTCCAAAGGGCAATGGTCGACGCAGATCGTGGTATGGCGGCAACCCTTGCCGGCCTGAAGCCATCAGAACGGGAACAATTATATGCTGCATTTCGCCAGCCCATTGAGGCATCGCTGACCTCAGGGGCTAAATTGAGGACTCCTCCGAAATTGATCTTGTCTTCCTGGAAGGATCACCATGCAGCCAGGCAGTCGACATCAGCTGGTGGATCTGGGGCAGACCTGAAGAACGAATTTTCTCCATCTGCAGCATCGGCAAAATTAATCTCAAATCTCGCCGCTCGTTTTGCAGCGCTTGGAATGGACAAGGAACGTCGTGAGGCCCTTGGTCTTCTTCGTGACATGAAACCAGCGCAATTCGGAGACGACAAAGAAGCGCGTAAGGCATGGATGGATCAACTCCTCTTGTTGGCCGAGGAATACCGGAAAGACAACGAATACCTCGAGGCGGGTCGAACGTTTGGGCTCGTTGCTTCAGAGAGTGAAAACTGGGAAGGCCGCGCTGAAACACTCTACAAGGCGGGCCTCCTTCTTTATCGGGCTGGGCGAAAAGATGAGGCAGTGGCCGCGCTGGAAAAAGCAAAAGCGGATGGCAACAATTTGTTCTACGCGAATTTGGCGACCGAAAGGCTGACCCAGATTCAGAAGAAATAGTTTTTTAGATGTTTGGCGGGCAAGACATATCCTCGAACGGAGAGATTCGATGAACAACGCGGCCTTTCGCAGAGATCAATTCGGTTCAACTACGTCCAATGTTTCTGCTCAACCGGTAACTTCGGCAGGGTATGTTGATTACGCAAAGGCCAAGCAGGCGAATCCCCCTGCCTTGGATCCAGTTGTCTGCGACGGCGGTTGGCTGGTGGCTGATCCCGTCATGCGCCGGATAAAGGAAATTGCAGATCAAATTGCTGCGGTAAATCTGCCGGTCCTGATCACTGGTGAATCGGGCAGCGGCAAGGAAACAATTGCCCGGTACATTCATGCCCGGTCGGTGTTTTCGTCTGGTCCATTTGTTGCAGTGAACTCTTCTGCAATCCCGTCAGCAATGTTTGAGAGTGAACTCTTTGGTTTTGAAAAGGGAGCATTCACTGGTGCAGTGGCGGACCGGATCGGCCTTCTGGAGAGTGCCAACAACGGAACCCTTCTTCTAGATGAGGTCACGAACATCGATGGTGGAAACCAGGCAAAATTGCTTCGTGTCATCGAGGAGAGAAAGGTTCGCCGCCTTGGTGGGAATTCTGATGTCTCGCTCAATGGACGAATCATCGCCACATCGAACGTCGATCCGATGGCAATGGTTGCCAAAGGTGAATTCCGTCAGGATCTCTACTACCGGCTTTATGTTCTCCATATTGAGGTCCCCGCACTGCGTCAACGCCCAGCCGATATTGACGCGCTGGCCCTTTACTTCGCTGAAAAAGAGTCGATTAGCGCGGGGCGCACCCAGCTGCGGATCTCCGACGATGCCAAGAAGGCTCTTCGCGCCTACTCATGGCCGGGGAATGTGCGCGAGCTTCAGAATGTCATCAAACGTGCTGTCGTCGGTTGTACGTCAGACATCCTTGAGGCCGCCGATCTTGGATTCGAGGGTGTTGGTGGACGACAGGCTCGTGAAGATTTGGCATGGATCGATGCCCTGCCAGTCGGTCGCACACTACAGCAGGTGGAAACGCAGTTTATCCTGCGTACATTGGAACACCATCAGGGTAACCGGACACACGCAGCAAAGACCCTTGCAATCAGCCTTAGAACATTACGAAACAAGATTAATGAGTTTTCAGCGGAAGGCATCGACGTCATTGCGCCGCTGACGGGGAGGGCGAGTTGAGCCAGGCAGTCAACAGCTTATTCAATTTCAATGACCGGGTGCAGATGTCTGCCCTGAGCCACCGGATGCGTCGCAGCCAGGTGATCACCAGTAATATTGCAAACGCTGAGACCCCTGGATACCGCGCCCTTGGCTATGATTTCGAGAAGCAGCTCCAAGACGTGTCTGGTGGTGGCGAGATCCTGCCGGTCAAGACGAATAGCCCGAAGCATCTGCAGAATTCTTTCACCCAAGCCGACGGTTCAATTCGCCCCGATGTTTTCGTTCGTCCGAGTGAGTCAGTAGCCAACGATGGAAACACAGTAGATATAGACACGGAAATGGCGCAGTTCTCAGAGAACCAGATTTTGTATCGCGCTAGTGTTGAGACTCTGAACCGAAAACTTGGCATGCTTCGTTATGCCATCAGCGGAGGGCGTTGATCATGAGCACCTTCAAGTCAATGGCGATCAGTTCCTCTGCCCTGTCTGCCCAGCGTTTGCGCATGAACGTCCTCAGTACGAACCTTGCCAACGCACAGACAACCCGGACGCCAGAGGGTGGCGCCTATCGGCGTCGGGACGTTATTTTTTCGGCCCTGCCCACCGGAAATCAGTTTCAGGATTATCTAGACGGAACCCACGACACAAAACTTTCGAAAGTTCAGGTGTCCGGAATCCATCAGGATCAAGGCGCGCCACGCCGGATGCTGGATCCATCTCATCCAGATGCTGATGTTGATGGATACGTGGAGCTTCCAAATATCCAGGTCATGACAGAAATGGTGAACATGATCTCGGCAACGCGTGCATACGAGGCTAATGCAACAGCTCTCAACGAGACCAAGCAAATGGCGATGAAAGCACTTGAGATTGGCCGCTGATCTGACTTGAAGGAGGTTTGATATGAGCTCACAAATGTCTATTTCAGCGAAATCAGCCGAAGATCTCTTTGCAAAGTTCAATGAGATCCGCCGCGATAGTGCGACTGGTGTGTCAGGACTTCCGGTTCAACCCGAGAGCGCCCCGGCAACAGGAAAGATGACTTTTTTCGACCAACTTCAGGCGCGGGTGTCTGAGGTTAACGAAAACGCAAAGACGGCAGACAAGATGGCAACCGGTATTGTAACTGGCAAGTCAGAAAACCTGCATGAGACAATGCTTGCCGCATCGACGGCTGAATTGACTTTTAATTTGATGGTTCAGGTTCGGAATCGTGCCCTTGAAGCGTACCAGGAAGTCATGCGGATGCCTGTCTGACGGAGTGAGATGTGAACAACCTTCGTGAATTTATTTTGAAAGTTTGGACGCAGATCAGCGCATTCTGGAATGTGCAATCTGTCTCCCGAAAGTTAACCATTGGGGCGGTTGTCGCATGCCTTCTGGCTGGCATGGCGGGGCTTCTTATTAGCGGCCGCGAAGACCCCTATGAATACGTCTTCGTGGATTTGAGTTCTGAAGATTCACAAGCCATCGTGGAGTATTTCAAGCGCAACGGAGTGAATGACTTCGTGGTGGATTCAAAAGGGGTGAAGGTTCCCAAGGAACGGGTTCTTTCGTTGCGCCTGCAACTTTCCCAGGAAGGGCTGCCTGCCCACGGCGTTGTCGGTTGGGAGAAGTTTGACAAGCAAGAGTTCGCCAGAACGGAATTTGAGCAGCAGATCAACCGGTTGAGGGCCATCCAGGGCGAGCTTTCCCGGACCATCATGTCCATTGATGGGATCAATGCCGCCAGGGTCCATATCGTTCTGCCAAAGCAAACGGTCTTCGTTCAAGAGCAGAAGGAGCCAACCTCGTCGGTCTACATCAAGACAAAACGCGGCTTTGTGATCGACGAAAAGCAAATTCGCGGCATTCAGCATCTTGTCTCGAGGGCAGTTGAGGGGCTTAAACCAAATAATATTTCGATCATTGATCAAGAGGGCAAGTTGCTCACTAAGATCGAGTCTGAGGACTTCGCCTCGAAGATGACCAAGGAAATGCTAAGTTACAAGCAGACCGTGGAAAAGGAGCTCGAAGAGAAGATCAGATCGATCGTCGGCAAGATTGTTGGACACGAGCATGTTGATGCAAAAGTTGATGCAACTGTCGATTTTACGCAGGAAGAGCAGACCACTTCGGATGTCGATCCTGACAAGACAGCAGTCGTCTCGAGAAACACGTCGGGCGAGTCAATGCAGGGCAGCGGGTTGAATCCGACCGGTATTCCTGGCAGCAAGTCCAATGTTCCTGGAGAGCAGGAAACTCCGTCCGCATCCGGAAATTCTTCGTCCAACAAGCGCGATTCGGAACTCGTCAATTTTGAAGTGTCCAAAACTGTAAGTAAAAAGCTCCTTCCCGTTGGAACCTTACGTCGTTTGACGGCAGCCGTTCTCGTCGATGGGAAGCAAGAAGGACTGGGAGACGGTGCCAAGGTGGCATTCGAGCCGCGGTCTGATGAAGAAATGAAGAAAATAGAAGAACTCGTGAAACGTGCCATGGGATTCAAGGATGGCCGCGACGAAGTTCAGGTTCATAACATGATGTTCCAGCTTGATAATACACAACGCCAGGTGATCTCGATGGAGACGCAGGAGAGACGTGAATATTTATCGACTGTTGCAATTTCCATTGCGGTCGCCCTTTCTCTGATCCTGTTCTTTGCCTTTATTGTCCGGCCTTACTTCCGGTGGCTTACGTACGATAACGAGCGCAAGCATCAATCGGCTCTCATTGAAGAATACAAGCCGGATCTTGAGCAGAACATGGTGCAGTCCCTTCACGTGAAGGAAGAGGTTCCATTCGAGAAGATGACGCAGCAGGAACAGATACTATACATCGCGAAGAACGACCCAAAGCGCACGGTTGAGGCGATCAGGATGATCCTTAGTCCGAACCAGGCAGGTTGAATCGTATGGCAACTTTAAGTCGCGATGGTAAAAAACGCAGCGGACGTTTCATCAAGGGCAACGACCGCCTTATGAGTCATGTCTCGATTGGCAATTATTCGTTTGAGGAGATCTGTCCGACTCCAATCGCGTCATTTGACAACGAAGACGCAACCATCATTCATGCCCGGCTACATACCGCTGCTGATTTGGAAAGGACCGTTCGTTCACATCCAAAATTTGACCAGATGCTAAAGCCCCAGGATGGCGACAGGATTATCATAAAGCCTGTGGATTTCACACCCGAGTGGAATCAAGTTGTATCGCCATCGACGGGCCGTCGCCGCAGGATTGGCCGTGGGGATGATGCCACCGAGTTAAGCGACGAGGGTCGGCGTGAATTGGCCATGATCTTCGGTGGTGAGGTTGCCGCCCCGCCTGCAGAGGAAGTTGCGGTCAAGGCTTCTTCGGAAAACGATGGGATGGTGGATGCCCCGCTGATTGAAACGGAATCTGTTCTTCAACGCGAGGGTGGTTCTTTTCGCATCAATCGTGAAGAAACGGCCTCTGGCTCCTTCATTCCGCTGGAGACGAGTGGATCTGGGGAAACAGCTTCTACAGTCGAGGCCGCAGCAGCCGACGCATGGAAGGTTCGCAAGGATTTGGAACTGGAAATGCAGAAGGCCGTGGCGGAAGCCAAAGAGGCCGCCGTTATAGAGGGGCAAAAGTCCGGCTTTGACACCGGTTATCAGGAAGGATTTCGCAGTGGCGAGGAAAAAGGAGAGTTGGGTGCGCGCCAGACCGCCAGTCAGTTTTTTGGGCGCGCCGGGGAATTGATCCGGGAGTTTGAGTCGTTGAAGGGTCAGATCCTCGATAACGTTCAACAGAACTTTTTTGATCTTTGTCAGGCCATGGGCGAGGCGTTGCTCGAGCGTGAGTTTGAGATTCGCCCGGATTCCTTCGCGTCGATCATGCGCAAGGCAGTTTCAGAAACAGTCAAGGGTGATCAGTTCAAGATTCGTTTGAACCCTGAGACGGCCGATGCCTTAGCAAAATCAGGCATCAAGGATCTGGATGATCATCTTGTCAAGGATGCCCAAGTTCCCGCTTGGGAATTTCGTCTTGAATCGCAATTGAGCGTCGTTGATGTTCAAGCCAAAAAAATGGTGAAGAATCTTCTGAGCCAGGCTGATGTGACTTTATTTGCCAAAGACGAGAAAGCGAGCTGACCGTGGAAGAGTCTGCAAAATCTTCAGTCAACCTGAGGCGCTTTTCTCGTGGTGACCTCGCGCGGTCTTTTTCCCATATCAATTGGGATCCACGTGGCAAAGTTTGCGACGTTGTTGGTACAGTCGTGGAAGCATTTCTGCCCGGTTCCCAATTGGGTACCATTGTGTCCATTGCAATTGGTGGCCATCAAGGCGAAGTCCTTGGTGAAGTGGTTGGCTTCAGGGGAGATCGCTCCCTGATACTGCCTTACAACAGCCTGGGAGGAATTGCCCCTGGCTGTTCTGTGGCCGCCATCCACCGGTTTGATCAGGTTACCGTCGGAGATCATTTGATCGGCCGGGTGCTTGACCCGATGGTGCAGCCTCTGACGGGAACCTTGGGCTCACTCGACGGCGCCAATAGCGCTATTGTTCCGCTCGATCGCGACGCACCCAATCCGATGTTGCGAAAACGAATTGACGGACAGTTGACACTTGGCGTGCGTGCCATGGACAGCATGCTCACCTTTGGTGAGGGCCAGCGCATTGGCATTATGGCTGGATCCGGCGTTGGGAAGTCGGTTTTGATGGGCATGATTGCCCGTGGTTCTTCCGCTGATATAAATGTCATTGGCCTTATTGGTGAGCGTGGCCGAGAGGTTCGTGAATTTCTTGAACGCGACTTGGGACCCGAAGGTCTGGCCCGGTCGGTTGTGGTTGTTGTAACCGGGGATCAATCGCCGTTGATGCGGCTTCGTGGGGCAAGGCTTACGACCGCAATAGCCGAGCATTTTGCCGCCAAGGGCAAACGGGTTCTCCTGATGATGGATTCCCTGACGCGAGTGGCGATGGCACAACGAGAGATTGGACTTGCCGTGGGTGAGCCACCGACAACCAAGGGGTATCCACCTTCGACGTTTTCACTTCTTCCGCGCCTTCTTGAGCGTTGCGGCCCAATGCCGGAAGGTTCTGGAAGTATCAGTGGGCTGTACACAGTTTTGGTGGATGGTGACGATTTCAACGATCCCATCCCTGATGCCGCACGGTCAATTCTTGATGGACACATCAATCTTTCACGGTCTCTGGCAGCAAAAGGGCATTTTCCAGCCATTGATATCGTGACCAGTGCCAGCCGGGTGATGTTTGACATTGTTTCCAAGGACCATTGGGCCGTGGCAAACAAGTTGCGATCCCTCTTGGGCGTATACGAGGAAAATTTCGACTACATTCAGATTGGAACCTATCAGCCTGGATCGAATCCCAATCTGGACTTGGCGATTCAGTTGATGCCGCAGATTGAGCGTTTCTTGAAACAGGACATCGATGAACTTTCGACTTTTGATGAAGCCCTTGCTGGATTGCGCGGGCTGATGGCCGGCAGGATCTAATCAGAATTGCTGGGAGCTGAATGCAAAAACACCTCAAAAAGATTTCCCGTCTGGACCCCGTTATCGGGATCAAGCAGAAGAGGGTTGACGATGAGGCTGTGGTTTTAGCTGGGATCCGCAGGGAAAAAACAAAAATGGAATCAGAATTGTTTGCCTGGCAGGAACGGTATTTAAACGGGGTCGGCCGGTTGAATGCTGAACGCGAATCGGCAGCCCGCGGTATGTTGTCGGCGTTGGAGTCTGCGGTTGATCACGCACGTGAAACACTGTTCAAGCTTTTTCAGAAGCTCAAGGAATTTGACAGCATTGAACATTCCCAAATGATGCAGCTTACTATCGTTCAGCGTGAATTGAGTGCTGTCGAACAACTCCAGGAAGTGCACCGGATTAAGTTCAGAAAAGATATTTCCCGCCAGGAGCAGAAAGCTCTTGATGAAGTTTCACTCCGCAGATTCTCGCAAGCGAGGGCAAACCAATGATTCGCACAACAGAACATAGAGTTGGTGGGTTTCCAGTCTGGTTCAAGTGGGTTGCTGGCATCAAGCTAAGTTTGTTGGTTGTTTTTCTTGCCATCCAATCTGGGGCAGTTCGTTTTGGCGAGATAGACCTTCAGGCGGCTGAGGCAGGATCGGCTGGTTCAACTGATCCGACTGCGGGCAACGCTGTGAAACCGAACGCGGATGGCGCTCGTAAAAGTTTCCTTGATGACCTTCTTGAACTACCGGCTCTCAACCGTGAAAAACTGCAGAAGGAAGATGTCGCCCGCTACTTGAGTATGGCTGATCGAAAAAAAAAGCAGATTGACGAGCGGGTCACGATGCTTGGCAGGCGAGAGAGGCAGCTTCAAGGCTTGGAGAAATCGATTGACGATAAATTGAAACGCCTCGATGACGAGCGCAAATTCTTTGCTCAAAGCATTCAGCAAGAAAAGGATTTGAAGGGTCAACGCCTCGACAAACTCGTTGAACTTTACGACAAGATGGAACCGAAAAAGGCAGCGCCCGTCATTGAAAAAATGGACGAGGATTTGGTGGTAGCATTGTTTAAGCGCCTTCGGCAGAAGCAGGTCACCTTGATCCTTGAAACGATGAGTGCCGACAAGTCGGTAAAGCTCAGCGAATATTTTGGGCGGGTCCGCTCCGGGAAGGAGTATGACTTGCTGAAGGAAATGAACTCATCTTTGCGTCAGGAATTTGCAGACTGCAAGGGACTCCCGAAGGAAAATCTGGCAGAGACCCCTGGCGCGAAGCCCGCAGAACTTGGTGTATCTGATCCCGCAGCAAAACCCGTGACGGCTTCTTTGCCCGCGGCATCAGCATCACCCGCTGCTGTAGTGGCACCTGCGGCATCACCATCGCCATGATTCACCGCGGTTTGTCACCTACTCTAGCTATGGTCTTTCCGGCTTTGTGACACCGTCAAGATGGCCGCTCCAAACAGCCACATCAGGGCACAAAGCACTTGGCCCATCGAAAATGGACCGATCACAGTGCCGAGTTGCGCGTCCGGCTCGCGGAAAAATTCAGCAACAAATCTGAAACTTGCGTAGCCAAGAAGAAACGTGGCCGAGACGACACCTGTTTTTGGCTTTTTCGAATAGACGAACAAAGTCAGTGCGAGCAGGAACCATCCTTCCAAAAAAGATTCGTAAATCTGCGATGGATGCCGGGCGAGTGGACCACCGGTCGGAAAAACCATAGCCCACGGGACATCAGTGACGCGGCCCCACAACTCCCCGTTGATGAAATTACCAATCCTGCCAAAACCTAAACCCACGGGGATGATCGCGGCGACATTGTCCGCCAAGCTCAAGAATTCAATTTTGTTTCGTTTACAGAAAAGAAACAGACCCAACACCACGCCCGTCAAGCCACCGTGAAAGGACAAGCCGCCTTGCCATATCATCGGAATCTCACTCAAGTGATGCCGGTAGTAATCAAAGTTGTAGATGAAAACGTAGGCGACCCGCGCGCCAAGGATCATTCCAATCAGACCGTAAACAAGACTGGTTTCGACCTGTTCGTCAGTCATCTTCAGCCTGCCCTTGCGCACGGCCCGGCGTAGAAACAGGAACACAGCCACGAGGCCGATGATGTACATGAGTGAGTACCAACGCAGTTGCAACGGTCCGATGGTAAAAATAGCCGGGTCAATATTCGGATATGTCAGCATTTTTTGCCCTTTTTGTTGTGGAAAGCGTACCGGACAGAGGGGGCGTGCTGCAACCGTGAAAATATCCTGTTGTGTGCTAAACTGGAATTATCCCTAAACAGGTTGCAGATCATGGATGAGAAGCGCGACATGTCGGCCGCCCAGCTTGCGCGGGTCTTGCGCGAAGCCCGCGCCAACGGCGCTCCGATGGCTGAAGTCATCGAGCGTGGTTTCGCCGCAATCAAGTCACGCACGCCAGAAGTCGCACTGCCGGCTCGCGCCGAGGTCCAAAGTGCCGCGCCCGGTGCGCAAGAGGCAGCGCAACTTCGTAAAATGCTGTCTGCCCTGATCAATTCTGGTGCGAAGTGGCCACAGCTTCAGCCAATTGCCTGGAAGCTATTCATGCAGGCCCCCGCTGATGTGTCCGCCGCGCATTTTCTTGAACTTTGCGCCCTTCACGGCAGTAAGCAGGACCTTCTCGATCTGGCGACAACCCTGCGCGAGGGCCGCCATGGCTATTACTTGCACTTGCATCCTTCGGTGCGCGAGCGCCTCGCGGTGATGGCCTGGAGTTCCGGGCATTTTGACCTTGTCGCCGAATCGCTGATTCGGGCCCGGGAATCTACCCAACTGATGCCATCGGAGCGCCTGCTGGTATTTTTATTTCTCGTGAGTGGCAGTGATCCTACCCCCGCCTTTATGTATTTCCGCGCTCATCGCGCCGTTATCCTGGATGCCAGCAGTTTATCTGATGCTGGTCCTGGTGCATCTTACGATGACGTTGTCATGAAGGCGGCACGTTTAGCGCTGGATCTTGGTTTTGATTTTGATGTTCGAGATCTGGTCCGCTTGATACCAAAGAACAGCGACCGTTATCATGAGGCCGTTGAATTGCTCAACCAGACGGTCAGGGAATCTCCCGCCGCCGCCGCCGATCCGCTGGAAGTACAGTTGAGCGAGGGGACTTGGCCGCAGCGCATTGAGGTTCTGGAGCAGCGTCTGGCTTCCGCCCGCCGCTCGGCCGGATCGCGCGATGCTGGGCGCGCACGACTTAACGAAGTCCTCAAGGTTGCCCTGAATCATCTGCCACAAATACCAGAAGCGTGGGCGCAGTTTTCAGAGATGATCGTGTTGAATCGCGACCTGGCAGGTATCGTTCCCGGACTCTATGCCACGCTGCAGGCAAATGCCTTGACCTTCCACCCTGCCCCCCTTGATGCCGCGCTCTGGCAAGGGCCGCTGAAAGTTACTGGTGATTCGTCAAACCTTCTCGATGCGTGGTGGCACGGAATTGCATTGCTCCATCAATACATTGCGCATGGAAGTGGCCACGAGGAGACCCTTTGGAAGAGCCGGCGCATGATTGTCGATGTATCGGCCAGCGCGGAGTTTGCCCTGCCGTTTCGGTGGAGTGATCTGCTGCGCGCGGCAACCCTCCACGTGTCGCGCCATGGCAGCACCTATTCGGGTGACGAAGAAAAACGCGTCATGCTTTCCCAGCTGACGATTGCGGGAGAATCAGATTCCTTCAGCGCTCACGACATCGAATGCTACTTGAAGTCGAGTTGGCGCACGCCGCTGATTGTACTCACCGAACTCGAACGTATCGCACGTCAGAAAAAAGCCCCGGATGTGCAGCGCCTTGCGATCCTTAAAAAAGGTTCTGTGGCCGGATTGACCAACAATGATCTCGACGCCATCTGGCAATCTGCCAACGCAACCCAAAGCGACGACCTTGCCTGGCGCGTGGCGACCATCCTTTCTGCACGCCAGTCACTTGCCCCATCGGTGCGGCATGCCCTCGATATCTCTGGGGAGAAGCGTGGATTCTGTCCGTCTCTCGCGCCAACAATGGAGGCGGTTGAAGCAACAGTTCTCGGGGGGCTTGCTCCGCGCGAGGCGCGATTTGGTCGCGCCATTTTGCGCACCGGCCCGCGGTTGCCAGTGCTTTTCAGTCTTTTTGATAGCCGGGCAAGGGTACTGAAGGCTGTTTCGTCGCCTGCTGGTTCTATTGAAGCCCAGATCGATGCGGCGCTGAAGGGACTCAAGTGGCTGCCTTCCAATGCCCAGATGTTCCGTTTTAGCCATGAACAGTCTGCATTCGGAGGCATCGCACTGCCTCCCTTTATGCAATTGGCGCCGGCCACTGCATGGGGATTGCTGTACGTGATTTTAGGGCAACGCCTCGGCATGAGCGCTTGGAACTGGCAAGTGACCCGGCTCGCCTCATTTGTGTCAGAAATGATTCCTCGCGTGGCTCATATTCCTGAATATAAAGCCCAGACATCAAAGGTGGCCCGCTGGCTGCGCGATCTAAGTGCTGAGGAACGGACCGCATGGCAAGATTTGGGGCAGGAAAGCCGGAGCTTTACCGACCAAGAGGCGCATGAGCTTATTGGTAAAATCCTTGCGCGTCTGGCCACCATGATCCTGCCCGATCACGGTCAAGCCTTACATTCCCTGCAGCAGATGCGGGTGGAACTACCGGTTCTGCGCGATCTTGAAGCTTGGTTGCTCGGAACTGAGTACAACACCTGGCGTCAGCAGCAGGGCCTTGCATCACGAATCATGGTGCCGCTCAACTTGCGGCGCCACGATGTGATCAGTACCCCCTCAAAACCAGCCTAGAAGGCTTCGGGTAGAATTTCAGCGGCGCGCTCAGGCGTTTGCTTGATCGATTGGATGATTTGAATCGCCTGCGCTTGGCGCAAGGTGCCTTGCGACATTCTTTCGCACAGGAATCCCTCTGCTGGATCGGTCAGCTCGTAGATCGTGCTGTGCTGAGGCCACAGGTTGTCGTCTTCGTTGCTGCCACCCATGCAGAGCGGGATGTGATGGTCGATTTTGAACTGCATGCGCTGCATGCTCGTCGTGCCGAAACCAAGTTCCTCGTCATAACGAACGAAGATGGCTGCCTTGCGCGATGATTTTACATTGCGCTCGCAGTAGGGAACCTTTTCGCCGTAGCGGTAGGTGTCGGGCTTGCCGCATTTGCTGCCCGGGGTCATTGAATTGTCGGGGGTGCGGGGAAAACGCTGGCTGTTATGAGGCTTCGAATTGAAACTTGAAACACTGGCGAGATAGGCCGACGAGTCGCTGGGAGCTTCGCCGCAAGAGGTGAACATTGGAGCAAAAGAAAGGGCAACGCAGGACAGAAACGTACGAATACTGGAACGACTCATCTTCGGTCTCCTCATAGAGGGGCATTTGCGGCGCCCCGTAGAAACACCAGCCCAATCGCCGGCTTATATGGGAAAAACAATTCGATTCGCGTACTTAAAAAAAACTGATTCGGGGGCGTTACTATGCCAGCAAGCGGACTTGAGCAAGCAAAAAGTCACCCGCGTCCCACCGGACCTCACTCGATGACATACCGGACCGAGATCTCCGGAGCCAATCCAACGCTGATTCCGGGCTTTGTGCCGAGCACTTGACCAATGAACAAAGTGGCCTGTGCCGACCACGTCACCGGGTCGCCGACCATCGTGTACTGGGCTCCAACCGGCAACCTTGGAAACAGCCCTTGGCTGTCCATTTGAATTCCAAATCCAGTTAGGTAGACGATCTTGCCCCGGCTGGCGTCCCACTTTTGCAGGGTGGGCCAAGTCAACGGGTTAAACCCATCGTCCAGGATACTCAGGCGATCAATGGTCAGTCCCACTCCGTTTTGTCCCGCATAGTCCATCATGTTGATGCCAACGTTCCACGCCACATCACCCTGACCGACGTACTGGGCCAGAACTCCCGTGTTGCCCAGGCTACCGACCCGCGCCCCGATACTCCAGATTCTTGCCTCGCGTCCCCTGCGGACTGTTTTTTTGCGGATTGGGATCAGGCGGCCGTCATCTGATTCTGCCTCAGTATTTGGTGTGGCCTTGGGAACTTCGAGCGCGCCCGATGAAACCGGAGTTGGCGTTTCGGGTGCCGACGACTTCCCGTCTGGATTCGGCATTGCCTGGGCGTGAGTTCCCGTCGCAAGCATGAGGCCGAACAGCATGCTCAGGCTGAAGGTTCGCTTGCCATTTCTGGTGCAACGTCTGGTGAAACATCTGGTGATACGTCCGGATTTTGTTTCATGGATCATCATTTCTGCCCGCCTCAACCGACATATTAAGTCATGCTGCCACCGAATGGGAATATTTCTTGCTTCACGGCACTCAGGCAATTCATCGCACGGTTGTTCCGTTGCGGTTTTCGCTGGAGGGTCATTTGGAAATGTCGTCCGGTTCAAAAAAAAGCAAATCTCCCGTTGGCAAGCCCCGTTCAGATAAAGAGATGACGAGGCACGTTCTCTGCGCCCTTGTCGACGATCATGTCGAGGATGCTTACGCCCTGATGAAGGACATCCACTGCCGTCATCTTCCAGTCGTGCAGGACGGAAAACTGATTGGCATGATCTCCGACCGCGATATCCTTTTGCGCTCTACGTTTGGTGAAGGAGGGATGATTTTTCCTGACGTTAAAGTCGGGGAAATCATGAAGCGCGAGGTGATCAGTTGTCGGCCGTCCGCAAAGCTCTCTGCCGTTGCAGAGACGATGGTGGCAAAGGAAATCGATTCTCTTCCGGTTACCGACAATGAGAATCACTTGCTCGGCATCATTACATCAACAGATCTTCTGCGGGTCATGCAGAATGACACCTCGGAAAACGGCGGAGCTGACAGTGTTTTGGATATTTTGAGTTTGCCAAAAGGCGCATCTTGACATCCTTCGGAGGCGCCAGTGGATCCACTAGAACTCTACGCCAAGGCACGTAATGGCGGTCCCTGGTTTTTGCTTACCGCTGAAACATGGATCTTGATTGCAGCCGTTGTAGGCTTGATCCTCACCATTTTTGGGGTGATTTTTCTCTCTGCCCGCCAATACTCTGTGGCCGGGCGTTTGCTGTCCGCACTCCTTCCAAAACGTGCAGAAAACCTTTTTATGAGGGTCAACATCCAGGCCACCGGTGAATTTGTGGATGATGGCCTTCGCAACTTCAGTTCAATGGGCGCCAGTTCAGGGGAGCCCTCCCAAGCTTATCTGGCATCGTTGGGGACCCACACGATGCGGCTTTACACGAAATTCAAGTTGGATTTGGGGTCCATCATTCAAATCAACCCGCCCGGAGTTCTGGTGGTCGTCCAAGAAATTCGTCAGATCAGTGCCGAACCGCCCTGGTTCGCGATTGAAGCTGAGCCCGTTTTCCGGGATGATGTCACCAAGCGCAATTATCGAAAATTTCTTGGTGAACTTTCCCAGGTGGCTTGATCATGATGGCAAATTATCAGCGGTTTGCGATGGTATTGGTGGTTTCTTTCGAGGCCGCCATGGTGAGTTCTTGTGGAAAAGATGTCGCATCGGGGCGTGGTCAACACGACTCCCCCAGCATCTTGAATGACGGCAGCAATGTTCTCGATGCGACGGGGTTTGCCGTGGCCTCCAAGGGCGAGCTGGATGCTGTGGTGGTCAATTCAATGGCCCTTGCTGATTTGTCTCTTGGGCGGATGTTTGATTTCGATGATGGCGCTTTTACCCATTTCGGAAAAAAACTTTCACTGGCCCCTCAAGAATCTGTTTTCTGCGATGGCGAAATGCCTATGATAGACACGGCGCGCTTTGAATCTGGCAAGGTGAAATTAACTTACGAGGCGGACGTGACGGCCTGTGTGACGAAGCCGGCTTCGGCAGAGGCTTCGGCAGACGCTTCTAGTTTGGCTTTGGCTGCGGATCCCTTGATCATCGACCGTCAGACCTCGGCATTTTCTCTGACTTTTGAATGTAGCTCCCGCGATCTGTCGACGCTGATTACTGATGGTAAGGCCAGCACGGTGATGGCGACGACAGCGGCATTCTCCTGTCCCGCCAACGGCGCAGGCAAGTCGGTCACTGGCCGGGCCTACCGTTTTGCCGGGTTGGTGAAGGGGCGCTATGTTGGCCCACGCAGTGAGGTTCCGGTCGAGCAGCGTTTTTGGCGTGGTTACGATGACGGCTCCTCGGGCGCCCCCTGTGTGATCAGCCGAAGCTCCAGTTCTGGATCTAACTTGGAATCCGCGGGAGACCTCCTCGGTGCTTGCCGGCTTTTCGAACGCTCGGAATCGACCAACCTGGTGGACAACTCAAAAAAAGGCCGCCTGCTGACGGCAACCGCATCCGCCCGAATGAAAAATGGGAGATTGTTCGACAACGGCAATCTGAGCATTCAGATGAACGGCTGGTCGGCAGCAACCCAATTTTCAACGCAAGATGCTAATATAACTGCTAATTTTAATGGGCCAGGGGGCACCTGCGCGGCCTATGCCCTGCGTCCAGCGGCCGTCAATTTTGAAGCCAAAGCCTGCCTGTAGAGGCTACCTTCATTAATACCTTGACCTGTTTCAAGCATCATTCTAATAATTGGCGCGGATTTCAATAAAAAGGATCCTTCGCCAATGACCCTGCGCCTCAAAGAGGTTGTGATTCCTGTTGGAACCGACGTTCCGCCGGATGCCCTGCAACAGGCTGTCACCAGCATGCTGGGTGTGCCGCAGGCGAACCTCAAGGCGATGACGATCCTCAAGAAATCCCTCGACGCCCGGCGCAAGTCCGCCATCGTCTATAAATATCAAGTCGACGTTGACCTTGAGGACGAGGATCAAGTCCTCTCGCGCAACCAGGCCATTGCGGAAAAATCTCCCGGCATCAACATTGCGGACCCTTTGGCCGGCCTTGATCCCGCCGCCATCCGCGTGCGCCACAAACCCGTCATCGTCGGCTCTGGCCCGGCCGGAATTTTCGCGGCCCTGACGATGGCCCTAGCCGGACAGCCGTGCATCATCGTCGAACGCGGCGAGCCCGTGGAAGGCCGGATGCGGACGGTTAATAACCTCCGTCGGATTGCCACTTTTAAGGCCGAGAGCAACTACTGCTTTGGGGAAGGTGGCGCCGGAACTTTCTCGGACGGCAAACTAACCTGCGGCAAAAACCATCCCTTGATCCGCCACGTCTTTGAACAATTTGTTCGCCACGGTGCACCGGCTGACATCCTTTACGATGCGAAGCCGCACATCGGAACCGATTTTCTGATGCGCATTGCCTACAACATGCGCCAGTACCTGAAGTCCCTCGGCACAGAATTTATTTTTGGACACCGCTTTACTGATTTTTCTGATGGCGGCCCCACAGCGCGTTGGATCGTCAAACTCGACGACGGCCGCGAACTTGCGACCGATCATTTCATCATCGCCATTGGTCATTCTGCGCGCGACACGTACCAGATGCTCTTTGACAAGGGCCTTGCCATGGTGCCCAAACCGTTTGCCATGGGCGCCCGTATTGAACATCCCCAAGATCAGATCAATCGCATCCAGTTTGGCTCCTGTTCCCTGCCGGCAGCCGCCGAGTACAAGCTCGCCTCTCAAGTGGAAAGTACGCCCCACTCCGCTGGCGGACTTAATCCGACGTCGACTTCGCGCGGCATCTGGACGTTTTGCATGTGTCCCGGCGGCCATCTGATGCCAACCGGCGCCCAGCCCGGCCATCTTGCCATCAATGGAATGAGTTACCATGGTCGCAAAAGTGGTTTTGCCAATGCCGCAGTTGTGGTGAATGTTTTGCGCGAGGACTTTTTCAAGGGTCACGTTCTGGACGGCATGCACTATCAAGCCGCTTTGGAACGTCAGGCATTTGCAGCCGGTGGCAGCAATTACAACTCCCCGGCCCAACGCCTGATTGATTTCATGAAGGGCCGTGACTCCAAAGGCACCATCACCTCAACCTACAAGCCTGGCATCACCAATGCCCGTTTGGATCAAGTTCTTCCCGATTTCATCGTCAAGGCCTTGCGCGGCGCGATGCACGATTACAACAAGACCATGCGCGGATATATTTCTCCCGAAGCCGTTGTCGTCGGCCTTGAATCGAAAACCTCGGCGCCGGTTTCCATGGTTCGAGATCGCGCCCTGCAATCCGTCAGCCATCCCGGCATTTTTCCTGCCGGTGAAGGCGCTGGTTTTGCCGGTGGCATCGTGAGTGCTGCACTGGACGGGGTCCGCATTGGCCGTGCGGTCCTTGACGACTCCGCCCGGGATTCCGTTGCCTTGCCGCTGTGGATCAACTAGTCGTCATCCTGACGAGTGTGTCGTCATCCTGAGCGCAGCGAAGGATCTTTTCTTTAAGGAATTCCCCCATGTCCCATAAAATCCGCGATCCATTTGAGTGGTTTGACGCCTGGTTCAAGGACGGCCTCAAAACAAACCTCGACAACGCCGACGCAATGACTCTGTGCACGATCGGCCTTGATGGCAAACCTTCGGCCCGGATTGTTCTATTAAAAGCCGTCGAAGGCGGAAGATTCTGCTTTTTTACCAACTACGAAAGCCGCAAATCTCGCGAACTCACCGCCAATCCGTTCGCCACACTTGTATTCTTGTGGCCAACCCTAAATCGTCAGGTCCGCGTCGAAGGCCGGGTGGAAAAACTTTCCCGTGATCGTTCGGAAGCCTACTTTGCAACTCGCCCGCGCGGCAGCCAAATCGGGGCATGGGCGTCAAACCAGAGTCGCGAGATTTCGTCCCATTTGGATTTGGAAAAACGCGTGGCCGAATTCGAAGCCAAATTCAAAGACGCGCCGGTCCCCTGCCCCCCACACTGGGGCGGTTTTGGAGTGGCGCCGTCGCGCATCGAATTTTGGACAGGCAAACCAAGTCGTCTTCACGAACGACTGGTTTACACGTTGAATTCGGAATCGGCTGATGCCAACGCCTCTTGGAAAACTACCCTGCTTTCGCCGTAGCTTAATGGTGAACGATTTTCGAGATCATGCTCACCAGATCCGTTCTATTTATTGGTTTTGGCAGGTAGGCAGTGCACCCGGCATCCTCACAGAGTTTCACCTCATCCTGCATGGCGTGATTGGTCAACGCAACGATGGGTGTTTTGTAGCCCTTTGCTCGAAGGGTCCGAGTCGCTTCGCGCCCATTCATGACGGGCAGCCAGATATCCATCAGCACGGCATCATAATTACCGGATAAAGCCATGACCACGCCGTCCTCGCCACTGGAGGCGAGATCCACACTTCCGCCCGAAGATGTTACATACCTGTTAATCAAGTATTGCAGTTCAGGGTTACTTTCGACGACGAGCACTTTGATCCCGTCAAGGTTTGCCGATGGCTGATTGTCTGCACTCACTGGGACAGGTTTCTCCTGGTACGTTGCGTCGGTCATGGCAATGGTGATCTCAAAGGTACATCCGTGATTTGGCCCCGCAACTCCGCGGTTTTCAGCCAAGATGACGTCACCGCCAAGTGCCTGGGCCAGTTTCCTGGAGAGAGCCAGGCCAAGGCCTGTACCGCCGTATTTCCGGGTGATTGACGAATCGCCCTGAATAAACAATTGAAAGATACCCCGTGCCTGCGCGTCCGTAAGGCCAATTCCAGTGTCGGTCACAATGATGTGCAGCTTTTTGTCGGCATCGCTGGCAGATACCCTCACTCTCACTGAACCGGCATGGGTAAATTTAATCGCGTTTCCGATTATGTTAGTCAGAATCTGACGGAGTCGAGTCCGGTCAGTCATTATAGATACCGGCAAAAACTGGCCCATCGCCAGGCTCAGCTGAAGGCGCTTTGCGCTGGCCAATGAAAGCATTGTTGTAAAAACATCACCCACAGTTTCATGGATGTTGACTGGAACACTGTCGAACTCCATCCTGCCAACCTCGATTTTAGAAAGGTCAAGGATATCGTCGATAAGGCGCAAAAGGTGTTCGCCATTTCGACGAATCCGTTCGCTGTAAGATTTCCTGTCATCTAAATTCTCTTCTGGATTCGTCACGAGTTCTGAGAACCCTAAAATTGCAGTTACGGGAGTCCTGATCTCATGGCTCATCAGAGCCAGAAATTCGCTTTTCAATCTATTGGCATCCTCGGCTTCTTTTTTGGCTCGACTTAATTCAATCTCGATTTTTTTCAGTGGTGTAATGTCATGCACCGTTCCGCTCATGCCAATGATTCGGCCAGAAATATCTCGCTCAACCTCGCCGTGGCACTTCACCCAAATTGAGGTTTCGGAACCACGGCTATCGCCGGGCGTGCCTTCTAATTCAGTTGCGTAGCCCTCTCCGCTCTCCAGTGACTTCTTTCTTAAAACCTCCAGTTGAGCCCAGATTCCCTGTGGCTCTTGCACCTCAGGGTTAATTCCAAATAGGCGTTGGAATTCTTTGGATGAAGTAAACGTCTGGGTATTGACCTCCCAGTGCCAACTTCCAATCTGGGCGATATGCTGGGCGTGATTGAGAAGTTCCTCACTTTTTGCGAGGCATAAGAATGATTTTCGCTTTTCTGTTACATCCCTGAACGTCAGTACGACACCGGTGATTTTACCAGAGTCGTCTAAAATTGGTGCAGCGTGATCCTCGATTGGTACGAGGGTGCCATCCCGTAGGAGAAGTTCAGAGTTGTCGGGCAAGGTCATAACAGACGCACTGTGGAGAACCTGGGTAACAATGTCCTCAACGGCTGTCTCGCCAGAATAGGATCTGATTTTAAAGACATCGGTAAAAGGCATGCCCAGCGCGTCGTCGAGTCTATAACCACATATTTTTTCAGCGACGGGATTGATTATAGTTATGATCCCCGCGGCATTGGTAGCAATCACCCCATCACCAATGCTTCCAAGGGTCGTCTGCAAGAAATCCCGGCTTTTCCGCGTCTCGATTTCGTGGATTTTTACCTTACTGATGTCGGTCAATGTGATGACGGACCCAACGTTCTTCGAATGATCATCAGGGTCTGTCAAAGGGCTAACAGACACCAGCATGTGGCCCGGCAAATCGCCTTCTCCTGTTGGAATCTCGATCTGCAGGCCACGGACGAAATCCGTATGCTTCACGCCCAGAGCGAACACCTCTGAGACGTTTTTGAAAAGCGGGTTTTTTTTGGCCAGCCTTTGGGCGGCCTGATTGGCCCGAATGATCACGCCTTCTGGATCACACACCAGTACGGCATCGCCGGCTTGATCCAGAATGACATTGGTCATGGAGGCCGCGGCTTCAATCTCCCGGTTTCGCTTTTGAGCCGTCAGGTCGGTGATGATGACAGAGATCACTTCTCTTGAATCGCGAGAGGCATGCCGCAAAGACAGAAGTGCCGGAATTTTACGGCCATCTGAAGCAAGAAGAACGACTTCCCCCTGGCCGCCTTTGTCTCGGTGGTCCTCTAAAAGGGCAGTGAAAATTGGTGCGGTCGCGGGATCAAGCAGAGCATTCATCTTTTTCGAAATCAGGTGTGCCGGTGGAATTTGAAGAATCTCAGAGAATTGGCCGTTGCAGTATAAAATGATGCCGTCTTTGCTCAGGGACAAAGCGCCTTCACTCATTTCTTCGACCATGATCCGATACGCATCAGCGGCTGCTTCAATGGTATAGATGTGCGTGCCGGTGGGGTGTTTGACGACCAACGCGTCGGCAGATCCTGTGGTGATGGCGTCGATGATCTCAGTCATCTCGCAAATCTTTGCCTTGAGTTGATCTATTTCGCCCCTCAATCTCGATTCTTCAGAGGTCATGATTTTCCCTTAGGGGATAATGGTGACGGCTTTTTCAAATCTAGCAGGCTCAGGACTTTTTCTTGGTCCGACAGGTCACCGATCATGCGTTGCCTTGGCAAGGGAAGGATTTTCTCCAGCATGGGAATGGCAACGATATCGTCATCCATCGCGATATTTGGGTCGTTGGTGATGTCAATAACTTCGAGTGTAAAGCGTCCGGGCAGGTGTTCGCGGCAGATTTTTTCAATCGCAGCGATGGCATCGCTCGATTTCTGAGACATGCCATAGACGTACAGTCGAAGGACGTAAACGTGATTATCTGGGCCTTTATCGAGGGCCTCGAATTTATCGGTGGCCGTTATCGGTGTAGGGGTGCTTTTTTTCATGACGCGTCTCGATGGTCCTTTTGAGTCGCGTTTTTAAGCTTGGCCGGACGAACTTGAAGGTCAATTAAGGTTTTCTCGGTGTTGGACAGGTCACCGATGATCTTGCGCACGGGTTTCGGTAGTTTTCGAACCAATGTCGGGATCGCGACGATCTGATCGATCTCAGCCAGAGTTGGGTTTTTCACCAGATCAATGACTTCAATGGTGTAGCGACCAGCAAGGTGAGTGTTACAAATATCCTTTAGATTTTGAAATGCGATGACGCTTCTGGGAGTTTCCCCCGCGATATAAAGAAAAAGCTCCCAAACCTCTGATCTGTCGCTGCCAGGCTTCATCGCTGCTCCTGGGGTTTATGATCAGGCGCAGACGACCGGGTTGCTCCCATTCTTGTCCTGTCTTCCACTTTCACCTGTTCTAGCGACTTGGCCTGTGAGATTTCGAGTTGGAGGGACTGCTCTTGGGTTTGAAGGCGTGACCTCAGCATCTTGATCCTGGCCTCAGTCAGGTCCCGGCTGTTCTCAAGATCTTTTTTCTTTCTCAATAATTTGATTTCCCATTCAACGGCGAGTGCCTTTTCACTCGCTTCGAGGGATTTTCGTGCGGCACCCGTAACGGCCCCAGATGGGCCCAGATAGGGGTCAATCAGTTCCACGCCGTGGGATGTCAACAACATCTCTCGCATTTGATTCGAGTGTGGCATGCCTCTGGATTTCAAGACTGAAAGGATCCGGTTCCGCTCGCCATTAAATTCGGGGTCAGTCAACACAATCCAAGTGTCCATCAGTGAACTGACACCCGCATCTGTTGTTTCCGCGGGCATCCCGCCGCGAATCAGATACGTCATGATGGTCGTGATTCCTTTTGATTTCGTCAGGTCAACTAGACGTGTCAGCATGACCTTCGTTTCGCTCACCGTTCCAGCGCCGATGAAATTACTTACGGGGTCAATGCAAATGCACTTTGGAGCAAAGGCGTTGATCTCCTTATGGATGATGCCTAGATGCATTTCGAGGCCGAAAATCTGAGGACGACTGGTAAGGATCTTTAGCGACCCAGCTTTGATTGACGGCTCAAGGTCGATCCCAATGGAACGCATGTTACGCACGATTTGGGATTCTGATTCTTCGAAGGACCACATCAGGCACCTCTCCCCGCGTCGGGATGCCGCATGGATGAAATGGGCGCCAACGCTGGTCTTACCCGATCCTGCCGTGCCGGTTACCAGAACGGAGGATCCACGGTAATAGCCTTTGCCACCAAGCATCCCGTCAAGGCTGGCTATGCCTGTGCTCACCCGTTCCGTGGATGCCTTGTAAGTCAGGTTCAGCGACGTCACAGGGAGGACGCAGATTCCGCTTTCATCGATCATGAAAGGGTATTCGTTTGTACCGTGAAACGAACCCCGGTACTTGGTGATTCTGAGGCGGCGGGTGCTGATGGTGTCGTTGACGCGATGGTCCAGATAAACCACGCAGTCGGAAATAAATTCTTCCAGACCCTCGCGGGTTTTGCCGGATGGTTCAATGCTTTCGCCGGTGACAATGGCTGTGACGCCTTTGTCTTTCAGCCAAAGGAACAGGCGGTGGATTTCGCTGCGCAGCCGCATGTGATCGGTCAGGCCAGAAAACAGCGCTTCCATCGAGTCCAAAACGATCCGTTTGGCGCCGATGGAATCAATGGCGCAGCCAACGCGGATAAACAGGCCGCCGAGATCGTAGTCACCCGTTTCCAGGTAATCTTCACGGTCGACCCGCAAAGTATCAATGACAAGTTTTTTTTTGGCGATCAGATCTGGCAGGTCCAGACCCAAAGACTTGACGTTTTTTGCGAGTTCTTCTTCCGTTTCCTCAAACGACACGAACACGCCCGGCTCGCCATGCTCTGTAATGCCCCGCGCGAGGAATTCCAATCCGAACAAGGTTTTTCCAGATCCCGGTCCGCCGCAAATGAGGGTTGGACGATTTCGGGGCAGCCCTCCGAAGGTTATATCGTCAAAACCGGCAATACCAGTCGCGGCTTTTTCAATACCTGATTTATCGGGCTTTTGGATTCGCTGGGCCGGGTTTTGTGGGGTTTGTTTTGTGGTCGTAGTCTTGCTCATGGGTCCGCCATCGGGAAAAGTTTGCGCAGCCGATGGGAGATGGTGCAATTCGGATGCCTGCCGTTGGTTCCTTTCTGAACAATTATGAGTATTTATGCCTTCATGCCAAAACACTCATGAGTTATTTTGCTTTAAGGCAAAAATACTCATATAATAAAAAAGAGGGGGCAATGAATGGATAGGCCAAAAACATCAGAACGGTACCTGATGGGAGCCATTTGCGAGGCTCTACAGAAGAAAATGGTATTCATTGGTGGTCCCAGACAGGTGGGTAAAACAACGCTAGCCCTTCAGCTTTTAGGGCCTGAGGCGAACGAGACTCATCCAGGATATTTGAACTGGGATCGCCCCGAAATGGCCGCAAATCTACGGCGGGGAATCCTTCCTCAAAAGCAACCAATAATCATATTAGACGAAATCCATAAGTTCGCGCGATGGCGCGGGCTGGTCAAAGGCCTCTACGACACCGAGAAGTCGTTCCGTCGTATCGTGGTTACCGGATCCGCGCGACTAGACTATTACCGGAAAGGTGGAGAATCTCTGGCAAATCGTTACCGGTACTTTCGCCTTCATCCGTTCTCACTCCGAGAGCTGAATTCAAGTCCCACGGCGGCGCACGTCGATCAACTTTTGAAATTCGGAGGATTTCCGGAACCACTTTTTGCCCAAGATGAGCGAATGCATCGAATTTGGCAGCGCGATCGTATCGCGCGCGTGGTGAAAGAAGATTTACGCGACTTGGAATACGTTCGCGAAATTTCTTTGATTGAGCAATTGGTGGATTTATTGCCTGGACGCGTCGGATCAGTGCTGTCAGTCAATAGTTTGCGGGAGGACCTGCAGGTTGATCATAAATCTGTTGAGCGTTGGATTACGATCCTTGAGAATTTATATTACTGCTTTCGGATACTGCCATTTGGTTCGCCCAAGATTCGCGCGGTAAAAAAAGAAAAGAAGTTGTTTTTATGGGATTGGTCTCAAGTGAGCGATCCTGGAGCTCGTTTTGAAAATCTCGTCGCGTCGCAGCTTCTGAAGTACTGCCATTTTATTGAGGATACGGAAGGATACGCCATGGAGTTACGATTTTTACGGGACACGGATAAACGTGAAGTGGATTTTGTGGTCCTGAAAGACTCTAAGCCGTTATTCGCTGTCGAATGCAAGTCGGGCGAAAAACAAATGAGCCCGCATCTTTCCTACTTTTCCGAAAGGACCAAAATTCCAAAGTTTTATCAGGTCCACAGGGGTGAGGCAAACTACGGTCGTGGCAATATCTCTGTCATGCCATTTACACAGTTTTGCAACGAGCTGAATTTACCGTAGGCGATTTCTTTGGGCTAAAATCCGCCGGACTTTCGCAATGCGGGGCTCGTCTAGTTTGATGGCGAGTGTGAGAAGTGCGCCAAGGATGAAGAAAACGGCAACTCCAGGTCCGAAGACCAGCGCCAGGCGCAAGGAAACTTCGGGAGTTTGCGTGGCGTTGGGTTGGAAGTCGATCGCCGACAGGATGATCCCCGACAGGGCGACGGCGATTGCCCGGGCCGCCTTTGAACCCATTTTCCAGATGCCAAAGTAAAGTCCGGGCCGGCTATGTCCTGTTTTCACCTCGTCGTAATCAATGACATCAACGAGCCAGGCATCAAGGAGCAAGATCGATCCGACGAACAATCCGCCGAAAATCGCCGCAACGGCCGGCCCTGCCAGGCTGCCTGCCGGAAATAGCGGGTAGCCAATTGCGGTCATGATTCCCAGCAGCATGGTGCCGGCAAAGAGTGGGATTTTTTTTCCAAAGCGATTGGCCAGGGCGATCCAGCCAATCAGGGCCAGAGTGAAAACCACCATGAAGAAGGCGATCACTTTCTGGGTGTCGGCTTCCGTCAGTTCAAGGCGGTATTTGTAGTAAAAAAAAGCAAAGCTTGAATTGATATTCACGCCAATCGTCGCGATCAGATAGGCGACAAACAAAATCACGAACGGCTTGTTCTGCACCATCGAACGCAAACCTTGGAAGTGCCCCAAAGGCGCATGGGACGCAGGGGCTGTTTCGGCCATTGCCTTTTTTTGGCTGGCGATACCGGCAGTGGGTTTGTCTGCGCGCCGTGTGGCAAAGAAGGTTATGCAGGCTGTGACCAAGATAACGGCTGCGACCACGGCCGCCGCAGTGGCGTGAGCTCCGGCCTTGGCGACGGTGTCTTGAATGCCTGGCTCCGCAGCCATGCGGGTTAAAATAATGCCGGGAACAATCGTGCCCAGGATAGCGCCCATGTTTCCGGAGATGAGGCGCCAGGCGTAAATTTCGGTCACTTCACTGCGATCAGGAGTGAGTTCACTACCAAGGGCCGCATGTGGGATGGCAATCACTGTCGTTGCCGTATTCACGAGCATGTAAGAAAGTAACAGAAACCAGAATTTACCGGACTGAGTGGCAAGGTCCGGCGGTGAAAACAAATAAATGATGGATCCGGCCAGCAAAACGGCACCAATGGCAATGTAGGGGCGGCGGCGCCCAAAACGGCTGCGCGTGCGGTCGCTCACGTTTCCCATCAGAGGATCGGTGATCGCGTCCCAGACAATGGCAATCGCGGCCGCATAACCTGCTAGTTTGGGTTCAAGACCGACGATATCCGTATAGAAGATCAAGAGGTAAAGTCGGATCAGGACTTCACTGGCAGTGAGTCCGGTTTCAGCAATGCCGTACCCGGCCTTTTCAAAATGCTTGTTGGTCATAAAGATTTAGCCATTGGTCATCTGATGATTTCAGCAAGAACGGACTGGTCATCCTTGGTGCGCCATTTCATGTCTGGCCCGGCAGAAAACACTACGAAAGTATTTCCTTTGACGGTCAGTCGAAGTTCAGTCCCCCAGAAATCCTTTGAGGCGTCGCCTTTGCCTTTCTTGCCAATGCCGACAAGTTTTTTGACGGTCGCTTTGAAAACCTTCGGGTCTGCGATTTTCGGTGGATGCTCGTCGATCATCGCCAACTCGATCGCATGGGCGACGGTGGAAATGCGCTGATAGTTGACGACGCTTTCAACACTGTGGATAAAGTCCTTGATTTTGTCGGTCACAACTTCTTTTTTTTCTACACCTTTATAGCCCATTGATCCCATCAGTGCGATTGGCAGCAATCGTTCGATCATGATGCCATCCTCCTGCTCTGAGCTGGGTCGTTTACGTGCTCCGTGACAACCTCGGTGTTGGCCTTGATTTGCGTTTGCGTCCGTGTGCCCAGCAAGATCGCAATGACGGCATTGCTGCTGCACGCGCTCAAAAAGTCGGCTCGTGAGATTTCAAGGTAAACCGTGTCTGATGTGCATACGACGGTTGCCGTCCGGGCGGAGTCATTCATCAGGGCCGTTGTGCCTAAAAGGTTTCCCCGGGTCAGATTTTCAGCGAGTGTCCGGCCACGCAGGGTGACGTTGACCGATCCCGATTCGATCAAAATGGCGCAATCAGCTTTGGAGTCACCCTCGCGGATGAGGACATCACCCGCCTTGGCCACGCGTGGCTGCATCGCCCGTGCAATGCCAAGGGTCTGTGCAGGGGTCAAATAAGAGAGGGCTTCGGTTTCCTGAAGTAATTTTACGGCCCGGACGATCATCGTCAGGTTTTCCCTGGCCCCGGATTTATTTGGAAATAGAGAATCAAAACCTTCCTGAGGGATCTTGATCAGGAGGCCGCGAGATGTAGATTTCACCGTGGCTGCTCGCGGACGATTTTGGATCAAGGCCATCTCGCCGAACGAATCACCAGCGATCAGTTTTTCAGAGACGATGACCTTTTGACTTTCATCGGACCCCTCAACCAGGAAGTTTCCCTCAAGGATCACGTAAAAGTCTCTTCCACTTTCACCTTGGTTGATGATGACCTCTCCCGGAGACGTCTGCTGTATTTTTGAAATTTGGATGGCCCGCAAGATTACCGTGTCAGGCAAGTCAGCAAAAATCGGCAGATTGTTTAAAGCCTGCTGGAGGGCTTGCGGCGTCAAGTTTTTATTCAAGGCCAAAAGGGCCTTTGGACGTAGTGCTCTGATTGGAATTGCAGCCAGGCTAAAGGCATTTTCAAATGGAATGGAGATCAGCCTTGCGGCCCCTCCAATTGCGATGGTGGCCAACATCAACAGCCACGCAGCTGATGCGATGGCGTTCGTCACATGGGCCGCAGCACCGGTGTCGGCAGCCAAGGCAGCAACTTGATTTCCGAGTCCGTAAACGCTGGAGATCAAAATTTCAGAACCATAGATGGTCAGACCGGCCAGCCAAGCGATCATCGTACTGGCAAGGATGCCTTCGCCCGCAGCGGATTTCTGATCAAACCGGAAGAGGCCCTTCCTCAAAAAATGGCCGGTGCTTTCCAACAAGTCTGTTCGGTTGGAATAGGCCTCGAGCAGCGCGACGAGCTGCCTGCGCTCCAGGGGCGAGGTCTCGCGAAGTCCCACCAGTGCGAATGCGATGGCCAGCGCGGACAGCATTGTTCCAGTTCCAACCTCAGAGGTGGAATTAACAAGCATCGCGACGCACCCTGCTGCGAGCCAAGGCAGGATCAGCAGCGTGGCGCGCACGCGGATTTCTTCCATGCGCGTCAGCATGTCAATTGGTGTTGTCTCAAATTCTGCCATCAGGAAAAAAACCCCACGCCACTGGAATTTCAGGGAGCTTGGGCTTTGCAGCGAAGGCGGTAATGCTCCCTGGGTGACGGCATGAGCGCAAAGGCCGTAGAGGGTCGATGCAATAAGCAGACAGAACCATAGGCCTGCAAGGGCAATGGCTGGTGTCTCTAAAAAACGGATGACACTATCGACGCTCAAGTTTGAGCGGGTGACTGGATTAGTGAATACAGCGAAAACTGAGATCAGAATGAGTAGAGAAAAAGCGGGATGTCCGGCGATTCTGGCGAGGCCCATGGAATGGTTGGCGGTGCTCCCTTGTGTGTTCCCTGGTGTGCTCCTTGTTGTGATGGATGGAGCGCGGTGTTGATGCCGGGAGGCGAGCATCTCAAGGCTCTTCATGAGGTCTTGATTGCTGAGGGGTTCCAGTAGTCCGTTTTCATGAAGCCGAAGTGTGAGAGCCATTGTTGTCTCAATGCTTTGGATGCCGCTGGCGGACCCAAATTTTGACTGCAGGACCACTTGAACTCCATTGGTCCGTATCTGTTCAAACAAGAAGGCTTCCGATTTGGTTAAGTCAGTAACCGGGCCGCCTGCAGCTGCCCTTACGGCGAATGTGTCAGCCTGCGGGTCGCGGGCTATGACAACGCACGGGCGAACGTGGGCTGTCCCGGAGAGGGACATTGGCCAAGGATTTTGATGCTGCGACTGGGCGGAAGTTGAGGCCACGATCTCGCTCCGGATTTGAACCATTGGGGGTTTTTCACCACACGGGAGGCCATCGGTACGTCCTGAAAACACTGGAGAAAAAAAACGGGAGGCCGAAGCCTCCCGTTAAAAATTACTTTTATTTCAATTACTTACGTAATTATCAGTTGGCTTCGCCGATTTTGGTATTAAACCAGAATCCGCCGCCGTGTTTCCAATCCTTGCCGTCGTCGTTGCTGCTTTCAAGGTCAGAAACGAGGACGTCAACGCCTGGATTTTTGGTCAAGGCAGAAAGCTCCGCGCTCGTGCTGAAGGTCTGGATGAAGACATCACCCCAGAAGTTCGCCGCGTTGCTGCCGCGGAGGTACGAACCGCGGTACACAACGGCTGTATTTTCTGGAGCTCCCGGAGGATCAAGGAACACGACGTAGAAAATCGCACGGCCGTGGCTGTGCACCGTTTTGAAGCCGTGGGCTGTCATCTCAATCAGGCCGCTACGCAGGACAACCTTGCCCTCGCCGCGCGCTGGTACTTCTAATGTTGCATCACGCAAAACCATCTCGCCAGACGGCATCTTGTAGAATACGCCCCCTTGCGCAACGACACTGCCTTCAGCCGGTGGGGTGGCCATGGCCTGAGATCCTGCAACCGCAAAAAAAGCGATCACCGCAAATGCAAAACTTTTGAAAATTCTGGGTTTCATGAAGAATCCTCCTTTCAAAAAGAGTTAGACAAATTCGGGTGTCTTGTCTATAAAAAACCTGATCTGTCTAACAAATTTTACTGAATATTAGACAGACGGAGGTTCGCCCGTTGGAACATTTCAACATTAAAGCCGTCGTGAAATTTTCGGGTATCAATGCCCATACCCTGCGTGCTTGGGAGAGGCGTTACGGGGTCATCAAGCCAGTTCGGGGGACCAGCGGCCGGCGGATGTACAGCGTTCAAGAGGCAGAACGCCTCAGGATCCTCGGCCAACTCGTCACCCATGGCCATACGATCAGTAACTTGGCGCGCATGAGTGAGGAAGACCTTCGTTCTCTCCTCTGGCGACTTGGCAAGGTTCCATCAGACGAGCAAAAGTCCGTGGCCACTAAAACTCGAAAGCTGGTCACGACGCCTGAGGCCATTTCCGAAAGTTGCGCTCGAGTTCTTGATGTCTTGTCTAACTTTGAATTGGAAAAGCTTCACGCCGAGCTCCTCCGGGCCAAGGCCCAGCACAGTGCCAGGTCCTTTGTCCTCGATGTGGCCTTACCCCTCGTTGTGATGGTCGGAGAGCGCGTGTTGGCGGGAAAGCTCTCTATCGCCCAGGAGCATGCCTTTTCAGCGATCTTGAAGTTGCAGCTGGGCGAAATTATTTTTTCCCTGCGAAACGGCGGCGGTCTTTCAGACGCGGCAACCGGGGGTGATTATACCGTGACTTTGGCGACTCAAGATGGGGACCTGCACGAGTTTGGCATCCTCATGAGTGCGGTTTTATGTTCTGCCTACGGGGTTCGATGTCAGTACCTGGGACCTAACTTGCCCGCAAAACCCTTGGCTGAAGCCGCCGGGATCCTGCGGAGTTCGGCAGTTCTTGTCGGACGCACGGCCGTGTTGAGCCGCAACATGAAAGGCTCGGAACAAGCAGAATACCTGCGTGAACTTGACCGCTTGATGCCCGCTGGGATTGAGCTTTGGGTTGGCGGGGCCCTGGAATGCGACCTCAAGCAGGTGGCACAAGATGACGGCGCCAGGACGATCAGGTATATCCGGAGCCTACAGGACCTCGACGGCCACTTGCAGAAGCTCAATAATTGTTCGCAGGCAGTCAAAGGCAAACTCGCGGAGTTGATGTGAATTCTGAAAACAAACTCGAAGCCCATTTATTCGTCTGCACCAATCAAAAGGGCACTGGCGAGAATTGCGGCAGTAAGGATTCCCAGAAATTGCGTGACGGCCTGAAAAATTGGGCCAAGGAAACCCATCCGGAATGGAAGGGTCGCGTCCGCGTCAATTCGTCTGGTTGCCTGGGCCATTGCAAGCGCGGGATCACCGCAGTTCTTTACCCGGAAGGTCGCTGGTTCACCCAGCTCAAGCAGGACGACCACGCGCTGCTTGCCCAGGCTCTGACCGATGCTGTGACGGTGGGTTCCAATGGCGGATGATCCTCGAAACAATCTTCGCAACGATCATTGGGACGACACTCAAAACGACGTTTTCCTATTGCACTTTGGTGGTCCAACGTCGAGTGCAGAAGTCGAACCTTTTTTGACCGAACTTTTTGAAGATCCCTTTATCCTGCGCGTTTTACTTCCAGAGTTTTTGCGCAAAATGCTTGGCCGATTTATTGCGCGCCGTCGCGTGCCCAAGTCTGACGCGCAGTACCGCGCCATTGGCTATTCGCCGATCAATCGATATACGGAAATCCAGGCGCGGCTTTTAGAAAAAAAATTACGCGAAATCCGCCCCAAGACGCGAGTTCACGTGATCAACCGCTACACGGCACCGCGTGCCGGTGAAGTCGTTCGTCATTTTGATCCCCGGGAATCCCGGCGGGTTTTTTTGCTGACGCTTTATCCGCATTTTTCCCATGCAACGGCCGGCAGTTCCATGTTCGATTTTGACAAGGCATGGCGCCTTTGTCACGGGGACGAACATGAGGGACGAATGGCGATGACCCGCATTCCGTCCTGGTGGTTTCAGCGTGATTATCTGGATTATTCCTGGGACCTTTTGAAGGCCTCTATGGAGCCAGCTTTGGCGGCGGCAAAAAAATCTGACAACAAGCGCATTACCGTTCTTTTTTCCGCCCACGGATTGCCAGCAAAATACATCCGCCGTGCGGATCCCTATCCTCACGAAATCCGCGCCCACTTTGCTGAATTGCGCGCGCGAACCTTGAAGTGGGTCCCTCGCGATGTCGACGTGGCCTTTGAACTTTCTTTTCAGTCGCGAGTCGGTCCGGTGGAATGGTTGAAGCCCTATACGGAAGAAATGATTGCCCGCCTTGGTCGCGAGCGCGGCGGACAGCTGGTCATGGTGCCGGTGAGTTTTGTTTCAGATCACATTGAAACCCTCTATGAAATGGATGTGACCTACAAGGCTGATGCCGCAAAGGCTGGCTTTTCGGGCTGGCATCGTGTCGGGGTGCCAAACGCCGACGAGCGTCTGGCGCATTGTCTGCGTCAGACGCTCGTTGATCATGGATTCTGACCGATTTTGACCGATTCTAAAAGATTCTCGATACAAAAACCTTATGCGGCATTGTTTCGTCTCCTTCGCTTGCCTCCCGTCACCATGTTGACGGCGTCGCGCCGGAGCAGATCCGACACTGCCTCACCCTCCAGAAACACACCGTGGCAGCACGGGCAGACGTGCATATGCGCCGTCTCCAATGTCACCTCGATGGTGTCTTCTCCGCAGGCAGTGCAGTGACCGACGTGATTGTGCATCTCACGCCTGTGCTCCACCTGGCGCCGTTTTTCATCCATCTCGTGGATGAGCTCGCGGTCGCGCTGAAAGAAGTACACATTCTCGTTATACGTCAGCGGTTTCTTCATACTGTGCGATGCCTCCTTTAAAGAGGACCCGGAAGCCTTTGTCCGATTGTGGCAGGTGCAAAAACCCACCCGACCGGGGCAAACCGAACCTCGATATAGAGTTATTCGGTGGTTTTTTTAAAACCATTAATAAATATAAAAAAATACAATAAAATTAGTTATTTGCGCGTGCAAAGCACCCGTCCGCTTGCCTTCGCAACCCCGTCATCCTGAGCAACCTCGTCACCCCGAGCGAACCCGTCATCCTGAGCGAAAGCGAAGGATCTTTTCTGTTCAAGATTTTTGGCTCAATTTCCGAAACGCCCCGAGGTTTTCGCGGAGGGCGCGACAATTGGAAAATCATGGTCAAAAGGTTCGTGATCATTTGGGCAGTCCGTTGGGCTTCCATATCAAATGCTTGGTGATGCTTTCCATCGCGGCGGCAGCCTTAGCTGGTTGCTCTGCCGGCAAGTCAAAAGAAAAATCGACAGGGCAGGCCGACGCAAATCCGGTTCAGGTGGTTGACTCGCCGATGGCGGGACGAAATGTGGTGACCATTGGTGAGAACAACGTCGAAGCCGTGGCGCAGTATCAGAAAGACCTGGAGGCGTCGGTCTCAAAGCTAATCCAAGAGAAGCCCGCGGGAAAGCTCTCCTCGAAGGAGATTCGTGATCGACTTGTCGGTTTACCCGAGACGTTTGGTCTGGCCTCGCCCGATGAAAATGCCCAAGTTGCCTCTCTCATTGATGATGGGCCGGTTGTCTCGAAACGCTTGGACACTGCCACAATTGAGGCACCACCATGCATTGATTGCGAAGCAAGCCAGCCGCCCCCCGCTTGGGCAGGTGTCGTTGTTGACTGGTGGTTCAAACTGGTCGAAGAACTGAACAAAGACAAACTGGACCCTGTGGTCGGTCCCGTTGCGCCTGCGCAGCCCGCAGTCCCTGCGGCAAGGCCCCCAATTGTAATCAATGGTGGTGATATTGGCGTTGGCGGAAAACCGGCCCAGCCATTTCAATTTTGTGTTCAGTTTGGAATCGGAGGCCGATGCTGCAATGTTGCCAATGGGGCAGGCGCACTTGCCGACGTGTGCACGGTTTACTTCAGAGTTCCCACCGCCCGGCCGGGAGTGTTCTTCTTTGGGAATTGCCAATGGACGCGCGGGGGCGGCATCGTTGGCTGCCCCGACAGTCGCTATTGGAGAGGGTGGTCTTGCCGACCGCGCGATCCAAATGCGTGCTGAAATCGTCTCTAAAAATTATTCTTGGGTTTCAGCCCAAGCCAGAAGGCCGAGGGCGATGTCCTTGACCTGAGTGGCCGGGACGCCTTTGCCGAGGGCTTCTTCGACGAGATCCATGAAGCCTTCTGCGCGGTCGCAGTAATCTTCCAGCTCGATGGATTCATCGACGCGGTTTAAGATGGTGTCGGGATCAGCAGGTCCAAAAACCTTGCTCCACCAAAGTTCCGGTTGATCCATGACCCTGTTCTCCTGCAAAAAGTGAACTGTGAAACTATCTGATCGATTCGCTGCTGCCTACTGAAATTGTTGGAAAAAATTCTTTTTTATTGATGCTTAATTTGTTGGCACATCGACACGAGTTTGACGGTTTGGCGGCGGCCCCCTCCTCTCTTTGGCCTGCTTTTGAGATTGGTGACGCAGCGGCGCTGAATGATTTTTTGAGAAATCCGGACCCAAACTTAAAATCCCTTCTGGTTGATTTTGCTCAAAGCCGCGGCAATTACGAGGCCCGGATTTTCGACGAAGGTGTCCTTCCGGTGCGCAAAAAATCCCTTCACGACCTGTTCAATGTCTTGGCCTGGCGCACCTTTCCCCGCGCCAAGGCGGCCATCAACCGCATCCACAAGGATGCCATGGCCACGGAACTGCCGGGAAAACGTGGTCGCTGCCGTGATTTTCTCACGCTTGTTGATGAGGCCGGCGTCATTGTTTTGGTACAGGATCAAAAATCCGCAGAGCGCATGGCGGCAGAAATTCGTAGGATTCGTCAGGGCGATCCGGCGGACTACCCGGATGAAGTCCAGCGTCTTTTAGCGATGACTGGGACTCAATTGACGATTTTTGGCCACGCTCTTTTTGAATCGCTAGTGCTGCGTCCGGAGACCCTGTCCAAAGTTGGCGCCTTTGCTCTGATTTTGCCTCGAAGGGGCTCGGAAACGGCAGATGCATTATTGGCAGAGTTTCTTGAGACAAGATCCCTCGCCCTTCATCCGGCTCTTTTTCCATCTCTACGATTGGATATCGTGTTTAAATTGTTTCTCGAAGAGCGGAACATTCATAACTCACCGGGCTGAACGATGCGCAACCTTTCGATCTGGCAGAAATCTCTGGGAACATGGCAGCCCATTCCCATGGCCCAGAATCCGGTCATCGTAAAACGATCGGATTGGGATCCGATGGTGCAAGATGCGCGAATGGTTTTGTCGTGTTTTCCACAGACCCTCGCCTGGATTCAGCGCAAAGAAAATCAAAGCCTTTGGCAGATTCTTTTTGGCGGGATGACAGGAATCGAGGCCGATGCGGCGCGCCGCAATCCGGCTGAAACTTGGGGACACGCCACGATCCGTTTCGACTTGTTTTGGCACGGCGCTGAATTGAAACTGATCGAGGCCAATTGCACCATTCCAGCGATGCAGGCCTATAGCGACATGGTGCTCGCGGCGTGGTCTGAATCCCGCGGGTTTGCCGTTCCTCCGCGCGGCAACAGTGACGATTTGCTGGACAGCCTTCTGGCGCTTTATCGCCGTGATGGTGGCCAAGCGCAGCGCCCGCGCCTTGCGATTCTGCACCGTGAAGGTGATGCCCAACTCGCTGAACTGGAATATTTGGCGCAGCATTGGCAGGACCGGGTCGAAGCGGTCCGTGTTACCCCGTCCCAATGGGCGGAACAGTCCTTCGATCTTGTTTACCGTCATGTATTTGCGTCACGACTATCGCAGGAACCAAAATTACTGACGGCCCTTCATGATTCTCGCCGTTCAAGGATTTATAATCCGGTCAGCGCGCATTATGAAGTGAAGGCGTTTCTGGCCATGGTATCCGTGGTCGCCAGCAACGACCAACTTGCAGCCACCGTTGGCCTTTCTGCTGATCAACGTGAGGCAACCCAACGGCGCGTTCCATGGACGCGGATTATTCCGTCGGAGAAATATCAAGTGAACGTGGTGCGCGAGGCATTCGGTTCAAGGACAGATATTGATTTTGCTAGCGATTCTGACTTTGATTCTGACTCTGATTTTAACTTTGCCGGCCACTGCGACGATTACGTGATCAAAAACTCATTGGGCTACGGTGGTCATCTTGTTTTTGTCGGCAGCGAATGGCATCAGGACGCCACGCAAGCTCGACTTAAAGGTCTTCTGAAAATGAATAGCCAGGTGAGTCCCGCACTTTTTTGGCGTTGGGTCAGGACAGAATCACAGGACACTTGGGTGATTCAGCAGCGGATGTCCGGACGACGCCATAAAAGCAAGGTTCTGATCGAGGGTCGCGAACTTGCCGAAATTGATGGCTATGCTGATGCATCTGTGTTTTTGAATACAGGAACGGAGCCTCTTTGTGGGGGCGGCGTCTCGCGCTTTGCATCGGGGCCTGTGGTCAATATCGGTACGGGCGGCGGGCTTGCGCCGTTCATTGTTGAATCATGAACGAACAGGGTATTATGGCGAAACTATATTTCCGCTATGGCGCAGTCGGTAGTGCTAAGACCCTCAACCTGCTTGCTGTGGCCCATAATTACCGCCAGCAAAACAAACGGATTTTAATCTTGAAGCCTGCTTTGGATACCAGGTTTGGCGCCAATCAAGTCCGGTCGCGTGCTGGTTTGGAGCAAGAAGCCGATATTGTGCTCGGTTCCAACGACATGATCGATGAAACAAAACTCGCCGGGGTTGACTGCCTGCTCGTCGACGAGTGTCAGTTTTTGGAATCCAGGGTGATTGATCAGTTGCGTTTCATCACGACGGAATATCGTGTTCCTGTTATCTGCTATGGCCTGCGTACCGATTTTAAAAGGCGGCTTTTTTCAGGCAGCCAAAGGCTTCTTGAACTGGCTGACGCGATCGAAGAAGTCAAAACAACTTGTGCCTTCTGCAACAAAAAGGCCGTCTACAATTTAAAAATGGTGGATGGTTTTGCAGTAGGTCCAGATTCCCAGGGGCCGGTTGTGGAACTTGGCTGTGAAGAAAAGTACCTGCCCTCCTGTGCCGGTTGTTACGACGCGAAAATTTTAGAGTCCGCCTCCAGATGAATCCGCAAGGTCGCATTTCCCTGCCCGTGGATGCTTGCTTGCCTGAGATCAAGCAGGCTCTTTTGGAGTCCAACACGCTTATCGTCCAGGCTACGCCCGGCAGCGGCAAAACAACGCGTGTTCCGCCGGCGCTGTTGGAGGTTGTACCTCCAAGATCTCAAATTATTGTTCTTGAACCCAGGCGCCTCGCGGCCCGGCTCGCAGCCCAACGCGTTGCGTTTGAGTGCGGAGAGCCTTGCGGCAAAACGATCGGGTATCACATTCGCTTTGAACAGGAATTTAGCGTGGAAACGCGCGTCCTGTTTATGACTGAGGGAATGTTGCTCCGATACTTGATCGCGGATCCGGATCTTAAAAAGGCCGGAGCTGTAATTCTTGATGAATTCCATGAACGCCACATGCACACCGATGTTGCCCTGGCGACCATCCGCAGGTTGCAGGCGACTTCGCGCCCGGACTTGAAGCTGATTGTTATGTCGGCCACACTCGACACGGCCCGCCTTTCGGAAAAACTCGGTGCGCCGCCTTTGGTTTCGACGTCGGCAGTGAATCATGTGATGACCGTGATCCATGAGGTTAGTGCGACGCAGTCGGAATCGGTCGAGATGTTCGCGGCGCGTATCAATGAGCGTGTCGCGGTCGCGCTTTTATCTGGTAAAAAATCCCTGGCGGAATCTGGCATTATTCCTGGTCATGCACTGGTTTTTTTGCCGGGCGCTCCGGAGATTGATCGTTGTGCTGATCACCTGGCACGGACAGGTCAATTTCAAGATGAACTGATTTGCAAACTGCACGGCTCTCTTTCGCCGCAGGATCAACGCACGGTTTTTGAACCGTCGACGCGTCCAAAAATAATCCTGGCCACCAACATCGCCGAAAGCTCGCTCACGATTGAAGGGGTGAACCTCGTCGTCGATGCCGGTCTGGCCAAGGTGCCCTCCTTTTCCAGTTGGGCGGGATTGCCAACCTTGAAGCTGCAGCGCGTCAGTCAGGCGTCATGCATCCAACGGGCCGGACGCGCGGCCCGACGCGGACCGGGGACCGTCGTGCGCTTGTATTCTGAATCAGATTTTCGCAGCCGTGCCAGTTTTGAAATCCCTGAAATCTTGCGCCTTGATTTGAGTCAGACCCTTTTGGAAGTGGCCTGTGTTGTTGATGTTCCTGACACCAGGCTTTCGATTAAGGATGACATCAAACCGGCCCTTGATGTTGTGCGTGAACTTCCGTGGGTGGATCCTCCGGAACCCGTGCGCTTTGCTGGCAGTGCTGCCCTTTTGCGTTCTTTGGGCGCTGTGGACGCAGTCGGTCACGTGACCGGAATTGGTCGCGAAATGGCACGTTATCCCCTGCATCCCCGGCTGGCCAGGATTGTCCAAGAGGGCAAACGCTTAAATGCCCTCGCTCATGCTGTGACCTTTGCGGCTCGCGTCAGTGAAGAGGCCCAGTCAGGTAAGACGACCGGGTTTGGCTTTAATCAGACGTTTTCCCAGATTTCCCGAATTGCCGGCGAGAAAAACCTTGAGCCGGCAGACTTGACGGCGGCAGGAAAATCGTCCGCCCAAATGACGGCATTGATGCTTGCTGGTTACGCTGACCGCGTCGCGCGCCTGGAGGCAGCAGGATCGTATCGCCTGGTTGACGGCCGGACCGTTGCTTTGCGCAAATCAGATTCTGCGTTGCCGGAGTGGCTTTGTTTGATCGATGCCGACGTCAGCGCCGCAGATCCTTCCCGGATCATGGCAAGAAATTGGATGGCGCTGGATTTGACACCGGATTTTTCGGCGTTGAAGGCTGTGGATTCCATGTGGAGAGAAGGTCCAGAAGTTGAATGGGATACCGGCCAAAGTGGCTCTGGTGGCCGAGTGCGTGGTTTCGCTCGAGTCCGTTTTGGAGCCCTGGTCCTTAAAGAAACTTCGGCCCCGGTTGACCCGGAATTGGCCGGGGTGCGCCTGCGCGAAGAGCTTCGCAAGGCGTGGCCCAAACCGTTTGAAGATGATTCCGAGTTGCACGGCTGGCAGCAGCGCCTTCTTATTTTTGCCGGTGCGATGAATGAGGACCCAATCATCGACTTGTGTGGGGCGGACTTTGATTTTTTGCTGGATGCGATGGCTGAAGGTAAAGCCTCCTTTGCCGAAATTACCGCGCGGCCACTGCGGGCCTACATAGAAGACCTTCTTGGTTATGCTGATGCGGCAAAAATCAACGCTGCCTGTCCCGATCAAATGAAGTTGGCATCGGGGCGCATGGCTCCCATTCATTACCGTTCCGGGCAGCCGCCGTGGGTGGAAGGCAAAATGCAGGAATTTTTTGGCACTCAAAACTTACCGCGCCTGGTGCAAGGCCGCGTGGCGATGGTGGTTCATTTACTGGCGCCCAACAACCGGCCCGTTCAAGTCACTGGCGATCTGGCAGGATTCTGGAAAAACCACTACCCGGCATTGCGCCGGGAGTTGTCACGGGACTATCCACGTCATTTCTGGCCCGAGGATCCATTGACGGCCGAGGCCAAGATTCACTTAAAGCAGCGCCGCAATCTCTGATTTCAAAGCCTCCGGGGTCGTTGCGGATGCATAACGCTTCACGACCTCGCCCTCTTTATTGACCAAAAACTTGGTGAAGTTCCACTTGATGCCCTCAGTGCCAAGTATGCCAGGCTCTGCTTTTTTCAAATGTGCATAAAGCGGATGGGTTGCAGGTCCGTTGACATCAACTTTCGCAAAAACTGGAAACGTAACGTTGTAGGTCAGCGAACAGAATTCCTTAATTTCTTTTTCAGTACCAGGCTCTTGTGAGCCAAATTGATTGCATGGGAAGCCGAGCACTTCGAGGCCCTTTTTGTGAAAATGCTCATAGAGTTCTTCAAGTCCCTTGTACTGAGGCGTAAAGCCACACTTGCTCGCCACGTTGACGATGAGCAGGACCTTGCCTTTGAATTGGGCAAGGGTGATTTCCTTGCCGTCGATGGTTTTAACCGGAATGTTGTAAATTGATTCATGAGTTGATTCATGGCCGGATTTTGTCATGGCTTGCGTCTCCTGAAAGTTCATTCATGGTATTCTTGTTCCAGTTCTACGGATGGGCAAGGGGATTCGAGATTGCGGACTTTGATTTCTGCATGGTTGCTGTCCTCGGTCAAAATCATGGCCGGTTTGTTTTGTCGTTTCGAAGTCCGGTGGATTGGAAACAAGATCACATCCAGTCAGGTCCGGGATGTCAGGCTTGTCATTGTCTTGAATCACACGAGCTTGTTTGAACCGATTTACATGGGTGGTCTGCCGTGGGCCTTTGTCTGGGCTCTCGCCAAGGGTGCGACTTTTCCCGCCGCCGATATCACCTTTAATCGCCCCCTTTTGGGCAATTTTTTTCGCTTCCTTGCCCCTAGTGTTGTTTCCATCACACGCAGTCGCGACGGCACGTGGACCGATTTTTTGAAGACGTGCAATCCCGAGTCCGTGATCTTGATCGCGCCAGAGGGTCGTATGAAGCGTCCCGATGGGCTGGACAAGCACGGGCAGCCGATGACCGTGCGCGGCGGCGTGGCAGATATTTTGGCCGGGATGACATGGGATGGATTGGTCATGTTCGTGTACAGCGGGGGCCTTCATCACATTCATTCGCCGGGGCAGCGCTTTCCAACGCTCTTTCAAACGGCCAGGGCAAATTTTGAATTGATGAATTTGCAGGATTATCGGAAGGCGATGGGGCTTTCCGGGGGCGCTCCGGCAAATTTGAGCGAGGACGAATATCGTTCGTTCAAAAAACGTGTGGTGGCCGACCTGGAGCGACGTCGCGATTCTAACTGCCCGATCTAATTGAATTATTATCCCTATCATCAAGTCCATTCTGTTTGAGTCCGATAAGGGGCTCTTAGGAGGTCGGGATGTTTTCGCTCGCTAAGAAAAAGTCTTTTTCTATCGGTGCTGCGCTGTTGGCTGTGATGGCCCTGAGCGCCGCTTGCTCGGACAGTTCCTTCAAGGCGGTTTCCTTCAAGGCGGGCTCGAAACAGAACCCGGCCCGGAGTGGCGACGTTTTGCCTTTGCCTTTGCCTGTCCCTGGCTCGGTCCCTTCAAACTCTCCCAATCCAATTATTGACATTACGGAGGGAGGAATCCGGAATCGGAACATCAAAAGCATTTATTTTAGTGGCAATGGTCCAGGCTCGTGCGGTGGCGCTGCCAATTGCGTCCCGGAGGCCCCTGCCTGCATTGCACCGGCCGTTAAACTTGAGTCGGCTGCCATGCAAGGCGACTGCTTTGCATGCGCATCGTTTCCCGGCAAATGCCCTAACTGGAGCAGGGATCACCGTTGCAACGGAAACAGGGCGGTCTGCACCGACGTCAGTCAGACCGCCAAAGATGTGACCTTGCAGCTGCACTTGACGTTCGATGCGGCGTGCCCAACCCCAGGATTCGTCCCTGCCGGTCCGGTAGGCGGCAATTACCATGTCCTCGGATTGGCGAGGCTGAGCGCTGACAATTCGAATACGACGTTCTCAACGGTCAGGCTATGCAAACGGACAAAGCCAGCGGCGCAAGTGAAGTCTGGCGATTACCTCGTGACCGATATCAAGTTTATGACTCCAGGCCAGCGGCTGAAAACGCCGCCTCCTGAGGCCCAGCGCTGTCCAGCCAGCGATCCGGCCGGTGCCTTCAAGTGGGCTGCGGTTGGCGTCATCCCCGATTGCGGGGTTGGTCAGGGCGTGACCCCACCGGCGGAGTATGGAATTTGTTCCGGATTTTTGGCCGTGTGCCAAAAAACCGAGCGAATTCCGTAAGAAACAGAATTTTTCAACCGATTCATTAGAATGTTTGCATTGATTTTCTCCCGCTCCTTGCATAGGGCTTAGGGTCTTGATGGACCGTATCAACCCCGTTTGAGGAGAATCCCTGATGAAAATGATTAAAGCAGGCTTTATGGCTGCCGCTCTTTTGGCGACTTCCGCCTGTGGCAACCAGGACGTGCTGACGGTTTCTAAACTTGCTGGTGCCGGGTCTTTCGATGCTTCCAAGCTGCCGTCGGCCGCCATTGTGCGCGTGCCGGTTGACGCTAGCGGCAATCAGATTGCCGACCAGGCCGAGCTTCGCGTTGTTGATGCAAACGCATCGGTCGAAGTGAAGGATGGCACTGCGGCAGCTCAAGTGTTCGAGAGCGCTGTGGCACCCAAGAATGTCGTTGAAAATGTTGTTGTTGACGAACTCGACCGCGACACAGCGACGGAATCATGGGGCTGGCGTCGCCGGGCCTACCGTTGTTCGGTTGGTTGCGGTGTTGTTTACAGCCCGACCTACTACATTGGTCCCGTTGCCTACACCTACGCAGCGCCAGTTTACTACTACACCCCGGTCGTGGTTCAGCCGATTTATGCAACGGTAGTTGTGGGCTACACCTACTACTACTACCCGCGCATGGCTGGCACGGTTACCTACATTTACTAGTCTGCATTGCAAGGCCGCCGTCCAGAGGAAGTTACCTCAGGATGGCGGTCTTATTTTTTTCCGAGCCGTTCGAGCGCGTGTCCTGGGCTGCCCATGATGTTGTAGCCGCAGTCGACATGAAGTGTTTCTCCTGTCACCGATGAAGCCCAATCACTCAATAGCATTGCCGTGCTGCGGCCAACGTCATCGTTGGTCACGTTGCGACCAAGGGGCGCGATCGCCGCATTCATTCCGAGCATTGAAGAGAAATCACCGACGGCAGATGCAGCCAGGGTTTTCACGGGACCGGCGCTCAGGGCGTTGACACGAATGTTTTTAGGCCCCAGGTCGTGGGCAATGTATCTGACCGAGGCTTCAAGGGCAGCCTTGCAGACACCCATCATGTTGTAACCAGCCAAAACCTTTTCAGCTCCAAAGTAAGTCATGGTCACCATGCTGCCGCCGTTGGTCATGAGTTCGCTGGCCGCACGAGCTGTTGCAATGAAGCTATAGACGCTGATGTCCATCGCCGTCAGAAAGCCGGCACGAGACGCCGCCACTGTTTGGCAACGGATGTCCTCGACCGGCGCGAAGGCCACCGAGTGAACGAAGAAATCAATAGAACCAAAGGCCTCGCCAACTTTATTGAAGAAGCCAACAATGTCGTCGTTGGAAGAAACGTCGCAGGGGGCGACGAGTTTGGTGTTTAGGCCGTCGGTCACCTGCCGCACACGTTTTTCGTTGCGATCGCGACCGTCCTTGTCCGGCAAATGGGAGAAGGCCAGCTCGGCACCCTGTGCGCTCAAGAATGAGGCGACTCCAGAGGCCAAAGAGCGCTCGTTGGCGACGCCCATGATAACGCCTTTTTTTCCGGCAAACAGTTTGGATTGATCGGGCATGGAATCTCCTGCGGGTGTCATCAGGTATCGGGATCGTCAGAGTTCGTGGAAACGAGGGCGAGAATACCGTAGGATGTGGTCTGGACTCAACTGAGGAACGCGAGGATTTAAGCTTTTGGACCGTCAAGGCCTTGCCATTAAAGCAGTGAAAACCGGCCTGTTGGTCAATCTGGTGCTGGTTCTGGTGAAACTCGCTGCTGGAATTATTGGGCATTCCTACGCTCTGGTGGCTGATGCCGTTGAGTCGTCTTTGGACGTTTTTTCATCGATCGTGGTCTGGGCCGGGGTCAGAATATCAAATCGCCCGGCAAGTGAAGATTTTCCCTATGGGTTTGGCAAGGCCGATGCCCTTGCAGCGGCCGTGGTGTCATTCATGCTGCTTGGTGCCAGTGTTGGTATTGCCGTTGCTGCAGTTCACGAAATTTTGACCCCGCACCACCTGCCTTCGCCATTTACTCTGGCCGTCATCCCGGGCGTGATTCTGGTCAAAGAATTATTGTTCCGGCGTGTCCTTCAAGTAGGCGAACAAACAGGCAGTGGGGCAGTCAATGCCGATGCCTGGCACCACCGCAGCGACGCCATCACTTCTGCTGCTGCATTTGTGGGTATTGGTATCGCTCTTGTTGGTGGGCCAGGGTGGGAGTCAGCAGACGACTGGGCGGCGCTGCTCGCGGCCGGGATCATCGCCATGAATGGGGCGATATTATTACGCGGCGTGGTCAATGATTTGATGGACCGCATGCCTTCCTCGGAACTTGTTGCTGATGTGGATGCGGCGGCGCGATCGGTCGAGGGAGTTCATCACACCGAAAAAATGGCAATCCGGCGCCACGGCGCGGATTACTACGTTGATCTTCATGTCCAGGCTAATCCATTGCTCACCCTGCATGATGCACACATTTTGAGCGGCAAGGTAAAGGGTGCGATTCGCTCGAAAGTTCCGCGAGTTGCAAACGTGTTGATTCACATGGAACCATTTGAGGGCTGATTCACAATGCTTTGGACAACATGGATTTCGTTGGGTGGCCTCATGGGAATGACCGGTGTTGCTGCGGGTGCTTTTGGCGCCCACGCACTCAAGACCCGTGTGGATGCTGATTTGCTGGTCGTGTTTGAAACCGCAGCGCGTTACCAGATGTACCATGCCATGGCCGTCGTTTGTCTTGGTTTGCTGGCGAGCCGGATCGATCAATCCATGATTCAAGTTTCTGGCTTTTCATTTCTTGCCGGGACCATGATTTTTTCTGGAAGTCTTTATGCGCTTGTGTTGACCGGCAATCGCAGTTTGGGGGCGATCACTCCGATTGGGGGCGCACTGCTCATTTTTGGTTGGTTGATGCTGGCCGTGGTAGCCATGCGGGCTTCCTTCGGCCAATAGGTTGCGCGGTCAACAAACGGGGCAGCATGCTGATGATGAGCAGGGCGGCAACGGCCGATAGTGCCGGGATGGGATATCCTTTCAGGGCGCGGTCGTAGTGCGCGGCGATGATGTTACCCAGTGAGGCCCGCGGTTCCTGAATTCCCAATCCCAAATATCCAAGTGTGGCTTCGATGGCCAGACTGGTCTGAATGGTCAGGCCAAAGAGTTGCAGGATCGACTGGCGCCACCCTTGCTGCATTCCAAGCTGAAGGGCCCGACGTCGCGCGGAACCTCCCATCGCATTGTGGGCATCCCAGTAGCCAAGATGACGATCCCGCTCCCAGCAATTGACCAGGTGATCCAAGGCACCCGCTGTTGCCGTCATTCCGATCACGAGAAGAACAAATTCAAAACGCTGCTGACCGCCGGCTAGCAAGAGGACGCCGAAGGCGAGAAGTCCTGCCGGAAGACTACGGATCACCGCAGTCCCGGTAATCAAGGGAAGCGGAAACCGGCGCGGCAACCAGGCTAAAAAGAAAATCCCGGCGATCACGAATCCAATGGTGACCGTGGCCATGACTGGCAGGCTTGCCTCAATGATCGCAGCGGCAATGCGTGCCAGCAAATCGCGTCCAAGGTAGTCGGTTCCCAGCCAATGTGTTGCACTGGGTGCCAGGTAGGCCTCGCCGAGATCGATCTGGGAAATGGCGGAATCCATTCAGACGTACCCCGTAAGTTTTTTGCCGAGGTTTTTGTTGGCGAAGTAAATCGTAAGATTGATCAGGCCATAAATAAAAAACAGGACAGCAATAGACTTTGCAGCCGATTCAACATCGCGCGTTTTTGCATACTCCCACGACCAGAATCCCAGTCCTGGAGCATTGAAGATGGATTCAATGATGATCAATTCCGAAAAGACCATCGGTAAGCAATCGGAAGTCGACTGCAGCAGAATTCTGCTGGCGACCATCGGCGCCAAACGGCTCCGGATATTTTTACCAAAGGCTCGATCAACCCTGACAAACGGTTTTTCCGACCAAAAAGACCATTCGCTGCGGCTCAGGGTGATGATCCGTCCTAAAAGTCCGCTGCCAATAAAAAGAAGGAGGGCCGGTGCGATGCTGGCTATTGCGATATCCGACAGGCCCGAGAATTCAAAAACAGGAAAAATTAAATTGATCCGCGCCGCAGCCCACGCCGAAAAAATCGCAAGCGGTGCGAGGGCCAGGGAGGGAACAATAAAGGGAATGGCAGATGATTCAGATTTGACTCGACGAACGGGTTTGTCGTCAGGATTGCGACCAGTCTGACCGTGAATGAAAATCCCAACCAAGGTCACAGCCAAAGTAAAAACAGCAAGCCAGCCCAAAATTAATGCCGTCGTCAGCGCACCATCAAGAACAAAGCCTTGTGCCCATTCAGTGATCTTGTCGGCAGCGGTTTCGATCATTTTGTGCCCGCGAAAACCTGCGTAGCATGAATTGCGCGGTGCCATCCCGCCATGTGAAGTTCGCGATCCGCGAAATGTTTCGGTTCAAAAATCCGGTCTGAAATGCGGGCTTGTTCCAGTTGATTGATGCTGCCGTAGATTCCGGCTCCAAGCGCGGCGAACATTGCCGCACCAAATGCCGTAGTCTCCAAATTCCGGGGCCGGTCCACCCGCGTGTCCGTATAGTCGGCTTGCATTTGCATGAGCAAGTTGTTGGCGGCGGCGCCGCCATCGGCACGTACAATTCCAATGGGCATTCCAAGGTCTTCGCCCATGGCGGAGAGCAAATCGGTGACTTGAAAGGCAATGCTTTCAAGGGCGGCCCGCACGAGTTGAGCCGTCGTGGTGCCCCGGGTTAACCCGAAGAATGCACCGCGTGCCTGGGCGTCCCACCAGGGAGCCCCAAGCCCAACCATGGCGGGAACAAAGTAAACACTGGGCGCGGCGGTTGCGTTTTGCGAGAAGGCCTCCGATGCCGCAGCGCTCGGGACGAATTTTAATTGATCACGCAAAAACTGAATGGCAGCCCCAGCAACGAAGGCCGAGCCCTCAAGGGCGTACGTCAGTTTTCCGTTCAGCGACCATGCCACCGTCGTCAGCATTCCGGCAGACGACAATTTTGGTTGGTCTCCCGTGTTCAACAAAAGAAATGCCCCCGTGCCATAAGTGCATTTGGCTTGCCCGGGGCTGAAACAGGCTTGTCCGGCCAGGGCCGCTTGTTGATCCCCCAAAATACCAGAGATGGGAATTCCATCCGGCAGAAAATCAAGGCCGCTCGTTTTGCCAAAAACGCCGGCGCTGTCTTTTATTTCTGGCAGGCATGCCCTCGACGGAATCTTGAACTCTTCAAGCAGGGCGTCGTCCCACGAACGGTTGACCAGATTAAACAACATGGTGCGAGACGCATTGCTTGGTTCGGTTGCGTAGGCAACGCCGTTGGTCAGGCGGTGAAGCAAATAAGTGTCGATGGTTCCAAAGGCAAGGCTGCCGGATTTTGCAGCGGATTTAACAGCAGCGCTATTTTCCAATAGCCATTCCATTTTTGATGCCGAGAAATATGGGTCCAGGACCAGGCCGGTTTTCTTGCGAATTTCACTTTCCAGGCCTCGCTTGCGGCGGGCATCACAGGCGGCCGCGGTGCGCCGGCATTGCCAGACGATCGCATTGGCCAGTGGCTTGCCGGATTTCCGGTCAAAGGCAACAACCGTTTCACGCTGGTTGCTGATCCCGATGGCTTTTATTTTCGAAACATCAAAATCCCGTTCGTTGCCGGCTGCGGCGCGAAGGGCATTCTGGCAGGCCTCGCGCATGGAGGCCCAGATATCCACAGCATCGTGCTCGACCCAGCCTTCCTTTGGATAGTGCTGCGGGAAATCCACTGTCGACCTGCCGATCAGCACCGGGTTTGCCGGATTGCCAACGCTGATGACCAGAACGGTTGAGCCCGTGGTTCCCTGATCCAGCCCTAGAATATATGATGCCATGGCGTTCTAGCCTCTGTTTAGTTGTTGTTGCTCCAGCGGCACAACAAGCCTAGCAATTGGGCTTCAGTTTTGCGACAACCAAGAACCGGTTTATGTCGCCTATTTGAGGGTCTTGATCTTGCGCATTGTGTTCATGGGATCGCCGCAGGAAGTCGTCTCGCCGTTGCAACAATTGCTGGCTGCGGATGGTGATTTTAATGTGATTGCTGTGGTCAGCCAACCGGCCCGTCCGGTGGGACGATCGGGGAAGTTGCAGGACCCGCCATTGGCAGAATTTGCCAAGGCCAAGGGGATTTTGACCCTGCAGCCTGAGTCGGCACGTGATCCTGAATTCCTCGAGCAACTTAGCGGTCTCAATGTCGATGTCATTGTGACGGCTGCATATGGACAAATCCTGTCGAAAAAATTTCTCGCCATACCCAAACGGGCGACGATCAACATTCACCCTTCGTTGCTGCCGAAATACCGGGGGGCGACGCCAGTGCCAGCTGCACTTCTCCAAGGTGAAGTAAACTCTGGTGTCTCGGTGTTATTCACTGTGAAGGCATTGGATGCCGGTGCCATCATCTGTGCCGCAGAGTCTCCAATTGCTCCCGATGAAACCGCCGGCACCTTAACGCAACGAATGTTTGATTTTAGTGGGCCACTTTTGATCCAGGCCCTTGAGAGGCTTCGCGACCCAAATTTTGTGGGGCAGCCTCAAGACGATCGCGCTGCAACGTATTGCGGCAAGATTGAAAAATCAGATGGTGCGGTCGACTGGGCTTTGCCGGCTGACGTCAACTTGAATCGCTACCGCGCCTTTCAGCCTTGGCCGGGTTCCTTTTCTTTTTTTAACGGCAAGCGCGTCGGCTTGCTGGAAGTTCGCGCGGCTTCAGCGGCCGATCTTGCGAATGGAACTGGGTTTAGCGGCCCATCACTTTCGCCGGGCGCGTTTGTTTTTTCGAAACCCGCCAAGGCGATCCTCGTGGGCTGCGGTGATGGTTTTCTCGCCGTGACAAAACTTCAAAGTGAAGGCGGTAAGCCAGTGGACGCGGCGGCCTTTTGGAACGGTATCAAGGACCGCTCTGATTGCCGTTTTGTGGCCGGAGGATAAATGAGCAAAGCCACAGATCCAGATGGTTTTAATGCGGCCCTTTCAAAGTGGCGCGCAACCCGCGACGGCTATGCTGGAATGGGCGGTGTTCTTGGCGAAGCGCTTGCGTACGCCATGGACGGCGGCGGGAAGATGGTCCGGCCAAAACTTTGTGTGATTTCTGCCTCTGCCGTCTTACCGGACTGGTCCAAAGATAACTCCGCCACCTCAGCGTGGAGAAAAGATTTGGTGGTTGCCGCGGCGATCGCCGTGGAAATGATTCACAGCTACAGCCTGATCCACGACGATTTGCCGTGCATGGACAATGACGATATGCGACGAGGCCGGCCGACCCTTCATAAAGCCTACGGGGAAGCGACGGCCTTGCTTGCCGGCGATGCGCTGCTTACCGATTCCTTTGCCATCATCGCAGCTGTTCCTGTTCCACCCGAACATGCTGCGGATGCGATGGCTTGTATTCGGGAGCTTGCCACTGCCGCTGGCGGTGAGGGCATGGTTCTTGGCCAGGCCCAGGACTTGGCCAATGCCGCGGGGAGTATGCAAGACAGCGGATCGGCACTCAAAATTCTTGAACAGATCCATCGCCTTAAAACGGGGGCATTGCTCGGTGCAGCTTGTGCCTTGGGGGCCGCCGCGGCCGGTGGTTCCAAAAAGGTGATCGACGCCTTTCGGTTTGCTGGGGTGCAAATTGGGGTCGCCTTCCAAGTGATGGACGATCTTCTGGATGATTCCCCTAATACGGGGAAAACAAAGGGAAAAGATGCCGCAGAGGGAAAACAAACGTACCTCAATCTATTGGGTCGTTCTGCCGGCCTTGAACTCGTTCAGGGCTTGACGTCCGAGGCATTGCAGGGTTTGAAGGAGGTGGGGATCCTGACACCCGATTTTGAAGAGTTCGCCGCGGCCCTGTGCCGGAGGAAATTTTAGTCATGAGTGCTGCTGCCCCAACGCCGGAAAATGGTTGGAAGATCACCGGGGAAAATTTTGAGTACAAGATCCTACAATTCCGCGAACGCCAGGCGGGAATTGGATTGGTGTTCGACCCCGAGTCCAATACCTACAATTACAATGCTTATTGCATCGAGACGAAGCTTCTCACCGAGCTGTTCTCGTGCGAGTATGAATTCCTTGATGACGCATTGGAAGTGATCAACAACGAATTCGGGGCGTGGGAACTTGTCGATCTTTCCGCCAAACAAGGTTGTGGCAGCTGTGTGGCAAAGGGCAACTGAACGCCGCTTGCTCCGCCGCCTGGCTCGTCGCGGGATCCAAAGCTTCTCTTTGGCTGTGATGCTATGCAGTGGTCTGACCCCTGAGGCCGTTTTTGCCGCGAAATCCAGTAAAAATGACAAAGCATCTCAACAAAAGTCCTGTCAGGTCTTGACGGTCTCCCCGGCCGGAAAGCTGATCGATCGCCTGCCGTTGCAAGATCATTCAAAGGGCGATGATTTAAAAGATTTTGAAAAGGCAGTGGAGTCCCTGGTCACGGCATTTCGCAAGGGCGACAGCCAGGCTTTAGCCGCCATGTTCCATCCTCGCTTGAAGATGACGGCAGCTGTTGTCGCAAATCAGTTGGCAGAGTTGCGTGCCCGCTATGTTGAACCAATGGACATTTCACCCTTGAAACTGTTGTGGCTCGACACAGTGGATGGGGATCCGGCAGCAATTCCATGTGATTTTGACGCAGCAGTAGTGAATCCGCTCTATGGATACAAGAATCAGGCCTCTATCCTGTTTCAGGCATCAGGCCAACTCGACATAGCCCGCATCATGATCGGACTCGTACCGATGCCGGATCGTGACAATAAAGGCGTCGGTGGGTGGAAGATCGGATATTTTTATTCCCAGCAGTGGACCCATGCCGGAAAGGATCCTTTGGCCTGGATTCAAACTGCTCGCGCCGCCCTCAATCAGAAACATCCCTATGCGTCTTGGGTTCAATTTGATGTTGCTGAAAAACTTTTGCGCAGCAATGGCTTTGCATCTTATGCCGCACATGAATCCGTCATTGCCGAACGCGACAGCATCATGAGTGCAAAGGACTGGCTGGCCGAGACCGGAAAATATTCTGAAGGCCTGCGACTGGAAGATGCGGTCTCCCTTTTGGTTCCCCGGGGCGCCGGAGTTCTATTCAAACTTCGCCTCGTGAAGGAATTGTCGACGGTGGAGATCCAGGGGCACTGCAAGGGCATCGCCAAAGTTTTGACACAGGCGAAGTTGTCTGAAGGCCTCTCTGGCATTCGATGCGCGTATTACCGGCCAGGCGAATCCTTGCTCAAAGATAGCGTCACCGGTGGTCTTTTTGTTCCTTTTTAAATCCCTGCCAATTTGATCCCGATAAATCCAATGCAAGTCTGGCCGGGGAAAGCAAGCTAGACGCCGTTTTTCAGGTTAAAATAGCTTAAACGCCACAACTTGGAAGAGGGCGGCTATGAAGAAGGTCACTGCGGCACGCCAGCTGCAGAAACTTCATGAGTCCCTGTATCGGCGCGCTCATGCCGATGCGAATGCTTTGGGGGCTGGTCCAAGCGGGAAGCTTCTCCGCTATGCTGGTGATTTTGAACGGAGCCTTTCTCCATCTTTTACGCGGGTCGACAATTCTCATTTGATTGAGACGATTCTGCGGCGACGGATTGTTCTTTTTGGTGACTTCCATACCTTCAAGCAAACGCAACGGGCGCTCCTTCGCCTCTTGCGGGATATACTTTCTCTTGCGCCGCGACCGAAGATTGTCTTGGCCCTTGAATTGCTGAAGAACCGCTACCAGAAGCAGCTTGAATCCTACATGGCGGGCGAGACATCGGAAGAACAGTTTCTTCAGTCGGTAAATTACAGTCGTGAGTGGGGCTTTCCTTGGGCCCATTACAAACCGCTGATAGAACTTGCCCGCGATCACATGATTCCTGTCGTTTGCGTCAATAGTGATCACCCGGGTCCCAGGAGCCTGGAGTTGCGCGACCAGACCTGTGCCAGATTGCTCGCCAATGCAAGTGAAGAACATCCCGATCACATCGTGTTTTGCCTGATCGGGGAATATCATCTGGCGGACAACCACCTGCCCGCGACGCTTTGGAATGAGCTGGCGAGACGTGACTCTGATGCCGCAACTCCGTTGATGCGAATCTTGTGCAATGTTGATCGGTACTATTTTGATCTCGAAGGGGTTAGAAAATCCCTGGGGTCCACGGAAGTTCTGCGATTAAAACGCGATTTTTATTGCATTCTGAACTCGCCACCCTGGATGAAATGGCAGTCATTTGCCCTGTGGGAAGAAATGCGCACTGGATTCCCCGGGTCTGTCGAACACGCGGATTCCGGTATGGAGGGGGACGACGATCACTCCGATGACGATGCATTCGATCTTGATTTTCAGTTTCTCGGCCTGACCCAAACTTTGTCATCTTTTCTTGGTCTGGATATCTCAAAAAAAGAACTCGCAAAATTTCATTCGCAGTTTTCGCCTGCGGCCGAATTTTCAACGGGTGCATTACGTGCAGCCGGGCATTCGAAAAGTGATGTTGCCTTGATGGTGGAGCGTGCAGCCCTGGAAGGATATTACTTTGATTGCAAAACGAGGACACTGCTGATTACGACCGTCTCGATCAACAACCTTGCAGAAGCAGCCGGTCAGTATTTGTTGGCAATGAGTTCTGGGTTTGTTGAGCGAGGGGGTGCCGCCGCGGAACAGTTTGCCCGCAATTCCATGAAACACGCTGCTGGAATTATCGGGTCAAAAATTCTGAATCCGCGCCGTAAAACAAAGGACCATGCGTTTCACATCAACTATCTTGATCAAACGGTTCGCCGCCGCCTGCTTGGTTACGCACGGATCCGGCGGCTGGTCAGTCGCGAGGTCTTGAATGCCCTCAATTCATTTGAATCGCTGCTGGGCATGTGGGAGTCGGGCCGGCCGTCCCGTGAGGTTTCCTCTCTCGTGAAGACAGAAAACATGTCTCGCGGTGAAGTTAGCGCAGATTTTGGTCGTTTGCTTGGTGCCGGACTTTATGCCGGAGTCATGCGCAACCGGATCCCGGCGGATTGGATCAAGAAACTTTTTCTTTGTGAATTTTCAGAAACCCTGCCAGCGACCGGGTTTCTTTGCGATTTTGTCAGGGTTGTGAACACATTGCTTCTTGCAGGCAACAAGGATGCTCGCGAGTCACGGGAACTCAATCGTTCGCAGAAGTTTCCTGCGGCATCTTGATCGCGTCTGAACGTCCGGTAGCTATTTTCGAGACCTCAACCATTCGTTCTATGGTCAAGTCCAGCGAATGCGCAATGGTGCAGGCGTTGGTAAGAGCCTCCGTCGTGTTTTCAACGGACACCTCAATCCGATCCAGATCGATTCTTCTTCTTTCTTTTGACTCGACATCACTTCTCATGATCTTTTCGAGCCCGTGCTGCCCTTCATATAATTCCGCTGTTATTCGCTCCATCCGATGCTCTAATACGTTTTGCATTTCCATTAAATTATCAGCCCTGCCTGTAAGGGCTTTTCTGTTGTGCTCGATCTGTTGATGCGCCCGTTCGAGGTCCGGTACAAATGGTCCTGAAATTTTTACCAAATCCTTTAATCCGCTGGAGATATTTTCTATATCTTTGTCGAGGCTTTCCAATGCATCTGCCTCTGTTGGGCGGTCCTTGAGCAAACGCGCATTCATGGCAGCGACCCTGGCATGATCAGCAATCTCTCCTAGCCGATTTTTCAGCGACAGAAAGCCAGTGCAAATTCCATCAATTGAGTCCGTGGCTTTAAGTTCCATCATGGCCAATGACGTCTGGTTCTCATTGGTTTCCTTTTGGAAGGCAGCGGCACAGCGTCCTAGAAGCGCCTTCAGTTGGATGCCAGATTTACTTTCGTTGGCACCTTCATTGAGGCTGGCCAGCGAGATTGAATTGAGCAGGGCAAGGCTTTGCTGCAGGCTAGTTGTGACTTGATTTAAGCCGGATTTGAATTCCCCGAGTGAGGCCTGCTGGGCTTGAATCCAGAGATCGCGCTGTCGAATGCTCTGGGCGGCCTCGCGTCCGCCTTGCAATTGATTGAGCACACCTGTTCTGGAATGGATGGGTTCGATTGGTGCGCTGCGCCTTAGCAACTCAATCCTTTCATGCAAGAGTTCGTCGTGCTTTTTTTTCGTTTCACGGAGCTCGCTCTCGAGGGCTTGAATGCGCATGGATTCGACCTGAAGACGACTTTGAAGCATCGAACTATCTGGGCTTTGGGTGGGTTCGATTTCAGTGGGGTCCGGTTGTTTTGTGTCTTGCGCCTCGTGCAGGCTCCGGCGCAGTGATGTTATTGAAATCCACGCAACGACGATAGCAATGCATCCAGATAGGGTGCTCATTATTGCCGGAGCATCGACCCAGGGGCCAGCGATCGCGGTGACGGCGGCGGCTAAAAAAATGATGAGGCTAGGCAATGGATCATCTCCGTTGTGGCGGTCTTATTTCCAGATTTTTTCAAATTCGGTTGCATTCGGATCCAGTCTTGACCTTGCAAAGGTGACTTCGGGGCTGCGTGAGTCTCCCTTGGCAACGATGAATTTCCATAATTCCTTTGCCGCAGCAGGAGGAGCCGACGGGGTTTTTTGGGAAAGGTTTTCCGAGACAGACCATGCGTGGGTTACTGTTTCCGGCGTTACGCTCCACTCTTTCCTTTCCAGGTAACGTTTTGCAAGAAGCTCGGGTTTGCGCACCATCAGATTGTATTCCATGTCGAGCAGGGTGGCGGCGCAAGACGGATCGTCATCCTGCAGGTCAGGCATATAGTCATCGATGGCCAACGTGATCCGCTCATCAAGCTTCATAGATTTTTTTGCTTTTTCAGACAACGCCGCTGCTTTTGTCAGCAGGGAAAGCTGTGCGTCGCAGATGAGGGATTCGTCTGTCGTTGCCCAGTGTTCATAGAGGGGCAGGAGCCAAGGCAGAGCAGTGCGTTCCATGTTGGATTCGATGATTCGGGTCGCAAGTTGGTCTGCCGCAGGCGAGCGTTCGATCTTCCACACGCGTGCAGTTAAGGGCACCGTTAATTTCGCCATTCTCTTGTTGTCTTTTGTTTCGGCCAAGACGGTGGCGACACGAAGGACGTCGAGATCGCCCAGGCGTTTAAGGGAAGCCGTTTCGGTCTTGTCAGAGATTATTGAAGAAAGGAATTCCTTGGCTTTAGCTGCCTTTCCAATGTCGCTGTACGATCGAAATAATTGGCTTGCAATCTTGGGCGGGACGCCTTTGGTGAACAGCCGTTTGCGGTTTTCCTCAAAAAAAGCGACGGCACCGTAGTCATCATCTTTGGTGAAGAAATTTTCGATGGACAGGGCTTGGGTCTCGCGCACCGGTTCGGCCATGGCTTTGAGAAACCGTGATTCTGGGTGGGCCTTCGCAAATGCCCGAACTTTGTCCAGCATCTGAGTGGTCCGTTCCCTGGTCGCAAATGATGCCGTATGGCACGCCCAGGCCAGCTCTTTTGCCGGGGGCGGCAGGTCCGGATCCATTCGCAGTTTCTCAAGATCGCTTCTGGCGTGGTTGATGTTGTTGCCTTCGTAATAGGGCAACTCCAGGCAGGCCAGCCTGACCTTGGCCACCTTTGCAGCCGGGGAGCCACGGAATTCATGTTCCATTTTGAAATACGCCAGCTTGGCCTTCGCTGGGTCGTTGAGCGCAAGGTGGATGTCGGCAAACCGAAGGCTTGCCCATGATGCCGAGGCTAGTGACGGTGGATTTTTTTCCTTCCGGAAGGAAACGCCTTCGATCGCATTGTGCAAGAACATTTGGGCTTCCCGAAAGCGTTTCAGCCAGAACAGGGATTCTGCGCGCAGCATGAGCTGGGCTGGGCTGATTTGCCGCAATGATTCGTCTGCCCGGGCCCCCAGCTCATAGGCCTCCTCCGCTAGCTCATAGTTGTTCAGGTTGAAATAGATGTCCCCGGCGCGGTGCATGATCGCTGCCGCCTCGGCCTTGTTGTAGTCCTGACGCAGGGCTTGATCCATTTCCTGGATCGCCTCAAGGAAAGTGCCGTTTTTTATGTAGTTTTCTGCGTTGATCCGGCGGAAGGACATCCGGTAGTCCGTCCGCCCGCTCGCCCGCAGAAAATCCAGCCCAAGTTCTGCGGCAGCGAATGATGCTGCGAAACGGTCGTAGCGGAAATAAATCGCCGCGAGGTTATAGAGTCCTTTTGGTGTCACCCGGTCTACCACAGGATCAGGAACATCCTTTTTTAAGTTGAAGGCCCAACTGAGAAAGGTTGCGGCATTGCTGAAGTTCCCTTTCGTCTTGGGGTCATCAAGGGAGACTCGCCTGTCTGCCATTCCGGCAAAGCCCTCTTTCATGAATACGTAGGCTAGAAAATAGTCCGTCCGGCGGTGAAATGGATATCCCTTGCCATAGCGAGCCTTGGCCGAGAGCAGGCTTTTGCGCGCGGCCTCAAAGTTGCCATCAATAAACTCCTGGCGGGCGTTATTGAGGTGTTGGATTGCCCGACCTTCTCCGTCGGTGCGTGGCATCTCGGTTTCAAGATTGGTGAAGTTAGGTTCAAATGGAAATTCAGCCTTCGGAAATTCCAATGGATAGCGCCAGAAAAGTTCACTGGATATTTCGCGTTCAGGGTCCTTCGGGCTGAAATCCGCAACGAAGCGAAATTCCCGGATGGACTGTTCGATGCTTTTTGGTTCGGCGGGCTTGGGCTTATGCTTGGGCTGGGCCTTTGCAGGTGCCTTGGCGGCAGCCAAGTCTGGCAACGTGATGGCAAGGGTTATGGCGAGGGTTATGGCAACGGGGGTTGCCAACGCAGTCAGGAGTCGCATGCCACGCCGCGAAAAGACGAATTGCCGGCTGCAAGTCACGATGGCCTCTCCTGTGCCCTTGCGGGGCCTTAGGGGTTTTTAAAGATTTTCCGCTTTAATTCTAGCACGCTGGATTCGATCTGCTCCAGAGACTCGCGGACGATCACGCTGTCCCCGTTAAGAAAACGCAGCACCGTATCCGGTACGGACTCGGCATATTTGACCGTTTCCATGTTGATCAGGATTGAGCTGTTATCAAGTTTCGTCAGCTTGATCATCGGTTTACCTCCCCGCTAAATTCTGTTAGACCCATTGAACCATGGATTTGCACTCTATCTCCAGCGAAGCAAAAGATCAGCGCGTCAAATTTGAACGCGTATGGGGGTTTCTTTGACGTCGCCAACAAAAAGCGACGCCTCGAAGACCTTGAAATCCAAATTGAAGTTACACCTGACTTCTGGGCCCGTCCGGATTTAGCGACACCAATCATTAAAGAAAAGCGGCTCCTCGAAATCAGCCTCGGAACGGCAGACCGGCTGAAGCGTGCCATCGATGACCTCGATGCCGCGATCGAGCTCGCTGGCGACGGTGATGACGATTACCGCGTCGAAGCAGAGGCTTTGCTCGCCAGACTAAAAAAGGAACTCACTGCGGTCGAGGCCCAGAGCCTGCTTAGTGGCGAGCTGGATAACAATGCGGCCATTGTTTCTATCAATGCCGGCGCTGGTGGAACCGAGTCCTGTGATTGGGCTCAAATGCTCCTTCGGATGTATTTGCGTTATGCGGAACGCAAGGGCTGGAAAACCGAATTATACGATATCCTGAATGGGGATACGGCCGGGATTCGCAATGCGACGTTTGAAGCTCAGGGCGACTTTGCCTTTGGACTTTTAAAGTGTGAAAGTGGCGTTCACCGCCTGGTCCGCATCAGTCCGTATGATTCCAATGCGCGGCGTCATACCAGTTTTGCCTCGGTATCCGTGACCCCTGTGGTGGATGACTCCATCGTCATTGAGATCAATCCAGCTGATTTGCGGGTGGATACTTACCGGTCCAGCGGTGCCGGTGGGCAGCACGTCAACAAGACAGACTCGGCCATCAGGATCACTCACATGCCGACCGGTGTCGTGGTGGCCTGCCAGACCCAGCGATCGCAACACCAAAACCGTGATCAGGCCATGAAACTCTTACGCAGTGCGCTTTACGAGCGCGAACTGGCCGAACGGCGTAAGATCCAAGATGCGCAAGAGGCAGCCAAAAGTGACATCTCATTTGGCCACCAGATCCGCAGTTACGTCCTGCACCCTTACCAGCTGGTGAAGGACCACCGGACAGACTTTGAGTCCCATACCCCATCTGAAGTTCTTGATGGCGACCTCGATGCTTTCATCAATCGCTATCTGGAAGAGTCCTTTAAGCAAGGGCAAGAGCCGGTTAAATAGCAAATTTCCCAAACCGCGTTTTGTCTTTTAGCAAACCCTGCCTACATCCATGAGTGCCGGTTTTAGAGTTGTGTCCAGCCAAATACGGGCATTTATACGCGGAATGCCTTAAAATCAAAATCAAGGCACCGGGTATTGCCGGAGCCTCACGCACAGATCCAATCGCCGCATTAAGGGGTCAATATGAACGGCAAGCGACTGATGGATGTCATTAATAATGCAGACTTCGACCGCCAGTATGCAGAATTAAACTGGGCGGGAACATTCGAAGATTACCTCGACATGGTTGTGGAGCGCCCGGCGATTGCCCGAACTGCGTTTCAGCGAATCTACGACATGATTGCGAGCTACGGTTCGTATAATTACACCGAGTACAAAAAGCAAATCACCCACTTCAAATTTTTCGACGATCCAATCGACAATGGTCGCGATGCGATCTTTGGGTTGGACGTCCAGCTGATGAAACTCGTCAACGTTTTGAAAGCAGCCGCCTATCGTTATGGTCCTGAAAAACGCGTGCTTTTGTTGCATGGTCCCGTAGGATCGTCAAAATCCACCATTGCACGCTTGCTGAAAAAGGGCGTTGAAGCTTACTCCAAAACGCCGCAGGGTCCCCTCTACACTTACACTTGGACCAACCTTCGCGAAATCCTTCGCATGGATGACACCATGCCGTGTCCAATCCACGAAGAACCATTGCATCTTGTTCCGCCGGAGCGCCGCGAGGCACTGCTGAAAACGATCAATGAAGGACGTGATCACTCAGAAGCCGTCCATATCGAAGGCGATGTTTGTCCTGCATGTCGTTATGTGTTTCGTGAACTGATGCATCACTACCGCGGAAACTGGGAAATGATGGTCAAGAATCACATTCAGACCCGTCGCTTGATCTTGTCGGAACGTGACCGGATTGGTATCGGCACCTTTCAGCCGAAGGACGAGAAAAATCAGGATTCAACGGAGCTTACCGGGGATATCAATTACCGAAAGATTGCCGAGTACGGGTCCGACTCAGATCCACGGGCTTTTAACTTTGACGGTGAGTTCAACGTTGCCAACCGCGGGATGATTGAATTCATTGAAGTATTGAAGCTCGATGTGGCGTTCCTTTACGACCTTCTGACGGCCAGCCAGGAACACAAGATCAAGCCAAAGAAGTTTGCCCAGACCGACATCGACGAGGTCATTCTCGGCCACACGAACGAGCCGGAATACCGCAAGCTTCAAAGCAACGAGTTTATGGAGGCGCTGCGCGACCGGACCGTGAAAATTGATATCCCTTACATCACGAAGCTAAGTGAGGAGATCAAGATTTACGAGAAGGACTTCAACGCCCACTCTGTCCCGCACATTCACATCGCACCGCATACCCTTGAGATGGCGGCAATGTGGGGTATCCTGACGCGCCTTGAGGAGCCAAAGAAGGCCAATCTGACCTTGATGCAGAAAATGAAACTCTACAACGGCAAGACCATGGCCCAGTTCACCGAGGATAATATCAAGGAGCTTCGCAAAGAGGCTGTTCGTGAGGGAATGGATGGTATCAGTCCCCGCTATATTCAAGACAAGATTTCCCAGTCACTCGTCTTGGACAAGGGCGAGGGATGCATCAATCCATTTATTGTCCTCAATGAACTGGATTCGGGACTGAAGACGCACTCGCTCATCAACGACGAGGAATTGCGCAAGCGTTACCGGGAGATCCTCGCCGAGGTCCGTCGTGAATATGAAGACATCGTGAAGCACGAAGTTCAGCGCGCCGTATCCGCAGATGAAGGGGCTATTCAAAAACTGTGCGGAAACTACATCGATAGTTTGAAGGCCTACGTCCAGCGCGAAAAGGTCCGTAATCCATTTACCGGTGCGGACGAGGAGCCGGATGAGCGCCTTCTGCGTTCCATCGAGGAAAAAATTGATATCGCCGAGAGCCGCAAGGATGACTTCCGCAGGGAGTTGATGAACTACATCGGCGCCTTGGCCATCGAAGGCAAGTCGTTTGACTTCAGGACCAACGAACGGCTGCACAAGGCCCTTGAGCTCAAGCTTTTTGAGGACCAGAAGGACACCATTAAATTGACCACACTGGTGTCGAACGTGGTGGATCGCGAAACACAAGCCAAAATCGATATCGTGAAGAATCGTCTGATAAAGAATTACGGATACTGCGAAATTTGTGCCAATGATGCCCTTGGTTTTGTTGCGAGCATCTTCGCGCGCGGAGATATTGTGAAGAGTGACAAGGAGAAGCACTAATGAAGATGGAATCGGACTTAAACCGATTCCGCAAAATCGTTCGTGGCAAAATCAAGCAGGAACTCCGTCGGTTCATCGCCAACGGAGACTTGCTTGGCAGACAGGGGAAGAAGGTTGTTACCATCCCCTTGCCGCGGATTGAGATTCCTCATTTCCAGTTCGGGAGTCAGGAGCAGGGTGGCGTTGGGCAAGGCAAGGGCGAGGTCGGTGATCCAGTGCAGCCGGGCCAGGGCGAGCCGGGTGAGGGGGAGGCTGGGAATCAAGAAGGGCAACATAGCCTCGAGGTGGATGTTCCCCTTCAGGAATTGGCGCAGATTCTGGGCGAAGAACTTGCTCTGCCAAACATTGAGAACAAGGGCAAAAAGAATCTAAAGGACCGCCAGTACAAGTACACCGGAATTCTGCGGCAGGGTCCGGAATCGCTGCGGCACTTTAAGAAAACATACCGCGAGGCTTTGAAACGTTCCATTTCCTCGGGGACATATAATCCAGAAAATCCGCTTATTATTCCCGTCAAGGACGACAAGCGCTACCGCTCGTACAAAGTCGTCAACCTGCCGGTCGCGAACGCAGTGATCCTTTACATGATGGACGTCTCGGGATCGATGGGTGATGAGCAAAAAGAAATCGTCCGGCTGACCAGTTTCTGGCTCGATACGTGGCTGCAGACGCAATACGAAGGCATTGAACGCCGTTATATCATTCACGATGCGACGGCTCGTGAGGTCGACCAAGACACGTTCTATCGTACCAAGGAGTCCGGTGGCACCTTGATCAGTTCCGCGTACCGTCTTGCTGCGAAATTGATTGAGGATCATTTTCCACCGGCAGAATGGAATATATATTTGTTTCACTTCTCTGACGGCGACAACTGGTCAGGCAATGATACGGCCGAATGCATGAAGATTCTGGAGGGTAACCTGCTCCCGATTTCAAATCTGTTTTGCTACGGGCAAGTAGAGTCCCGTTACGGATCAGGACAGTTTCTTCGGGATCTGCAAAAGCATTTCGGAGAAAAAAGTGAACGGGTGACGATCGCACAGATCAAGGACCGTGATGCCATTATCGATGCCATCAAGGTTTTTCTGGGCAAGGGAAAATGACATGGAGTTTAAAACCCAGTTAACCCCGGAGTTGCGGGACGTGGCCGGAAAACTTGCCGATGTGGCGAGAGGAGCCGGGCTCGATTTTTTTCCGACTATCTTTGAATTGATTGACTATCAACAGCTCAACGAAATCGCTGCTTATGGCGGTTTTCCGACAAGATACCCGCACTGGCGCTTTGGCATGGAATACGACCGGCTTTCAAAAAGCTACACGTACGGCCTTTCAACAATCTATGAAATGGTGATCAACACCAACCCTTGTTACGCCTATTTGCTTCGCGCAAATAGCCTTGCGTCTCAAAAAACAGTCATGGCGCACGTCTATGCACACTGCGATTTTTTCAAGAATAATTACTGGTTCAGCAAGACAAACCGCAAAATGCTGGATCAAATGGCCAATCATGCCGCGTACATCAGGTCTGTGATCAATGATGTTGGTCACGACGAGGTGGAATCGTTCGTGGATGTCTGCTTATCAATTGAAAACCTGATTGATATTCATGCACCTTTCCGCCCCGCACTTAAAAAAGCCGAAGTTGGCGACGAGGCTCCCCGGCCAAAGGGAGTCGCCAAAATCAGGGCAAAGTCCTACATGGACCGGTATGTGAATCCCAAGGAATTTCTCGATGCCCAGGCTCAAAAGCAGGTAGAGGCCGCGGAAAAGCAGCGCGGCTTTCCCGAGAATCCCGAGCGGGATGTTCTGAAATTCTTGATCGATCATGCGCCTTTCGACCATTGGCAGAAACGCATCCTTGAGATCATTCGCGATGAATCATATTATTTTGCTCCGCAGGGTCAGACTAAAATCATGAACGAAGGCTGGGCCACATATTGGCACAGCGAGATGATGACCAAACTGGCTCCGCTGACGGAGAGCGAGATTGTTGACTATTGCGAGCAGTATGCCGGTATTGTTGCCTCTCACTCCGGTCAACTAAACCCCTACAAGCTTGGTGTTGAGCTGTTTCGCCATGTGGAGCGCCGTTGGGATAAGGGGCGTTTTGGGAAGGATTACACGGATTGTGATGACCCAAAAAAACGTTCGGATTGGGATACCCGGGCCAATCTCGGTCGTGAGAAGCTTTTTGAAATTCGCAAGATTCACAATGACATCACCTTCATTGATGAATTTCTGGATGAGGATTTCTGCCACGAAAGCAAAATGTTTCTTTATGATTTCGATCGCCGGAGCGGTCAGCACGTTATTTCTGGGCGGGACTTTCCTGAGATTAAACAGCGCCTTCTGCAGCAACTGACGAATTTCGGCCAACCTGTCATCGCCGTCAAAGACGGGAATTTCAAGAATCGTGGTGAACTCCTTCTTTTGCATCAGCATGAGGGTGTCGACCTGAAACATGATTTTGCACTGGAAACACTGAAGAATATTTTTAAAATCTGGCGCAGGCCGGTGCATATTGAGACGATGGTCGAAGATTCAAGGCGCCGGGTATCCTTTGATGGATCGAGCCACCAGGTGGAAAAGATCTAGTTAAAGTGATTCCGGTGTCCATGTGGCAAGTAGGGGAGCGCATTATGTCCAGGAAATATATCAAGTACCTTTCTCTTCAAGTGGCGATGCTCGTTGCCTGGGTGGCATTAGCTGCAAGCAATGGTTTCGCGGCGGCAGATATGCCTCGCCTTGAGCGCGCTGTCGTATTTGCGCCAGATTTTTCACAGTCCATCCTCTCAAATCCCCGCATGGCAGATTTTCGTGGCGGGGTTCAGCGTGCTTTTCCTGAGGCGGTGAAGTCCTCCGGTCGATTCAGGGTAATTGATGCTGAATTGACCAGGAATGCCCGCAACGATGAGAAGGTTCGCGCGGGGCTGATCGAACAGTTCGAAGTGGATGGGTTTGTATCGTTGGACATTTTGGACCGGACCGACACGTTTGATTTTGTGGTTCGCCTGTTTGACCGGAAATTGGAGCCTTTGCTCCAGGAATCAGATTCTATTGATGCTGCTAAAATGGAATCTGCAGGAGCGACAGGGGTCAATAGCCTGATTGAGGGATTGGTGTACCGCCTGTTCAACCGGGTTCCTTATGATGCCAAGATCCTGTCAATGCAAGGACGCTTCATCGTGGTTTCCGGGGGACTTGAGCAGGGCGTTCAGGTCGGCGATGAAATCACCATCAGTCGTGTTGCTGTGGCGTCTCGGCACCCTGCAACTGGCGTTTGGAATAAATTTACCGTTGAGGCACTCGGTCGCGCCAAAGTGGCCGAAGTGAAGGACAGGACTTCGATTGCGCAGATGACGGGGCAAATCAAGCCCGGCGCGGTCCGTGTTGGAGATGGCGTAAAATTGGTGCGAATCGCTTCGCGGGCGCGGTTTGCCCGTGAGGCAGCGGTGCCGGCTTATGGTCCGGAAGTTCTTGGATCAGGAGCCCGCCCAATTCCCGTGGAACCCCTGACGCCGCAGTTGGCGGCTGGGAATCCGGAAAAGCTTAACCCTACAAACGAAAAGCCGGCGGTCGTGAATCCCGTTCCAGCAGCTCCCGCGGCGGTTTCTCCGTTAGACTCTCCTGTGGCCACGGAAGAGCAAGTGACGCCCGCGGCTTCCGTTGCCGAAGAAGAGGGTGGTGTTGGTGGAGGGCGCAAGGAATCCTGGTTTGGTTCTGTCGCAGCCGGAATTTTCTCTGAAGGAGAGCTTGGACTAGGACTGCGGTCTTGGTCTGTGACCGGACCCGTGTCGGCGTCGACGGCGGCGCCTTATACGTTGGTGAATAACATCGGCCTGCGTGGGACGCGTCGCCTGAGTCGCGAGGCTTTTGGTGATATGGAGGCCGATTTTTCGTTTGGTTCAAGTTTGAGTGGCAGCTTCACTGGCTACGATCTGCGTGGGAATGGCTACTTGGAGTATCCAGTTGCCCCCGAATCGCAAGGCACCGTGCTGCAGTTTCATCGCTGGCGATACGGTGGCGTCGGGCGTTTGGTCGGACTCAGCGTGTCGGGAGAAAAGTTTGGAGGCCTTGATGCCTTCTTCTTTGGTGGATTCGTCGGTGGTCGCGGTGATTTGAATATTGGTGATAATAGCCGGAAGCTGGGTGTTCAGGGGGATCTTTTCCTATATCCGCTGACGGTTGGCAGTTTTGGGTACAAGGGAGTCAAACAGTCGATCGACTCGGCTCTTGGTACTGGGATCGAGGTCAAGCTGTTTCGCCCAGCTGATGCAAAAGGCGCCGCAGAATACGGCCTGACCTGGCAGTATGAATCCCATTCGTTTCAACTCGGTAACAGCAAAACAGCGGTTTACGATTCTTCGAAGTTTTATCTAGGGATCAGGTCTGAGCTTTAAACGCAGGCGAAAAAGCCATTGGCTTCCCAGGCGCGGTGGTGAATCCCCGGTGGAAGTTCTTGCCGTCAAATATCAAGACGTTCGGCTTGTCCCAGGAGTTCATGCAGAGCAGGAGGTTATCGCTGGAGCCTTCGCCGTTTTTATCGCGTAGAGGCTCGGCCCAAGGGATATGAAAGTGGCCGAACAGCAAGTGATCGGCTTCTTTTTCCCCCGCAAATTTTCGTGCGTCTTCGAGAATCGCGCTCTCATTGATGATCCGGTAAGGATCGCGGGAACGGGATGCGCGAGCATGGCGCAGTGCGTATGCATCCATCAGCAGTCCCGGAATCATCGAAACCGCGAATAAACTTGGCCGTGATTTGATCAGTTTGCGAAATGCCAGATACGTGTCCGGCGCATAAAAAAGATCACCATGCGTCATGAGGATTTTTTTTCCCGACGCGCTTCGCCACGTCATCCCGCGTTCGCGTTCGGATTCGCTGACAACCTCGACGCCGCGCCAGCCCATTTTTGCCAGGGCAAATTCGTGGTTGCCCTCAATGAACACGACGCGAGTTCCGCTTGCGGCCAGTGCCTCAAGGCGTTCGCCGACCGCAGCAAATTTTTTCGAGAAGTAACCTGTCCCGCCAAGGCAGAAGTCGAAAATATCTCCAAGCAGGGCAAAGCACTGCACGTTGGACGAAATACAGGCGTCAATGACTTCCAGAAGAACCCGGCCCCGGTCGTCGCCGGGATGTTCCAGGTGGATGTCTGAGACCGCCACAAATTCGGCATTGGTGAACATGCAAAGATCCCCGAAATTAGCCTGAGTTTATTGGATCCTGCCGGAGCTGCATCCAATTCGCCCCCCATTCAACGCCCAGACTGGCTCCAGTGCTGCCTGGGGATGCCGAAGACTCTATCATGTTCCCTATCAGAAAAATTTCGCCGGGACCACGCCGGAGCCTTGCGCATGCCATGCGCGTCTGCCTGTGGCTTGCCGCCATGCACTCCGCGATGATCGCGTCCCCTGCCCTTTCCGGAACGTTCTCGCATCAACGAAATTTGCTGCCTGGCCCCCGGGCCGCCGCAATGGGAGGGGCTTTTGTGGCTGTTGCCGACGACCCTTCTGCCGTCTATTGGAATCCAGCAGGCTACAGTTTGATCGACCGCCCGGAAGTTTCCGTCTCCGGGATCGGCCTGATCCAGTCGTCGACGTCCTTTGATCAGACCATCAGTGACGAACCGTTTGTCGAACGGGCACAGTCATTGTCGCCTGGATTTTTCGGTGCAAGTTTGCGCAATGGGCGCTTCGGTGCGGGTTATGGTTTCGCGTCGTTGGATGAACGCAACGTTAACCAGAATGATTCCTTTATGGGCGTTGAATTGGTTTCTGGTGAGTCGGTGGATTACTACAGGACCTACCAGGAGGCATCGACACTTTCATCTGCCGGCGCAGGGATTTCCTATTTGTTGGCCGATTGGATTTCCTTGGGGGTTTCCGGAGCCTATTACCGGCGCCAGTCTGCAGTTTCAAATTTTCAAATCATGTCGGGGACAGGTGGCGCGTTCACTTCGCGAAACCTCAAGTATCAGACTTTGAATGAGGGCCTGCTTGGAACGGCAGGCGCATTGCTCGTGTCAGGGCGTATGCGCTTGGGGTTTAGTTTGCGATATCCGTTTCCCATCAGCAACAACACGTCGGTCTCGGACTATCAGGCGGAAAGTCCTGGTGCCGATGGATTACCTGGCAGCGAGAATCAGCTTTCTTCCACCGAAGGTAGATCCAGTGAAATGGATGAACCAGGAATTCGAACCTATCAGGTGGGCGTGGCCTGGCGCGAGCCTGGGCGCCTTCTGGTGGCCGCGGATTTGATCAAGCATGCGACAGGACCTGCCGAAGAAGCGCGCGGGTTGCAGACGACCTATAACTACTCGGTTGGAGCCGAAGTCACTCTTGGGGGGCTTGTCTTGCGCGGAGGTGCCTTTTCCAATGCCAGCCTGTTTCCTGCCCCGAAAGAAGATTTGGCCAACCAGCCAACAGCAATTGACTACTCGGGTTTAACCTGGGGAATTGGGTTGATTCAAAAATCCCGTGAAATTTCAGTAAGTTATGTCTCGCAAAAGGGTTCTGGGCAAGCCCAATTGGTGGCCGATTCCTATGCAATCCAGAGCGTGACGGGTGCCTTGGAGAATCTTTTATTGTCCTCGAGAATTTTTTTCTGAATCCCACCCAGCAAAGCGCCTTGCTAAAAACTCCTGATTTTGATTCCATTTCCAGCATCGAGTGTCGGGCATGACCGCCTGAAGATTATTTTGAGGAGTTGTAAGAATGTCCGCTTCCGTTGAGGAAAAAGTAAAACAAATCGTGGTGAGCCAACTTGGTGTGGAAGAGTCCGCAGTGACCACCAATGCAAAGTTCATCGAAGACCTCGGTGCCGATTCTTTGGACATCGTTGAACTGGTTATGGCAATGGAAGAGGCTTTCGGTGTTGATATCCCCGATGAAGAAGCCGAAAACATTCGCACCGTGAACGATGCGATTGCATTTATCAAGAAGACTGAAGAAGCCTGATTGCCGCTACCGGCAAATGGATTCACAGGGGTATCAAGTGGTAATCTGCCTGATGCCCCTGTTTTTTTTCCCGGCCTGACCCGGAGGACGAAACTTTTATGATCATCGGACTTGCGGCAGACCATGCTGGCAAAGAACTTAAAGATGCGATGCTCGAACTGGTCAAGGCCCTTGGCCACGAGGCGGTCGATTACGGTGTTGCCGTTTCCAATGAACAATCCGTTGATTACCCTGACTATGCCGCGCTTTTGGCCCAGGATATTTCAAGCGGAAAGATCGAGGCCGGGGTTGCGATTTGTGGCACCGGAACTGGCATGGCGATCACCGGCAACAAGTTTCCGGGTGTCCGCGCCGCCGTGGTCTGGGATGAGTACAGTGCACGCATGTCTCGCGCCCACAATGATACCAACATGATTTGCCTTGGCGCCAGAACCACAAACCTGCACCGGGCTGCGGATTTCTTGAAAATTTGGCTTGAGACTGCATTCGAGGGCGGACGGCACAAGATGCGCCGCGACAAGATTCGCGAAATTGAAAAAAAGAATTTCAAAGTTCGCCTGGAACCTTGATCTTCGACCTTGATCCTCGCGCCTTGAATCCATGTAAGGGAAAAACTGATGAGCCACCGCGAATCGCCTTGGGCAATCCTGCAACAGTCTGACCCGGATATTTTTAATTTGATTCAAGAAGAGCTGGAGCGCCAGCGGCACGGTCTTGAACTCATAGCTTCGGAAAATTTTGCGTCCCCCGCTGTCTTGTCTGCCGCCGCAAATCCTTTGACCAACAAGTATGCGGAAGGACTTCCCGGGAAACGCTATTACGGCGGTTGCGAGGTTGTTGATCAGGTCGAATCCCTGGCCATCAGCCGTGCTTGTACCCTGTTCGGAGCCCGCCATGCAAATGTCCAGCCCCACTCAGGTGCACAGGCCAACGCGGCGGTCTACCTTGGGCTGTTAAAGCCCGGCGAAAAAATCCTTGGTCTGGACCTCGCCCACGGCGGGCATTTGACTCATGGTTCCAAGGTTAATTTTTCAGGCATCCTTTACGAATCACATTTTTATGGTGTCGATCCTTTTACGGAAACCATCAACTACGATGCGGTTCGTGAGAAGGCTCTCGAAGTCCGCCCACGTATGATATTGGCTGGCGCCAGCGCCTATTCCCGGGTCATTGATTTTGCAAAATTCCGTGCCATAGCCGACGAAGTCGGAGCCTATCTTTTGGTCGACATGGCGCACATTGCAGGTCTTGTGGCTGCCGGTGTTCATCCAAGTCCAGTTCCCCATGCGCATGTTGTCACGACCACCACGCACAAGACCCTGCGCGGGCCGCGTGGCGGTTTGATCCTTACGAATGACGACGATCTTGCGATCAAACTCAACAAGGCGATGTTCCCCGGCATTCAGGGCGGACCTTTGGAGCACATCATTGCAGCGAAGGCGGTTTGTTTTCGTGAGGCGCTGCGCCCTGAATTCCGCACCTACCAGCAGCAGGTCGTTGCGAATGCGGCAGCCTTGGCAAAAGCCTTGATGAATTTGGATTTTAAGATCGTGTCTGGTGGAACGGACAATCACCTTCTGTTGATTGATCTTTCTCCGGTATCGGTGAGTGGCAAGCAGCTCGAGGAAGCCTTGGGCAAGGCCGCTATCACGGTCAATAAAAACACGGTTCCGAATGAGAAGCGTTCACCATTTGTGACCAGTGGAATTCGCATGGGAACTCCAGCCTTGACCACCCGTGGCATGGGTCCTGATGAGATGGAAATGATTGCTCAGTTTACGCGGACGGCATTTGAGCACGTGAAGAACGATGAAAAACTGGCCCTTTTGCGCCGTGATGTGATGGCTCTTGCGAGCCATTATCCGCTTTACAAGATTTGGACTTGATGGGGTTTCTGTGAAATGTCCGCAGTGTGGGTTTGAAGATACCAAGGTTCTAGAAAGCCGGCTGTCGCACGAGGGCCGAAGTGTTCGCAGGCGGCGCTCTTGCATCCAGTGCAATCACAGGTTCACGACCTATGAGAAGGAAGAAGAATTTAGCTTCCAGATCATCAAAAAGGACGGCCGGGTCGAGCCTTACCTGAGGGCAAAGGCCACCAGATCCCTTCAGATCGCTTGCAGCAAGCGCCCAATCTCCATGGTTCAAATCGAGGAGATGCTCGACCGGCTCGAGCGGACCATTCAGGAGCTCGGCGAACGAACGGTTCCCAGTCAGAAGTTGGGCGACATGATCATGGAAAAACTGCACGAGATGGACAAAGTGGCCTACGTGCGGTTCGCTTCGGTTTATAAGGATTTCAAGGATCCCGACGAATTTTTAGCAGAACTTAAGGGCATGAGCTGAATGTTTACTGGACTGGTGGAAAGAACGGGAACGTTGGTGGAGGTGGTTCAGCCCAGCGGCGTAGCACCCTACCGGTTTTGGATTGATGTCGGTCCGGAATTCGAAGCTGCCGATGGCGACAGCATCGCCGTGAACGGTTGCTGCTTGACGGTTGCCGGGCGCAGGAACCACCAATTTGCCTTTGATGTAACCAGCGAGACCATGTCTTGCACTTCCTTTGGCCGTCATGGTGCGCAAGGGTCAACGGTCAATCTCGAACGCGCGCTCAAGGTTGGCGACCGCCTTGGTGGTCATCTCGTATCCGGTCATGTGGATGGCAAGGGACGTGTTCTGCTGGTTGAGAAAAACAACCTGGGGTGGGTCTTTCGAATCCATTTAGAAAAACCCATGGGTCGCTTTGTGATTTCCAAGGGATCGATCTGCATTGACGGCGTCAGCCTGACGGTCAATTCGGTAACCGATCAACCGGACGGGAGCACGGTCGAAGTCATGCTGATTCCTGCCACTATTCAGATTACCAACCTGTCTGAGCGCAAAGCCGGAGATCATGTGAACATCGAACTCGATATGATGGCCAAGTTTTCCGCCCGGCAGATGGAGACTTCCGTCTGGTCGTGAAACAATTATATTTTTTGGATCGCCCGCGGATGGACGAGAGGACACTCACGCCCGTTTTGGTCCTCATTCTTGATGGCTGCGTCAACGTAACGTCTCATGGTGCGGATTCCCGTCGAAGTATTCTGTAAAGACGCCTGACGCAGCGGATCCCGCATCCCATAGATCTCGTCTTGCATTAAATCGCTGTCGACCCAGACCGGATTCGAGCGCAGGCTCAAAGCGCTCCGCATTCCCTCCCAGAAGCTTTGGGTATCGCGACTCACACCACTCTGACTGATGGCGTGGGCCGTCACAGGACGCGCAGCCTTGAAAAGTTCAACTGCCTCTTCATGTGTGATCTCCCGCCTCGCATCGTACTCCACAAGGTAGAGACACATGCCATTCAAAACCGGGATCTGTTTTCGGGTTCGCTCGTCGTAGGAATATATAGGCTCCAAGGCAGGGTCATTGAACGAATATTCATAGAGTACGAGGGCCACTGTTTCTCCGCTCAGCGCGCCGGGCTTACCCACGACTCCTTTGCCGGTGGAACTGGATCTGGCGCGGCAAGCCGGACTCAAGACGATTAGGGCACCCAAAGTGAAATACCGTGCTAACGTTCTCAACATCATAAGGGCCTCCGTGACGTCCATTATGAATGCTGTAGCAACGAAAAAGCCAGCAATCCTTTACCGGATCACTGGGTTTGGGCAGCCTACTGTTGCCTCACCAGGTTGAAAAAACCATGCGAAGGAATCGCGATGTTGGCGTATTGCTCGTCGTAGTTGGAAAGGACCAAGGACGTATCGCTGCTGTCGCGGCGTTCCGCCACGTTCACCCCGACCACGACGACACTCCCGTTGAATACGGCCAGCACGGGGCCGCCGGACGATCCGCGGGCCGTATCGCAGTCGTGGAAGATCAAGTTCTCGGCATGGAACCGGTTGCGCGTGTGGCAGTCAATGTGCGCGCCGGCGATCTCCCCGCCATGGAAATCGACCGAATATCCAGCGACGGTCACGACGTCGGGGAAATTGATGGAATCCGTGGGGTTCACGCTAATCCACCCGACTTTGTCGCCGATCGGTTCCCGCAGGCGAAGGACTGCCCAGTCGTTCCCACGGTCAGCCTCGGGATCAAAGGTACCCGTCCAAATCTGTTCAATCCACGACTCAACGGGTGCCGAACCGTTCACATAATTGGGGCGAAACCAGGTCAGGTTGTTCGCGATTTTCTTCGTCGCGGGATCAACCACGCAGTGGGCGGCAGTCAAGACGATGTCCCGGCCCACCATGGTTCCAGTGCAACCTGAGTCGAAAACCTTTCCGATGGCCCTCCAGGGGTAATCGGGGCGATCCAGGGGGATACGATTGTCCTCACCAAACCTGTTTTGCAAGACGCTGGTGGAGTCGCGGCTGTCGCAGGCCGGGAGGGTCAGCAAAGAAATAAAAATTAATGAACACAGTGATTTGTAGCGAAGCATGCTCTACCCCATTTTCTTGACCCATTGTCTGAGTCCGGGTCAGCGCATCTGGACCCAGTTGAGTTAGCTTCAGACCCTGGGAATTGCAAGGGGAGTCGCATTCAGGCAACGCTCGTCCGTGTTTCGGATTTCCCTCAAGGCCCTTGCCCCCAAATCTAAATCAATCAATTCGGAGGCGTCGGCATTAGTGCCAAAAAAAAGGTATATTATTGGCATATAATCCAGAGAAACTATAAGTTATCAAAATCACGTAGTTTTTTTCTTCTAGGGCCACGTGGGGTCGGGAAGTCAACACTCCTTCGTGAGCATTTTCGAGAAATAAATTGCTTCTATGTAAATCTACTCGAATCAGACGTAGAGCGGCGTCTGGCGGCGCGTCCTGAGCGCTTATTGGAGGAGTGGAACGCTCAACCCAAGGCTATCCAAGAGTCAAAGTGGATTGTTATTGACGAGGTCCAACGAGTACCGCGCATTCTAGATGCCGTGCATAAAGGTATTGCAGATTTTGGTTTGAGATTCGCCTTAACTGGATCCAGTGCACGCAAGCTGAAACGAGGTGCCGCAAATCTGTTGGCCGGTCGTGCGTCTGAATTTAGGATGCATCCATTTTCATTTACAGAACTTGGGCATGATTTTGATCCTATAGACGCTATGACATTTGGACTATTGCCCGAAAGCTTTCAGTTGAAAGACAATTTGCTCGAGCGGCGCCGATTTCTTAACTCTTATGTAAACACATATTTGCGTGAAGAAATACAAGCCGAACAGATTGTTCGAAATATGGAGCCTTTTCGAAAATTTATTGAAGTCGCCGCTGCCACAAACGGTAAAATTTTAAATGCCGCCAAAGTTGGGCGTCAGTGTGATCTAGATCCGAAAACAAGCCAACGCTATTTTCAAATATTAAGTGACACTCTGGTAGGATTTTATTTACCTGCTTTTGACCTTTCCATACGCAAGCAGCAAGCAACGCATCCCAAATTTTTTTGGTTTGACCTCGGCGTAGCACGAGCCGCATCAGGAATGCTTGATGAAAAGATTTCAGCGAGCACCTATGAGTTCGGGAATCTCTTTGAGCATCTCGTGATCGGCGAAGCTAGTAAGCTCAACGATCAATCAGAAGCTGGCGCAAAACTCATGTATTTCAGGTCAGCGGATGGTTCCGAAATTGATCTCGTGGTCAAACGTGGAAAAAGTCTTTACGCAATCGAAATAAAATCGGCGGAAAATCCCGATATCACAGATATTCGGAAATTGTCGCGATTACAGCAATCTCTTCCTGAGGGGGCACAGGCTTTTGTCTTTTGCAACACCGTAAAACCCTATGTTAGCGAAGGTGTCCGCATCGTTCATTGGATGGCGGGACTCCAGGAAATCTTCCAATGGCAGTAAGGCCATTTGAAAGGGTATGTACCGTCCACGGAAATTGGGAATCTGCTTGTGAGAAGATTAAAGTTGGAAAGGATCGAGGACGTGTCGCGTGCCGCCGATCATGCAGTTGAATTCGAAGCGTTCGCGTGGGATAACTTGTTAAAAGGTTGACCCTAACGTGTGACGAGGATCCTGTGAAAGCAAACGCGGCGAACACCGTTCTCCCGAAGGACGCTTCAAGCGGGGGCCATTTCAATCACTAACCCGCGATACCTGTTTCTTGTAACCTCTCTACCGCATCTCCCACCCTACTGTTATTCCATATGACAGCGCTGCAAATTCCGAATTTATATTGTTTCTTCGCTCCGAAACGTTGAAGTAACGACTTTCAATACCAAGTTGGAGACCACTATCGAGAGTATATGCGGTCGACAAATTGAGAATAGCGCTTCCATATGTCTGATCATTTCCGTCGTTATCTCGTATTCCGATGGCACCTACTCCGCCGCCAAAGCAAGGCTTTAGAGAGCGACTCAGCAACGGAAAACACACACCAACCGCGGGAAAAATCACTGAAGCCACCGTTAGCGAGCGGTCGTCACTAAATGGAAATCCATCAGCCTTGCTAGTAGCACCGTTGATCTCACTAACGTCCATGCCAATGTATGCCATTAGGGGAGAGTTCGTGCGTTGGAAAAAGCTGACCAACGCGTAGCCATGGTAAGATGCTTTTTTATTTGCTGTAAGGTCGCCACTAAAAACGGTAGCTCCCCCTTTGGTGGTCACTGCGAGACTCGAATAGGGCGCTTCACTTGGAGACGATGTTGGCTCCGCTACGATTTGCGCAATTGAGCGCTGCGAGGCGAACAACAAGATGCCCGTAAGAAAAATTAATCGTTTTTGCCACATGACCTGATTCCTTCTAAGTAACTGATTATCAGTGCCATTCGATACCAACCTGATGGTATCTATTCCAGACAATTCGTTAAATGTCCTTAAGGCATAAGAACCACCGATTTTGCAACGGGAAAATCTGGGAAGGCCTGGCGGTAGGGGACCAGCGGCAGCACGTCGTCCACCAGATGATCAGCGGCTTCAGTTTGGCGTTTGGCGTAACACGATGGACACCAGCCTCGTTTCTTACAACTAAACGGCACGACTTTTTCTTGACCACAACCCTCACACGTCATGCGAAGAAATCCATCAAGGCCCATGGTGTGAAGTGACATCATTGGTCATCTGGTGAGAGACGGCCAGTGTCTGATATCAAGACAACGTTGGAAAGGATCAAGGACGTGTCGCGTGCCGCCGATCATGCAGTTGAATTCGAAGCGTTCGCGTGGGATAACTTTGCAAAAGGTTGACCCTAACGTGTGACGAGGATCCTGTGAAAGCAAACGCGGCGAACACCGTTCTCCCGAAGGACGCTTCAGGCGTCCTTCTTGTTTTTGGCAACCAGCTGTTCCCCGTGAAGCACCTGCCTCCTCGGCAAAGTGTCACGATCTTCATGGCCGAGGACCCAGAACTTTGTACCTATTACAAGTTCCATAAACACAAGATCATCCTGTTCCTCGCCGCGATGAGGAGCTGGGCCGATGCAGCGCGCGACGCAGGCTACCAGGTCCATTACGTCAAGATCACGGACGCCACCGCGCGCAGAAAGACCTTCGAAGAAAAACTGGGCGCGTTTTTAAAGGCACATCCAGGCAAGGGCCTTGTCCACTTCGAGATCGAGGACAAGTTTATGGAGCAAAGGATCCATGAACTCGCCGCGCGCATGAACCTGCCTCAATTCACCATGAAGAGTCCCATGTTCCTCACGGGGCGCGACGAGTTCCAGGCCTATTTGAAGCGCACGAAAAAGCCCTTCATGAAGACCTTCTACGAACAGCGCCGCAAGGAATCGGGGATCCTCGTTACAAAGACCGGCGAGCCTGTCGGCGGCAAGTGGAGTTTTGACACGGAAAACCGTGAGCGCCTGGATCCCGATGTGAAAATTCCGTCCCTGCCAAAGATAAAAGCCAACTCCCATGTCCGTGAAGTCAGTGCCGCCGTGGACGAGTTGTTTCCGGACCATCCTGGATCATCTGCTGACTTCTGGTTGCCTGTGACGCTCGATCAAGCCGATGCGTGGCTCGATGATTTTCTCGAAAAACGCCTCGCGAACTTCGGACGTTTTGAGGACGCCATCACCCCACACCACTTCAGCTTGTTCCACTCGGTCCTTTCGCCGGCGATGAACCTCGGATTGTTGACCCCGGAAGGGATCGTAAAAAAGACGCTGGAGCACGCAGAAGCCCACAAGACCCCAATGAACAGCCTCGAGGGCTTCATCCGCCAAGTGATCGGCTGGCGCGAATTCATCCGGGGAATTTACCAGAACTTCAGCGAGAAAGAGGATACGACCAATTTTTTCAAGCACACGCGCCGTCTGAACCCTCAGTGGTACGAAGCCTCAACGGGAATTCCGCCCCTAGATGACGCGCTCGCCAAATCCATCAAGTACGGATGGGCCCACCACATCGAACGCCTCATGGTGATCAACGGCCTCATGCTCCTGTGCGAAGTTCATCCACAGGATGTCCACCGCTGGTTCATGGAGATGTATGTCGATTCGTCCGACTGGGTCATGGGCCCCAACGTGTATGGGATGGGCCAGTTCAGCGATGGCGGCATTTTTGCGACAAAACCGTATATTTGCGGGTCAAATTACATCCTGAAAATGAGCGACTGGAAAAAGGGCCCTTGGTGCGAGGTGTGGGATGGGCTGTACTGGAAATTCGTTTCCGAAAAGTTCCAGTACCTGCAAAAAAACCCACGCCTGTCGATGATGGTCGCGATGTGGAACAAGAAGACTCCCGCACAGCAGAAGGCGCTTCTGGCTTCTGCCGACGCGTTCATCAGCAAGGTGACCCAGTAAACTCCAGCTAAGGATCCTTTTCTTAAATTTCAACGATCCCCGCACTGTCACCTGATCCCATCTGATGTCCGCGATCAATTTGAAAAATATCCGAAATATCGCGTGATTTAGATGACCTCCACACTGGGCAATTCGTACCCATCGTAACGTTGGTTTCCCCGTTGATACGCTTGAAGCTGCGGTGAAGTATTCCCGCGGATTTTTTTTCGTATCTCAAGACCTTTATGGGGGAACTCATGTTTTTGCTTGATGGTGTTCGTCGTCGTCTTTCGCTGGTATCGCTGTTGGTTTTTGGCTCGGTCGCAGGTTGCGGCGGATCGTCCAATCACCTCGGCACATCGCTCAAAGGCCTTGCCCACAGCGATGGTGGAAAAAATGTCGCCGTGTTGATGGGTTCTCCGAATGGATTGCCGGGCGTTCCCACAGATATTCTTGAGTTGGATTTGCTGTTTCGCAACACGCAGGTCGATCTTGGATTTGACGAAGTGGTGAAGGACAACGAGGCGACCACCGATGATATTTTTTCTGCCACGGCAGATGCAGCCTCTGATGCCGATACCTTGTTCTGGTATTTTTCCGGCCACGGCAATACTGGCATCATGTTGGCCGAAGACCGGTCCTTCACATTTTCTGAAGTTGCCAATGCCGTCATGGCCGCCCGCAATAACCGTCCCCTCGAGCGCCTGGTCGTGATGATCGACTCTTGCTACAGTGGATCCTTTGTCGACGGTCGCACGCCAATCATTCCGTCAAACGATGGTGACAGTGTTCGCAGCAAGTGTATTCCTATGGCTGGTGCCTTGAGCAGCTCTGAAGACGCGATGGCAGAGATTGGAAAATTCCAGGGAACCCTCTTCAACCAGGCCTTCGTTTTGGCCTCTTCGACCAAGAATGAGACGTCGGCAGATCTGGGCCGGACCCGGGGCGGGGCCTTTACTTGGTCCTTGCGGGGCGTCATCAATGAATCCAGCGCATCCGACCGTGATGCGACGATTCTCGAAATTTCCCAAAGAACTCGCCGGGATACGGAAGACGTCGGTGGCCACACCCCGGTTTGGAGTGCGTTTCCATCGGCTCAAATTCTGGGCGAGAAGTTCTTCCTTTACGAATAATCATCCGGACCTGTAGAAGCTCCCTCTATGACAAGTGAATCTCAAGAAAAAGCCATCACCAGAGTCCTGCACGCGATCGACGCGATCCGTGCTGGACAAATGGTTATCATGGTCGACGACGAGGACCGCGAGAACGAGGGTGACCTTGTTTTTGCAGCAGAACACGTTGCGGCAGACAAGATCAACTTCATGGTGCGCGAGGCACGTGGTCTTGTTTGCCTGTCCGTCGCTCCCGCAATGATCGATCGGCTGCAGTTGCCCATGATGGGCGACAACGCCAAACAGGGTAGCTCGAGATCGACGGCATTCACGGTTTCCATCGAGGCCCGTCACGGTGTTTCAACGGGGATCAGTGCTGCAGACCGCGCGGAAACGATTCGCGTGGCCATTGACGACAAGTCGACACCGGATGACATCGTGGTGCCCGGTCATGTGTTTCCCTTGAAGGCAAAGCATGGCGGTGTGCTTGAACGGTCTGGCCACACCGAAGGGTCTGTCGATCTGGTACGGCTAGCTGGAATGAAACCGGCGGCCGTCATCTGCGAAATCATGAAAGACGACGGCACGATGGCCCGGATGCCCGACCTTGAGCAGTTTTCAAAACGGCATAACATGCCGGTTGTATCGATTGCCGACCTGATTGAATTTCGACTTTTGCGCGATTCCCTGGTGGTCCAAATTGCCATGGAGCCCGTTCAAACGCCGGGCGGTATTTTTGATGCGTACTGCTTCCGAAGCCTTGTGGATGGCGCGCAGCACGTCGCCCTGGTCAAGGGAGGTCCATTTCAAGCCGAACAGGTGGTCGATGTCCGGGTGCACCGGCAACGGCCGCTGATCGATGTATTCAGCAGCGGGGAGACGGGGCGGCGATTGGTGGATTATGGGCTCAAGCTGCTCCAATCTTCAGAGCATGCGGTTGTTTTGTACCTGTCTCATCCGGGAGGCTCTCAAGCGTTCGTGGACGATGTGATGGAAATGCAAAGGCCCGACGAGTCGACACCAGGCACTGGCGCCGCTTCGGGGATGAACCATTGGCGTTCTATGGATCCGCGGCTTTACGGAATTGGCGCCCAAATCCTGCGCCAACTTGGCATCCGCAGAATGCGGACCCATGTTTCCACCCAGCGTTCCCTCAAGGGTCTGGCTGGATTCGGTCTTGAAATTGTCGATTTGGTCGTGATTCCTGTCTGACTTTTTTTGAGCGGCATTGTTCCCCGGGGGTGACGCATGGAAAAAAAGATTCTAATCGTCGTGGCAAGGTTCAACGACATGATCACCCGTTCCCTTTTGGTCGGGGCGACAGACTGTCTGCGTGACAGCGGAATCAAGGATGCCCTGGTTTCGGTGGTCTGGGTTCCAGGCAGCTTTGAGATTCCTGTGGTTGCTGCCAAGGCTGTCCGGAGCGGCAAATATTCAGCAGTGATCTGTCTTGGTGCGGTTATTCGGGGTGAGACCCCCCACTTTGACTATGTCTGCGGTCCGGTTGCCAGTGGAATCATGAACCTCACGGTTGAAACCGGGGTCCCCGTTATTTTTGGTATTTTGACCACAAACACTATTGAACAGGCATTGGCTCGGAGCGGGATCAAGGGGGGCAACAAGGGGCGCGATGCAGCCCAGGCGGCCCTGGAGATGATCAAGGTTCTGGCTCAATTGGAAGGCAAGGCATGAGCGACAATCGAAATACCATTGCCCGTGATTTTGCGGTCCAGTTTCTTTACCAGTGCGAGTCGGAGAAGGTTTACTACTTCAGCCCGTCGCACTTTGAGACTTTCACCGCAAATTTCAATGTGCCCCAAAGCTCCCTCAAGATGATGAGGGAATTGGTTCGCGCAACCCTCGATAAACGTAATGACAATGATCCGCTTATTGAGACTTTCACCAAAAATTGGAAGCTCACCCGCCTTTCGGTAACCGACCGGGCAGTTTTGCGAATGGCTCTTGCCGAATTGCAAGCCTTTGATACCCCGGTTAAGGTAATATTGAACGAGGCTGTTGAGTTGGCGAAGCGCTATGGCAACGAACAGTCCGGGGCATTCGTCAATGGTGTTTTGGATGCCATCATCAAATCCGGCCAAGCCGGGGGAGACGGGAATGATCGTCAATCCGTCAGCGGACAGGCCAAGAATTCCTGAAGAGGCAAGTTCCTCTGGTCCATCGATTTCTCCTTCAGACTCAAAATCATCTGCTGCGTCCGGTTCCGACTTCGAAAATATCAAGATCAGCATCAAGTCTGGTGATTCAAGGGCGATCACGTCTGGCGGAGATCCAACCCTTGGCATTCCAGATCGCCGAATGGTCAACTTTCATATTTCCTCGGGCGAGACCGTAAAAGAATGTCCATTTTGGATCGGGATTTCCAGTCGCGGTGAAATTCAGGCGCCTTCGCTCCTGAACCACATCGCGATGGAAGACCTCTTTAACGAGGCAGCAATTCGTGGGATTTCGGATCATGAGTCGGTGATGCTGACCGATACCATGACCCAGCCTCCGCGTTACATTTTTCTGATGCCGCGTCCGGGCAATGACTTCCGCGAAACGACTGCATGGATTGCCTCGGTGGTGTCCACGGTGCGGGCATGGTCTCCGCTCGCAGCAGGGTTTTATCTTGCCCCGGAATTGATCATGGCCAACGAATCCCACGAGATTTTGGCTCAAGTTCTGCGTGAGTTGATTTCGACAATGCCCAATACGATTGCGTTTCATCTTTTGGTTGGCCGGCACAGTTTCAACGGCGTACTGAACACAGCTCTGCGCTTGAAGGCGGAGCTTGAAGGCGATGAACTCAACGTTTTTGTTTACCATTGACCCGGTCAAGATGGATGGGGCTAATTCCCTGCAGCCTCGTCCTCTTGTTGCTTGTGTGGTGCATTTCCCGCTGTCTTTTTTTTCTTCCTGACGGATCCATTGCGACGGATTTCCCTGATGTTTGGGGAGACTGGTCACTCCATGCGGCTCACTCCTGGTGGTTTGCCGAGCAGCCTTTTTTGCGATGGTTTGATCCAAGGATCCTTCGTTTTGATGAAACTTTTTCTTATCCTCCGCTGATCAATCTCCTGTCCGGACTGTTGCTTCGCTCCGGATTTGGTTTTCAGGCGTCGATGCTTTTGCCGTGCCTGTTGTTCGTCGCCATTTTAGGCTTTTCTCTGAACTTCTTGTTTCGCGGGGCGGGGGCCAGTCCCTGGGCCGCCGGCGTATTATCAGTCTTGATATTCTTGGCAGGCGGAACCCGCGTTATTGCTGCCCTTGTGTCTGGTGCCATCCCAAGTCTTTTCGAGGCGGCATCGGGTGGAATCAAGTCTGGGCCACTATCTCAAGTTTGGCTGACTCCCCTTTTTTCATTGCTGCTGCCACAGCGAACTTTTTTGGCTGGACTGGCCTTGGGGGTTGCGACTCTTCTGGTCGTCTTGCACATGGGTCATAGTCATCGTCATCGTCATTTTCATCGTTTTTCGATTCGCGCAGCCATGGTCGCCCTGCTGATCCTGTTGCCTGGCCTTGCCTTGGCCCATGTGTATTCATTCATGGTTTTAAGTTTGGTGATTTTGGTCATGATCGTGACTGATGGCGTGACTGATGTCGGGCACTCGCCCCCTGCCATCCGCGCCGTTTTGCGTCATTGGATGACCATCGCAGGGCCGGGGCTGATCGTGGCCATGTTGATGATTTTGATCACCATGCCGGCCATTGGCAGCAAGGTTTCTGGTCTTGATTGGGCACCTGGATGGATGGCGTCCGAAACAGGGCAATCGATTTTTTTATTTTGGATTGTGAACTGGAACGTGATCGTGCCTCTCGTCGTGATCGCAGCCATCACGTCAAAAGAATTCAGGCGAGATCCATGTTTTCTTGCTGGTGCTATTATCTTTGCCGCAATGAATGCATTCAAATTGCAGCCCTGGGCTTGGGACAACAGTAAACTTCTGATGTGGGCCCTGCTTTTATTTTCGATTCCATTGGTTCGTTTTTTTTCGCAGTTGAAATTCAAGCCTACCGCAGCCGTAGCACTGGTTATTGTTTCACTAGACGGTGTCACAAACCTTATTGGTCAGGTTGTCGCGCCGAAAGCACCCCTTGTGCTTTGGACGTCAGGAGAGCAGGTCATTGCCGGGTGGGCCCGCAGCCACTTGCGACTCGATGCGCTGATCCTGTCCCCTTCCCACGAGGATCACAGGTATTGGTCCTTTTCACTGACGGGTCGCACCAACGTGCAAGCCTACGGCGGCTGGATTTGGACCCATGGACTTTCTGTGGAGCCACTGCAGTCCCGGATTTCGATCATGCTGGAGAAGCCTGCGGCGAGCTTAGATGCAATGCGAGGCATGGGAATCACCCACATCGCAGTGCCGGATTTGGGGGGCAGCGTTAAAATCGGGTTCGATGAACTGAACCGATCCTTCAAGCCACTTATTTCGTTTGATAACCAAACGATTTTTCGGGTTCCGTAGGCCCCACTCCTGGAGACGGAGATTTTTCAGCACGGGACTTTGCCTGCTTGAGCTCGAAATGACCTCGCCCATCTACGCGAAATCTTGACGGAAATGCTCTGATTGTCAGTTTATTTATAAAAATTCCGAATAGATAGTTGTGTTTCATTACAACCATATTGGGGTGCTCACAATTATGAATCAATTGAGCAAATGTAGTACGACTCGCAGGTTGGCTCTTCAAATCCTGTGCACGTTCGCAGCTGCTGCCACCGTTTCCTGCAAAGCGCAGAATCAAAATACCGGGGGGCTCAAAGACTACTCTAATTCGGCCGCCGCCAACCAAGAGAGAGCGGAGGCAGCCCGTGAACAATGTCGGGAGCAAGCGTTTGCGGCAAAAGAGCAGCAAATCCAAGTCTGCCAAGCAATGAGGAGTTATGCCGCTAGCTCGCCCCTTGCTCAAGAAATTTTCGAGGGGAGGGTGGCGGGTTGCGTTGATCTGGCGGATCGTACTTTGGGCGCTGACCTACGGACATGCCAGAATACCTTTATGGCTATGAATCAACCCAGTAATAACGGTTCCGAGTCCTTCGCCTCTCCATTTCACCCAAGTCGTTATAATGAAGCTCCCAGTCCTGAAAGTGCTACCATACCGCGAGGTCATCAAGCGGACAGGGAGTACTATGATGAAGAGTACCTTAATCAGAAACTAGAAGAAGAACGAACCGAAGAAATGGTCGCACAAGAAGAAAACGACGGCTTCTAATCGTTAATAATTGCGCGCCGCCCTAATTAACGCCCCGCTTGGTGTCTTGCCATGCGGGGCAATTCTTTCGAAGAAATAGAACCTTCATCCTGAGCGTCGCATCACGTCATCCTGAGCCGCTGTTCGTCATCCTGAGCCGCTGTTCGTCATCCTGAGCGGAGCGAAGGATCCTTTCTTCCGCGTTGAAGAAAAGATTCTTCGGCCTTCGGCCTCAGAATGACGGGCGGAGACTCAGAATGACGGGCGGAGACTCAGAATGACGGGCTAAGGCCTCATAATGACCGGCTTCGACTCAGAATTTCGTCGATTTTTGTCAATCCATAAATTTTTTTTATCAAGCCAAGGTTATGCACTCATTAGTGTATTTGAATTTTTTTGATTCCGGTAACGCCCCCCTCCATCATTTTTCTCTAAACCAATCAGTCGATCCTCCGAAAGCCAGACAGGAGCGTGTGGGCCGACGGCCGTCATCTCCCTGGGGCAACAATGCCCTGCACTTGGAGGAACGAAACGATGAAGATCCAGGGATCAGGATCGCCCATGAATGCCATTGCCGGTGCTGCGGGCCCAGGCAGTGTTGATATGGGGATTGTCGACAAAATCATGGTCGGCGATAAGGCCGCCGTGGATTCTCTTACCGAGAAACGCGATGCCCTCGCCAAGGAAAAAAATGGCTATTCGGCACTTACCTCGGCCCTCGGCGAACTTTCGACGCAGCTTGGTGGCTTAAGCGCGCCAGAAAAATTCCAGCGTTTGAAGGTTGAATCCTCGCACCCCGACGTGATTGGAGCGGAACTTCTTGAATCCGCAAAAAACTTGAAGCCTGGTCAGTTCAACTTCGAGGTCAAGGAACTAGCTGGTTCGGCAAAATTTTTAGAGCAGGGTTTTGCTGATGCAAGCAAATCAGTAGGTTTTGGATTCATGGCCATCGAGCGGGGTAAGGGTTTGCCCGATCTGGATGTGACGCTGGAACCAGGGTCCACCCTGAAGGATGTTGCCGACAAGATCAATGCGACGGCGGGTGGGGTTCAAGCCTCCATCGTCAATACGGGAATTGGTGATGAACCGTACAAACTCTTGGTGCGTGCAGAAAAGACCGGCGAAGAAGCCAAAATAAAAATTGATCCTGATTCTACCTTTCTTGATTTCAAGGAAATTGGGAAAGGTAAAAACCTCGCGATGAAATTCGAGGACGTCGACGTTTCACGGGCTGAGAACAGTTTTTCGGACCTGATCGACGGCGTTAAGTTGACTGCAAAAAAAGCAATGCCGGGAACCAGCGTCAGTTTGAACATCACGCAGGATGTGGATGCGACTTCCACGGGCGTCAAGGATTTTGTCGACAAGTACAACAAGGTTTTCTCTGCCATGTCGGACCAGATGACACCCAAGGAAGGCGAAAAACTTTCACTTGGCGCGGCATCGTCCATGCGACAAGCGATAAGTTCCCTGCAATCTGAAGTCAGCGGAGGAAAATCAGCTCCCGGCAGTGGCGGGTTGTCGCTGGCTGATATGGGTGTGATGACCAATGCAAAATCAGGTCAGTTGGAAATCAACGAGGACAAGCTCAAGAAAGCACTGGCCAGCAACTACGACGGTGTGATGAAGGTCTTTGCAAGTTCTGAAGGCGGGCCTGGCATTGCAGAAAAGCTCAGCAATGCAGTCAAGGGACTTCAGGATCGGGATTCTGGCGTCATTTCCCTTCGGCAAAAGAGCCTTGAGCAAAATATCCGCCGGCAGGACCAGAATATTGAGCGTCAGCAGCGACTCGTGGATCAGAAACATGAGCGCCTGCAGAAGACCTTCGCCGATCTCAATGGAAAAATGCAGATGATGCAGTCACAGCAAGATGGCATGGCGGCTAAAATAAATGGCTGATTTGGACTCCAAAATGAATCGCGCCATCGATGCAATCAAAAAGGTGGTGGATCTTTTTTGTTCCCGCTGTGTCATTGCCGCAGATTCGCTTGATAAGCAGGATTACGATCGATTTAACGAATATTTTCAGTTGCAACGCATGGCTTGGGCCAACCTTGATGCCATGGTCTCGAAATTTGAAAAGGACTTTGGATCTGGGTTGGCAGAGCAGGAATCTGCCAGACGGGGTCTTGTTCGTACTTGGATTCTGCCCTGTCAGGAGTCTTCGCGCATCCTTCAGCAGCAGATCACTCAAGCCATGACCGAAATTGAAGAACGGGGCAGGGCGGCGGGCAGGCTGAAGGTTCGTCTTGGGGCATTTCAGTCCGCATCACGCGACGAGGGGCGGTTTTTGAAGGGCGCTTGATCACCCTCCCTTGACGGCTCTCTCACCGGCGATTCGGTCAGGACTTTATAAACGATTGCGGCGTCTCTGGCGTAGGGATCCACATCAGGGAGCAGATCGCCGTGTGTGTTTTGCGGTTCAGTCAGGTCCACACTCAGATCACTTTTGTTGATGCTCTGGTGAAGTGCCGGAAGGAACAGCGATTCATTCTGATCGCTTAAAACCGGCCACTGTGGTGTCCATGAAAGGATGTCAGGCGTTTCCAGTTGGACCTCACGTCCCTCTGGCGAAGTGATCCAGCGGACTAGTTCTGCAACGCCAGTTTGTCCTACCGGTTCATGGACCGGGGACAGGTCGTCCATATTCGATTCGACAATGCCACCCGTCAAAAGCAATGCAATATGGGACTGGCGGCGCGCTGGCGGATCGATCATCTCAGGTGAAGCGCCTGTATTGTGCTTTCCTGGTTCCAGATTTCCGTGATCGCTGACCAAAATCAGAATCATGTTTTCCCATAACCCTTGCGCCTTTGCCCCGGCGACAAACTTCCCAATGGCCTGGTCGGTATAGGCGGTGGTTCTCCACATTTTTTGGTTTTGGTCGGGCGGTGCGATCAGGTTCAAGATGTCAGGACTTGCGTCGGCTGGGAGATCCCATGGAATATGATTGCTGACCGTAAGGATAAATGGGGCAATGAAGGATTTTTCATCACGTCGATCGGGGAAGGGTTCCCGCGGTGCCCGAGCCATTGCGATTTCACTGATGGCGCGATCGGCAAGGGCAAGGTCACTCAACCCCCAACTGTTCCCCGGTGTTCCTGGCGGGTAATCGGCGGCTGAAATTGTTTTTGAGACGCCGTGCCGCAGCCAGAAACTCACCTGATTGTCGAACTTCCCCTGACCATTATGTATCCATATGGAATCCCCGCCAGATGACTTGATTTCCTGGGGGATGCACGAAACCATAAATTCGGTACGAAATCGCATGAGCGAGGTAAATAGCCCGGATGGATAGCCACACCAGAGGGCCTCTTGGCCGGCACAGGTGACTGTGCCGCTGCTCCAGGCTTCTCGAAAGAGTAACCCTATCCGGCTGAGGCGATCAAAGTTTGGGGTTAGATCCACATCGGGGGTGGTTGTTGTTGATGATGATGATGTCGGGCCAGTGCGGTAAGCGCCAATTTCAGTCGGGCGGAAAGTTTCCAGGGCCATCACGGCGATCACTGGTTTTTTTCCGTTTGAAATAAGTTTCTGAAATGAGGCACGGAGTCGGCTGCGTAGACGGCTGCGCGCTGAGGTGCTTTCCGATTCGGCCTTGCGGGCTGCCTGCCGCATCCTGGAAAATCTTTCGCCCTCTGACCTTGTCGGCGGCGGGATTAATATCGTGTGTTGCAGGTCCAGGGCGATTTTTTCGATCGGATTGAACTGCATCGGGCCAGGGACAAACCACTGGATGCGGTAGCGAATCTGCAAGCCATGGATTGCCACGGCTAAAAGGATCAGCAGCGGGATGGCCAAATGGTTCGGACTCTTGATGGTTTTTGTGCTTAAAAAAGCGGCCAGGACGGCGGCGAGGATATTCACTGCAATCAGTGGTGACCACGCGGTAGTGACACTAGCCCCGAGAAATTCTGGGTCCAGGAGATAGCGCAGGTGGAAGGCCATGATCGGCGTCCGGTAGAACTCGATGTAGCCCTGGTGGGCTGCAAAGAGAATGGAGAGGGCGAACAGACCCGAGATGGCAAGCCATTTGGCAAACCGCTCCGATAAAACGAAAGCAGGCAGGGCCCCAATAATCCCTAAAAGGGTTGCCACCCACAGGTCGCTGGCCGCTCCCGTGAGAAAACTTTGGGCAAGATGAAGCAGCCCCATGTCGGGAAATCCCCGGGCGAAGATCCCAAAGGAGGTCAGCCGGTGGCAAAGGAACAGAACCGCGCAAAACGTCGCAATGCGAAAAAACGAAGTGCTGGCAGCTTGTGCCTGGTTTTGAAAGTTGGTTTGCATGAGGGGATTGTGTCAGAAAAGGGAATGGTGGCGAAGGGGAGAATCGAACTCCCGACCTGTGGGTTATGAATCCACCGCTCTAACCATCTGAGCTACCTCGCCAGGCCACTTGCAGTGTTGCGGGCGCAACATCGCAAGCGGTTGGATTATGGCGAGGGGGCTTAAAAGTCAAGAGCCAATCAGGCGGCTGACTTGCGTGCCAGCCTTGGTTCAGAGAGGGTCCGGCGGCCCTCTTTTTCATGTGGGGAAACCGTCGAAAAGTTTAGTGCTTTATAGACGTTACAGTGCCCACAGGCAGCGCGGAGTACGAGGTCCGCACCGGCCAGACTTACCAGTCGATTGACGGTGCCGGGACGCCGCATTCCAAGCAGGACCAGGAGTGATCCCACTACCCCGCTGACAATCCGCTCTGGCCGGCCGACGTTGATGCTGGCGCGGCGTAAAGCGGAATCAGATTGCCACTGATCGACAACCCGATGCTGGATGTCGTGCCCCATTTCCAGTCCCTTGCTTTTTATTCCTTCAAAGTTCATTTCAGGCCTCCCCCCCGGATGTCCGGCGTTGATGTTTTCCTCAGGTTCGGAGTAGCAATCGGGATGCCATCAAAGTAACTTTGTGGACAGGATTTTTCAGCCGGAGGTTCATTATGGCTCACACTGTTATTGTTTACGCAGGTCGCACGCCGGTAGGCAAATTAAGCGGAGCGTTTTCCAATTTACCCGCACCGCGCCTTGGTGCAACCCTGGTCAAAGATGCACTCGCTAAAACCAAGATTGATCCGTCGAAGGTCGATGAGATTGTCATGGGTAATGTGCTCTCGGCAGGGGTTGGACAGGCTCCAGCCCGTCAGGCCGCCATCTACGGTGGTCTACCCAAATCGGTTTGTGCAACAACGATCAACCGCGTCTGTGGCAGCGGCCTTAAGGCGGTGATGATGGCAGATCAAGCAATCCGCTTGGGCGATGCCAAGATTGTTTTCGCCGGTGGTCAGGAAAATATGACATTGGCGCCGCATCTTTTGATGAATTCGCGGGCCGGTTACAAGTTTGGTTCAGTAGAGGTCAAGGACCACATGCAGTGGGACGGCCTGTGGGATCCGTACGGAAGCGTGGCCATGGGAAATTGTGGCGAACTTTGTGCGAAGGAATACAAGTTCTCCCGCGAAGATCAGGATAAATACGCTCAAGAAAGTTACGCCCGGGCTCGCAATGCTTGGGAGAGCGGTCACTTCAAAAATGAAGTTGTGGCGGTTGAAGTTCCTGGTCGCAAGGGCCCGGTCATGGTGGACAAGGACGAGGAGCCATTTGCTGCAGATCTGGCAAAGCTGCCAGAGTTGCGCCCTGCTTTTGACAAGACGGGAACAATCACGGCCGGTAACGCATCTTCGATCAATGATGGTGCCGCCCTCGTTGTAGCGTGTAGTGAAGAAAAAGCCAAAGAGCTGGGCTTGAAGCCGCTGGTTCGAATCGTTGCCCAAGCGTCCCATGCGCAGGATCCGTCATGGTTCACGACGGCACCGGTCGAGTGCATTCGCAAGGTGTTGCACAAGGCGAAATTGTCGGCCAGTGATATCGACCTGTTTGAGATCAATGAGGCTTTTGCCGTGGTTCCAATGGCAGCCATGCGTGATCTTGAAATTCCTCACGACAAAGTGAACGTCCATGGTGGTGCGGTGGCCATTGGTCATCCAATCGGCGCCAGTGGGACACGTGTTTTAGTCACCCTGATCCATGCCCTTCGCGCTGCTGGAAAACGTCGCGGTTTGGCCACCTTGTGCATTGGTGGGGGCGAGGCCAGCGCAGTGATTGTCGAGGTCGTTTAATCCTCAGGAGTTTATCAGGCATTGATCAGGCATTGATTCTGATTTTCCTAAAGATTTCCCCTTTTCTTCCGATAAATCTGAAGAGAGGGGATTTTTTTGACCATCATCAAGAAAAAAACTGACGGCACCACAGCAATAAACTCCCGGGTCAACCCTGACATTGCTGAATCCCTGATGGATGTTCGCGTGAAGATTACAGTCGAAGTTGGTCAGACCAGGATGCCAATCGCTGATATTTTAAATCTTAAAATCGGCGAAATGATTGCCTTGTCGGGCGACGCGAAAGATCCGCTCAAAATTTTTGTGAACGACAAGCTTTTTGCTTTTGGAGAAGCCGTTGAAGTAAATGGCAAGCTTGCCGTCCGGATTACGGAAGTGATTGGCAAGAAGGCATTAACGCCAAACTCTGAATTCAAGCGTTCGGCGTGACGTAAATTTTGCCTTTGCTCGTCGACTTGAGTAGCTCTGGCAGACGGACTGCCAATTCGTCCAGTTTCAAATGCGCCTGGGCGAGTGTCTTTAAATCTGAATCAAGAAGTTTTGTTGCCGATTTCATTCGCCTCGCAATCCGGAGGAGTCCAAGGGGGCTGCGGTCCTTGAATTCATTGGACAGCCAGAAACCGGTTACTGTTTGCCCGCGAAAAATAAGATCCCCAGGATTGACGGTGGATTCTCGTCCCGAGAGCACTCCGTAAACTGAAATCGTGCTTCCGTGCGGCATTGATGCGGCCAGGATGCCGGTCAGGTCACCCGCCACAGCATCTGCGGCCCATGTTGCGCCGAGTTCACGGGAAAGGGTGCCAAGTTTTTCTTTGAAGCCAACAGAGCTGCTGTCGAGAACGTGTTGGGCGCCCTGCCCCCTCAGCTCATCGACGAGTTCACTGCGGTGCACGATGTTGATCAGGGGAAAACCATGCCGGATGCTCAATCGGATGATCATCCGTCCGAGTTGCGATGCAGCCGCCGTTTGGACCATGGCCCGATGTTTTCCTTCGAGGACCGGGCGTACCAATGCAACTGCAGTGAGTGGATTGACCAAGGCAGATGCCGCTGATTCATTGGCGATATGCTCGGGAATAATAAGTGTTTCCATGGCCTTTAGGACAACAAATTCAGACCAAAATCCATGCCCTGTCTGCACGCTGCCGGCGACACGTTTGCCGATCATGCGGTCCGCCATGAACCCCCCGCCGGAGGCAACGACTGTCCCGCAACCCTCGAACCCCGGGGTCACCGGCAATTTTGGGGGATTTCCGTAAAGGCCACTGCAGTAAAGGACGTCCGACGGGTTTACCGGCGAACAAATCACTTTGATTAAAATCTCACCGCGTTTCGGCTGCGGCGTTGGCACTTCACCGATGTGGATGCCAGCCGGTCCGGAAAATGAGTTAAGGATTGCAGCGCGCATCGGGTGAGGCTCCTTTTTTAATCATGCTTTTTTTGGATTAAACCGGAGCGGTTTTTCGACGAGTTTCAAAGCCCGGTAATCAATCGTTCCAAGAACTTTCAATTCCTTGACGAGACTTGCTGCCTTGGCGGCGGTGGCATTCTTGTGAAGATTTAAAATTCTTTTTTTAGAGACATCGCTGGTCTTGGGAGTGTCAATTTCAAGTTTCTTGCCCGTCTTAATCGCGTCTTTGATCCGACTTTTAAAGCCGCTGACCTTCATGGAAAGTCGACCTTCAGCGGTTGCCAGTGCCAGTGGGTCCAACCCGGCGACTGTCTTTTCTGCCAATTCCAGGTCCCCCTTGCGTGCAAGGGCCAATGCCAGATTGTAGGTGACGAATGGAGCAAAAGATTTCTGGTCTTTGGGTGCAGCTTTTGGCGCTGCTGAAAGCGCTTCGCGGTAGAGTGAAATTCCGCGGTCATGATCACCCTTCCAAGCCATGGCCACTGCCCGGTTGTTTAGGTGGCCAACAATGTTCATCAAGTCATTGAGCTGGGCCATGGCGGCCGAGGCGTCTTCGGAGTGGCCTTTTTCCAGTGCGACCATGGCCTGTGCCTCTAGGACCTTTGGATTCATGGCATCGATGCTGGCTGCACTCGCCGTCACTTCGGCGGCCTTGCCGGTATCTCCCCGGTGAAGCTCGACGGTTGCCATGTCGGTCAAGCGTTCAATATTGATCGCGACCTCTTCGTTTGCTTTTTCAAACCAGCTGGCAGATCCGTCGAAGTCGCCCAATGCAAATGAAATTTTCCCGAGAAGGTTGAAAAAGTAAGCCCCCTTTGCTCCAAGCTTTTCTGCAGCAATTGCCTCCCCGTAGGCATCCTCTAGTTTTGCTTCTGCCAATAGGATTTCTGCGGAGACCACACGGCGGTGGAGATCTGGGATGACCATCTGAGCAGCCGAGGCCTCCCAGATTTTTTTTGCAGACTGAATGTCATGCTTACGTAATAGATGTCGAATCTTGCGAATCACGCCTTTGAAGGACGACGGCAGATGCTCTTCTTTCATCGCTGTCCGGATATCGCTTTCAAGAGATTCCATGGTCAGGGGCTTTTGCAGAAGTACGGCGCTTCCAAGTTCCTCGACCAGCCCGACGTCCATTTGCCCCAGTTGTGCACTGGAAATAATGACCGGTACGTCGTGAATTCCGGCCTGCTGCATGCGCTGCAGCAGCGCCATTCCTGAAAGGCCCGGTAATTTCCACTCGCAAATCATAATTGTGTTGCGGTGGTTTTTTTCAAGATGCTCCCAGGCCGAAAGCCCGTTTTCGAATTCGATGATTTCCTGGACTCCCATCCCGGTGAGTACATTTCGCAAATGCTTTCTTGCAGCCGCATCTGGATCCAGGATGATGCAATTTTGAATGCCAAAAGCGCTAAAGAGCGAAGTGCCCTTTGCCTCCATCGCCTGGATTTCCGAAGGTGTGAAGACGGGCGTCTGGTCCAGGCTTTTTAGCCAGCCCAACTGTGAAAGAAGTTCTTTATTTGACCACACGGCTTGGGTTGCGTAGCGCCTGGCTCCAGCAAGGTCGCCATTAAGGGCTAAGGCATCCGCATAACCAAGCAGTGCGTATGGATTGTCCGACTTGAACTCGAGCATCACACCACTGAGACGTTTTAATTCCGCATATTTTGCTTTGCTGCGCAGCATTGTACAGGCATAGGTCATGGCGACCATTTCTGGATTAAAATCATGCCGGGTGATGATGGAGAAAAAGGAATTTAATTCCTTTCTGATTGCATCGCCTTGAGTGAAGGATTCTGCCGGGTGCCACGACAGCAGGCCGCGCTCGACGGCGAGCGGGATTGTAAATTCTTCCTCCGCCGTGGTGATGAATGAGCAGGCGATTTGTTTGAGCTCGGGTGTGGAATTGAGCAGTTGTTGAAGTTGAAGCGCATTGGCTTTCCCGTCGAGATACATGCAGGTGAGAATCCAGGCGGGTGGCTTTCCGCTCGCGATCGACTCTTGAAGGATTGCGACGATGTCGGAAATCTCACTTGCACCAAGGATTGATTTGAAACCGAGCTCTTTAAAAATTGCCGTAATTTGGCCGCGGATGGTCCCGTTGGGATACGCGATAACGATTGAAGATTCTTTGGCCTCAAAGGCTTTCCGGAGTTGGGATTGGTTTGACATACCGGGAATTCCTTGAGGCACTGAATTTTTAAAAAAATATCCTCCGTGAATTGTGCCCGGTTGTTGATTTCTTATCAATGAATCAGTGGTATCCCTTTTCATATCGACCGGTCATTTCAGTCACTCTGATCCGGTACACGATGCCTTTTTGGGGCCTGATTTTCATTTCATCCATCGCTCTGGATGTCCCCTTTTCCTTGATTTCTTCTTTGGTGAGATCGTCGGAGATAGCTCCCTTTGTGGGCAAGCTGGTCTGGCTTCGAATCACCGGTGTCAGGTGTTGAAAAAGAATATCGAGCGCCTCGGTCTTTGCGGTTCCCGTGAGTTCTTCAAAGGTTCCCCAGGCGACTACGGAGCGCCAGTTGGCCATATTGTCGAGGTGGTCCACCTCAAAACAAACGGCAGGGTTTGAGCGGAGCATTTCAACTTTCAGCCCCGGGTTGGTATGCCCATAGATGGCGCCCCGGTCAAAAACATAGGTGACTGGCACCACATACGTTTTACCGGCGGCATGGCAGGCCAACCTGCCAATATGTTCAGTCTTTAACAAAATCTCGCAGTGGGTTGCGTCAAGGCGTCCTGTTGTCATATTTAAGCAGCCTCCGGAGGTACGATCAGTGCTAGTTTTCCAAGACGTGCCATCTCACTAAACGGAACATTGCCGGCCCGGAATGGCCTCCGGTGAAAACTCCGGTGCTGGCCAAAAACGATTAGACCGGCATTCCACCCCTGATCCTTGCTGATCGCGCTCTCAATCGTGTCGAGGACCGGCCCATGCAGGACCGAGGCCGTGTATCGGCCTTCGCGCTCCGGAAACCAGACAGTTTCTTCGCCGGCCCGTTCGCGAAGCTGTAGCGAAAGGTCGTGTTCGAGATCCTTAAAAAATTCGCTGGCGGCCTCTGGCCTCACTTGGGTTCCCTGACGCATAGCATAACGCCGCAGGGCCTGGGCGAAACGTTCGCGCTGCAGTGGGTTCACGTGCAAGTGATACACATGTGGGGCATCCATGGCTTCGGCAAAATAAAATGCTGCGGTCACAGCTGGCTTTGACCAGGGTGTGAGATCATCTGCGATGGCAACCGCTTCAATTTTTTCGTCCAATGGCTCAGACCCAACAACCAGAACGGGGCACGGAGCCTCGCTCAGAACGCTGAGCAGTGTGCTAAGTCGGTGCTCTTTTCGCCGCCACGAATCAACCGGTGATCCGAGGATCAAAACCTGTGCTTGGGTCAGCACAGCTTCTGCAACGATCACCTGGTTTGGAATTCCAGCAACCACCTTGATCTCAACCTGCAAATCTTTTCGCAGCGCGGCCGCGGTATCGTTGAGCTGCTGCCTTGCATCTTCAATCTCAGTCTGAAGATTTGCTGCCATGACCTCGCCGAGTGGCAAGCTCATGTTTCCCTCGAGGCTGGACGTCGTATACGTGCTCCACTCTCTTACAGCATGCAGAAGGATCAGTTTTGAGCGGCTGCGCCTTGCCAACTCACCTGCAACCTTTATGGCGTTTACCAGACTTGAGTCGAAATCAACGGCAACTACAATCGGGCTGTGTTTTAGTCGTTTGGGATCGGACATGGTGTTGCCTCCCGGCGGGGCGACGTAGGTTGCCCTCTGCCGAAGTAGCAAGATTGATACCGTCCTGAAAATGGGACGGAGAGCTGCCTCGTCCAGTGCCCTTAAGCTCCGGTCCGGCGGCGAAGGATGACGGGTCGTCTCGTCATTCTGAGGCCGTAGGCCGAAGAATCTTTTCTTCAACGCGAAAGAGAGGATCCTTCGCTGCGCTCAGGATGACGGATCGTCTCGTCATTCTGAGGCCGTAGGCCGAAGAATCCTTTCTTCAACGCGAAAGAGAGGATCCTTCGCTGCGCTCAGGATGACGGAATAAGAGAGGATCCTTCGCTGCGCTCAGGATGACGGAATAAGAGAGGATCCTTCGCTGCGCTCAGGATGACGGAATAAGAGAGGATCCTTCGCTGCGCTCAGGATGACGGACCAGGCCTCAGGATGACGGGTGCGGCTAAGGATGACGGTTCTAATTTACCGACAGGTCAGCTCCAAAAGGTATTTATATGCGCGTTCAGGCTCTCGCCGTGTCGGGCTTCGTGGATGTGATCGATCCATTGGGACGGCATTGCGCTTTGACTGGCAGGCTCAAGAAACCTTGAATCCATGAAAACCACAATTCCCCGATCTTCCGCTGTGCGGATCACACGCCCGGCTGCCTGCACGGATTTTGCCATGGCCGGGTACGTATAGGCATAATCGAAACCACAGCCATATTTCGCGTCAAAGTATTCGCGCATTTTCTCCCGAACCGGTGACACAGCGGGGAGTCCTGGGCCAACAACAAAAGCACCGATCAATTGATCCCCTGGCAAGTCAATGCCTTCGGCAAATGTCCCGCCTTGGACTGCCAATAACAGGGCGCTCACCCCTGGTTGTGGAGTTCGCATTCGGCTGAGAATGGATTCCGTGACCTGCGAAGATTGGCCAGCGGTCTGGGTCAAGACTTCCATCCCGGAAGATTTCTCGTGCAGGATCGAAGCGACAGAATTGAGGAATGAAAAACTTGGAAAAAAAGCGACGTAGTGTCCAGACTTCAATGCTGCGATGCGGAGCACTGCGCCCGCGATCTTTTCATAGTTTTGACTTCGGTTACGCCAAAGTGTTGAGACCTGGGGAATGACAATAGTTTTTTGGTGGCTGACATCAAACGGTGAGGGCCATTCGATGGCCTGATCATTGTCGCGGATCAGTCCAATCTCGTTGCGATAAAACTCAAGTGGTTTCAGTGTTGCAGAGAAAGCCACAACACTGTCGAAGTCATCGAATTTTTGCGCCGTGAATTCGCTGGCATCAAGGCAGTGTATCTCCCAGCATCCTGCTTCTGGATTGCGCAAAAAGAAATGATCGTTGCGCTTTGCTGCGTCGAGAAGTGACGTAAAGCCATTGACGGTAAAAAAAAGTTTTAGATCAGAAGGCTCGGTTTCTTTTTGGTCTAAAATGGCATCCATTATTTTCTGGCGCAGAGCCTCTAACTTTTTTTGACTTGGAGGGCCTTTACTGGTTCCAGTCAGAATGCGCTTCAGCGCCCTCTCCCACTTTGTTCCGGCGGCATCGGCAACAGCCAATGCACCGCTCCAGTGATCCCGCGCACGATCCGGTAAATTATGGGCCTCGTCAATGAGGACAACGGGACGTGGGGCCACAAGATCGGATCCAGACATCTTTGCTCGCAGGTTAGCGTCGGGACTGAAGGCGTGATTGTAGTCCCCAATCAGGACGTCGCGCCGAGGCAGAAGTTGCAGGGAAAGGGCGTGGGGACAGACTTCGTACTTTTTTCCAGCCGCCCTGAGGCTGTCTACCGTCAAAACGGCACGTCTTGAAAGTTTTTTCAGAAGATCATTCTGCCGGACCTTGTCGTAATGCCCTTTGGCGTAGGGACAGGCGTCAGCCGTGCAGTTGACTTCAACATTCAGGCAAAGTTTAGACTTGGCCCCGAGTGTGATCGATCTCAGATTGGCTTTGCTGCCGGTTGCGATTTGCTGGACTGCTTTTTCGGCGACGTTAAACTGGCTATTCTTTGGCGTCAGAAATGCGACCTTCGTCCCGGCCGCCAGAGCGACCTCAAGGGCTGGAAAAAGGCTGCCAAGGGATTTGCCAATGCCCGTGGGCGCCTGGCCCAACAAACGGCCTTTCGCGGCACAAGTGCTTCGAATTTCTTCTATGAAGCCGAGTTGCCCATCGCGGATGTCTGAAAATGGGAAGCGGATCTGGCTTGCCAATTTTTTCTGACGCTTTACGAATGCGCGACGGTCTTTTTCACGTTCAATGATCGCCTCGATGCGGACCTTGGCCCATGCGTCAAAAGACTCCGGCGTCCAATGCTGGGATTCAATGGATTCCGATTCCATGGAGCGGGCGTCGACAACAAGAATGCGGTCCGGCGTTTCGCATGACGTGCCTGACATCCAACGGTAACAGGCCAATTGCAGCCAGTACGGATGTTCCGGGTTCAGTTCAAGATTTCTGATCAACCGTGCCGGGCGGAAGGTGGTTTTGATTTCATCGATCGAGCCATCGGGATGTATCCCATCGACTCGGCCGCTGATCGCGACACTACATTTATCGACCTCAATCGACTTGCGGAGCGGAACCTCGACCCGGTACCCGGGAACATCTGCCCTCATCTGCCCCTGAATCGCCTCATGGATTTCAGTGCCGAGGACCGGGTCGCCAAAACTGTCGTCCGGACCTTCGTTGATATTCCCGGTGGGTGCCGGGTCGATCAAAAGATCGTGAACCGAGATCTGCAACTTAATTTGTCCGTCTCCCTCGAGGCTCCACCAGGGTGGAGTGATCAACTTATGATTTTGGGAGGTTGTCCCAGCCGAAACCTTCCATTTCTAAGGCATGATCGGCAAGGGATTTTATGGCTTCGTCGTCGTTGTCGTCGATTTTACTGAAATTATCGGCCACCCGGCGTTTCACCTGCCAGCCAAAAGCGTCCAAAATTTCACGTTCGCGGGCAGAGCCTTTCTCGCCCTTTTCTGACACAGCAGAGCTCACGCGGCTGATCACGCAAGCCAAGACAAACATGTCGATCATGATGTCGGCCAGACGACGGGTCGCAAATTGCTTTTCAATGATATTTTTGCCGTGTTTGCGCAAAATCCGGTCGGCTGCGGCCGTCAAATTTGCCGTCATCGTTTCGTAGGCTTCGGTATGACTTTTAAGTGAAGGGTGGATCTTGCCAAATTTGTCGTGACCGATTCCTGTTGCCGTGGTGATACGCTTGCTGGCGTATTCTGAAATCACGCCGAAGCCTTTGATCGGATCGCTCATGGCGTTGCCTAGAGAGCTTGCGACATCTTTAAGTTGGCGTCCCACATCGTTCATCGCGGTCAAGGCAATGAATAGGCGCAGGATGTCGTTGGTGCCCTCAAAAATTCGGTTGATCCGGGCATCACGCATGGCTCGCTCGTAGGGGAATTCCCGCATGTAGCCGTTGCCGCCGGCGATCTGCAGCGCCTCGTCGAGAGACCTCCAGAGGGCTTCCGTTGCGAACACCTTGCTGATGGCGGCTTCGACGCCGTAGTCTTCGTAGCCGTCGTCGATAATTCCGGCCACGAGCGACACGACGGATTCGGCGGCATAGCAGTCGACTACCATGGTACCGATTTTTTGTTTAATCAGACCAAACTCAGAGATCGCGCGTCCAAACTGCTTGCGTTGCTTGGCTTGCTTGGTCGACAAGGCGATGGCCTTTTTGATTCCGCCGACGCATCCGCCACCGAGGCCCGTACGACCGTTGTTCAAGATTTTCATGGCGACCTTGAAGCCCTTGCCAACTTCACCCAGGACGTTTTCGTCAGGGACTTCCACATTTTCAAAGTAGATGCTCGTGGTGCTGCTTGCGCGCAGGCCCATCTTGTCTTCGTGGGGGCTGGAGCGAACGCCTTTCATGTCCTTGGTGACAATAAACGCTGTAATCTTGCCCTCGGACGTATCCGTGGCAGCAAACACTGTGAAGAAATCGGCGATACCCCCATTTGTGATCCAAAGTTTCTCGCCATTGATGACCCACTTGTCGCCCTTGCGCTCGGCTTTGGTACGGATCGCTGCTGCATCAGATCCAGCTCCGGGCTCGGTCAGGCAAAAGGCCGCAATCATTTCGCCGCTGGCAAGTTTTGGCAGGTATTTTGTTTTTTGCGCGTCGTTTCCAGAGAGCAGCAGGCCCTTGAGTCCGATCGAACTGTGAGCTCCGGCCGTGATTGCAAGGGATCCGTCATACGTCGAGAGCTGCTGCAAGGCCCTTGAGTAGCCTGTTGCAGAGAGGCCTAGTCCGCCGAATTCCTCAGGGACGATCAGGCTGAACAGACCGAATTCTTTCATCTCGTTTATGAAGGTCTGGGGCATTTCGCCCTTAACGTCCCACTCGCGGAAATCCTTTTCCTTGCCCTTTAGCCATCCACTAAGAGAGTCAAATATTGTCCGCAGTGACTCAGCCTCTTCTTTTTTCATGACCGGAAAAGGAACGATAACGTCCTCTTCGATCTTTCCCATACAAAGTGAGCGCATAAAGCTGGCTGTTTTTTTGTCGATTTTGCTCATGGGTCTAGTGCCTCCGTTCATATTCACTTATCTTATCGGGTATCCCGTCGTTTGGCATAATGGTGGGAGCAACTGCCTGAATATTGGGCAGAATTATGCACAGCGGAGGCCATCATGGACAACTCAGGTCACTCGATTTCCAGCAACCCCGTTAATTCTTTGATAGAGGCAGCCGCAAGTGGGCCTGGCCAGTTGCCAGCCTACCCGCTCATAACCCCTGAACACGTTGTCCCAGCCGTCAAATGGCTCGTGCATCAAATCGAAGAAAAAATGGCCAGCGTCGAGTCTGTGTTGGCGGCCGGCAAAGAGAGATCAGAGAAATCAGAGAAATCATGGCCCGCGATCATGGGTCCGCTTGAGGGTGTTGCCGCGACGATCAATGCCACATGGTCACCGGTTACCCACTTGTTCGGCGTGCTCAACTCGCCTGAACTGCGCAAGGCATACGATGAAGCCCTGCCACTGATGGTGGATCTGGATTTGAAGCTCGGCCAAAACGAGGCTGTTTATCGCGGGCTTAAATCCTGGCAGTCGGATGTTGGTGCATGGGCCAAGCTTGACAAGGCCCAGCAGAGAATCATTGAGAAAAGGCTTTTGGCCGCGGAACACACCGGTGTTGCCCTTGCCGGTGCGGCCCGTGATCGGTTCAATGAAATCGAACGGGAATTGTCGCAACTCGCCACGAAATTTTCCAATCAACTCCTCGATGCCACCAAAGAGTTTGCATTGAATCTTTCCAGTAAAGCCGAAGTGGACGGCCTGCCAGATCATTTACTTGAACTTGCAGCTCACGAATGGGCAAGGCGAAACAAGACCGAATCAACCTCTCAAGTAGACCCCACCCATGGACCGTGGGCGTTTACCCTTGATGGTCCCAGTTTCATTCCCTTCATGGAATTCAGCAAGCGCCCCGATTTGCGGGAGAAACTTTATCTGGCGAACATAAAAAGGGCGTCATCTGGCGAACGTGATAACACCCCTTTAATCTCGTCTTTTTTACGCCTGCGTCAGGAAAAGGCGAAACTTCTCGGCTTCAAGACTTTTGCTGCGCTCAGCCTCTCCACCAAGATGGCTGCCTCGGTGGAAGATGTCCGGGCCCTGCTTGAAAAAATATTGGCAGCCGCACTGCCTGCCGCCCGCCGTGACCTAGACGAATTAAAGGCATTCAGGACGGCGCATCCGGATCTTGATGGCCAACGCCCAGACGGCAAAGCCACGGCGGATCTTGCCCATTGGGACGTCGCCTTTTGGGCGGAGCGGGTAAAAGAGGCCAAATTTCAGTATTCCGAAGAGGAACTTCGTCCGTATTTCCCGTTGGAGCGCGCGCTCGACGGGCTGTTTAGCCTGGTGAAGAAGGCCTTTCGGGTCGAGGTTCGGCGCGCCGACGGAGAGGCGCCTGTTTGGCATCAAGACGTTCGTTTTTTCAAAATCCACGATGACTCCGGCAAGCACATTGCGTCATTTTTTCTCGATCCCTATTCGCGTCCGCAGAATAAGAAGGGCGGCGCCTGGATGGCTGGTTGCCTTGATCGATGGCAGTCCACAAGCGGCCTTCAAATTCCCGTGGCACATCTCGTTTGCAACGGCACGCCACCAGTCGGCGAAACCCCCAGTTTGATGACCTTTGATCAGGTGCGAACCTTGTTCCATGAGTTTGGCCATGGAATCCATCACATGCTGACAGAGGTCCCTTATATCGAGGCGGCTGGCATCAACAATGTTGAGTGGGACGCCGTGGAACTGCCGAGCCAGTTCATGGAGAACTGGTTGTTTCATGTTCCGACCTTGAAGGGGCTGGCCCGCCATTATCAAACCGGGGCCATTTTGCCTGACCACTACATTCAAAAACTTCTGGCATCGCGCACATACCGTTCAGGTTCCATGGCCATTCGTCAGTTGCAATTTGCTTTGACGGATTTGGAACTGCACGAGGAGTTCGATCCGGCCGGCAAGGCGAGCCCGTTTGAAGTTCAAAACCGCCATATGACACGTGCGGGTGTCATGCCGCCTCACCCGGAAAACAAGTTCCTGTGCTCGTTCAGCCATATTTTTGCCGGAGGATATTCGGCCGGGTATTACAGTTATAAGTGGGCCGAGGTCCTCAGTGCCGATGCCTTCTCTGCCTTTGAAGAGGCTGGCCTGGACAACGAAGTCAGTCTGGCTGCCGTAGGACAGAAGTTCCGCAAGGTGATCTTGGCGCAGGGTGGCAGCCGTCATCCCATGGAACTGTTCGTTGAGTTCCGCGGCAGAAAACCTGAACCTGAAGCACTGCTGCGACACGAGGGTTGGTTGTGAGCGTGATATTCGTATGACCATTTCCCTGTCCGGCATCCGGCTCATTACATTTGACGTCTTTGGGACGCTGCTGGATTGGCGCGCCCCCGTGGAGTCTTTTTTTCCGGGGAAGTTTCTGCAATTTTCCCGGATTTCGGAGGCTCATCAAAATCAAGGCGGATCGGCCTCGCTCTCTTATGCCTCGCACTTGAAGGCGGTGGGCTTCGAAATAAATCCTGCGATCAATGCAGCCGAATTAGACCGTTTTTCTGCAGAATTTGGCGCCGCTCCTGCCTTTCCTGATGTGCGGGCTTTGCTTGATTTGCGGCTTCTGGCCCAGGTCGGGTGTATCTCCAACTCGGACATGGTCCATCAGCACGATGTTCAGCGAACCCTGAACTTTCCTTGGGACCTTTGCCTGACGGTGGATCAAATGAAGTCGTGGAAGCCCCACAGCACGGCTTGGGATTTTGCACTGCATCATGTCCAAAAAAATCTTGGCCTGGAAAAATCGCAGTGGCTGCATGTTAGTGCGTTCACTTTTTTTGACCTCGAGCCATGCCAGCAGAGGGGAATCCAAACCTGTTTCATTCCGCGACCCGGAGGCGGATCCGCCCGCGAGGCTGAAATAACGTCACCTGATTTGGTGGTGTCAGACTTGTTTGATCTCGTTTCCAGGATGCAGCAGGCGAAGGATGGCCCATGGCGGTACCGCGTCATGGCCACTTGTGCCGACGAAAATATCGTTCGTAATTTTTTACATTGGATGCGCTACGAACATGGTGCAGACCTGCTGAAAATTACCGGCTGCTCGGAGTTTCGCGCATTCCAGATTAATCCACTGGTAGTTCACTGCGAATATATTTTTTCGACGCGTCATGCTCTCGATCGGTACTTGGGCGGAGCCGCAAAAGATTTGCGGGCGAAGGGGCGCGAACTTTTCAGCGAGTCAGATGTTGCCTTTCAACGCGACGAGACGCGCCTCGTATGTCAGGGCGTTGGACGCAAGAAACGCGATTTCGCAGTCCCCTCATCCTGAGCGCTGTCCGTCATCCTGAGTGCGCTCCGTCATCCTGAGCGTTAGCGAAGGATCCTTTCTTAATTCGTCATTCTGAGGCCGTAGGCCGAAGAATCTTTTCCTCAACGTGTAAGAAAGGATCCTTCCCCTTCGTTGCACTCAGGCTCAGGATGACGGGTCCAAGAAAGAATCCTTTCTTAAAAAAGCCCAAGCTCCAACCCCGGCAATCAAAAGCAACAACGGTGGAATCAGGTACGCCCGTTGCGCTCCGAGATGATCAAACACGGCCCCTAAAATCAAATGCGACAGGGCCAGGGCGACTTGCATGGTGGTCAGGATGATCACCGTCAGGCGTTGCCATGATTTGTTATAAATGGTGCAAACCCGGGCCAACATCATCGGGAAAAATGGACCGATCATCCCTGCTGCAGGAAACAAAAAGACTAATGCAGAGTCGGCATGTCCCGGTTGTGAAATTACGGTTGCTGCGATCATGGCAGTGGCAGCAGCAAAAAGGGGAACGTAGATAAATGGTTTATGGAATTTATCCCGCATCAGAATCAAAACGCCAAGCCTGGCCAAAGAAAAAACCATGAAAAATCCCGCCGCCTTCTGGTTCGCATTTTCATAGCTGAGACCGAAATGCGCGATCAGAAATGCCGGCATCCACATCGAAGTGAGAACCTCGCCTGTCACATAGGCAAGAAATATAGCCACGACAAACCATTCACCGCTCGAAACATTGTGCCAAATTCCATGCGTTTTTTTCTCTGGTGGAAGTCCCGGGGGTTTCATTCCCGGCGAGGTGCCCGAATGTTTTTCATCCATTGGCAAAGTCATGATCATGACGGGCACGAGCATCGCCAGAGGGAGTATGAACATCGATGGCCAAGGCCAGCCTCGGCCGACGGAGATGGTCGCAACGGCAGGGGCCACCAAAGATCCGAGGCCGTACATCAAGTGCAACCCGGCCATCATTTTAGCTCGACGGGCAGACCTGACGTCCAAACTATTCAGAGGGTTGGTGCGGCTGGCTTCGTCGGACGATGGGATTTTTCCTTCGCTGGCCATGAGCAGCAGAAGGTTGGAAATGGTTCCCATAGAAGTGATGGCGCCGCCCAGGAATATGGCCATCATACCAAGGCTTAATGGCCCGCTAACTTGAGTCGCCAGGATGGCCATGATTACCGTCAAGCCGACTGAAAAAATAATCAGGCCACGAATGCCAGCCCATCGTTCAATGTTTAGGAGCTGCGAGTTGAAAAGGCCGCCGGAGATCCCTGCCACTGTGAGCAGCATTGCACCAGCAAGGGCGAAGTCAAGTTCGAGGTGATCGTGAAGCAACGGAATAAGACTACCGCGAAGGTTGTCGATAAACGCCGCGGCGAGCATCAGAAGAAAGGCTGACGTGAGGAGGGCCCTGCGTCGCTGGATCATCTTTTTGATACCGGCGGGGCATAGTTCAAGTTAAGGCCGCACGCGAGGGCGATGGCCACAGCATCGGTGGCATCAAATGGCAATTTGCCGCGGTCGAATCCAAGTAGTGCAGTGACGGCGCGACAGACGTCTTCTTTCGACGCAGCCCCCGCACAGGCGATGGTTCGCTTGACTTCAGCAGGGGTGATTTCAAAAACCGAAAGGCCATGGCGTCTGACCGCCGATACAATGGCGCCGCGGGCCTCGCCAAGTTTCAGCGCAGACGAGGCGTTCACCCCGTAGAAGGCCTTCTCAATGGCACAGTGGGTTGGAGAAAGTTCTCCGGTCAGGCTATGGACAGCATCGTGAATGTGTCCAAGGCGCTCTGGAATGGACAGGTCAACGTTGGTCTTGATCACGCCGGCGTCGGCTACTTCAAAGTCCCTTGGCATTCGCGGCCGTGCGATCTTGCTGCGCAGGATTGCAAAGCCAACCACGCGAGATCCGGGGTCAATCCCAATAATCACTGGAAAATCAGAGGACTGCGTTGATTTTTGTGGTGCCTTCATGCCTGTGGAAATCCCGTGGATGAATGGGCTGCAGGGTTGATTTGGACAAGGCTTCTTGGAAACTATAGATCAGTAATGCGATTTGTGAAAACAAGAACGCCCTTCAAACCCGCGAGAACCCCAAATGACGATTGAAACCTCGAAATATCCGTTTTCCAGGCCGCGCCGACTGCGTCGTCGTCCCTTTGTGCGCGATCTCGTCCGTGAGCACTCCCTTGCCGCAAATGATCTGATTTATCCTGTTTTTGTGGTGGAGACCCAGGCCGAGGAAATCGACATTCCCTCGATGCCGGGCATCCGGCGCTGGAGTATCGACAGCTTGATCCGCCATGTGGCCGTTGCCGTTGATCTTGGAATTCCTGCGGTTGCGATTTTCCCCGTGATCGACCCGTCGCTGAAAACGGCAGATGGTCGTGAGGCCTTTAATTCCAACGGGCTTGTGCCGCGAACGATCGTCCGACTTAAAAAAGAATTTCCGGGACTTGGTTTAATTTCTGATGTTGCCCTTGATCCTTACACAAGCCATGGCCAGGATGGAATCATCGACGATACGGGTTTCATCCTGAATGACGTGACGGTGGATGAATTGGTCAAACAAGCTTTGGTGCATGCCGAGGCTGGCGTCGACATCATTGCCCCGTCCGACATGATGGATGGTCGTGTCGGTGCAATCCGCAGTGCCTTGGAGGGGCATGGTTTCGCAGACACCATGATTCTGTCCTATGCCGCAAAATATGCGTCCGCATTTTATGCCCCATTTCGAGACGCAGTGGGTTCGGCGTCGAATCTGGGCAAGGCAGACAAGAAGACCTATCAGATGGACCCTGCGAATTCCGAAGAGGCACTGCGCGAGGTCGCCCTCGATATCGCCGAGGGAGCCGATATGGTGATGGTGAAGCCCGGCCTGCCCTATTTGGACATAATTCGCCGCGTTAAAGACCGGTTTGAAGTTCCCGTCTTTGGTTACAATGTCAGCGGTGAATACGCGATGATCAAGGCAGCTGCACAAGCTGGTTTTCTTGATGAGCGAGCCTGTGTCCTGGAATCGCTCCTGGCATTCAAGCGCGCCGGTGCCGACGGGGTTCTCACATACCACGCATTGGATGCCACACGTTGGCTCCGCCAAGGCTCAAACTAATGTCCGATAAGTTAAAACTCGATCTCGCAGCAAAGATTCTGGCCACGCACATCAAGGCGGAATCTGTGGATGTTTTTCTGGTGGCGGGCAGCGGATTTCGCGAGGCCCTGCCCGACCTGGAAAATCCGGTTAGAATCAAAATGAGTGCCATTCCCCATTTTCCTTCTCCTGCCGTTGCCGGACACGGGGACGATTTGATTTTTGGCACCCGCAATCAGAAGTCTGTGCTGATCGCCACGGGTCGGGTTCATCTTTACGAAGGTTACAGCGCCAATGACGTGGTCTTTGCGACACGTCTGGCTCACCAGCTTGGGTGCCGGGCCGTGATTTTAACCAATGCCGCAGGCAGCGTTGATTTGCGTTACCCGCCGGGAAGTTTGATTGCCATCAGCGATCAGATCAATCTCACGGGACAGAATTGCGAGGCAACAACTCCTGGCGTGCCGGCAAAGTTCACTGACATGACCAATGCCTATGACCGCGACTGGCGCAAACAAGTCATTGCTGCGACCGGAATTCCGGAGGGAATTTATGCCGGTGTTGTCGGGCCCAGCTATGAGACTCCTGCGGAGGCCCGGATGCTCGCTCTCCATGGTGCAAACGTTGTTGGTATGAGCACGGTTCAGGAAAGTATCGCTGCGAGAACCCTTGGCATGAAAGTTTTTGGCCTGTCTTTAGTGACCAATATGTCAGGTGGACTCGGTGTTGACGCCAATCAAGGCGCCTCCGGTTTCGGGGCCACAAGCCACGCGGAAGTGCTCGATGCCGGCAGGAAGATGGCTGGAAAAATAAATTCCGTTTTGAGTGCCGCTTTGGCTGCCAGCCATCAGGTTTCTGAAGGAAATTCTTTCGCGTAGAGCGCAATGGACTCGGCGATGATTTTCAGTGCCGCCGTGCGGTCCGCAAAATCTTCTACCACGACCTTTTTGCCTTCAAGAGTCTTGTAGTCCTCAAAGAAACGGCGGATTTCCTTGATCCGGTGTGGCGGCAGCTCGCTAATGGAATTGTAGTGGTTATACTCGGGATCATGCGCATGGACCGCGATGATTTTGTCGTCGCCCTCACCTTGGTCGATCATGCGCATCACGCCAATCGGTTTTGCCAACATGATGCAGAGGGGAACGACGGTTTCCTGGCCAAGAACCAGGATGTCGAGGGGATCTTTGTCGTCGCAATAGGTCTGCGGAATGAATCCGTAATTGGCAGGATAATGAACGCTGCTGAACAGGATTCGATCCACTTTGATCATCCCAGAATCCTTGTCCAGTTCGTACTTGATCTTCGATCCCTTGGGGACCTCAATCACCGCTTGAACTAGATTGGGTGTGCCTTCGCCGATCGAAACGTCATGCCATGGATTCATTGCGTCATTCCTTTTTCGCAAAAACGCACACCACCTTCTAGATTCCATTTCAGAATGGTGGTGTGCGCAGCGATTTCCAACTTAACGGTTAAAGCGCAGGCATGCCTCGACCATCGTGCGAAGGCCGTAGGCAGAGCCACCGCTGCCGGGAAATCCCGTCGCTTTGGTATTCCAACCCGTGCCGGCGATGTCCAGGTGAACCCATTTGCGGTCGCCCACAAAATGCTTGAGGAACATCGCACCCATGATGGTTCCAGCCTTTACATTCGGCTTTGCGATGTTGTTCAAGTCCGCGTAGTCGCCTTTGGTTTCTTTGTCGAGTTCCGGCCACATCGGCAGCTGCCACATCGGCTCACCCGCTGCTTTCGAAGCACCCAGAACGAAATCGGCAGCATCCTGATCGTTGGTCATCAGCCCTGCGCCAGCCGTGCCGAGGGCCATCAAAACGGCACCCGTCAATGTGGCGATGTCGATCATGAGTTCTGGTGCATAGGTGCTTGCGGCATAGTGCAGCAAGTCTGCCAGGACGAGGCGCCCTTCGGCGTCCGTGTTCTGAATTTCAATGGTCTTGCCGTTCATGGCGACCACGATGTCGCCCGGTTTGGTGGCGCTGCCAGACGGCATGTTTTCGGTCGCGCCAATGATGCAAACAACTTTAGTCGGGGGTTTCTTGTAACCCAAGAACATCGCGCTGCCGAGTACGGCGGCTCCGCCCGACATGTCGTACTTCATTTCTTCCATGCCGCCCGATGGTTTGATGCTGATGCCGCCCGAGTCAAACGTCAGGCCCTTTCCGATCAGCGCCACAGTCCGACTGTTGTCAACACCCTCGATTTCAAGGGTGATTAGGCGTGGTTCAATTTGGCTGCCGTTGGCAACGCTGACAAAAGATCCCATGCCCATCGCCACCATTTCTTCTTTGGTGCGCAGCGTGCATTTTATTCCGGCTTCCTTGGCAACGTCGCGGGCGATGTCGCCAAAGCGAACGGGATCCAGCCAGTTGGCCGGCGCATCCTGTAGCATGCGGGTGAAAGCGATTGAACGGCACAGGTGGCGGGCACCCTCAAGTTCCTGCGCATTCGGATTTACACCGATAAAATGGATCTTGCCCGGCAGCTTTGTGCCATTTCCGTTTTGGTCGGTTTTGCTGTTTTTAGAGTCTTTTTTCTTGCCCTTGAAACCAGACGCAGAATAGAGCGAGTAGGTTGCGCCTTCAAAAATATCAATCACATTGAAATTACGGGGGGCGCAAATGGCGATCGCCTCGCAATTAAGATCCTTCAGAGCTTTTGCAGCGTCAATCCCGAGGGCGCGGGCGCGCTGCTTGTCGCTGGTCTTGGTTTTTACGGGGACCACCATAAGGAACGCATGGCCGTCGATCACGACGTGCAAGCTGCCGGATCCGCCCTTCCACCCAAGAGACTTGCCAGCCGCCATCAATTTGGCTTTGAAGTCAGCGCTCAATTGGGGCGCGTCGATGTCCCAATGGTCACTGGATCCTGCAGAGTCGTCGGCAGTGGTCACCGCAACGACGTGGTGCGCTCCGGCAACGGGATTCTGACTCGTGCCAAACTCAACCTTCCCAAGCCAGTTGTAAACTTCGGGGAGAAAATTTTTCCAGGACTCGTTTTGGAAACCGGTATTCAACATGTTTGGTTACCCTCATCGGCTAGGGACAGTGATTCACTTGATTCCGAACTATACTGATGAAATTCTCTGGCAGGCAAGGGTCCATTTCTATATAAAAAATGCAGATTTTAACCTTTCGGAGGGCCCCCCGCCATGAGTGCCATTTCCCATGTCCATGCACGCGAGATCCTGGATTCCCGTGGAAACCCCACGGTTGAAGTCGAAGTTGGCACAGAGGACGGTTTTTTTGGCCGGGCTGCGGTCCCGTCCGGCGCGTCGACCGGCGAATATGAGGCTTATGAGTTGCGGGACGGTGACAAGAACCGTTACCTCGGCAAGGGCGTTCAAAAGGCGGTTCGAAACGTCCATGACAAGATTGCCCCCCGATTGATTGGCATGGATGTAACCGGGCAAACTGAAATCGACCGGACTTTGATTGCGGCCGACGGTACGGACAATAAATCTGAGTTGGGCGCCAATGCTATACTTGGTGCGTCTATGGCCTGTGCCAAGGCTGCGGCCGAACTGACGAGCCTCCCCCTTTACCGCTACATAGGCGGCGCCCGCGCCGTGCGCATGCCCGTTCCGCTGATGAACATCATCAATGGCGGGGCTCACGCCGACAACAATGTCGACATCCAGGAGTTCATGGTCGTTCCTGTTGGCATGACTTCATTTCGCGAGGCGTTGCGTTGTGGAACTGAAGTTTTCCACTCGCTGCGGAATGTTCTCAGATCAAAAGGACTGAACACAGGTGTGGGTGATGAAGGCGGGTTTGCCCCTGACTTGAAGTCAAATCGCGAAGCCCTTGATGTGATCATGCAGGCCATTGAGGGCGCAGGTTACAAGCCGGGGACCGATGTTGCCCTTGCCCTTGACGTGGCCGCTTCCAGTTTCTTTAAGTCAGGAAAATATGATCTGGCAGGCGAAGGAAAAAAACTGGACCGTGACGGGATGATTGCCTATCTCGCTGGACTCGCGGAATCGTATCCGATTGTGAGCATTGAGGACGGCCTTGATGAAAACGACTGGGACGGCTTCATTGCCATGACCAAACAATTGGGATCCCGCGTTCAGATTGTTGGTGACGATCTTTTTGTGACCAACCCAAAACGCCTGCGTGACGGGATTCAGCGTCATGCGGCCAACGCGATTCTGGTGAAACTAAATCAGATCGGGACCCTAACGGAAACCCTCGAAGCCGTGGATATGGCGCGTGCCAATGGTTACGGGGCGATCATTTCGCACCGCTCTGGCGAGACTGAAGACACGACCATTGCCGACCTTGCCGTCGCAACCAATTGCGGCCAGATCAAAACGGGTTCGGCTTCCAGGACCGATAGAATCTGCAAATACAATCAACTCTTGCGCATTGAAGAGGAACTCGGCGCCAGTGCGACGTACTGGTGGGGCAAACTGCCCAATGCGTAAGAGGCTTTTTGCTCTTTGCTTGACCTCCAGTTTGTTTCTTGCGGCTTGGCGTTGCCCGGTTGGATCCCCGTTAGAGGGGACCATCCCGGAAGACGTCAGGTCTTTTGTGTCTGATTTTTCGCTCAACCCCTCACAGACCAATCTGGATCTTGAATTTCTCACGGCCTCACCTCACCCATTTGGGTCACCGAGGCAGCTTGATGTCGCAAATTTTTTGGAGCGTCGCATTACCGAATCAGGCGGACGTGTTGAGGTTCAAGAATTCAAGGCTGACATTCCCAATGTCGCGGCGCTTTCGATGCCGGCATCCCTGACAAGGACTGTATCTGGTCGAAATATTTTTGCCTGGCCAAAGCGTTTTGAATCTGGTCCAGACGGTGGAAAATCTTGTGTTGTGCTGTTGGCATCCCACTATGACAGCAAGGCCGTCGATGGCATTTCCTATGTTGGTGCCAACGACAGTGGGTCTTCTTCGGTGGCCCTACTTCAGTTGTTGCAACACGTTCAGAATCGCCCTTTGTCGAAACAATTGGAGTGCCGCATCGGTTTTGTCTGGTTTGATGGTGAAGAGGCGACCCTGCCTGGCTGGAGCGACGGAGAAACCGTCTTTCCGGTTAAAATAAAAGACCACACTTATGGCAGCCGCCATGCTGCAGCGCAGCCCATGCCCCAAAAAATTTCGAGTCTGATTCTGCTTGATATGATCGGTTCGCCGGACCTTCGCTTGACGCGAGACTCCCGCTCTACCCCTGCCCTTCTCAAGTTGCTTGAGGTGGCCGTGGCCGCGCTTGGGCATCCGCCGTCGCTGTTGTCAGAATTTTCTGTTCCGGTGGAAGATGATCACATCGCATTTCTCGAACGTGGAATCCCAGCCCTGAACATTATCGACTTTAATGATTTATCGGTTTGGCACCGGGCGGGTGACGAAACCCTTAGGATAAATCCAAATAGCATCGAAAAAGCCAGTCGTATCGCGATTATGATCGCGCTGACGGTTGCCCGGGATCCTCAAGCAATTCGCTGAACTACCGAACACCATGGAGAAGACATGGGGATGACCCTGAGTCAGTGGAAACCCATCCTGTGCGGAGGTCGGCGGCCGTGAGCGAATCAGATACGATCAATTTTGGTGCGCTGAAGATCACCCTTTCAAAGGCGATCGATTCGGTTACGTATACCTTCGAGGGAGATGTCGACGAAAACTTTCGTCACAAAGACGTTCCGCGCGTTGGTGCAAAGCAAATCAATTTCATCCTCGAAAACGTAAACAACTTCAACTCTGTTGGAATCAGAGAGTGGGTTTATTTAGTCCGCGATTTGAGCGCCCTTGGCAGCCTGTGTTTCAAGCGTTGCTCGGTCACCATGGTCGATCAGATCAACATGGTTCCTGATTCACTCGGCAACGGTGTCGTGGAATCCTTTTATGCTCCGTATGCGTGCGACGAGCATGGTGAAACCAGCCGTCTCATTATGGCAAAAGACCATGCGAAAGAGATTTCTGAAAATATAGCACCGGATATGCAGTGCGATCATTGCAAGGAAAAACTCGTTTTCGATGCGCTCGAGGACGCCTATTTCATGTTTGTCAGCGGTAAATTATCCAAGGCTTCCTGAGGCGTTGAATCGGATGGCGATGAACACATCGACTGAAAAATCGACGGAAAAATCGACGGAAAATTTGACCGGCAAGGCCATTAACCGCCTCGTCGATGAAGTGCTTCCCGCCCTTCAGGATCAACTTTTCTCGATTTCAAGCAGACCAGCCGGCCAACGCTCCTGCGACGAATCCACGCGTCATCTGGTTGTGGAAGCACTCGATCTTTTTGCAACGCTGGGTGAGTGGCTCGGGAGAGATTTTCCTACGGCGGATCCAAATGGCTCCGGTGCCGGTCCGCGTCGCAAAGACCATTTTATATTGGATACGTCTTTGCTGGATGCGCTGGTGGAGCACGTTGATTTGCTCGATTCCGATCAGTTGCGTCTGCAGTCGGTGGTCCAATTAATCGCGCAAAATCAGATGGATTCCGATCTTTTTCAAGATCTTCATGGACTCGCCAGGCGGTTTGCGGAGGACGTCGAAGGGGTTCGGGGAGTCGTCGATGCTTTGAAACAAAGTCCATCATCAGAGCTGGTCAAGCGGCTTGCGGAGGTCGTGGCAGAAAATGTGGTCGATGCCGGGCTGCGTTATGAAGTGAAGTCAGATTTCTCAGAATTTGACTTGGACCATGACCAGTTGGACGGGTTGGGGGATGCGCTCGCGGCGACCGCTCAATTGCTGGCCGTAAGTGCCATAACTTCGGGCGATACGTTTCCTGTCATTTTGATCGAGGGGCGCAAGACATCGGGGCTTGTTCGCGTTGTTTTGCGCACGGAAGCCTCGCTGTCGACCCAAGGGTTGAATCTTGATGCGCTGGCTGAAAAGTTTGTTCAACTTAAAGGCCAGATTTTTCAGGGTGTCGGAAGCATTCCGTCCCTGATTTGTGAAGTTCCATCATCCCTTCGTTCGATGAAGGGAATCGTGGTCAAGGCGGGTGGAGAAACCTATGCCCTGCCTGTACACGGAATTGTCGAGACCATGCGCCTTGATCCAGCCCGGATTCAAGTGATCGGAGGGCAGGAATTTTTGAATTTCCGTTCTAGTAGTCTGCCTCTCGTCCGTCTGACACACATCCTCGGAAAAACCTCTAATGCCGCAACAGCCCGGTATGCGTTGATCGTTTCCTCGTCGGATCAGCGTTTCGGTCTGCTGGTAGATGAATTGATCGAGCATCGCGATTTGGCCCTGCGCCCTCTTGGCGGCAGCCTGACCACCCGTCCCGAAGTCATGGGCGGTGCTGTCGATTCGGATGGTCGCGTGATCATGGTCATCGACGCGCGTAAGTTCCGCCCCGAATCCCTCAAGCCGGCTGCCTGATTCGTCTACCTCATAGCGTTTTCATATCGATCACGAACCGGTACCGGACTTTTCCGGCAATCATACGTTCGTAGGCATCGTTGATATCTTTGATGGGGATCAATTCAATGTCAGATGTAATCCCGTGTTTACCGCAATAATCCAGCATCTCCTGCGTCTCTTTAATCCCGCCAATCAACGACCCTGCAAGGCGCCTGCGTTTTGTGATCAGGCTGAAGGCTTGAACTGGCAAGGCTTCCGGTGGGACACCAACCATGACCAGGGTTCCGTCCAGCTTCAGCAGATTCAAAAATGCGTTGATGTCGTGGGGTGCAGACACGGTGTCGATGATGAAATCCAGGGTTCGCCCGTGCGCGTTCATCGCGTCTTGATCGGCGGATACAATGAATCCTTTGGCTCCCAATCTTTTCGCATCAGCCTCTTTTGATTTCGTTGTGCTGATCACTGTGACTTCAGCACCAAACGATGCGGCCAGTTTCACTGCCATGTGTCCAAGGCCACCAAGGCCCATGACGCCGACTTTGTGACCTGGGCCAATTTTCCAATGGCGCAACGGGGAAAATGTAGTGATCCCGGCGCAGAGAAGTGGCGCCACTGCAGAGAGTTCCAAGTTAGCGGGAATTTTCAGTGTGTAATTTTCATCGACCACAATATGGCTCGAGTATCCGCCATAGGTCGGTGTCTTGCGGTCTTTTTCCAAGCCGTTGTAAGTGATGACGCTGTTGCCCTCGCAATATTGTTCGACGCCGTCTTTGCAGCTTGGGCAAACCCGGCATGAATCAACAAAGCAGCCCACCCCGGCGAGATCCCCAACCTTGAATTTCGCGACGCTTGCGCCAACCTTGGTCACTTTGCCGACGATCTCGTGCCCCGGGACCATCGGGAAAATCGAGCCGCCCCATTCGTCTCTCGCCTGATGGATGTCAGAGTGACAGACGCCGCAATAGGCGATTTCAATCAAAACGTCGTGGGCTCCGACCTCGCGGCGCGTCAATGAAAATGGAGCGAGTTGCGAGGTGGCATTTTTTGCGGCGTAGGCTTTTGTCGTGATCATTTTCGGGGTCCCCTTTACGTGTCGATGACGGCATTGTAACCTTTTGCCAACGTCCACGACCAGTGAGGATTCCAGCCATGACACAGTGCATCCGTCGCGTTATCTTCAATCAAAAGGGCGGAGTCGGCAAGACCTCCATCACTTGTAATCTGGCTGCCGCCTTTGCCGCCGCCGGCAAGAAAACTCTGGTTGTCGATCTGGACGCCCAGGCCAACAGCAGTCACTATTTGCTGTGCGATGGGGCCATCGGTGGAAAAACGGTGACCGATTTTTTTGAATCGACTCTGAGCACCCTTAAAATTTTCGGTCAGCCCATATCTGATTGCCTGTATCGTTCCGACTTCCCAAACCTTTGGGTCCTGCCGGCGGACTCGCGCCTGGCCGAGATCCAGCCCAAGCTGGAAGCCCGTTACAAGATATTCAAGCTGTCCCAGGCACTCGACAGCCTGATCGAGAGTCAAAAGTTTGACGCAGTCTTCATCGACACTCCGCCCTCCTTGAACTTCTATAGTATGAGCGCCCTCATGGCCTCGGACCGCGTTCTCGTGCCATTTGATTGCGACGCCTTTAGCGCGTCGGCCGTGGAACAGGTGGGTGAGATTGTGAAGGAAGTTGCCATGGACCACAGGCCAACCCTGGCCATCGAAGGGATCATTATCAATCACTTTCAAGCCCAAGCGAATCACCACAAGGGGGCCATCGAGGCCATCAGCCGCCTTGGCTACCCGCTTTTGAAGCCCTACCTGTCACCGTCGGTGGTCATGCGTGAAAGTCACGCTGCCCGTGTCCCGCTTGTTTTCTACAAGCCGTCCCATAAACTTGCTTCCGAGTTCAATCAACTCGCGGGGCTCCTTCGCCTGTCCAAGTCGAACAGGAAAACAGAATCATCAAAATCAAAATCTGCGCCATCACGAACCGTTCGCAAATCTTCTGAGGCATCTGCGGATTAATCTCCCGTTGTCATTGTTACCCAGAGATTTTTGGCTTTTTTCCAAAACATCGGGCAGCGACACTTTTTGGCCGGCAATATTGCAAATCAAATTCTATGGCTGCTATTCTAACAATAGTGACTTTCAATTATTGCATTCGCGAGGAACAACATGACCATTATTGGCAAGCGCTCGACTTCATGGAAGCAGCTTGGTGCTGCTGTCTGCATCACTGGCATTGCCGGCGTTGCGGTTTCGGTTCAGGCTATGGCTCAAGAAGTATCTGATGTTCTCCCGACAACCACGAAACGCCCCACGCACTACGCCGTTGCTCCAGAGTCCGGCACGCTTCCGGAAAAAGTCCTCCGCGCGCGGATTCCATATGTTTCTGCAACGTCCTCCGGCGCTGCCTACGACATCGATGGCACGAAAGTTAACGGTGGTCTGTCGGCAAACATCGTTGCCACCGGCCTCGCCCTCGAGTACGGGATCAATGATGAGCTAAGCTTTGGATTGCTCATTCCGTACGTCATGAAAAATGACCTGGGCATGGATGCAGACAATTTCAAAAATCAGCGTGGCTACTTCAATAGCAAACGTAATTTTTACGAATCTGCCAGTGCACTGATGATGAAGCAAGGCATCTGTACCAATAACGATTCTTGCTTTGCTCTCATCGAAACTGGCTATGCCTTTCCCTATGACCTCACGGTTCAGTTGACCACTGGTGAGCCGCTGACGGTTCCAGCTGGTGTGCCCCTGAACCAGGGCGTTCATCACTTGATCGCCAACTCGGCCAAGCCAGAATCCGGCGCAACCGGCATGGGCGACATTGACCTTGGTGTCAAATACCGTTGGTTCAAAAATGACACGATGGGTCACGCTGTGGGCCTCGTTCTGCACACGCCGACGGGCAAGTATGAGGACGTAACCCTGTCCCAGCGCGCAACGGGCCGCGGGATCATGGAGATCGCACTTCGCTCCAACTTCGATTACCAGATCAACGAAGATTTCATTGCCGGCTGGCAGCACTCGATCGACTACGCGGTTGGCAAAGGCAAGATCAAGCGCTCCAAGCTGCTGGAAAACACCGAACTGAGTGACGTTGATGCAACGGCTGCAGAAGGCAGCTTTGCCGACGGTTTCGCCAACAGCAACGAGTTCGAACGTCCAGGCATCCGCTCCAGTGGTTTCGTCGACGTCAAGACGAGCTTCGCCCGTTTCAGTCCGATGCTGGCATCGATGGGCGGAAAGTTCCGCTACGGTTACGATTTTGACACCTCGGTCCGTGTTGAAGAAATGGAAGATGCTGTCTCCAACGGTTTCCGCGGCGCAACGGAACGCTCCAGCCAGCAGACCCTCGGTCTTGGCCTCGTGTTTGACGGCTTCCAGTTGGAAAGTCGCGTTCCGGTTCGCGTGACCTGGGATATCGATGCGCCGGTTGCTGGTGCCAATAAAGCAGTGGCTGCTGTCCGTAACGCTGTTGTGACCGAGTTGTACTACAAGTTTTAATTCTTGGCTGGCGAACTAAATACACTCTCATAGGAAAAGGTAATTACCATGAGATTTGATAAAAAATCACTGTCCCGTTGGAGCGCCGTCTCGGCGGCGATCCTGATGACCCAAGGTTGCGGCAAGGCTGTTTCCAACGAAAACATTCCTAAGCCAGCCGACGAACTCACCACCGACGACATCTCCGATGAAGGCGTGATCGCACGTCAGGCCAAGTGGGACGAGATGGCAACGGCCCTTGGTATCGGCAATAACAAAGCCTCAACCTCGGCAGAGCTGCTGACGCAGCTTGGAACTCCGTCGACTTATTTGACAACCAATACGGCAGGCCTTCCTGGGCTGATGACGACCCTGGTTACGCAGTACGCAGCCACGGCGAATAAAGCGCGTTGTGCTGCAATTGATTCCGTAACCGAGTGGAAGGCAGCTTACGATTCCACTGGTACTGCGGTTGCTGCAAAAGTCTATCTGATGAAATACAAGCTCCAGACAGACTCGGCTGGTACTGCCGAGGATATTGTTCGCTCTGGCTTGCTTGTGGTTCCGGATGCCGGAACTCAGACCTCGCGCCTGGTGGCCTATGGCCACGGCGGCGATTCCGGCCTTTCCTATGACGACCTCGCGGCAAACTGGGGCGCCCTTCAGGCCAGCAACGTGATTGTTGCGCCTGCGTTTCCGTCGGAAGCCGTGTGTAACGCGAAAACGGGAGACAACAAGGCGTGTGACTCGTCTGGTAACCTAGCTGATGGCGTCGGCACGGCACTTCCGTACGATAACGATGCCGATGATCTTTTGGGTATGTACGACTGCGTCATTCGTGCCTACACGGGTCTCAATGCCGCACCGTTTAACCTGAGTGCAGCAACCGGTTATGCGACGCGCCTCAAGCCAAACGGCGGCTCGCCTAGGCCGATGCATCCCCTTCCGTTGTCGGTTCTCGCTGGTGCATCCCGTGGTGGACTAGTTGCCTTGGTGGCTGCAGGCCGGATGGGTGCCCACCTTAGCGCTGGTGCTGGAACACTTGCCCTTGGCACATCTTACGGCGCAGGATCCTATTTCAGCTGTGCCGTCAACATGGCCGGTCCAGTTGGGCCGTCGGTGGGCAAGGCACGGATTTATTTTGAATTGCTCGTGAAGGGGACAATCGAGAATTCAGCGTTTATCAACTTGCCTGGACTTCGCAAGTTGAAGGACCTGTTTACCGATTATATTGCGGGTGAGGTAACGGCAGACGTTGCAAAAATGCGCGTGGTTCAGCGCGACGTGACCTTGACGTCCCCACTTATTCAGGGAGCACTCCGGAATTGGAAAGCCTACACGGCTATACCCGATCCAACGTCGCAGTCTCCGCGCGGTCGTTTGCTCTATTTGCACGGCGACGCTGACACAGTAGTTCCAGTGACCGACACGCAGCTGTCCTACAACGTTATGGCCGGTATCACCGCGTTACAGATCAGCACCTTCGTTGGGGGCGGCACGGCGTCCTTCCCCGGCCTGAACCTGACCTCCCGGGTTTTTACCGGTTCAGGTCATTTTGATACGGCATATTTTAGCGGTGCAACCAGTACTTACCCTGCCAGTTACGTAGCGACTGCCGCGTTTGATACCCTGAGCGACACGACCCTTGGTGGCTTTGGTGCGGCTGGTTTTATGAACAAGACCAGCTACCTCAGTGCAACCCCGGAGACTGTTTTGACGAACTGGCTAACGGAGCAGTGCACACCGTAATAAATCGGCATTACGCCACATGATGGTGGCGTGACATGAACCATGGATGGTTCGAGAGAGGCGCGGTCCGAATCCGCGCCTTTTTCTTATTGGGAACGGTGGGTTAGGTGGGTCAGGGCGTAACCGACGATCTTTTATCTAAACCTTTTCGTCGGTTGGCCGAAGTTTACCAAGTCGGCACTGGAGCCGCACAGGGGATATTAGACAATGAAGAAGCCATGGCTGAAGCACTATGAGGCAGGGGTTCCGGAAACCATTGATCCGAATCGCTATAGCTCGATCCTTCAGGTCTTTGACGAGTCTTTCAAAAGTTACGAATCACTTCCGGCATTCGCCAATATGGGTACCACCATCACCTACGGTGATCTGCGTGATCAGGGCTTTAAATTTGCCGACTATTTGCAGAACGAACTGAAACTGCAGCGTGGCGACCGCGTTGCCATCATGCTGCCGAATATTCTGCAATATCCCGTAGCCATTGTTGGGGCTTTGCATGCTGGTTGTGTCGTGGTGAATTGCAATCCGCTCTACACGCCACGCGAGCTCGAATTTCAATTGAAGGACTCCGGAGCCAAAGCTCTCGTTATTTTTGAGAATGCAATGACGACCTTGGAAAAGGTTATTGCCAATACTTCAGTGAAACACGTGATCACCACCCAGATTGGCGACCGGCTTAACTTTCCGAAAAACCTGATCGTTAATTTTGTAATCAAAAAAGTGAAGAAGATGGTTCCGGAATGGAATCTGTCAGGGACGGTTACATTTAACGCTGCCCTTGCGAAAGGCAACAGCGGACGATTGCGGGTCCCGAAATTGACCCACAAGGACTTAGCATTTCTGCAGTACACCGGCGGCACGACCGGAGTCTCCAAGGGCGCGGAATTGACCCACGGCAACGTGGTGGCCAACATGATGCAGGCGTTTGTCTGGATCAAAGGCCAGCTGCGCCCGGGCGAGGAAGTCATCATCACGCCGCTGCCGCTGTACCACATCTTTTCATTGACGGCGAACTTCCTCATTTTCTCTTCCCTCGGTGGTTTGAACGTCCTGATTACCAATCCCCGCGACGTGCCGGGTTTTGTGAAAGAACTGAAGAAGTGGAAATTCACGGCGATCACTGGCGTCAACAGCCTGTTCAACCTTCTGCTTAACGAAGAAAGTGTGAAGTCGGTGGACTTCAGTCAGCTGCGCTTGACGTTGGGTGGTGGCATGGCCGTTCAGAGGCCGGTGGCAGAACGCTGGGCGGAGTTGACCAAGTGTCCGATCATCGAGGCCTATGGCTTGACCGAAACGGCACCAGCTGCCTGCGTGAACCCGATGACCAACACCCAATTCAACGGCCTAATTGGCTTGCCTATTTCCTCCACTGAAGTTGCGATTCGCAATGACGACAACGAGGACTGTAAATACGGTGAAGTGGGCGAGATCTGCATCCGTGGTCCACAAGTCATGCGCGGGTACTGGAACCGTCCCGATGAAACAGCCAAGGTCATGACCAGCGATGGGTTCTTCAAGTCGGGTGATCTCGGCTTCATGAATGCGGACGGGTATGTGAAGATTGTCGATCGCAAGAAAGACATGATTTTAGTTTCGGGCTTCAACGTCTATCCAAACGAAGTGGAAGAGGTGATGATCACCAATCCTAAAATCTTGGAATGTGCTGCCGTTGGCGTTCCAAATGACCACTCGGGCGAGGTTGTGAAGCTCTTTGTGGTGAAGAAGGATCCGTCGTTGACGGAGGCCGAGTTGATTGCCTTCGCGAAAGCGAACCTGACTGGTTACAAATGCCCGAAGCATTTTGAGTTCAGGACCGAGCTGCCAAAGTCGAATGTCGGAAAAATCCTGCGCAAGGAACTGCGGGTTCCAGTCGCTGAAGTGGCGGGGGCAGGGGGCCTCGCCGTTGTCGGGGGAAAGCGTAACGCGGCTTGATGGTCGAAGTTATTGCGCGGGGTATTCTAAGATTTTTTTCTGATAGGAAATGAGATGTCATTTCCTATTTCTGCCAAAACCTGATGAATTCAGCTGATTGGGAGGCCTGTCCAGTGGCAGGCCGCAGTCACTCAGTTAACTATTACCTTGCAAGGTAATAGTTTGCGTATTAGGTTGGACAGATCGTGGGTAAAATTCGTCGCGGTGGATATATTTTTATTACCTGGCTTGGCGATCATGAACCAAAACATGTGCATGTCTTCAAAGGTGGGGTCGAGATTTTGAAGTGGGATCTTGAAAACGGGCTTGTAATGAGGGGTAAATTTAATCGTAAGGTCATTCAGATTATTGAACAGCTTGTTGTTGAGGGAGTTTTGTGAGGGTGAAAACGGCGACGATCAAGTCTGTGGCACTCAACCGAAGAAAACGTTGTCTTGAAATTGTATCCGGTAAAAGGGCGATGTCGCTTCCCTTGACTCGCTTGGCGGTTCGACCATCTGTGAAAGATCCAATCGTTTCAGTTGTTGTTGATCCGGAGCTTGGTCGACAAGCGATCACGTATCTTTTGGCCTCAGGGAAAGGTGATTCAGTGCACTTGGATGCCTTCCTTGAATACAACCGTGATCCTGATTTCCTCAGGCAGGCTGCCCTTCATCAGCTTACCGTTGAGGCGATTCGATTGGTTGAAAAAAAGAGCCTAAGCAAGCATGAGATCGTCCGTCGCCTGAACACGTCCCCAAGTCAGCTCTACCGCCTGCTAGATTCATCGAATTCCAGCAAGTCGATTGATGAAATGGTCAGGTTACTGGCGGTTTTGGGTTACCGCCTTGAATGGTCATTGGTTCGTGATGTCGCGTAAAAACAACGCTGTTTCAATGTCCTAACTCTAATGATTTCTTAGTTCAGCCCGCGCAAACCGCGCCGGGTGTAGGGCGCAAGGTCGCCGCTCAGGCCGCTCGGGTGGTTGGCGGGGATCGTGTGCGCCTCTGGTTGGATCGTGATATCGGGCTGGCAAGCATCACTCTCCAGACAGGCCTTTGCTGTTTCGTAGCCCTTGGTGATTTGTTCCGGGAAATCAAATTGCGGTTGATTCAGGTAATTCCCCATCTCTGCCGTCATCGTGGCTTCCAGGTCCAGGAACCACTTGGCGCGGTCAGCCAGCGGCGTCAATTCCACGAGGCTCATTTGGGACATCAGCTTGTCGACCATCTGAAGGAACGGCGCGCGACCCGTGCTCATCGTATAGATCTGCGGCAGGGCGCGTTTGATGTCTTGGACCGGGACGTCCACCGAGGCGCCGCCCCAATAGGAACGCTTGGTCAATCGGGGCAGAGATGCGTCGCCAGAGCGAATGATCTTTTCGGGAGCTGGATCCACAAAGGGCTCGAAGTAGCTTGGTTCTGACACCGATGCCAGAAGGGCCATGCGCATGTCCTTGTTGGTTTCGATCAGGCGCAGGTCACAAAGGAGTTCTTTGCGTGGAACAGCCTTCAAGATGCCCATCATTTTCTTGTCGACAAAGTAGGTGCAGACCTTGCCTAGATTTTGTCCGTCTTTGGTGACGGTAAAGTCGGCAACATTAAAGGTCCGGTCCTTGATGCCCAGAAGCGGCTTGTTCGAACGGATATTGAGTAATTCATAGTTTCCTGCAGGGATCAGCATCGGGAAATTCGGCCGGCATTTATCGCCGTCCAGAATCACATCGAGCAAGTGATCGAGGGACGAGTGATCGGCCTCGGTTGGCAATCCGAGAAGAACCATCGCATTTTTGGCCGGAGTCTCGGTGACAATCGTACGATCAAACTTCCGGAAGTTTTCTTCGATGTGAGCCAAAGAATCTTCGCTGAACCCACGGCAGCCCAATGCCGTCGCAAGGACCGCGCCGGAACTCGAACCGGAGACGAGCGCGCGACCTTCGCGCAGGGCAGGCAGGGCTTCGTATGCGGCGCGCAATACGCCGACATCCCAGGCCATCGAAGTTCCCTTGCCGGCAAACGACAGGTGAATCAAGTCGCCGCCCGATGGATCAGAGGAACCCGGTGTCGCGCGCAGCGAACTGCTGCCTGCTGCACCCGCCAGGGCCAGACCAACAATTGCGGCGCTCAAGATGAAAGTCTTTGCCTTTGATGGTTGAGAGCGGCTCATTTTTGGCCCCTTTCGCTTGTTTTAGCAATCGTTGCAGAAGAAGAAGAAGAAGAAGGAGGATTCAGTTTCGATTCAAGCATCAACCAGCCGTCTCTCAGATCGAGGTCCAGCAATTCCAAAGACCCGAGTTTGGCCAGATTGCCGGGCAGTTGACCGAGTTTGATTTGCTTGTCCAAGCCTTTATTGTCGCCATTGAAATAGTAATCGATGGCTCGCACGACCGTGGCCGAAGGGCGCTGCGCAGGTGGTAATGGCAACACTGCGACTTCGCCTTCGCGTTTGATGCGGATGGTGTCGTTGGCTTCGCGGGTGATCGCAAATTTTGCCTCAGCAATGGTGCCTGGCTCCTCATTGCCGTCTTCAATCGTAACTTTGGTGGTGACGATGCGCACGGTCAGGACACCTTCGTTGAACGAGAGTTCAATGGGGTTATTTTCACGCAAGTGAATCTTGAAGTAGCCGTTGCGTGGCACTGGATCTGCAAATCCGTTAGCAAAGGCGACAATTTCAGCCATCTCACCCGACGTGAATTCGACGCCGCCCAACAGGGTTTCAAAGGTATGATTGAGCACGGCACCGTTCAAGTGAACCGACAATCCGCCGCGAGCCGGGTCAGTAAGGCGCGGGTCGGGCGTTCCAATCGAGGCTTGTGGAGCCCATGCCGTCAGCCATGTACCGGCTTCGGTGGTTTTCGCCAGGACGGCTCCGGGCATGCGGTTTTTCTTCAGGAAGCCGCGCACGAAATACTTTTTGAAAGCGATATTTGCGGGGTGGAGGATCTCCTTGGCTTTGGTGTCAGCCATGCCATTTAGCTCGGAGTTTACGCGCATCGAAATCTGGTATTCCTGATTGGCTTTTTCTTCCATCAGTTTGCGCCATGCGGCTTTGATCGCCATGCGGCGCTTTAAGTTACGAAAAAGTCCGCCCGCCCATGCGTTCACATCGTGAATGGTCATGGAAGTCGCAGAGCTTGAGTGGGCTGGAGTGACGAGAATTCCGCGGTTGGGATCGACATAAATGGTCTTGATCGTCTGAGCCCTGGTAAAGCTGGAAAAACTTACATCGATACCAATGCTCGGTATTGGCTGGTTGTAACCAACGGTGTCGGCGGTCGTCTCGGAATCAATGACAATATCAATGGCCGCATTTTCCGTGTCCGGACGAACCCGCAACGTGGCGGTGGCATTGGTCAGGGTCGTTCCCTTAATGAAAGTCCCCGACACCCAGTCGGCGATGGTGCGGCTGTCTTGGATGGACGTGTTCAGCAACTTACTGATGGTTTCTGCAGAAATCTTGACCGACATCCCAGGCGTCGTCGCAGGTTCCCTGGTCGCGGCGGTGGCGCCGGTGGCAATGGAGACGGCCGCGAGAAGGGCGGTTAGGACTGGGTTTTTCATTAAAAACTCCCAAAACTTTTAAGGCTTATTAAGAAATGTAACGACTTCTATACATTGTTGAGGCAGCCAAATCCAGCCAAAATCCGAAAAAAGGCACCCGATTTGACCTAAAATCAGTAATTACGGTGACTTGCTTCGCAGTGCATGGGCGACGGCTTTGGCGATGGCGGCTGCACCTGGGGTGTCCGAATGGATGCAAATCGTATTGAGGCGGGGCAGAGCAACCTGGCCGCCATCAATTGCCGGAAATGGTTCTCCATTGGCCAGTAGGAGTGCCTGTCGTGCGGCCAGCTCCGGATCCGTGATCAGGGAGCCTAAAGTTCCGCGCGGGGCAAGATTTCCATTTTTGGTGTATCCGCGGTCGGCATAGCCTTCAAACCAAACCGGGATTCCAGCGTCTGCACACGAGGCGGCAAGAGCGCCGCCAGGCATGGTGACGACCGCCAACGATTTTGGAATCAGGCTGGTAAAAGCACGTGCCAGCGAGGCGTCGACATAGAGAGCGTGATAGAGGGCTCCGTGTGCCTTGACGTGCGTCAAGGTAACCCCGCCGGATTTTGCCAGCGTTGATAAGGCAGTGATTTGCGCGCCGATCACAGCGCAAAACGTATCATGCGCCATCGCCATCGGCAGTCGACCGAAGGAGTCATGGTCAGGATAAGACGGGTGGGCGCCAGAGCGAAGTTTATGACGCGCAGCGAGTTCAAGTGCCGTGCGCATGCTCGCCTCGTCTCCGGTGTGGCCTCCGCACGCAATGTTTACCGAATCCACAAAGGGAACCAGGGCGGCATCATTCCACCCTTCGCCGATGTCTGCGTTGATGTCTATTTTTGTTTGTGAATCCATGAGGCCCATCTTACCGGAACTCCTGAAAAAAATGATTTTTTTTTCGGTTTCAACAATGAAGATTGCTCACCGCATGTGCAGGATCTGTCGAAGAGGTCCAGAGACCCTTCAGTTCTCGTGATTTAAAGGTTCATTCATGCGTGTCGACCGGATCATTTTATCGATCATCTTCTTGATGAGCCTTGCCCCCGCATGCAGGCACCGGCCGGATTCGATTGCAAAACTTCACGGTCTGGAACTACCCGGTATCGATGGCGCTCCCGCCCGCGTGTTGTTTGAGGATCGGGGCAAAGTCCACGTTCGTGGTTGTCCAGCAATCTTTGCAGTACCACCGGCCGGAGTCGTGGCAAAGGTCCAGTGCAATATCGATCTCAACATCGCTCCAATAGCCGTTGCGAGTTACAAGTCCCGGTTGGCAAAGTCACTCAGTATTCGTTCGACCGATGTGATGACCAAGTCTGAGATCGAAGTTGAGAGAAACGAAGAGGCTCTGGCAAAACTACAAAAATCCCTGCTCGATATTCGATTGGCCGGGCGCGTCGACGATGGAACGATCGTCCCCGAAATCATTCGTGCGGAGGCCCACAGTTTGGATCTTCGTGCCAAACTGGTTGCGGCGAGATCCCGCAGTTTCCAGTTTGATCGCATCATGAAAAGCCTTAAAAATACGACAAGCACGCGATTCTTTGGACCTGGGATCGACCAACAGGCTGCCTTGGCCCCATTTGAACCGAAAAAAAGTCACGACCGCAATATCGCCCGGGGTTCGTGCGTGAAACGTAACGAACTGGGCATGGTTTTTTGTGAGATCCCTGCCGGGGGGTTCATCATGGGTGCCCCAGCAAATGAGGGAAATCCGGCGCAAAATCGAGAAGAACAACCGGAGCACCAAGTTGTCTTGACCAGCGATTTTGAATTGATGGCAACGGAGGTAACCCAAGCCATGTGGATGGCGGTGATGGTGCGAAATCCATCTCAATTCATTGCACCGGGAAATCCTGTAGAAAAAGTAACGTATGAGGAAGTGACTTTGGAATTTCTTCCGCGACTAAACGCACGCCTGAAATCTGATGGGTACCTTTACCGTCTGCCTACCGAAGCGGAGTGGGAATACGCCTGTCGTGCGCGCCAGACGGGAAACTATGGCATCGATGGCGATTCCAAAACTTTTGCATGGCTCCTCGGAAATTCAGAGCGGGAGACCAGTACCGTCGCAAGGCTTCGTCCGAACGGTTTCGGGTTGTTTGACATGCACGGCAATGTCCGTGAGCTGGTGCAAGATGCCTTTGCCGCCTATGAGGCCGATCCCGTGAGCGACCCTGTGATTGCAGACGGGGATGGTCAAATTTCCCGCGGCGGTGGTTGGCGCGATCCGGATGGCATGGCAAAATGCGCCACCCGGGGCTTGGCCATCGCTAACCTGAGGGATGAGGGGACTGGTTTTCGATTGGTCCGGGTGCGCTAAATTCAAACAGGGTTGACTTGTCCGGCAATGGCGGGAACAACTATAGAGTCAATTTTCAAAGGACTCACATACATGTCAAAACAAAACGCTCCAGCAAAAATTGAAAACCATGTTGGGCTTCAGGGCATCGAATTCATCGAGTACAGCGGTGACCATGCGATGTTGGACCGGTTGTTCACTGAGTTTGGCTTTAGCCGCTTGCTGCGCCACAAGTCGCGTGCCGTTGATTATTACAATCAAAATGACATTCACTTTCTTGTGAATACCGATGTGGGATCTCACGCAGTTGAGTTTGCCAAAGCGCACGGCCCCAGCGTCGTTGCCATGGGGTGGCGCGTGAAGGATGCCCATGCGGCGGTTGAGGCTGCCGTAAAGCGCGGCGCAAAAGCCAAGAAGGGTGACTACACAACTGCCGATGGCAAACCGCTTCCCGCGATAGAAGGTATCGGTGGCAGCCTGATTTATTTCATTGATCACTGGGATGATGCGAAACGGTACGAGCGGATGGGTTTTGTTCCGCATGCCAAGCCTACCAAGATTAAAGACAAGGGTTTTCTGGTCATCGATCACCTGACGAATAACGTCGAAGAGGGGACGATGAAGGCCTGGTCAGACTTTTACCAGAATGTTTTCGGATTCTACGAAGTCCGCTACTTTGACATCCGGGGTGAAAAAACCGGGCTTACTTCCTATGCCTTGCGTTCGCCGGACGGCAGCTTCTGCATTCCGATCAACGAGGCGACCGACAAGAAATCCCAGATCAACGAGTACCTTGAGGAATACAAAGGGCCGGGTGTGCAGCACTTGGCTTTCGCATCTTCAAACATCATTGAGAGCTTGAAGGCGATGAAGGGTACGTCAATCCAGACGCTAGACATCGATGATGACTATTACAAGGAAGTGTTCAATCGCGTTCCCAATGTGACTGAGAACCATAAGGATTTGCAGGACCTCAGCATCTTGGTCGACGGCGACGATGAAGGCTACCTGCTCCAGATCTTCACCAAAAACATCATTGGTCCGATCTTCATCGAAATCATTCAGCGCAAGAATCATCTTTCCTTCGGTGAAGGGAACTTTGGCGCTCTATTCCGGTCCATTGAGCGCGATCAACAGAAACGTGGTTACCTTAAGTAGGAATCGGCTCATCATCCTGAACCGGGCACCGTCATTCTGAGGCCGCAGGCCGAAGAATCCTTTCTTAACCCGTCATTCTGAGCCGCTCCGTCATCCTGAGCGTTAGCGAAGGATCCTTTCTTACCTCGTCATTCTGAGGGCGCAGGCCGAAGAATCCTTTCTTAACCCGTCATTCTGAGGCCGCAGGCCGAAGAATCCTTTCTTAACCCGTCATTCTGAGGCCGTAGGCCGAAGAATCCTTTCTTAACTCGTCATTCTGAGGCCGTAGGCCGAAGAATCCTTTCCTCAATGCGGAAGAGAGGATCCTTCGCTAACGCTCAGGATGACGGGTCCGGCTTAGGATGACGGGGTAGCTCAGGATGATGGGTTTAGTTCAGGATGACGCTTTCCCGTCAGGGGACGAAAATTTTTGTTGCCACCGTCAGAAACGGGATGAGAATTAGAGTCCGCAGGACAAAAAGTGCGATCAGGTGTGGAATTCGGGCTGGAATGGCCCGGAAAACTTCAATCAATACTGGTACGACTGATGAAAAGAATAAAAGCTGCGAGATGCTCATCACGCAGATGAAAAACCGCGTCTGAATGGCCGCATCCTTCACCAGCAACGATGGCACATAAACTTCCGTGAATCCGGCCACGATGGCCGGAGCTAGCCGCGCGGGTTCGGGCGCGCCGATCCACGTCAACGGCAGGACGAGTGGCGCGCCAAGCCAATGAAACATGTCGGTATGATGGGCCAAGAGCAACGCAATGGTTCCAATTCCAACGATGCTCCCCAGGATGGTCGCGCTGATCTGAATTCCCTCTACAAATGAATCCCAGAAAATCCTGGGTAAGGGTGGCGCAGTGGACGCCCTCTGCAGTGCGTCGCGCAGGCCCTCATTGGCGAGTTGCAGGAGATTCTTTTTTTCATCGGGTTCTGGTTGTGGAGTGGTCGTGTAGGTTTCGGGAATTGCGGTAATGGGCCACATCCTGACGAGAATCGCGGCAAGGCCATAGACGGCAATGAAATACGTTATAAAGATCTGGCTGAACAGGTGAAGGATGTCCAAAGTCGAGGCAATCACCGCCACAAATCCGATGCTGATCGTGCAGAAACAGGTCGCCACCGTAAACGTCTGCCGGCGCGTGTAGAGGCCTTGGTCCATTAATTTACGGGTGAAATAAAACCCCACGGCATACGGCCCGAGCCATGACATCAAGTCATCCAAGGCCGAGCGGCCCGGCAGTCGAAAAACAGGCCGCATCACGGGCCGCATCAAGGCACCAAAAAATTCCAGGGCACCATAGTGAAGAAGAAGGGCAACGGTCATCGCGCCCACGGGAACGATGATCCCTACCGTCAATCCAAGTTTGCCCCACATTACGCCTTTGACGTCTGGGCCGAGAAGAATCTGCGGAGCAAGATCAAATCCCATCGCAAGTGCAAGAATTCCGCCAAAAATTCTGGTGACTGCCATAAAGCGAGAAGTACCGAGGAAATGAAACCACGGCTGGCTTTCGGGCTGTGACTTGCTGGCGAGGAGCGCAACAGATCCGACGATTCCGGTCACAAAGAGTGCTGTGGCCCAAAATTTGACGAGCCCTGGAAATTTGGTCACCAGTGAACTGGTTAAGACATCAAAAGGAATGGTCGTTCGGTCGCCAAGCTGCACTGGCAAGAGAAAAAATCCCAAACCGATAAAGGTTGAAAAAAGAAAAGCCAGAAATTCCCGGCTCGAGTTTCGCTGACCAATCATCCTACGGAACCCCGATCAGGTATGGGCTTAAGATGAAATTTTCAGGCGCCGCAAGTTCCACTGCGATCCACTCCAGGTTGAAAGCGCCGATCAAAAGTGAGGCCACGCCGAGGCGCATGGTTCCGGACATCTCTCCAGAAATAATGACTCTGACATCTGGGCTAGCGGGTTCTAATGCAGCCAAGGCCGTTGTTCCTTCTGAACCAGGAATCGAAACCAATTCTGCCTCACAGCCTCCGGTTGCCGGCGGATTGACGCACGTCTGGACAATATTATTGTTTGTCGGGTCCGTAACAGCAACAAATTGATATGTGGCCAGGGAAATCGCCCCTGCGGATTTTACCGCTGTATTGCGCGTGAATATTTCCTGGCGGCTCCACTTGAGTCCGACCTTTGATGAGTCGTAAGAGACAACTTGGATCTTTTGGACCGGCGGAGTAGTGGTGGTTGTGATGCAAGAAACCAACGCTTGGAAGTTATCGATCAGATCCTGATTTGTGGCGAGGTCCAGCAGATAAAGATTGCCAACGCACCATGGGCCTGATTCCCCAGGAATCGTCGATAAATCAGTGGAAACAAGTGCGCTGCCAGTTGGCGTCCGGTTGATGGTTGTTTTCCAGGTCCCCGAGGAAAGGGCATCGGATCCTGAATAGATGGTGCCATTGGCGCCAGTGACCGTTCGGGCAGACGAGCCGTTCACAGTCGGTGGAGTGCTGGGTGTTTCAATGGACCACGATCCAGTTTCGGACGACAAATACTTGATGATGCTGTTGGCCGAAAAAGCAATTTTCATTTTGTAAGTTTCACTGAAATCTGGAATGGCGGCGGGGCTGATTTGGTTTGTCCAGGAAGCCACGCGGTAGCCTTTGACGGTGTCTGGCTCGCTTTCGTTGCCAGCGGCATCTCGTGCCTTGGCGCAAATGGACATGGTCCCCTCATAAGCCGGTCCCTTGATGTTCTCCGTTTTTTGAGTTGATCCCGGCAACCAATCCGACCAGGTTCCCTTGGCGCCGCAGTCAGTTCCTGTGATGACCTTGTACTTGTACTCGTGCACATCAAGTTGATTTTGAGCGGAACTCGCCATTGCAATTTCAATCGTGTTGAAGTGCGAAACCAAGCCATCAGGGCTGCTTTCAAGGCTGATGAGGGGCTTAGTGAGGTCAACAATGAAAGGTGTAGGTGACTTAAACCAAGCTGCTGATTCAAGTCCGCCGGAGTTTACTGCCATCACAGAAAGAAAGTGGCATCCTTCTCCGAGACTCAAAGTGGTCTGGGTTGTGTTTGCGGCGGATGTCCCTTGGATGGACCCGATGAGCGAAGTGTCGGTGCAGGAATCGTATGTTTCAAGTTTATATTTATAGGTAACGGCGGTGTCCTCCTGCACAGCGTTCCAGGAAGCTACGAGTTCCGTAGTGTTTCGCGTTGGCCCAGCTGGATTCCATGAAATGCTGGTTGGAGCTGGCGGGGGAGTCCCATCAACAGAGATTTTACCGCTGATCTTTGCGATGCCTTCGTTTCCTGCGTGGTCAACAGAGGCGACTGAAAAATAAAAATCGCCGTCTTTTGGCAAGGTGATCGTCGCCTCAAAGTCCGTGACGCTGTAGTTTTGCGTGTAGATGTCTCGTGCACCCTCGGACGTTCCTATGAGGACTTTCTGGGTCTTCATCAGGGATTGTGCGGCACCATTTGAAGGAGCGGGATCTTCGCTGGGGACCCAGCGGAGTTTGACGATGCGCGATGTCGTCAAAATCGTAGCAGGTGGCACGGGTATGACCATCCTCGCGGCTGTCGGTGCAGTCGGTGGTGTTACATCATGGAGCCACTGAACCATGATCGGATTGGAGTCTACCTTGCCTTCGGGGGTGTAGGCGACCAGGCATAGCACTGCATCGCCGTCGACCAAGGCTGAGGTATCAATGCTGAGAGTGTCGGCCCTGCTCAGGGCGCTCCAGTTGCGATTGCGTACGCATTCAAGTTTGTCTGAGTTTGCGGCCTTGTACTTGATTTGTGACCCGCCATTCCGCCGGGTCACCACGATATTCAGGGTCGACGCATTGGAGTAATCAACAGGTGCGCCGTCAATTTTTTCGATCAGGTAGCTGCTGATTTTTGAGTTGCCGTCAGGATTGGTGAATTTGGTTTCCACGGCCCCGCCTTCGGTATCTTCTCCGCGGCTGCCAGATGTTGCACCGCATGCCGCGGCAACAGCAAGCCATGGCACCAACAAGGCGCAAGAGATTGTCCGGTCCAGGTTGCGATTGGCCACGGCCTTGGTAACCCCTTTATTTACCGAATTCGTCTTTCACCGGTTGGATCGGCTAAATGCCCGATAAATTTAGTTTTTTAGGCGGATCTGGCGACCCAGGCAGTCAGAAAACAGGGCGGGAATTGGATTTTTCCGTAAAATCCTGAAATAATTGAGAAATACGAGTAAAACACTTACCGGGGTAAGCCGACAAATGACCTGTTTGTTGCCATGGATTTTCGTGTTCCTGACGCTCTCATGGGGGTGCAAGGATCGCTCGGCGATGAAAGAAGCATCCAGTAAATCCAGCCAGGAATTAATGGCGCCTCTTGCAGGAATCGAAGCATTCACACGCCAAAACTTCCTGGAATCGATTCAGGGGCGACTTCCTCCGGTTGGGCGGGCCACGGGAGTTGTTTTAACCGTCAAACTTTCATTTTTTGGTGGTTACGATTCTCATGCGCTCGGCGAGGCTGTCGTTGGTTTGACCGAGCGGATCCAAAGCCAATTGAAAGCGAAAGCCACGCCATCGTACGTGATTGTCGCCATTGACTCGGCGCGTGTTTTCGCGCCAGCCAGTGTTGTTACCCGAAGAATCGTCGACGAGGATTCGGCGCGGCGCGCTCAGGTCGCCCAAATCTTGAAGATGAAGGAGGAGGACCTTCGTGACATCGTGATTTTTTCTGACGATGCCGCTTCGTGGTACATGACGCAGTACGGAATCCAATCCGACCTCGCGATCACGCTGATTGACCGGACTGGGAGGCCTGTTGAAAGCTGTTCTGTTCCAGCTGAGATTGCGCGCTGCCTTGCCAGTTTTGACAAGATAATCATTGCCGAGTCGACGGGGCGAGTCCGTGCACCCGCGGTTAGGCCGGGGGAATAAAACATGCGCTTTTCTCGCATCGCCGTCGTGTTTACAACATGTCTGTCTGTTTTTTTAAATCTTGCTGGGTGTGAAACTGCCGAAAAACGCCCGCCCCTGAAATTAGTTGAAAAGGTTGATATCCCCCGCTTCATGGGCAAGTGGTACGTCATCGCCAACATTCCAACCTTACTTGAAACAGACGCTCACAATGCGACTGAATCTTATGATTTGGAAAAAGATGGCAGCATTGCGATCACGTTCAGGTTCAACAAAAAATCCGCGGATGGCCCGGTGGCGGAATATCATCCGAAAGCCTTCATTTACGACAAAAACTCCAATGCAGAGTGGCGCGTTCAGTTTCTTTGGCCATTTCTCGCTGATTATCTCGTGATCGACCTTGCGGATGATTACTCATTCACTGTAATCGGCGTACCCTCGCGCAACTATCTTTGGATCATGGCCCGGTCCAGCAGGCTGGAACCGAAGACCTATCAAACCATAATTGATCGCATTGCGGCGCAGGGATACGACGTCAGAAAAATAAAAATGGTGCCTCAGTCCTGAGGTGGATTTTCTGCTGCCGAGGCTGAACCTGAGAGTTCTCTGCGAAAATTAGACCTGAGTTTTAGCAGGTTTTGCATTTCCTGAGACTTTCTGCCCTGCAAAAAAAATCCATCTGGGGCTTTCATGCGGCCTTCGATGGCCGCTTCATTAAAATCAATTTTGGTGGATGACCGGACCATGTAGCCGGGATCTGCGACATCACCTGCCTTCTGTGCCGTTGAACTTGCAGGTGCAGGTGTAGATGCAGCATTTGCTGCCCCACCATACAGAAGAGTCAATATTCCGGCGAGGGCCAGTCGTGATCTCATTGCAGCGCCCTTTCGAGCTCACTCACGTTGTTGGACTCAGGATCAACTGGGCCCCTTGCGGGCTCAACAGGCTTCTGCGCCTGGACCAGCTCCGGAGGCAGCTCGTTGATTTCTGGTTTCGTTGCCGATGGGGCGGCCTTTATCTTTGCAGCAAGGGTCATGATTTCAGTGTCACTAACCCTGTTACCCTCCGCGGATTGCTGCCGAAAAATATCCTCAAGGATCGAAGCTACCTGTTCCGTCTCATCATTTTTAGTTTTGCTCACGGTCAGAAACTTCTTGAGATGGGTTTTGGCATTCTCCAGTTGGCCGGCCTCGCGCTCGACAGATGCAAGATTAAACAGCACCAGTTCGCTGTTTGGATTGCGTGAAAGGGCGGCAGTCAGGGCGTCGATGGCGACCTTGGTTTTTCCTCTGTGGGCTTCGACCATCGCCATGTGGACGGCAGCATCGTCGTGTTTCGGCATGACAGAAAGGACACGTTCAAACTGTATGCCGGCTTGATTGTATTGCCGGTGCTTGAGGTAGAGAACTCCAAGGTTCATTCGCGTCGCGATGTCATTTGGATTCAGCTCAAGCGCCCTCTTGAAGGCCTCGGCAGCAAGTAGATTTCGACCCCTTGCAAGGCGCAGTTGGCCGATCAAGTTGAGGACAGTTGAATCTTTGCTTTGTGAGCCATCCAAAGAGTTCAAAAAAACCTCGGCGAGGTCAAGTTGACGCCGCTGCAGGGCAACCATCGCCAGAATCTTTTTTGCCTCCACATTTTTTGTGTCTGCGCGAAGCGCCCTTTTCGCCCAGCCCTCTGCCTCTGCCGTCTTTTCAGCAACGAGTGCCAGACGCGCAAGGTCAATGAGGGCTGCGCCGTCCAACGGGTTGGCCTTGATTCGAGTCAACAGGGATGCTCGGGCATCCTTGATGCCACGGTCCTCGGCAAGTTCCGGGGCAGCCGTCCGTTCGTCAGACGTCGTAACGAAAACAACTTCGTTCCTGTTTTGATCCAGGGAAGCAACCGGAGAGAGCGTTTTGCACCCTGCAGTCATCAGGACAAATCCAAAAATTGCGGGGCCGATTTTGTAAATTTTCATATTAGTCATCTCCCTAGTCAATCAACTCACGAGTCGACTTGTTAAGCGCAAATTTTTGGCTCACATACTGCGGCGCAAGCACCATCATGGCGTCCGCTGCAGGTTTTTTCCCCGCCAGATCAGCAATTTTACGTTCCACCCGGCCAGTCCATTCGCTAAACGTCTCGACCTCATTGGCGCGTTTCTGCGCGACTTCAAAAAATTTACCGGATTCTTCACGCAGGGGAAAAGCAAGTTTGTCCATCCGCGAGCGGAATGCCATCGCCTTCTCCTGGCTTACTTCACTTCCTGGCTGGACATTAAACAACTTCTCCGCGAAATCCTCATGCATCTCCCCAAGGCGATAAAGGGACGCAACCGTGTGCTCCGGGCTGCCCAGTGCGATCACAGACTCATATCCTGATGCGGTTCTTTCAAGAATACCTTGTTTAGCTTGAATGGTGGCGTCGCCACCCCTGCCGCCTTGGATCCGGGCGTTCATAAATTGGTGAAAGCCATTTTCAACTTGTTCAAATAAGCATGATGCAAGTTCCTGTCTTGCTAGAGCTGCAGGCGGCGCGTCTTTTCTCGAAAGACTCATCCGGATGCGGTCTAATTCATGACGTCCCGCTGGATCCTTAAGATTCAAGGCAAGAATCTTGGCCTTCCTTGTCATGGCTAGAATCTGCGTATCGGCATCAATCCCTTTCATGCCGGCCAATGCTGCCAGAGTGGTTGCTGCCTCCATATATTTTTCACGGCGCTCTTGAACCAAAGCGAGTTCCATGGTGGCTTCCCGGCCAATTTCATGGGTGCCGTGGCTGCGGCGGATTTCAGCAAGAAGCCCCTCGGCTAAATCCAGGTGACCAGTAGCCTTCTGTAAAACCGCTGCATTATAAAGCGCCGTTGCACTGCGCTTGTCAGATGGAAAGCGAGTGCCAAGTTCGGTGTACCACTTTGCAGCAGACCCGAGATCGGCCAGCGCCTCATAGCTGTCCCCGAGATTGGCCATTGCGTCAGCGCGCAGATTCGATTGGGGATAAGTGTCGATCATCTTTTTTGCCGTAGCCATTGAATCTTCGAGGTTCGAAGACTTTTGTTGATTCAACGAAGCGTTGAACAAAGCTCTGTCGGCGCTTGGATTATTTGGGAACTCCTTTTGGAACAGCAGAAAGTCGGCTGATGCATTTGCGTAATCGGATGCCTTTTCAGCTGCGTTCGCCCGGTTGAATATCGCCTGAGCATATAACGTGTTTCTGAGGGTCATCAGCGAACTGTCGTCTCGCAGTTCCTTGATGGAGGTCATTTTGGATGCCCACGAGATGACGTCGCTCCATTTGGATTGCTCATAATAATAACCGATCATTATTCTTGCCGAGGTTTTGCCTTGGGTGGTGGCTGGGATAGTGTTGACGATGTTTTCGAACCTCTTTAGTCCAACGCCGTAATGGCCATGGTCGAAAAAGACCTGCGCAGCGCTGTAGCGCATTGGATACCCCTCAGCATCATTTGGGAGCAGGCGCGAGTAATCATCCATATAACGGACTAGCGCGAGCTTTTCCTTTGGGATGTCATACTCTTTGGTTGCTTTCCCCGCCGGTGGCAGCTTCTCAAATTTTTTGCCTTCAATAAGTTTGTTCATCGACGCAACTGCGTTTAATGCAGCGGCGCGTTTGAATTTGCCATCTTTTGGTCTGGCGTTTGCTACAAGCGAGTAGTTTTTAGATGCCGACTCATATCGCTGTTCGTCAAATTGAATCTCGGCCAGATAAAAGCGAATTTCATATGCGGCATCGGATTGCGCAAAATGCTGCAGGTAGGCTTCGTAGATTCCACCCGCCAGCGCCACAAGCGCAGGGTTTTTCGATTTCTGTCCCCGGTTGTGGTAGAGGGTTCCCCACCGGTGCAGCAAGCGTTCGACCCTGGCGTCTGCTGCTTTTACCGCGACAGGATTTGAGCTGTTCGCGCTTGCCCATTTACTGGTTCCATCAAAAAGATCCGGCATTCCGCGGAGGGTTGTTGCAGCCTCTGCCTCTCTGCTGGTGATGTCGTAGAGCTCGATGAGGTTTGCGTACACATCGGGTGTTGACAGACGCGAAGGTGATTCCCGGACCAGGCGTTCATAAACCTCAATGGCCTTTGGTTGCTTGCCTTGCTCTGAGTAGATCCCGCCAAGTCGTTCAAGCATGGTATAGAACGATTTTTCTTCGCCAATGGTTCTGAAGTATTTCCAGGCACCCTCAACATCTTCAGTCTCTGCCCATACAAGAACGAGATCCTTGATTGCTTCCTTGCGCAGGTTTAAATTTCCCTTGCGAACTGTGCTATCAGAGAGTTTTACGACGAGTTTAAAGGCTGTGATGGATTTGCGGTAGTTTTCCTGGGCGTCTTCTGGCTTCGCGAAATCCGAATTGTAGTAAGCCCACCCGAGTTTATAAACCGCGTAGGGATAGGCTGGGTGGTCTTTGTATAGCATGCACGCCTTGTAGGATTGCATGGCTTTAGCCATCTGATGCTTCTCAAAAAAGATCTCCCCACGGGCCAGTTGGGCGTCTGGTATCAATGTTGACTTGGGGAATGTTTTCACGAGTTGTGCAAAATAGGATTCGGCATTGTCATCCCCAAGTCGCGCCAGGGTTTTTGCCAACGCAAATAGGGCCATATCCGTGCGCGGGTGGCGAGGGTATTCTGACACGAGACGGCGGAATGCCAGCGCTGCCTTGGAGAGTTCGGCGTTGGCCAGCTTGTAAGTCAGATTCGGCTCGCTGCCACGCTTATCTGCGTTTTTCGCCTGCCATTCCGAATATAGTTTTGCATACGCATCGGCTTCAAGGTCGCGGATGTAGTCGTGGCGTTCTACATAGAGTTCGCCAAGACGCAGGATCAGCTCAAAATTTCTTGCAGACTTGTCTTTCCTGTCGGCTAGCAGCTTTTTTATTGATGCAATCGTTTTAAGCCTGACTTCGTCGGCCTTCCTCTGGTCGACGCGTGAGGACGTTTCACGATCATTGCTGAAATAGTCAGCATAGTCTTCCATGTTTGGTGCCAGGCTGGAATTTCCCTTGCCGGATTTATTCTTTCCGGCTGCGGCGGCGCTTTGGATCATTAGATTGCTGCTCCGCGGCGCACGCATGCCCAGCGGACTGGAAGAGCCTTTTGCGGCATCCACCCCAGGAGCAGCGATGAGGGTGGCCACTGCTGCCAGCAGGGAGAACTGAGAAAACAGTTTTTTGCTATCCATGTGCTTTTCCTCTAATTCAAAGCAATGTCATCAACGCAATTTACTTTACGCAAGCTGCCTTTGCCGGATCGATATAAAACCCAACCTCATCCCACCAATACTCTTGTTTCGTGTTTGGTGCCCAAGCCAGTTGGCTTTTACCCCAGCCAGCAGGCCTTTTTCCGTTCGCTTGTTTTGCCGAGAACTTGTTTGACGCAAGGTGTTCTTTTCCCAGAAGCTTGTCTTTTTCGCTCGTGAGAAGTTCCACGTAGAGGAAATCAGCCTGTGCACGAAGTTGCTCGTACTGCGATCTCATTTCCTCCAGCGCTATGACAAATTTCTTTCCGGTGGAGGTGCGTAGTTGAGTCAAGTGTTCTCGTAGCAATGCCTTGGCAGCCTGATCTTTCGCATCCGAACCCATGGAAAATTTTCCCTGTTCGATTTTCTGGATTTCTTGTGTGGCCTGAGCCAGAGCAGTGCGAAGGGGAATCATCCGGTCAGAAGCCGCTGCGGTTAAAAGGACGGGGCGCGGGATCCCCAGCGATTCGCCACTTACCCCTGCAATCATATTCTCGAATAGTTCCCAAGCCGCATCCGGAGTCAGTTGCTGGCGAGCAAGGAAATTGTCCAGCCTGTCGATGGGGTCGGCGTGTCGGGCAATAAATTCCTGAAGTGCGCGGTCGCTCTCAGAGTATGAACACATCCAATAAAGGATGATAGAACGCAAGAGGGTTGCCTCAGGATTGAAACTATCCTTGAAAAATGGGCTTTCGATTCCGTGGATTGCACCCAGGGCGTGATTTGGAAATCCCGCCATAAATAGAGCCCAAGACTGCTCAAAGAGTGCAGTCTTGAATTGTGGTCCACTGCGAGATACGGTTCTGTAGGCTGCGGCTGCTGACTGGAATTTCTTTTGTTCATACCAGATTCTTCCTAGTGCAAGTCTAATCAGATCCTGCAGGTCGTTGTCAGGTGCTGGCTTGGCTTCCAAAATTTCTTTGAATCGTGCCTCTGCCTCGGCATTTCGTTTTTCATTGTACGCCATCAGCGCAAGTTGATAGCGGGCCCGGGAAAAGTTTCGACTGGTTTTGCGGACCATTCTGAAGTGCTCAGCTGCGGCTTTCGCATCTCCTTTTTCTAGGTCGGCGAGTCCAGAAAACCATTGCCACTCTGCGATCTGGTCCTCGTTTGTGATTTTTTGCGACAATGCAATGGCGGCGATACCTGTGCCTGAATGCGCTGAGAGTCGCGTTGCCAGCCGGACAAGGCGGTTTTTCTCGGTCGCAGAAAGCGTGTCGGTTTCAAGTGCTTTGCTGATGGCCAGAATCGGCAGGATACTGAATCCGGCATCCCGCGATTTTCTGGCCAAGTCTGACCAGCCTTGGGTTGGTTCAGTTTCGGCAGCACCTGCGATTGGAAGAAAAAGAACAGCAGCCGTCAACGCGATCCATCGGACCGAAAGGTTGAGGGTTAATGTCTTTTTCATCAAGTAACGCATGGTGCTATTGGTCTCCTAGAGAAACAGGTAGCTGGCGCCGACGTCGACGGCCCAACTGTTCCTGCGGTGGTTTGCCTCAGCCCGTGTCTCGTTAAACATGCGGTTTCGAAAGTCGAATCGGACGGAGAAGGAATCATAAAGGTAAAGGCGTTGACCGGCTCCAAGAAGAATCGCGGTCTTCTCGCCCTGGTCCGTTTCCACTTTGGACAATCCAGCAGTCAAATAGACATCGGTATAGACGATCATCTTGTCGAACAAGTTGAGCTTTCCGTAGAAGGGGGCTGCGACCGCTGCGAGATCACGCATCCCGTGAACGGCGTTTACATCTGGATCGGGACTCACAATGGTACTGGACGACGTGGCATCCCCATCAAGTGGACGATATTTCAAATTGTTCAGGGCTTTGCGATCGGCGGAGTCCCTTACAGAGGTGGTCAACCACTGCATTTCAATGCCTGCCCACTCTCCCATAAACATGCCCAATCGCAATCCGGTTGCAACTGTGCTGGTGTAGGATTCGTTAAGGATTGTTCCAGTCATGAAGCCCACTTCAGGGCGGAGTGACTTCAAAAAGAACCTGTTTTGAAGCACTGAGATTGGTCGTGAATTGTTTTTAGGCTTGTAAGATCCTGGGACAATATCTAGCGATTGTGCGTTGACGCAGGGGGCGATGCCCAGCGCAAAAATAAGCGCGAGGCAAAGCGACGTAAATGCACCGACTGATTTTTTGAAAAGCTTCATGTCATCAGTTCCTCTAGACGGGCAAACCAGAGGGCTTGCCGAGCTAAAGTGTTTTCGGTGCAGGGCCGCTCAGCTTTAGCGGTTTAAGTCTTCACGGGGAAGGTTATGATAGGAGTGATGAATTTGGCGCTGCGTCATGGTTTTGACGGAATCACGATTTAGATGTGCTGTCTTCAGACCTGATTTCAGCCAGAAGTTGCTCCATCCGCTCAATCTTGATGGTGTAGGAAGCACCACAAAACTGGCAACGCGCCTCGACGTCTTTTCTTGTTTTTATCAGTTCATCAAGTTCGGGTCCCCCGAGCAGGGCCAGAGACCGCTCGAGCCTGCTTTGAGAGCATCGGCAGCGGAATTGAAGGTCATGGGTGAGGTCGCTTGAGACCAAGGTCATTTTTCCTGTGTAGAGCTGCAAAAGCTCAATTGGGTCGCTGACCTTTTCGATTTGACTGGAAAGCGTTGGTGCTTTTGCGGCTTGTGCCTCGAGGCGGGGAATGAGGCCGTCATTTACCCCCGGCATCAATTCAATCAATACGCCGCCAGAGCATTGGACCGTTCCATCGTCCGCCAGCATGACCCCGAGGCTGACAAGGGACGGAATTTGAGTGGATTGCTCAAGGTAATAAGCAATGTCTTGCCCGACTTGACTAGTCACCATTTGTACGGTGCTGACGCGCGGTTGTTTTTCGAATGGCACGGAACGAACGACCGTCAGGATGCCCTTTCCAATCGCCTCTGCGACGTCAAGGCGTGCCTCGCTGTCTTGTTGCTGGCGGATCACGTCGACTTGCGGATTCCCGCACCAGGCGCGCAATTCGCCCTCGTATGTGGCCTCAGCAAAAACGCCAGCAATCGGCCCGTCGCCATTGAAGTGAAGTCCGATTTGTTGGTTCTCGCTCATATGTGCAGCGAGCAGTGCCGCCCCGGTCAGGGCGCGCGAAAGGCCCACTGTTGCCGAGGGAGTTGTTTCGAGCTGCCTGCAGATCTGGCGTGAGGCTTTGGTCGTGATAACGACGGCCGCGCGCAGGGCAAGGTCGGTTGAATAATAACGGTATACCCGGTCGATTTCAGAAAAATGATTCATGCATTTTGCTCGCCAATGTCCTCGAACCATAACTCGGGCTTTTCGCGAATCAACTGGTCCATCAGGGATTTGCATTCGTCGTTGTCGCGGATGTCGAGTTCCACGCCCCGGCTGCGAACGTATTCCTCCGGGCCTTGAAACGATTTGTTTTCGCCGATCACGATCCGGGGAATCTTGTACAATAGGGCGGCTCCGCTGCACATGTCACAGGGGGACAGGGTCGAGTAAAGGGTTGCGCGCCGGTAATCGTCTGGCGTCAATCTTCCTGCGGCTTCAAGGCAGTCCATTTCAGCGTGCAAGATCGCGCTGCCGTTTTGGACGCGCCGGTTGTGCCCGCGCGCAATGATGCGTCCATCGATTACCAGAACGCTGCCGATTGGAATTCCCCCTTCGGCAAGTCCCTTTCGGGCCTCTGCAATGGCGGCCCTCATGAATGGATCGCTTTCGGATTCCACGGATTGTGAATTTTTTTTGTTCGTCACTTTTGGATTCCTGGCCTCAATTGCAAGAACCCAAATGGTACCCGCGCATCCCCGGCCAAGGCAAGATCTGTCAGCAGTTCTCCCACCACACTGGCAAATTTGAATCCGTGTCCGGAAAATCCAGCGGCAAAGAAAATCTGTTGGCTTCGGCCGCCTCCCTCCATGGGCCAAGCGTCGATGATAAAATTTTCATCGGCCGACATGGTGTAAATGCAAGGTTTGGCGCGGATCGATTTTACTTCAGACATGCCGGCAAGATGTCGGCCCAAAAAGGCCGTGAGATGCTGAAGGTCGGGATCGACATCGCTGCGATCCATGAAATCCGGGTCGTCAAATTTGACGCCGTGTGAATGGGACGCAGCCTTTAGCCCGACCCCGTCTCTTGCCGGCATGCCATAGAAAAATCCGTCCCTAGTGTCGAATCCAAAGCAAGGCATGCCGTGCCGTTCATCAAAGGCCTCGGGGACATTGAACCAGTGTTGCACGATGCGACGCAGGTGCAGGTTCAGCCCCAAAGGCTTGAGCAACTGGGGCGCCCAAGGTCCGCTCGTGATGATCAATCGGTTGCAACGGAATTCGCCCGCGCTCGTCGTCACAGTGACAGGCCCATGAGCGGGGGAATCGCCTGAGACCTTCCACGATTCGACTTTAGTGTTGTAGAGGATTTTGGCGCCGTTTTTTACGGCCATCTCCGTGTGAGCCTTGACGCACTCTTCAACCCGCAGGAATCCCGCGTTTTCTTCAAATAATATCTGCCAATCATCGTTGAACTGGAATTGGGGGTACATTTGGCGGGCCTGGGCGGGGGTCCACTCCTCGATCCCGAGGCAGTGCTCCACGGTCGCCTTTTTAACCCCGGCCACCACCTGGCTGGTTTGCGGGTTGCCGGCCAAAATCAGCCCAGTGCGGTGAAAAAGCTTGTAGCCGTATTCGGCTTCCAGTTCGTCCCACAAGTCATAGGCCCGGTGGAGCAAAGGGACGTAGTCCGGATGCTCGAAATAAGCCTTTCGAATCAGGCGAGTATCGCCATGGGAGGCACCCTTGTCGTGGCCTGGATCGAATTGTTCCAGACCCAAGACCCGGATCCCGCGCCGGGCCAGATGCCAGGCTGTCGCGCTGCCCATTCCACCAATGCCCACCACAATTGCGTCGTATGTTTGTTGATCCATGGCTTATTTCCGTTACATTGCAGGTGAACTTTCTTACTCCCACGGAGTTTCCGATGACTAGCAATTTTTGGGCAATCGGCGCATTTGCCCTGTTAACATTTGTTCTTGGCGGGATCGCTGGATTTTGGTTGCGCCTCTGGATGGCCGGCAAGCAAAAGGACGAGGTGATGGAAACCGTGCGCGGCCTGTTCAGTCAACTGTCTGTCCAGGCGCTTGGTGCTGCCAGCGAACAGCTTTCTACCCTGAACCGTTCTCAGCTGTCGGCAGAACGTCAGGTGGCGGCTACAGAACTGGACCACAAGAAATCGATGATCGACAAGGAGATGCAGAGCATGGCGCAGGCCTTGGATGGCCTCAATACCATGGTCCGCTCAATTGAATCCGACAGGAAGTCGAATTTTGCGGAGCTGGGCCAGGTTTTGAAATCAACCCAGGAACAGATGCGCCATCTTAGCGATGCCACTGGCGAATTGCGTGAGGTCCTGTCCAGCTCACAGTCGCGCGGCGTCTGGGGCGAAAGGATTGCCGACGACATTCTGCGATTTGCCGGATTCGTGGAGAACATCAACTACTACAAACAAAGGGCCATCGCCGGGGTTGGAACCAAGCCTGACTTTACCTTTATTTTGCCTCGCAATCTTGTTTTAAACATGGACGTTAAATTTCCGATCGCGAATTACACGCGATTTGTCCAGGCCAATTCTGCGATCGAAAAGGAAGGCGCACGGAAGGCTTTTTTGAATGACGTTAAATTACGTATCAAGGAAGTCACTGTTCGCGACTACATCAATCAAGACCAGAATACGGTTGATTGTGTTTTGATGTTCATTCCTCATGAGCAGATCTACGCATTCATTCAAAGCCAAGAGCCTGAACTATTCGAACTGGCTCTGCGGCAAAAGGTTGTGTGTTGCTCGCCCTTGACCCTGTTTGCTGTTTTGGCGGTGGTCCGTCAGGCCGTCGACAGTTTTGCTCTGGAAAAGGCTTCTGGTGAGATGCTCAAGGTTGTTGCCGAGTTCAAGCGCCAGTGGGAGAAATTTACCGAGAAATTTGACGGCCTTGGGGCAAAGATCAATGCCGTGCAAAAAGAATACGATGCCTTGGTCACAACCCGTCGCCGGCAACTGGAAAAACCGCTCGAAAAACTTGAAGAAATTCGTTTGTCGGGTGTAGATGGCCTGTCAGCTCTGGCGCCTGCATTGCCAGAGGAATAGTTGGCCAGGAATCTGCAACAATACTGCAGTTTAATCGGAAGACGGCTGCAAGGAGATAAAAATGGTTGTTCGGAATATCTTTGATGAGTTTCGGAATTTCGCCTTCAAGGGCAACGTGGTTGATATGGCTGTCGGTGTGATCATTGGGGCGGCGTTTGGAAAAATCGTCGATTCTCTGGTGAAGAATATTTTGATGCCTGCGATCAGCCTGCTGATCCCGGGGGATCAGAGTTACATCGGCTGGAAACTGGCCATAGGGGCAAAAGAAATCCCATACGGTTTATTTCTTGGTGAAGTGGTGAATTTCCTCATCGTGGCATTCGCATTGTATGCCTTTATGGTGAAATTCATGGGCTTCCTCATGAGACAGAAAAGCCAGGTTCCAGTACCACCGCCGCCACCAGTCAGTGATGAGCAAAAACTTTTGCGTGAGATCCGTGACCTTTTGGCTGCGCGGAAGTGATGTTTGGGTTTGTTGATTCAAGGCCTCCGCATTTCATGGCAAACCAGGCGATGTAGACGTAACACAGGGCTGGCAGCGCCAAGGCGGCCTTCAGCCCTGAAGCGTCAGCAATGAATCCGACGAGAACGGGCAAGATCGCTCCGCCAACAATGGCCATCACGAGAAGGCTTGATCCGATGCTCGTCAGTGTCCCAAGGCCGCTGACACCAAGGGCAAAAATGGTCGGGAACATGATCGAGTTGCACAAGCCAACAGCCAGTAATGCCAAGCCTGCGGTCTGACCGGAGGTCAGTGTGGCAGTTGCGACCAGGACTGTCGCCGCGAGTGCCGCAGCACACAGGGTCTTTGCGCCGCTGATTTTTTGCATCAGCGCACTGCCACCAAACCGGCCAATCATGGCCCCCGTCCAGTAAACCGATACGTATTTTGCCGCTTCGTGTTCCGATGCGACCATGTGAGCAACGTTGGTCAGGTAATTGATTAAAAAGCTGCCGATTGAAACCTCGGCACCAACGTAGACAAAAATTCCGATCACTGCCAGGCGCAGCGGGGTTGATTTTAATGCGGTGCGCGCGGCTGCGAGGCTGAAAGGTTCGATCTTTCCTGAAACCTCCGGGAGTTTTGTTTTAAGGAAGATTGCTGCCATGGCAAGGAGGATCAAGGCCATCACCACATAAGGTCCCTGAACCTGTTCCGCGCCGCCTCCCGTTTGTTGGAGTATCAACCAGCCGCCAATCCAAGGGGCAACAGCCGTGCCCAGGGAATTGAACGCCTGCGTCAGCGTCAGACGACTCGATGCCGTTGCGGGATCACCCAATAAAGTAACAAATGGATTTGCGGCGACCTGTAATACAGTGATTCCAAGGGCCAAGACAAATAGTGCCACAAGAAACATCGCAAATGAGGGTACTTGGGCGGCCGGCCAAAACATCGCTGCGCCCAAGGCGCAGGTGGCAAGTCCAGTCACGAGTGCGCGTTGGTAACCAAGCCGGGCGGTGATTGCGCCCGCTGGAATCGCCCCTGCGAAGTAGGCAATGAAAAAAGAAAACTGGATCAAGGCGGCTTCCGTGTAGCCGAGGTTGAAAACTGACTTCAGGTGTGGAATCAGAATGTCGTTAAGGCAGGTGATGAAACCCCAGGCAAAGAAGAGAAAAGTTACAAGGGCAAATTTCATATGGGTCGCACTCCTCTTGGGTTTCGCACCAATGATCTAGCACTTTACGACGGGCTGCGCCTAGCACTGACTAAAAAGCCCACCATGTTTCCATGGTGGGCTTAAGCTAAACTCTAATTTAATCCCGATCAGGGTGCGATGCGGCTAACGGCGTCAATGAAGGGCGACGCGATATTCGGTGCCAGGGCTCCCTGGGTGGCCATGATCTCTCGCGGAGTCTGGATGCCGAGTTGGCTGTAAACCTTCCTGTTGCGGTTGTCTTCATGACTGATCACAGTCCCGTCGATCACCAGGCGCGCCTGAAGGCCAACTCCCTGAGAATAGGTGAAGATGTCTGCGTCACGAGTCACTGCGCTGCCTCTTCCGCCGCTAAGTGGTCCGACCATTGCACCGATTCCAGCGCCGAGCGTGAATTGCGCGTTGGAGAGGGTTTGCACGCTTGCGTCATTCATGAATAGAAGGACGGACTCGACGACACCGCCGCCAATTTGTAGGCCGACTGAGGCACCGCCAAGGGACAAATAGGATGGTGCACTCCACGTTCCTTCAGGAAGACGGCAAGTTGCCATCCCGTCACCGCCGCTGCCGCCAAAGATGAAGCCGGCCTGTACGGTCCTGATCACGGCAAGGCATCGCGCTTGCTTTAAAATTTCAGGGGGAATTCTGACGGCCATATTCGACAATGCTGAACTGGTGTCGCTGGCAATTTGAGTGATCCGACGGTACTCGCCGCGGTTGAGCGGGGGGTTTTCGCTGCCGGCCAGGTTCGCTGATCCAGCTCCGGTTGTGGTGCCGCAGCCCGCCAGAAGATGGGCCGCAAAAGTGACCGATAGCACTGATTTAACGATGGAATTGGCTTTGATTTGGCTCATTTGAAATACCCTTTCCTCTACGTGGATGAGGTGGCTATTGCAGAATTCATGCCTATCGAGCGACAATTTAAGTCCGGATATATCAGCGTGTTAGAGTTGGCAAGGCGGTGAAATCTGTCCAGTCGTTTGCCAGCCTGCGTTCTGTTCGACAATTAACTGGTCATTCGACCGGCGGGGAACGTGTCATTCCATGCGCAACACTTTCAGCAGCTTTGTTTTTTTGATGTTGGCCCTCACCACGCCGGCTTTGGCATCGCCAAAGCGCCCCGACTTTCAGGCGAATTGGCAGATGGGCTCCAATGAGGCCTTCGTCGCACAAACCAGTGATGGTTGGGTCTTGCCGCTTTATCGTTTTACTCCTCGCATTCCGGCCTCCAGCGGACGAAGGCTGCCTCCCGTGGTTCTATGCCATGGAATGGGGGCCAACCGTTTCAATCTTGCGCAGACCGGACCCAGCAATCTCGCCGCGTGGCTTGCTTCGCGTGGCCGTGACGTTTTTGTCGTTGAGTTGCGTGGCGCAGGTCGATCCGTTGAATTGACCCCCGGATCCAGTAGCGAGTCGAAATGGGATTTTGATTTTGACACCTACCGTGAAAAAGACGTGCCGGCGATCTTGTCGCGAATCAAGGAGATCACGGGATCTCCAGAAGTTGACTGGGTGGGTCACTCGATGGGTGGAATGTTGCTCTATGCGATCGCGGGCCACGGCGGGGGATTTTCTGGCGATGTGCGTGTGCGTCGCGGCGTCGCAATCGCCAGTCCAGGGATGATTGACGACTTACCCCTGCGGGTCGGGATCATGCTGCGCCTTGCCACCATATTTCCGGGCAATCAATTACCGAATCGGCTGTGGTTGCAAACCGTCAGTCTGTTTTATCCAGATTTTGTACCTGATAACGAAGCTTCATTAGGCTTCAAAAGTAATTATGACCCAATGTTTGCACGGGCATTTGTTGCGAATGTTGGTGCGAATGTCTCAAGGGGGCTCGCGCGTCAGGTTAGCGTTTGGAATGGACGGGGCGGAATATACTCCCGTGACGGACGCGTAAATTACACGGCCGACCTGGCGAAGAGTTCTGTGCCCATTCGATTTATCGGAGCCAGCAAGGACTACCTCGCCAGCCAGGCGTCAGTGCAGAAAGCATTCGATGCAGCCGGTGGTGAAAAAGAACTTACTTTTCTCGGCAAGGCTTTCGGAAGCATCCGTGACTACGGTCATACGGATGTGGTCGCTGGCCGTTTCGCCGCACTGGACTCGTTTCCCTTGGTGGAGTCATGGCTGTCTGAATCCGCCGCGCGGATTGCGCGCAAGGATTGAATCGTCGCGAGTTCGTTGGTGATCAAACTGAATCCCTCATCAAACGAGATTCCCGGCTTTACGAGCAACGCGTCAGGACCAGTCGCCATGGCCAGATGCGCGGCAAGCCGTGCGGACGTTGCTGTCTCTGTGCAGCTGCCACCCAGTAAAACAAATAAACCCTCTGCCTTGCAAATGGCAACAGCCCGACCTGACTCCAGCAAGGAGCCGGTGTCAGGCATCTTGATGTGAATTCCATCGACGACTTTTTTGGTCGCTAGAATTTTTATCTGTTCCAGGGAATTGGCCCACTCGTCGGCGATGATTTTCACCGAACAACCGCGCGCACGGAGCATCCTGGTCAGTTCCGACACTTGAACAACATGCTCATCAAAGTTGCCCCCAACGACGGGACTTTCAACGTGCAGATCAAATGGTTTGCAGGCTTGCGTCAACTGCTCGATGTAATCTGCGATGGCAGCGCTCTTGCCCTGAAATATCTGGCCGAGGGCACCATGAAAATCCAGCGTGATGACGCGTCGTGCATTTGGTCCAGCCAGGCTGACGGGAGTCAATTCAGCAATCCGCCCTTTGAGCCAGTCGATGTATAAAAAAAGTCTGGAGCCGTCGGGCCCAAGTTCTTTTGCGAGATTTTCAAATTGCCCTTGCGGTAAATATTCCACCCCGGCCACGATCATGCGCTCAACGGCATCGTGCCAGTTGCTGCCACAGGAACCCTGCAGGGCAGGCGCCGTCGCGGCCCCCGCAGATTCCAAGGCTTCCTGGAGGACGTCACAAGGCAACTTTTGATTTGCTGTTGCCACAGCGTTGACCAGCGCTTGGCTGACTCCAAACCGGATGGCTGGTGTCCAGTCTGAAAACGTCTTGCTCAAAGAACTCTCGACCTCACGAAGGCTGTGACCCTGCAGGTTTTGAAGTTCCGCCAAAAGATTTCTTGGTTGAAGCGCCTCGCGCGCACTGTGTGTTTGAATGGCTTGGTCGCGTCCGGATTTTCCGGCAAACGAAACGCTCAGGCAATCGCCCCAGGCCGTATCGCCAGACTCCAATTGAAGCCCGATGGAAAGAACTCGTGCTGGTTGTCGAATGAATTGCATCGAACCATTTGGCGAGTGTGTCTTCCAGCGGTCACCGGCCGCGGTCCATGACTCACGGACCGCAGCAATATCCTCCTGCCAGCAGGATCCGACCCCTTCGGAGAAAATTATGTTTTTGACTTGCGGGAAAAACAAAAGATTTTCCTTTATGGCCTGCGCCGTTCAGTTCGGAGCCACAGCGAACCAGATCGACTTCCGCCGCGTGTAAGACTCCAGCGAATGAATCGCCATCTCTTTGCCCCAGCCGCTCTGCTTGAATCCACCAAACGGACTTGAAAAATCGTAGCATCCATAACGGTTGACGAAGACCATTCCGGCATCGAGGCGACGCGATACGCGCATGGCCCGGTCCGCATCTGCTGTGTACAAGCCTGCCGCCAAACCGTAGCGGGTGGCATTTGCCAACTCAATGGCTTCTTCCTCCGTGTCAAAAACACTCACGGCCAAAACTGGTCCAAAGATTTCTTCTTGAAAGATTTTCATTTCACGAGTCACGCCAGTGAAAATCGTCGGACGCACGAAGTAGCCTTTTGCATTGTCTCCGGCTGTGTCGCGGTTGCCTCCGGCAACGCACTTGGCGCCCTCGGCCTTACCTGCCTTGATGTAACCAAGGATCCGTTCCATGTGGCCTTCAAAGCACTGCGGACCTTGGTCGGTCGTGTCGGCGAAAGGATCTCCGCAACGTGTTTTCTCTGCCTTTTCCACCAACGCGGTAACAACCTTGTCATGCAGGCTGCGGTGGACAATCAGCCGCGTCGGTTCGGAACATTTCTCGCCCTTGTGCGAGAACATCGCTTGAAACGACCGGTCAATGACGGCTTGCAAATTTTTCGCATCACCAAAAATAATATTTGGTGATTTCCCACCGAGTTCAAGGGTGACAGATTTCAGGTTAGAATCGGCAGATCCCTTCAAGACAGCACGCCCCGTATCCGTTCCGCCAGTGAAGGAAACTTTCGCAATGGCGTCGTTGTGGGTCAGGGCTTCGCCAGTGGGTCCGCCTCCCACGACGACATTGAAAACACCTGCTGGCAAAATTTTAGCATCGTGGATGATCTCAGCCAGACGCAGCATCGACAGGGAAGTTTGTGGCGACGGCTTGATCACCACCGTATTTCCCATGGCCAGTGCCGGTGCAATCTTCCAGCAAGCAAGCAAAAGGGGGAAATTCCATGGAACGATGAGTGCACAGGGTCCGACGGATTCGCGCAGGGTGAAATTTACAAATCCCTGTTCGACAGGACACGTCTCGCCGTAAATCTTGTCAATCCAACCCGCATAGTAATCAAAGACACTGGCGGATTCAGGGATGTCGTCATGGAACGACTCGGCCCATGTTTTTCCGTTACAGAGCGTTTCCAGTGCGGCAAGTTCATGATGGTGCTTGCGGATCTCCGCACCAATCTTGATCAGGGCCGCAGCCCGTTCTGAGCGAGGCCATTTGGTCCAGGGGCCGGATGTAAATGCGGCAAGTGCTGCGGCTGCTGCATGATCAACGACGCTTTTGTCTGACTCACGCAGTTCGCAAAGAATTTCTCCAGTGGCAGGATTGATCACCTTGATCAGGTGCGCTGATTTTGAAGGGTCATCCCGGTGCCACTCGCCGCCGACGAAGGCGCCATTTTTTTTGTTTTTTACGGTCGCAGTAATCCAGCTTAACGCGTCACTTCTTGCGGGCATGGTCATAATCCTCAAAAGTCGGTGGTTCTTTTGCCACCGTCGTTCTTCCGTAGCGGATATCGTAAAGGTGCGGTGAACTCATCACCCCTGGCTTTGAATCAAATCCGAAAAGTCCCATGAGGCGGCTCTTGGTTCCTTGGACCGGGGTTACGCGATGCATCGACCAGCGCCCCTGGAACAAGACCAGCGTGCCTGGATTGTTCGTGATGGTGGTGACTTGCTTGCGATCGCCCTTTAAAACGCTGCGAACGTCATCGTAGCGTTCGTTGTCCGTCGTCCGGATCAAAGGTGCGTATTCGAATTCTCCGCCCTCCGTTGAACTCTGGACGGCCAGGGAGGTTACAAAATCGGCTTGATCAAAATGCCAGCGCAAGTAATCGCCCTTGGTCATTACGGATAGATTCAATCCCCCCATCGGGTCAGCATAGCGATGGATTTCTGGCAGATTTAAAATTTTTCCGACAAAGTTCATCAGAGGATCCCACTCGTAAATTCGACGCAGCAGCGAATCAAGCGGGTACTGGTCGTAGGCAATGACTCCTACGCGGGTGGTTTCCGTCATCCGGTTTGGATGGTCAGCAGGAAGGCCAGGGTCTTCCGGGGTAAGGTACGGATTGCCAACGACCGGTTTGAAAAAGGCAGAGTGTTCCAGGATGGCGCTTTCCAATTGCAGGGCCTCAATGGCTGCCGGTGTTACGAAATCCGGCATTTCAAAGGCGCCAAGGCGGGCCATATTTTCCCGGCCCGCGTCGATGAGCTTGCGTGCGGCCAGACTTTCCAGGTCGTGAACAGGATACTTGTCCAGGCGGACAATCTTGTCCCAGGAGTTGAGTTCACGCAGTTTCTGATGGAGCACGGATGATGGTTTTTGTGATGTCATGTTATCCCCCCTGCTTCTTATCTTGCCAACGCGCGCGTGACGGGTCGAGTAACATTATTGTCAGGGCAACACCCGACATGAGTTGAAGGAACAGCATGGGGAAGGCACCGAGATTTGCCAGCATCCGAACGCCGTCAACCCCCGAACCGTTGACCGTCACAATAATGATGGCGCTGATGGCCAGGCTCCAGGCTGTAACGGTGCCGCGCTCTTGTCCAATTCGCGTTTTTCCTGAACTCATTCCTGCCAGGGATGCCAAGGCGCTTGAGCAAAGTGAAACAAGGGACATGAAGGCCAGGATGGTAAAGACCGTTCGAAAGGTGTTGGCGTAAGGCAAAGCCCCGAGGGCCATGTAGACCACCGCATCGGCACCGGTCTTTTGAAATTCTTGAGCCAGGGGCATGCCGCTGGATGTTTGCAGATAGAGTACGGTTGAACCAAAAATGCTCATCAAGATTCCAGTGAAGATCGCCGGAACCAAAAAATTCACCGTGAGAAATGCCCGAACCGTCCTGCCGCGGGCGATGCCGCCCAAAAAAAGTGCAGTTACCGGAGCCCATGCGATCCAGGCCGTCCAATAAAATAACGTCCAGTCCTGCCGCCAAGCCCGGTCCATTTCGCGGCCCGAGCCCGATGTTGCGCTGAAGAGTCCTGTTAAGAATTTGTGCACGCCGATTTTTGACTGGCTGGTAATGAAGGACGTCGGCCCCACAGCAAGCACAGCGACTGCGATGGCGATAAAAATGAGGCTGTTAATGGATGCCAGGCGACCGATCCCGTGGTTGCGCCCCGCCATGATCACAATCGCGCAAGTTGCGATGAGCAGAATCGTTGTGATGTTGAACATGCTTGTGAATGAAATTTGGGATCCGGCAAGGTCGCTCATAATGGTCGCGCCGCGCGTAACCATCAGGATTCCCGTTCCGACCGAGGCGGCGATTCCAAAGGTCAGGCTCATCATGGAGATTTTTTCGATCACGTTGCCGATGCCACGCGCGCGGGCAAGTTTCGCGGGCATCGCGCCATGGTGCGTTGCACAGACGCCGGGCGCTGCTCCGCGGTTGTAGTGGGCGATGGCAAATACCAAAGACGGCACGACGTAGATCGCATACGGCACTAGGGTCCAGTGCAAGTACAGGTGTCCCAACGCGCTGGATGCGGCTCCGGCACTGAAGGGTAGGTCGCCAGACGATGGCGATGGGGACGCCAGATGTGCGACGGGTTCAGCGGCAGACCAGAAAAAAAGTCCTGTCGCCACGGTGGATGTGATGCTGGTGGCGATCCAGCGCCAGGTCGACATGACAGGTTGTGCCTCGGGCCCCCCGATGCGAATCCTTGAAAGTGGGCTAATAAGGGCCAGGCACGTCAGGACAAACATGGCTGCGGCGCAGATTCCGTAAAGGCTTCCGAAGGTGTTCATGATCTGGTGGTGGAGGCTGCCGAGGGCGATTTTTACCGGTTCGATATTCATGGAGAGTCAGCCAGAAAAGATTGTGAAAAAAATGACTGCGCTTTCAGGTGTTTACGTAAGCCATCGTTAAATACATTAATAATTTCATATTTTCATTAAAATAACATAGAATGCGCGTCGAAATTGATACTTGGTTTTCCCTCAGAGGTTCTGTGTACCAAGCTTTTGCAGCCATCCTGTTGCTTTGCTCTGCCCCATGCGATGGGAATACCTCAAGGGTGATGCTCCAGATGCCATTGCCATGAACGATATCGTCAATCGGATCGATCGTCACCTGCGCCTTGGTTGATCGCCAATACAGGACTTTTCGGGTGCGCCAATTATTTTCGAACATGATGTGATGGGAAAAAGAATTCTCTGGATATGTTTTGAAGTTTGCGGTTAGACTCTGCGCGACTTCACCAGATCGAGAGCCCGACCATGTGCGGTGTCATGGGTATCATCGGTAGCCAGTCTGCATCCCGAGATGTTTATGCCGGCCTTCTGGCGCTGCAACATCGAGGTCAGGATGCCGCGGGAATCCTGTCCTTCAATTTCACAGAACAACGCTTTCATCTACTTCGCGGCGCAGGCCTCGTTTCTCAAGCCTTTGATCAAAGCTCCATGAAGACTCTGACCGGACCGATGGCCATTGGTCACACGCGCTATTCAACGGTTGGGTTGACGGAAGGCCGCGATATTCAGCCTTCAATCATGCCTCAGCCCTATGGCATTGGAATGGCCCACAACGGCAACTTGGCCAATTACAAATCGTTGGCGGAGAAAATCCGCGCCTCGCAGAACCGGTATTTGCAAACTGGAAATGACTTGGAGGTGCTGCAGTGCCTCCTCGCTGAAGGACTCACTTCTTCAACGGCTCGGGACAAAATCCCGGGCCGTTTTGATTTTCAGGACCTTTGTCGTGCGGTTGAGGGCATCTTCGATATCGCGCGCGGCGGCTATGCCGTCGTTGGGATGATTGCCGGGCAGGGAATGTATGCGTTTCGTGATCCGAACGGGATCAGGCCTCTTGTTCTCGGGCAGCGGCTCGCCAGCAGTGGTGGCGACGGCAGCTTTGCCATCGCATCGGAAACCGCGGCATTGAATATCACTGGCCATCGACTGGTTCGCCATCTGGAGCCGGGCGAAATTATTTTTATCGATGAACAGGGTTCGATCCAATCGCATCGCACGAAAGTCGTCAAGCACACCCCGTGCATGTTCGAGTGGGTTTACTTTGCCAGTGCGGAAAGCGAAGTCGAAGGGCGAGGCGTCTACGGCGCACGTCTGGAGCTAGGGCGGGCCTTGGCGCGGATCATTCAGCGTGACGGACATGATGCTGGGCTTGATATCGTGGTCCCAATTCCTGATACAAGCCGCACGGCAGCCATTGCCATGGCCGAAACCCTCAAGATTCCCTATCGCGATGTCTTGATCAAAAACCGGTACGTGTTCCGAAGCTTCATTTTGAATACGCAAGAGGAGCGGGAGCGGGCTCTTAAAATCAAGCTGGCCCCGGTCGCATCAGAGATTGCCGGAAAAAGCGTTCTGCTTGTAGACGACAGTGTTGTGCGCGGCACAACGGCGCGACGCCTTGTCGCAATGGTGCGGGCGGCTGGAGCCAAACGGGTGTATCTGGCCAGCACCTGCCCGCCGGTGCGCCATCCTTGCCACTATGGAATCGATTTTCCTGATGCACGAAGGCTCGTGGCCCACGGCAGAAACGGACAACAGATCGCCGAAGAGATTGGCGTCGACGGTCTGTTTTATTTGGACATGCAAGGGCTGCGCGAGGCTATTGCCTTGCCCTCGCTATGCACGGCTTGTCTGACGGGGGATTATCCAGTGGAGGTTTCGCCGTGACAGAAAAAAGGGCCGGATCTGCCCTTATTTACCGCGGATCCGTAAAAGACGTCCTTGGCGGCGGTGATCGCGACGGCCTGATCTTTGAATATAGCGATCGCTATTCTGTGTTTGATTGGGGGCCGATGCCCGATGAAATTTCCGGAAAGGGAGAAGCCCTGGCTACGATTGCCGACCAGGTTTTCCGCAACGTCAGGATTCCACACCATAGCCTTGGTTTAATGCCGGGACGACCGCGCTGCCTGTCGGTAAAAAAAGTTGATGTGAAGTGGCCGCAAAAAAATAATTCGGGATGGGATTATTCTCAGTACGCGAATCAGCCAGTCGACTGCTTGGTGCCTTTGGAAGTGATTTTCCGTTTTGGTGTGCCAGTGGGTAGTTCCCTGCCTTCCCGGTTGGCATCGAATCCTGATTACATGAAGTCCCTGGGCTTTGACCTGCCGCCAACCATCGGGGCTGAATTTGCAGAGCCCGTCATTGAATTCTCAACCAAGCTGGAAGATTCGGATCGCTACGTTGCCTTGGACGAGGCGATGTCGATTGCTGGAATGACCAAAGCCGAAATCGCACGGCTACTTCAAATGGCCAAGGGCCTGGCTATCGAGTTGAAAATATTTTTTGCCAGCGCCGATTTAAAACTTTGGGACGGCAAGTTTGAGTTTGCCTTTATCAAGGGCGACGCGGCGCGAAATTTCATGCTGGTGGATTCTGTCGGTCCGGATGAGTTGCGCTTGACTCATGATGGGGTTCAGATTTCGAAAGAAATCTTGCGTCAGTTTTATACGGATGGACCATGGCATGCTGCCATCGGGCGTGCAAAGAAAATTGCGGCCGGGAAACCAGAGCTTGATTGGCGTTCCCTGTGCGCAAACGACATGCAGCAGCGGCCAATGCCGCTTACGCCCGAGATCCGCAAGATTGCTGAAAATATCTATCCAGCCATTGCCAACTCATTGGCCAGAGTGAAGGGTGAACGGCCACCATTTCCCGCGGCATGGGATTTAAGTCAACTTGTTGCGCGGGTGCGGGAAGAGGGGCTCGCATGACTTCCGGGAAAAAAAATCTCGCCAACATTCTGGTCGTCGGCTCTGGCGGTAGAGAGCACGCCTTGGCATGGAAATTCGCGCAGTCGCAGCGTGTCGGCAAAGTCTTCGTCGCCCCGGGAAATGCCGGAATGTTCTCAGGCTCAAAAATCTCACAGGCCGTGCTTGAGTCCCGTCCGGTTGTCGTCGCAGATCAACCCGGGGACCTTGAACGGTTGATCCGGTTTTGCAGGATTAATGATTGCGAGCTTGTGGTTGTGGGTCCCGAGGGACCATTGGGTCTTGGCGTGGTCGACGCGCTTCAGGAGTCAGGGATTCGCGTCTTTGGACCGACGAAGGCGGCGGCCCGGCTGGAAACATCAAAAGCATTTGCACGACGGATCCTTGAAAAGGCCGGTGTGCCTTCGCCAGAATTTCTGATTGCCCATGGCTGGGCAGATTTACATCCAATGATTGAAGTCTGGCCATGGCCTGAAGGCATGGTGATCAAGGTTGACGGTTTGGCCGCCGGCAAAGGCGTATTTGTCTGTAAAACGCGCGAAGATGCAGGGCGCGCTGTTGCGTCATTGAAGTTGATGGATGAAACCTCCGGGGGCGCATTGAGCGCGAATGGATTCGTTTGCGAGGAAGTCCTCGTGGGGCGCGAAGTGTCTGCGTTTGTTTTATGCGATGGGCGTGATTTTCTTTCCTTCGGTATGGCCTGCGATCACAAGAGGCTTCTTGACGGAGACCGTGGACCCAACACCGGTGGCATGGGGGCCTACTCTCCGGTGCCTTGGCTAAATCAAGACCAAGGTACTGCATGGCCCGCATGGAATGACGCGCCGTTGACTTCAGTAGAGGCGGAAATCGACGAGAAGGTTTTTCATCCCGTTTTGAAATTGATGGATCAAACCGGCAGCCCCTTTCGGGGCTTTCTTTTTGCCGGACTTATGATGACAAGCACGGGGCCAAAGGTGTTGGAATTCAATGTCCGCCTTGGCGATCCGGAAACCCAAGTGCTGCTGCCTCGATTGAACGAGGATTTGTTTGAAGTGATCATGGCAGCGACCGATGGACGACTGAAAGAAGCGTTCCCCGATGGACTACAGTGGAGCCGCGCCAACGCTTTGCATGTTGTGAAGGCCGCTGCTGGATATCCAGGGATTGATGGTGTGACGATTCGGTCCGGCGATCCAGTGTTCGGGGAAAGTAAGCACTTGGTTTTTTATTCCGGTGTGGTCAGTTCCAAAGGCCAGTCAGGCCTTGAGACATCAGGCGGGCGAGTCCTTGGTGTGACCGTGATGGCTGATGATTTGAATTCGGCTCATGTGTTGGCATACGAGTCCATTAATGAAGTGAACTTTGATGGTGCGCAGTGGCGAACGGATATCGGCAAGTGATTCATCGTCCCTTAAAAATTGTGATTTTTGCTTCAGGGGCTGGCAGCAATGCTGAAGTCCTTGGGCGATGGGCGATTGACAACCCATCGCGAGCCATCGTGGCCGGGTTACTCACAGATAATCCACAGGCGGGCGTCATTGACAAGGCCACGACCATGAATATCCCCGTCAAGGTTGTTCCGAGGGTAGATCCTCATGGTGGCTCCGGTGTCGGCTCCGATCTCGGGCCAAGAATCTGCCGAAAAGCGCATGAAAAGCGGATTCTGGAGGCAATTGCAGAATGGCAGCCCGAATGGATTTTTTTAGCGGGCTACATGCGGATCCTTTCGGCAGATTTTCTTGCACGATTTCGCTGCGAGACCACAGGGCGTTTTCGTGTCGTCAACATCCACCCGTCGATCCTCCCGGAATTTCCTGGAATGGACGCATACCGCAGGGCCTTCGACGCCGGTGTTTCCCATAGCGGCGTCACAGTGCATCAAGTCGACGAGGGTGTTGATACTGGACCGGTTCTGGCACAGGAGCCGTTTCCAAGATATCCCGATGATGATTTCAGCACATTTCAACTGCGGGGACAGGCCGTCGAGCACCGCCTCTACGCCAAAGTCCTGGCCCACATTGCAGACAGCAGAGGTGGTTGACCATGAACATGCGGCGCATTGAAATCCATGAACGTGAGGCATCGGCTTCGCGACGTCTCAGCTCTCGCTGGAATCTTCCACCCGGTGTCACGAGGGTTAGTGTCGGGCAAGTGTTTTGGGTTACGGGTGCTGCAGGCATTGACACGACCGTCTTGTCGGATCCCCTTCTTCAAACCCGGATCGAGTCCATTGGGGGATCTGTGACAGCGGTCGGTTCTCCCCCAACTTTGGTGATCGACGTGCGGTGGCGTGCAGGTGTCACGGACAATCGGGCCCAAGCGTCCGCCGAGGCCATGGACCTTTTGAGTACTGCGGCAACTGTGGCATCGGGAGACGTCTATTACGTTTATTGCGATGATGGAGTGCAAGCGGATGAGGATCTAAGGATTCTTGTTGGTGCATGGGCCCGACGTGAGGTTGCCAATCCTCTGGTACAAAAAATTTCAGTAAGGGCATGGGCGGAGCACCTTCAACAGGAGGTCTGGGAAAATTGCCTTGCACCTGAAGACGCTGACAAAGCAGATCTGCAATCTGGTGTGATGGTCGCATCTTTTCCACTGCACGTACCGATGGAGGACTGGCTTCGCTGGAGTCAGGAAAACTTCTGGGCTCTGGACCGGTCGGAGCTGCAACAGATACGTGACTATTTCTCTAATCCCGAGATCAGAATGCGCCGCTTTGAGGTGGGGCTGCCGGAAAGTCCGACTGACGTCGAGATGGAGGTCATTGCACAGACGTGGAGTGAACACTGCAAACACAAGATTTTTGCAGCTGATATCGATTACTGCGAAGCCGCAACGGACAGTAATTTTGGGGGCCTCAAGGTTATTGGTCCTTTGAACATTAATGGCTTGTTCAAGTCAGAGATTGTTCGCACAACGCGGGAAGTCGAAGCCATTCGCGGTCTAGGCTGGCTCTCCAGCACATTCAGTGACAATGCAGGCATGGTCCGTTTTGATGAAGCCATTGATGTATCGATCAAGGTTGAAACCCACAACAGCCCCTCGGCTCTCGATCCATACGGTGGTGCGTTGACAGGAATCCTTGGGGTGAATCGCGACATCCTGGGAGTTGGCATGGGCGCGCGCCCGGTTGCAAACACAGATGTTCTTTGCTTTGGACTTCCCGATTGGAGTGAAAAGCAAGTCGAGGAGAATCTGCCGTCTGGATTAAAACACCCGCGCCGGATCATGGAGGGAGTTCACCGGGGAATTCAGGATGGCGGAAACAAAAGCGGAATTCCCGTGATCAACGGTGCTTTCGTCTTTGATGAAGGGTACTGCGGCAAACCTCTGGTCTACTGCGGAACGATTGGCGTCTCTCCGGCGCGGCTGCCTGACGGAAGTTCCGGATCCAAGAAACGCGTGCTGCCTGGTGACCTGGTGGTGATGGCGGGGGGGCGTGTTGGCAAGGACGGGATTCATGGTGCGACCTTCAGCTCCCTTGAATTGAACGAGGCGTCTCCCCAATCTGCAGTCCAGATCGGGGACCCCCTTACGCAGAAACGACTTGCCGATTTCATTCTTGCGGCGCGCGATTTGGGGCTCTATTCCGGGATTACAGATAACGGTGCTGGAGGGCTCAGTTCCAGCGTGGGTGAAATGGCGCAGTTTACGGGTGGCGCTGCCATTGATGCCAGTTTGGTCCCGCTGAAGTATTTAGGCCTGAAGCCTTGGGAAATTATCGTTAGCGAAAGCCAGGAACGGATGACGGTGTCCGTGCCGGAATCGCGATGGCCGGCATTTTTTGACCTCGCTAAATTGCATGGAGTCGAAGTGACCCGGCTTGGTTCATTCGATGAATCGGGTGAGTTCAGGATTTTTTGGAACGGACGGACCGTTGGCTGCCTTAAACTTGATTTTCTGCACAAAGATCTTCGTCCGATGGCCATTCAAGCCATCTGGTCAGGTCCGCAGAAAAAACCAGAGTGGATCCGCAGGTCCGATAAAAAACCAGTCCCTGACACGACGCGCTCTGTGTCCTTCCGCGAAATCGCCCGGAGCATCATTTCGCGACCCAACGTCGCGTCCAAAGAAGCGTGGGTTAGACGATTTGATCATGAAGTTCAGGCGGCGACCGTTGGCAAGCCATTCACAGGAGTCGCTGCCGATGGTCCTGCCGACTCGGGCGTTATCTGGCTGAAGCCTCACGGGGCGGCAGATCCTTATGTTGGTGTCGCGGTATCCAGTGGTATCAATTCGAAAGTCGCCCACGTCGATACCTATATGTCGGCACAGTTGTCTTTGGACGAAGCCGTTCGAAATTTGATTTGCAGTGGCGGTGATCCCGACCACACATGCCTGGTCGACAACTTTTGCTGGCCCGATCCCTTGCCTGGGCCCAATAATCCAGATCATGCACACAAGGCCGCGCAATTGGTTCGAGCCTGCCGCGGACTTGCCGACACTGCGATTGCGTGGGGGATGCCGTTTGTCAGTGGCAAAGACAGCATGAAAAATGATTTTTCAGGAATGCGGCCAGACGGAACTCGCGTGAAAATTAGCATACCTCCCACGGTTCTTGTTACGGCCATGGCGAAAGTTTCAGACGTCCGAAAACTAGTTTCCAGTGATTTTAAGAAATCGGATGCCACGATCTACGTGTGCGGCCCAATGGCGAGTTGGCCACTTGAGGGCAGCGAACTCTGCGACGCGTGGCATGTGCCCGACGCCATGGCTGATTACCCGCGATTTGATCTTGCCTCGCAGTTGGAACTTTACCGGAAAGTCCATCGTGCCATTGGCTCAGGGCTGATCCAGTCCTGCCATGACGTCAGTGACGGCGGCCTTTTTGTTGCCTTGGCGGAATCAGCGATTGGGGGCCGCAAGGGGGCAATGATTGACTCGCCGCATGTTGGATCCCTTGGAGATCTTTTTCACGAAGGACCCGGCAGACTTGTGATTTCGGTCAGCCCAGAGAACGAAGCTGCATTTGTTGAATTGTTGGGAAGTGCGTCACACGTGCGGATTGGAACCACAAACGACGCAGGTGCATTGAGTTTCAAAAATGTTTGTGAAGATCTTCTGGAATTCGGGGTTCTCGAACTCAACCGCTGGTGGAAGGGGGATCTGTGACATCTACCTCCAGGGCTGCAATGCCCAAAGCCATGATCTTGTGTGGCGACGGTTTGAATTGCGAAAGGGAAACGGCTTCGGCATTTGATGCGGCTGGATTTGTCAGTTCCATCACTCACATCAATGAACTTGTCAGGAACCCGAAAATCCTTGGGTCTTTTCAGGCAATGGGGATTCCCGGTGGATTCTCTTTTGGTGACGAACTTGGCAGCGGGCAAATTCTGGCAAAAAAATTGCGAACCTTCGCCTCTCATGAACTGAGGGACTTTGTGCGCCGGGGAAATCCTGTCATTGGGATATGCAATGGCTTTCAGGCCCTCGTGAAACTTGGGCTGCTGCCGTGGCCTGATACGCCACAGGAGATTGCCCTGGCTCATAATTCAGCAGGGAATTTCATCAATCGATGGGTCGAGGTTGAGTTCCCCGACTCCATCTGTATCTGGACCAAGGGCATAGAAGATGACGCCAGGATCCCAATCCAATATCCGGTTCGCCATGGCGAGGGCAGGGTAACTGCCGCTGACGAATCAAAAGTCCTGCAAGAGCTGAAACGGCGCAGGCAGATTCCATTGCGATACCGGCAGGATTTCAATGGTTCGATGGATCGCATCGCAGGCTTGTGCGACCCGTCTGGCGTCGTTTTTGGGTTGATGCCGCATCCTGAAGCCGCTGTTTCCGATTGGCTTCACCCGTCAAAGGAAAAAGGTTCGGCCCGCGGGCTCGATATTTTTAAAAATGCGAGGAGGTACGTCGATGAAAGATAGTCTGGAACAGAATGAAGGTGCCTCTGGTCTCGTCAGAATCAAGCGCGCGCTGGTCAGCGTTTCTGATAAAACAAATTTGATTGATTTGGTCCGGGTGCTCGCTGACTACGATATAGAGATTCTGTCCACCGGGGGGACGGCGAGGGCGATTCGCGAGGCTGGCATTCCGGTGCAGCTCGTAGAAGACTGGACCGGATTTCCTGAATGCTTTGGCGGGCGCCTGAAAACCCTTTCGCCACAAATATACGGCGGCATCCTTCACCGCCGCGATAACCCAAGTCACGTCGCCGATGCCAACCGCCTCAAAATGGGTCAGATCGATCTTGTGGTCTGCAACCTTTATCCATTTCAAAAACATGTGGACATGAAATCACCGAACGATGAACTCATTGAGAATATCGATATCGGTGGACCATCGATGATTCGTGCGGCAGCAAAAAATCATCAGTCTGTCACAATCTGCACCGACCCCAGTCAGTATGAAAAACTGATTTCAAATCTTGTGGGTGGCGGGGGGCAGACCTCGATCGAATTCAGGCGCGAACTGGCCGTTGATGCCTACCGGTTGACGGCCCAATACGATGCCGCAATCGCTGCCGAACTGGATGTCAGATTTTCAAAGGGAAGACCCGTCTTTCCCCGGTCGATTCAACTGCCGCATCAAACGGAGCTGCGCTACGGAGAAAACCCGCACCAGCGGGCGGCGGTCGCGGTAACAACCGGTGCCGGTGCCGGTGCCGGTGCCGGCGGCGTCGCGTCAGCCAGTGTCCTGCAGGGCAAGGAACTTTCCTGGAACAACCTGCTTGATGCGGATGGAGCATGGCGGCTTGTCAGCGACCTTGCGATGTTCTCCAATGATCCGGCGGTTGCCATCATTAAACACGGAAATCCTTGCGGTGTTACCATTGCCAAATCTGTGGACGAGGCTCTTGCAAGGGCATGGGATCAGGATTCGACGAGTGCCTTTGGCAGCATCATTGCCTGTACCCACAAGGTGACGGAGGAAATGGCCACGTTTCTTCAAGATCGCTTTTGCGAAGTGATTCTGGCGCCCGGTTATATGCCCGCAGCGTTAAAGGTTTTTTCCCGGAAAAAGGCGCTTCGCCTGTTGCAACTGGAGTTGCTTGCAGCGGACAAGGAAGTATCAATCAGGAGTATTTCTGGTGGGTTTCTCATGCAGGAAGAGGACGTCGGGATCGACCCTGAATTGGTCCATACAACGATTCTGAAACTCAACAATGGGCAAGCTGACGCGGCGCGTTTTGGTGTCATTGTTGCGAAACACTTGAAGAGCAACAGCATCGCCCTGGTGGCTCAAACTTCAACGGGTTTTGAAGTGGTCGGTGCGGGCATGGGACAACCAAACCGGATTGACAGCCTACGCAAACTGGCGTTGCCCCGGGCCATTGAGAACATGAAACGAAGTTCCATCCAAGTGCAGGATCTTGTCCTGGCATCCGATGCGTTTTTTCCGTTTCCTGACACCGTTGAGGCAGCCGCCGAGGCGGGAATCAAGTCAATCATCCAACCCGGTGGCAGCATTCGTGATCCTGAGGTTATTGAGGCGTGCAACCGCCTTGGGGTTGCCATGGCATTTACCGGTCGTCGCCATTTCCGGCATTGACGGGAGGGGAGAGAAAGACAACATGGGCAAAAAATCGACATCGTATCGTGATGCTGGTGTGGATGTGGAAAAGGCCGATCACTTTGTCGAGTGGATCCAATCCAAAGTCCGCCAGACCTATTCGAACCGGGTTGTCTCGGGCGTTGGTGGTTTTGCTTCTCTATATGACATGGGGGACGGGCGGTACTTGGCTTCTGGCACCGACGGAGTCGGAACGAAACTGCTTCTGGCCGGAAAGCTTGGTGTTCATGACACCATTGGGATTGATCTTGTGGCCATGTGCGTGAATGACGTCATCTGCACCGGCGCAAAACCCATGTTCTTTTTGGATTATCTGGCAAGTGCATCCTTGGATTTGGAAGTTTCAAAATCGATCATTAGCGGGATTACCAATGGCTGCATTCAGTCAGATATGGCCTTGATTGGCGGGGAAACCGCAGAAATGCCGGGCGTGTATTCGCCTGGCGATTATGACCTCGCTGGATTTTGTGTCGGTGAAGTGAAGAAAGAGGATTTGTTGGGCGGTGCAAAGGTCAAGCCTGGCGATTCCCTCATTGGCCTTGCATCCACGGGATTTCATTCCAACGGTTATTCATTGTTGCGCAGGCTCCTTCGTGAATCTGATTTTGTTGGCGGAGGATTTGCGTCTCAGATTCTCATGCCGACAAAAATTTATGTTGGTGTGGTTAAAGCCTTGCAGGATTCCCTGGGCGAGTCACTTCATGGTTTGGCTCACATCACCGGCTCGGGCCTTCAAAATATTCCGCGGATGAATGAAGCATTGCACTACCGGATTGACCGGATTCCAGACCGATCAGAAATTCCACGGTGCATGGGCGAGTTTTTTGATCGGTCCGGATTGGGCCTGGTGGAGTTGTGCAACACTTTCAACATGGGGTTGGGGCTCGTGATCGCCACGGATCGCCCCGATGACGCCATGCAGGCCCTCGCAACCGCCGGTGAAAAATCATGGATCATCGGTGGGGTTGAAGAGGGCCGGGGAGAGGATCCTTCGCTGACGCTCAGGATGACGTGCGAACTTTGACCATCATTTCCCAATTTCCGCACGCATTGTTGGTCCTGACGATATAGTCACCGCCATCGCCTGGACCGATGCGCCGTGGTTGGCCAATCGGCATGGGTTGACCGACGCGGTACCAGTCATAAGCAAGGCCGGCGTCATCAAGGCCCGGGGCTTTGAGTTCGCCTCCGCCCTTCATGATCAACTCTTTTCTAAGTCCAAATTCCGGAGGGCTACAGATGCTGTCGGCCGGAACAACGAAAGACACGTGACGCCCCAAACTGTCGCATCCGAGCCGTGACTTGATAAACCCATCGCCATTCCAAGACTGACCCCAGCTGTTTTTCACGATGAAGTTGTATTTTGAATCATCGTTTTTTTCATAACCAACAATGGTGACCGCGTGGTTTGGTTGTGCGCTGGTGCAACGCGCATTGATGGGACTTGGATTTTGCCAACTGCTGTCGGCTGCGACACTGACCCAAAGGGCGCCGAAGTCGTTCACACCCCTGCGGACTTCATCGACAGTGGCACGTTTCCCTGCGCTCCCAATGTTGCCCCAGCGGAGTGCTTTGGCAGCAGGCTCGATTTTCTTGCACGAGAGATTCTTAGCCGCATACGGAAAGTCTTCTTCAAGGCCGATGCCGTTCTTTTTCATGTAATCGAATGGTTGCCATCCACCGCCGCAACCGAAACTTTCCTTGTCGCAAGAAACAAGTTCTTGCTCGGATAAATTCAAGGCCCCGCCGTTGGCGCGAAGCACTGCTGATTCCATCACTGCGGCTCCAGCAAATGCCCAGCAGGATCCACAACTGCGCTGGTTTTTTACCGGACTAACAAAACCACTTTCGCGCAGGTCCAATATATCCGGTAATTCCGTGATGTCGTTCCAGCTTAAAAATGGCACGCCGTATTCAGCGTCTGCTGGAACAATGAGGCCTGTGGAGTGTCGTTTGGTGGTTTCTGCAGAAGCTATGCTAGAGAATAATGCGAGCACAAAAAAAATACTGAGTCCGCGCGTCATTTCGTACCTCCCTGGTCGATTTGCGTTTCTACGGATTTCAGATTAGCACTTCACGGAATCGAAATCGAAAGTCCGCGCAAAATTTCTCCCAGTGATTCAAAATACTTATGACTAGACGATTGTGGCTTATGGAACAGTTTGATTTGTGTGGTTTCCAATTCCAGGTCAGGCAGGATCATTTCAATGGTGCCTTGCAATAACAGAGGCGCGGCTAAAAAGTCGGGAAGGATTCCAACGCCCAGTCCGTCAGCCACCGCCTTGGCGACGTTTTGCGTACTACCAACGGCCCACGTGCCTTTGAAGCGCATCTTCATGCGGACTTCAGATGGAAATAAGCGCATCGAGGGCAGAGAGCTGTGACGATCGATGAATGTGACGTTGGCCAGATCTGCATTTTCAATGATGGAATGCGCCACTGATGGAGTCGCAACAAAGACATGACGTTCGAGCCCGACGTCGATTCCGTGGTCGTCTTGCATGGCAGGTGAGGTCTGGGTGATAACGGCATCAAGGCGTCCGTAGTTCAGGTCCTGCATGATTTCTTCTTCAGACCCGGGCCGGATGTTGGGCCGGATGTCGGGGTGTTTTGTCCGGGCCATCAGGATTGCGGGAAAAAGCCAGCTGTCCGCCAGGTCCTTTCGGATTCCGATTTTTAATTCATCTCCAAAGGTAGCAGGCTGGATATTTTCAAAGGCCGAAAGGGCATCGATGGCTTGCCGCGCCAGCCTCTGGCCGCTGGTCGAAAGCTTAATGCCTCGCCCGTCCTTCTCCAGAATTTTTTGCCCGAAGGCCTCTTCCATTTTTCGAATTCGTTGCGTGATGGCTGGCTGGGACAGGCCCAATCGCTGGCCAATTTTGGTTACGGTGAGGCCTTCGCGCAGGGCGCTCAGGATCATGAAATCATCAACGTTAAGGAGACGTAGTTGATGCATAGCAACCGCCGGATCAAGACTGTTTGATTAATGCGAACTTGATCCTGAATGGAAGAATCATGCCAATGGCGTGTCTACAGGATTACAGGGGGTTATGTGGTTCGTACGAGGCGAAGTTCTGTCGTGGTCATTGACAGTGACTGAGACGCAGTCAGTTTTTCACCAATTTTTGATCAGTTTTTGGTCTGCCTGATCGCGTCCAGAAGTCCGGCGAGGTGTTCCTCTGTGGTCAACGGATTGATGACGGTGACGCGTAGCCAGTAAGAGCCGTCAAGGCGCGTGCCCGTGATGTACCAGTTGCCGTCATTGACGATTTGGGTTCGGATTTTTTGTTGCAGATTCGACAAGCCTTGGGAGTCAAGATTGGAATTTGCCGGGACATGACGGAAACACAGGATATTGCATTGGGGCACGTGGGCCACTTCAAAATCTGGCGCGTTCTGGACCAATTCAAACATTTTTTTGGTGCTGGCCATCGCACGGTCAATCAATGAGGCGATAAATTCCTTGCCATAAAGGCTCCAAATACCCCAAAGGCCAAGAGACAGCGTCCCCTTCGTGCATTCAAAAGTCCGGAGTCCCCCGTCGAATTCCGCAAGTCCCGTCGGATCGTTGGGGTCGAAAAGATACGGAGCGTCCTGGGCAAAGGCCTCCCAGCTATGGCGTGCATTCTTGTAAAAGAGGTAGGTGCACAAGGCCGGTACAAAAAGCATTTTATGGGCATCCCAAGTGATGCTGTCTGCGTGTTCAATACCAGCAACCAAATGCCTGTGCTTTTCGGAAAACAGGAAACTGGCGCCGTGGGCTCCATCGACGTGGAACCAAATTTTATGCTCCTGTGCGATCCGGGCAATCCCGGCAAGGTCGTCAAAGGAGCCAGTTGGGGTCGTGCAGGCCGATCCAACAATGGCAAAGACATCAAGGCCCTGATCTCGGGATGTGCGCAGAAGTTCACGGGCTTGTGCCAGATCCATCCGGTGTTCTTTGTCGATGGGAACCTTGATCAATTGCGCTGTGCCGATGCCCAGAATTCCACAGGCTCTGGCGATGCAGTAGTGGCTGTCGGAACTGGTCATGATCGCAGGCTTCAGGCCACCTTTCGCCGCGACTCCATCTGTCCAGGAGTTGCCGTACCGGATGTTGCGTGCGGCAAGCAGGGCCGTCACATTAGCCAGGGTTCCGCCGTGGGTTCCGATCCCTGCAAATGTGCCCGGAGCCCAGCCGATCAGCTCCCCGAGCGCGTTGACGACGGCCTTTTCGACAGCGGTTCCGAACGGGGCCATTTCAAAGACGGCGGCGCCTTGATTTGCGGCGCGTCCAAGGACATCAAACAGGGCCGATGCCGGGACCACCGGAGGAACCTGATGGCCCATGTAGCGGGGGTCGTGGAGGTGGTGGCCATAGGTAAGGGCCATGGTTGCAAGTTCTGCAAAGCGCAGTGCAGACGGTTTCGCGGAGTCCTGCCCCCCCAGCGACATGGCTTCATCAGCCATCTGAATGTAGGCATTTGGAGTCAGAGGGGGAACGGTCCGGCCTGATTTTGCCTGACATTCCGTATAGTAATTGGCAAGGCAGCGGCCGAGTTCTGTGGCAAGGCGTTGCGATTCTTCGGGGCTAAAATATTTTTTTATGTCGGGGCTGCAATTCATAAAACCTGTGCTATACATCTCCCCCCGGGACGTCAAGGTCTAGAAACTCTCGAAAGCCTTGACCAGTAACGACTTCAGCCAACCGGGGGCCTTCCATGATCAACGCAATTTTCGCATCAACAGTCATCGCATCGTGTTTGAACGGCGGCAGTTACTTTGGCGGCACCAAGGCCGAACTGACCCGTTCCGCGGACGAGTTTACCTACAATCTTGTCATCGAAGAGTTCAAGGGTCCGGATGGTGATGGTACGGCTGGCGTTATCGCCGACGAAACCACTTCGTCCATTAACGCCATCCACTTGGAAAATGGAATGCTCTATCAATTCAAGGGCTGGGAACTTGAAGTTGTCGGTGTGTACACGCAACCCTACAATTCCAAGCTTGAAGGCGAACTCCGCAAGCTCGACAGCAAGGGCGACGTGGTGTCGACGATGCCATTGACCTGTGACTTCAACGACTAGTTTTTTTTGATTCATTGACCGCGGGTTGCCGGGCGGGTTTGAAGGCAGATGCCTCCAAACTCGCCCTTCCCATTTCGTCAAATACGAATTTGACATCGCGCCGCGTAAGCGGTCCCTCTACTGGCTTGTCGAGAATCGCGGTCGTCTCATACGTCCCGTTGGGAACAGACTCCAAAGTTCGCCACGTTTTGAACACCGTCGAAGGATGTGGCAATCCGCCACGCGGAAACCGTCGCCACTCCACCGTTCGTTCGTCTTTGATTTTGTGGAAGAACCCCGCCGTCGTCGTCAGTCGATAGGGCGAACCACCGCTATACCCAACCTTTTCAAACCAGACATCCCGGTCAATATAAGTGACGACGTGCAGCAGGTTGCCCGCCGCGTCCAGGATCAGGACAACGTCACCGAATTCCATGGGAGTCGTGGCGGTCAGAGCCTGCTGATACAAGGCCTCGATCGAATCACCCATGCCAAGGCGTGTGCTCCGCTTGTCGTCTTGAAGGACAGCCTGCATTTCAGGTGTGTCTGCGTAAAACAAGACAACACTGCGCGAGAGGTCTTCTGTAGCGGTTTTTTTTGACGTGCGAATGATCTCGTAGGCTGTTCCCCAGCAATTGCTGGCAATTCGTGTGTAGTCGTCCTGGATTTCAGATTCGAACTCATGATTCACCGTTGCCTGCATGAAGGGCATCAGAAAATCGTCGAGTGTATAGACTTCGCCAGCCCTGTATTGGACTTGTGAAAGGGCGAAGCCGTAAACTTTTTTCAGTGCATTGAACTGCTCATTGGTTAGTGATGGAAAAGTCACTTTCAAGTGGGGTTCTTCGTAGTCCGGTTGCCATTTGAAGTACTGGTTGGTGGCGGTGTACTCGATCGGGTCGCCCCCAAGGCGCTCGACTGCATTCAATTGAAAATCTTTAACGGATTCCACCGGACCAGGCCTGAGTTTTCGGAACTCAGTAAGCTGGCTTCTGGTTTTTTGATCTGGCGCAATGGTTTTGCATCCCGCCAACAGGATCAATCCAGCAATGATCAATGCAGATGATTTCATTTTGGCGGTTTCCTTTTGCGGTGTTGCCTTCCATTATACATATTGATTCACTTGGTTCGACCGTGGAGCTCCAGGTCATGGAAAAAAAACATTCCAAAACTTCTATGGACCTCGCTGCGGGGTTAGGCTTTCGCGAAGCCGTTTCCCTGGTCATTGGCACGATCATCGGAACTGGTATTTTTCTTAAAGCTGCCGTTATGGCCCAGTTGGCCGGCAGCGTGACGGCGGTCCTCCTGGCGTGGGTGGTTGCGGCTGGACTCTCCCTGATGGGGGCGCTGTGTTACGCCGAACTTGGATCCCGCTTTCCTCATGCCGGTGGCGAATACGTATTTTTACGCAAGGCATGGCCGGAGTGGATCGCCTTTCTTTACGGTTGGACCAGATTTTGGATCGGATCGCCGGCAGCCATTGCCGCCTATGCCGTTGGTGCCGCGACCTTTTCGGCGGGATTTCTGGACGTCCACGCACTGGGTGGCAGGGCTGTCGTAGCCGTCTCGCTGGTTTGGATTTTTACCATCATCAATTGCTTCAAGGTTCACTTTGGCGGTTCTGTTCAGGCCAGTTTGACCCTTCTGAAAGTCGTTCTGATTGGTGGATTGGCGGCAGTTATTTTTATCAGTGCACCCCAGCAGAACTTGGCGCGCCTTCTGGCGCACGAAGGGTTTTCCTGGGGGCAGGTGACGTCGGGAGGTTTCGGAGCTGCTGTCCTGGCAGCATTGTGGGCCTTTGATGGCTGGAACAACATGCCGATGGCTGCCGGTGAAATCCGAGATGGCCAACGCAATGTCCCGCGGGCGTTGATTGTCGGACTTGGTGTGGTGACCATCATGTATATCACCGCCAACCTTGCATGGTTTTACGGGGCCTCTTTTGAGGAGATTTCGACGGCCAGCAGCACGCGTTATCCCGAGGCGCTGCCGGCGGCAACCAAGGCCATTCAAGGATTTCTGGGAGAAGGCGGAATCGCCGTCGTTTCCTTTGCCTTTGTCATGTCGGCCTTGGGCGCGATGAACGGGTCCATTTTGACCAGTGCGCGTGTCCCTTATGCGATGGCGCGCGATGGGTTGTTTCCTGCCTGGTTTGCCCGGGTTCATCCGCGCAGCCAGGTTCCGGTCATTTCTCTTCTTGTCCAAGGGGTGAGTGCCAGCCTTCTGGCCGCCACCGGCTCTTTCGATCAACTGACGGATTACGTCGTATTTTCGTCGTGGATTTTCTATGCCTTGGCGGCAGCAGGTCTGTTTAAGTTGCGCCGTATTGGGGGCGCATTTTCGGGGTACAGGATAAAATTTTTCCCAATGATTCCGGTGTTTTTTGTCCTGATGGCCGTTTGGCTTATGGCTCAGGCCATCCATTCCAACCCCGCTGCCTGCGCGACGGGTGCACTGTTGATCGCCCTCGGAGTTCCAATTTACCGTCTGTTTTGTATTAAAAAGTTGATAAATTGATTAAATTATATTATAAATTCGAGACTATTTTTATCGACGGGGAATTCTCATGAAAACGACGTTTTCTGCTTTTGCGCGCGCCGCAGCCATGGCCTTGATCGCTTCCGTTCCAGCATTTGCCCAGAGTATTCCTGACGGTCCGGGTTGGCATTACTATGCTGACTGCCACAGCGACTCTTATTTTGGTGGTTGGAACATCAAAGTTTATACCGATAATGGAAGTGGAAATATCAGCGCGTCCCTCGAACGGGTTAAGGGCCCAGATGGTGACGGAGTTGCAGTGTCCTACGCAATCGTCAAGGGTCACATCCTTGGATATCAGTCCCGGCCGCGGACGGTGCAGTTTGAACTCGATTCCTCGCCGAAGAGTTTTATCAGTATTTCCATCGACCGTGCCTTGGACGGATTGCACGTCGGAGCGATTGACATGATATCTGCCGACGGATCAAAGGATTCTGAACAGCTGCTTTGTTCGATCCATTAATTTGAGAAGGCTCTGCCAATGTTTTTTTTACGCCGCATCCTGATTGTCTTAGGCTGTGCCATGACCTTTCCGGCAACGGCGGCGAAAACCGCCGAGGTGGCGATGGTCGCCGGCGGTTGTTTTTGGGGAGTCGAGGACTTGATCCGGAAACTTCCCGGCGTAAAAGAAACGGAAACCGGGTACACCGGTGGGTTCATTCCCGGGGCGACCTACGACCAGGTTAAAAAGGGCAAAACTGGACACGCTGAAGCCGTCCGGATTGTTTTTGATTCGGATAAAATTTCCTACGAACAACTGCTCAATTATTTTTTCAAGATTCACGATCCAACGACACTGAACCGGCAGGGCAATGACACTGGAACACAGTATCGCAGTGCCATATTTTATCTTTCAGATGCTCAGAAAAAGACTGCCAAAAAAGTCACAGCAAAAGTTGACGCCACAGGATTTTGGAAGGGCAAGGTCGTTACCGAAATCCTTCCTGCGGGAGAATTTTACCGGGCCGAGGACTATCATCAGAAATATCTGGTAAAAAATCCTGGCGGATACACATGCCACTACGAACGCCCGTTTGTTTTTGGAAATTAGGGCAGTGAGCAAATTTCAGATCACAATTTCAGGCAACGTTCATCGCTTTCATAATCTGGCCGACGTTTTGGCCAAGGCCACACCCCAAAGATCAGGAGACATCCTGGCCGGCGTGGCGGCCGACAGCGAAGAACAGCGGGTTGCCGCCCAGATGTGTCTGGCCGACATTCCGTTGGCCGAATTCCCATTGAATCCGCTGATCCCCTACGAATCCGACGAGGTCACCCGTGCCATCTGTGATTCATGGGATAAAGAGGCCTTCAAGAAGGTCGCCCATCTGACAGTCGGTGGTTTCCGCGAACATCTACTTGCCTATGAAACGACTGATTCAGAACTTGCCGCACTTGCTCCAGGCCTGATGCCTGAGATGGTGGCTGCCGTCAGCAAGATCATGCGCAACCAGGACTTGATTGCGGTCGCACAAAAGGCCGAGGTAACGACAAAATTTCGGTCGACGGTGGGTAAAAAAGGGCACCTCTCGATTCGCCTGCAGCCAAACCATCCGACCGATGATTTGAAGGCCATCACGGCCGCTACCATCGATGGCCTCATGTATGGATGTGGCGATGCGGTCATCGGAATCAATCCTGCGACGGACAGCGTCGGGCGCCTCATGGAACTTGAAAGCCTTTTGGCTGGGATTATCGAGACCCTTGCCATTCCCACTCAATCTTGTGTCCTTGGTCATGTCACCAATCAGATCGAGGCCATGAACAAGGGCAGTCCGGTGGACTTGGTCTTTCAATCCATTGCCGGGACCGAACTTACCAACAAGAGTTTCGGGGTGAACCTTGGGATTTTGCGCGAGGCTCAGGACGCAGCCCTCGCGCTAAAACGAGGTGGACCGCAGGTGATGTATTTTGAGACCGGCCAAGGATCTTCCTTGTCAGCCAGAGCGCACCATGGAGTTGATCAACAAACCCTCGAGGCACGGGCCTACGGCATTGCGCGAATGTTCAACCCGTTTCTGGTCAACACCGTCGTCGGATTTATCGGCCCGGAGTATCTTTTCGACGGGAAACAAATCATTCGTGCGGGGCTTGAAGATCACTTCTGCGGGAAGATGTTGCGCCTGCCGATGGGGTGTGATGTTTGCTACACCAACCATGCCCAGGCCGACCAGGATGACATGGATGATTTGTTGACCCTGCTCGGCGTCGCAGGCTGCAATTATTTTATGGGCGTTCCGGGCGCAGACGACATCATGCTCAATTACCAATCGACTTCGTTTCACGATGCCCAGTACGTGCGTCAGGCCTTGAAACTGCGTGCCGCCCCCGAATTTGAGGTGTGGCTGCAGCAAATGGGTGTCCACGACAAGTCGGGCCGCCTTCTGCCCGCTGGTAAGTCGAAATCACGACTGTTGACTGCGGCGACGAAACTTCTGCCGGGCGGCGGTATTCAATGACGATCAAGCCCGACTCTTGGGAATCGTTGCGCAAGCTTACCCATGCGCGAATTGCGCTGGGCCGTTCTGGAAATTCCGTTCCCACGCGCGAGCTCCTTGATTTTCGGATGGCGCATTCCCGGGCCCGGGACAGTGTTTGGCGTGAGGTTGATTTTGCGCCGCTCGGTGCGGTCCTGATATCGTCCGGATTTTCGTCGATCCAGGTCCAGTCCAAGTGCAGCGGAAAACAGAACTTCCTCTTGAACCCTGATTTGGGCAGGACGCTCTCTGATGAATCACAGGCGCGCCTTGACGCCGATCTTGGGCAAAGTCCGGTGTTAGACTGCGTGCTGGTTGTGGCTGATGGTCTTTCGGCCAACGCGGTTCACACCAATGCATCAGCCTTTATCGAAGGATTTTTTCAAAGCATGAAGGGCGTGCAATTGGGGATAGGCCCCGTGGTCCTTGCCCGTTACGCGCGCGTTGGCCTCGGTGACGCCATTGGATTTGGTTTGAAGGCCAAGTCGGTGATCATGCTGATTGGCGAGAGGCCGGGGCTGGCCAGCTCTAACTCGTTGAGCGTTTATTTTACGTTTGATCCAAAGCCGGGCCGGACTGATGCGGACCGAAACTGCATTTCCAATATTCATGACTCAGGACTGCAGCCCAAGGCGGCAGGAAACATGGCGGCCTTTTTGGTGCGCACGGCGATCCAGCGGCAGCTCAGTGGCGTCGACCTCAAGCTCGAATACGACGCCTCGAAGGCAATTCCGTCGAAAAGCTAGTTAAGATGATCCTTCACCCACGTGCGGATCTTTGCAATCGCTTGCCGTTGGGTGATTTTTCCTTCCTTAAGCTCATTGTAAGTGGCGAATTCAAACTGAGCCTTGCTCCTTGCGGATTCGTAGGGCACAGGCCAAAGGTTCTGTGTGGAATTGCTGCCACCAAGGGCCAGGGGAATCAGGTGATCCACTTGATAATCCTTTAGCTCATCCTCGGTCACACCATAGGGAGCCGAGACTGCGACCCGTGTTGCGCGACTTACGTTGCGAGCGCAGTGAGGGATGTTTTCCGCGTACCTGGTTTCGTCAAAATCGGGGTCAGATCGCGAGCAAAGGTGCCCCGGGGTTCTCTTTTCATCCGGATACCAGTGACTACCCTGTGCCGTCTGGATTTCATCAACATCCAAATGAAGGTCGTCTGCGCGGCCGCAGCCCGCCAGCAGAATCAGAACGCACAAAGACGACAGACGAAAGCCAATGGCCCGTGTGATCATGGTGTGCCCCATGCTTGATTTAGTCGATCTGGAAATCTAACTAAATATTAGCACAAGTCTTTTCGAATCAAGAAATTCGCCTGATCGCGTTCAGCGTGAATTTTTATAAAGTTCGAAGACGATGATGCCGTCTTGTTCCAATGAAGCGATATTTCTCTGCAGCCGACTGGCAATATATTCGGGAACCATAATGGATGGCGACCTTGCCATGATCAAAATGGGATTCGGATCATCACGCAAATGATGATCGTTCAACACCCTTTCAATGTATTCCTTGGAAGCCGTACTCAAATTTCTTGGGATCGAAACCACAGTGCCCTTGGTCGGGTAGGCGATGGCTGGTCCGGCAAGAAGGGGCAGGTCCAATAGCTCGGGGTGGGCGTTCTCATAGAACCCGGCCTGGACGAGAACAACAGATGATCGGGAATCATAACGTGCGTTGATGAGGTTCACAGCCCGGCGCCAATTTTCCGGTGGAACATATGTCATAAATCCAAAGACGCTGACTATGAAGGTTGCCCAAAACATGAAGTGCTGCCAGCGCTTGTCGGTACTAGATGAAAAAAGTGTCACCCCGATGGCCAAGGCTGCTGGAAGAAACGAGGCGATGATGTAGTTTCTGTGAACAACAAAAGAACCGGTCATCCGGTAAACCAGATAATGGACAACCGACGGAATGATGGCCGCCCCTGCGAATACGATTAATTGAGAGCTGAGCCCCGTTTCGTTCCTGGAATGATTTGCACGAGCCGAAAACCTCAATGCCAAAGACGCAACAAGCAGGACCATAAGGCCGGGCGGCAGAATGGAATAAACAAGAAACTCAAGCAGCCACTGTACTGGCAGAGGGCCAGCATAGGAATGTAGGGCTGAGCGAGAATAAAAATGAATGGCCATGGGCATCTGCACGAGGATCGCCACGCCAAGCATAGACAGGCCGGCAAGGATGGCCTTCAGGCTCAAGCTCGTAAAAATGTGTGCCCTCGATTTTCGAAAAAGGAGGCCACCTGCAAACAATAAAAGAGGTCCCTCCAGCGCGAATACCTTGGTCAGCCCAGCCATTGCGCCGGCGGCGCAACTTCTCATCCAGTGTCTTTCGGCTCCTGTGCGCAAGAAGACAACCCACTGATGGGTCGAGGCAGACAGAAATGCCATGGTCATGGCATAGGGCCTGGCATTTACAAAGGCCATGGGTTCAATGCACAAAAGAACCAAGCAAACGAGGGTCGCGCCGTAGGTTGAAGTGAAATATCGGGCCGTGCGATAAAGAAAAACAAGGGTAACAACGCCGAAAATAACCGATGGAGAACGCATGGCAATTTCGGAAAACCCGAAGCACCGGCCCCATGCCCACATGAATGTTTCAAATATCGAAAGCATTGGCAGCCGATGGCTGTAGTCTTCAATAAGTTGGGAAAATGATCCTTGGATTTCTGCGACTAAACCGGTCTCGTCATGCCAAAACGAGTTTCCAATTTTGGAGAGTTGCATTGCAGCGACGGATATCAGGCCAAGCATGGCCCAACCTTCGGCGTCCGGGAGCCATTTTCGACCGGGTCGAAAGTTCATGTTATCCTCATTGTGTATTTACAAATTGTCTCAAGGCTTGTGCATGGTGGCAATCAAGAATCAGCCGGTCCCATTGGGTCGCGTCATTCAATTGAGGCGCCTTGACCTTTGCATCGGAATTCTTGGTTTGCTTTGGATATTCTGGGCAAGAAGTCCAGCACTCGTAAAACTGGTGGTCGATGGACAGAAGGTCCTCGAGACGTTGCCGCAGCGAATCCATGCGGCGGGTCTACCAGTCACCAATCTTCAACTTGAGCCAAGGAAAGTCCAAGTCATCTGCGACTATCTTACTGCGCACGGGATCCGTGAATACTTTACGGACCCGTCATTCCGTCTCGAAGAGCACATACAGCAGCGCATTGTCGAAGGATGTTGGCCAATCCGTTGCTCGCCCAGTGCCAAAGATGGTTTTACGCGCGAAGGATTCATTTCGGCGTATTCAGGGGACACGCTCACCTTTTTAAGCGAAGAGGTTGTGCATGTTAAGCGCCGTGATTGAGTCTTTGATTCTATTTTGGCTTACCGGCTGGTCGGTCCTGTGGATGGCAAGCGCCGCCAGCAAACGCCCCGCCTATTCCGGCTCGTTTGTCTTGTCTGTAAAACTTGCATTGCCTGTTGGCGTGGGGATGCTCCTGCGCTACGCAACAGAATTGTTGACGGCCAACTCCCAAATTGCAGAGGCTTTGTGCCTCATCATCGGTGTCTGCGCGATCCCGGTCCTTGTTCGCAAGTTGAGGGGAGAATTTCAGAGATTCAAATCACAGCCGGCGTTGCTCCAACCAGCCCTGAAAGTGGTCGCGATATTTATTGTTCTCTGGGTGCCTCTTGCGGCCTTTTCAATTTTGGATCCCATCATCGTCGGAGACGCCAAGGAGATCTGGTTCTTTCACGCCAAGATGATTTTTTATGCCCAGGGGATCAATCAACACGCTGGATTTGCAGACCCTGCCGTTCTCTTCAGCCATCCTGATTATCCAAAACTCCTTCCCGCCATCGGGTCAGCAGTCGCCCGGATCAACGGCGCTTGGAACGATCATCTTCCAAAATTTTCAGTGGCACTGATGTTGCTGCCGGCATTCACGTTTATTGCGGATCTGCTTTTTCAGCGCCGGTATCTATTCGGCCTTGTCTATCTTGGACTCGTGATTTCAGGGGGAGGTTCCCTGCTTTATTCTGGCTATGTCGATCCAATCCTTTCGGCCAGTGCCGGCTTGATGGCTTTGGCATTGTTCTTCGCGGTTGAAGATGGCGATGATTTGCTGCTTGGCTTTGCTGTGATGGTTGCCAGTCTGATGGTCAATTTAAAGTCAGAGGGTTTGCCCTTGGTGTTTTTGACGCTGCCCCCACTGCTCTGGGCGGCTTATGGCAAGGTCAAACGTGACACAGAATGGAAGTGTGTCCCGGTGACCTCGATCATTTTAGCTTTGGTTTGTTCTGCCTCTTGGGTCGTCATCTCCAGTCGACTTGGATTGGTAAATGACATGAGCGGGGACAAGGGTGCGGCGTGGGCCCGTTTCCTTTCGCGGGTCAGTGATCCTGTGCAGTGGCGGATCTGCTTTGGTTATTTCGCACAGCACCTTGGAAACGGCTATATCCTGACGGGAATTCTCGCAGCGACCATCTTCCGCTATAAGACCATGCCCGGGGAGTTCCGGTTCAAAATGGCCCTCGCAGCGAATCTGGGAGCTCTTTCCTATGCGGCCTTCATGTTTCTCGTCTACCTGAGCACACATCATGATCTCACCTGGCACTTGCATTATTCCAGCTACCGGACCCTTCTTCCCGCGCAAACGATCATTGGGGTGTCCCTTCTGGTTTGGCTGCCATTAGCCCGAGGTGGTCGGCCTATTTAGAACTTCCCGAATGAATTCCCGGATTGGCGGATCGTTGATCAAGACGGCCTGAGACTCTGTGGTATTTCCTGAAGACCCCACGGCGACCAGTTCACGCCTGCTGTCAAACCATCCGCCACCCGAATCTCCCGGGCCAAGTAAGACGCGATCGCTCATCTCACGATTCGAATGATTCTCGATCGATACCTTCGTTCCGATAAATTCGGAGATCTGGTTTTTTCCCATCCTCTTGCGGGGAAACGGATTAAATCCAAGTCTTGTTGCTGGTCCAAAGCCAACGGGGGTAACCCAGTCCCCAAGTCGAGGTGAGATTCTGGAAATTACAGCAGATAGGCGTTCGGTGTTTGGTTTGAACGTGACGATGGCAACATCATAATCGCGATCGATGCGAGGTGGGCTACCGTAGCGTGCGTGGATATCTACTTGTACGGGCTGTTCCGAATTCGTTGCCAGTTTGATTTTCGATAATTCCGGGGTTTCTCCATTTTCGCTACGAAGGCAGTGCGCAGCGGTCAAAAAGTGGCTTGTGTCGATGAATGTTCCGGAGCAAAGCATTTCTCCTGAAATAATCATGTGCACTGCTGGGAAGTTTTCACCAGCATCCTCGCCGCCGATGATCTTTACATCCGCCTCTGCTGGCTTGCGCAGGGTGGACTGGCAACCGCCGCAGACATTCATCGCCATCGTCAAGATTACTGGGAGGGGTCTTCCAAGGAAGGACCGAAAACCTACGGCAAGTCGAAGAAACCCCATGGCACCCTGCTCCGTTTTAGCGTCAATATTGACTACAATATCAAAATCCCCGCTCAAAAGCTGAGCGGGGATTTTGATTTGGTGGAGGTGGAGGGAGTCGAACCCTCGTCCAAACGTGTGACGGAAAAAGCGCTACATGTTTAGCTACGCGATTTGTCCTCTTGCCTTGAGCGCCCGCGAGCAGGCTTTCATGGCCGCAGCCTGATTGTCGTCATGCCAAGCACTCCAGGCGGAAGTACCGTGCACCAAGCTGGCGTTATAACGTTTCCCCCTCGACACCAGCGATCGAGGGTTCAACGGCGGCCTATTTAGGCTGCGAGTGCGTAATCGTTGCCGATTAAGCGTTGGCCCGTTTTTAATAACCGGGTTACGGTCCCACCCCGGACATGCTCTCTGACTCGGCAGTCACGCCTGTCGAAACCAAATACACCCCCAAAAAGAACCTGGAGCCACGAGGCTCCAGTTACCCCATTACTACTTCTTCGCAGGCGCCATCTCAAGGGAAAGTCCTGCAGATTTCCAGCCCTTCAGGCCGCCCTTGAAGTGCTTGATGTTGGTGTAGCCAGCCTTGGTGACTGCCTCAGCTGCGTCTTCCCAGGCAGAACACATCGGTCCGCCGCAATAAGCGACGAGCAATGTGCTTTTGTCCTTTGGAAGGAGGCTGGCGAAGTCCTTTTCGTTTTTGGTGAAGCTGACTGCGCCTGGAAGGTGGCCCTTGTCGTAGGTTTTCCCGCTATTGGCGTCGATCAGAAACACCGACTTTGTCTCGATCATTTTTTTGAGCTCATCAAGGTTAACTTCCTGATGGCCTGCAGCAGCCTCTTCCTTTTTGGTTTCACTTTTCTTGTCAGAGGCGTGGGCAAGGCTGGTAGCAGACAGGGCAATGGCGACGGTTGCAAGTTTCACAAAGGTTAGACGGATCATTTTTTTTGACTCCTTGGGCTTTAATAACAACGAGTGATAACGGTACCATGTCACAGCAATGATGTGGATACATTAAGATCGGAGCACCAATCGTGCAATGGTTGACCGGACCAAATGTTATTTTAGCATTGAAGATCGCGGTGTCTCTGGTCACCCTCCTGTTGGCCTGTGCCCTTTGGGCGGTGTGGCGCAAGAAATTTCAATTGCACGGCCGGATAAACCTGGTGTTTGTGTTTTTGACAGTGACCACCCTGATTTTTTTTGAAGTCGCCATCCGTGTCGTGAAACCCGATATTTACGACTACATTAAGGCCGACCCCCTGCTTTATCAGCGTCTCAAGATCCACCTTTGGTTTTCAATCCCCGCGGCAATCATGATGCCGTTCATGCTGTGGTCAGGTTTGAAGCGCCACGCAAAACTGCACCGCGCGGCGGCGATTTTATTTCTGATTGTATGGACTCTAACCTTTCTGACCGGCGTTTTCTTTTTGCCGCACAAGGCCGCGGCGCAAGATTTGTCCTCGGTTTATTTTCATTCTGGCGGGCGCAAGGTCCAAGTCAATTTTCCCGGTTCCTTGCGTGAAATGTTACAGGGAAACCCAGAATACATAGGGGTTCTAGTCGGCGAAAAATCGGCTCCGGCCAGAATTTCAAAAATCATGATTGGGGCGCCCGCAAGTGGCGTCACGGCCGCGGATTTTCGTGCGGCAGTGACCGGTAAATTAGGTTTTGTGGGATTTCTGGCCAAGCCATTTTTGGGCGATGCGATCGTGGCCGTCTTTGAACATCCTCTGGAGGCCTTGCATGCGGCGAACAGCCTGGTTGAGGCTGGCGTGGCGCGATTTGCCCATCCTGATGTGGCTTACGAAGTCGAGGCCCGTGGCTTTGCCCCGTGGCAGGAGCCGTTGTTGGGCCAGGAGTGGCACATGGATACGAACGGAACACTCAATGCCTGGCGTCTGGCGGAGGCACGTAACCTGGTGCCACAGGCATCTGTTGTGGCGCTTTTGGACCTTGGGTTTGAAGCAGGGCATCATGATCTTGCTGATGCCTGGTTGCAAAACGGGGGCGAGGTTCCTGCAAATAAAAAAGACGACGATGGTAATGGGTTGATCGATGATGTTGCGGGTTGGAACTTCGCAACGAACAACAATAACTTGCTTTATGGGTCTTCCAACAAGCATGGCACGGCAACGGCTGGCATCATCGGGGCTCGTGGCAACGGGCGCGGTGTGGCGGGCGCTTGTCCGTGGTGCCAGATCGTTCCAGTAGTCGTCGACAATTCCTCTCTTAATCAGGCGGCCGCATTCCGGTATGCGCATTCACGGGGAGCCCGGGTCTTTTCCAATAGCTGGGGATACCGTTTGAATCCACCAGTGACGGACGTTGTGGTCGAGGCCATCAAGGATTTGGCGCGGGATTCAGTGATTGTATTTGCCATGAGCAATGCGAATTCCAACGATTGCAGGGCTTCCAGCCCGGATATTTCGGCTTTGGATGAAGTGATTGCAGTCAGTTCGGTTGGCCGGTCGGGCCAGAAAGTTCGGGACAGTGGATACGGCCCTTGCCTGGATTTGGTTGCGCCCTCCAACGCCGGCCCCGCAGACGCGGGAAATCCACTGAATCCGGGCATTGTAACAACGGACCGCGTTGGCGCGCCTGGTTATAACACCGGCAACGACTCTGCCAATCTGCCTGATGGTGACTACACCAATTCATTTTGGGGGACTTCGGCGGCGGCTCCTCAGATAGCCGCATCGGCTGCAATCCTTCGCAGTTTTGTGCCCGCAGTCCAGCCGGCTGCAATCAAGTCCGCAATGACCAAGACCGCGCAAAAGGTTGGCGGTCCTGATGCTGGATATGATGCGTCGGGGCTCAGCGAAAGGTATGGCTACGGAATGATTGACGTGAGTGCGGCACTCCGAAGCCTGCTGGCACCCACCGGTGAGAAGCTCAAGGTTTCGGACGCGTCGGGAGTCCTGCACCCGTCCAGTCCTTCAACCCACCCATGACCGAAACCTTGTATCCGAGTTCTTTGAAGTGATCGGCTGCGATTCGGGCGCGCTTGCCTGATACGCAATAAAAAATCAGAGAAGTTGATTTGGGCCAGGTCCGGATCGCATCTTCATATCGGTTGCCCCGGGTTTGAATCTCTTCCATTGCGAGCCATTTGGCAGGCTTGGCCATTCCGTCGTCCAGGATTTCTTCAAGCTCGCGGACGTCAACCAGATAGGCCTTGTTCTCTTCCAGGAGCTTCACAGTTTCGGCGACCGTGATATCGGATTTTTTTGACTTGGTAACGGATTCTGGAGCGGGTGCTGTCGCCTCGGGAGAGGCTTCCGTTTTCGTCTTTTTTGATTTGGCGGAAGCAAACGTGCAGGCCTGTGTGGCAACACTGAGTTGAATCAAGGCAAGTCCAAGCAATGCCGTCCAGCGATTGTAAACCATGTCTGTCTCCCGTTGCTTTGATGCCTGAAGCTGATTCAAATGCTGCCCATCACCCCGATGCGGACACTGTTCTGAGTGGCGGTTTTTTCGACGTCACCGAGAACATACTTGCCCGCAAGGCGGTGATACGCAAGGTAAGGCGCATATTTAGTGCCAAACCCAAGATAAGTTGCACCGAGACTCGTCGCGGAGCTTGTCGGGGAAGCATCTTGGGCGAGAGTTGTTTCACCGGTTGTGTTCGTTTGGGTCCAATAAATAAACGGTTTCGCCAAACCTTCGATCGTGTAATCCGCCCGCAATGCCGTAAGGGTGTACGTGAAATATTTTTCCGTGCCTGACGAGGTTTTTTCCGAACGGTTGTCGACGAGGTAGTCGAAGGTGATATTCAGCGGACCGCGGGAGATCTTCGCGCCGATATCGATGAACCGTGAATGGTTTGCGTCGTATTGGCCTATTTGCAGGAGTGGGCGAACCAGTCCGCCACGGTAAATGCCGCGGTAGTCCAAAATAAAAGCGGGTTGTCTCTGACTGGTGTTCCATTGGCCATCGGCGTTGGTTGTGTTTGTATTTTTGCCACTGAGTAGCGCGCTGAGAATTCCAGATGTGGTGGTGACATCGTTGGTCATCTGCAGGGAAAGGGTTCCGTGGGCTTGGTTGAAGGCCAGGGTCGCGGCCGGTGCATAGGTCTTGAAAGGCCCCATGTAAGACGACATCCCCCAGACCGCATCGAATTCTTGATCAAAGTTGTCCCAGCCGCCCTGCATGACCTGATCCTTGCCGACCGACAGGCTCAGGTGGTTGTTAAGGCGCATGGTCGCATAAGCGAGTTCGGTCCGGTCGGCGGCGTTGCCCAGCTGCCATGCCTGCGGGTTCATGTTGAGGCGGAGGCGATAGTTAGTGGCATCGTTGAATTCGCCAGTCAGGCTGATTTTCACATCGGTGAGGCGGAAGGTGTTGGTTGCAGCAAGTTTGTCGAAATACAATTTTTCGACGCCACGGTCGTCATGGATGAATTCGGTGCGAAGCTCGGCGCCGATCGCCGGGGTGGTCTTGCCAGGGAAAGTATCCACGGCATAGGCGTTGCCCGTCGTTGCAAAAACCAGTGCAAGAGCCAACACACGTGCAAATGCAGATGAAAGACGCAATGCTCGCATGAAAACTCCCCGTTATAGATGGATACCGTCCAAGATTTGAAAGGATTTTCCCCTGCCGGGTCTGGCAAGTAAAGCAAATTCCGCGCACTTCTCTTTTTATATCAGTGCCTTGTGTTTTACGTGGATTCAAACGTTCCGGTGCTGAGGAGCACAAGTGTGCAGGCCTCGACCGCATGAATTCCAGCGGACTCAAGGGCTTTCGCGACCGCTGGATTTTCCGCCCCCGGATTGAAGATCACGCGGCTGGGCCTTGCGGCGATCATGGGATTCAAGAGATTGGTCGAGATGTCGGCGCTCACGTAGACGGTGATCGTGTGAATCCCGGTGGGCAAAGATTCGAGGTTTGCGGCGACCGGCAGGCCTTCGATCGTGGACTGCGCCGGATTCACGGGCGTGACTTCATGTTTGTGCTGAAGGAGCATCCGGATCGCTTTGTTGGAGTAGCGCTCTGGGTTTTGGGAGGCACCGAGGACGGCGACTTTCATGGTTTGCCCCTTTGAAATTATGGAAGCATCGTTTCTATCACATAGCAATCTAGGGTTGTGGTAACCTTTTGAGATGATCCACGCGCCAAACATTTCCATCTACTCCCACCTTTGTCCTGTGGATCATGGTGGGACATCGCTTCAAATCACGGGTTGGCAATGTGAGGCGGCAGAGCAGTTGCCGTTGGTGTGCGTGCACGACATTGGTGAGGCCGCGGCGACCTATCGTGGCGCCATGGAGCTTATTGCGTCCAATGGCGGATCCAGCTATGGGTTTGACATGCGCGGACATGGCAAGGGGCGCAATGGCGCGATCAGGGCAAAATCAATTAAACTCCTGCAAAGAGATCTTCTGCAGGTCGTGGCCCTGGTCAAACATCACGAGAAGGGTGAGGCTCCCGTCATTCTGGCCAACGGACTGTCGTCAGTTATTGCCGTCCGGCTGGCGCTGGCCTATCCGAAGCTCGTGGGGGGGCTGATTTTGATTGATCCCCCGCATCCGGAATCAACGTCGGTCTCTCGTTTTCGGCAGGGTGCGACCAAATTTCTTGCGGAATTTATGCCCGATATTGAGCTTCCAGCGAGACTTCTGTCTGCAAGGAAGATCGTCAGGGCGCAAAACGCAGGATCAATGGCACCCGCTGCTGCCCATGAACTGGTTGAGGCGGTTGCCGGCATTTCAGAACAATTGGCGATGCTTTCCACCAAATGCCTCATTATTGCCGCGACGCCGGAAAGAGAAATACTCTGGCATAAAGAAACCATGTCTTTTTCTGGGTCTGCAGGCGCTAGTTGTACGGTTGTTCAATCGGCTGTTGGCGTTGGCAGCCTGCCGGTAAATATCATCTCCCGGTGGCTCCAGAAATGAATCCCGAAGCAGTCGCGTTTGAAAAACTAAAAGTTCGACATAGGTTTTTTCAGACGCTGATCGAATGCGCAGTTCTGGCATTCGTTTTTTTTGCGCTTGGATCCTTGTGGTATCCCGGCGATGAGTGGGACAACCTGACGCGGGCTTTGGTTCTTGCTGTATTGGTCGGATTGATTGAGCGGCTTGCGGCGCTTTGGTGGAGTGTGTCTGGTACAAACCAGCAGGACCTGCCGGAGCGATGGCATCTATTGCGCGAGATGCTTTTGCCTGCAGTCCAAAGCAACAGTGCCGGTCACGCTGATTTGGTGTTGCGTCGACGCCTTGGTGCCGACCTGGCGGCGATTATGCATCGCCGTCGTCAGCGTTTGCTGGTGCCGGTGCTGTTTGGCGTTTTTATTTTGTTGATCGAGCCTCCCAGCCTGTCACGGGCTTGGGGTCAATTGGCGGGCGTCCTTTCTGTTTGGCAGCCGAGGGCAAAGATTGCCATCTTGAAAGGAGATCCTTCGAATCCGGATTCGACGAGCCCGCGCGTGATCGCCATTTACCGCCACCGGACGCCAGATATTGAACTTCTCGAAGGAAATCTGATCGAAATCGCAACTTACGCCGATGGAAGTCCTGCCATCGAACTTCGCGACTCGTCGCAAAACTTTGTGATGACCAAATCAGACAAGGAGCGCCGATTTACCATTACGTTGACTGTCTCGCGCTCCACAGCCGTCTACTTGAACGGCGATGGGCGCTCACTTCTTTTGGCCAACATCAAAGTGCAGTCGCTCCCGGTGCCAAAGGTCACCCTTGTCGCGACGGCTTTTCCCGGGGGCGCCCCCAATCCAGATTCCGCTTCGCCTTTTGGTGGTGCCTGGCACGATGACAAACCACTGCCCCTCAAGATCGGGGTGCGGGCCGAGGCTCCTGTTGCGGCGGTAAAGCTTTTGATTCGCAGCGGCAAGCAAGAGTCGGTGGAAAATGTGCTTAATGTTCTTTCTGACGATCGCCGCGAAATTGACACGGACTACAGTGTAACTTTGGAGCCATATGTCGAGTCCGATGAATCGGAGGTCACCATTGTTGCCATCGCCACCGACCGTTCTGTCCCGAAACCGTTAACCGGGGCCAGTGAGCCATTGCGCATCACGGTTTTGAGTTCTTATGGGCGTTACCGCCGGACGTTGGCGACCCTGCGTGAGCTGAAGTCGGTCGTCGATGATGCGGCTCAATCAGGGAAATTACTGAATCCAGAGGTCAAAAAGGATTCTCAGCGGTTAAGTGGGCTTGCCGCACAACAGTCAGCTGATTCTCCCTATTTTGATGCACTTGATCGCAACGACCTTAATTCGTTCGATGCGCGGGTTGGCGAAGGCGATGAATCTGCCATGCTTGAATTGTCTGCCTCCCTCGGCGAATTCCTGTTTGCCCATGAATCGATTGATCAAAGGGAGAGGGACCGTGATTTTTTTGTTGCCACAAGAACTTTGTCGCGGGTCCTTCAAACTCCCGATCAGGGGCGCGAAGCATCTGCCGCTCGCATCCTTTCCCGCTTGAGTCTTTTTCTGGATGAGCGTCACAAGTTTTGGATCGCGCGGGTGGAACGCCTCGGGAAGGATTTAATTCCATCCCAGTGGCCCTCCATTCGCGATCAAAAGCCCTTCCATCGGATGATTCGGGATATTCAAGGTTTGATCGGCGCAGATCAGCCCGGGAATGTCACGGATCGTGATGCTGGTGCACAGAATGCCCTCGCAAAAATTGCGCGTGGGGTTGCAAAATATAGGGCTTGGATCGATGAGCTTGAGGCAAAAGAAGACGAATCCCGAAAGCGGCGGGAAGCCGAACGCCAGCGCGGACTCGCCTCGACCGAAAACGAATTGCGTGAACTGCAAAGGCGCCAAGGCGAGGTTTCCGGAGGCCTGGATCGGGCTCAATCCAGGCAGGCCAAAGACGTGGAGGCGAACTGGCCGGGGCTGAGGGCTATTGAAAACAGCAATTTAAAGGGAACCAAGGGGCTCGAGGGCAAAGTTCGGGCTTTTGCTCCCGGGGCCGAGGCGCGCCTTAAGGCCGCCGCCATTCAAATGCAGCAGACGATTGAGCAGGGGAATGCGGGCCAATTTGCCGGGGCTGAGAGCAGTTCCGACATGGCTGGCCGGTTGCTGCGCCAGGCCGAGCAAGCTGCCCAACGTGCGCGAGATTCTGGTCAGGACCGGGGGCGGAGGCGCCGGGTGAATGGCGACAATTACTACGGCCAGTCCATTGTCGGGGGTGATGTTGAGATTAAGCGGGAGTACGAAGTAGACCGAAAATACCGCGAAGATATCCTCGATGAAGTGTCCCGTTCGCGGGTGGATGATGATGACAAGATTCTCCTTGATCGATATACTCGGGAGGTCGTTCGCTGACGCTGAAATTCCCGCGTGAATACGCTGATAATTCTTTGGTCAGTCGCTGGTCGTTTGTTGATTTGAGGATACCGGCTTTGGACTTGCACATGGCCCAGGAAAAATTGACCCGCGCAATCCAGTCGCATGCGCAAGAGGCGTTGAAGTCCCGTCAGGTTGCGCGACGCCTTGAGGCACTCCTTCCTGTCCGGCTGAAGGATGTCGAACGCCATTTCCGGCAAATTCAAAAAAACGAAGTCGTCAATCGCGCCCCAGTGGCAGGTGCCCAAAGGCGAGCGTTGTGCGATAAAGCCTATCTGGATTTTATTCAAGAATACGCCGACATCCATGGCGATGCGATCGCCCGCAGGATCCAGTACGAGACACACCTGATGTTGTTTGAGGCCCGGCGGAGCCTGAGGAAGGCTGCCCGGTCGTCTTGATGCATCTCATCTGATATTTCGACCTTAAGGAGAGTTGTCCATGTCTACCGCTAATTTTATTTTTGCAGTGCTGGCACTTTCTGTTTTTGGTTTCTTTGGATTCAATATCGTCAAGCTCTGGCGATGGTTTCACCTTGGAACCGCTGCCGAGGAAACCCGGACGGATAATCTGCCGCAGAGGGTTCTGGGTGTTGTCGTTGGGGGTTTTCTTCAGCCGCGCATGTTCCGTGAATTTGTTCCGGGCTTCATGCACGCAATCATCTTTTGGGGTTTCGTGACGGTTACCATCGGGACCGCCGAGACAGTGCTGCATGGGATTTATGCTCCCTTCAGTTTTCAGTGGTTCCTGGGCGGGGGAGACGCCTACCACATCTATTTGTTGACGCAAGACATCGCGAATTTTGCTGTGGTCGTAGCGATTGTTTGGGCCATCAGCCGCCGTCTGTTTTTTATGCCACCGAGGCTGGCTAGTCTGGGCCGGGATTCGAAGGTCGATGGGTTGATTGTATTGGGTGCAATTTTAGGCCTTGTTGCCACGTCCTTGATTTACATGGGTGGAAAAACCTTTCTCCCGGCACAGGTGGGCGGACTTCCTGCGGAGGCCCTTCCCATGTCGCGCCTGTTTGGAAGCGGAATCGGTGGTTTATTTGGCGTCTCAAGCTTGACGGGTTGGGAGTCTTTTTCAAACGGATTCTGGTGGTTTCACGTCGGCATCCTGTTCGCCTTTACTTCCTTTATTCCATATTCCAAGCATCAGCACTTTGTGTGGGTCTGGCCAAATATATTTTTCCGTTCGCTGAAGCCGCGCGGAAGGTTGCGCCCCATGGAATTCAAAGATGACGCCGAATCATTTGGCGTTGGCAAGGTCCAGGATTTTTCATGGAAGCAGCTCCTTGATGGTTACACGTGCGTCGAGTGTGGTCGTTGTTCTTCGCAGTGCCCCGCCACCAATACGGGCAAGCCTCTTGATCCGCGCATGATCATCAAACACCTCAAGAGTGCCGTGACCGAAGCGGCCACTTTGCCCGAAGAAAAGCAGCGTCCGCTTATAGACGGTATTGTTACCCGCGATGAGCTTTGGAGCTGCACCACCTGCGGTGCATGCATGGAAGCCTGTCCGCTCTTTATCGAACACATTCCGGCCATTGTGGACATGCGGCGCTACATGACCCTCACCGAAGGGCAATTCCCGCCAGAGCTGGCAAATACGTTCAAAAATCTTGAGAACAATTCCTCGCCTTGGGCGATGAATCCTTCGACGCGCGCGGACTGGTCCAAGGGACTTGGCGTGTCGACAATGGCTGAAAAAAGCGATGTGGAATACCTGTTCTGGGTTGGTTGCGCGGGTTCGTACGACGAGCGCTACAAGAAAGTCTCTCGTTCCATTGTGAAGATCATGCAAACCGCCGGCGTTAGCTTTTCGATCCTTGGTACTGAGGAAAAATGCAACGGGGACACCGCGCGCCGTTTGGGTAATGAATACCTTGCGAACGCTGCGATCGAAGAAAATGTCGGCACGATGAAGAAATATAGCGTGAAGAAGGTGGTGACTGGCTGTCCGCACTGCTTCAACACCATCAAGAATGAATATCCTGATTTTGGATTCAAGGCTGAGGTTGTGCATCATTCGGAACTGATCACCGATCTGGTCAAGACGGGAAAAATCAAGCCATCGGCGGTGCCTGCAGAGTCAGAAATCACTTATCACGATTCCTGCTATCTCGGCCGTCACAATGAAGTCTACGAAAGTCCACGTCAGGTTCTGGAGGCTGTCCCAACCGTAAAACTGACTGAGATGCCCCGCAACCGCGAGCAAGGGTTTTGTTGCGGTGCCGGCGGCGGGCGCATGTGGATGGAAGAGCATATTGGGACGCGGATCAATAACAATCGTGCCGCGGAAGCGATCGCAACCGGTGCGAAAACCGTGGCCGTTGCATGTCCGTTCTGTATGACGATGCTGACCGATGGCGTCAAGGCCAACGGCAAGGCAGATGAAGTTACGGTCAAGGATATTTCTGAAATCATCGCTGACTCGATCTAAATTTTTCGAGTCAGTTTTATTGGGGGCACTCACGGATGAGGTTCGCTGTTAAATCGTATCGATCAAGTGCGGGCATGGCCGCGCTTCTGCTTTCGTCTTTGGCACTATCCTTTACTGTCTCTTCTGCCGCTTCTTCTGCCTCTTCTGCGGCATCTTCCGCGGCCTCGGGGCTTCAGTCTTCCTTTGCGATGATCGAGCAAGCCAACGGCCTCGATCTCGTGATGGTGCCTTCGTCCAAGGTGCCGTTGGTCACAATCGTTCTCACCGCAAAAGCGGGATCGATGACCGAAACTCCCGAGATCAACGGGCTGACTCACCTTTGGGAGCACATGTTTTTCAAGGGAAATAAACGGCTTCCTGATCAAGAGGCCTTTATGAACCGGGTTCGTGAACTTGGTATCGTCTTCAATGGCGATACCTCGGCGGAAGTGGTGCGCTATTATTTCACGCTGCCGTCGGCTTTTCTGGATGAGGGGCTGCAGTTCATGGCAGATGCCATCGCAACACCCTTGCTTGAACAAAAAGAAATGGAAAAGGAGCGGCGCGTTGTCCTTGATGAGTACGACCGTGACGCGTCATCGCCATCCTTTGACCGCTATAATCTTGTGCGAAAGTTGTCCTATGGTGCGGACGAATACCGTAGAAATCCCCTCGGCGTCCGAAAGGTCATTGAAACAGCCACCAGAGAGCAGTTGCTGCGGATAAAGCGTGAGGTTTTCGCGCCAGCGAATTGCGCCCTTCTTGTTGGTGGCGATTTCGATCCAATCACGCTGCCCGGCATGGTTCAAAAGCATTTCGGTACATGGGAAAATCCCGCTGGATGGAAGCCCGTCACTCGTCCCACTTTGACGGGAGCCAAGAAATCTTCCGATTTTGTCATGACCAGGCCTGATGTTGAAAATGCGGACATCCAACTGACTTTTGCAGGTCCGCGGGCACAGATAGAACGCAGCGATACGTATCCGGCAGATATCCTTGGCAGGATGCTCGGTCACCGTAACGGTCGTTTCTATAAAAAATTCATTGATTCGGGACTGACCTTTTCAGCGGGCGGCGGATATTACACCCAGGGTGACGCAGGTGAATTCTCGGTTTCTGCGACAACAACACCAGAGAAATCCCAGAAGGCCCGCGAACTTTTGCTGGCAGAAATTTCTGAGTGGCGCAGGCCAGGTTATTTCTCCCGGGATCAATTTGAAGACGCCAAGCGTGGCTTTCAGATTGAGCGCAAGTTCGAACTCAATAAGATATCTGAACATACCAAATCATTGGCTTTTTGGTGGGCTGTGACTGGACTCGATTACTACAATGACTATCTGACGAAACTGCAGGCGGTAAAGATGAGTGACGTGCAGGCGTTTGTGTCTCGCTGGTTGGTCAAAAAGCCAGTCGTCAGTTCGACTTTCATGTCGCCGGCCGCTGCGGGCAAGGTGGGTCTGAAAGACAATGCGGAGGGTCTGAAATGAGTAAAAGAAGCCACCTGTCCTCTCTGATTTTGCGCGGGATATTTGTAGCTGCTTCGGCCGCACTTTTTTCCCCGGCCTACGCGGCAAACAATATAAATCTGGTGAAGCCTGAGTCGGTTGCGGCTCAGAAGAAGGCAACCAAAACGGTTGTCCTGGATTCTGGTGTGACGGTCATCATTCGCCGCGTTCCCGATTCAGGAATTTCAACCATCTCGGTTGGTTTTCCTGAGGGTTCTGCAAATCAGCCGTCAGGACGCAAGGTCCTGAATGATTGGTCCATGTCGAGCATGGGACGTGCCGCAAAGGGTTATTCAAAAGAGAAACTTAATAAACTAACTGAGCGTTATTCCATCGGCATAGGATGCGGTGGCGGTGTCGAGTTTTCCCAATGTTCGATGACCGCGCTTTCATCCTACTGGGGTCAAGCTTTTCCAGCTTTTGTTGCCGTTGTAATGAATCCTGTCTTTGACCCAGTTGATGTGAAGTTGCAGAAGGACCGGATGGAAGCCTCCTTCAAAGGAATGTCAGAGGATCCGGGGTCGTGGTCAAATGATGTCGTGAATCGTGTCTATTACCCTGTCGGACACCCGTACCGATTGCTGCGCGATGAGGCGCTTGGTGAGCTGGCTGCCTTGGGCCGTGATGATGTGGTTGCTTACCACAAGTCTCTGTTGGCAGGTCCGCCACCAGTTATTGTTGTCGTGTCAGATATGCCGGACGAAAAGGTTCTGGCGGATGTAAAAAAGATATTCGGTAACTGGTCTGGAAAAAAGCGCGATGCTGCCGCAGTGACGGCTCCGTCTTTTGATTCTTCAAACGCGTTTGCGATGGAGGAGCGGGATATACCGACTGCCTACATCAAGATAAAGTTTCCGGCCATCGGGGCTGCTGCAAAGGATTCCACAGCATCGCGCCTTGTTTTTGAAATGCTTAGTGAGGAGCTGTGGGACGAGGTTCGGACTAGAAAGTCACTTTCATACGGGGTGGGTGCAGGGCAAATCCAGTACCGGGTCGGCATTGGAGCGATTTCAGTTTCGACCTCAAAGCCCCAGGAAACCATGGATGCTATCGCCGCCGTCATTCAGCGATTGAAAACCAAACGGTTTTCGCAGGTCGAAGTGGACCGCTTCAAGGTGGTCTTCAGCACATCCTATTTCATGACCCAGGAAACCCACGGCGGCATCGCCGGGGCTCTGCTGTCGACTTTCAATTATTATGGGTCCACCGACCGGCTGTACGAGATGCCGGCAGATTTAGAGCGTGTGACGCCAGAAGATATCCAAAGGATTGCCAACGATATTTTTAAACAGATGCGAATTGGTGTGGTTTACGCCAAAGGAAAGTTTAACCCGGCTTGGGCGACTGCCTTTAACGACAGAGTGAAGTGACGGCTGCCCGGATGTCATCCGTGTGGGTGAGCCGGGCATCTTTTGGGATTTGACGCTTGGCCAATCCGTTCAAGACTTTTCCTGGGCCAATTTCTACAAAATCCACACAGCCAGCAGCAACGGCTGTCTCCAGGGTCTGGGTCCACAAGACGCTGTGATCAATTTGATCGATCAGGTGTTGGATCTGGTAAGGGGATTCGACTTTCCCGGTGCGGTTTGCAATCACCTTTTCTGGTGAATTGCACAGGGGCGTGTCACGGAGCAAAGGCTCCATGGCTTCCCGGGCTTTCGTCATCAAAGATGAATGGAACGGAGCGCTGACCGGCAGCATGACGCAGCGGGCCTTCTCGGCTTCCAGGGATTTTACGAGATCTTCGACAGCTGTCTTGTGGCCAGCGATCACGAGTTGTTGTGGACTGTTGAAATTAACGACTTCGACAACGCAGCCGGGGCGTGACGCTTTTTCGGCCCGGGACAGCAATGTTTCTGGCGCAACACCCATGACGGCCGCCATGGCTCCGGCTCCGGCTGGAACAGCGGCTTGCATGGCTTCTCCGCGGCGGCGAACCAAAAAAGCAGCCCGATTGAGGGCAAGTTTTCCTGAGGCTACCAGTGCCGAGTATTCACCAAGGCTGTGCCCTGCAAACCATTCGGCGCGAAACCCGGCTTCTTTTTCCAGGACGCGCCACATGGCGGCGCTGACGGTCAAGATGCAGGGTTGTGTGTTTGCCGTGAGCTTGAGTTCGTCTTCCGGACCATCAAGGCAAAGCTTGCGGATATTGATGCTAGTGGCATCTTCCGCTTCTTCAAAAGCAAGGCGGGAGTCGGGGAATTCAGAAAGCAATTGCCGCCCCATACCGACGTATTGAGACCCCTGTCCGGGGAACATAGCCAGAGTGGTAGCGGCATTGCGAGTCGACATGGTTGGTCGAATCAGGATTCGGCAGTGAATTCAGAATTACCGGCGGACACTTTCGCCGGCAAAACAGCCTTGCCCTTGTGATGCCCGCAGTCTTCACAGACCGAATGCGGTTTTTTGACGTTCCCGCAGTTTGAGCACACTGACATTCCAGCTGGCGTCAGGTGATGGTGTGAGCGGCGCATGTTGCGCTTGGAGCTGGATGTACGAAACTTTGGTGTTGGCATGGGACCATTTCCCTTGTCTGGATTTCACGAAACGAGCCGTGAAACGTGGAACGTGAAACAAGCGACCATCTTCTATTACCAACCTCATGTCAGGTCAATCGTTAACTTGTGAGAATCGGCACCCATCAACCTCGCCGGCGGATAAGCCAGGCGACAGCCACGGCGGCGATTGCGACAAAAGCCGCAAAAACGGCCAAAAGCCATGGGTTCCCAGATGAGCGGGCGGGAAGCGAACCTGGGTGTTGTCCCCCCATTCCATGGTGGCGATGATTGCGGCGAGGCAGATTCGGTCCAGCTTTCAGGCGATTCGGGCTGGGCCGGGTTGGTGGCGCGGCTTGGAGGTTGAGTTCTTCAGCCCGTTTGACCCAGCGCGACTTTCGTGGGGACTCAGAAAGGTATTCGTTTTGGTCGGCGGCGGAGAAAAAAATCTCATCGATTTCAATGAGTTCTTGTTGCAGTGCAGACCCCTCGGCGGACGCAAAATCGCCCGTGGACAGGGCACCCTTTCGGAGCTGCTCCCGAATTTCGGGTGAAGTGAACGTGCCCAGCGCTTCTCCGCGCCGGTAAACGGTCCATCTCTTCGCAGGTGGTGACATGAGCCCTCCTTTAGTTTAGGTTATGCAGCCTATGAAACTAACGGTCAAGGACCTCAAAAAAGAAGCAACCATCCAGATTCACGGTGACGAACCGTGGTTGGAAGCCATCCATTCGTCGTTTTCCCTTGATGCAGACGACACCTGCGCACCGGGAATCGATGACAAGCCGCGCCGATTAAAAGGTGAATTGACCCTGCATGGCGAGTTGTCTGGGTGTGTCACGGTCCGGGGGCGGATAGAGTATCAGCCCCTTGTCCCCTGCAGTCGCTGTGATCTTTCGATTCCGGTGGACCTTAGCCAAGATGTCGATGCGCTGTTTAAACCGGTGCCTCGTGCCCGGGACGATCGCCGCGAGGTTGCCTTGTCCGCCGATGACCTCGAGGACCGCCACATCCTGGACGGAAAGATCGATGTCGAGGAACTGCTGAATGACCTGGTTCAGATGGCGGTCCCGGCCCAAAGCTGTCAGCCAGAACCCGGATCGGACCGGTGCCTTTATTGCAAAGCCGACTTGTCTGCGCCCAGGGTATTTTCCAGCGGTGGCAGCGATGTCGTCGACGAACCGGTCTCGCCTTTCGCAAAACTAGCCGAATTAAAGAACAAAAAGTAGTTTCCCGCTTGTCAATCGAACGCCGCCCAAGTACGTTACAGCGGCTTTTAAAGGGTGTTGGCGTGGTGCCTGTGCCCGTTACGCGGACTGTCTCATCGAAGGTGTCCCCCTTTTCTTTTACTGTCGGGCGTTAAGTGACGACGGCTGGAGCGGGTCGGGATGTTGGGATAGTCGAGGACTAACCTTCGAAAAAGGAATAAGAAATGTCAGTTACAGTGAACATGAGAGAGCTGCTTGAAGCAGGCGTCCACTACGGCCACCAGGCTCGTCGTTGGAACCCAAAAATGAAGCCGTACATCTTCGGCGAGCGCAATGGCATCCACATCATCGACCTGCAAAAAACCGTAAAGCTGTTCCAGACCGCTTGCGATTTTCTGGAGAAGACCACTGCCCGGGGCGGCCACGTGCTTTTCGTTGGAACGAAACGCATGGCGCGCGACCTTGTCGCAACCGAATCACGCCGTTCAGGTATGTATTTCGTCAATCACCGCTGGCTCGGCGGAACTCTGACCAACTTTGCCACCATTCGTCAAAGCATCCACCGCTTGAAGCGGATCGAAAAGATGGCGCAGGACGGAACCTTCGATAAATTGCCGAAAAAAGAAGTCCTCGGACTTCAGAACGAGCGCGAGAAGCTCGAGCGCAACATCGGTGGAATCAAGGACATGCCGGGCATGCCGCGCGCGATTTTCATCGTTGACGCCCACAAGGAAACGATTGCCCTCCTGGAAGCCCGCCGTTTGGGTATTCCGGTTGTTGCGATTGCCGATACCAACGCTGATCCGGATTTCGTGGACTACGTCATCCCGGGCAACGATGACAGCATCAGCTCGCTGAAGGTGTTCATCGCGACCGCAGCTGAGGCTTGCCTCGCCGGCAAGTTGAAGTCCAAGGACAAGAGCGAAGTTGCCGACAAAGGCGATGGCGTGAGTGAAGGCAAGTTCTTCGATGAGCACGGCAACGCTGTGGCTGTCGAAAAGCGCAAGCCGTCGAAAAAGCAGTAAACAGCAGCGCTTCAAGCCCTGCGTTAATTTGAACCGACTCAACACGGGAAACGACTCCGATGAGCATCACTGCATCACAAGTCAAAGAACTGCGCGAGAAAACCGGCGTTGGTATGATGGAGTGCAAAAAGGCACTCGAAGAAAACTCTGGTGACATCGAAAAAGCGATTTTGTGGCTTCGCGAACGCGGCATGTCTCGCGCTGCTAAAAAGGCAGACCGCGTTGCTGCTGAAGGTCTCGTTGAAGTTTTTGTGAACGAGGACCAGAACGCCGGTGTTGTTCTGGAAATCAATTGCGAAACGGATTTTGTCAGCAAGAATGACGATTTCCGTAAATTTGCCCGTGAATGTGCCGAGATTGCCCTCAAGAACAAATTTAACTCGGCAGAAGCATTGATCGCTTCCAAGCTGGCGTCCGGCGCAACGGTGAAGGACACCTTGACGGAAATGATCGCGAAGATTGGCGAGAACATGAACGTGCGTCGCTGCACGGTCGTCGAAGCTCCAAACGGCGTTGTTGCTGGTTACGTCCACATGGGCGGAAAGATCGGGACATTGGTCGCCCTGGAAGGCGGAAGCAAAAATGACGCCCTCGTGACCCTTGGCAAGGACGTTGCCATGCATGTTGCTGCGGCGGCTCCCCGCTACCTTAACAGCACCGAGGTTGACACCGTTGAACTCGAGCAAGAGCGCGTTTTGGCACGCAAGAAGTTGCTCGAAGAGAAAAAGCCGGAAGCCATGATTGAGAAGATCCTTGAAGGCCAGATGAAGAAGTTCTTCAAGGAAGTCTGTCTTGTGGAGCAGGCTTTCGTTAAAGATCCTGATATCAGCGTCAGCGCATTTGTTCAAAAACAGGGCGGCGGCGCGTCGTTGGTCAAGTTCGTCCGGTATCATCTCGGTGAAGGCATCGAGAAGAAGGAAACGGATTTTGCATCGGAAGTTGCGGCCCAGCTGCAACAATAGGTTGCCTCAGTCTTTAAAAAGGCGGATTCTCTTACTTGAGAATCTGCCTTTTTTTTTCGGAGAATCAGGAAAATGAAACCGGAATTCAAGCGCATCATGCTGAAAGTCTCTGGCGAGATGCTGGGTGGCAAACAAGGGTTTGGAATCGACGGCGATGCGATTGAGGTTGTCGCAAACGAAATTTCATTGGTTCGCCAGATGGGTGTTGAAGTCGCCGTTGTGATCGGTGGCGGGAACATTTTTCGTGGGAGCATCGCCTCCAAGTGGGGCATGGACCGTGCCTCCGCCGACTACATGGGCATGCTGGCCACCGTTATCAACGGCCTGGCATTGCAGGCCATTCTTGAAAATAAATTTCAGCAGCAGACCCGCGTCATGACGGCCATCACCATGACCGAACTTGCCGAACCCTACATTCGCCGCCGCGCCATCAAGCACCTTGAGAGCGGCCGCGTGGTGATCTTTGCCGGTGGTACGGGCAACCCGCTATTTACGACCGATACTGCAGCGAGCCTGCGCGCGCGGGAAATCGGGGCCGAGATCATCATGAAGGCCACGAAGGTGGATGGCATTTACGACAGTGATCCGGCAAAAAATCCAAATGCAAAAAAGTTCGAGAGCCTGACTTATCTTGATGTCATTCAGAAAAAACTGGACGTCATGGATGCGACAGCCGTCACCATGTGCATGGAGGCCGGATTACCCATTCTTGTATTCAAGATGGGTGAACCTGGATGCGTTCAAAGGGCCGTTACGGGTGTCAAGATGGGTACCTTCGTGCGCTGATGCGCGTGAGTTACAAAAGAGACATAAGCACATTAAGGAGTGAACAACATGTCAGCCGATGTGATCAGCCAATGCAAACAGGCGATGGAAAAACGGATCAAGGGTTTTGAGAATGAACTCAAGCTGGTTCGTACCGGTCGCGCTTCCATTACCATCCTTGATCCGGTCCGCCTCGACTATTACGGCACGCCGACCCCGCTCAATCAAGTTGCGACCTTGACCACCCCTGACGCGCGGACGATTGTTATTACCCCCTTCGAAAAGCGCCTGATCCAAGACATTGAGAAGGCAATCATGATTGCTGATGTTGGGGTGCAACCCACGAACGACGGCAACGTCGTCCGCCTTCCCTTTCCAGCCCTCACCGAGGAACGGCGCAAGGACATCGCCAAGAGCCTCAAGAAAATGGCGGAAGAATCCCGAGTTGGAATCCGCAATATTCGTCGCGATGTAAATGAGGACATCAAGACTAAGGAAAAAAATAAAGAGTTGAATGAAGACGACAGCCGCAAGCTGCAGGCTGATGTTCAAAAAATGACGGACCAGTTCATCAAGCAAGTTGATGACAAACTGGCCGCCAAGGAAAAAGAAGTGATGACGATTTGATCGTCAGAGTTCTTGAGCTGGTGCATTGAGCGGGGCAAGTCCCCGCTTTTTTATGCGCTCAACGAGGGTCGTCCGGTTCAGCCCCAGAAGTTTCGCAGCCTGGTTCTTGTTGTGGCTCGTCCGGTCAAGCGCCTGCATGATCATTGAATTTTCAAGATCCTCGATAAACTGGATCAGATCGATTCCGTCTTTCGGGAGTTCTCCAAAACTTCCTGGGATGATCGCTGCCGGCGTTTCGACCGGCCGGACAGCCAGCGGTATGGTCGCATTTGCCACGACAGTGGGAATAGCGCTCGGAATGACACAGGCTGGAGCCGCATGGGTTAATTCTGGGGGAAGGTCTTCAAGGGTGATCTCGCCCCCACCCTTCAAAACCACCAGCCGCTCAATCATGTTTTGTAATTGGCGCACATTGCCAGGCCACGCAAAGGTACAAAGGGTTTGCATGGCGTCTGGTCCAAGGGTCGTGCTCGCGTCATAGCCGTGCATCCGGACGGCTAGATCCAGAAAATGCTCCAGCAGCTCCGCGATGTCCTCGGCGCGTTCGCGCAAGGCCGGCAAGGCAACTGGCAAAACGTTCAAGCGATAGAACAGGTCCAGCCTGAACGTCCCGGCCTTCACTGCTTTTTCCAGGTCCAAGTTGGTCGCCGCGACGATCCTGACGTCTGCTTCACGGATCTCATTGCCGCCAAGCGGGGTGAACTTACGTTCCTGAAGGACCCTCAGCAGTTTGGCTTGAAGGGCGAGTGGCATATCCCCGATCTCATCCAAGAAGAGAGTTCCGCCTGATGCCGCATCAAAACGCCCCATCCGACGGCGGTCGGCGCCAGTAAAAGCGCCTTTTTCGTGACCAAAGAGTTCGGATTCAAGCAGGTTTTCTGGAATGGCCGAGCAATTGATTGCGACAAAGGGCCTGGCCGACCGGCTGGATAGCCTGTGGATGGCCGACGCGATCAGCTCTTTCCCGGTTCCCGACTCACCGGAAATCAGGACGGCGCTCTCCGAGTGCGATATTTTGGCAACCGTCTCCAGTGCCTTCAGCATCGTCGGGCTACGGCCGATGATCTCAGGAAAAAGTTCCTGCCAGTCCCCATATTGAAGGCCGGCCCGTCCTTTGCTCCGGAAGAGCATGGATTGGGCGCGGCAAGAATCCTCTCCTGTTCTGCGAATCTCAGGGGTATTCATACGGTAGAACTGCCTCCAAAAACGCGTGAGGATACAACGGCCCATTCGACCGGAAGGTGGCTTCTCAGGTTCAGCCCAGTCCTTCGCAGCCTTCCCGGGGAAGACGAGTCACTCAAAAACAAGTGTTGTTTGCGTAAATCTAGATTAACAAAAATTGCCCCCTCACTGCAAACTTCGCCCGGCAAATTCTTCAGCCCCAAGGGTTTCGTGGAAATTGTCCATTGGCTGGAATTGGAGGGATACTTCGTGATATGACAAGCCAAAATGGGGTTTGATGGTGAAAGTAGCATTTGTCCATGACTGGCTGGTGGCTTGCCGCGGCGGCGAAAAAGTGCTTGAGGCAATGCTGCCCCTTTTTCCGGGTGCTCCCGTCTTCACTTTGTTCTACGACGCAGCGAAAATGCCTGAGTCGATTCGCAGTCGCGAAATTTTTTTTCCAAGCGGGCTGAAGCATTTGCGTCCTTTGCGCAAGGCTCTGCTGCCGTTTCTTCCCGCTGCAATTGAATCCTTGCCGCTGTTTGATTTTGATTTACTGATCAGTACGTCATCTTGTGTTGCGAAGGGTGCGTTGCCTGGACCGGGGGCCAGCCATCTGTGCTACATCCATTCGCCGATGCGTTACATTTGGGATCAACGAAGCGAATATACGTCCCGCCTGCCTCGCATTCCTTTTTTGAAATCAGTGATCCACAAATTATCTTCCGATCTGCGGCAGTGGGATGTCATCTCGGCAAACCGGGTGGATCAGTTTGTGGCTAACTCCAGATTTGTCCAGCAGCGGGTCCGGCGCTTTTATGGCCGCGACGCATCGGTCATCTATCCGCCAGTGGACGTGGACCGCTTTCAAAAGCAAGCCCAGGCGAGGCTGAGCGGAGGCGGCGCATCAAGTCGTGGGGACTACTACCTCGTCGCCGGGGCGGCCGTATCTTACAAGCGATTTGATCTGGCCATTTCGGCCTGCAAGAAACTTGGTCGAAAATTGATCGTCGCCGGTGATGGGCCTGAGTGGCAGTCATTAAAGCGCCTTGGCGGATCCAATGTTGAATTTGTTCATCGCCCCGACGACGCCACGTGGGAGTCCCTGATGGGGGGAGCCAAGGCCTTGTTGTTTCCCGGGGTCGAGGATTTCGGGATCACCGGGGTCGAGGCCATGGCATCTGGTGCCCCCATCATTGCCCAGCGTGCCGGTGGCGCGCTCGATTTTATCGACGAGGGTCGAAGTGGGCTTTTCTTTGACCGTCCCGAAGTGGACGATCTGGCTGATGCCATGGCAAGGTTCGAAGAGAAGTTTGAATTGGATCCAGCAGCACTGGCACATCAAGCCCGCCGGTTTTCAACGCCGGCATTTCAGGGCGCGATAAAGCAGGAAGTGGATCAGCTGATTCAAAATCGACGCGAAGCAGACCGAAAATAGGGTGTTGACCGGATTATGAACCAGCAACAGAAACAACTTGTTCGCTTTGTCAGGCTCGGCATGGACATGGGTGCTGTGGTCGTCGCGTGGGTTGCGGCATTTCAGCTTCGCTTTGCACTTTTGGAAACGCCGAAGGGCGTTCCACCATTGGCTTTGTATTTGAAACTGATCCCTTTCATTGTCGTGATCTGGGCAGCAGTCTTTTTTGCCAGTGGTTTTTACCAGCGCTCCCAGGGGCGCCGTTCTGCGGTTCTTGAAGCCCTCGACATCATTCCTTCCTGTGGTCTGGCCACCCTTGCCTTTGTCGCCTTTACCTATTTTTACGAAGAGTACCGTTATTCGCGCATTGTGATGGTGATGTTTGCCGCTCTGCAGCCATTGCTTTTGATCGCCGGGAGGTCGCTGACCCGCAAACTTTTTCGTTGGTATCGCCGCAAGAGTCCGGTGCGCAATGTGTTGGTCGTTTCAACGCAGGGCTTGGCCAGTCACGCCATGGATGCCGCCGGGGAGATGGACCTGGTTCAGTCTCGCTGCGTGGGCACTGTCCTGTTGGAGGATCTCGGCGGAGGCAACGGTGTCTCTGGGGCGCCAAGCGACTGGATCGAACTTCTGACCAGGCTGGAAGTCCACGCCATGGTGGTGGCATTGCCCTACCGGTTACTCGGTGTCGTCGAAGATCAGTTGGCCGGCATTGCGGATCAGGTTCCGGATATCCGGATCATTCCTGATATGAGCCGCTTCACCAGGTTTGCCTCTGGCATTGCCTTGGTTGATGGTCGCCCGGTGATCAGCATCAACGAATCCCCGTTGGCCGGGATCGGGCGCCTGATCAAACGGGGCGTCGACGTTTTTGGGGCCTTGTTTGGTTTGGCCTTGTTTGGGCCAGTCATGATCATGGTTGCGATCCTCGTGCGCCTCACGTCTCCAGGACCGGTTTTATACCGCCAAACCCGGATGGGTCTGGATGGCAACAGCTTCTCGATCCTGAAGTTTCGTTCCATGCCGGTGGATGCCGAAAAGGGTTCGGGGGCGGTGTGGGCCAAGCCGACCGACAACCGCGCCACTTGGTTCGGAGGGCTTCTGCGCAGCAGCAGCCTGGACGAGCTTCCCCAGTTCTGGAATGTCCTGCGCGGGGATATGAGTCTGGTGGGCCCAAGACCAGAACGCCCCGTTTTTGTTGATCAATTTCGCCGCGAGATTCCCGGCTACATGCTGCGCCACAAGGTCAAGGCGGGGATCACGGGATGGGCCCAGATCCATGGCTGGCGGGGCGACACCAGCCTTGAAAAACGGATCGAATGCGACCTGTTCTACATCCAGAACTGGTCGGTTTGGCTGGACTTGAGGATCATTTTTCTCACTGTTTTCAGGGGGTTCCTGAGCAAAAACGCCTATTGAACCCAGGCGCCTCCCCGTGTCAGATATCATTCAAGACTTTCTAATAAATTCATAATTTCTATTAAAATATATTGACGTTGTAATACAATTATTATAAGGTCTCTCTAGCGTTGGGGTTGGTCCATCTGAGACTTCCCCTCAACCATCAGGCTCGTCGTAGTTCTTGTTGCTGTTGTGTTTTCCGTGGCTGTTGTTGTGGGGTTGCCTGTGTCGAATTTGCGTTTCAGCATTCGTAATTTTCTTTTGGCATGCCTTGTCGTGGCCCCAGGCCTGACGTCTTGTGGCCTGCCCACCCAAGATAAAGAGGTCAGGAACTTCGTCCTGACTTGCGTCGGTGCCGACAGCGGCATGCACGACAGCTTTCGCCGTTTGATCCACCAATACAATACAGAAGCCGGCATCGAGGCCCTTCACTACACGACCATCGAAGATGAGGCGAACAGTCCCATCACTTTGACGCAGGGCCTGAACATGCGTGAAGGCAAAGTGGGTTGGGGGCAGTGGCTTTCTGAGACTGAAGAACGCCGCAGTTATTTGCCGGCACCAAAGGCCTTGCGGACTACCAGTTATTCGATGCGCCTTGAACTCGACGAAGATTTCGTCCGCATGAAGATCAATTCAATTAAAGATGCCGACAAAACGGATATTCGCAAACTTTTCTACCACGAAGCCGGCCATGGCCTGCAGATGGTTCACGATCCAGAGCCATCCAGCGTGATGTACTTCGACATCACCGGTGAAAAGGATTTTACGAAGTATTTTGCAGATGTCCGGTCGTTTTTTGCTCAGTAGCAGCATTGCAATAAAGAACGTGGCAGTCAGATTACATCAGTCAGATCAAGCGGAGTTGAGGCCAATCATGTCATCTAAAAGAATCACCAGTGGCGCACGGATTATTGTTCTGTCATCTGCCATGTCATTTGCCTTGACCTCGTGCGGTTCGAGTTCAAACGGCGATAAGGCTCCGGCACAGCCAGCCCCCGAATCAGAATCACTGCAGCCAGTGGAGCAGAGCGTTGGCCTTCGCACGATTGCAACCCAGCACGGCATGAGCATGCAGATTGCTGCCGATCGCTCTGATTCGATTAATCCGAAATTGGTTTACGCGTTCCAGGGCAAGGGCACGACCCTGACCTGGGATATTGGCGTAGCCAAGGCTTCCTACGAGCGCATTTCGATGCTGCGTGCGGAATCGAACGCCCAGGCCATGGCGGCCGGTGATGTCGTGGTGACTGGAAACAGCAGTGGCGCCTTGCTTGCAGCCTGGTTTAGCTGTCGCGGTTTCACGAGCGAGGCCATCCAGGGCGCAGAGAGCATCGTCAGTGGATTTCCGTCGGAATTGGTAAAAGAAGACATCGCAGCAAAACTACGCGAAGTCCTTGGTGCGATCACTTCGGGTCAGGAATTCGGTTCGCCCTTGAGCACCATTTCCCCTTTGGTTGATGAAATCACCCTTAACGGTGCCTGCGTGCCGAGAATTCCAACGGTGATCGTCGCTTCCAATCAAGACGTCAATGACAACCGCCGCTGGTTGAATGGCAATAGCGACCGTGCGCGTTCGTTTGATATCAGCGATTTTTCCTATTCTCAGCGGAACGGCGTCCTCAGTTTTGAATCGCAAAAGGTCGGCAAGATTTGTACCTACTTCGCCGATCCTGTCATGTTCCGTTATTTGACGGAAAACCTGACCCAGGAAGAGCGCCTTTGTGACGTGCGCGTGATGGAAACGGCGGAAGACATGAAGCTCGCCGTTTTGGCCAGCATCGCCGAGCCGACTTATTTTATCCCGATTGAAGAACCATCCGACTCAAAACTCGTTCGCTTTGAGACGCCTGGCGTGGTCAAAACCCGTCGCTTCTACAACGGTGGATTCGCGATGCCCGGCGTGGTCCAGGACGTGAAACGTCTTTTCCCGGCTGCTCGTGCCCTGGGCACGGGGCGTTGGGACTACAGCACTGCAGAAGTCACCATCATGCACAGCTGGTATGATGTGAATCTGAACAGCCTCCAAGAGAACTCACGCTGGTGGTTGGACCTTGAGTCGTTTCCGACGGATGCCCAGAAGGCAAAGCTGTTGGCTCGTCCGGCCGGTCTTGATGGCGCTGCCCTGGCAGCCCGTTACAAAGAAGAGATTGAGTTGGGTTACCAGCGCGGCGTCTCGTGCTTGCAGCTTGGAAAGGTATGTTTGCCGGCGCGCAAGATGACCTTCGGCCGCGACACCAACAAGCCCGCGTTCACGAAGCCAGCCGGTCAGCCGGGGGGCGCAGAAATCATCACTCGCCAGGGCCTCGATCTGTTTCTGCAGTAAAGGGCGGGTCCTGACCGGACCCCCGTCATCCTGAGCGGCGCCCCGTCATCCTGACCGGACCCCCGTCATCCTGAGCGAATGCGAAGGATCCTTTCTTAACTCGTCATCCTGACCCTGAGCGTAGCGAAGGGGAAGGATCCTTTCTTCGAATTTTTTTTTAAAAAATCGACCGCCATGTTTTTCATGAAAGAAATCGTAGTGCAGTAGGCGCCAGAATACGCCGTTCAGGCCTTAGCCTTGTGCAATTTCCCTAAATTGTGACAAATCGCCATCAATTGCCATTCTCCGCGCACTTTTTCAGTGCCCCTCAGCAGAAAGGTTCTAAATCTTCGGGCTTCTTTTAATTGGCCGAAGACCGGTTCGGTAATCGTCTTTCGCTTTCGATAAATATCTCCGCCGGTTTTCGAATTAGCCAGCAGTTATTGAGCTGATGTATTCCCTTGGCGAATTCATGCCAAGTCCTTTGTGCGGGGCTCGTTCGTTGTAATCTTCAAACCACCCCGCTAGCTTACTCATCACGTCTGTTGCCGTTGGGACGTCATTCATCGCGACGTAGTCGCGTTTAATAGTCTTCACCAGAGCTTCTGCCATTCCGTTGCTTTCCGGGCTGTAGGGCGCGGTGGTACA
>CAMBEK010000002.1 GCA_945865565.1 Pseudobacteriovorax antillogorgiicola | reverse complement strand
AGATAGGGACCGAACTGTCTCACGACGTTCTGAACCCAGCTCGCGTACCACTTTAATTGGCGAACAGCCAAACCCTTGGGACCTGCTTCAGCCCCAGGATGTGATGAGCCGACATCGAGGTGCCAAACCTCCTCGTCGATGTGAACTCTTGGAGGAGATCAGCCTGTTATCCCCGGAGTACCTTTTATCCGTTGAGCGATGGCCCTTCCATGCGGAACCACCGGATCACTAAGACCTACTTTCGTACCTGCTCGAGCTGTCACTCTCGCAGTTAAGCTCCCTTTTGCCTTTGCACTCTACGACCGATTTCTATCCGGTCTGAGGGAACCTTCGCGCGCCTCCGTTACTTTTTGGGAGGCGACCGCCCCAGTCAAACTACCCACCAGACACTGTCCCTCTCCCCGATAAGGGGAGTAGGTTAGAGGTCCAGGTTCGTCAGGGTGGTATTTCAATGGTGACTCCATGCGATCTAGCGACCACACTTCAAAGTCTCCCACCTATGCTACACAAACCAACCCGAACACCAGTGCCAAGCTATAGTAAAGGTTCACGGGGTCTTTCCGTCTTGCTGCGGGTACAGTGCATCTTCACACTGTTTTCAAATTCGCTGAGCACCAAGCTGAGACAGCGGGGAAGTCGTTACGCCATTCGTGCAGGTCGGAACTTACCCGACAAGGAATTTCGCTACCTTAGGACCGTTATAGTTACGGCCGCCGTTTACTGGGGCTTCGATTCAATGCTTCGCTTGCGCTGACATCTCCTCTTAACCTTCCAGCACCGGGCAGGCGTCACACCCTATACATCTTCTTACGAATTTGCAGAGTGCTGTGTTTTTGGTAAACAGTCGCCACCCCCTCTTCTCTGCGACCAGTGTATGCTTAGAGCGCGAAGCTCTTCACATTACTGGCACACCTTATCCCGAAGTTACGGTGTCAATTTGCCGAGTTCCTTAGCTTGGTTTCACTCAAGCGCCTTGGGATTCTCTCCCTGCCCACCTGAGTCGGTTTGGGGTACGGACTGTTGGTTTCAACGTTTAGCGGCTTTTCTTGTAAGTATGGGATCACTTGCTTCAGGACTTGCGTCCACGTCATCACGTCTCAGAGTTAACGACCTTCCGGATTTTCCAAGAAGATCCTCCTACACGCTTAAACCGGAATCCAATAACCGGCCAAGCTACCCTTCTCCACCCCCGCATCACTCCACCAAACAGGTGCAGGAATATTAACCTGCTTCCCATCGACTACGCCTTTCGGCCTCGCCTTAGGGTCCGACTAACCCTGGGAGGATTAACCTTTCCCAGGAAACCTTGGGCTTTCGGCGAGCAAGTTTCTCACTTGCTTTATCGCTACTTATGCCAACATATGCTCTTGTGGCTCCTCCAGCACCCCTCACGAGATACCTTCACTGGTTACCACAATACTCCCCTACCACTTCTTACGAAGTCCATGGCTTCGGTTACATGCTTAAGCCCCGTTGAATTTTCCGCGCAGAAACGCTTGACCAGTGAGCTGTTACGCTTTCTTTAAAGGATGGCTGCTTCTAAGCCAACCTCCTGGCTGTCTGAGCGTCTCCACATCGTTTACCACTTAGCATGTTATTTGGGACCTTAGCCGATGGTCTGGGCTCTTTCCCTCTCGACGATGAAACTTCTCTCCCACCGTCTGTCTGCCGGATTAACTGTACAGGTATTCAGAGTTTGAGTGGGTTTGGTAATCTGGTAAGACCCCTAGCCCAATCAGTGCTTTACCCCCTGTAAGAAACATCCAACGCCATACCTAAATATGTTTCGGGGAGAACCAGCTATCACCCAGCTCGATTAGCTTTTCACTCCCATCCACAAGTCATCCCAAGCCTTTTCAACGGCTACGGGTTCGGTCCTCCACAGGGAATTACCCCTGCTTCAACCTGCTCATGGATAGATCGCCGGGTTTCGGGTCTAATGCAACGGACTAAGCGCCCTATTAAGACTCGCTTTCGCTACGGCTCCGGTGCTTAGCACCTTAACCTTGCCCGCTACATTAACTCGTTGGCTCATTATGCAAAAGGCACGCCGTCACTTTCGCTCCGACTGCTTGTAAGCGTACGGTTTCAGGTCTATTTCACTCCCCTTAACGGGGTTCTTTTCACCTTTCCCTCACGGTACTGATTCACTATCGGTCACTAGGTAGTATTTAGCCTTGGAAGATGGTCCTCCCGGATTCAGACAGGGTTTCTCGTGCCCCGTCTTACTTGGGAACGGCTCTGGCGTCTCAGATTTTCGAGTACGGGATTGTCACCCTCTATGATTGCGCTTCCCAACGCATTCCTCTAATCCTAAACGTCCGTTATGAACCGCCCCGCAACCCCAGCCAGAAATTCCAGCTGGTTTAGGCTGATTCGATTTCGCTCGCCGCTACTTTCGAAATCTCGTTTGATTTATATTCCTGCAGATACTTAGATGTTTCAGTTCTCTGCGTTAGCTTCTGCAAGCTATGTATTCACTTGCAGATACTGCCGAAGCAGTGGGTTTCCCCATTCAGAAATCTCCGGATCAAAGCTTGTTAGGCAGCTCCCCGAAGCTTATCGCAGCCAACCACGTCTTTCGTCGCCTCCTAGTGCCAAGGCATCCACCGTACGCCCTTAGTAGCTTACTTTCACCTACAACTCTTCACTTGGCAGAATCGCTTACGCGACCAACAAAGTGTCGGTTGAGAATCAAAAATGCACCATGTGCATGATATTAATTGTATTGCTTATATTCAGTTGTCAAAGAGCAGAGAAAGCAAAAAGCTCTCTCAAAGCTGAATAGCCAAGGGTCTGACGTGAAAATTGTTGAGTAACCTAGGTGCCCAACTGTTACCAGCTGGCAGCATCCTTAGAAAGGAGGTGATCCAGCCGCAGGTTCCCCTACGGCTACCTTGTTACGACTTCACCCCAATCAGAACCAAAACCTTGGTAGGTTGCCTCCGAAGTTAGCTCACCTGCTTCTGGTTGTGATCCCTTTCGTGGTGTGACGGGCGGTGTGTACAAGGCCCGGGAACGTATTCACCGCAGCGTGCTGATCTGCGATTACTAGCGATTCCAGCTTCATGAAGTCGAGTTGCAGACTTCAATCCGAACTGAGGCAGTATTTTTGCGATTAGCTTCACCTCGCGGCTTCGCATCGCTTTGTTTCTGCCATTGTAGTACGTGTGTAGCCCTGGTCGTAAGGGCCATGAGGACTTGACGTCATCCCCGCCTTCCTCCGGTTTAACACCGGCAGTCCCTCCAGAGTGCTCAACTTAATGGTAGCAACTAGAGGCAAGGGTTGCGCTCGTTGCGGGACTTAACCCAACATCTTACGACACGAGCTGACGACAGCCATGCAGCACCTGTCACCGCGTCCCCGAAGGGACGATTACATCTCTGCAATCTTCGCGGGATGTCAAGACCAGGTAAGGTTCTGCGCGTTGCTTCGAATTAAACCACATACTCCACCGCTTGTGCGGGCCCCCGTCAATTCCTTTGAGTTTCAGCCTTGCGACTGTACTTCCCAGGCGGGATGCTTAATGCGTTAGCTTCGATACTCAGAGGGTTAACTCTCCGAACATCTAGCATCCATCGTTTACGGCGTGGACTACCAGGGTATCTAATCCTGTTTGATCCCCACGCTTTCGCGCCTCAGCGTCAATGTTTCGCCAGGTGGCCGCCTTCGCCTCGGATGTTCCTCCCGATATCTACGAATTTCACTTCTACACCGGGAATTCCACCACCCTCTCGAACATTCAAGACTGGCAGTATTAGAAGCAGTTCCCGGGTTAAGCCCGGGGATTTCACTTCTAACTTACCAACCCGCCTACGCGCCCTTTACGCCCAGTTATTCCGAACAACGCTTGCACCCTTCGTATTACCGCGGCTGCTGGCACGAAGTTAGCCGGTGCTTCTTATTCTGGTACCGTCAAATCCGTACCATATTAGGATACGAACCCTTCTTCCCAGCCGAAAGAGCTTTACAACCCAGAGGGCCTTCTTCACTCACGCGGCGTTGCTGCATCAGGCTTGCGCCCATTGTGCAAAATTCCCCACTGCTGCCTCCCGTAGGAGTCTGGACCGTGTCTCAGTTCCAGTGTGGCTGATCGTCCTCTCAGACCAGCTACCCATCGTCGCCTTGGTGGGCTATTACCCCGCCAACTAGCTAATGGGACGTAGGCCAATCTTAATCCGGTAGCTTGCAAGCAGAGGCCACCTTTTCTCTCTCGAGTATATGCGGTATTAGCTGCAGTTTCCCGCAGTTATTCCCCAGATTAAGGCATGTTCCTACGTATTACTCACCCGTGCGCCACTTTACTCATTCCGAAGAACTTTCTCGTGCGACTTGCATGTGTTAGGCACGCCGCCAGCGTTCGTTCTGAGCCAGGATCAAACTCTAACGTTATAATCCTGCTTTATACTGCCTCGAGAACCTTTTGACGGGCTCTTAAGACAGGTTTTTGATTCTTTAACGAGCCAATGGCTCGGTGAATTCCGAAGAATTCACAGATCAACAATCTGTTTAATTCACGAACAAATCTTGGCTATTCAGTTTTCAAAGAGCACCGCGATACTTGCTTTCGACTTTCGTTTCGAACGCTGCGTCGCGTGAAGAAGGTGTATACGCAGGTGATCTCAGCTGGTCAAACTTTTTCTTCCGTATTTTTGATTTTTTTTGAAGATCGCGATTGGTTCTAGTTATTTCAGCTAGTTAAGCACTTTTAGCCCTGCCTAAATTGCACTCAGTTCAATAAGGATCCCACAATGGGTACCCTATATAGAGGCTCAAGGGCGTTTTTTCGGCAGTCTCCGGGCCAGTACCCCATCGAAAACCCCCTCCGACCCTGAATCCGATCCTCCTCGTGTGGTAGAATCTATGGAAACACTGACTTCGTATGATTTTATCCCCCGACACACCAACCAGGCCAACAGAGCCCGGTAGAAAACTGTCAATAACGTGGAGCAAAACGAAAAAACACGCTTCATCGATCACTTCTACCAACACATTGGTGAAGAGGATTGGGCCGATGGCGTTGATTTGTATCAGGCGGGCCGCATTGGGGAATTCCAAGTATTTCCAGCTGGCCTCATCACCGCCAAAATTCGTGACATTTCAAGCAAGCCACATGAAGTCAGAATAAAAATGCACCCGACTGGTGTGATGATCCAATGGCTCGAGTGCACGTGTAAAAAAAACAGGGTTCAAGGAAAATTTTGCGAACACATCGCAGCAATAGCAGTGCACCTGGATCGAGAGCGGCAGGATATCGTACGACTGCTGGACCCTCGGATGCCAGTAAAGCCCCCAGCAAACAGCTCAAAGCGCGCATCACCTGAAGAACGCGAGGCCGTTGCGAGAGACACTGCAAATTCCGTGCGCGGAAAATCAGCCAGCGCAGTGGAATCCGTAATTGCTCAAGCAGGAGAAGGTCTGCATAGCATCTCACTGCTTGCCGGCGGGCCCGTACTACGAGTCCGAGTGGAACTCAAAGCGGGTCACGTGTCTCACTATGATCTCACCCTTGATGAGGCCGCTCGTTTCCTGTCAGATCATCCGCAACACAAAAAGGCGGCTGCTGAGGTTTCAGAACTGCGGGTTTACACTTTCCCTGCAAAGCTAGGCACGCGCCTTCATCTTGATGGGGCAGAAACGATCATTGCGGTGAAGACACTCGCTATAGACATGGAAAAAGATCGTCGCCTGGTTTTGCAATTGAAAAAAAATAGCCGCGACGTGAAAAAAGTAATTGAAGTAGAACGCGCTGGACGAGCGGCGCAGCAACCTGCTGTCACGCGCTCGTTCATGGATAAACCATCCAAAACGCTGCACTTGGGCGAGTCCTATTGCTTCATACCTGGAATCGGCTATTTCCCTCTCGACCGGACTGGCGTTGGACAGGGCTGGATGGAGTCCCCGGATCGACAGGCGTTTACTGGAGACGATGCGGCAAAACTTGCGGAGAGCGGATTTAAGTCGATTGCAGCAAACGGTATCCTTTGGGTCGAACCGGAACTCGTCGAAGGTGTGGTTCTGGTTGCACCTCAACTCTCCACAATCGAAATCATCGGAGAGTCTGACGGATGGTTTAACCTTGACCCAAGATATCAGGCTGGTGACACCACAATCTCAATGATCGAATTGATCAGAAAGCTTAAAAAGGAAAAAAGAAAGTACATCAAAACTGGGAAGGTGTGGCTAAAAATTCCAGACCTCGTTGCAAACTTCAATTGGCAAACCAACGATTCGGGCGACGCACTCAAGGTCAATGCCATTGGACTCATGCGACTGAAGGCTTCCCTTGGGGGATTCGATCAATTTGCGGGCAGCAAGAAAATATTAAATACGATCAGAAGCCGCTACGAGTTCTCGACTGAAACAGCAGTCCCTGCACTTAAAAATCAAAAATTAAATTTAAGACCCTATCAAGAAAACGGAATGAAGTGGCTTTGGTGGTTGCGTCAAAATCAGCTTCACGGGTTGCTCGCTGATGAAATGGGCTTGGGTAAAACTCATCAAGCAATGGGCCTGCTGAATCTAGTCGCACAACAAACCAAAAACTGGCGTTTCCTAGTTATCTCGCCAACCACCGTTTTGGATCACTGGGAGGACAAACTCAAAGTTTTCTCTCCGGAACTCAATCCGATGAAATTTCACGGACCCGTACGGGCACACCTTGCACCTAAGGTCCAAACCAGCAACATCACAGTGGTTACAAGTTACGGTGTCTTGTTGCGGGACAACAAGATGCTGGCATCCCAGAAATGGGACGTTGTCGTGCTGGACGAAGCACATTTCGTAAAAAACAGCGAGACTGCAACTTATCAGGCTGCATGCCAGATAAATACTGACATGCGCATTTGCTTGACTGGTACACCGATGGAAAATCATCTCGGTGAATTAAAAAATATCTTCGATTTTCTTCTGCCTGGCTATTTGGGCTCTGATGACTATTTCAAGCGTAACTTCTCCCAGCCCCTGGCCGATGGCGCAAATCTGGAGGTGGAACTCTCGCTACAGAAATTGCTCCACCCCTTCAAAATGCGCCGGACCAAGATTCAGGTCCTTCCTGATCTCCCTGCTAAAATCGAGGACATTCGCCATTGCGGGATGTCCGATGAACAGATCACCCTCTACAAAGAAGTCCTGGCGCTAAAGGCCCGCCCACTCCTTGAACAACTGCAAACCGAAGGTTCGTCGGTCCCATACCTTCATGTTTTTGCGACCATTTCTCTGTTGAAGCAAATCTGCGATCATCCGGCACTTGTGACGAAAAGCAGCGATTACAAGCGGCACGCGAGCGGAAAATTTGATCTCTTAAAGGAACTCCTTGAAGAGGCCCTCGGATCGGGGCACAAAATCGTAATATTCAGTCAGTATCTGGAAATGATTGAGATCATAAAAAAGCACCTGACTTCTCTTGGCGTAGGACACGTTGCCTTGACCGGACAGAGCCGTGATCGCGGCGCAATCATTCAAAAGTTCCAGACAGATGAAAGTTGCCGGGTTTTCGTTGGATCGCTGTTGGCGGGTGGGATTGGTATCGATCTTACTGCGGCATCAGTTGTCGTGCATTATGATCGCTGGTGGAATGCCAGCAAGGAAAACCAGGCGACGGACCGGGTTCACCGTATTGGCCAAAACAAAAACGTCCAGGTCCTAAAGCTGGTGACCCGTGGAACTCTGGAAGAAAAAATTGACCGTTTGATCAACAGCAAACGGTCTCTTTTTGAAAAATTTGTCGACAGGGACGAGGAGATCTTCAAAAATCTGTCCCGCCTGGAATTGATCGAGCTCCTTCAATAAGGGATCTATTATGTCCAAATTTGTCATTGAAGGGGGATTCCCACTTAACGGGACGGTGCGCCCATCAGGGAACAAGAACGAAGCTCTCCCTGTTCTCATGGCATGCCTCCTGACCAGTGAAACAGTCACCTTTGAGCGTGTGCCGCGAATCCAAGACGTTTTGACCGTTTGTTTGATCCTCGAGGAGATGGGGGTTGAAGTCAGGTGGGAGGGTGAGGAAGTCCTCCATCTGACCGCGAAAAACGTCAATACGACCAAGCCAAGCGCCAGATTGTGCGCAGACATCCGCGCCTCCATCCTTCTTATGGGGCCCATGTTAGCCCGCATGGGAGCCATAGAGCTGCCCCTGCCTGGTGGCGATGTGATTGGAGCCCGTCGCATAGACACCCACTGGGAGGGCATCGAGACACTCGGCGGCCGTTTGCGCTTTCAGGAGCATAAAATCGTCGGGGAGATAAAGCGCGCCAAGGGCACTGATGTGTTTATGGATGAGCCTTCCGTGACTGCCACCGAAAACCTGCTTCTGCTTGCAGCCACAGCGCAAGGCACCACGATCCTGCACAATGCCGCGAGCGAACCGCACGTGGTGGGCCTATGCAATCTGTTGAATGCCATGGGAGCGCGCATTGAAGGCCTTGGCAGCAATCGCCTGACCATTCATGGAGTCACGGAGCTCCACGGTGCCCGCCATCGGATCGGCCCCGATTTCATGGAGGTCGGCAGCCTTCTGTGTCTTGGAGCCATTGCAGGCGGCAAGATCCGTATCGAAGACGCGGGAGTAAAAGATTTACGGTTTGTCCTTAAGACACTTTCCCGGTTGGGAATTAATCCGACCATTTCTGGAGATTGCCTGGAGATTGACGGAACCAGGCCAATGGTAATCAAGAAGGAAGTCAGCGGCCGGGTATCATCCATCTATTCCGGACCTTGGCCGGCCTATCCCACCGATCTGATGTCGGTGGCGATTGTGGCTGCAACCCAAGGCATCGGCACCTGTATCTTTTTTGAGAAGATGTTCGAAGGCAGGATGTTCTTCACTGACAAACTGATGCAAATGGGCGCCAACATCGTTCTGTGCGACCCGCATCGCGTGGTCATCACTGGCCCAGGCAAGCTGATCGGGTCGCGCATGAGCTCTCCCGATGTGCGGGCCGGCATGGCATTGCTAATGGCGGCAGTCATCGCAGAGGGCAAAAGCACGATCGACAACATCCATCAGATCGAACGTGGCTATATGGCGATTGACCGCAAACTCGCCAGCCTCGGTGCCCAGATCAAACGTGAGGAGTGATACTCGCCAGATGGTTCACATAGTCCCTGATCCTGAACCGAACCATCTCACGCCCCAACACTGCCAACGTGTCAAACAACGGTGGTGAATCCTTGCGGCCAGTCGTGATCATCCGCAAAGTTAAAAAATAGTCTTTAGGCTTCCATTTGATCTCGTCTTTGTGTTTTTCGATCAAAGCCTGAAGTTGCTCTCCGTTCCATTCGTATAGTTCATCCAGAAGCTCAACCAGCTGCCCCAACATCAAAGACAACTCTTCAACTGTCTTGCCCTTCGGGATGATGTCGATGTTCCGGTAATCAAGCGCTCCGCTGAAAAAGAAAGAGTTATGATCCACAAACTGCTCAAAGCGAGACATTCGTTCGAGAACCAGTGGTTTCAATGCCTTGAGGTAGGCTGGGCTAAAAATCTCGTCGCGCAGATAGGACACAAACCTGGAATCGTCCATTTTATGCATGTAAGTCTGGTTCATCCACGTCAGTTTCACCAAATCGAACACGGGACCGCCAAGGTTGATACCTGAGAAGTCAAACTTCTCCATCATCTGCTTGACCGTGAAAACCTCAACATCGTTGCCAAAACTCCAGCCCATCAGGCCGAGGAAGTTAATCAATGCTTCCGGGAGAATGCCGGCGCGACGATAGTAGGAAAGAGAAACTGGATTTTTGCGTTTTGAGATCTTGGACCGGTCAGCATTGCGCAAGAGTGGCATGTGACACCATTTTGGCTGTGGCCATCCAAACGCATCGTAGAGAACCACGTGCTTTGGAGTCGAGGAAATCCACTCCTCTGCCCGGATCACGTGAGTGATCTTCATCAGACGGTCATCAACCACGTTGGCAAGGTGGTAGGTTGGAAATCCGTCAGACTTCAAAAGGACCTGATCGTCGAGTCGGTGGTTTTCAAACTCGAGCTCGCCACGAGCCTCATCCACAAACTTCGTCACACCTTCGGTTGGCATCTTCAGGCGGATGACATGGCCTTCGCCAGCAGCCATCCTGGTTCGGACTTCTTCTTCCCCCAGAGAGCGACAGAAACGGTCGTAACCGGTCGGCAAACCTTGCAATCGTTGCTGCCGCCGGAGCTCCGTCAACCGGTCGTTGGAGCAAAAACAGCGATAGGCATGCCCCTTTTTCAGAAGGATCTCGGCATGTTCACGGTAAGCAGCCGTGCGTTCTGACTGGCGGTATGGGCCATAAGGCCCTCCTTTATCCGGACCCTCATCCCACTCCAACCCCAACCAGCGAAGGCTCTCCAGAATCAAGGCTTCACTGGAAGACTTGGCACGGACTTGATCCGTATCCTCGATCCGGAGGATGAAATCTCCACCATGTTTTTTGGCAAAAGCATAGTTGAACAAAGCAATATAGGCGGTACCGACATGCGGATCCCCGGTAGGCGATGGAGCAATCCTGACCCTGACCCTGTTCTCTGTTGCCGACATCGCGGTCTACCCCTCGATTGAACGCTAATTTCAAATACGCAGGCAATCCCTACAATTCTCCGCCAATTCCTGCAATCTGCGTTTTTTGTTGGACGCACAGGCGGTTCCGTTCTAAACAGGCACCCTGCAAAACCTCCCGTTCAGGTTTTTGTTCAGACAAATTGTCAGGTTAAGAGGCTTTTAAAGTGACCAACACCGACGAAACCATGGGTTCCGCGCAACAGCCCGATTCCGGTACCCTTTTCGTTAGGGACATCGCCCAGATCGACTGTGCCCTGCTCGACCCGTCCCTCGGTGTCGTCGGCCAAAGCTGGCATGTCGACCTGTCGGTAAGTGGCGCTCTTGATGACAATGGTTTCGTTGTGGACTTTAGTCCGTTGAAATCGATGGTCAAACAGGTCTTGAAGGAATCGGTGGATCACGCACTGCTTTTGCCCGTTGGATCCCAGGCTGTTCAATTCATGGATTCGGAAAACGGAGAATCCTGGCGTATGCGCTGTCGACCACGCAATGGCGCTGCGGACCAGGTCTGGGATTACGAGTGCCCAAAAGGAGCCGTACTGCCCATACGCTCGGTGTCTATCAAAGCGAGCGTAGTAGAGCAGGAAGTTGCAAAAATCCTTCGCCACCGCCTGTCTGAACGGGTCAGGAACATTTCGATCAACCTTCGCGAAGAAAAAACGGAATCCACCGAGGCCACTTACCGTTATACCCACGGGATTCGGGGTCACGAAGGTCTTTGCCAGCGACTGCTGCACGGCCACCGCAGCAAGATCGAGGTTTTCATTGGTGACGAGCGCCGTCCAGACCTTGAACATTTTGTCGCCCGTGAGGTCTTTGGATCGAACGTCCATATCGCCACACCTGAACAAATCATTTCCGGAAACGGCGAAATAGGCCAGCGAAGCAAATCAGATGAGCCTGTAACTCTGGCCTACCGTGGATCATTAGGCCCGTACCGGTTGGTTCTGCCAGCATCGCGCATTTTCTTTGTTGAGAAGGAAACTTCCATTGAAAGAATCACAATGGAAGTAGCGAAGCTGCTTAAGCGTGAGGAAAATCCTCGCGATAAACTCAAGGTCGTCTGCTACGAAGGCATCAACAAGGGTGCAGCGGCTGAACTCTGATTAGCCATCCACGCAACCGCGTAATCAAGCCATCTATCCCTGAATTTCGATAAATCATCACTTAAAAAGGACTCGGGGTGAAATTGCACACCGACGGCCTTTACTCCGTGCACTGATTCTATGGCTTGAATCTCCCCAAACTCACAAGTGGCGGCGATCCGTGCTTGCATTGAACCAATTTTCTGATCTTTCGGGACCCTCAACACCAGAGAATTGTACGTTGCTGCATAAAAATCAGGGACATCCCCGAGAAAAAACGAATCTTCGTTGACGATAATTGCCCGGCGCGCACCATGGAATGGCTCTGACGCCTTCTTGATTTCCAATCCGGCCGTCACCCCAAGGATCTGATGCCCAAGGCATATTCCAAAGACAGGCGCACGCCCGACAATCGTACGACAAAGGTCGAGGGACTCAATTGCATCCAGGGGGCTGCCTGGACCAGGCGAGAAAACAACCGGACATTTTGCATCTTTCAGTTTTCTAACGCGGCTTACATCATCAGCGGGAATCCGAACCACTTCCGGAGATCCCGCGCCGCCAGTCAACCAAGCCAGCACGTTGAAACTGAAACTGTCGAAATGATCGATGAAACAGATCAATTTTTGACTTTTACCTTTCAACAGTCGAAAGGCGGAGAGGCCTCAGGACGGATTAAATTTGTGTTACCATGAAGGAAACAAAATTACACTTCGACTGAGATACCCCACCCTCCCGGAAGGTCTCGTTAATATTATGAACAGGACTCTATCGGGACTACTCGGATTTGGGCTTGCCACATTGTGGGATCTGCAGGCATTTGCCGCAACAAGCCCGCAATGTTCAGCTGGAGGTAATCAATTATGCTTGTATTCACCGGTCGACCCCGCGGGCTCAAAGGGCAGCCAGTCTCTGGCGCTGGGTTTTGGGGTTGCTTCCGCCCCCAATACGGGCACTACTCGTGATCCAGAAACTGGCCTCGAAACGTCTTCTCAACCGCTTTTCCGGGCCCATGTGACCAAAGGATTGTCCGTACCAGTCGACTTTGGTTTCCTCCTTGGAACCAGTCAAACTGGACAATTTCAGCAGGCCGGAATTCATGGCCAATGGACACCTTTTGAAGGGTTCAAGTTGCCAGCAGTCACGGTACGGGGATCGATCCTTAGGTCCTTTTGGTCGCACCCAACACAACTAGGCGACAAAATTGAAATGGCGTCAATTGAATCCAAAAGCTTGGACCTATTGTGCTCATGGGGACTTCTTGGAGTCCTCACCCCATATGCTGGGGTTGGTTGGGCAACTGTAGATGATGATTTTTCGATGCAAAATTTCACCGGAATCGAAATACAGGCTGCCCCACCGTTTATGCGAATTGGAATCGAATCACGGATCGCATTCTCAAAAAGAAGCGTCCTCGCCAAAGTCAGTCTTGGACTTTGATTGCTGCATTCAATTCCTCAATGATCGCCTGAATTGAACCCTCACGCGTGAAATCAGACCTAAGGTTTGCGCGAAGGGATTCAAGGGAACCAACTGCTTTCCTGATTGATGAGACAAACAAGTCCCGGTTGATTTCGGACTCAGGTAAAACGTCCGCGAACCCTTGCTTTTTGAACGATCCAGCATTGAGCACCTGATCGCCACGACTTCCTTTTTCCAGTGGGATCAGGATCATCGGCTTCTTGACGGCCAGCAATTCATATATCGAGTTTGCCCCAGCACGGCAAACCGCAAGGTCACTAGCCGCAAGCACATCAGGCAATTCCCGGTTCAAAAACTCAAATGACTTATAGCGGCTCCGAACTTTCACCGGGAGAGCCTGAAGCTGGGCCACATCCATTTTTCCCCGACCTGTCAAATGAATCACACGGCAAAACTCCAGAATCTCGGCAAGGGAACTGACTAGAATCTCATTAATGAATTTTGCGCCGAGAGAACCACCCATGAACAGCACCACGGGCAAAGAAGATTCTAGACCTGAATCAGACCAGCCACAAAGCTCCAGACCTTTGGGGCCTTGGCCCAAAAAAATCGCGGAACGGACAGGGATTCCCACACATCGCGATGGACGACCAGACATGTAAGCAGATGTCTCCGGAAAAGCGTACAAATTCATCCGAGCAAAGCGTGAGATGATTCGATTTGCCAAACCAGGAGACACGTCTGACTCGTGGGATACCACAGGGATACCAGCCAGCCACGCCCCTATGGATACCGGCACAGCCACGAACCCCCCTTTACTGAAAACACAAGCAGGTCGTAGCCGGAGCATCAGGATAAAGGACTGGCAGATGCCCACAGCCACCCACAAAATATCAACCAAGTTGGCAAAGGCAAAGTAACGACGCAGTTTCCCTGACCTGATCTGAAAAAAACGAATACCCGCCTGTTTCACCAACTCTTCTTCGATTCCACGCGAGCCGACATAGGCGAGATTAAACCCAGCCTTTTCCAATTCAGGAGCCAATGCGAGATTGGGCATGACATGCCCGGCAGTCCCACCGCCAGTAAGGACAATCAGTTGTGATGTAAATTCAGGCATGGTGGCACGCAAAAAAATGAGGGGTGGTGCTAGGCGGAGCTACCTCAACGAATGCTGGTTTTTCCCGTGCACAAAGCTCCGTCGCAATGGGACACCTAGTACGAAATACACAACCAGATGGTGGATTGACCGGACTCGGAACATCACCTGCCAGGATTTGGCGTGGCCGATCACTCTTTGTCATCGCGGGCTGCGGAATAGCAGAAAGTAATGCCCTCGTGTAGGGATGGCGGGCATTTGCGTAAAGATGATCGGCTGAAGCCATTTCCACCATATTCCCAAGGTACATGACGCCGACGCGATCACTGATGTGCTCAATAACAGCAAGATCGTGGGCGATGAAGACATAGGACAGCGAAAACTGATCCCTGAGATCGCAAAGAAGGTTCAATATCTGTGATTGGATCGATACGTCCAGGGCACTGACAGGTTCGTCCAATACAATAAGCTGCGGACGCAAGGCAAGCGCACGTGCGATCCCAATCCGTTGTCTTTGTCCCCCGGAAAATTCATGGGGATACCGGCGAAAGGAATCTTGTGGCAGACCAACGTAATTCAATAATTCAAAAACCTTGGATTTGAGCTCGTCACCTCTGGCCACACGATGAATCAAGAAAGGTTCAGCCAGAATTTCCCCAACACTCATGCGCGGGTTCAACGAAGAAAATGGATCCTGGAAAACTATTTGCATTTCACGGCGCAGCGACCGCATTCTGGCAGCAGTTGCCTTGGTTAGGTCCTCGCCACGAAAAAAAACTGAACCGGATGTCGGCTCAATCAACCGCAAAAGAGATCTGCCAAGTGTTGATTTCCCGCAACCAGACTCACCAACCAATCCAAGGGTCTCACCTTTTTTGAGCTCAAACGAAACTCCATTCACTGCCTGAACCGTGGAACTACTCCGACCAAAAAGGCCTTGAGCTACTGGAAAGTGCTTGGTCAAATTTCTGACCGAAAGGAGTGATTCGGCCTGGTTCATGACTCAACCTCCGATCGCCAACACGCGACTTCATGTTGCGCAGCCACAGGCGACAACAGCGGCTCAATCTCACGACATTTTGGCTGCACCAATGAGCACCGAGCCTGGAATCTACAGCCTTTAGGATAATTGCCTGGCGTGGGAACCGAACCCTCAATCGTCGGCAACCGACTGACCTTTCTGCCAAGACGCGGAATCGACTTGAGCAAACCCCGTGTGTATGGATGTCTCGCAGCGGAAAAAATCGAATTGACTGGTGCCTTCTCAACGATCCGCCCGGCATACATCACCACAACGCTCTCGCACACCTCGGCCACCACTCCAAGATCATGGGTTATGAGCAGGATCGAAGTTCCAAGTTCACGTTGCAGAGACGACATCAGCTCCAAAATCTGGGCTTGAATCGTCACATCCAGAGCGGTGGTTGGTTCGTCTGCAATGAGAAGCTCTGGACGGCACGCAAGTGCCATTGCAATCATCACCCTTTGACGCATACCACCGGACAATTGATGGGGGTATTCATCAACCCTGGAATCTGGGGCCGAAATACGAACCATTTTTAGCATCTCAATCGACTTTTCCCGGGCATCCTTGCGATTTAGACCCTGATGGATTCTAAAAACCTCACCAACCTGATCACCGATCGTAAAAACAGGGTTCAGACTTGTCATGGGTTCTTGAAAGATCATGCTGATACGGTTGCCACGAAAATGGCGCATCTCGGTTTCGGGTACCCTGGTAATGTCAGTACCATCAATCGTGATCTGGCCAGCGACGATTCGGCCAGGTGCCCCGATCAATCTCATGATTGACAGGGACGTGACACTTTTGCCACATCCTGACTCACCGACCAAACCAAGGGTCCCCCCCCGCGGGATACTAAATGAAATGTCATCCACGGCTCTGATCGGGCCATTTTCTGTCATAAATTCAGTCGTCAGACCACGTACGACCAAAAGGTCATCATTTTGAGTCGAACGAGATGAAGAGTCCATTGTCATTCTCCGGAACTGTCACAGTCAATCGAGAGCATTTTTCAAAGCAGAATTTCCAGCCAACGTTTCCCAAAAGTGGGGAACGATACTGCTAATTGGAAAGTGCCGATCAATGGCCTCTATGACGTCACTGCGCTCGCCAACGCACCACTCAACCTTCACATGAACCAGATCCTCGACCATCTGACGGGACCGAAAGTCCCATGGGTCAGAGATGGCGACACGAATTTTATGATAACCAAGTGAGTCGTCACTCCCAAGCACAACACAGGCGTGGCTACGCGCAAAATGAAAAGGCAGCAATCCAAGGATTTTTTTATCGAAGGAATTTGATTTGATATTGGTAACGCGAGGAAGATTTAGAATATCGGCGGCCTGATCGGCAAAGTCTGACTCAGAAATAATATTAGTCTCAATCAGAGCCTGAAAGACGGAACAATTCCAACGATTGCAAAAACTCGCAAGCGTGATTCGCTGGTCTTCAGTGATCAGTCCACGATCGGATAGGGCTGAAATCGCATCCATGATCAAACTCCGGCCTGGTCATACTTCGACCCACTTTATTAAAATTCCATGCGGTCCCATCAACCTGCCTTGCAGGGCTCCGCCAGAAGAATTCCCAGTTATTATTACATGGATTGATTCTGTGGAAAACCAAGAGGATGACCAACTCACCTCAACGTCAACCACACCGCCTGGAAGGGTATTAAAACGCACCGTCCTGTTCTTGGTGGATAGGACAAATCTCCGGATTGAGGGATCCCAGAGGACTTGACTAAAATCAAGCCAAGTTGAGGGAAAAAGGCCCCCGGCAAGGCATGCTATTTCGCCTGGCCCCACACCGATTGAATGCCCGTCAATCGATAGACTTTCGTCAAAACCTCGCACGCGGTATCGGCCAAAAACGGCCTCCAGCACTCCCGGCGGATTCGTGGTCTTTTTGAAGTTCCAGGCAAGCAGCTCTTGCATGTCCTCGCTTCGCACAATCAAGGAACGGTCGCCCGTGCCCCGAACTCCCTCTTCGAGATCAAAGCTACCCAAAAACTCAGTGTCCCGAAACACCGCTACCCTGAAAATCTTGTCATGCTCTTGAGCACAGGAAATATTTTGGAATGAACTGAACTGTAATTCCTGCTGTGGGCCCGGAGTGGATGTTGTGACACACGAAGTGAACAGGAAAGCAAAAATGAAAACAGCGCTAAAAGCCAATTTCATTTCTTTCGCCTCGCCCCCTCTAGACGGCCTTGGATTCGTTCACGATCGCGCGGTTCAAGCTTTTGTTGGATGGCTTTTTCAAACCAACTCACCGCAGCAGCTCCATCTCCTCGTTTAATAGCCACCTCCCCCAAATGCTCCATGATGACGCCTTCATCTGGCGAGACCTTGATCGCCCGAAGGAGCAGCTCTTCAGCCTTGACGATGTCCCCGGCCTTGAAATACCACCAGCCGAGCGAATCCAAATAGGCTCCGTCTTCCGGTCGGATTTCAAGAGCTCTTTCAATCAGTTTTTTTGCTTCTGAAAGAGCTTCTCCCTGTTCCACCATCAGAAATCCAAGAAAATTGAGAGCCGTACTGTTGTCTGGTTCAATCTTCAGAAGTTCCCGGATGGTACTCATTGCTTCTTGGAATTTTCCGGCCTTTTCCTGATATGCAGCCACAAGAAAAAGAAACCTCGTCTGTTCGGGATATCGCACACTTCCTGCCCGAGCCTGTTCGATGGCCTGGTCGCTGCGACCAGAGGCCGACGCAACTTCCGCAGCAAGTACAAAAAACTCCCAGCCAGGGTCAGATTGACTGAGATAATTTTTGATAAGGGCATCGGCTTCATCGAGTTTGCCTTGCTCTTTCAGGATTAAACAGCGCCGAACGCCAACCTCCTTGTATAATGGAAATTCCTTGGGGACCTTTGAATATGAGCTGAAAGCATCATCCGGCCGCTTAACCCGCTCGTAAGCATAACCCAAGAGAGTTGCGACCAATTCGAGTCGTTGATCCCCTTTGGAAAGACGCTCCAAGATCCCAAGAGCCTCGTCGTCCCGCTTTAATTCCCAGAGGATTGCCACCCTCTGAATTTCAATTCCAACCGAAGGACTAACTCCCGATGAGCGCTGCAAGTCAGAGAGCACACGAAGGGCTTCCTCAAGGTCACCAACCTGCCGGTACAGGTCGACCAGTTTACTAGTTATTTTTTCCGAGGAATCGGCTGATTTGTACGCAACTTCATAGACTACAAGTGCCTCTTTGGCTTTGCCACTCAACTCAAGCGCAAGGGCATAAAGAATTGCATTATCGGGAGACGGCTGAAGTTTGTAAGCACGACTCGCAGATGCAAGCATTCCCTTCTTATCACCATCGAGCAGATTCAGACGCGCCATCATCGACCAACCAACCGGCGATTGTGGCCGAATCTTAGTGAGCTTTCGGGCACAATCCCGAGCTTTGCTGCGGCTTCCTGCCCTGGCATATAGCTCAATAAGCATCACATAAGGCAGCTCCTCCTTTGGCTGGCTCTTGATCACGGATTCGAGCTGAATGGAGGCTTCCGAAAACTTGCCTTTTCGCACAAGCAATTGGGCATATAGAACCTTCGCGTCCTTGTCACGCGGGTACAGCAACACCAACCGCTCGGCTTCTTTCGTCGCTTCTTCCAAAGAATCGGCTTCGGCCTTTGCGATGATGGCACGCGCTCCAAGAAACGGAGTCGCGTCGAGAGCGTAGGCGGAAGAAATCATGGTCGATGCATCCCGCATATTTCCACGCTGGAATAACATTTCGCCAAGCAGGTAATGGTAGCCACTCTGGGACTGTCTTTGATCGGGCGACCACTGAATATTGGGCTCAGCCTGCGCCTCTGGCTCAGATTTCGAAACTGGCATCGCCGGCTCAGAATTAAGCTTTTCTCTCTTGGGAGACACGGCTTCCTGAGCTTTTCCTGGGGCGCCAATGCGACAGGACGAAACGAAAAAAGCCAGAGTTGAAATAAAAATGCTTCTGACCATCTTGCTCAAAAAAAGACTCCAATTGGAACGTGGCGGGACCCATTGGATAAAGTATGACCTATAATGTGGTTACAATGCCACCTTGAAGCCCTTGCCCGCCCGCTGCATGACGTTGTTGATGGGGGTAATTTGAGAAAAATCGATATGAACCAATGCAAGCCCCTGGGCAGGCGCAGTTCGCCCAGCTTGAGTCCGATCCTGCAGAGAAAGCACCCCAGCCATATCAGAGGCCGAAGTCAACTTTCCCAGATCCAGATCAACAAGGGTTCCAACGATATTGCGTACCATTTGTTTTAAAAAACCAGACCCTTGAATCCAGACATCTATCAAGTCGTCAGACACTGCCAGCTGAGCGTCCATAATCGTTCTTTCTCTTGTCTTTGCAGAAGAATCCGCAGCGCAAAAACTGGAAAAATCATGGGTGCCACGCAGCGCGAGGAGATTTTGCAAAAAAGCATCAGGATCGCGGAGCTTCCGGATTTTCCACACATAATCAGCAAGGAATGGGTTGGACCAGTCGCCTGTCCATAGGCGGTAACGATAGACCTTCGCCACAGACTGGTAGACTGGATGAAAATCTGGAGCCGCAATGGCGATAGAACGAATCCCAACATTTTTTGGAAGCAGGGCGTTCAAGCTGCGTTGCAATTTCAATAGATCAGGGATTGGATCAGAAATCTCGACAGCCACGACCTGCATTTCCGCATGAACACCCGCGTCCGTGCGAGAAGCCGCCACCAACCATGGGTCACTGACCCTAAGGGCAGTTTCCAATGCCTTCCGGAAGTGGTCCTGGATCGCAGACCCATCCGGCTGGGACTGCCAGCCGCTGAATCCAGCCCCAATGTATGCGATCTCAAACCTCAAACGGGGCACATGAACATCCGATCAGTTGACGGTTTCAAAGGTAAAACCGATTCCACTGGAACTACGACCGAAGGACACGCGGTCCTTGTCAAGATAAGTGACTTTTTCCTGAAACAAGGTGAGATAAACAAACCCAAGTCCGAGGCTATGCCTCATTGACTGTACTGTCTGTTCATCAAGAGGATTCAACAGGATGCTGACTGCAGCACCAACAACATTTCCTGAAACCCATCCCTTATTGGTCAGGACGTTATCGCCAATGATCCCGGAATTTGGACTCCCACCAATCATTGATGTGCTGGAACTTACATTTCGAATTTCCTGGAAGTACATACGTTCCCGCCCAGCGTATCCTTCAAGGACCAACCATTTTTTTGGAAATGGCGTGAACCTTGCGACGGCAAGAAACTGGAATGGGATGAGTGTCAATGTTGTCTTCCCGTTATCATCCAACGTAACTTCGCCTGTGGCAGACGATATCTCTGAAGCGGCGTTTCCATGATCTGAAAACATGCCGGTACGAAATCCAAACCCAAAATTCACGAACCACCCCCATGGAGTGTAATCCGTCCCGAACATACCGTAACGGGGCGTCTTTCCGTAGAGGTCCTCGTAGTATTTCAGACCATCATCAAATTCTGGATAATTGTGAAAATTGAGCTGGATATGGTAACCCCCAAAAACGGGGTCCGCCCAAGAATGTTTCTCAACTTCGGTCTCAACTTTGAATTCTTTCTTCAACTCCGCCTGTGACGAAACGACTCCCTCTTCGACCCTGACGGGAGCGACTGCGGAGTCGTCAGTCGATTCGTCCACAGCCGCCTCATCGGAAGTCAGGATTGGAGGTTGGTCCGTGGCCATTGCTGTCGACGAAGCAAAACACACGAAAAGCATCAACGAGGCAAGAATACGAATCGCCATGATCTTCACCTGCCTCCGGCAGCCATAAGGTTTAGAATTTGGACAGCGTTGGTGGCCGCGCCTTTTTTCAGATTATCAGCAATCACCCAGAATTGCAGCCATTCCGACTCGCTTGCATCCAACGGCTGACGGACGCGCGACACCCATATTCCACGATCACCAGCGACCGTCCGCGGCGTCGGTAAATCCGCAATATCCATTGAATCAATAAATGTAATGCCCTTGGTCCCGCGAAAAACTGTCTTGACCTGTTCAAGGCTCACCTTGCGATCGAGACGCACGGACACCGCCTCGCCGTGGCAATGGAAAGTCGGCGTACGGACAGTAGTGGCAAGTAATTGCAAGTCTGGCATTTCCAAAATTCTGCGAGTCTCGCGGATGATTTTCTCTTCTTCAAAGCAGTGCCCGAAGGCATCAATCTTGTCGATTGCCGGAAGAAGATTAAAAGCGATGGGTTGCCGGTAAACCTGAGGCTCAGGCTCTCTGAAAGAAAAATGCCCCTGAACTTGCCCTGCTAGCTCGGAGATTCCTTTTTGCCCAGTACCAGAAACCGACTGATAGGTAGCAACCTGAACCTGCTGGAGGCCGAAGGCATCCCGAAGTGCAGCCAGTGGCACGACCAACTGAATCGTTGAACAGTTTGGATTTGCAACAATACCCTTGGTCATCAGTGCCGGCGCAAGGGCTGAGGGATTCACCTCTGGAACAACCAATGGCACTGATAAGTCCATTCGCCATGCGCTACTGTTGTCGATTACCGTGGAACCCGTTTGAACGATTTTTACGGACTCCGCGCGCGAAAAGTCACTTCCCGCACTCATCAATGCAAACCTGCATCCTTTGACCAGATTCAGCGAGAAGGCGTGAACTTTGACGGATTTGCCGCGAAAATCAACCACAGCACCATCTGACCGTGGGCTCGCCAAAGGCACCAATTCAATTTCTAGGCTGGAATCACTCAGGTCGCCAATCATCTCGCGCCCAACAGCACCTGTTGCTCCAATGACGGCGATTTTCAATGGCGATCCCCCCCCGACGGTCTTGAGTCATCCTCGTGGCCATCGTAGGTATGATCCTCATGGGACGACTGAAAAATCTCATCATCTTCAATTGGCTTGCGCCACCCAGCAACTCCCTCGATCAAACCGCTCAACGCATAGCCAAACGACAAAACAAAAACCACAAGCTCAGTCTGATAGGCCAAGCAGCCGATCAAGCCTGTGATCAACACGAGCAATCGAAATGGCCTGATGCCCTTGATCTTCAGCGATTTGTGCGAGCGATAGGCAAAATTGCTGACCATGGCTATCCCGAGAGCAGGCGCCAAAAACAACATAAATACATTGCGCAAACCCTGATCGCTCAAAAGTTCAAGAACTCCTGCTGGTAGCCAGTCATACCCGCCTGTTGGGGAATCAATCGCGTCCATCAAAAGAATCCATGAAGCAACCGCAGCAGCAGCCATCGGGATCGGGAGACCCGTAAAATCCCCACCGGCTTTCCCAATCGAAGACTGCACGTTGAACCGTGCAAGCCGAAGGGTACCGCAGGCGAGATACATGAAACAAGCAGCCCACCCAAGGCGGCCGACATCGAACAAACCAAATTGATACATCATGAAAGCCGGAGCGACACCGAAAGACACTGCGTCGCACAGCGAATCGTACTGCACACCGAATTCACTCGTTCCTTTGGTGATCCGCGCCACGCGCCCATCGAGCATATCGAAAAGAGCAGCAATAAAGATCGCAACTGCCGCCCAAGCGAACTGGCCGTCCAAAGAGCGGATCATACATAAAAAGCCGAAGAACAAATTACCTGACGTCAACAAATTGGGGAGAACATAGACTGCGCCACCCAACATCGACTTACCTGATTTAGTTTGCACCGATTCCCCCTTTTTCTTCGACGGAACTGCGGCGTAAGTAAATAGGCTGCAATCCAATCCTATCATCCAACCTTCGGCCACTCGCAGCCAGGCGACACATTGCCAAGCAAGATGCATCGGCAACACCCGATGCAATCTCAACCCGGTATGGTTTTCCAACACGATCAAATTCTTCGCAAAGCTCAGACCATGTTCCGACAATCAACGCGGCGGTATTATTATCAATCAGAAGTGATTTTGCAGAGAAATCACCAAGCAGAAACGGGAGGAGCTTCACATCATCGGCAGAATTAGCTATCGCAACGTAACCAGCAGTGCGCGTTGCCGGCAAATAAACAGCAACAGGCCCCCCAATGCGAACGAACTCAAAAGCAGCATACAAGCCCAGCGATGTGCACCCTTCAGGTTCTAATTCCCTGCCAGCGAACAAGCCGCGTGCAAATGCAATTCCGACACGAATTCCAGTAAATGAACCGGGACCACATGAAACAAGAACCCGACTGATTTCACAAATCTCGCGTGATATCGCTTTCAGGCCACCGGTCAGGATTCCTGTAAGACGGGACGCAGATCCCTGAACTTCATCCAGTCCACCCCGCCACGCCGGCACCTCACTGGATGACGAAACAAGCGCAAGGCGTAGCCCACAAATAGAAGTGTCAATAACAAGGGTCAACCCATCGCTTTTCGACGGTTTCATTGATCACCAACAAGAGCGATCAACATAGATTTCCAGAATCGACTCAGATCATTATAAGTCGCAAGCAAAACTAGAGCCGCGACAAAGATGAAACCAATTTTATGAAAAAACTCCATCGCGCGGTCGTTTAGAGGTCGGCGCAAGATCCCTTCGATTGAAAAGAGCACCATCTGGCCACCATCAAGAACTGGAATTGGAAAAAGATTGACCAGACCAAGATTCACGCTGATCAATGCAAGTGACGTCAAAAATGATTGCCAGCCCAATTTCGCGGAGTCGCCAGCAACCTTCGCAATCATGATTGGCCCACCAAGGGCCTTGATCGGAATTTCTCCTGAAACAAGGTGGGCCAGGGCCCCGGCAATCACCACAATCTGCCTGCCACACTCTTCAAAACCGTAGGTCAGCGCAGAAAAAAATCCGCTATATTTTTCAATTACGGGAGCAGGCTCTTCAGGCTGCCCAAGCAAGGAAACCGGCAGAGTATAAACAGTCACTCGGCCTTTCGCTTGCTGCGAATCGACAGCTTTCAGAGGTAAATCGAGCTCGATTTCGCGAAAATCTCGAATCAATCCAATTTTAACAACAGGACTCTGGTTCTCAATGACAAGATCACGTAGTCCAAAAACTCCATCGAATTTCTTTCCCGCAAAACGGACTAACCGGTCGCCACGGAGGAAAACACTAGAATCCTTTTGGTCCGGCCAGACCAGAAGCTGGGCATCTTCAATTCCAGCGAGTGCTACAAATTCACGGACCTCTGAAAATACAAGCGGACCCTTGTTCGCAATATTTAAAAGACCCTGATCAACTTTGGCCGCAACAATCTTGCTTGGAACCCCGTCACGGATAATCTCAATATTGATTGTCGAATCGCAGATCGAAATCATTTCCCAAAGTACGACAGCAAATTCACCGAATCCCTTGGGGTTTCGTTCGATACTCAGTCTTGGGCAAGAAACTCCCTTTACAAGGTCGCCAGTCCGGATCCCGGAGCGGTACGCCCATCCATCCTTCTTTGACATGTATAAATAGGCTGGAACAATCCCTAGCGAAACACCCGCACGTCCAATCCGGATTTTCCGACCCAGAGCGTTTTCAACCTCTACTGCGGCGGGCTTTAAATCAATATGGATCACCTGTCCGTTGCGTTCCAAGGTCCATTTCAAGACCCGGTCCGCGGACTGGCTTACTGACGCTTCCAGTTGGCGCCAGCGAACCACAGGAAAACCGTCAATTGCGATCAGCTTGTCGCCTGGAAAAACACCTGCCAGTTCAGCTGGCGCGCCAGGGAGTACGTCACCGACAATTGCCGGCGGATGGGAAATTCCAGACAGACCGAGGATAGCAAACGCGATGGCAGCAAGCAGAAAATTTGCTCCTGGACCAGCCGCGATGGTGGCCATGCGGCGCCAATAATTTGCGCGAAAGAATTCCTGCCCCTCGACCCCGGCGGGAACAGGTTCGGCTGGCGAAGCGCCGTAAAATTTTACGTATCCACCGAGGGGGACAGCACTTAGCCGGTACTCGGTGTGTCCGTGCCGGAAACTAAACAGCTTTGCCCCGAAACCGATCGAGAAAATCTCCACGGCGATACCGCATGCGCGCCCAACTAGAAAATGCCCAAACTCATGAACAAAAACGAGCGCACCAAGAAGCGCAACAACCGCAATCAGAGGATGGGAAAAAAAAGATTCCAAGGTTATTTCGCTCCGGTTCAGCAGGCTGACTTATTGGGCCCTCGCTAACAATTGCACATTCTGCAAAAGAGCGAACAATAACCACAGGCCAGGTGCTGCAACCAGCAGACCGTCCACGCGATCAAGAAAACCGCCATGGCCTGGAAACAGGGCACCGGAATCCTTCACCCTGGCAAAACGCTTGATTACGGACTCAACGAGGTCCCCGAGTTGCCCTAGACTACCGCACAGAGCCCCTGCAGCGACAGCCTGAGATATACCACCCAAGGGGTAACTAAAGTAAATTTCCACAAATACGGCTGCGGCAATACTGACCACCATACCCGCAATGGCACCTTCCCAAGTCTTCTTTGGTGATTTCTGGGGAGATAATTTGTGCCGGCCGAAAAATCGTCCACCAAAATAGGCACCCGTATCGCCACCCCACACTATCGAAAGAAGCATGAACACCAAGGCGGCATCTGATCTCAACTCATAGAGATTCCAAATCAAAACCCAGGGCAAGCCGGCATAGACGACGGTAACCAGGACGCCAGACATGCGCGAAACTTCGGCGTCGATACCCCTGGTCAAAAAAATGCTGAAAAGGATGACGATGGCGAGGGCTGAAATGACAATCCCAAGTCCAGCCTGAGGCTGAACGCCTGCCACGGCGAAGCACAGCGCCAACATGCCTAATCCGCAAAGCAAGGCAGCACGCCGGTAAGAAGACTTGGAGAATTCTCCTTGAAGTTTAACGCTGCGCTCCCTTGAATCGTCCTTCGCCTGGATCATCACAGGGTGCAGGGCAAACAAACGATCGAACTCAGGCAACACCATAAGCGCAGCTTCATAGACAGCAACCGCACTGCAGAAACAAAAAAAACAAAGCACCAAGGTGTGTGAACCGCGAGACAAAAGTGCCATCAAAATCGGCAAACCAACAACGGCGGTGAACACACGCAAGATCAGCATGAGGCTTCTCCCGCATAAGAATCCGATGTAACAGTCACATCATTAATCGCTGGAGCCACAAGACCGAAGCGCCGCTGCCTTGAACTGAATTCATGGACCGCTTCGTCAAAATCTGAAGCTCTAAAGTCTGGCCATTGCACATTGGTAAAGTAAAGTTCGGCATAGGAACACTGCCACAGCATGAAATTCGAAAGCCTTTGCTCGCCACTCGTTCGAATGACGAGATCAAGATCTGGCAGGCCCGCTGTAGCCAGATGTGACGCAAACAGGCTTTCATCAATGTGTTCCGGATCGATGAGACCCTCGCGGATCCGTTGGGCTATATCCCGAACCGCCTCAGTGATCTCGGCTCGAGCACCGTAACTCACCGCAAGGTTCAGCACCATGCCCGTACAGGATGAAAGTTCCTCGCAGCCCCGAATCAACAAGTCTTTGGTCTTGACGGGCAAACGGTCGAGATTCCCCATGACGCGCAATTTGATGTTTTGTCGCATCAGTTCATTGATTTCATGGCTAAGGTAGTGATCGAACAGGCCCATCAACGCACTCACTTCGTCAACTGGTCGACCCCAGTTTTCGTCGCTGAAGGCAAACAAGCTTAGGACCTGCACACCAGACGATGCGGCGGCCTTGACCACCTCACGAACACTGTCCGCACCACGTTTATGTCCCCAGATTCTGGGCATAAAGCGGCTCCGCGCCCAGCGACCGTTGCCATCCATGATGATTCCAACATGGCGCGGTGTGACGCGACTCGCCTGATCTGGTCCCTGCAGCAAAGACGTCAAATGCAAGACCTTGTTAAAATTTTCCAACCAGCGCAGCTGGTTATGAGCGTTTTTCAATTCCACCTAGAGTCTTTCTGATTAACACACGCCCACCTGACGCGTCTATCCCCTTTGCGGAAGCGTAAAAAGGATGTAACTACCAGAATTCGCAAGACTAACGCGGGAGATCAGGCGAATGAAAAAGGTCCAGGGACGCCTTATTATGGCGAGCCACTCCATCGGTGAGGCTCAAGACATTCCTCTCAGAAGCTTGGAAGCCTTGAGAACGGCAGATCTTCTCATTTTCGAGGAGGACCGCGGGGCTCGCTCTGCCCTGAAATCGGCCGGAATTCATCGAGACTACCTCCGCTACAGCGAGCATGATCAGAAACAGAGCCTGGAAATCCTCACGGAATCCCTCAGGGCGGGAAAGACGGCGGTTTACATGAGTGACCAAGGGTGTCCAGGTCTGGCTGACCCAGGACGGGAAATCGTCCGGGTTGCCGTCAGGGAAAAGGCCGAGATCCGGGTAGTGCCAGGCCCCAGCTCTTTAACCGCAGCCATTGCCGCATGCCCATTTGACATGGCGGAATTCCATTTCTGCGGGTTCGCCCCAAGAGAAAATGAAGCCCGTGAAAAAAAACTGATGGAATGGGATGCCCTCGGTGTCCCGCTAGCTCTAATGGACACTCCCTATCGTTTGGCGGCACTTCTTGAATCATGCCAAAAGGTATTCGGTGAGAATCACATGGCTACACTGGCCTTGGATCTTAGTGGTCCAGAGGAGACAATCTGGAACGATTCACTCCGAGCCATTCAGAACGGAACCAAGGACTTGGGGAAACTAAATTTTGTACTGATTCTTGACGCAGGAACAGGCCGACGGTCATTGCCCCTTGGTCGGCCAGCGGCGACCAATAGGGTTCATGCGACTCAAAAGCCGACGGCGCGTTCTCCAGGAAAATGGCGCCGCAGATGATTGCCGGCCGTACCTCGAGTAAATTCCGGACGACAGGTAATACGGAAGAAGCTCACCCAACAGGGCTTTAAATATGGCTGCAACCGGAATCGCAAAAATTACCCCCCAGATTCCAAAAACTTTTCCAAACGCCAAAACCGTCCCGATGACCACCGCCGGGTGCAGCCCCGCGCGGCCGCCCACCAGGCGTGGTGTCAGAAACAAACCATCCAACACCTGAATACCAAGGACACCAATCCCTAGACCGGCCACCACGGATAGGCCACCGTCATGCGTCAAAACGGATATGGATCCCAGCAACAAGGCCGTAATAGCATCAAGATAAGGCACGAGACGACACAGGCCAGCAGCAACCCCAAGAACAACCCCGCCATCAACAGAGAGCGACGTCATCAATGCCACATAAAGACAGCTGTCCACGGCTATTAAAATCAACTGCCCCCTCAGAACTGCACGGAGCGCATCTGCTGTTGACAAGAGCACCCCGTCAAAAACATCAGCGACATCCTCCGGTAAAACTTTGAGGAACAACCGGTGAAGAAGATCGCGATCCTTGACCAGAAAAAAAGCAAAAAACGGCACGAGGGCGGCATCCACAAACCCGCTTAGAACGAACGCACTGGTTGTCCAAATTCCCACCAAGCCAGCCTCAACCCTGCCAAGCAAATTGGAAAGTATTTGAGCCTTACTCCCGGCCATCGTGGAAACTTCCCTCGAGGAGAATCCCAATGAGCGCAAAAACGAATTCAATTGAGTCGTAACCGATGCGTACAGGGACGAGAAAACATCAGGACCACGAGAAAGCATGTATGAAACCTGATCAACGGCGGAAGGCACGAAGCCGCCAATCAGCGACATGGCAATGAGACCAGCAAAAGACAAACAGAGAAAGGTCGCCAGCGCACGCGGAATGCGTTTCTGCTCCATAAGGTCCACGCCCGGCGCAATCAAAAGGCCAAGCATTGCGGCAATAGCTATCGAAACAAGGAGGGGCCGAAAAAGAATTACAAAGATAGCACCGACCGAAATCAGGGCCAAAGTAGCAAGTCCAATTTTTTTGTTCTTTGTCATCAGGAAGAAACCAGATTGTTCGGGCACAATCAGCGTGGATTGACTGCAATCACATTTCGCGGATGGCGCGCATAATCCAATTCTACGCGAACTGACGCCCATCCGTTAGACTCCAGAAGCCTTTTGACTGAATCTCCCTGCTGGAATCCGATCTCCAGGAATAACTTGCCTTGTTCCGCCATGGAACGCCGGGCAAATTGTGCCAGCTGCTGGTAAAAATACAAACCATCAGGATAGCCCCACAATGCCAAGCGGGGCTCAAAATCTTTCACTCCCGGGCTTAGTTGGGAAAATTCCTCGTCGCCTATATAGGGTGGGTTGGAAACAATAAAATCCCAGGAATCCTCTTTTGAGTATGAGTCCGGATCAAGCATGTCGGATTTGATAAACCGCACAAGATCCCCCGTACCGTGACGCCTTGAATTAGTCGCAGCCACCGCCAATGCGTCATCGCTGACGTCCCAAGCATCAACTAAAAGACTGGCTCCCGATGAGGCCTGGCCAGTGGGTACAACTTTTTCCAGCCACCACTTCGCGACAGATATGGCGACACAGCCACTGCCCGTTCCGGCATCCAAGATACGAATTTTTCGGTTTGGATCTTCACTCAAAGCGCTTTGAATGGCCCTGGTCACATGCTCAACAAGTAGTTCCGTCTCTGGACGAGGAATCAAAACTGACGGAGAAACCTGAAAATCAAGCCCAGCGAAAGCTTTTTCACCAAGAATATAAGCCACTGGTTCGCCCAATGCACGGCGGCGAATAAAATTACGATATTTTTCCCGCTCCACATCATTCAATGGACGGTCGAAGTTTGTGTAAAGTTCGACCCTCTGGAACCCAAGAACAGAAGAAAGCAACCATTCAGCGTCAACACGCGGAGTTTCAGAACCCTTGATTTTTAAAAAATCAGCCGACCACTGAAGGGCACTCATTAAGGTCCAGATCATAGCGACGGCTCAAGCTCCTGCTTGAGAAGTTCGGTCTGATGATGAGTCCCAAGCGCGTCCAGAACTTCATCCATCTTGCCGTTCACGAATTCAGGAAGGGCATATAGCGTCAGGTTAATCCGGTGATCCGTGACCCGACCCTGAGGATAATTGTATGTACGAATCCGTTCGCTGCGATCACCGCTGCCAACCAGACTTTTGCGAGTCGCGCTGATCTGAGCATGCTGCTCTGCCTGAGCCTTCTCGAGAATGCGGGCTTTAAGGATCTTGAGGGCGCGATCTTTGTTCTTCAACTGCGAACGTTCATCCTGGCATTCCACCACGATGCCCGTCGGACGATGGACAATGCGAACCGCGGAGTCTGCCGTATTGACACTCTGTCCGCCGGCTCCAGACGAACGGAACACCGATATGTCGAGATCTCCAGGATTCACCGTAACTTCGACTTCGTCGGCTTCCGGCAACACCGCCACGGTAACAGCACTGGTATGAATTCTACCTTGGGCTTCGGTTGCGGGGACCCGCTGAACCCGGTGCACACCACTCTCGAACTTGAGTCGGCTGAAAACCTTTTGCCCCTCGATCATCACAATGACTTCTCTAAGCCCACCCGCCGATGCAGCGGTTGAGCTGAGGACTTCCACACGCCAGCCACGGATGTCCGCATAACGGGTATACATACGAAGCATGTCTGCGACAAAAAGAGCCGCTTCTTCGCCTCCCGTGCCAGCGCGAATTTCAACAATGCAGTTTTTAGAATCGTTGGGATCACTTGGAAGGGTCAATAAGACTAGATCTCGCTCCGCGGCTTCGAGCATCGGACGAAGCTCATCGAGCTCGGACTTTGCCATAACTCGAAGTTCTGGATCGGATTCGTTCAAAAGCTCCCTGGCATCCAGTTCGCGCCTATCCAAACCCTTGAAACGACGAAAGGCCTCAACGATCTCCGCAATATTGGCCCGCTCCTTAGAAAGGCGGGTCAATTCACGGCCGTCAAGGCCTTCTCGTGATAGCGAATGCTCGAGCTCGTCGTATCGACGCTCCACGGCTTCGAGTTTTTCAACCATCGAGCTGAGCATAGGTCACTAACGTTCGGCATATCGAACAGACGAATCAGTTCTTGCCGTACTTTTTCTTGAATTTCTCGATGCGGCCAGCCGTATCCATCAGCCTCTGCTTACCAGTAAAAAACGGGTGGCAGGCACTGCAGATTTCAACTTCGATTTCCTTGCGAGCGGAGCCAGTCATAAACTTCGCGCCACACGCACACTTGACTTCAACCTGGTGGTATTCCGGGTGAATTCCTTCTCTCATGGCCCATATCCTTCGATCAAGATTGATCAAAATCGATCAAAAATTCGACCACAAATGGTCGACTACTAATTACCTGCAATGCAGGGACCCTGCGTATTACAATGCCCCAGCACAACTCGTCAACTACCCGTTCATCGATTGGATGAAATCCTGATTGGTTTTGGTCTTTTCGATCTTATCCAACAGAAATTCCATTCCATCTACCGTGTTCAGCGGCGCCAGCAACTTCCGGAGAATCCACATCCGGTTAAGAACTTCCTTCGGCAGCAGCAAGTCTTCCTTGCGCGTCCCGGACTTGTTGATATCGATAGCCGGGAAAACCCGTTTATCTGACAACTTGCGGTCCAGATGGAGTTCCATATTACCGGTACCCTTGAATTCCTCGAAAATCACCTCATCCATCCGCGAGCCCGTGTCGATCAGGGCTGTCGCGATGATCGTCAAAGAGCCACCTTCCTCGATGTTACGGGCGGCACCGAAGAAACGCTTCGGCTTGTGAAGGGCGTTTGAGTCGACACCACCAGAAAGAATCTTCCCAGAAGGCGGAACCACTGAGTTGTAGGCCCGTGCCAGACGAGTGATAGAGTCCAGAAGAATGATCACATCGTGCTTGTGTTCGACCAGGCGTTTGGCTTTTTCAATAACCATTTCAGCAACTTGGACGTGGCGCTGGGCCGGCTCATCAAAAGTCGAGCTGATGACCTCACCCTTGACCGAACGCTGCATGTCCGTCACTTCCTCTGGACGCTCGTCGATCAAGAGGACGATCAATATGGCTTCCGGATGATTCTTGGCGAGGGCCGTTGCAATATTCTGCATTAGAACCGTTTTACCAGTCCGCGGCGGAGCAACAATCAAAGACCGCTGACCTTTGCCAATCGGACACATCAGATCAATCACGCGGGTTGCATAATTGTCCGTCGCGTACTCCATCTTGAACTTTTGCATCGGATAAAGCGGGGTCAAGTTGTCGAAAATAATCTTTTCGAACTCGAGTTCAGGGCCGGCGCCATTGACCCGCTCAACCTTAAGCAGAGCGAAATAGCGCTCACTGTCTTTGGGGGGGCGGATTTGACCGGAAATGGTGTCACCGGTCCGCAGGTTGAACCGGCGAATTTGGGACGGGGAAACATAAATATCATCTGGGCCGGGAAGGTAGTTGTAGTCCGGGGCCCTTAAAAAGCCAAAACCGTCCGGGAGGGTTTCCAGAACACCTTCACCGTACACAACACCACCGCGCTCCGATTGCGCCTGAAGCAGGGCGAAAATCAGCTCCTGCTTCCGCATGCTATTGGCACCCTCGACACCGAGGTCTTTTGCCAAACGACTCAGGTCTGCAATCTTGCGTTCTTTCAGTTCCTTAAGGTTGATTTCAGGAACTTCCTGGACGCCCTGCTGCCCGTGCGCCGGATGATCGGTGGCGGCCGGAGCTGAACTTCGGCTTGGCTCGGGCGTGACCGGTGCCTGAGCTGGGGCCTGCTGAGCTGGGGCCTGTCCTTCGTCGATCCCTTGGGGGGGAGTGACATCGTTGGCAGGGTTCACATTTGCCTGCTGATTGGAGGGCCTGCTCGTGCGTTTTTTTATAGGAGTGTCTGTAGACATTTCGCCTCTCTTATAGCCTTTCTTGTAGCCTCTATTGGCAAAACTCGATTCACGGATTGAAAAAGGAGTTTTAAGATTTCAGTCTGGCAAAGAATTGATGGTTTCAGATGAGTTCTGAGGTTTGGTCCGACTCCGAACCGGGGTCAATTTGTAACAAAACCAAGGAGCATATACAATAAATTTATCACGGAGGCCTTCAGAAATGTTTCGATTTTCAACTCTGAACTCCCGCAAAATCACTTTTTGTTTCCTCGCAAGTTTCGGCTGGCTCGAGTTTGCCGGGACCGCTTACGCCGGCGTCGACACCGATGAAAGATTTGAAACGGTATTCACAAGCGCCGGATACTCAACGGCACTCGGTGCCGGAGTCGGGGCTGCGCTGCTTGCTTTCACGGCAAATCCGAAGGAAAAATTCCATTACATCACCACGGGCGCTTCGGTCGGCTTTCTGGGGGGAACAGCCCTCGGCGGATACCTCGTCCTGGTGGTCGATTCAGGGCGCGGGCGTGAACGCCTAGACCCCCGACAAAAAGCCGTCGAACTTACTCCGCACGGCCGAAATGGACTACGCCTGGATTGGACACTCGCCCAATTCTGACCCACGAGCCTGATGAGGGTGGGAATGAGGGTGAGAAGCAGCGGTACCACCGTCAACCACCTCACCAACGAGGTCGTATTCGAAAGCATCCGAAATGCGAACCCGCTGAATTTCGCCCTTCCTTACCGCCCCATCGTTAATCAGGACAACACCGTCAACTTCCGGCGCCTGCACAGACATCCGCCCCTGCCAGAGCAAGTCGGACTCATCGCTTGGCCCTTCAACCAGAACTTCGACTTCCAGACCCACATATTTCAGCAGATTCGCCCGGGAAATTTCTTTTTGCAGGCGCATGATTTCGTCCAATCGGCGGGCTTTGGTTTCCTCGTCGATTTGATCCTTCATACGCCCCGCGACGGTGCCATCTTCCTGAGAGTAGGAAAAACACCCCAGGTGATCAAATTTTTGATCGCGAACGAATTGTTTCAGTTCCTGAAAGTCCTCTTCGGTCTCTCCAGGGAAGCCCACCATCACTGACGTGCGGATCGCGATTCCAGGAACCCGTTCACGCAACTTCGCGAAGGCCGCGGAAAGCCCTGCTCGCGTCACCCCGCGGTTCATCGCAGCTAAAATTCTGTCACTGCCGTGTTGTACGGGAACGTCAAGATACTTGACCAGTTTGGGCTCCGTTGCCAGAAGCTCCAGAAATTCCTCGCTGATATTTTCAGGGTACATGTATAAGCATCGGATCCATTCGATACCGTCGATTACGGCAAGGGCACGCAGGAGAGGCAATAGACTATCTTCACCGCGTTCACGTCCGTAGGCAGCAAGGTCTTGCGCAATCAGATTGATTTCCTTCACGCCGTCTCGGGCTAGCTGCTCAACTTCAGATACGACGCTGGTGAGTGGACGGGAACGAAGTCGCCCGCGGATGGCTGGAATGATGCAAAAGGCACAATTGTGCTGGCAACCTTCGGCAACCTTCACGTAGGCCGAATGGCGCGCCAGTGTGTTAACACGAGGCATAGCTTCATTGTAAAGATAGTGTGTCCGACGGGCGAAAACGGACCCAGAGGGCAGCTCTGCCGCGAGAAGTTCAGGCAATCGTGGAAATTCGTCAGTCCCAATGAACAAGTCGACTTCAGGAAGACCCTTGGCAAGCTGCGATTTATAGCGCTGGGTCAGGCAACCAGCGACAACCACCTTTAATCCAGGACGATCTTTTTTGAGGGCCGCAGCGGAAAGGATCTGATCGATACTTTCTTCTTTGGCAGACTGGATGAAACCGCAGGTATTGATGATAATGGCATCAGAGCCTTCGGATTCTTGTGAAATTTGCCAACCGGTCTTGAGGAGGGAACCAAGCATGACCTCCGAATCGACACGGTTGCGAGCACAACCAAGCGAAATCATATGAACTTTTGGAGATTGCTGGGCTGAATTTTGCGGCATGATCATTCCAGATAATATTAATAGAAATAACGCGGATTTCTAACATTTCAATGAAACAAAATCAACATTCTGAGCACACGTCCGACACTAAAAAAACTGAATTTTTCTCAGTTAATGGACAACCAGTAGAAGGTCCATGGACCATTTCCGCCTTAGACCGCGGTTTTTTGTACGGCGAATGTGCTTTCGAATCGATGAGCGCTTTTGGAGATTGCATCGTCAATCTTGATAAACACCTGTCACGACTGGAATTTTCCTGCTCATACCTGGGCATTGACCTGCCTTGGACTCTGGAACGTATTGGCATTGCCACCCGTTCGCTGGTTGCAGCCGCTGGCCTGACCAGATCGTTCGTCCGCATTTACATCACAACAGGCAATGGTTGGGGAATGCCAAATGCCCCAGAAAACAAACCCATCTGGTACGCCTTTGTGACACCGCCCCCGGCGGGATGGCACGAGACTCAAACGCGCGCTAGCCAGATCGGTATTGCCCTTCAACCGACCGACTTGGGCTACACCCGTCGTGACCCACCCCCGAAACTTGCCGCATATGCCAACGCAGCGCTACCACTTCAAAGGGCGCGGAGCAATGGATTCGACGACATTTTATGGATCAATCACGACCGGGAGGTGGTCGAGACCTCGGCGGCAAACATCTTTTTCATAGGGCGCCAGGGTGACCATCTGGAGGTCACTACCCCATCAGGAAAAAGTGGAGGACTCGAAGGGATCATGCGGGGCTGGATGATAGAGCTTTTGACTGCGACGGGAATTCGCACTGAAATTTCAACCGTGCAGATCGACGAGCTGCCAAGATTCGATGAGGCTTTTATAACTTCCAGCCTGCGCGGCATAACGCCCGTCAACAGGATTGGACGCCAAAAGTTACAAACAAGCAGGAGTGGCAGTTTCTTCCGAGAATTTGAACGGCTATTTCATGCGGGGACAACACGAAGCGTCGGATCCCAAGTTGATTGGAATACGGGCGCGTAGTGTGCGAGGCCGAATCGGGCGATAATATTTAGCGCTTTTTGGTGGACTTGCTCTTGGTCGTGGTTGAACCACCAGAAGCTTCCTTCATGGTGTTCGCTGCTTCGACTTTTGCACTGTCGATGACTTGCTGCGCTTGGCCTGAATCAATTTCCGCAGCCCGCTTCTTCAATTCTTCCATCACATTATGACGGGTTGAATAAGCTGGATTATTCAGAATCAGCTGCTTGCCCAAACGGTTCTTTAAATTGAAAACCAGAGGAGCCTTGAGATTAGCGGTCATGTTTTGCGGATTGGACGGCATGGTCACAATCACAGAGATAACCGCGTCGTCTTCGGATCCAAGTTGAAGATCAGAGACTTCGGCTTCAGAGACTTCTACCGTGTAATCAGGATTAAAAAGCAGAGGGTTGATCAAGACGAAAGCGATCCCACCATCTTGTAACGACTGAAGCCACTTGAATGGTGACTCCTTGTCATGATCAAGAAGAACGTAATTTGTTAACTCGGGAAATCCAATCAAGCCACTAGGAAGCTCAATAACGTCGGAATCCCGAACCTCAATATCGCCAAACCGAGTTGTTTTGACCTGAATCAAGGCAAGCTCCTCTCGCGTCGAGCGACAGCCCAAAGTCTGAAACAAATTTATCTTATTGCCTATTGAACATAGTAACGCACGCCACTGTAAAAGTTCAAGCTTTTATCCTAAAAAGCATCTGACTTCTCACTCGTCTGATGCCTTTGGTGGCCGAACATGGCGTCGCAGCGGACTTCTGACGACACCCTGATCAGGTGTTCCAATCAGCTGAGAAGCCTGACTGACAGCGCTTTCATCCGAAGTCGACGCCCTTCGATTCTCATCCTGGATCCGCTGATAGATCTCTTCTCGATGGACGATAGTCGAGGCCCCGGCCTTGATACCAAGACGGACCTGCTTGCCTTTAATCTGCATGACTACGATTTTGACATCGTCGCCAATGGCGATTCCTTCGCCAACTTTTCTGGTAAGTACCAGCACGCCCACCCTCCCTGGTTTTCCTGATACCCCAGGTCAATCCCTGGAGTGTTCAGAAAGGCGCTATGTCTTCCATTATTCTACTTCATCGCAGCCCTGGAACCAAAGGTCCAGCAATGGCCGCCGTCACTGCCTACTGGAGAAAATTCAAGAGCGAAGGCTGCAGGAGCTTTGTTGAGGCCAGAAGCGTACTCTGCAGAACGGCCTCACTCCGTCGAAAATCAGATGATGCCTCAAAAATATCCGCATCGAACACCGACGACAGTGTCGTCTTGTCCATGTCGACATTACGCGACGCTCGCTCCGTAGCCCCATTCAAGCCAGTTACGACACTTCCCACCCTGGCCTGAAACGACGCCGCCTTGTCCAATTGAAAGTCCAATTCCCCGATCGCAAACCGGATGCTGTCTTTCGAATTGTTTTCCAAACCGGAGAGGAGCTCTTCCACCGTGTCAATCATGTTGGAATGGCCGGCAGCGCGCTCATCAGCACTAGATTCAAAGAGCTCTCTGGACTGAATGGTGATCTGCTGAAACTGACTTTCCCCCACCTGCAACATCACCGCTCCGTCGTCCCCTAAAAATTTGCCATCCATGCTGATGGCAGGGGTGTTACTGCGGAAGCCGGAGAATACGTAACGGTTGTTGAAGGTCGTGTTCCCAAGTTGAACGAGCTCCTTCATAATCTCCTTCACTTCAGCCGAGGCAGCAAGGCGACTCGAATGGTCATAGGTATCGTTGGCCATTCCGATTGCCAGCTCTTTCAGGCGCATTAAGTTTTCTTGCATACCCCCAAGGGCAGTTTCACTGCGCTCGAGCATACCCTTCGAAAATTCAACATTTTTCTGAAATTGAAGATTTGACGCAATCCTGTCCTTGATGCCGATTCCGGCAGCCACACCGGTCGGGTCGTCTGAAACCTTGTTAATCCGCCGCAATGTTGAAAGGGTTTCCAGGTCTTTGGCATTCTGCGCCTTAGAGCCTTCCACGCGGGTACCCACAATGTCATAGCGGTGTCTATCGGTAACCCTCACCGTTCACCTCAACGCTTCATGCTTAAGACGGTATCCAGCATCTCATCAACTGTCGTAATTAACTTGGACGACGCTGCGAAGTTCGCCTGCCAGCGCATTAGATTGGTCGCTTCCTCATCCAAAGACACACCGCTCACAGCCTCACGCCGGTCTTGCAGGTCTTTTACCAGGATCTCTTCTGCCTCGTTGACGTGTTCGGCTCGAACGACCTGAGAGCCAAATCCCCCAACCATGTCCGCATAAAACTGCGTGAAACTGGCGCGGCCATCCAGGATTTTACTTTCCTTGAGGCCCACAAGCCGATTTCCAACCACATTGTCGCCAGCTGCCATAGGGGTACTGGCAAAGGAGATCGCATCGGTAGACGCCTCAATCGCATCCTCTAGCCCCATCTCAGCAGCAGCGCGACTCAGATCGGCCGGTTCCTTAAAGAGATTTCGCCCGGCAACTTCCTGAAAACCCTTGAGGCCAAAACCCTGACGGTGAACTTCGTTGATGCTTTGTCCCATGGATGCCGCGAGCTGATTATTTTTTTGAGTCAAACCAGGAATCACTTTGTCGCGCACTTCCATCATTGCGCTGATTTCGCCGTTATCCAGATGGCGGGTAAGGTTAAAATCCATCCCGCCTTCAGCGCCCTCAATCATGACATCATGAAGGCCAACATTTTCCGGATTAGGCTGCACATAAAGGTGGGTGGCCATCACGCCGTCAACAAGCATGCTGTCCCCGGGACCACGCACGCACAGCATCCCGTTCTGATTTTCGTAATAATGTATGTCAATCTTTCTGGTCATGTCACTGAGGAGACGATCACGCTGGTCTCGCAAATCATTCGCATGCGAGCCCGGAGAAGATTCCTGCTCGCGAATTTGGGCGTTGAGACGCGCGATTTGCTGCATTGAGTCATCGATAGCAGCAACCTCAAACCCGATTTTCTGGTTCAAATCGAGACGCTCACGTTCAAGACCACCGTCGACCCGCTGAAACGAATGAGCAAGTCCCCTAGCCGATTCTCGAAAGGAAGTCCGGACCGTAACATCGTCGGGAAAATTCGACAGATTCTGCGCAGCATTAAAAAAATTTGTGATTTCGACATCGACCCCTGCTTGCAAATCTGGACTGAACAAACCCTCAATCGACTTCAAGGCCGAAAGCCGCGCCGAACTTGCGCCCGCAGACTGATTTGCGCGATTCAGTTGTTTTTCATTCCACTGGTCATGCGCGCGGTCAATGCTGTCTGCGTAGGCACCGGCGCCAAGAAGAACACCACCTTTTTGATGAGGCTCACGAGCTTTAACGTTAACTCGCTGCCGCGAATATCCTTCGACTTGGGCGTTGGCAATATTATGTCCGGCCGTGTCGACACCCATACGGGTGACGGACAAAGACTCACTGCCGATATTCAATGTACGAAAAAGACCAGACATAAGGGCACTCATCAAGAAACAGGTTACTAAGCCTTGATCTGGATTCCGGATGCAACAGACGAAAACCGCTGCACACCTCGAGCATCATAGGGAGCTTGAGTTTCAGCAGCCATTTCAACCCAAAACCGATAACTATCCTGATAACTTTTTGCCATTTTCTGCAGGAGGATCCGGTTCGCCTCAATGCGCGGCTTCACTGCCGCGGCGACATCAAGAAAAAACTCCAAACTGGAGGTGCTACCGGCCAACAGCCTCTGCAACATGTCACGGGTCATCGACTGGACGGTTACGCCGCTATTTTCCACGGTGACAGACTCAGCCAAATCAACCAGGCGGCTCAGGCATTCAGACAGTGTAACCGGTGGCGAACAAAACTGTCCTGTCACAGTCTCCGAAATGCCAGGTATTCGCTTGGACTGTTCTACGAGAGCCTCATGCGAGGCAGTGATCTGATCACAGGCATGCATTTTTGCGCCAGATGCTTCACGGATCAAATTGAAGTTTCCCGAAATAACCGCTTCGTGCTCTGCTGCAATCAAGTCAGGCAACTGCCCATAGAGGGCGGCCAGCACACCAAGTTCGTGGCGGAAGCCGGTAATAAACTCGACCAGGCTCTCAACAGCCCTAGAATTTTTTGAGAATTGGTTCACAGACTGGCTCATGACGAATAAACCTCATGCGTTAATCCAGAAAAAAACTGGAAAAATTAAAGCCCGGCCTTGCCGTCAGCTTCGGCCATGTATTCGAGAAGAGCCTCTCGTGCGATGCCATCAGCAATCTTTCCTGGATCGACCTGATAAGTTCCAGCCTGGATCTGACGCTTGATGTCCGCCACACGATTTTCCCTGATATCAGGAGTACCCTTCGCAATATCGAACGCCCGCTTGCGCGCATCCACGAGTTCACGTGCTTTTGGAGACACGGCAACATTGATTCCGGACTTTGCGTCCCCACCGTTAACTGATGTCGAAGCTCCCGCCGATGCCGACGCAACTTTAGCAGATTGCGAAGCATGCCCGGCCCCCCTGGCTCCTGCGACATCTGACGGCGTATGGCTGCCTGATATTTTGCGCGTATCCATGATGTCCACCTCTCTTTCAGTTTTATTGTCACCTGTTTTGACACTTGAAACAATCAGACAGGGAACATGCCCTGGATCAAGGCAGTATCAAATGAACCCAATTCAAGGGATTTTTCCTTTTGAAACGGACTGATAGCCAGCCAACCCTTGCAGCTTTGCCGCGCGCAGAGCAGCCGGATCTGACTTGTAACCAGCAGAAACCAACAATTGCTTCTCAATGTTTTCAGCAATTCCGGTCATGCTCTGGGCGGACATCTGCTTTGCGTATTCAGAATCAAGCATCGACTCATACATCTTCTCGGCATTACCACCATCGATCAACCCACTCTTTTGAACGCTGTCCCGCATCGACTTGAGCATTGTTTCTAGAAAAATCGCCTCGAATTCCTGCGCAGATTCACGAATCTTCGCAAGTTCTTTTTTGCCCGGCCCATTATCCACTGGACTTGGTTGCGCACCTGCCAAACCAATTTTTTCCATCACATCACCCTCAAATCTGCCTTGAGCGCCCCAGCAACCTTCAGTGATTGCAGAATGCTGACGAGGTCCTCGGGTTTCACACCCATGGCATTCAACGACTTTATCAATGACGCAACCGTTGTCCCGGGCATTTCCACAATTCCCTGCCTGGTTCCCGGATCTTTTGCATTACTTCCCCCGACTTGAATCGCAAGATCCCCGTGGGAGATGGAAACCGGGCTGACCAAAACATCTCCCCCCATCACCACGGTTCCGGTCCGCTCGTTCAGAACAACCACGGAAGGACGATCGGCAACAACTTTAAGGGCCTCCAGCTCGGAAATAAATTCAACGACTTTTCCATCGTATGTCGGGGGAATCTTGAGTTTGATCGCGGACAAGTCGCCTGCGTCTGCATAGAACCCGCGAAAATGAGAATTTATGACGTCACAGATCCGCTGGCTTGTGGTGAAGTCCGGCTCCTTCAGAACAAGAACCAAACTGCTGCCACGGGCGAAATCTGTCGTGGTTTCCCGCTCTACAACTCCACCATCAGGAATGATAGCTGCCGTCTGAACCTGAACGCCGGTCCCCGCCGCCTTCCCAATCACGATGCCACCCTGAGCCACAGCATAGATTTGACTATCCGCTGCGCGCAATGGAGCAACCATTAAATTGCCGCCGGCCAGTGACTTCGCGTCACCCACCGTCGACACCTTCACGTTGATTTTAGTCCCGTTGCGGGAAAAAGGTGGGAGTTCCGCAGTCACCATCACAATCGCCATTGTCCCTGGAACAATCTCATCCTCTTTCATCTGCATCCCGAGGCGCGAGAGCATATTTGCTGCAGCACGATTGGTCGCGAGTGATTTTTTAGAATCACCACTTCCACCAAGCCCAACAACGAGCCCGAGCCCATAAATCTGATTGCTGCGAACCCCGCGGATCTGGATCAAGTCTTTCAGGCGGACTTCTTGGCCAAGCGCCTGACTCCCGAACATGATGTTAAGGAACAAAGCACCAAAACATCCAAAAAATAAATTACTACTTCTTTGCATTAGGACCTCCGTTTGCTGCTTGAGTTCCCGATGGCGATGCCGGAGGCATTGGTGATGTTGGTGGCGCAGCAGATTGATCCTTCGTCAGAGATGACGTCGCTCCCTTTTGGAGCTCTGCGATTTTGGCTTCAGCTTCCCGAAGTTTCTGCTGAAGCTCATCGCGTTGCTTTGCGGACCGGCCTCGCTCCTCAGCCATCCGTCGTGTTTCCTCTCCTACTTTCTCTTTCTCAATTTGAATCTGACGACGGCCTTCCTCTACAGCAAGTGCCTCTTTGGAACGTAATTCTTCAAAACCACTAAGGCGCAAAGAATATTCATCCTCCCAAGCAGTGGAATTCCTTTCCGTGGTTTGCACCCCGTCAAAATCCACCCACGCGACATCAAACAGGTCTGAGGTACTCAGCTCTGCCCCGGGAATCATTTTTTCCGCGGGAATCCGCGCCTTGGCATAGACCTCATGAAAGTCCCCGGTGCGACTGGAGCGCCGGGTCACAGACACGATGCCGTCCCCATTTGGAAGAATTGAGTCAAGCCGCACTTTGAAAGACTTTAGGGGACCCGTACCAGCGACCGTCGGCTCAAGTTTTGGCAATGCGGCCGTTAAACCTTCTGAACCTGCCCCAACATCTCCGGACTTACTGGAACCCTTCTGCGACTTTGCTTGGTCCCCGATCGCTGGCAAACGTGACGTTAGCACTTTAATCTCGAGCAACATTCCTGCACGCAAAGGATTGTGAACAATGAGGTTGCTCCGGGAGTCATCCAGGGAAAAAAGTGACCCGGTTGCATCAGGATCGCGCGGGACATCAGAGATCACGGTACGGTGTTCCCTGACGAAGACATCCTGCCTCTGCGGAGCCGGAGCACCCGGTCCGGGGGAAACTGCCATTTGATCCGGAGACCCAGCAATGACAGGATCAACCGGACGTTCAGAAAGAGTACGGGACGTCTGACAGCCAGAGACGGTGACAACGGTGAACAGCACAAAAACATGACGCGTTCTCATAGCGCAAAACATTACATTGCCTCCACTGTGCTGTTCGAGCGAACAACCGCCCGGAGGCGTTTTTTCGTTGCCGTCGATTGAACCTCGATGCGTTCACCAACGGCACCCTGCGTTATGACCACAGCATTACCTGATATGGTCAGTTCACCAGACTTCTGCATCAACTGCACGTTATCGCCACGGCGAACGGCAAGTGGTCGCTCAAAGTCGTTCAAATTCAGCATCTGACCAGCCTGCACCTGACGGATCAGTGACATTCCAGCCAATGAACTTGCCTCACGAAGCGCACGTGCAGCGCTGCGGGTCCAAGGAATCCAGGCCAGGACAGCATCCTCCGCCACAAAAATTGTCTTGGCCGGCAAATCCCTGCGCGCAACCGGCATCTGTCGCTCGACAATAATCCTAGGCAGGAACTGGACAAATAACGCAGCATCACCATCCTCGGCACCGGCCTGGGTGCACTGTGCATTGAACTGAGCGCCATTGTGAATTCGTGTCACAAGACTCTCCAAATTTGATTCAATTGATGCGCCCGACGGCTCTGCCATCCGTTGCTTTAAAAGCTCCAACTGGGCAAACCGGCAACTAATCGCTCCTGGCCGGACTGGCGGGCGCGATTCAATTCGAATTCCAGAGACTTGCACACGAAAGTCCATAGCACCAGAAAACGCCTCATCCATCTGATCACGAAATGGCACTGCAAGCGCTTCATCCGAAAGGGGTATGCCGCGCGAAGTGACAAATGAACTCTCTGGCCCAAGGACCTCAATCCTCGTTCCAGGAAATTCATTGTTCAGGATTTCCATAATCGCGGCCCGGCTGATTCTTCCCGTCTTGCCGGGTGCAGGCGAAATGCCAGCATCAACAGCAAGAATCTCAGCACAATCGTGCTGCCTTGTTCTTGCCGGGACACAGAACGCGATCTGATCAAGCATCACCCTGGAGGTCTCAATTTCGGCTCGGGGACGGAATTCTATTCCAATCGACTTTTCATCAGAAACAGGGGCCTCGTCGGTCGGTGATAAGGAACTTTTCACGAGTTCAGCGCGCGGAGATGCGGGGCGCAATGGCGCTGGCCTGACGACACCAGCATGCGCCGCCCCAAATTCATAAAGAAAACTGCCGGCCGTGATCAAGATCACAGCCCGCATCATTCGTTTTATTCTATCCGTGCATCTCATGAACGATGCCCTGCCGATTAAAAGTCAGGCTTCATCACCGGACGTTATTGGTTGTCTGCAACATCTGATCACTGGTCGATATGACCTTGGAATTGATTTCGTAGGCCCGCTGCCCAGTAATCATGTTCACCATTTCTTCCACAATATTGACGTTCGAGTTTTCCAATTGATACTGCGCAATCCGTCCAACGCCGCCTTGGTTGGGATTACCCACAACGGGCTCCCCGCTGGCTCGAGTTGGGCTGTACAAGTTACGCCCTGCTGATTGAAGGCCTGCTGGATTTATAAAGGTCGCGACCTGTACTTGACCAAGCTCTTGCGTCTCTCCATCAACCTTTACCGAGACGATTCCATCCATTCCGACGTTGAGATCCGTCGCGTTCTGCGGAATCGTGATTTCTGGAACAAGGGGAAATCCATCTGAAGTGACAAGCCGTCCAGTGTTGTCTTTGTCCAGATGTCCGTCACGGGTATAGCCAATCGTCCCGTCGTCTTTTTGAATACGGAAAAAGCCCTGACCCTCAATCATAAAGTCAAGGTTGCGTTCCGTTACCTTAATTCCACCCTCTGTAAAGAGCTTGTCCACTGAGGCAAGCCGTGAACCAGCACCAATCTGAATTCCGCTTGGCACTACCGTACCTGTGGTCGCACTTTGACCGGCGGCGCGCACGGTCTGATATAGCAAATCGTGGAAGTTTGCCCGAGACCGCTTAAAAGCGTTGGTGTTGACGTTGGCCAAGTTGTTGGCGATCGTGTCAATGTTTGTTTGCTGCGATTCCATACCGGTTGCAGCAGTCAACAGTGAGCGCATCATAGTCGATACCTCCATTACCCCGTCGCGGGGCCATCACACATTCAATGAGTCCAAAACAAACCGAAAATCACGCCCTGACTTCACCAATTGAATTTGAACCTTTTTCCAGCATCTTGTCGTAATTCGAGATTGCCTTCTGATATGCCTCGTAAGAGCGATGCGCAATAATCATGGCAGCCAGATTCTTCATTGCATTTACGTTTGACCCTTCCAGATAACCTTGGCGGACCGTGGAGTTTTCCGCGACGGTTCGCTCGGAATCTGGTCCACCAAAAAAGAAGTAGTTGTCACCCGTACGCTCAAGCTGCTTTTGATCAGCAAATTCGAACACCTTTACGCGGTCAACGAGTTCACCATCCTGGTAAATTTCCCCGCGCGGATTCACTTCAAAAGAATTTGACCGGACGAATATGTTCCCTCGCTCACCCATGACGGGGTGACCCGAAGAAGTCATCAGCACACCATCTGTGCTTATTTTGAAATCGCCACTGCGGGTGTATCGAACCCCGTCTTCAGTCTGAACCGCGAAGAGTCCCTCACCGTCAATCATGAAATCTGTTGGATCTTTCGTCTCAACTGCGGGTCCTTGACTGACATCCCGGTCAATATCAGCAATACCAACGAAAGCTATCTCATTGCCTCTAAATGGCTTGTATTCCTGCAAATCAACCTTGAAGTTTGCGGGCGGAAGAGGGCTTGCGTAATTTCTTTCCGGCTCGCTCTCCAAAAGCTTGAAGGAAATGTTATCACCCTTAAAGGCATTGGTATTCACGTTCGCCAGATTGTTGGCGATGACTTCAAGCACACGCTCCTGCGCAAGAGCACCGGAAAGTGGCGTGTAAATCCCGTGAAGCATCGATTAACCTCTATGAGTGACGTACTTTGACTTTCAGGTTTTAACGTTCACCCTGTTAAAGCAAAGTCCAGGCCAAGTTCATGCCCACGGACGTACCGAGGGAACGAGCCCCAGCGATACTGCCCAAACCACGGTTCAATTTAATAAAAATTATTTATCTACCAACCAGACTGCCAGAATCTTGGCAGGGCCTGTCAGATTACGAATTGGGCAATTTTAGCCCGGTGTCAAAATGTGAGCGGTGGTTTTTTGACGAATCACCTGCATTGCCTGGGTCAATTGCCGGACGAAATCCTGTAGATGTTCCCGCCAGAGTAATCCGCGACATATATTTCACCGGCTACATCCCTGGCGAACGTGGAGATCAAAATCGGCCATCTACCGTGGAAACGGAAGTCCTTGCCGCTCATTGGACGAACTGGAGTTTTTTCCGGCAAAACAATGCTCCAAATTCTTCCAGTCGCAAAATCACCAAACAAGTATCTACCCCTCAAGGCTGAAATTGCGGCGCCCATATATTCAAACCCACCAGTTACGCTTACCCCTAATGAATGATCGTACTCAGCAACTGGCCCGACAAGATCGGGAGCCCGTTTCCCGCATTCTTCCGGTGGATCGTAACAGTGAGATCCCTCGAAAAGGCGCCAACCCAAATTTGCGCCCTGTTCCACAAAAGTCACTTCTTCCCATTTGTCTTGCCCAACATCCCCGGCGACCAGCCGCCCCCTTGAGTCAAACGAATATTTCCACGGGTTGCGAAGTCCTGACGCGAAGATCTCAGGCTTATACTTGCCATCTACACTTTGTTCGACGTCAATCCTGAGCATTTTTCCAAGGAATGACCCCATGTCCTGGGCGCGGTTCTCTGGGTCTCCTCTCCACCCTCCATCGCCCAAGCCAACGTAGAGCTTCTGGTCTGGACCAAAAACAACGCTGCCACCATTGTGATTTTGGTATGGTTGTTCAACCTCGAAGATCACCCGTTTCTCACGGCACTCAATTGCCAAACGATCACTGCTCTCCACCCATTCCCATTCTGATACCCGGGACAAATCGCTTTTCGGGTTGTAATGAACATAAAATTTCTTTGACTCAGAAAATCTTGGATGAAAGGCAAAACCCAGGAGTCCAAGTTCAGACGTTGTCGCCACAGAAACGCTAAATAATTTTCTACGGACACCATCCTTCAAATTAATTATGAAGGCATCTCCGTTTTTTTGAAGAACAACTGCCCGGAAATTTTCGCCCGGAAGAAACTGAACATCAGTGATGCCATCGAATCCCCCAGCCACCCTTTCAAGTTTCAGAGCCTGGGTCTTGTCGTCAGGCACTTCGATTGCCGAGACTCCACTAGCCTCTGAAGGCACTGGACCGGGAGAATATTTCTCTAGTGACAACAGGCGAACAGCTCCCCGCCTGAGACTCTCGCAGGAAACAATTAGAACGGAAAAACAAATAAGAAAAAGTATGCCGAATCGAGTCATTGGATGGTCCTCCCTGACTTCTTAGCTGTAAGGCGATTTACGCGCCTGTCGTACCACCAACAAAACGCTCCCACGAGCACTAAACCAAATCCGCTGACCGCAAATGAATTCACCGGCGAAAGAAAAAGAAGAACGCCTGTAAACAGCAAATAACTCAGAGGTTGAGCGCCGGCAACATAGGCCTGAAGTCGTGCGAAAAAGCTTGCCCTGGCGGATTCTGGCACGGAAATTTGAAAATACGTGATGACCTTGACATTCACAAGCCCAGCACTGATCCCGCCGCACACCAGCACAACCGCAACCCAGATCACTGATGGATTGATGGCAATGCTGCATATCATCGCGCCAAACAGGAAGAATAGAATCCCTGACAATTTCATGAACCTGCCCTTGGCATCAAGGCGCCAAGCCTGATTTGCTCCCGCGACCAGTCCAAACCAAAAACAGGCCTCGAGAAGCCCCAGCATAATGACGCTGCCCTGCAGAGACTCTTTCACAAAAAGAGGCAAAATAAGAAATAAAGGAAACATGAAGACATTGGCAATGCCAAAAGCCTTGAGCAGTGGCCCAACATCTACCGCAAATCCATCCTGAGGCTTTGCGCTATTTATCGTCGAACTATTAGCTTCTTCCTTATTCCTGGAAATTGAACTGGAACGGAATCGCGCCCTCGAGGTCATAAACGCTGATACACCGTAACTGGCTGCGTTCATCGCCGTGGTCACCGAAAACCCAAACAAGCCACTTGCAATCGCTCCAATTGCGGCTCCAGAGAAAAAAGCGAGAGCCTGCGTCGTCGACTCAAGTCCAACCGCCGCCTCGATATCCGATTCATCGACAAGCTCAGGAACAGCCTTGACGAGGGTGGGATCAACGAAAGCCTGGCACAGGGCAATCAACCCCGAAAGGGTGTATACCCATCCGAGGGAAAGATTCCCCGTGACGGAAAGGCCAAAGACCAACAGTGACAGCAAAGCACCTGTAGCCTCGCAGAAAACCAGAATTTTCTGACTCGCATAACGTTCAAGAATTTCGCCTATCCACCGAACGAGTAAGACCGACGGTAATCCCATCAAAATCAGAAGTATGCCGCTGGCCCAAGCGGTGCCGTGGCGTTCACCGGGAACTTCTGGCGCAGAACTAATGATCCACCAGAGCAGGTTGATAAAAAAAGCACGGCTGCCTGCCTGACTTAAAACCTGACCAATCCAGACGAGGCGGAAGTCGCGATTGCGAAGCAGTAAGTTACTTTTTGGCGACATTGCAGGCTCCACGAGAATATTGGATAATTGACCGTCACAACGCGAGCACGGAGAACGCCATCGAATGACGACCAAGTTGATGACACCAAACCTTCGTCTCGCAACTCCGCAGGATGCCACCGGCATTACTGTTTTATACCAATTGGTCTATGGCGGGAATTATACCAACCGTCTGATGCGAGATACAGTTCTACTGACAAAATTCCTCGAAGACGCGGCCAATGTCTGGGTGATCGCAGAAGACCAAGGCCAGATTGTCGGGTCTGTTGTCTATGAAAGCGACAAGTTGCATCGTCTAGCCCGGGCCTTCGGGGGGGCGGTAATGGCAACGTACCGGGGCTGCCGGATCCTGGAGCGCGCCATGGTTTATGCCCAAGAACACTTAACCAATACGCTTGGTCTCGTAGACGTCATTTATGCAACCACGAGGACGTCAACCCCAGCTCCCCAAATCGTAACAGAGCACCTTGGCTACAAAAAGCTTGGCATTTTTCCGAACGTCCATAAGACAGACGTATATGAAACACACTGCCTCACTGCATTTTTTACGACCGAAGCCCTTTGGGCGCGCTTCCAGGATTTCAGACTGCATCCAGCCATCATGAATCTTTATGAGATTGTACGCACAGAGTGCACATTGGCCCGGCTCACGCCGGCAAATGACGGTGATCTAACGTTGAATGATTATCCAGACTCCATACAGCTGGAACTGATCCAAGCAGAAAGATTCGCACGATGCCGGTTTGAAGGTCAGCGGGACAAAGACCTTCTCCACGCACACTTCTATCCTTTTCATTCCCCAAACATCGTGATCAGTTCACCGTGTCAGACTGTGGAAATTTTTGTCTACAAGTCTGAAGTTGATGATCACTGTGTGATCATGGGCGTAAAGAAACCGCGTGAATACGATTTTACCAACATCCTTGAGCAGTCCGTAAAACTTTTAAACACCATCGGGGTCAGGTATCTCGAAATCCTCGTCAGGGCCGACAAGGCAAAAACAATTGAACGCGTCCTCCGCGCCCGATTTTTGCCCTGCGCATACTTCCCCGCGTTTCAACTCAACAACAATCACCGGTATGATTTTGTTGTTCTCAGCAGGACATTTGAAATACTCGACTTTCGTCATTTAAAACTGGCCGGCAAGAATCGAATCTACCTCGAAGAATATATCCGAAACATTCAAGAACAATTCCTGAAGCCGCATCAGACCATGGAGTCCTAGCATGCCACCGGCACAGCAACCATCAGCCCAGACCCAGGCTGGTATCGATCGATTATTTTCAAGCGATCCATTCGACAACACTGAAGAAGCCCAGGCACTTTTTCACGAAAGTTTTGCAACGTGTGCCGGAGTTCACTACAAAGGAAACTCATACTTTCGAGGCTTATGGGACCATGCAGGCCTCAAGCCAGGCGACATCAAATCGGAACATGACCTGACTCGCGTACCACCCGTCATGGTAAATCTCTTTAAAGAACACGAACTCATCACAGGCTCCCCTGACGATGTCGTCCTGAACCTTACAAGTTCAGGAACAAGCGGACAGAAAAGCCAGATACTGCTCGATCACCAGTCGCTGGTTCGCGTAAAAAAACTTGCATGGATGATCCATGACGCTCTGGGTATGACTTCCCAGGACGCCGTCAATTATCTTTGTTTTACTTATGACCCAAAGGTTGCCACCAACCTTGGTACAGCCTTCACGGATGAACTGCTCACAAGTTTCACAAATAAAAACGAGGTCTACTACGCGATCCAATGGGACCATGCCAAGGGAGATTTCTCTTTAAACGTAGACGGGGTCATCAAAACCCTACAGCGCTATGCGGCCTCACCAAAACCGGTCCGCATATTGGGTTTTCCTGCACACCTTTACAAAATTGTGCTCGATCACAACATCAAGTTGCGACTCCCCATCAATAGCTGGATTCAAACTGGGGGAGGATGGAAGGGCTTCGCCAGCGAGGAGATCCCAAAATCAGAATTTCGAAATTTCATGGCTGACAGGCTTGGGATTCCAGCATCCAACAACCGGGACATGTTCGGAATGGTTGAACATGGAATTCCATATTGTGACTGCCCCCGAGGGCAACTTCATATACCGAATTATGCCAGGGTTTATATTCGCTCGCCAAAGGATTTAAGCATCGTTTCAAACGGCGAGACTGGTCTGATCCATTTCCTTTGCTCCTATGTAACCAGCTATCCAAGCATCAGCCTTCTGACGACGGATTATGGGCGCATCGGAAAATGTGACTGCGGCATTGGGGGAGCGACACTCGAAATTCTTGGACGTGCCGGTGTTCACAAACACAAAGGTTGCGCCTTAACCGCTTCCAAGCTGCTTGACGAATCTTCCACAAGGACGTGAGCCATGTATCTCTACGGAAAAGAAACATCCGACGCTGTTTGTGATGAGGCGTTTCTGACACAGGCATTTCGTGATGCCCGGCTACGCTGCCCTGCGATGGTTTCCCAACCGGTTCAGAGAGTCGTGGATGTGCTGGACCGCCTGAGCAAGGCATGGGTACATGGCTCCGACTATTGGTCCCGCGCCTTTGATTTGACCAGAATCGAAGTCCCGTTCAGCGACGACATGATCGCTCATTCATTGGACGTAATTCCTGAACTTCTCCATGCACGTAACATAAGCGCCCGAATAAAGGCAGATTTTGGCGGACCGGATAAACTTGATCGCTTTGTCCCAAGCCATGCATTTGGCGGGATGGAGCGCGCCTTCCCTCTCGGGATTTTATTTCATGTGTCTGCTGGAAACGTATTCCTTGGAGCCATCGATTCGCTCCTGATGGGATTCCTCACAAAAAATGTGTCCATCGTAAAACTTAGTTCACGAAACCTGTCTTTTCCCATGCTGTTTGCTGAGTCCATCAGAGATATTGATCACGAGGGGATTTTGCGTGACAAGTTCTCCCTGATTCACTTTCGCAGCGGCATACCGGCTTTGGAGTCCTTGATCAAAAGGGAATCCAACGGAATCATCGCATGGGGAGGAGAGGAAATGATTCACTCCTATAAAAAAGGACTTCCTCTCGGCGTCAAATTCATTGAGTACGGGCCAAAAATTTCTTTTCAGACCATCACGCGTGAGGCGCTTAAGCGACACGGCCTGGCTCAAGCCGGCACCTGGGTCGCACAGGATATCGCGATGTGGGATCAGGCTGCGTGCGCCTCGCCACAAAATCTATTCGTCGAGAACGGGAGCGACGTCTCCGGGCTGATGGACCATGTGGAACTTGCCCTACAGAATTTTCAGTACGCCCGTGGGCGCCTCTCCGACGATGAGCACGTCGAGATACGTAAGGAATTCGCAAGAGCGGAATACAACAAAATCGAGAAGGGTGGCGATTTTCGCAATGGCAAAGACTACCTCCTGCACTACGACCCAAGCCCAGGACTCCGGACATCCCCTCTCAACCGGAGTTTGATCTGTAAAACTTACGACTCACTCGAAGACTTGAAGAAACAACTCTCCCCGTTCGCCCGTTACCTGCAATCATGTTCACTTCTGGCCACGGGCGCAGAAAAGCAGTCGATGATCGCCGCCCTGGGCGCCCTCGGCGTCATGCGCTTTGCCCACCTCGGCCAAGTCATGCAAGCCCCGATCGGAGCACCACACGACGGAAAAATGACCCTCGTCGAGTTGACGAGAATTGTTCCCGAAGAAATCGATGGTTCACTTGAAGGCCTTGCGAACGATGCCATTGCAAACGTTCCATTCTATCGCCAACTCCGGGAAGGCTGCCTTGTCACCAAAATCACTGAAATGCCTCTGATCAGGGGATCAGATCTCGACACAGCAAACGACGAGAGGCTGGCCCGGTTTACGCATGAGGGAATGCATGAACCGGTTAGCGGTGGCTATATATTTTCATCTGGTGGCACGTCAGGATCACCGAAATACACAGTTTATACACACCGCGAATTCAGCCAGGTGGCAGACCTGCTGGCAGTGGGATTCCGTTCCCAGGGCATAGCCCCCGGGACCGTGGTCGCAAATCTTTTTGTAGCTGGAAACTTATGGTCTTCGTTTATGGCAGTGGATCATGCCATGGCAAAGATTGGCGCAATCGTGCTGCCTATCGGCGGTCTCGCCGATAAGGATCAGACTTTGACGTACCTTGAGCGTTTCAAACCGAAGTATGTGGTCGGCTTGCCCACGCAACTTGTGGAGCTTGCACGTCACGCCAAGGACACGGGACGCACAATTTCGATGCCTGCAGTTTTATATGCGGGAGAACACCTCAGTGTGGTAGCACGAAAATTTCTTGAAGCTGTCGCAGGAACAACCCATTTTGGCTCTGCAGGATACGCGTCGGTCGATGCCGGCCCAATCGGTTATCAGTGCAGATTTAGCGACGGCGGAATTCATCATTTGTTTGCAGAAGACGTCCATCTTGAAATCATAAACGGGGAAGGCGTTGTTACCTCACGGATCAAAAGGAAAATGCCTGTCATTCGCCTTTGCACCGGAGATCTTCTTGAGTGGATTTCGGAGGAGGATGCCGCTTGCCAATGCGGAAGCCGCGACGTCAGATTCCGCCTGCTCGGAAGATCAGACAGCCAGTTTAATATCTGGGCATGTCGCCTTTTTATAAATGACTTCGAAAAGGCTTTGGCAGACTGCAATTTGGACGGGGCTTTATTCCAAATTGTCCTCAAGCAGGATCAGGCAGCGCTGGAAACCATCGAATTCCATATTGAGCATGAGAATGCTGAGCAATTGGAGCAGGGGTTTATTGTCGACCAGGTTTACAGCCACTCAAAAGATTTGCAGGCACAGCACCCTCGGACGTGGGTGTCTCCACGACTTCTAGTCGTGGCGCACGCCAGCGGCGGCATCACACGGGTGAGCCGCACCGGCAAGATAAAAGCCTTGGTCGACCTTCGTTAAATTACTGAAGTAGCTTTAGTGCAATATTTGGCAACTGATTGGCCTGCGACAACACCGACACGCCAGCCTGCTGCAGAATACTCTGCTGCGCAAGTTCCGCTGATTCCATCGCAAAGTCGGCGTCTTTGATCCGTGAACGGGCGGCCGTCAATGCTTCAATCTGGATACCAAGGTTGCGGTCCGTACTCTGGAAGCGATTCTGGGTCGCACCCAGAGTACCGCGGTAAGAGGCAACCTTATTCATGGCATTGTCGATGACCATCATGGCATTTTGTGCCGCGACTTTGTCATTGACCCGGGAGCCTTCAGAGTTCTGCGCACTGCCGAGGCCAAGGGAATCTTCGCCTTCCGTGGACGCATTGAAATTTCCCAGGTTCATGCGGATGATGTTGACCGGATTAGGGGCAGACAATGCGTCAGGCCCAGGAAAGTAATCCTTGCCGACCTGAACCTCGAGGGGAGAATAGTTGTGCTCGGAGAGCAGCGACGGGTCGAGTTCCTTCTGTCCAGTCAATAAACGCGTGCCGTTGAATTCAGTTGAGACCGCAATCCGGTCAATCTCGTCCTTAAGCGCCATGAACTCTTCATTCAAGTACCCACGCTCGCGAGCTCCGATAGTATCAGATGCCGCCTGAACCGAAAGTTCGCGCAAACGGATCATAATGTTATTGATCTCGTCGAGGCCGCCTTCAGCGACTTCCACCAGAGACACTGCATCATTGGCATTGCGGCGCGCCTGGCCAAGAGCACGAATGTCGCCCTTTAAACCTTCCGCCATGGCAAAACCAGCAGCGTCATCAGCACCCTTGTTGATCCTGAATCCGGAAGAAAGTTTTTCCGTCTGGGCAGCTACACCTTTGGTAGACGCACCAAAATGCCTTTGAGCCACCAATGACTGGACGTTGGTTCTTATTCGCAGACCCATGGGACTACCTCGCCTGTTGCTGGCATCGCTTCAGCGATGCACCGGTTCCAGAGACGACTAAGTTCTTGGCACTTTATGAACTGAATAATTTAAGAATAGCAGATCACCATTCTTGTTGGAAGATTCCAGCCTGAAGAAGACCGGGCGTGAAAGCGTTGGAGTCACAAGAGATGAGGCATCGGAAGACCCCAACATCAAGGGGCACAAGGTCAAGCAGAGTTCATCAACGAGACCAGCGTCGTAAAACATGCGGTTAACGTGGCCTCCACCAAATAACAAGACCCTTTCGAATCCAGCATCTTCCAAGTGTTTTGCGACTAATATTGCGGGATTATCCGATTGTGGCGCTACGATCAGGCGGTTTTTTGGAGCAACGGGAATAGTCAAATCAGGATTCGGTGTGACAATCCACTTGTCCACCTCCCCCTGAGCCCAAAACCGCAGACTTGGATCCAGACCGGCACGAGTCAGGACAACCCATGTGGCAAAACGACCTTTATGATTTAAAATCTGCCACGCGCCCTGACTGGCACGAAGTGAGTCGGCACCAGTCACAACGGCGTCTGCCATGGTCAACTGGTGCCTTACGAAGTCTTGATCCGCTTTGTTGGTAAATCCGTAGTCCCGGCGTTCCCGGTCACTCTCAAGGTGGTGACCCGCTATCTTGCCGTCGAGGCTGGCAGCCATGACATTGATGATGCGCAAGTCCGGTCCGCCTCTCTCGCTCAGGCTACATTCCAGGTTCAGTTGGGAAGGAGCATACTCGACAACTCGGCCTGGACTTCCGATTCGTCTTTAGCCATTGCCGCACTGATTTCTGTCACAATCATGCAGAGGGCCTTGTCGAGCATTTTCTTTTCGCCAAATGACAAGTCCTTGTCCCCCTTGAGGGAACACAGATCCCGAAGGACCTCGGCTATGTCAACGACCGACCCTGTTCTGAGTTTATCATTGAACTCACGAAAACGACGGTTCCAGGTCGTCTGGGACACCCGGCCCGGGCTTTTAAGGATATCGTACACCCGAGATACTTCGTTGCGAGAAATGAGCTCGCGCATTCCCGCCTTCTCGCAGCCAGTGGTCGGAACCATCAGGGTTGCCCCGGATGAGACGATCTGGAGGACGTAAAAGTCCTGCTTGGCTCCACCGATGTCCCTTGACTCGATGCCTCTGATCACGCCGACTCCGTGAGCCGGGTAAACCGCTTTGTCACCGATTTTGAATTGCATATGGGACCTCGTTTCGTGTTTTTGGGGCCTACTTGAAAAGCCCAAAACTCCAACCCTTTTTATTAAAAACCCTTAATAAAGTCAATTTATAAATATAAATCGTTAAAAATAAACTGCGTCGGGCCTAAAAATCTCTGATAAGTCCATTAGAAGGGGGAACAGATTAGAGATCGATGAGAATGACAAAATGACAACAAATTGATTGCCAATATCCTTCCAATTCGTTAGTTTGCCGCCTCAAGTGGCGATACTCGCTTGGTCATTTCCGCGCAAGCCGCTGATAAGATTGAATTATATTGATAAGTTTGCGATAGTTTTATAATGAAGCTTATTATCTTAGTTTGAAGTTTTGGTCTGAAAGGTCCTTCATGCTCGAATCCACTGACACAGCAGCCATCATCGAAAAGTTCGGTTCCCAATCCGGTGACTCCGGCTCAACCGAAGTTCAAATTGCCCTCATGACAGCTCGTTTGAACCAGCTGACCGGGCATTTCAAAACCCACACCAAAGATCATCATTCCCGCCGCGGCCTGTTCAAGCTCGTTGGTCATCGCCGCCGGCTGCTTAAATACCTGCACCGCAAAAATCCCGATTCCTACCTGAAGCTGATTCAGGACTTGGAAATCCGCAAGTAACACAATCACGACAGCCGCCCCGGAACACCGAGGCGGCTTTGTCGCAGAACGGGTCCGCGTTTTTTTAAAGCTTCCTTTGCGACCAACGCATCCCGACCATCCGCTATCCTATCGACAGAGGTTCCCATGTCACTGATCCGTGAAGTTGAAATTGCCGGCAAGAAAATCAAATTTGAATTCAACAAGTTCGCAAAACAGGCCAACGGCTCCGTCATGGTGTCCTGCGGCGACACCCAAGTCCTCGTCACCGTCTGTTCTTCGGAAGAAGCCAAAGAGGGTCAGGATTTTTTCCCGCTGACCGTCGACTACTTCGAGCGTTTCTACGCCGCTGGTCGCATCCCGGGTGGTTTTTTCAAACGCGAGAGCAGGCCCACCGAACGCGAAGTCCTGACGGCGAGAACGATCGATCGTCCACTGCGCCCATGCTTCCCAGAGGCATTCCTCAACGAAACCCAAGTGATCTGCATGGTCATGTCGTACGATCCCAAGCATCAGCCGGCACCACTGGCGTGTATGGGCGCAAGTGTTGCGCTGATGATCAGCGACATCCCGTTTAACGGTCCAGTTGCAGCACTGCGATTGGGAATGAAAGACGGCAAATACACCGTAGACCCGACCCCTGAAGAAATCGGCGATCTTGACCTCAATATCGCTGCGAAGCCAGGAGCCGTTTTGATGGTAGAAGCTGGCGCGAACTTCCTGAGCGAAGCTCAAATGCTCGACGCAATCAATTTCGCGCACAAGACGATGGAGCCGATTTTTGAGCTCCAGCTTGAAGTTCAGCGCGCAATTGGAAAAGAGAAGCGTCAAGTTCCAGTCAATCAACTACACGAATCTTTAATGGGGCCGGTCAAGGCTGCATTGGGAACAGATGTCGCAAAGGCATTCCAGATTCGCACAAAACAGGAGCGTCGCAAGGCACTCTCTGATGCCACCAAAAAAGCAATCGCAACACTGAACCCTGAAGCAGATGCCGCGAAGACACGCGCAATCAAAAAGATCTGTGAAGAAGTCCAGTACGACGTGGTCCGCCATGAAATCCTGAAATCCCATTCCAGGATCGATGGCCGCGGCCTTGAAGACATTCGCCCGATCAGCTGTGAAGTCGACATACTGAAACGCCCTCACGGTTCAGCGCTTTTCCAGCGCGGTGAAACACAGGCACTCGCAACGGTAACCTTGGGTGCCGGCGATGATGAGCAGCGTCTGGACACCATCGCCAGTCAAGATGCGGTGAAGACTTTCATGCTGCACTATAATTTCCCCGCTTTCTCTGTCGGAGAAGTAAAACCACAGCGTGCTCCAAGCCGTCGCGAAGTTGGTCACGGCAATCTTGCCGAACGCGCCATCCAGCAAGTTATTCCAAGCAAAGACAAATTTGGTTACACCATCCGTCTGGTATCTGAAGTCCTTGAGTCAAACGGCAGCTCCTCCATGGCAACCGTTTGCGCTGGGACGATGGCCTTGCTTAACGCCGGTGTTCCGCTAACGGAACCCGTTGCTGGTATCGCCATGGGCCTCATCAAGGAAGGCAATGACTTTGCGATCCTTTCGGACATCCTTGGTGACGAAGATCACCTCGGCGACATGGACTTCAAGGTTTGCGGTGGCGCCAGGGGCATCACAGCGCTTCAGATGGACATCAAGATTGGTGGACTGACCGGCGAGATCATGTCGAAAGCACTCGACCAGGCAAATCGCGGTCGAATGCACATCCTCGGCAAGATGATTGGAACGATCAACCAGCCAGCCGAACTTTCCGAGCACGCTCCGCGAATCTTCCAGATCAAAATCAAGCCCGACAAGGTGCGTGAACTGATTGGACCGGGGGGCAAGGTCATCAAGAAGATCGTCGCTCAGACCGGCGTCAAGATCGACATCGACGATGACGGCATGGTGAACATCGTTTCGCCTGATGTGACTTCGGCAGAAGCTGCAAAGCAAATGATCCGGACGATCACGTCTGAACCAGAAATTGGCGCCATCTACCTTGGTACAGTGAAAAAAATCATGGACTTCGGCGCATTCATCGAAATCAAGCCAGGCAGCGAAGGCCTTTGCCACATCTCTCAGCTCGCCAACAATCGGGTCGAACGTGTCGAAGATATCTTAAAAGAAGGCGAAGAAGTTCTGGTTAAGATTCTCGAGATCGATCGCCAGGGCAAAATCAAACTGAGTCGCAAAGATGCACTCGGCAAGAAACCAAACGCCACGGCTAACTGATCATGTTTAGTTTGCGTTTCAGCACTGGCTTCGAGCCAGCCTATATGACCAAAGCCAGTGCTGGCGCAGACTTGAAATCTACAGAGTATCTCGTAATACCCCCGGGCTGCGTCAGACGCGTGCCAACGGGGGTTTTTATTGATCACGTTGAATGGAACCGGGTGCCAGAAGGTTTCATTCCCGAATTGCAAATCCGGGCGCGCTCGGGTCTGGCCTTTAAAAAACAAGTCACACTCGCCAATGGCGTTGGCACGATCGATGCCGATTATCCGGATGAGATTTGCGTCCTTCTTCTGAATCTTGGCGGCGAGCCCTTTGTTGTCAATCCAGGCGACCGGATCGCTCAAATCGTCGTCAACATGGTAGGGCGACTCCAAATCGACCCACCGGCGACAGCATCGTCCTTAGAACGCACGGGTGGATTTGGCTCCACGGGCCTCTAACCGGTCGCCGACACCTTCAATCCAGCCGAACATCAAGGCTGACCATTGCTTTCGCCAATGAGGGATGCTCACCAACCACCTGCAGGACCTCCATCAAGGCTTTGGCGGCCACAGGTTTTTCTGGGCACTCAAGGAGGACTTGAGAAAAGCGAGTCAATCCGGACACGTCATCAGGCATCGACAATGCCGATTTTGCCAGCCAATGCAGTGACTCATCGTAAAGCCGAAGGCGGCGGTAAACGTTGCCAATCCCAGCACACGTAAGAGAATCCTGTGGCTCCAAGGCAAGAGCCCGTCGGTAGAGGTCGAGTGCCTCCTGATGGGATTGAACTGCGGCTGCAACGTTCCCCAGGCCGCGGTAGCAGCTCGAAATCAATGAACGCGGCTGAGCGGAACTTTCACCATTTAGAACACCATGCATGGAAAGCAATGCAGCACGGTAGGCTTCTGTAGCCGCCTCGTATTGGCCGGCGGCATAAAGGGCCGATCCCTTGCACAGGTGAATTCTGGCAGCCAAGGGGGCAGGGGGTTGGCGCAATAAAAGGTCTTCGACGGCGTGCAGCCGGTCATCGAGCGACGTTCCGACGCCCATCGCCTCAACCGACATTACTTGCTGCTCAAACAACTGGTCAGTGGCTGCCGCAATTTCTGAACCTGCTTTCACAGCTGAAAGTTGAATCAAATCCATGAAATGTTGACCGTCAAGTTGCCGCTCTTTGGAGCCAATCACACCGAGAAAATTATCGCGACGCTCCACCCTGGTTTCAACCTCTGCCAAAGCACTTTTGAGAGCCTTTGCCAGAGGAAGGCTGGTGTATTCCGAAACGCTCAAGCACGGAATATCCACCCATCCAGCGCTCGATTGCGAAATATTAAGAAGAGGACGGGCCCCAACCAGGCTCGCCATCGCCGCCAGAACGTGAGCTTCGCTCGAACGTCCATGGCAGGGTCCGATGACGAGATCGCTTCCATTCAGCAAATCCAGTGTGAACTCCGAACTATTCTGATGCAGAAATCTGACGTGACTCGAGAGACGCCAATCCGAAATCATGTATTTCAGTGGCTCTGACCCCTCGCGCTGACCGGAAAACAAAACCACGAGCCTCTCGAAGCCATTCGTCCCGGAAGCCCGCAGGGCATGCAACGCCTTAACCACTTCTCCGGCCACCCCTTTATGGTCAAGAACGTCTTGAAAAAGGACCACAAAATCATCTCGCTTGATACCGATGTGGTCTCTGAACTTATTGCTGCGCAAAACATCCAAAGGGAAGGATTTTTCGTCAAACAGGGCGGGCAGGGAATGCATTCGATTTATTTCCAGCCCCTCAAAAGTCAGGGCTTCAACGGAGCGCTCACCGGTCGTCCAGATGATCTGGCTACGACTCAAAACATCATGGCGTATGGCCCGGATATTTACGAAATCATCAAATGGCTGAGGAGCAAGATCAAATGAAATGGTGTGGCATGGGATATTATTCTTCAATGCGGAGCGCAGCGCCTGAAAAGACGACAGGTTTTCAGAGCCTGCTACGATAATCAGATCAACATCTGCAATCTGATTTTCAAGCCCAGCCATGTAACCAACCCTGGTCGAATCCGGCTCGTATAGATTAAAGGTGAATCCGCAATCACGCATGGAATCAGGAATCGACCCCAAAAAAGCGTGGATACGAATCTCGTGAACCGCAGCAAGACGTGAAAAAACATGCATCACTGGAACCTGTTCCAACTTACCCGAAATCAAAGCTATCTTGGCCATGCTCGCCTCCCTGGCGTCACTGTTAAATTTATTTCGGAAAATTTATGTCCGCTGAGCCAACACGTCCGGCAATCAAAGAGACCGGCAAAGTTATCTGTCGAACGACTGGGGATTCTATCTCCCTGGATTCAATCGAAATTCCCACATCAACTTCTTCCGAGGCGTGATTCCCATGGAACACCAACGGGATGTCAATGCTTGTGCTGCTGCCGGCAGGGATCGGCTTTTTTATAATTTGACCCTCTGCAATCGCGACACGATCACCACTTAAATTGACAATATTGAGCGACATGTCGGAGACGCCAACTCGACCTTCATTGGTGATCACAACACGAAGATTGGCATGCTCGCCTGGATCCAGAATACCATTCGCGGCTCCCCCTTTTTCACCAACAATTGATGTGACAAAACTCAACGCAGGCCTGTCGCGCGTTTCAACGTTCACATGAAACTGCCTGACAAGTGACATCAATGGCCAGGCGTCCATTGCAAGGCCAACATCGATAGCCCACGATTCCTCAACCTCTACGAATGGCGCCCTGCAGCTTATAACCCCAGACTTTGACTCCCCCGGTTCAACTGAACCAACGAGAATCTCTTGCGTCTCACCCGTGATTCCAGAACTGCGAAGGTAGACGGACAGCCTCCGCACAGCACGGTCGCCTTTGTTTGTGATGTTCCAAAGGAATCTGGACTCATCACCGGCAATAGCTGTTTGCCCGGAAATGGACTGAACTTTGAAATCCACTGCGGCATCACCATCGATCGCAAGGGAATGAAAGCGACCCCGCTCATTCGGCTGATCCCATTCGACACCGAATCGAGATCTAATCCAGAGTGCGGCATCAGCAGCCATCTTACCGACACTGCCGCGGACAGCCTGATCACGAATCCATTCGCGTGTCCTACCGACTCCCCACACTTGTTGATTTCGGTTGGCGATCCTTGCCTCATGGGCCGCTGATAGGACTTTCTTGGCTGCATCGACATCGTCATCTGAGTTTTCAGAGGCACCGTTTGGCTTTAGAAAATATGACTTCGAACAGCATGATTCAGACAACTGCTGATCAAGTTCGACGATATACTGACGCCCCCCGGACTTCTCGTCCAGGTGATGAAGCAAAAACCCCTCATTGCGGTATCTGGATGGACCAAAAAGATTCAGGTTCTCGTTTTTCTCAAACAGTGGTTGAAGCCACAGGTCAGGAAGTATTCCGACGTTTTGGATGGAGCGGTTTAAAGGTGTGAAATAACGCGCGATGGTTAACTTGAGGGCAATATCGAACGGCAATTCAAACACGGTCTGTACAGAACCCTTGCCAAAGCTCGGCTGACCCAGGATGACAGCTCTGCCGTGGTCCTGCAGTGCTCCCGCAACGATTTCACTGGCGGACGCGGACTCCTCATCGATCAAGACGACCATGGGAAAATCGACTTCGTCATAGCCTTTCCCTGCAACTTCAATTTCTTCACGCCGCCCTCGCGTCGAGACAATCACGCCCTCCTCGAGAAACAAGTCTGTCACTTGAACCGCTTGATCGAGAAGTCCCCCGGGATTGGAACGCAAATCGAGTATCATTCCATCGATGGCACCGCGATTTTTTTTGAAGGACTTTATGGCGGATAGAATTTCACGGGAAGTCTTTGCAGAGAACGTCTCGACGCTTAACCGTAATATTTTCAGGTCACCAGATTCAACTGGGTGGGACGTGACCGAGTCAACCTGAATTACTTCCCGCTTGATGACGACATCCATTGGTGAATGTCCGCCCTCGCGCAGAATCCTCATCGTGACATGCGTGCCGGGGCTGCCCCGCATAAATTCCATCAGGTCCTCAAGGGCCATTCCGAAGGTAGGCTGGTTATTGATTCGCACAATACGATCGCCCGCCAGGATGCCAGCTTGGGCCGCCGGACTGTTAGGCAAAGGTTTGATCACCGAAAGGACACGATCTCTAAGTCCCACGATGACTCCCAGGCCACCGAAGCTACCTTCGGTGCCTTGCCGGAGTTCATTGTATGCGCTTGGCGACAATACGGACGAATGCGGATCAAGTTCGGCGACGACAAGGTTAAGAATTTCGCGGCATTTCTTTAACGGACCACGGTCCAGATCATCGGAGTTTTCCTCTGTACCGATTGTGTCTTCCGCAGACAGCAACACACTACCCTCAGTGATTGCATCAACCAGCCCCACTGTGGTCAACGGAAATGCCAGTGATGTCTTCTGACTGCCGAGGATGATTGAGTTTGAACTCAAGGTGGCGGCGATCGCTGACGATTTTTTTCTGAGCACCTTGATGACAATCTCGCCAAGTTTGATTTCAGATACCCGTTCTGTATCAACGTAGAAATTTCGAATCGTTGCCATCACTGCCTGCGCCAATTGACGCGCGCGCTCTGTCGACTCCGTTGGAGTGTTCCACGCCAACCTGCGTGACTGCCTGTCACGAAGGCGGTTTTGTCCCTGCCCCGAACCGCCCCCATTTAAAAGGGGGCTTCCTGAACCCGGCCAATCGGGACTGCTAATTCGTGCCCTAAGGCCTGGAAATATCTGGTAGCCGGCAATACCGACGAAAATGCCGCATATGGCAGCCACGGCCGTGGCAACAAGGAGCCTTCGACGGCTTTTGATTTGGCCCTGGATTGTTCTGAATATGCTTTTCATCGCCCCTCGCGCATCAGCGCTAGGTATCGACCGAAAACGACATCTAGTGAGGGACGAGCCAAAAGTGCCGGACTGGGGCAATTTTGGTGGTTTTCAGCACTCTATTTAAGCCATCAATTATATTGAGTTTTAATAAAAACTAGAACTTAATTTTTAATAAATTCTAACGAATTAATAAAACATCCCGATCCTAATAAAAGATAATTAAAGGACGTGATTTATTTTACTCCGCAGGTCTCATATCGCTGCACTACTCTTGGTAGGGATGTCGGCCGGGATTTCGATGGCCAGCCCGCTTCCCGCAAGCCTAGAGGAACGAATTTGGACCTCAGACGACGAAACGTTGCCCTCACTTGAGCGGGAAGGCGTTCGGCTCGTCCAAACCGATCCTGGTTCCGCCTACTACCATTTTCTTCTGTCACACACTTACCTGCGTATGTTTGCCAATGATCAGCAGGATGTGGAATCCCTGCGTGCTGCCAGTGAACTGGCGACACAATCACTTGAATTGGCACCCGACGAAGAATTTGGATATGTGGCCATGGCCGAGGTACTAGAGGCCCTGGGCCAAAACAACAAGGCAATGGCGATTCTGCGCGAAGGCCTTTCGCGCACCACTGGATGGCGCCTTAAGTTCAGTATGGCGCGTTTAACGGCGGATCGAAGCAACGCCCAAGACACCATCAAGGCTCTGACTGCAGCCATGGAATTTGACGGAAGCCTGCGGCGGATCATTGCGCCATATCTGGTTATTGTCACTGAGTCCCAATTTTCGTCGCCGTCGATGGTTTTAAGTGCAATGGAGGAATGGGCTTCACAATTTCCTGCTTCTGGATTTGAAGAGGCGATCGCAGCGTGGCAATCAGAACGCGGCCATTATGCAGAGGCCCATGAAATCTACCTCGACCTGCATAAAGGCAGCACGGACCGCAAGGAACTTTTGTTCAGCGATTCAGTGATCTGCTACCGAAAATTGGGAAAAACAAAGGAGGGAATTGCCGGACTTCTTGCGCTACGCAATCGCCTTCGCAGCGACCCGCAATTCTTAAGCACCTCAAACAAGAAATTTCCCTCGATGATCGACGCACACTTGGGAGCTGCATATTTGCGGAAGGGAAATTTTCAAGCTGCGCATAATGCATTTGTGACTGCCATCGCCATGGCAGGAGACCGGACCACCATGATCGAATTCTTGTTCAATGAATACAGGGCGGAACGTGCAGAAAAACATTTGATCAGTCTTTTGCAGGAAATAAGTGAAATTGGACCCGGTCAGAGCATCGTTCATGCCTATATGGCAGAAGCTTTTTCCGATCGCCTCGGAAAGCAAGAGGCGGCGGTGGACGCCTACCGGCGGGCGATCATCCTCGAACCGACTCGCAGCGAATACCACAACGGCCTTGGCCTTGTCCTTTATCGACAGTCAGATTTAAGCGGTGCATTGATTGAGTTTTCAAGAGCGACAGAGATCGATCCAGGGGACGCATCCGCGCGCTATAATGAGGCTTGTGCCCTGGCGCTCCTAGGCCGGAAGGACGAGGCCCTTTACTCTCTGGGCATGGCGGTTCAGCTGGAGCCACGATTATCCGAACAAGCACGCGTCGACAAGGATTTCGGTTCGATCAGCAAGCTTATTGGATTTCAGGAGATCATCGCTGCTGAAGCGACCGATGAATCAGAGGGCACGACTGCAAGCAGGGACTAAATGGCTGGTGAGGCCATCAGACCGTGCTCACGACGGTAAAGCAAAATCTCCTGGGCTTCCCGGGCAAAGTCCAAAAGACCCTCATGCCAGAAAGTGTCTTGGATTGAAAAATTTGGATCAATGAATTTTCGATCTGCCTTCTGTGATCCGATGATCAACTTCATGGGCAATGTCACGAGATCGTATTCGTAGGGAGGATCCTTCCAGGCGAAGGCACCATCTGAAAGCTCAATGCAGGCCCTGACCAATGCCAGGGCAAAGTCAAAACTTCTGACTTTCGATGGATCAACAACGTGTACCTGCAAGCCGTAACAAACCTTCTTCATCCACTTTCCTGAAGTCGGTTCAAAACTTGCTTCACGAAGAAAAATTCCAGGCGGGTGTTGACCCGATTTCAATCCAAGCAATGTGACCACACGTTCGAGAAGATCAGAAGAACGCTTTATATAAGGTGCGCCGACAAACTGAAAAGGCAAACCCGTGCCGCGACCTTCGGAAATATTGGTGCCTTCCAAAATAACGAGTCCCGGATATACGTGCACTGGATCAATGGTCGGCAAATTCGGCGACGTGAGAACCCACGGGCGATTTAAATCTGCCCATAACATCTGGGGGCGCCACCCCTCGAGCGCGACAATATGCAGGTCTGCCTTGATCGTTCGATTGAAAAATCTCGCGGCCTCACCGGCGGTAAGTCCGTGGCGCATTGGAATCGGAAATTCCCCGACAAATGACGACGCGTCCATATCCAGAACACGCCCCTCCAGAACCTCTCCACCGACAGGGTTGGGACGATCAAGAATGACGATACGGATTCCGTGCTGTGCCGCAGCGCGCAGGCACGCTGCAATCGTAGCCTTCCAGGTGTAAATACGGCATCCGACAATTTGTAAATCAACGATAAGCGTGTCAATGCCGTCGAGCATTTCGGGGGTGGGTTGTCTGGTCTCGGAATAAAGGCTGTAGATCGGAATTTTAAGATCTTCATCGCGAACATGACGCGTCTCAATCATGTTGTCTTGGGCTGTGCCATAAAAGCCGTGCTGAGGGCCCAACAAGGACTTTAACCTCGTGCCAAGCAAGCGGTGTGCGACCTTCCAGGCCGGCTCAAAATCCCGGCTAACGGAAGCCTGATTGCATAGCAACGCACAATTTCCCCATGAATCTGCCATCCGGGGATTGGCCATCCATGCCTCAAGCCCACAACGAAAAGAGGGCATCGGTGCCACCTTTACAAATTATTTTAAGGATTACGACTCTGGACCCGCTCGATCAGAGCAGTCAGACAGTCACTCAAGGATTTGCCGCTCACGGATTCCACAAAGCTGTTGCGGTCCGTGGAATGTTCACCATGACCAGAAAACGTTCCATCCGAGAACTCGTCAACTTCAAGGTGCCATGAATGGCCCTTGCTCATAAATGTAAAATTATGAGCCTTGAACAACTTTGATCCTGACGGCACTTTGACAGTTTTCCATTCCACAACAAAATCTCCCGCTCAGGTAAGTCCTGATTCTAACACGAATCCTAAAATGAACTTTAACATGATTCTGGCGCGCAGAGTGTCAACTAGGCAGCTCCCTCGGAATTTCCTGACTCAGCCTTGCTGGCCCGTTGCTGTTCCATAAAAATCCGGTCCAGGAAAGCACGCAGGACATTTTCAGACTTGGCGTCTATTTGAACGATCTTGATCCCGATTCCTGTGCCCGTTTCCTTTGCAGCAGGATCACCAGAATTCACGACACGGGCCACCTTGCCGTTGAAAAAAATACTCGTTTCATCCGGAAACTCCAGTCGGACTTCAAGGATGCTGGCCGCACTAAAAGGAAATCTTGAGGGACGATCAAACTCAAGAAAAAAACCAGTTTGCGACAGATTGCGCGTGGTTGTCTCATAGACTACCGCGTCGCCCATCGAATTGATGGTAACCGCCATCGGATCCTTAAGCCGCATCCTGGCGGTCCTGCGATTCTCTTTTGGATCAGACATAAAAACCCCCACGTCCCATGCCCGAACTCATCGGCATCAGGACGCAGAGGTTTATTTCAAAAATAAAAACTATCTTTAATTACGAATACTTAGATCTATTTCTTCGTATTCAATTCGTCTTCAATGACGCGACGGAACTCGTTAAAGGCAACGGCTCCAGACAATCTTCTGCCATTGACGAAGAAGGCCGGGGTGCCGTTGACACCAAAAGCCATTCCCGATTTCATGTTTGCGTCAATCTCCTCTTCGAGGCCTTTGGGCTCCTTCACGCAAGATTTCCAACGCTTCAAATCCACCCCTGCCGTTTTCGCGTGACTCTCAAGGTCAGCATCAGCCAGCTTTTGCTGGTTGTCGAAAATGGCCTTATACATCTGCCAGTATTTGTTTTGTTGACCAGCGCAGGAGGCAGCAATGGCTGCAGGTTTGGCGCGGTCGTGGAAGCTAAGAGGGAAATCGCGGACGACCCAGCGAACCTTTCCCTTGTACTCAGCCATCACTTGCTCGGCCGCGGGTAAAGTCCGCTTGCAGAACGGACACTGAAATTCAGAGTACTCGACAATAGTGATCGCACAGTCGTTGCCGGAACAACCGACGGCAACCGTTGGATCGGTGCCGTCCTTGATTACGGCATAACGGACCTTATCCGTGCTGTTGATTGCGATATTGAAAACAGGCTCTTTTGGAGCTGTTGCCAAAATGACGAGATCCTTCGACTTGCGCGCAGCGTCGAGGATTTTTTCGAGAGACTCCTCACCCTTGCGGCTCTTCAAGTATTCCTTTACTTGCTTTTCTTGCTCGGGCTTTGGCATCTTCGACAGTTGGGGATGATCCTTGAACTGATCAAGCGTTGCCTTGACTTCAACGTCAGAGACCTTCCCGTTTTTTTCCATGTAATCAGACTTGGCTGCAGCCACTGACTTGCCTGAATCTTTGGCAAGCTTTTGCCAGTAGTGCTCGAGGTATTTTTCGCGAGCGGCCTGCTCAATCAATCCGTAACGCCGCTTTTCAAGTTCAAAGAACTCGCCTTCGTTGGCCTTCTTGACCTCTTTCATGGTCACAACCTTGCCGGCAACCTTGAAAGCCGCGTCGTTATCCGACCCCATAGCCAAAGTGGCAGCAAAGCCAGACGTAAAAAATAAAAACCCAGCCGCAGCGGCCGGAACCATACGGAATTGAATCAATCGCTTCAGTGTCATCACCACAGCGCACTCCTGTTAAAAATCCGTCAAAATTAAGGGACAAGCCTGCATCTTATCAGGAGTTCTTGGCTAATCTAGTCCAAAAAACCAATTTTCAGTTTAGCGAACGCTACCAGATAAGTTTCTGATCCCGCAGGCACAACCAAATTAGTTTTGGTTTTTACCAATTATTTTTTTCTAAATATAAAAATCTAAACCCCGAAGCCTTTCCCTGTGACGACGTGGTTGTCCCAGGGAGGGTTTACATTGCAGGTTTTAAAGGCTTCGAAGGCTTCAAATAGAATAAGGAACACCTTGCTCAGCTTGGGGTTGGGGGCATTCGCCGTATCAGCTCCGGGACCGGCATTCGCCGGCGTGAACTGCACCGGAATTCCGGCCGACGACCCGGATCCAGCAATTCTGGTTTGCGAGGGTGACGAGGCTTATATTTTCCGTATCAATGAAACGACCACAAGTTTTCCAAAAGAAGCCTACCGCGACCGGATCAGGCAGCTCGTCCGGACCTACGCTGGATCCATAGGACTGTCCGAAGATGCCTTTGCCGGCGGGGATGTCACGTTCTGGCTGTCTGTTCCTGAGGCATCCCCACAGGATGCGTGGGCTCGCGCAATCGTGAAGTCCGCGCACCACCATTTTCTGGTTAACCTCCCCATCGATCTGAAAACCGGAAATCTGACCTCATCCATGGTGGCTAACCTTGGGCAAAAAGATTATCCCGACTATCTTGGCCACCGGGTGGGCAATATTCTGGTGAAAAAATCACCAAAATCCAGTGAAGAGGATTTTCACAAGGCCGTCCTGCGAGCAGGAGCCCGCGGGTGGGGCGATAGTGCTGGCGGTTGGACGAGTTTTTTTACAACTGAATTCACAGAACTTTCCGTGATCTGGAATATTCAGCATGATCCCTCTGTAAAGATTCACATCGCTAGCGCGCAAGTGAACGAGATTTTCGAATGGATTGCCTGGCGCGCGCCAGTCTTCCAATTCAATATCGATTGAACATCATCGTCAGTAACGAACAGCCTGGACGGAGAAAAAGATGGACAACGCCAACAAAGAAAAAATTCCAAGTGCTGAATCTTCTGCGCCGCTCATCTGGATCGACATGGAGATGAGTGGGCTTGATCCTGACAAGGATGTCATCCTTGAAGTCGCAACGATCATCACCACCGGATCCTTGGAAATCCTTGCCGAGGGGCCAGAACTCGTGATCCATCAAGACAAGGTTCTTCTCGAGGGCATGGACGACTGGAACCGCGAACATCACCGGAAATCTGGACTCTGGAATGCCGTTCTTGATTCTACGACAAGCCTCGATGAGGCCGGACGTCAGACACTGGAATTCATCACGCAGCACACCCAGCCCCGCAAAAGTCCATTGTGCGGGAATTCAATCTGGCAGGACCGACGATTCATCGCCAAATACATGAAGCCCATCGATCAATACCTGCATTACCGGATGATCGACGTCAGCACGGTCAAGGAACTCGCCCGAAGGTGGCACCCTGGCATTCTTGATAAAAAGGCAAAAAAAAAGGGAAATCACCGCGCTCTCGATGACATACGGGAAAGCATCGAAGAGTTGAAGTTCTACAAAGAGAATCTATTTGCTAAAATGTAAAAAGGGGCTGGAATAATCCCCCATGGACCGAGGTCCAGGAGAGGAGGTGGTGCTCATGGTTCAAGGTTGTTGTACCAGTAGCACGGAGGTGACGGTCTTTTAAGACCGCTGCCACCATGGCTGCAAGACCGGCCCCTCCTTTTCTGCAATATCGTTTGCGGGGGCCGGTCTCCCCACCCCGCCCCGCCCCCCCCAGATTCCTGACCTTGTGACCCTGATTTTCCCCGCCTTCCCCTTGCCATATTGGATAAAAACAGCAAAAACAGGTGGATCAAAAAAGGCGGCTCCCGTGACCAATATCGAATCAACTGCAAATCATCAAATTGCCCCGATCAACTATCGCGCCCGGATGGAAAAATGCCTGGGCCTGCTTGACGGTGGAGCCATGCTGGTCATTGCCCAACCGGTGGCACTGCGAAACAGCAACGTCGAACATGCCTACCGCCAAGACAGCGTCATGCATTACCTGACTGGATGCGAAGAGCCGGAATCGGCGCTGCTTCTTTTGCCGAAGGCCGCTGAAGGCGAAAGGATGATCCTGTTTGTCCGCGAGAAAGATCCTGTGCTCGAACTGTGGGAAGGTCTGCGCCTGGGTACGGCAGCTGCTGCGTCACGCATCGGAGTCGACAAGGCCCACCGGATCGACCAGTTGTGGACGATGCTGCCACAACTGCTGGGTGAGGCTGAAACCCTTTATTACCATTTCGGGATGAGCCCGCACGACGACGAACAGGTTATCGCTGCCATTGGACGCCACAAGCGCCTGATTGGACGCACACGCGGATGGCAGCTGCCGGTATTGGATGCCTGGGGAATTGCCGGAAAAATGCGCCTGCACAAGTCCAGCGAGGAAGTGGACCGCATGCGTGCGGCGGCGGCAGTCACGAGAACCACTTTCAAAAAAATCTACGAAACGGTTCGCCCGGGCCAATCCGAACGTGATGTCCACGGACTGATACTTGGGGAATTCCTGCGAAACGGCGCAGAAATGGAAGCCTACGGGTCGATCGTTGCCGGTGGAGCAAATGCCTGCGTCCTTCATTACCGCAGCAACAACATGAAACTCCGCGACGGCGATCTTTTGCTCGTGGATGCCGGTGCCCAGCGTGATTATTACGCCTCCGATGTCACGCGGACTTTCCCGGTCGGACGCAAGTTTACGCCCGAACAAAAAGCCCTTTACGAAATCGTCTTGTCGGCACAAGAAGCGGCCATTGCCGTCGCACTGCCTGGCAGCAACCTGCCGGCGATCCACGAGGCGGGACTGAATGTTCTGGTCGACGGACTGCGGGAGATCAAACTCCTCCAAGGCTCGCGCGACGAAATCAAAGAAAAGCAGACTTACAAAAGATTTTTTCCACACAACACCAGCCATTGGATTGGCATGGATGTGCATGACGTGGGCGACTACACCGAAAACGGAAAACCGATCGCCATGGCAGCAGGGATGTACTTCAGCGTCGAACCTGGACTTTATGTCGATCCCTCTGATGAGGTTGCACCGGCAGCATTCCGGGGAATTGGAATCCGGATCGAAGACGATGTCTTGATTACCCCGTCAGGACACGAAATTATTACCGCAGGAATCGCGAAATCCGTGGCTGAGCTTGAGGATCGCTTTTGAGGGTTCGACCCAGCGCATGGCTCGTCTTGCTCATGTCGTTTGCATGGTTGACCTTGGCAGGGACCGCATCTGCCACAGTTTGCCAGACGGGCCCCCAGACGCTTTCCCAGATGCCTTCTGGTAAATCTTCAGGACCATTGACCGTTCCGGTTCGAGGGCTGCGAGCCTACCTGATAAATGGGAAAGTCTGGAGGCGTGTAGCCATCCAGATCGATGAGCGCGACGCCAATGGTGACTACGTCCTTGAACACGGCCTGCCTTTTACGGCAGACGGTGGCGACAGCCGCTTCAACCACAAAGACGAACTGGTCATTGATCTGCCGGAGAATTTTTCCGACGCCCAACCATTCACCGACCGGGAAGCTGCGGAATGGCTAAAAAAGCTACAAAAGGAAACGACTCGAAGGAATATTCCGGCTGAAAATAGCCTCAGGTCCTGGCGCGTCGATCTCTCCGCAGGAACGAAAAAAGCACAGGTTCTCTTCGTGACCGGATTGCCTGTTGCGGACCTGCCAGATGCCGTTTTGTTTGATACTCGCCTTCAGACCGTTCATACATCAGCGTACCGATACCGGTTCAATGAGCGAAACCCCGCAGCGATGGGGCGACTTGAAATCCCGTCAGGGACCGAAAAAAAAGATGACTTCATCACAATCAACCAGGAAGGCGGCTTCGCCATTTGGCTCAAACCGCCGTGGGGCTTCCCCGTCATTTCCCAATCCAACAAGGATCTTTCTGGCGCCATTGAGAGCTGGCGATCGGGGCCAGTCAGGACCATCGTTGCCGTCGGCAGCAAATACAGCGCATTCTGGAGCCTCGTTAAAGCCCATCTGTTCAGCGAACTCGTTTTCTACCGCACCCGTTTTCAAATTCCCTCCGTAGTTGACATCCCATTTTCACCCGACAAACTGCTCGGGTCCGGCAGCGGTTTTGCTTACGGACTGCAGCTCTCAGGAAACGTAACACCGAAGGTTGAGAGGACAGACGATGGCCCAGCCCGAGTTTCCGTCGAGCACCCAGCGGGACTCGTACTTTCGGCCACCCTGGACCGGAATCTCGCGCAAAGCGGAACTTTGCCTCACGTCTGGCAGGCCGAAGATCAGGACGACAAGGCTGGAATCCCTGGGGAGGTAATCCGCTGGTTTCGAAAGAATGGTGCAACTACCGGTTTTTTCGTCGATATCAGCCACATGGGTCGTGGTCGCTATGATTTCTCGCTTGACTTGGAAAGTCGGGGTAAGGCAAACCAAGACCATACTGATTTCGTATCATGTGAATCAGTCTGGACGCCGGTGGCTCCCACTCAAACGGTCGGCCCAGCCCAGAAAAAAAAGTAGAAGTGCATCGATACCGATTGCGGCGCGAACAGCGTCAACACACTGGATTACCTAAGGATTTTCATGCCCAACAAGCCGATCCCGGATGGCAACCGCGCCCTCCCCAAGAAGCCACATGATTCCCACTCAACGGATGAGGATTCGATGTCGAACGACGAAGACTTCAATGAAGACTTCAACCAAGCCCAGGATAGCCGTCAAACAACGCCAAAAACGGCACATGGTGACGTTGAATCGGAATCCATGGCAGGCACTTCAAGCATCAACCTGCTGGTATCCAAGACCCTGAAAAAGCGTCTGGAGCAAAGCGCGCGCGAAGAGGGTGTCAGCGTCGACGACCTGGCATCGGAACTTCTAGCCGAAGGTTTGGTCCTTCGGGCATGGGAGATTGTGGAGCGCAAGAGCGCCATGCGCAGCGGCGGCAGCCCACAGCAACAGCAGCAACAGCAACAGCGCCAAGGCAACGTCCGCCAAGGGCACTCGAACAAGCCAAGTGGGTACCAGGGTGGCGGCAATAACGCCGGCAGGCACGGCGGCGGAGGAGGCGGCGGTCGAATGAACAAGCGCCACGCGGCCCACGCGACGTCTCTCAACGTGATGGAAGACAAGGCCGCTTTTCTGGAATACGTCCGCAATCAAGAACGTAAAAATCGTTGATCGTTGAGCTAGCTCTAAGCTCTCTGATAAAAAAAAAGCCAGGCAGCGATGCCTGGCTTCTTTTTTTAATCCGGATCTGAACGAAATTAGCGAACCACGACTAGTGGTTTGCTTTTTCCTTCAGGCTCTTCAACGGGCGGATTTTAACAACGTTGCGAGCCGGCTTGGCTTTGAACGTGGTCTCTTCGCCAGTGAACGGGTTGATGCCTTTGCGAGCCTTGGTGGCTGGCTTGTGAACGCGGGTGACTTTCATCATCCCTGGGATCACAAATGCGCCTGGGCCCTTCTTGCCGATATCCATACCCATCATTTCGCTGAGGGTATTGAACATGTTGCCAACATCTTTGCGGGTCAATCCGGTCTGAACCGAAATGATGCTCATGATGTCGCTCTTGGTGCGCGGACGTGAGGTGGAAGGGATCGGGCCGACTTTAACCGGCTTCGCTACCGTCTTGGTGGCTTTCGCCTTCACCACTGTCTTGGTCGTCTTCTTCGTCGTCTTCTTTTTAGCCGCCATCTTTTTGCTCCTCCATGGATGTCAGATGTACGTGATCTAAAAAAGATAGGGTGCAACCATCTAAAAATCAAGGGTGAAACTGATTAATGTGCAGGTTTTCCTGATCGGGCACTTTGCCACGCCGACGGATGATCGACCATGTAGCGAATAATCCCGTGCCGCAAATGCTCTTCAAAAAGCACTGGGGCAAGCATTTGCTCGATATCGCGAATAACCTCGCGACCCTGTAAATCGAGAGATTCCAGGTAGCGTTGCTTGAGTTGAAAATATTGTGAGAAGTTTCCATTTCTGATTTTTTGTAGTTCTTCAGCCGCCAAAAGGCGCATTTTCGCTTGCCAAGCATCATGGGTCGCGTCTCGTTTCGCCTCTGGCGCCTTCAACGGGACAATGCGCGCTTCAGGAAGTTTCACCTCCGGAACGCTTAAACCAGGAGCTTCAGGCAGAATGGCCCGCAATGGATGCAGCACCCACATCAAGCGCAATGAGCCGGATCCTTGATGAGGTTCAAACAAAACAGGAGCATCATCCAGCGCTGGCGCGAGCCATCCGCAGTCGACCAACTTCCGGCCCAGGGCTGCAAGAGGCTTCAGTGAATTCGCCAGGGCCTCATCGGCAGGTAAAATCATTTCTAATTCGACGCATCCATCTTCGCGAACCCACGAAAACTTCCAGCGGGCTGCGGCCTCAACCACCATCAACCATCCGCGCTCTAAAGCCGAAAGATCATCCCACAAGCGGCGCGGTATCACGATCGCGGGCAATGCCTTGTCACCGCACCCGAGCAGTTGTGACAGCATCTGGCTGCGCAAAAATAATGTTCCCGCGTAGCTGCCAGACTCCATGTTTTGAATGGTCTCGTTTTCAAAAAATGGCTCCGCGACACCAGAATTACCCGGCAGTAAACGCAATCCATACAGACGCTGGCACAGAGGATCAACCCGTTCCGAAAATTCCGGGGGAATGCGCTGGCGCAAAGACGCGGCATCAATCGAGAGGCTCGTTCCTTCAAACGGATCTGCCCCCGGACCCTTGCCTAGCCCTGATTCAATTTGATTCGACCATTCCGCCAAAACGTATGGCATCAGATCAAGATCACCGGGCAACAAACCCACTGGAATTCCACATTTGATCGACTCTCCCGGCACTGATGCAGGAAAGGCCCGGCTAAAATTCATTGCCGGGCCACGGCCACAGGCTTGGACGAGCGCACCTGCCAGCCAGGCAGGCAGCACGACATTGCCCGGGCGGGCTATAAGGTTTTCAGAAAGGTCGATCATGGGGGCCTAGGGAAACACACCGGAGCGGTCGGGTCAACGGCTTGAAGGCGGTCCTGGCAAGGCTGTCAGAGCCTCACCGCAACGTCTGGATTCTACTCCAGATTCACGGCGCAAGGTTTTGCCGGCTGCCGCCAGGGCGGCGTCATATTGCTCCCGCGGGAAGGTCACCAGCACGTGGATGTTGAAAACATGCCCCGCCCGGACGATCTTTTCATCGCCAGATTCGGGGGCCTCTACCTTTTCATAGTAGATATCCGCCACGCGCATTGCCCCACCAAACTCCCTTTTCACCGCATCGGCAACAGCCCCATCGATGCGGTCGACCGAACTGGCCTTTTCCGCCTTTTCTGGCAGCTTGCAAACCTCACGAGCCCTGGTCCGAGCCGCATCGACAATCGCCATCTCACACAACTGAGTTGCACCAAGTTGTGCCTTTTTCACTCCAAGCGGCAGGTCCATTTCGTCCAGCTGAACGGCGTGGTACTGAAAACCATTTTCTTGCCGCATCAGTTGCGATGGTTTCACGGAAACCCAAGGAGGAGTCTGTTCCTTGCTCTTTTCCAGAACCTTTGGCCCATAAAACGAACTGACTATGGCGCAACCCGCCGTCAACGTCAGAAGTGTCGTCAATATGGGCGCTAAAATGAAATTCATCGGGATTTGCCCCTTCACAGTTTGCTCGCCTTGCGGATGGCCTTGATCTTGTCCAGAACACGCTGACGAAGCGCAGGATTCTCGTCAAGGATCAGTTTAATGACCTCGACCTCATCGTCGGTTCCGCGCTGTTTTTCCGCCAAAATTTTCTTTCCACCAGGAGCGGCTGCCGATTTCTTCGCTTTTTCGTCTGCCATGTTCACGCGCCTCCATCAAAGCATGTGGTAAACAATCCCCGCCCCATACCATCGATCAAACCGTTCTATATCGGCATTGACCGGTTTGTCCCCTGCGTTACGCGGTTTCCGGTAAAGCTGATAGCGATCGTGTCCCTCAATACGGATGGCCAAATTAATCGCCACGAAAATATCAAGGGCAGCCTGGGCATCGTAAGATTCCATGGTGATTGAAATCTTTGTTTCATCCTGCCCCTCGGCCAATGCCCTTAAACCATCATAGCGCTCCAGATTGACACTACCGACCCCGAGCAGCCGGAATCTTGGGGATATGTTGTAGACAGCGCCTACGACCACCCCCGGATAGATGAGTGAAGTTGGCGGCTTGAGTGCCGCAGCATCCGCAGTTCGCGTGTAGGTGGTTCCAAGGCTACTTCCGAGCATGTAGCCCAAGCCTTCGAATATCTGAAGGTGGTAGGTGTATTCGCCTCGGCTCCAAAACCCGTCGTCGCCGATCTGCATGTTTGTCAAAGGTCCGAAGCTGCCGACCTGCCAACTGCCGCGCAGGTAGCCCCCCGTTACGGCAAAATGATGCTCACGACGAAATCCGCGGACCACTCGCTCCCAGCGGGTAAATTCGCGGATCGAAGGCTCTATCGCCTCTGAAGTCTCTGAAGACGCAGGAGCCTCCGGACTTGAAGCCACCTGCCCCCCCGCCGGAACCTCGGCCAATGCCGTGCCACTGCCGAAGATCATGGCCATCACACAGCCTTTGACAATTTTCCCGGTCCAGAGCATTCAGTAAACCCGTAAGAAGTTCTCTTTGGACCAGTATAGCCGGAAAGTGGCCACCATGCAGGCAAACGACATCGCAGCCCAGTCCGTTTCTAACCCTGACGCCCTACAAGACCCGTTCTCAGCCCTGATCCAAGGCGATCCCTTCGTTGCCATCATGGTCGCCGTCTTTCTCCTGCTCTGTGCGATTCTTGTTGCTGGCCTGTTCATGCGCCAGGTCAAAAAGCGCCGCGACGAATCAGCGCTGAACGAAGCCCTTGCAGAATCGACCGCCGCCTCAACCCCAGAACTGCCTCCACAACCACCTGAACCCGAAACCTGGTCTGAGCGTTTGCAAACAGGCCTCTCGCGAACCAGGTCTGCCTTTGCCAGCACCTTGGGCAACCTCTTTGGATCCGGCACCAAGTTTGGCGATGAACTTCTGGAAAAAATCCACGAGGCCCTCTACCGCGCGGACATGGGCGTTCAGACGACAGACCTTTTGGTCGAACGCCTGCGTCAGAAATTCGCCGGCCAGCAGGATTTAACGTGGGATCAAGTCCGCCCCTTTCTTATCGGCGAAATGCAGTCGCTGTTCGTTGCGCCACAGACCGCCATGATTGAAACCCCGCCCCACGTGATTCTGGTCGTCGGCGTCAACGGCGTCGGAAAAACCACAACCATCGGCAAACTGGCCGCCTGGTTTCAATCCCAGGGAAAGAAGGTCATTTTGGGTGCTGGCGATACCTTTCGCGCCGCAGCCATTGACCAGCTGCAGGCTTGGGCCGATCGCACCGGCGTTGACTTGATCAAGCAACAACCGGGGGCCGATCCCGCCGCCGTCGCCTTCGACACGGTAAAGGCTGGCAAGGCTCGCGGCGCGGATGTCATCATCATCGACACTGCCGGCCGACTGCACAGCAAAGAAGATTTGATGGCGGAACTGGCCAAAATCAATCGCAGCATCGCAAAAGAACTTCCCGGCGCGCCGCATGAAACCTTGCTCGTCATCGATTCCACAACGGGCCAAAATGCCGTGCAGCAAGTCCGCGCCTTCAGCGAAGTGGTCAAACTGACGGGCCTCGTCGCCACGAAACTGGATGGCACCGCCAAAGGCGGCGTCCTGGTCGGCATCGCCCACCAGTTCCGCCTGCCGATATCCTTTATTGGTGTCGGAGAAAAAGTTAATGATCTCAGGCCCTTCAACCCATCAGAATTCGTTTCGGCGATGGTTTAGGCAGATCCAAAACCCCACCTAAAATATTTTTTTAGAACCCCTAAAGCCTGTACGCATCCAACCGATCTCCTTAAGGAACTGGAGATTTGATGCGGTTTAACCTCACCACAAGATCCTGCCCCGCCGTTGCGATCCTTATCGCGGCGTGGACTTCGTCTTGCCTGAAAGGCCCGGGGTTTTTAAAGCAGGGCGAGACCGAGGCTTTGACCAGCCTGATTCAAACCACCGAAGAAGCCGGCGACGTCACGGGCAGCTATTCCGCGGCATCCAACCGCTACCAGACAATCCTGGCGTCCTCTAGTTCTGCCGTATCCGGCGCATCGGTGATCTTCCCCCCAGGATCTCTTTCCTTCAGTACGTCCATCATTTTGGGGGAAGGCTCTGACGCCGCGAGTGCTGATGTCCTGGCACAACTTGGGCTGGATTCTTCTGCGGTGAGCGGAGTCGGATCGTCTCTCTACGTTGCTGCCTCTGACGCCACCGACCTTATTGTGCCGATGTCCCTGAGCCTGCCCTTGTTTTCTTCCAGCAGCCTGTTTCTGGACGCCGATACATCGCGTTACGCCGTGGCTTACGTTGGCATCAAACTGAAAACCAAAGAAACTTCCGTCGGTTTGATTCCCAACAAGGAAATCACTTTCAAGGACGGCAATGCCACGTTCGAGACGTCGACTTGGGGCAGTTACCGGTTGGTGCAAATCAGCGAAGAAGTCGAGAAGCCCGTCGAGCGCGTGGTCAAACCCACCGCCGAAGCGCCACCCAGACGCAACAACGAGGTCAAGGACCTGCCCAAAATGTTGGTCACTGGTCGCAGTCCGTTTGTTGTGATGCCTGTCGGAAAATTCACTGTCACGGGCGAAAATCTGATTGGCATGAGAGCCTTTATCAAAGACCGCAAACTGGCCCTAAAAGAATCCAGCGACGGCAAGTCCGTTGAAATTCAGCTGCCCACCACCGAAGAATTGATCGCCATCACCAAAACCGCCGCCACTTCCGGCCGCGGAGGCGGCATGTTCGTCATCGGCCTTGGCCAGGATGGATCTCCCGGAACGGAAACCAACATCTTCGTGACCCAGTCACCAGTCACCGGAGCGCTGGTGGTCTCAGGAAACCCGGCAAATATCTGCGCGCGCCAGCCCTTCTTCGTCGTTTGGGACGGAAGGCCCGCGAACGGCGGGGGAATGCCTCCATGCGTTGGGGCCAAAATCTCCGAACCTACATGCGCATCGGGGACCGTCGAAAACTGTCGCCTTGGCGCCAACCAGCGCGCGAAAGCGAGGTGACCGGTGGGACCTACACTCCAAAATCATCCCATCACCCAGTTCCGTGGCATCACGACCACCGCGGCCGCGATCGCGTGTTGGGCATTCTCGACCATTGCCCTCGCCCAAAGTGGCAACCGCGGGAATTTCTTTGTCAACGTCCCGGACCGGAATGCCACGATCGTCGTGGCGGATGGATCCAACACGAGCCTCGTTTGCGCTGATGTGGAATTCATCGATTCCCTGACGGGACAGGTCCGGCGTGGAACGGGCACCTCAACCAGTGGATGCGTCGGAAAATTGACTTCCGAAGTGATCCCGAGCTGTCAGGCCGCCGGCCAGCAAAACTGCTTCATCACGGCCAAAGGGCCCTTCGTGGTGGAAGATATCGACTCCACGGCTCTGAACATCACGGGAGTCAGTCTGACAGCGCCATCCGGAACCGGCGCGGCCGGCGCAGACACCGTTCTTGAGTTCACCGTAACCACATCCGAGCCGATCACGGTCACCGGCACTCCCACAATGGGCATCAAGATCGGCGACACCTCAAGGACCGCGACCTATCGCCGGGGTTCGGGAACTGCGTCGCTGGTCTTCGGTTACACGACGGTAAGTGGCGACACCGGCCCTGTTTCGACTCCTGCGGGTTCAACACTCGCGCTGGTGAACAACGCTACGATGGGTGACGCGGCAGGCAACACCCTCGCATTAGCATTCACACCGATCACGACCGAGCGGACCATTGACACGACAGTCCCGAACGTCCCCACGATCAATAGCCCTGCGAACTCAGGGTATTTCAACGCCCAGATTTCGGCGACGATCAACCAGCCCAACACAGTTCTCGACACAAACTTCAAGGACCTGCGTTATACCCTGAACGGCGTGGCTCCCACTTGCGTGAGTTCAGATTTGATTGCCTCGCAGACGGGCACCGCAGAGATTCAAACCGGAGCCAACAGGACGCTCAAAGTCATCGCGTGCGACTTAGCCGGGAACGCCTCCTCAATAGCGACGCAGGTATTTACTTATGACAACACAGCCCCGGGCGTTCCGACCTTGTCAGCGTCAGCCACTTCGTTCAGTGCGACGCCCTTCGATATTACAGCGACCAAAAACGACACCTCGGATCCGACATTTTTCAAAATTCGTTACAATATGGTGCAGGGGACCACTGCCTCGTCACCCGAGGACTGTTCTTCCGGCACAGACATCGACTCCGGTGGAACCATCACTATTAATACCGCTATCACGACCACAATCGCGGCCATCGCGTGCGATTATGCCGGCAACAAGTCAGCACCCATCACTGCAACGTACACTTACGGGTCCTCCCCCTCATATGGTTCTCTCACGGGCACACCGCATATGACTTCGCAGTCACCAGAAAGAAAATCTTTCTATGATGCAGCGAGCGCCAAGCACTGGGTCTTCTGGTACGAGGAACTCTCAACTGGTGCCGCTTCGGTCAATTACGGCTACTATTCCACCACAACAAACGCGGGCCAGACGACGTCAACAATCACACTTGTGGGAACAGTTCCGTCAGTCAGTTCGCCGCGATTCACAGTCAGTTCCCGTGGCAACTACGTCCTGATCGCGTTCATCGACACCAACAATGGAATCGGCGTCCGGCGCGGTACGATCACGTCAAACGAAAACAGCCCAACGATTAACTGGGATTCTACATCAGCTGCCGCCGTTGCGATAAGTGCAAGCCAAGGCTCCGAATTCAAGAGGGTTGCCATGACGATCCTGAACAATGGCGATCTCTGTGTGGGTGGCGCGGAGGTCAGTTTATCGGGGACCACTTTGACCACTTTGAAAACCACAAAATCAACTTCCTCAGTCCTCACCGGCTCCACGATTGCATTCGATAATCCCGTGAGTATTTACAGTGGAAGCTCCGCCGTCGACCAATTCGCACTTGTCTCACAAGCAAGTTCCGCGATGGCGTTGGCCACTATTGGCGGCACGCTAAAAAGTTATGTTTTTGTGACACCCAGCACCCAAGGGGCGGAGCCCTCTTGGGTAGAAAAGCCCTTTCCGGCTACTGAAAACACCTCAGTATCAAGTTTTTCAGTCGCGTCCGATAACATTGCCGTCCGGCTGGCGTATATTCCAACCGACGGCGGACTCCCCCGAATGAATCATTTTTATAGGAGTAACCTCTCTTGGGTGACTTCATTCGCGCTGGAATCAGATACGAACGTCAACACCGGTTCCTCTCAAATCTCTGTTTCGTCATCCACAGCTGGCGATAAATTACTGATCACATGGCTGCGTGCAAATGAAATTGTTTTCAGGACGGCAGCATATGCCACCGGCGGAATTTCTTGGACCTGGGGCAACGCGACCACGGGAGCCACGGCATCAGGGACCGATAGCTACACGTTCCCGACACTTCCCGAGGTATTGACGACCCCGGAAGTTAAAATCCCGATCGTATGGACCAAGAAGTCCGAGACTTCGTACGGACTCGGCTTCATGGCAGTTACCCCGCCATAAGCTACCCTCACGACTCGAACGACTCGGTTTTGAATTGCTCGGGCGCGACGCCTTTTGAGATGGCATGGTTGCGGCCGAGGTCCATCATTTCCTGTGGGCCGCAGGACATAAATGTGACGTCGGCGTAGTCGCCGGCAATCGTATCGGCCAGCATCGACTCGTTGATGCGGCCGTAAAGGAAACCTTCCTTCTCGGCGTGTTCGCGAGACAGGCTGACGATGACGCGGCAGCCTGGGACAGAACGCAGCGCATTCAAATCTTCCCAGCAGATCAAGTCCTTTGTGGACCGGTAAGAGACAAGAAGGGTCATCTTTTCGGGAGATCCTTTTTTGCCCAGCGTGTTTGCGTGCTCGCGCATGATGCTGACGAAGGGAGTCACGCCACTGCCGGCGGCAATCATGAACAAGTGTTTCTTGTCGTGGGCTGGATCGTAACAGAAGCGGCCGATGGGGCCGCGGGCGCGCAGGATGGATCCGGCGCGGACGTTGTCGCAAAGCCAGTTGCTGATCAGGCCCTTTTCCACTCGCTTGACGGTGAAGGCGACCGTATCGGGCTGGCACGGCGATGAGGACATCGTGTAACTGCGGACGACGGGCTTATCGGCCACTTCGTCGAAACGGAACGTCAAATATTGTCCTGCAATATAATCAAAGGCACGCTTGTTCTCTTCGGCATCCACCATCAAAAAAGTGTCGGTGTCGGGAGTCTCGTGGATGACTTGAGCCACGCGAAGGTTCATCCACCCGCGCTTTACGCGGCGGTCGGGTGTTGGGGCGAAAATATTGACCACATCGGTTGTCATGGCAATTCCTGACCTAGAGTTTCGGGTGCAAATGAGCCACAGCAGCTGAATATTCTTTTTCAAGGCGGGCGACAAGCTCTGCGCAACTTGGAATGTCGCGGACGGCGGCACAAACCTGGCCAATTTCAAGTTCGCCGTTGGTCAAGTCACCATCCAGCATGCCGGATTTGGCGCGGCCTTTGCCCAGGTGGGCCGCAATTTCCTCGGACGGGGCGCAGCGGGCCTCGAGGGCTTTGATTTCTTCGTAAAAAGTATTCTTCAAAAGGCGAACAGGGACGAGCTGCTTCATCATTAAAAAAGTGGAATCAGGTTTGGAATTGATGATGGCGTTTTTGAAGTTGTCGTGGGCACTGGATTCGACGGTGGCGGCAAAGCGCGTCCCAATCTGGACGCCAGAGGCACCCAGGGCCAGAGCAGCGGCAATGGCGCGCCCGTCGGCGATACCACCAGCGGCGATGACTGGGATTTTTACGGCGTCGACCACTTGGGGGATCAAGACGAGGGTCGTGATTTCATCGCGGCCATTGTGACCACCGGCCTCGAATCCCTCGGCAACCACGGCGTCGCAGCCGGCGTCTTCGCATTTTTTGGCGAGGTCCGGCGAAGACGTGACGTGGACCACTGTGCAGCCGTGGCTTTTCAGAAAGGCGGTCAGTTTTTTAGGGCTGCCGGCGGACGTGAAAAAGATACGCACTCCGGCATCGAGGGCGACCTTGACCTGTTCGTCGATGCCCGAATAGAGCAGCGGCAAGTTAATTCCAAAGGGCTTTGAGGTCAGGGACTTCGCCAATTCAAGGTGATGTTTCAGGAGGTCGGGTTTCATGGAGCCGGCTCCGACAAGGCCAAGAGCGCCAGCATTGCTGGCGGCGGCGGCGAGTTTTCCCCCGGAAACCCAGACCATTCCAGCCTGGACAACGGGCAGGCGTGTGCCGAAAAGTCTGGTGAGCGCGCCCGGAGACGAAGGGGTAACAGTCATCGTCGGAAATCCTCGCAATAGAAACCAATGAAATAGGCATAAAATGGTCGCAGCCCGATGGTCTATGCGATAATAAACAAACCGCTTTAGATGCGCCAATTAAAGGCCAAAAAAGGGCAGAGAAAATCTTGGAACACAAAATCCATCATAAACCGGAAAATGCTTATAAATTGCTGGATTGCGGCAATTTCATGAAACTTGAACAGGTCGGACCCTGGCGGATTGCCAGACCGGCGGCGCAGGCGGTTTGGCGACCGAGGCTGCCCGATACTGAATGGCTAAGGGTGGATGCGAGCTTTGAGCGGTTCAAGGGCGGCGATGGCAAGTGGACCGTCCACAACCGGAAGTTGCCCGGGAGTTGGGAACTGCCCTGCGGGCCAGTGACTTTGAACGTCAAGTTGACCGACTTCGGACATTTGGGGATTTTCGCTGAACAAGACCGCAACTGGCCGCGCCTGGTGGAACTGGTCGAAGGCGGCAAGGATCTCGTCAGGAAATCCGGGGAGGGGCAAGGCTCTGAAGGATTTCAGGTGCTAAACCTGTTTGCCTACACCGGCGGGTCGACTTTGGCTTGCGCCCGCGGTGGGGCCCACGTGGTCCACGTCGATGCGTCGAAGACGAGCGTGGCCTGGGCGCGGGAAAATGCCGAAGTTTCAAAGCTGGCAGACAAACCAATCCGCTGGATCGTCGACGACGTCCGGAAATTTGTGCAGCGCGAAGTCAGACGCGGAACGAAGTATCACGGAATTATTTTAGACCCGCCGACTTATGGACGCGGGGTAAAGGGCGAGATCTGGCAAATTGAAGATCACCTGTCGCCGCTTTTGGATGACCTTGAAAAAATTCTGGCCGAAGATTTTTCATTTATCATGCTGTGCGCCCATTCAAACGGCTACACGCCGCTGGCCCTGAAAAATCTTGTTAAAGACATGCTGCGCCCAAGGGCAAAAATCAAATGCGATCACTTGGCCGAAGAAATGGTCATTGTCGAAAATAGCGAAGGAAATAATATTAACGCAAATGGCGATCGCCTGTTGCCCAGTGGTGCCATGTGCCTGACCGTCCGGAAATAATCACCAGCACCCAAAATGCGAAATTGAAGGCCCTTCTCGCACTGAGAGACCGCAAGGAACGCGAGGCGACCGGCCTGTGCCTGGTTGAGGGTTTGCGCGAAATTCAGATGGCCGTGGCAAATGGTTACGGCATCGAGACCCTGTATTTTTGTCGGGGCGAATTTTCAGGCGATGGCGAAAAATCCATGAGGGAGATGAAGTCCCTGAGCGAGTCGGCCAAACAAGTGATTGAACTGGGCGACGTGGCTTTTGAAAAGGCTGCCGTTCGCGAAGGGCGCGACGGGCTCATTGCGACCGTAAAAATGCGGACGTGGACTTGGAAAGATATAACGCCTTCTGCAAGGCCATTGATTCTGGCGGCGCAAAATGTTGAAAAGCCAGGAAACCTGGGCGGCTTGCTGCGCACGGCAGAAGCCGCTGGAGCGACAGCTCTGGTCACCTTGGACGCCAAGGTCGACGTGTGGAATCCCAACGCAATCCGCTCAAGTTTAGGCTGCGTCTTTCGCGTTCCCGTCATCAATCAATCGTCGGAAGAATTTGCGGCGGAATGCAGGAACAGGGGAATCCGGACCGTCGCAGCGGCCTTGACGGAAAAAAGCCAGTCGCACGATGCCGTCGACATGACCGGGCCCACGGCCATTGTCATGGGGGGCGAAGCCTGGGGACTTACCGATTGGTGGCTGCACCACGCTGATGCCACCGCCATGATTCCCATGCACGGAAAAGTCGATTCGCTGAATGTTTCTGTCGCGGCAGGAATTCTGATGTTCGAAGCGCTGCGGCAGCGGGCAAGCCAATTACCGCGTTAGAAATTTCCCGGCAGCGACTCCTGAAAGCCAGGCGCCCTCAATGCGCGGCCCGCCGAAAGCATCTCCTGCCAAAACAGCCAGAGGCGACGAAGAAATCTGGCGGTAACGGTCCGGGTGTGGGTTTGCGGGAATTGCATAACGCCATCGTTTAAGTTGCCAACGGGTGGGATCACCCAAGGTAGCGGTTGATAATCCAGCCGCAACAACCATCTCGCGGGCCACCAAAAGGTCATCGGCAGCGAAATTCACGCGACTAAATTCAGTGCAACCATGCAGGGTCACCGAGCCGGCCACGGGAGAAATCCCCTTGCAGTGATTATCGGCCCCCCAAGACAGTACAGGACTATCAAAACGTCGGCCGCCTGGCGCAGGAAATGAAGCCGCCGCCTCTGAAGGCCCAGCTAAAATCATCAAGGCGAGGCAAGGATCGAATTGAACATCATGGGCAATCATCCGGCATGATTCCGCCAAAGCATCGTCACTGAAAAAAGCTGGTACCTGTGGTGCCGGGGCCGTGACCAAGACGGCTTTGGCACGCACAGTGGGGCGATTCTCGACGTCGATGCACCAGTGATCGCCTTCGTGGGAAATTTTTGTGATTTTATGATCGACAAGAATTGAGTCCGGCGGCAGATCCGACGACAGATGTTTCACAATCCCTATCATCCCATTGGGGCAAAAATATCGAACATGCCCGTCCTCGCCAGTGGCCTCACCGTCGGACGACGGAAATCCATGGCACCAAGGAGCCACGACGCCGGAGGCTTGCCATTGGAGAACCGTCGTTGCAAAGGCATCGTCACGCACCGTAAAGAATTGAGCGCCGTGATCGAACACGGCTGCGCCGATCCGACGCGTGGCAATTCGTCCGCCCGGTGCACGACCTTTGTCAAACACGGCGACAGACTTACCCGAGGCCCGAACCACCTGAGCCGCGGCAAGCCCGCTGATTCCAGCGCCGATGATGGCAAGGTCCAAAAGCATTTGTTACGATCCTTCTTCCATTAAAAACCAACAGGAACATCTTCCATGCAAGTTTACGATCTGTCGAGTCGCGTCTACATCATCACCGGAGCAGGCGGCGGAATTGGTTCGGTACTGGCAGAGCATTTACACCACTGCGGGGCGAAGCTCGTCCTGGGCGGACGCGATCAAGAAAAGTTGCACCGCATCGCTGAAAAAACCGGGGGAATTGCCCTGCCTTTTGAAGGCTCCGATTTTGCCTCTGCGGAACGTCTGGCCGCAGCGGCAATCGAGCATTTTGGAAGAATCGACGGCGCTGTGTGTTGTTCAGGATCCGTGATTTTGAAACCCGCACATCTGACCACACAAAAGGAATTTGAAGACACGATCGCAGCCAATGCGAGCGCGGCTTTTGGGCTGGTCCGGGCCGTCGCCAAGCCGATGATGGAAAACGGCGGATCGATTGTTCTTTTTGCATCGGCGGCCTCGGTCACGGGACTGGCAAACCATGAAGCCATTGCCGCAGGCAAAGGTGCCGTGATGGGACTGGCAGGATCGGCGGCAGCAACTTATGCCCGCTATAAAATTCGCGTCAACTGCATTGCCCCGGGACTGGTCGAGACGCCCCTGACAGCGCGAATCACTGGCAATGAGGCGTCCCTCAAGGCATCCGTTGCCATGCATGCCATGGGGCGTATTGGTCAGCCTGAAGATGTTGCGGCCGCCGCAGCGTGGCTGTTGTCGGACGACAGTTCATGGATGTCGGGAAATACCCTGAGCATCGACGGTGGCCTTGCCACCATGAGGGCTCGGTGATGAAAACGAAAAAAATATTAATCACCGGCGCATCGGATGGAATTGGCAGGGTGACTGCCAGAGAACTGGCGGCGCGTGGACATCACGTGATTATCGTGGGGCGTGACGAGGCGAAAACCAAGCGTGTCGCCGCAGAAATCACGGGCAAAGTCGATTGGATGATCGCCGACCTGTCGCGGCCGGCACAAGTGAAGAAACTGGCCCACGATTATCAAAGCCGGTTTGAATGCCTCGATGTCCTCGTAAATAATGCGGGAGCTTTCTTTTCAAAATTTGGAATCACTCCCGACGGCATCGAGCAAACTTTCGCGCTAAATCATTTGAATTATTTCTTTTTGACCGACCTTTTATTGCCGCTTCTTGCCGCGTCCCACGGAGGGCGAATCGTCAACGTGGCGAGCGAGGCCCACCGCGGGTGCGAACTGGATTTCGACAACCTCAACGGCGAAAATAAATACAGTGGTTGGCGCGCTTACCAAAGGTCAAAACTGGCGAACATTTTGTTCACGCGAGAGCTCGCGAAAAAGCTGAAAGGCACTAAGGTCACAGCCAACACGCTGCACCCCGGATTTGTCGCCAGCAAATTTGGCCACAACAACGCTGGCCTGTGGGGACCAGCCGTAAGGCTCAGCCAAATTCTGTTTGCCATCAATGAGGATCGTGGGGCGAAAACGTCAATATTTTTGGCAGACGATACGTCGGTGGCCAACGTCAACGGGGAATATTTCGACAAGTGCAGGGTGCGCAAACCGTCGCTGGCTGCCATGAATGATGATGCAGCCGTCAGGCTTTGGCAGGTCAGCGAAAAAATATTGACTCGGTTCAGATGAGATTCTTCGCCAACATTGCTGCGGCAATCCAGCCTTTGTACAACCAGGCAAAAGTACGCAGCCAGTTGGTCCAAACGAGACGCTTGATGATGGCTTGATCGAAGCCCTGCGCAAGGGCTGCATGGCATGGAATGCTAAAAACTGCCGTCACCGCCAAAATCATCAGTTCGATACCAACATTTAGAAACACGGTAGATCCATCGAGGCGCGCAGAGCCCTCTGGCGTTGACAGCCAAATCATAAAAACTGTTGCGAGCAGGGCTTCCGCAATCATTGGAATCCCGACGACCCAAGTTGTCAGAATCTGATGCCGGTTTGCATAGTGAGAAAAACCGTCGCGCCCAATGTTTGAGAACAGAGGGTAGTGGACGATTTGAACAAAGACAATGACACCAGCCATGAACCAGGTGGCGGCAAAATTTCCCAAAAGGCTGATGCAAATCCACTGGGGCGTGGCAAACATTTGGATCATTGATTCTGACATAGTGCCGCGTAACCTTCGCGATAGGTCGGATAGTTGAATTCAAACCCAGTCGAGACCAAAAAATTGTTGGCAATTCGCTTGTTGGATTCTGGCAAACCATTGGCGGACGCAACAGGAACGCCGTCCCGGTGAAAGTGGATCGAAGGGTTGGGCAAGCCCAGTTGGTGCCTCAGCCAAAATAAAACTTCAATCTGGGCTGCAGGATCATGATCCGTCACGCAATACAGGTGCCCAGGGCACTCGATACTTGCCAGATGAATCAATGCGCGGGCTCCATCGACAACATGGATGCGATTGGTCCACGCAATCTCTTCAACTATAAGAGGATCTGGCAGGGCGCGCGCCATGGTCAGCAGGCGCGTGCGCCCAGGCCCATAAATTCCAGAAAGGCGAGCCACGACCGCACCATCGCGGGCAGTGACCAGAGCCTCGCCTTCTAAAATGGCCCGCTGCGCAGCCGGAAGAAGGTCTGGGTCGATCTGGTGGAATTCGTCAAGCCATTGCCCCTCGTCTTCTGGATAAACCCCGGTGCTCGAAACGAAGATAAATCGGGGTAAAGCCACGTCAGATTTTTGAACGGTGGTTCCGAAAACTGAATCAAAGGCAGCCAAAACGTTGGAAACGCCATGGCGATAAGCATCGTGATAGGCCTCGACGGAACCCGCGCCAGCAGAAACGCAATAGATCACGGAATCGATCCGCGCCACTCCCGCAATAATCCCGATCACGTCACGAACCTGCACGGGATCCAAGACGTCCATTGCGTGCCAATGAACCAGAGGCAAGGCGGAAGACTCATCGGACGAAGGTTGCGAGCGGCGGGCCGCAAAAACCTGATGGCCGGCATCCGACGCGATCCGGCAAACGACTTTGCCGAGGTAGCCAGCACCGATGACTAGGATTGTTGGCTTGTGGCTCAAGGTGAGACTTCTTCTGCCTGAAGGCAGGCCGAAATCGCCTTTTCGAGTAATGGCCTGCCGTCAATGCGCGCGCCGAGGTGGGACAAGAAAATAAAAACACCACCAAGCTTCCGGTCGAGAAAAAGCAGTTCACGAGGCGGCGATGGCAACCGTTCATCGACTACAAGTTTCACACCCATTCGGGTTGCGCGCTGCGGCAAATCACTTTTACCCCAGTCGTAAACTCCATGATTGAACGGTTCAATCACCAGGTTGCACAGGTCAACAAAAATCCTGGTCATCGAAGCCGACGCATTCCTGGGAAGAATGCCGACGTCTTTTCCGGCTGCTACCATCCCGGATTCATCACCATCTAAAGCCGCGCGCACCAATTGGGCGTAACAACGGACAAAGGAAGGGGGAAACCTTCGCATTGCCCCGAAATCAAGCAAGACAAGGCGATCGGGCTCGTCGCCTGACCCAAGGCGAACCCGGTAATTCCCAAAATGAGGATCGGTCTGGACCAGATTCCAGGAAAAAAACTCGGCGAGAAATAATTCAAGAAAGCTTTGCGCCAGAGCCTTGCGTCGGGATTCCGTCATGGATTTCACGGCAACGTCTTCGATCTCAACGCTGTCAATCCAAGTCGTTGCCAAAATGCGAGGGCCGGAATATTCGTCGATCACTTCCGGGACAAGAAACCGTGGATCGCCGGCGACGAGGGCGGAATATTCGCGAGTGGATTCTTTTTCCTGAACATAATCAACCTCGCGCCGGAGCATTGTCCGGACTTCGGCGAAGATCGGGCCGTCATCAATCTTGATGGGCAATGCACCCATGAATTTTAAAATCACCCGCAGGTTGCGAAGGTCGCCTTCGATGGCTTTGGCCACGCCAGGATACTGAATTTTGAGGCAAATTTTCTGGTCGGTGGCCAAGACATTTGCACGATGCACCTGGCCCAGACTTGCGGCAGCCCAGGGATCTTCATCAATGACAAGTTTTGCCATGCGTTCACGGCCAAGGCGACGAACCAAGGCCTTTTCAATCACCGGCCATGCGACGGGGTCCGACTGGGCATTGAGTGTCCGCAGGATTGCGTTAACTTCCTTCGGGAAAAAATGCTCGCCCACGAGACCGAGCAATTGCCCGGCCTTCATCATGCTGCCCTTCATCTCGCCCATCATCTTCGCAAGGGCCTCTGCCTGCTGAATGGCAGTGCGTGTTTTTGCGATGGCTGAAAGACCGCTTTTGATTCCAAAGCCAAAAACACGGAGCGATCGTTCTATCGCCGACCCTGGAATCCGTTGGATGGTTTTCTTGCTTTTAATGGCCATTTTACTGCAAATATAAAAGAGATTTTGACATCTGGGTTTAACTTGCTGGCTATGATCGCTCGTACGGACAATGACGGCAACCACTGTCACAGCAAAAGCCGCGGGCAGCAAGATAATGTGCTGTAAAAACCAGGAATCCCGTTTCGGGATCCGTGTAATAGTCCCGCTCGGGATCCGGTTTGGATCGCACGGGAATTTCAGTCGCGCGTGTAGTGCTCATAACGTTCTGGCTCCGCTTGCCAAGGACTGTACTCCCACTCCTCGGTCGGGGGAATCATTAACGTTGCAAGCGCAACAACGGCAACCACAGGAAGTATGGTGAGCCAGCTCTTGATCAAGCCAGCCGTCAGGGGAAATAGAACCAAGGCAAGCAACACGCCGGCTCCAATGCACCAACTCATCAATGATGCCCTTCTGGCCAGGTAAACAATCATATGGGCGTAACGCAGCTTCGGATCGATCTCTTTTTTACTGCCTTCAGGATTTTTTGCGGCCATCGGACGATACCTCCTTTTTGGAACCTGAGTCAGATTTGGAAAGGACAAGAACCTGCTGAAGTTGGCCCTTCATGTGCCAGCGAAACGTCGCCATGGCAGCGGTAAGCCCGCAAAACCAAAATGAATAAAATAATCCCTGTTGATCCGCCCAGATCATCGGCACAGCGATCACGCCAATCACGCCAATCATGATCATTGCCAGGGCGTAATTCCATCCGCCGTAGGAGTCGCTTTGATCGCTGCCCGTCATTGGCATCCACAGGGCAATCAACAGCCCCAAAAAGCCAAATCCAACAGAAAGGGCCAGACCAAGGTCAAAGGCCATCACGAAATCCATCGCTGAATTGAGAATTGTTGGCATCTCAACCCTCCCTTGATTAGGGAATCGGCAAATCCATTCCGCACTGAAGTGGGCAAATTTTGCCGGCATATCAGCAGGTTCCACTAGACAGCCAGACAGGCCCCGGAACTTCCCGCGAAATTTCCCTTCCGGCGTCGGCACGGGCCGGTATAAGATGACGGAATTCTTGGAAATTAGAAATGCACCGGTGAGGAAGACCATGCGCAACCAGACCTTGTTCGCAGCCCTGGCGTTTTTCTCGGCCATCCTGCCCCTCCATGTCCTGACTGGCCATACGCAGACCGCCCATGCCATGCCGGCCCAACCGGCCGACAAGGCAACAGAAATGGACGAAGAGGACGCTGTTACCGAAACCACTGAAGAAGAGCGCGCCGAAAGTGAAAAGGACTCAGTCCTGCGGGCTGCCCGGCAGGTGCACCTTGGTCAAATTCGTTTTGACGAAAATTCCTTTGATTTTGGACGCGTCAAACGTGGCGAAAAGCTCGGCCACCGGTTTACCTTCAAGAACGTTGGCAAAGGCCCTCTGAAGGTTCACGGCGTTCACGCTTCATGCGGTTGTACGGCGGCCGAAGTCAAAACAGACAAGGAGTATTCGCCTCAGGAAGCCGGTGCGATTGACATCACCTTTGATACGACGGATTTCACTGGGAGCGTTGTCAAAACGGTGACCGTGATGACCAACGAACGCCATGTGCCCGACAGGACCTTGTCCATTCGCGCAACGGTCGTCAGTGAATTTGAGGTCAACCCGCCACTGGCAGACTTTGGTCAGATCTTGACGCAAAATGGTGGCGCCCAGCATGTCGTGATCAAGCCGCAACCGGGTTACAAAGTTAATATTGAAAAAATCAGATTCAACGCTGAAGTCTTGCAGGTTTCGTCGAGCACCAAAGACGGCAATTATGTCCTGAATATTGAACTCAAAAAAAATATTGCACCGGGCTTCATGAAGGAAACCATCTACGTAAAAAATAATTCCAAATCGTTACCAGAATTACGCATACCAGTCCGGGCAACGATTCGTGGCAACATCGAGATCGAACCCCGCTACCTAGAGTTCGGTGCGATTTCCCCGACCGACAAGAGCAGCCGTTCGGTTACAGTAACGGGACTGCAGGACTTTGAAGTCAAGAACGTCAGGATGGACCTGAACCTGAATGGAACCAAGATCAAAGACACGTCGACACTATTGAAGGTAAACCCTGTCAGCACGGACAAATTGAAAAAGTTGATCGCGATCGACCTGATGAACAAGACGGAAAAGGCAGGCAGCGTTCACGGCAGACTATTCATCGAGACCACGGATCCCCAGCAAAAGGAAATCCCGGTCGATTTCTACGCCTTTTTCAGGTGATCAACTTTAACGATAAACAGATGGTGCTCATGTTAATGCTGTACGGAATCGCCGGTCTCATGTTCGTGGTTGGATCCCTGATGTTCTGGATCACCAACAACGATTCCAATGAGGGCAGTTTTATTGCCTCCGGTAATGAGGACGGGAAGACAATCCCCGACCAACTGCCCGGATGACTCAACTTTAACCAACCTGAAGTGCTCCGTCCGGCCGTAAAATACGCCCGGATTTTTTTTGCTACGATAAAGAAACAGCACGTTCTGAATGGTCCCGCAATCGGCCTCGGCCTGGCGCATGGTGATTGAATCCTGCAACGCATTGAGGCGCGCAAGCCTTTCGTCCATGACGGCTTCTGAAATCTGGCCCGGCATCCTGGCAGCCGCCGTGCCTTTTCGCGGAGAATATTTAAAGGCAAAGATGAAGCTATACTGAACCTCTTCCACGAGCTTCAGCGTGTCTTCAAACTCTGCCTCCGTTTCACCTGGAAATCCCACAATCAAGTCGGTCGAGATTGCCATGTCGGGAACAGCATCGCGCAACCAGCGGATCCGTTCACGGTATTCCGCAACGGTAACTTTGCGACGCATGACTTCCAGAACATGATCATTGCCGCTCTGGACAGGCAGATGCATGTATTTGCCCATACGGGAATCGTCAGCAAACAACTGGGCCAGGGGCTGGGTGAAATCATGCGGGTTGCTGGTCGTGAAGCGCAAGCGCTTCAGTCCGGGCAAGGTAACCACCTGACGCAAAAGTTCTACGAATGGGCCGTCTTCACCAGCAGAAAGTTTCCTGGAATCAAGAAGGTCCAAACCATAAGAGTTAACGTTTTGCCCGAGGAGCATGATTTCACTGGCGCCGTTTGCGAGCAATAAACGGCATTCATCAAGAATCTCATCCGGCTTGCGGGAAATCTCGCGGCCACGGGTGAAAGGAACAATGCAAAATGTGCAGAAGTTGTTGCACCCTTGGGTGATGTTCACAAATCGGGTGACTTCGTTCTTGCCAGTTAAAGTCGGCGGAACAACATCTTGGCCATGGGCACGCTTTTTTTCCTCGCCAGGTTTATTGAAACCAAGCGCCATCACGGCACTACCGTTGCCAGTCGACCGCGAAAGTAGATCTGGAAGTTCCTCTATTTTGCCTGGCCCCAGAAGAATATCGATCTGCGGTGCGGCCTTCAGAAGCTTTGCGCCTTCGGCTTGAGCCACGCAGCCTGCGACCGCAATCTGGACACCCGGGCGCTTTTCCTTGAGGTCACGAAGGACCCCAAGACGGCTCAACACTTTGTGTTTCGCTTTTTCCCGAATGTGACAGGTGTTGAGCAAAAACAGGTCGGCTTCTGATTCATTCTCCGTCAAGGCGTAGTCCATGCCATGAAGCAGACTCAGCATTTTTTCGCTGTCCGCCACATTCATTTGGCATCCCCAAGTCTCGACGTGAACCTTTTTCATTTGCGGTTTTTCTTTCTCGCAGTTTTTGCAGCCTTGCGCATCTTGCGGAGCTTGTCCCGGTCAACCGGTCGGGCTACCTTGGCTTCGGCCTCAGCGCCCCCCCCACCAAAGAGCCCGCCCATAGCACCGAAATCTGGCATGCCGCCACCAAAACCTGGAATGCCGCCGCCCATTCCGGCCTGTTTGGCCATGTTGCGCAATTGGTTGAGCTGCCCCAAGGCCTTGCCACCTGGGATTTTCCCAAGAAGACCCATCCCTTGCCCAAACATGCCCATCATCTGGCGCATCTGCTTAAAACGCTTTAACAGGTCGGAAACCTCTTTCGCCTGACGCCCAGAACCACGGGCGACACGCTTGATCCGACTGTCGTTAAAACAATTTGGATCGATTCGCTCTTTTTCCGTCATGGAGTCGATCATCGCTTTGACCTTGGTCAGTTCACGATCATCAAGATTGACGTCCTTCGGGATCATGCCTTGCATCGGCAGTTTGGCCATGACCTCTTTCAACGATCCCATTTTCTGAATGCTGGAAAGCTGCTCGTAGAAATCCCGGAAGTTGAATTGCCCTTTGAGCATCTTCATGGCTTCGGCTTCGCGGTCGCCATCCGACACACGATCGAAATCCTTCATCAAACCGACAATATCGCCCATGCCAAGGATCCGGCTGGCCAGACCCTCTGGACGAAATTCCTCGAGACGATCGAGGTCTTCGCCCATACCGAGGAATTTGATTGGCTTGCCTGTAACTTCTTTGATGCTTAGCGCTGCACCACCGCGGGCATCGCCGTCCAGTTTGGTGATGACCACACCGTCGATGCCAATGCGGCTGTCGAAAGCCTTTGCCGTGGTAACCGCGTCCTGACCCATCATCGCATCGCAAACGAGCAAGATGTTATCGGGATGCGCCATGCGCTTGATGTTTTCCAACTCAGTCATGAGGCCATCGTCGATCGTTAAACGACCAGCGGTGTCGAAAATAACGACGTCAGCTCCAAGGTCAGTGGCGGCAGCCAAAGCCTGGCGACAAATTTCAACGGGCTCGGCGCCCGGCAGTGAAAAAACAGGAGCGCCAAGGCGCTGGCCCAGGACTTTCAATTGTTCGATGGCAGCAGGACGGTAAATGTCGGCCGCAACCAGCATCGGTTTACGTCCGGCCTTCTGCAGGTACCGCGCAATTTTGCCTGTGGTCGTGGTTTTGCCGCTACCTTGCAGACCGATCATCATCACGGTCGCCGGGCGGTTGGAAGGCAGATTGAGGCTGATGTCGACTGGGCCCATCAGGCTTTCAAGTTCCTGACGGCAAATGTCGACAAAGTGGTCGCCAGGACGGACCTTCATCCGCGAATCGCCGCTGCCGGCGCGGACTTGAACGGAGCGCCCAAGGGCCCCATCTTGCACACGCTTCAAAAATGACTTGGCGACACCGTATTCAACGTCGGCATCAAGCAAACTTTGCCGGACCGCGTTGAGGGCACCGTTGAGATTGTCTTCCGTCAGCGTCGAGACGCCCTTGAGCGTGTCCCGCGCCTGCTTGAAACCATTCGATAGGATATCGAGCATTGTTCATACACCCCGTTCTGATAACGGGATCTATAGATCAAAATCAGCCGGCTGTCGCCGTTTCCTTGATCACCGGCCGCGGCTTCGCGGAGAGCCATTCTATCTTACCGGAGGCGATGGGGGCCGCCGGCATCGCGGAATCTTCGATCGAGGAAGGAACCTGCTGCAGAACTTGGACCGTATAAGAGTAGGTCCCTGCGGGAAGGCGCAGGGTTTTAGTTTCGCCGTTGATTACCAAAAACTCGGTGTCGCTGGTGATGCTCTCGGCAACATACCGCTGGGGCGTCCAGGTCACATCCTCAATGCCACCGCTGCCTGGGCCTTCACGCCCCACGCAGGCGGGCTGGTTTGGGTTCCCGACAAGGCCGAGCTCCTGGGCGATCAGGAGGCGTTGGTGGCTGGAATCGAAAAAGGGCTGCCAGCACGCATAACCAAGGACCGAACCTGGATCCTGTGCAACATCGGACGCAAAGCCTGGCCGGGCTTCCACCTCGGCAGACGCCCTCAGGCGAAGCCCTCCGAATTGGGCGTTCTGCCGCTGGATCAGCATGGCTTGGGTGAATTTTGCCAGGCCAATGACCACGTCTTCCTCGGGTTTTAAAGTCACCAGAAAGGTGGAAACCGAAGAATCAGAAGTTGGAATTTTTACGGTCAGCGAACCCGTTTTACTTGTATTTTCGAATATGTATCGCAAGGACTCCACCTCTGCGGCGATCTTTGAGGCGACTGCAGTCGCCATCGCCCTGGCAGCCTCGGGCTTGGCCATCCCACCGCAAAAGGTGTCCACGATCCGGGGATCGTCCAAAACAAGCGGTAACTCCGGACGCAGGGAACGGCGAATCACGGAGCAGGCATTCTTGAGCGCCGGTCTTGGATCATCTTGAGCCAATGAATCACGAACGGCCTCGGCAAGGTTGATGCCAATCGCAAGACGACGGGCCAAAAGGTAGGGCTGACGGGTCCAACCGGAAATCATGGTCTGCCGGGTTCTGTCGAGTCCGAAAAGGGTGCTGGAAATATCAGGTGTCGTCGGTTGACACCGCCAACCGGAAATTTCTGCTGACTCCGGCTGCAAGGTCGCGTTGCAATCTGGCGCAAATCCGGCCAGCCATTTTCCAATCACCTCAACGACTTCTTTTGAAGCCACAATTGGGGCATCGGACGGGGCTAGTGCCTTGGCGCATGCAGCCAACATCCATTCATCTGGAATCGCGACCGGGGAGATAAACTCGGTTGATTCTTCGCCAATGTAACCGCGAACAAGAACCTTGACCCCCAGACGGCTTACCATGAAACGAACCGGACGCATTCCAAATGGCGTGTCCAAATCGAGTTCCCAGCGCGAAAGAAACAAAGCCGATCCACCGGCCGGGTTGCGGCAACTGGAGACCATCAACCGGGTAACTTCTTGCTTGCCAGTGGCTTCGCCCACAACATCAACGGTTGGTTCGGGCTTGAACCACTGGGCTGCGGAATCGCGCAGGGATGACGAATCCAGCCCAGCAATTCCAGCCGGACCAGAGGTCAATTCAGATGTTTTTTTTGCAGTGCTGCGACATCCCCCAGCCATCAGGGACGTCACAAAAAAAGTCACACACAGGAGAACCTGCGGCCTAGTCAACCTGAACTCCCTGGACGGCAAGTTCGATGCGCTCGTGAAACCCTCCAGAGGAAAGGGCTGCGGCTTCAACCGACCAAGAAACCGGCTGACAGGACCTGAGTACAAAGCGAGAAACCTCGTCGCCGTCCCGATTTTCCATCACGAGATGGATGTCTTTGAGTCCAGAGCGTTCCTTCATGGTGTTCTTTGCCCAGAGGTAAAGGGAAGGATCCGTCACGAAATCCCTCTGAAGAACCACTCGACGAACCTGCCCGGAATTAAGGGAAGTGCCCGATTCCTCATCAACCCCAACCACGCCGTCAAAGGCGCCAAAGTCAGTGCCATCGATTTCAACATGGGTCCGTGTAATTTGACGAGAAAATCCGGCGGGCAGTTCTGGTGACGCCGCCAAATAGACCAATAAAGCCGGAACTGCGAACATGGCTGCAGCGCGGGCCTTGGTTGCCAGTGAGCTGGCCAGGATTTTTGCAGTGAAACCCATATTCAGGTCCCTGATCGCAATATAAACCTATTGACTTTCCCTGAGGTTACCATGGTCAAGATGACCACGCCAACCCCCAATTATGAATTCGGATCATTGAGCCCCAAGGTTTACAATCGCTTCGATCTCAACCTTGACGTCTCTGGGCAGACGGCTGACCTCTACCGTTGCACGAGCTGGAAATGGAGCCTCAAAAAAGGTCCCATAGATTTCGTTGACCTTGGCAAAATCATCCATGCTTTTCAGGAAAATAGTCGTTTTCACAACTTCAGAAAGGCTGGCACCAGCCGCTTCTACAATGGCCCTCAAATTTTTGAGAACCTGAACCGTTTGCTCCTCAACATTCTGCCCAACCAGCTGGCCGCTGGCAGGGTCGAGGGGGATTTGCCCCGAAACAAACAGCAATCCACCAGCCTGTACGGCCTGTGAGTATGGACCAATCGCAGCAGGGGCTGCGTTCGTTTGGATGGCTTTCTTAGTTGAGTTCATTCTTTGCTCCCACCATTGTGACTGGTTTTGATTGGTTCGCTGATAAAGAAGTGGATTCTTCGATTTCCGCCAGCAGTGCCGGCACCACCGTATCGATGACGCTGGCTGGAACACCTTCGATTTTGAGGAGGGCATTCAAGCTCTCCCGGGCTTCGCCCAACTGTTCGGTGGCGATCTGAGATTGCACGAGATGAAGCTGCAATTTCCACGAGAAAGGCTTACCGGCAATGGCTGCCTTCGCGCGCCAAATCACCGGCGCGATCCGGTCGTAAAGACCGCACTGGCCGAGAACCGCGGTGTACTCGACAAGAAATTCCTCCGAGGGATTACCCTCGTTGTATATGTCCTCCAAGAACGTCAGCTTCCGTTCCGGCTCTTCCGGAGCGACAAGATCAGCAGCCAGCGAGAGTCCAGCCCATGAATTTCGTTCGCGCGCCATTTTCTCAAGAGACTTGGCGTGATCCGGAATTTCTTGCTGTTGCAGTACCCAAGCCAGTATTTCCCACAAGCCGCAATGATTGGCATCAACCGCCAAACCAGCATCGATCCAGTGCAGCGCCTCATCAAAGCGCCGGTCGTGAATCAAAATCTGGGCCATATTTACATAAGGGGCTGTTTCTGCGGGAACCAACTTTTGGGCTTCAGTGAAAGCATGCTCCGCAATGACCAGGCTCCCCGCCAGCATTGCCGCATTTCCAAGATGAAATTGCGCCCGAAAATCGCTGGTCGGAAAAATATCTGGATGGGCCTCGTGCATGGCCAAGGCAGCGCCAGGCATGTCCATCGTCACCAGTTCCTCGAGAAGGTTTACAAGTGTGGCAGCGTCCCTGACCGGATGATCCGCAGCATGTCCAATTAAAGCCTGACCAAAACGAACAGCCGATTCCTCATTAACCTTGGCGACCAGGTCACCACGGTATTCAGACTTAATCCCTAGATACTCGCGCAGGGACGGACCCATCGGAAACGATCTGAAGTCAAAGGATCTGAAGTCAGGGGATTCAATACCAGAGGAACGAACATCTACATCTGAGTGGTTATTCAAGACGGTTGACCCTTATGTGCAAATCACGAAGCTGATCCAGGGAAACTTCGCCTGGCGCACCTGTCATCAGACAGGTTCCCTTCTGAGTTTTAGGAAATACAATGACGTCACGAATCGCATCGCACCCGGTCAAGATCATCGTCAACCGGTCAAGACCAAAGGCTATACCCCCATGAGGCGGAGCCCCGAACTTCAGTGCTTCAAGGAGAAAACCAAACTTGGCCTGCGCCTCTTCGTCGGAAAGACCAATGGTTGCGAACAGCTTTTTCTGGACCTCAGGGTCATGGATGCGAATCGATCCGCCAGCGACTTCGTTGCCATTAAGGACAAGATCGTAAGCCGAAGCCTTGACGGCTCCAGGATCTGTCTCAAGCTTTGCGATGTCTTCCGGCTTTGGCGAAGTGAATGGATGATGCTTGGCGATCCAACGACCGGTGCCGGCGTCTTTCTCAAGCAGTGGAAATTCTTGAACCCAAAGAAAGTTAAGCTGCGCAGGATCGTAGAGTTTCAGCCGCGCGCCCAGATGATTACGCAGCGCCCCCAAGGAAGCCTTGGTCAAATCGTATCCACCAGCACCAAACAGGATCAGATCGCCTGCGTTCAAACCCAGCTTGCGATCGATGGCATCCACCGTCTCGTCAGAAAGAAACTTTGCGATCGGAGACTGCCATCCGGCCAGACCCGTACCCGCACCTTTCTTTGCCCATGCCAGGCCTTTGGCGCCATATTGCCGAACGAATTCAGTCACTTCGTCAATATCTTTGCGACTGAAGGCCTCGGCCTGACCCTTGACCACCAGCGCATTGACGATGCCGCCAGTGCTGATCGCCTCTGCGAAAACCTTGAACCCACAGGAGGCCACCAGCTGCGAGACATCGTGAAGTTTCAACTCAAAACGCGTGTCCGGCTTGTCGACGCCGTAATGCTCCATCGCGTGATCGTAAGACATGCGCGGAAAGGCAGGAATTTCGCGACCGTCAAAAAATTCAGTCACTGCCTGCCGGATGATGGATTCGAAAGTCGAGAGGATGGCTTCCTCATCAACGAACGACATCTCGCAGTCGACCTGCGTGAACTCCGGCTGACGGTCCGCGCGCAAGTCTTCATCACGGAAACACTTGACCACCTGATAGTAGCGGTCAAAACCAGAAACCATCAGCACCTGTTTAAAAAGCTGTGGGCTTTGCGGCAAAGCATAAAAATGAGCAGGATGAACGCGCGACGGAACTAGAAATTCCCGCGCACCCTCCGGAGTTGACTTGTAAAGAAACGGAGTTTCGATGTCGAGAAAGGCATGACTTTCGAGTGCCTTGCGCATTGCCTTCACAAACTTAACACGCTTGAGAATATTGTCCCTGAGGCGCGGGCGGCGCAAATCAAGGTAGCGGTATTTCAATCGCAGAGTTTCACTGGTTTCACCATCATCGCTGACAGGAAACGGCAGAACATCGCACGCATTCAGGATGCGCAGTTCATTGACCGCAATTTCAATCGCACCTGTCGGTAGAGCCTTGTTGATCATGCCGTCGGGCCGTTTCTGAACGAGACCCTTTACGGCAATCACAAATTCATTGCGAATCGCCGAGGCCGGCTCCAACAACTGAGGCGCAACCGCGGGATCCATGACAACCTGGGTCAGGCCAAACCGGTCACGGAGGTCGATAAAAATCAGCTGGCCATGATCGCGGCGCCGATGAACCCACCCCATGAGGATGACTTCTTTGCCAGCGTGGTTGGCATTCAGTTCACCGAGGTTATGAGTCCTCTGCCAGCGAAATGCGCCGGTACCGAGCCCTCGGATGCCCGCTGACGCGCCGGTTGAAGTCGTTGAAGTCGTTGAGGGTGTTGAGGGTGTTGAGTTCATGTCAGCCTCCGGGGCCAATCGGGTATACACCGCTTCCATGTCATGGGCGGCGGTTTTTTTGGTAAGATCTTGGATATCTCAGCGATCAATAGGATCATCGAGACAAAGTGCCTCCAAGAACCGGTGGGGATTAAAACAAAATACCGACATGAAGTCGAACACCCTTTCACATGAAAAACATCTGGCCGGACTGGCCGTTGTTGTCGCAACGGGACTGGCCGGCCTTTTGGTCCTGCCGCGTACCGTCACCGATATGGACGGCGCCGAATTTGCCCTGATTGCAGCCCGGGGTGGAATCGCCCATCCACCGGGTTACCCGCTTTACAGCGCCATGCTGCGCGGTTGGCATGAGTTATTTGCAGGGCGGTTTGCATCAGGGAACGAGGTCACTTCACCAGAGGTTCTGGCGATCCTTTCTGTGACCCTTTCCATGGCAACGGCCTGGCTGATCTGGTCGGGGATCTCGACCTGGCAGAATCGCCCGTGGGCACCAGAACACCCCACCGTGGCATCCCCTTGGCTGGCCGCCGCCGCAACCATGGCGGTCATGGTGGCGGCACCCGTCTGGCGCGCCAGCACTGGCCTGGAACCATTTGCCCTGAATGATCTGATGGCTGCTGGCCTGATCTTCCTCGCGGCCAGGGTGTTGTCCTCGCCAGCTCCACCAAGGGAAATTCATGCCACCTTGACCGGGCTGATCTTCGGACTCGCCTTCTGCAATCACCATTCTTTGGCGTTCGCTGCACCTTTGGCCCTGCCTCTTTTCACACGCGGGCAAATGCGACCAATGCTCCGGGGTGCGGCGGGCGGATTTATCGCAGGGCTACTTCCGATGCTTTGGTTTGCCGTCGAACGGCAGGCCAGTCCGGGATTTATCTGGGGCGACTGGAGCGACTTCATGCCGGCCCTTGAGAATCACGTTTTACGCCGCAGTTACGGCACGTTAAGCCTCAAGACAAATTCACTGGGCACCTGGTTCGACGGGCCTGCATTCATGGCTCAGGTTTATACCAAAGGCCTGTCATGGTTTTGGCTGTTGTCTGCTGCGTTCGGCACCTTCGTTGCTGCAACAAAAAAGCACCGGTTCGACGGCCTCTGCCTTACAGGATTCGCCACCACGGGAATTGCCATGCCGATCCTGTTTCGCATGGAACCCACCGGAGATGGCCCTGAAATCATGGCCAGGTTCGGCGCCCTGCCACTGCTCTTGCTGGCTCCACTCATTGGCAGTGGCCTGGTCGCACTTCAAAATCAGATTCATCCTCGCTGGCGCAAAGGGGCAGGCGCGGCGCTGATTGCCATCCTTGGCCTCCATGCAACGATACAACTGCCGTCGAGCAATCGCGGGCTTGAAACCATTTCGAATACCCATCTTGAGGCTTCCATTGCCGCAACAAACGCAATAGCGGATGGCCCGACAGGCCGGGCGCCATGGATCGTGACCAATTCGGATCTAGACTTCTTCGGGTTTGCTTATAAAACGGCGGGAATGACCCCTCGCCCGGTGATTATCCAGTCTGGGCTCTGGCCGAGCCTCTGGTACCGGCGTCAAACTCTCTTGGACCTGGTTAAATCGGGAGTCGAAATACCAAAGGCAACCATGGAAACTTTGGCCGAAGCGGTGACGGTCGAGGAATCTTTCGTTGGATTGTCCGAGATCATCAATCAGGCAAAAGCCAAGGATGCAATCTTCCTTAGCACCGGATCCTTTCCAGGCCTCGATCGCCTCGCCGCTGACAGCTACCCAACCGGAAGCTTCATCCGCCTCACCACCAAAGGGGCCACCGACTTTCCCCCACACAGGGAATTGGTCAAACAAAACGAAATATTAGTCCAACCAATACTCAACGCCCTTGCCGGCACCGGATGCTGCCGTACAGCATGGGAATCGTTCTCTCTGGACGGGTGGCGCCGGACTTGGGCGGCCCTCGCATCAACTTCTCAGGCAACGGGAGACTTGCCGTCGCTTAATATTTGCACAGATGTCTTGGCAAAATTAGGCCCGTCCATCTCCGGAGGCCCGAGGCAAATTCCCTAGATAACAGGCACTTGCCGTGATAACGTTTTGACCCTAACAGGCCAAGCTGCCACCGGGGAGAACGGAATCCATGCCGGCTACGCACGACGCAAACAATCGCAGTTTCTTTGAAACCCTCGCGCGCGATATTGGCTCGAGAATTCCCGAATCCAAAATCACGCACACCGTCAATCCAGCCCACGATGACGAAGACGTCTTTGTGGTCGACGCGAAAAGCGTTTCGGAAGTCACTCGCGAGATTAAAAAGCACTTCCCTTACCTGATGGACGTTGCCGGAGTTGATTATCCGGAGCGCGACCGACGGTTTGACGTTGTCTATCATTATATGAACCCGGACACGAAGCGTCGCCTGCGGGTCAAGGCTCCGGTTGCCGAAGGTGAATCTGTCGCCTCCGTGACCAACATTTACCGGTCTGCAAATTGGTTTGAACGCGAGGCATTTGACCTCTTTGGCATCAAATTCACAGACCACCCGAATTTGCGCCGGATCCTCTGCCACGAAGATTTCGTGGGTAGCCCCATGCGCAAGGATTATCCTGCGGACGGCAATCAAGAACTTCGAACGCCACTGGCGCATTCTTTTGAAAAAGACCGTGCGCGAATGATGGCCGAGGAAGAAGACCACCTCTCTGACCGTGTCTGGATCAACATCGGACCAGCGCACCCGGCCACCCACGGCACCCTGCGTTTGATGGCAGTTCTCTCTGGCGAAACCATTGAAAAAATGGACATCGAGATCGGCTACCTTCACCGCTGCTTTGAAAAAATGTGCGAAACGCACAACTACAACCAGATCATTCCCTACACGGATCGCCTGAACTACTGTTCGGCTCCGATGAACAATCATGCCTGGTGTCGCACGGTCGAAAAAATGTTGGGGATTCAGGTTCCCGCAAAAGCACAAACCATGCGGGTCATTTTGGACGAGTTTTCGCGAATCATCGATCACTTCGTTTGCATCTGCACCAATGCCGTTGACCTTGGCGCACTGACAAACTTTTGGCTGGGATTTCAGGCCCGCGAAAAAGTTTACGACCTCTTTGAAAAGCTCTGCGGAGCGCGCCTGACGGTATCTCTGGCCCGCGTGGGCGGAATGGGTTTTGACTTTCCCGATGGCTGGATCGCACAGGCAAAAGAAACCCTCAAGGTTATCGAACAAGCCCACTCGGAAGTGGACACACTGCTGACGAAGAACAGAATTTTTGTGAAGCGTATGGTTGGCGCGGGAGCCATCGGCAAGGAAAACGCAATCGACTGGGGCTTCACCGGACCGTGCTTGCGGGCCACTGGCGTCCCACTAGATATGCGGCAGTACAATCCGTACTACGGTTATGACCAGCTCGAGTTTGATATTCCGATTGGTGAGCGCGGCGATTCATACGATCGTTATATGGTCAGGATGGAAGAAATCCGCCAGTCCGTCCGCATCCTGAAACAGTGTTTGAACAACGTTCCATCCGGTCCAATTGATGTGGACGATCCAAGGATCACTTTGCCGTCAAAGCAAAACGTTTATGGCAACATCGAAGGATTGATGAACCAGTTCATGCTGGTAATCAACGGGGTTCAGCCACCTGCGGGCGAGATCTACAGCGGTTACGAAGCGGCCAACGGAGAGCTTGGTTTTTATGTGATCAGCGATGGCAGTGGCAAGCCCTACCGGGTAAAGTGTCGCCCGCCATGCTTTGCCATCTTTCAGGCGTTCTCTGAAATGATGGAAGGGCAAATGCTGTCAGACGCAATTGCCGCACTTGGAAGCATCAACGTCATCGCAGGCGAATTGGACCGCTGAGTCCAAACGCGAGCCGGATCAAGTTTTTTTGGAGCAGGACGCAATGAGCGAGCACAACAACAGATTGAATTCAAGTGAACCAGCGCCGGCTTTTACGCCGGGCCTGCGTAAACAAATCGAAAGTTTTCTGACGCGCTATGAAACCAAGCGGTCGGCGATTCTACCGGCCCTGCATGCGATCCAGGACGAGCTTGGGTGGATTGCGGACGAACATGTCGAGATACTCGACAAGGAATTTGGACTGCACCGCGTTCAAGTTCGTGAGGCTCTCACTTTCTACTCGGCATACCGCCAGAAAAAACCGCGCCAGTACCACATCCAGTTCTGCAACAACATTGTCTGCTGCATGCTGGGAGCCAACGAGGTCATTGACAAAATCAAGGGGCACATCAAGAAATTTGAAGAGAAGGGAAAAGAATCCCCCTTCGGCGTAGAAGGCGTCCCCTGCATGTGTGTTTGTGACGGCGCGCCGGCAATGCTGGTGAATAAAGACCGACACCTAAAAGTAACCAAAGAAAACATCGATTCGATCCTGGAAAAATACGCCTCGCTGAAATCTGGCGTTTAAAAAAAAGAGAGGGCGTCTTTATGGGCGACACACTCACCAAGGTAAAAATCACGACGGCGTTCGAAGGCAAACCAAATGCCCGTGCGCTCAAAACGTACGTCGATAACGGCGGATATGCCGGGCTCAAAAAAGCATTCACGATGCAACCCGGGCAAGTCATCGACGAAGTAAAGGCCGCTGGCCTGCGTGGTCGCGGTGGCGCAGGCTTTCCAACAGGAATGAAATGGAGCTTTGTCCCCAAGGATGACAAGGGGCCGAAATATATCATTTGCAACAATGACGAGAGCGAGCCAGGAACTTTCAAGGATCGTTACATAACTGAGTGCAATCCGCACATGATCCTCGAGGGTATGATCATTGCTGGTTTCGCGATCGGCGCGAACAAGGGCTACATTTATACCCGCTATGATTTCTTTGAAGAGATCAAATGGCTTGAAACTGCTATCCGCGAAGCCTATGACGGCGGGTTTCTTGGGGATAACATCCTGGGCACCGGCTTCAAATTCCATATTGACCACTATGCCGGGGCCGGGGCTTACATCTGCGGGGAAGAAACGGGGCTATTGTCCTCTCTCGAAGGTAAAAAAGGCCAACCAAAACTGAAACCGCCATTTCCGGCGATTTCTGGCTACCTACACCGCCCGACCATCGTCAACAATACCGAGACGCTGGCAGCAGTCCCTTGGATCATCAACCACGGCGCCGCGGCCCACAAAACCATGGGCACCGAAAAATCACCGGGAACAAAACTCTTTTGCCTGTCGGGGCGTGTCAAGAGGCCGGGTGTTTACGAACTTCCACTCGGTTACCCGATTGAAAAACTGATCAACGAAGATGCTGGTGGAATGCTGCCTGGATACAATATCAAGGCCTGCATTCCCGGAGGCTCTTCGGCTCCAATTCTGACGGCAGAAGAACTCAAGGGGCTTACCTTGGATTACGAAGCCATAGCCGCAAAAGGATCCATGCTTGGCTCCGGTGCGATTATGATCATTGATGATTCGATGAGCATGGTGGAGTTGCTCAAGGTGACGGTGGATTTCTACCATCACGAGAGCTGCGGGCAGTGCACTCCGTGCCGTGAAGGCACCGGCTGGCTCGCCAACATCATGACTGGCATCATGGCGGGTCAAGGCAAAAAGGATGACTTGCAGCGGATGTTTGAGATTTCGCGCAACATGGAAGGCAAAACCATTTGCGCCCTCAGCGACGCGGCCGCAATGCCAACCAAATCGATTGTGACCAAGTTCGGCGCTGAGATCGCCGATTTCATCGAGAGAGGAAAAAGGGCGTGAGCGAGACGGTAACTTTCAAGCTGAACGGCAAAGACGTCACGGTTCCCAAGGGAACCACCGTGATGGAGGCTGCGCGCCGAGAGAATGTCGAGATTCCTCACTTCTGCTGGCACCCAGGACTATCTGTGGCAGGCGTGTGTCGTTTTTGCATGGTAAAAGTCGAGGGTCGTCCTAAGTTGGAAATCGCCTGCAATTTGCAAGCAACCAACGGCATGGACGTTAAAACAGATACGGAAGAAGCAAAATCAGCGCATAAATGGGCGCTTGAATTTCATCTGATAAACCACCCTCTGGATTGCCCTATCTGCGATCAGGCCGGCGAATGCGGTCTGCAAGATTATTATATGTCGGTGGGCAAATACCAAAGTCAGATGACGCGCCCAAAAGTTTTGAAGCCAAAGATGCTTGATGTTGGGCGCGACCTCGTTCTCGATACCGAGCGCTGCATTCTTTGCTCGCGCTGCGTGCGCTTTGAAGAGGAAGTCACAAAGACAGGCGCCCTCGGTATTTTCGACCGCGGAGACAGGGCCATCATTGGGACCTATCCAGGCGAAAAAATTGACCACAACTATCAGACCAACCTCGTGGACATATGTCCGGTTGGAGCCTTTACTTCACGGGATTTCCGGTTCAAACAACGAGTATGGTTTTTAAAAGACAAACCTGCCGTCTGTCCAGGCTGCTCGACCGGTTGCAGTGTTGATGTCTACGGCAAGCCAGAAACTCGCAGCTACTTTCGGCTGAAACCTCGCAAGGGCGAAGCCAACGGGCATTGGATGTGCGACAAGGGCCGTCATATGTACAGCCACCTGAATCAGGACGTTCGACTCCGCACAGCATTGACGACCGATGCTCAAGGACGGCGCAAAGACACCAATTTTGCAGGAGCGATCGAAGATCTGGGCAAGCGCATTGCGGCGGTGAATCCAGCCACTGATGTTGCCTTGCTTGTTTCCGCGCAACACACCAGTGAAGAGTACAAGTCGCTCTTTGACTTTTTCGTGGGTGAGCTCGGCATAAAAAAGGTTTTCCAGTGGCGCGAGCCTACTGAGAAGATCGATGCCTTTGATGGTCTGCTCTATCGCGGAGACCACAACGCCAACACAAGCGGTCTTCTGAGCGCCCTCAAGGAAGCCGGCCTCGCCGCTGGATTGAAAAATGAGTTTGATGCCGTTGCCAGTTCCGGCGCAAAAATCGTCATCGCCGTAACTCCGGAAGTACCGTCGACATTCCCGAGTTTTGAACAGCAACTAAACCGCCTCACGGAACTGGATTTTGTGTCCTTCTGGACTCTCGCCGGCTCTGTCGCCGACAATAAAAAAACAAAACACGCGATTCCAATGAAGGGCTTTCCCGAAAAGAAAGGCACCTTCATCAATCACGAAGGCAAGGCAGGAAAGTTGGACAGTCCGTTCCCATGCCCAGTTGCCGACGGCAGGGACCTGACCGAAATTATTGCCGCCCTCAAGCAATGGAGGCACTCGCATGGCAGTCGTTAAAGTTCCACTACCACCCATTGACTCAAATGTATTTTCTGCAGGTTGGGGATATATCACCACCATCGCAGCGGGAATGTGGAAGACTCTGGCTATCTTTACCGTACAGCTGCTCAAAATTGAAAAAACCAACACGCTTGAATGGCCGGAACAAGCGGCCACTTACAGCGACCGGTTCAAAGGCAAACACTTTCTGACCTTGCGCGATGACGGTGAAGTACGGTGCACGGCGTGCTTCCTCTGTGCAACCAATTGCCCCGCAGACTGCATCCACATTGAGGCCGGCAATCACCCAGACAATGAATTGGAAAAATTTCCAGTTCGCTTTGAGATCGACATCCTGCGCTGTGTTTTTTGCGGCTATTGCGAAGAGGCTTGTCCCGTCGATGCCATCCGGCTCGGACCAGAATATGCCATGGTCGGGACCAATGGCGGAAAATGGGTCTACACCAAGGAATACCTTGCAGAGCGTAAACAGCTTTCAGGTGGAGTGATCAGCGTGAAGGATGAAAACGAAAAGCATCCGATCGTTGAAGCCCCAAAAGGAAGTCGTAACGCTAAGCAGATCAAGAGCTACGCCCGGCACGGGATCCACTGAACAATCCCATAGCCAGATCCATGATCGATCTGGCTCCAGTGGCTTTATCAACAAAAAGCCGGACACATTTTGGCCACTTTCGCTGCTGGGCATGAATGTCCGGGCGGCTACTTACGATGACCACTGGGATGTCGGAAAAAAAGACATCGACATACTCGGCAATCTCACCGCCAGTAAATTTTTCAAGAAAGTAGTCCAGGATAGCTAAATCGTAATCGCCAACCCTGCCGACTCGACCTAATGATTCAAGGGATGGTACCCAGTCACATTGAATGCCACGAGCCGAAGCAAGGGCCTTCATGATCTGGCCAAAGGCAGGATCATCATCGATCACCAGCATTTTACCTGGCTCCGCCTTTGCCACGGGGACCTCCACAATAGACAAGCTCCCGCTGCAGTTTTCCTGCCAAGGCAGTATTCTTGACAGGGCAGACCAGCAGGGATAGGAACGCAGCATGAAATTTGATATTTTTCATTCCATCGGGCGCATCGACACGCTCCCCAAACAGCTGTCAGACCGCGAGGTCTTTGAAGGCTTTTTTGAACAGCTGAGTTTGGCCGATGCCCTGGGCTATGGAACCATCTGGGCCGCCGAATCCCACTTCTCATGTGAAGTCCAAAAACGCCACAAGCAGCCGGTGATCCCCAATTATCAGGGCGAAGTTGGGCTTAACTGTGACTCGGCTCAACTTGCCCAGGTCATCATATCGAAAACCAAACGCATCGGCTTCGGAACTGCCATCTACAACATTGTTGGCGGAAATGGCGGGCCCATTGCCGCTGCGGACCGGATCCGGTCGCTGGCATTTCTAAACCAATTCGCCGACCAGCCACGCAACCTAAACATAGGCATTGCGTCGGGTCGTTTCCCATTCATCAACAGACCTTTTGGAATTGCTCCTCGCAACGATTTTGAGGCGAAGAACTGGCAAACATATTCCCGGCTGATCCTGTGTGAGGCATCTGAGATATTCTTACGCCTCTTCCAGGGACAAGCCATCAGTTCGATGGATGTCACCAGACGCACGGTAGATGAAGCCGGCACACCTTATGAACCAAGATGGCAGTTTGACGAAATGATGCTGGTCCCAAAACTATCTGACGAAGACTTGCTTCGAACAACCTTTGTCCTTGGCTCCCACGATCCCCTGGCTCAAGACGCAGCCCTTCAATGGGCGGATTGCGATATTTTCAATTTGAGTTTCACGGCACCGGACCAGATCGATGCAGTGCATGAAGCTATGCGCCGCCGCTATGAAAACACAAACCGAAGCTGGCACCGCAGCCGCATGCCACGAACGGTGCTCACTTTTATTGACGAATCCAGTCAGCGTGCCCATGAACGCGCAGAAAAATGTTTTGATATCTACATCGAGGCCATGCGCGGAACCGCTGCCGTTCCTGACAAAGCTATCCTTATGTCACGTGCGCTCATTGGTGACCCGCAAGAAATCAGAGAACAGCTTTCTCCAGAAAATCCGCGTCGCCTCCATCAGGATGACCGGCTCATGCTGTGGTTTGAATTCAATCAATCGGACTCCGATGCGGTTTGTCAGCAAATGCGAATTTTCGGCGAAAAAGTCGCTCCTCATTTTTCCGGCAACAACCAGTAACCCGCCCAAAAGGGGAACGCATAATCCATGCTGCACCGACTTCCAACATTGTTCATGTTCGCTCGCAGCGGCGTCCCGGAAGTCTCCGTGCAAGGCATGGTCGCCTTGCGCGAATCGGGCGGCGCTACATTCTCCAATGCGGCAACGAGCATGCCATTTGTTACCAGGTCACTCCTCAAGCCCTGGCAATTTCTCGCCGCTGATGTTGGATCACGGGATGCCTACTGGGCGATGGGGTTTGCCAGCCATTCTGCTGAACCGGCGCATATCGATGCGCTCAAGATCCTGTCTGAAAGATCAGGCGCCGGAGAGGCCGATCTAATTTGTCCAAGGTCTTGGCCCTTGGATCCAATGGCTTCCGTTGCAATGAGAATGCGCGGAGAATCCCAGACCCGGTTGCTGCATCCTTGTTCGGGTAAACATCTTATGATGCTCGCCGCATGTCGGCACCACGATTTTCCTCTCAAAACATACTTCAGTCCTGACCATCCATTACAGAAGAAGGTCTATAATCTTGTCGGCCGCGAGGCCGGAGAGAGACTGGAATGGTTTACCGACAGCTGTGGCCTGCCTGTCGCAGCAATGTCGGTGGACGGTTATCTTGGCCTTTGGGAAAAACTGGCACGATCCAATGATCCCCGCGTTGCGGACCTCAAATCCCTTTGGTTGGCAAATCCCCGCCTGATTGGTGGAATCAAGCGCCTCGATTCGGACCTGATGGAGGCGCTCCCGGGGCGCATCTTGGCAAAAGAGGGTGCCGATGGCCTTTTGGCAATTCACACGATCCCGGATGGATCATCCGGCGAGGTTTCTGCCACCTGCTTCGTAAAGGTTTCAGCTGGATACAACCCCGCTCATCTTGGTTTGGCTTTATTGAGTCTGCTACAGCAAAAAGCCCGCAGTGGTTCCTTGACCAAGACCCTGCAAGACCTCTGTGATTATTTGAAATCATGCCAGGAAGAGTGGGTGCCTCGCGATCAGTCTCTCATGCTTCCACCTTTTGCATGAGAGCCCGATAACCATGAAGATCCATAATTTTAAGGTAAAAGCTGATTTCGCAGGTATGCGTCTTGACCAGTTCATTGCCCTTCAGGGCGTTGAATTATCCAAGCGCAAAATCAGGGAAGTGATTGATGCCGGTGGCGTTTACATCAATCGAAAACGGGCCAGGATTGCATCCCGACCGGTAAACCCTGGCGACACCATCGAGATGCAATACAGCCTGGAAAATTTGAAGCGAATCAAACAACGAGAATACGAAATCCAACCATCAGACCTCCTGTTTGATCATCATCACGTCATCGCAATTAACAAGCCACCAGGCCTGCCAACTCAAGCCACGCGTGACCAGTCTGTCGTGCACCTCGAAGCCGCGGTTAAAAAATATTTGGCAAGCAAGGGCCACCCAAATGCAAAGGTGTTTTTGGTTCACAGACTGGACAAGGAAACCAGCGGCGTTGTGCTGCTCGCCACAACCGCGGAGTCCGTCACATTTCTGACGGACCAATTCCGCTGCCGCACGGTGGGCAAAGAGTATCTGGCCTTGTGTTCCGGAATACCGCACGAGAAAAAATTCACGGTAGAATGCTTTCTTTCCCCCATCGACAAAAGAACTGGCAACGTCACCGTGGTACGTTCGGGGGGCAAGCCCTCAAAAACTTTCTTTGAAGTCATCGAATCCAACAAGGCACTGGGCATGTCCTTGATCCGCTGCCGTCCAGAGACTGGACGCAGTCACCAGATACGAGTCCACCTGGCAAGCAAGGGATTCCCAATCATTGGGGACAAAAAGTATCAGCCTGGTAAAATGCCCATGACGCCGGCCTTGGAATCACTTGCAGCTGTGCACCATTTTCTGCACGCCTTCCACCTCACATTTATCCCGGCCGACAACGAAAAGCCGGTGACGCTAGAGGCTCCCCTGCCGATCAACTTTCTGGAATTCCTGAAGGCTGCGAATTTTTCTTCAAGATCCTGAGCCATTCTCCGTCATCCTGAGCGCAGCGAAGGATCCTTCGCCTGCGGCTCAGGATGACGAATTTCGTCAGAACAATGGGTCTATTCGCCGACAGGCAGGAGCGCCAGCGAAGGATCTTCTCAGCAATCTCAAACGGATTCACGGCGCGCCGCAGTTGAGCCACTCACGGAAAAGTGCCCGTTCGTCTTTCAGAATGCTGACTCCAGGAGGCATGCTCGCATCATCTGATCCCGCATACCGTAGCATTTCGATACGCAGGGTAATGGCATCGGCTGCTGAATCAAAGTTAACTGATTCCGGCGCTCCATGACGATCCACCCCAGTAAGATTTAGTGAATGACACCCACTGCAATAACGACGCAGGAACTGGACACCGAAGTTTTCGTACGAAAGATTCGTTCCTGCAGGACAATTCAACGACGTCGGCACAGGCAGTGGTGTATTCGGGTTCAATGCGCTTGGTTCGTCGGGATCTGATGCGCTTGCACCCCCACAAGATGCAATAAAATTAAAGCAGCCGGCGGCTAATCCTGCTGTCATAAACCCTGCAAGTAGTCTGAGTGGATTTTTTTTCCTCGGAATCATTGATTCCCCCGAAGTAGACCCGAGACAGGCAACGCCGAAGTCCACTTTTTATAGTTTCCACCGGCATGAAACAGCATCGATGCATACGCATTCTGAAAACTCAGTGAAATCGTATCACCGGTCGTGGTTCCAAAGCGGGGATCAATCTTGACGCCCCGCCCGAGATCATCGGTGGCGCCGGTCACACCGCTGCGAATCCCGTTGCCCCAGAACATCATACTGGATACCGGCCACGGATCCTTGCCGCCAGCAGCGTTCAACCAAGGAGTCCTGCCATAAGCCCCCGAGACAACTAGAACCAGTTTCGTCTGCAACCCGATATTGTAGGCATGATTCAGAATCTCATCGAGACCATCGAACAAAGTCTCGACCGCGGCCGACTGAATCGCAAAATGTGAGGAGGCGGCGGCCCAAGTAGCCCTGTCTCCAACCCGCACCATTGCAGCAAGACTCTTTCCGGACGAAAACATTTCCAGCGCAAGTTTCGCCTGGTTGACGAAGTCAGGCTGTGCCGGATTGTAAACCGAGGCGAAAGCGGTCGGAATGCTAGCCTCAAAAACCTGCTGCATCCGAAATTGTTTGTCGTAACCTTTGATTTTAATTGCATCCCCACTGCCAGATCGAATCATTGATTCGTAGGATGTGTAATCAACCCTCAGGTCACGAAATAAGCGGTCGCGCACAGATCCTGGAAAACTGGATGCCGGCGGAGTCGTCGTCAAAAGGTTCGCGGGAATCCGTCCAATCAGGGACATTTCGTCCGGTGATCCGTCGAATCTGACTCCAGGAAATGCAACGACTGGCGCAGGCCGTCCTTTTCCAAAATCTTCGGCATAAGATGAAAGCCATATTTTTCTTTTCGCCGACACTTCCACCTCGAGTGCAGACCCATGGATGGCACGCGCACTAAGGTCTGAAGCACCGACTCCGTTCAATACGGCTGACTTACTACCCCATTGATCAAAAAAACTGTCGACCGATGGCCTGGCCGGATGTGAAACATGAACAAGGCCAGAGACGGAAGTTCTCTGGACCGCGCCCGGCTCAATTGCAAATGAATTGCCGCCTCCGCCCTTCCATTGAAAAACCATTGCAGGGTCGATTCCCCCATCGCAAATCAGATGCAAAAAAACCTTAGGCCCAGAATTGCCAGACGCAATCTCAGCACAGAAAATGGGGCCTACCATAAAAGCGATCACGAATGCGGTCATAACCGCCAAACTGGGAATCACCTTCAGGTGGCTCATGAAGTTTTTTAGTCCCATCACGAGTTTCCTTCCCTTCAGTAAGACAAAAAATAAGGACTGATCAGAATCGATGCAAGAACTGCCGCGAGCCCATCCCTTGTTCGACCGGCCGCGCTCCCGGAAACCGACGCCCCGATTGCAAGGTCATAAATATCCCCGAGCGATGATTTTCGGGCTTCAGATGGCGCTTCTCCGATCCAACTTTCCCAGATGCGTGCCGCCTCGGCTTCTGCTTCATCCGGTGAAAAAAACGCGGGATCTGCTACGCCGCTCAACACAGATCTTTGGCTTTGCCCGACACCTGCGGCAAGCTCACGTGTCACGATGGCAACCACCGCCGATTCAACAATTTCCGTTATCTGAGCCGCGTAACCAAGGGGTAGAACAGATCGACCTGTGGCTCCTGCGCCAGGAGATTCCTCTGGTTCAAGGTTTGAGGCAATCGTGTTCATATCTGCTGCTGCCAATGGTGCAGCCTCCGCCAAGGCTTCAAGCATTTTTCGCGGCTCCATCCAGCGGGCTTTTGCCACGAGTCCCTCAAGCTGTGAGACCTTACTGGTTTTCAGAGTCGGCCCAGACGTGGTCGCAGGAGATTGAAAGATTGCCACCAACCAATCCGCAACTTTGAATCCCGTCGAGGCAAGCGTCGACGCAATCATGGACATTCGCGGAATATCGCGCCCGTAGTTTGCGGGGCGCTGTGCAATCGCCTCAAAAACTCGTTGCGTGACGCAACTTTGAACCGCCTGATCACCAGAAATTGCCGACGATAGCGTGCTCCATGATGATACGCTTCGACCAAACCAAGTTGATGGCCAAGATGCACCAGCCGTTCCATCATAGGTTTTGTATGGATTGATTCCGCCGCGGTTTCCAAGTCCAAGCAAAGAATTTCCTGCGGATTTTATTCCGGAATGGCATGCGGCACAGCTCGATGAGCTGTCTTGTAATTCAGCCAAACCACTAGCAGAGACGGAACCTCCGTCAACGAGACTAAAGTCATGAATTTCAGAATTACCCCATGAAATGCATCGGAGTCGTTCGATAATATTAGTTCCAGGGCGGGAATCAGGATGATCCAAAGAACCACCGAGAAGTGCGGACGATGCAAGAAAAGACTGAGACGACAAAATCCCGAGGCCAGGACGACCATCAAGATACGACGTGTAAAGTTCTAACCGTCCCGGCCAAGCCGGAGAGCCCGTCAACCCCCATAGTGTGGCCACGGCAGGATCCATCACAGTTGTGTTTCCTGTGAAAAGATCGCTAAATGTTGACGCCGGCCTACCGATCAGTCTCTCTACCGCCAAGGCCGTTTCGGCAGCAATTGCAAATCGCATTTGATTGTTTAACGAGGCAGCCAGCCCGGGATCCGACCCAGCCATCACATCGAGATCATACAAAGCGGCGGCATCGACCCCAAATGCCCGCCCAACAAATGCCGATGCAGCACCATGAAATCTTGTTGAAGCAACAGCAGCGTCAACTCCCGCACTGATTCCTTCTGAAGCGATCGCTGATTCAATGCTGGCAAAACTCAAAGAATTATTGAGCTCAATGGCAAGGCGGCGTGCGAGCTTTTTGCTTTCCATGACATCAAGGGTCGCATAGGCAGGGAGGATCGCAGGTTGTAGCTGTGGATTCTCAGGAGCAGCGGGAGCCACGGGCGCTTCACCGCCGCCGCTGCATGAAGCAATGAAAAATGAAAAGGGCATCGCCAAGAGAGGCAACGCCCTGATCAAGGCGATCATGGCTTCGCAACCGAAGACACAGTGGAGCCTCTTGGCTTTGCAAATTTGATCTCAATGCGTTTTGGGGCTGTCTTCACCAATCCGTCGGGCGTGCAAAGGAGGTAACTGAATCCCTTTTCACGGCCGGGACGCCCACCGGGAACCGATGGCTTGCCAACCACAACTTGTGACTGTTCAATCAAAGACGGAGACATTTTTGGCAGCTGGCGCGCCAACTCAGGAGACGCCAGGGCAAATATCGCTGAATTTATTTTGTTGTGTGCAATACCGGTGTCTTCTTCAAGCTTCATGTATTCTTCGGGTTTACGCCATCCGCCTTCGCTGAAGCACCAGTCGCGAACTCCACCTTCTGCATTGAGCATCGGACAAGCCCGGGCCCCTGTCGGACACGGATAGATTGCAACCCAACCAGCCGCACACAACTGATCGCGTAGTGCCATTGCATCCCACGCAAATTCATCAGTTGCCGGTTCCGCCAGAAGTAAAAGAGCATTGCGTTTCGCAGTGCGACAAGAATCAAGCCGCGTTAAAATACGGTCTCTTCCAGTCCGATCATCAATCAATTCGTTCCACACATAACCGAGGATATAAACATCGAGACTCTTGTCTGGCGCATCGCTTCCTGACTGCTGAGCATTTTTTTGAGCATCGAACTGGGCAAAATCAATCTGACCGATTTCTTTGGCCACTGTCTCGACATAGAGCGAAGCATTCTGTCCCATGCTGGCGCGAACATAAGCGATTCCCTTCGCTGCCATTTCCAGCAATGCCGGACTCACATCGATCAAATGCACGGCGTTGCGCTTCAGACGTACTTCAGACAACCAGACTTGGGACCAGGCACCAGAACCGCACCCAAGATCGAAAATGCGTTGATGATTGAAATACTTACCCAGCCAGTCGCCTAGACGCACACCAGAACCGACCCCTGGCTTTGCACCTGGGGCGATACCAACGCGCTGCGCAATGCGCCGGCACAGCAACGCAGCCCGGGCTGCATTGGGAAGATGAAATCCCGTGATATACGCTTCCGCAGCACCTGGATCCTGCAGAAGTTCTGGTGATATCCGTTCACGCCCACTGGTGAAGATGCGCCAAAGTTGGCGAAATTTGGCCGCATTGACTGTTGCCTTGGCGGGGTCTTTGATCCCGGAAAGTTCCTGCCAAGCCCGCAAAACGGGGGCTGGAACATCGACACTACCCCCGCCAACGGTGCGCCGGGTGACTTTTCCGGTGCGTTTATCCGGCTTAACCGGCTGTTTTTTAAAATGTTTTTTGATTTTCGTCATAACTGGACCTGCCCCGGCGTTAGTGCTAACACGTTTAGTCGACTATTAGTTTACCAAGTTCTTGAGAGGTTCGCCGTGTCTGACCAGGAACCCCTTCATATTGCCAAGCCAGCTTGGCTGAAAACCCCAATTCCATCTGGGGAAACCTACTTCAATATCAAACGCGACCTGCGCGACCGTAAACTGTACACCGTTTGCGAAGAAGCGAAGTGTCCTAATATCGCGCAATGCTGGAACACCAACACAGCGACCTTCATGGTTCTCGGTGATACCTGCACCCGTGGATGCCGGTTCTGCAATGTGAAGACCGGCAACCCAAATGGCTGGCTTGACCCGAAAGAACCAGCTCAAGTGGCGGAGAGTGCCCGCCTGATGAAACTCAAGTATGTCGTCATAACGATGGTGGATCGCGACGACCTTGCCGATGGTGGGGCCGCGCATGTCAAACAAGTTGTACAAACCGTCCACGAAACCAATCCAGGCATCAAAATCGAACTTCTTGCCGGCGACTTCAGGGGCAGCGACGAAGCTTTGATGAAAATCCTCAGTGCCACTCCTGAAGTCTATGCGCACAACATCGAAACCATAGAACGCCTCACACCCCGTGTGCGCGATGCCCGCGCAGGATACCGGCAATCACTTTCCGTCCTGAAGCGCACCAAGGAACTCGCCACCTATAATATCCTGACCAAAAGCGCTTTGATGTTGGGCTTAGGTGAAGAAATCCCGGAAGTAGAAGCCGCCCTGAGGGATTTGCGCGAACACGATGTCGACCTGGTCACCATCGGCCAATACATGCGCCCGACAAAAAAGCACCTATCGATCAAACGCTGGGTTACCCCCGAGGAATTTGAACACTTGGGGCAGTACGCGAAATCGATTGGCTTCAAGGCTGCCGTATCCGGTCCCCTCGTCCGTAGTTCATTCCGTGCTCGTGAATTTTACGAGGAAGCCACCGGATCGCACATCGTTGGCAAAGACAGGGTTTGATGAGGCCGGCATGATCGCAGCGCTGTTCCGAATTTTAGTGCATTTTCTGGCGATCCTTCCCGATCCCATTGTTGAGAACCTCGCAACAGCGGTTGCTTGGCTATCAGGAAATTTTCCCTCGCGGCGCCTGCGCCTGATTCGAATGAATGTCGACAAAATCCTTGGACTGCCACCACACACTTCCTTTGCAAAGACTTTCTACCGCCAGGTTTTTGGCTCTCAGGTACGTTGCCTGGTTGAAACCTGCAGGGAGGTTGTTGCCTCTGGATCGATAGTTCTTGAAGACGAACAAGAGTGGCGTCGTTTGGTTCAAGGCATCGAAGAAAATGGGCGTCCGGTCATCTTTGCCGCTGCGCATATCGGATCTTGGGAAATTACAGGGGCTTTAATCGCTCGCACTTGCACCAAACAAGTCTTCGCCTTGGCGAAACTACCAAAGGTCCGAGGCGGGGACGCTGCCCTTGAATGGCTGCGCGGACGACTCGGTTTATCTGTCTTGTGGAGCCATAAAAAGTCGCTCGTACGCGATATGATGTCTTCCTTGCGAAACGGTGAGCATTTGGCAATGGTGATCGATCAAAAGCCAGAAGGCCGGGCAGGTGACACCGTTCAATTCATGGGCCAGCCCGTCGCCTTCGTCGGAGGACCTGCGGCCATGAGCCTCCGATGCAACGCTCCAATTGTTTCGGTCGCAACCGTCCGAACTGGACCAAGGCGATTCAGAGTCATCGGTGGGCTTGTTTTTGATCCTGCCCACTCAGCCGGGTCCATTTCAGAGGCTCAGGTGTCGCAGATGTGCGCCGCAGAAATCGAGCGTTGGATCCGCTTGTACCCAGAGCAGTGGACATGGGAATATAAGCGTTGGGTTTTTGCCCCCTGAAGTCCTGCGAAAACAAACGAAACAGCGGACGTGGTACGATCATCCACAATGCATATTCCCCGGCAAATTTTAGAGCGTTTCGGACCCAGGCTCAGCCCTGAAGTTTTAGCCATTTCGATCGCCCTGCTGTCCGTTGCTGTCAGCCGGCCTGGCCCACAGGCTTGGGCTGGGTTAATGGTTATGGTTACTGTAGTTTTGTTCCGTGTGCTGACTGACTGCACGGAAACTGAGTCAGCACTGGGCAAAGCCATGCGTTGCCAGCACCCCAATGCAGCCATCGCATTCGCCTTCTCCACCGGATCTTTAATCGCGTGTGGACGTCCAGGATTCGCGACTGGCGCCCTTCTCGTCATGATTTTTTACTTTCAAATTTGGCGCCTTACCCAAGCCACTTCTGCATCAGCCCTGCACCAAAACATCACCTATCTGCCAGACGCCACCAGCCTCGCCTCGTTTGTGCGGGAACAAATCCTGGCAATCCTGAGCCGCAAGAAAAAATTGCATTTTCCTCATTCCGGCCATCAATTTTTACGATGGTTCGTTCCGATCACACTGATTGTCTTCTTGATGCTGAAAATGGGATAATGAATCATGAAGTGGCGTTGTAATTAATTGCACGACAGGGAGTCGAACATGCGAGCCATTATTTCCTTTTCTTTTTCCTCCATCATCATTGCTGCCGGACTTTTTACTTCGAATGCATTCGCGGCAAAAATTGCACCCACTTCGTTTCCGTGGATGAATGCCAAACAGGCTAACACTACCTACAGCATGGCAGATCACCCGAATGGGGTCTTTGTTTTCGAAGCATTCAGTTTGAGCTGCAGTTGGTGCGCGAAGAACGCAACTAACGTCGATGCACTGGCAACCAAATTCAAAGGCAACGACCGGGTGCAGGTCATCGACCTTGGTATTGACAGTTCCGACAGCAATTTCACCCGTTGGATCCAGACCCACAACCCGAACCACCCGGTGGTGAAAGACGTTGGCCGCAAGGTTTACAACGCCCTGCAGGTTGAAAATGGCATTCCGCAGGTTTTCATCGTGAACTGCCGTGGCGAGCGCGAAGATGTCGTGGTCGGATACTGGGAATCCGCTGAAAAAGCTCAGATCGAACGCGCCATCAATAAGGCACTGCAAACGACCTGCACCCTTTAAAAAAACGAACTCATTCGCGGCGCTCAGGATGACGATCCAAAAGTCATTCTGGGCGCTTCTTGCATTTGCATTCTATGGTACTTGAAGTTCTTTCTGTAATCCTGTGACTGGAGTCAGTCATGCCCAAGAAATCAATGATCGAATTCGCTACCTCGGACGGACACATGGCCCAGGGCTACCTTGCGGAACCAGATTCAGGTTCGCATGGGCAGGCAATCGTGGTGATCCACGAATGGTGGGGGCTGCAAGACCAGATCAAACACATCTGTGACAGGTATGCCGAAGCAGGGTTCCGCGCCCTCGGGGTTGATCTATACGGCGGAGAGGTTGCCAAAAACGCAGAACGGGCTGGCGAACTGATGGGAAGCCTGGACTTCAAAGGCGCGGCAATCAACATTGTCGGCGGTGCAGTCCGCTGGCTAAAAGAAGGATCAAGGCGAGTTGGCGTCACCGGATACTGTATGGGCGGCGTCGTAACCGTACTCTCAGCCGCGTGGGTTGAAGGCGTCGATGCAGCCGTTGCGTTTTATGGACTTCCCGACCCAAAATCCTATGACAGTCGCAAAATAACCATCCCGTTTTTGGCCCATTTCGCAAATCGGGATGAATGGTGCACGCCAGAAAATGCAAAAGCCTTCACCAAGGCGTTAAAGTCTTTCAACACGAATGCTCAGAGTTGGTTCTATGAAGCCGATCATGCCTTTTGCAATGATCGTCGCCCGGAGGTTTACAGCGCGGAGGCGGCGGCGCAAGCCTGGGGGCGCACCGTCATCTTTTTCAAGGATCAACTGACCTGAAAGTCCACAGGGTCGCCCTTAGCGGGTCACTTTTTGATTTTATGACCAGCCCGGTTTCCCAGCCCGTCATAAGCAGCATACTTGTATAGATCATGAAGGGTTGGATAATTAAAGACGGTCGCGAGCAAGTCATTCAGGCTGCGGTTGTCCTGCACGAGCAGCAAGCCGTAATGGATGATCTCAGTGGCCAATGGGCCGATAATGTGGACTCCCAGGACTTGCAAGGTCTGTCGGTCAAAGACAAGCTTCAAAAATCCGTCTGTGATTCCCATGATGCGTCCGCGATGCATGTCGGCGTAACGTGATATCCCAGTACAAATATCGACACCTTTTTCTCTTGCCTCGTGTTCTGTCATTCCAACCATAGAGGCTTCAGGAATAGTATAAATCCCGTACGGAAAGGTACGCGTCACGCTATCCAAGTCGGTAAGACCGAACATGTGCGATACCGCAACACGCCCTTGGTCCATACTTGTTGCTGCCAAAGCAGGAAATCCAATCACGTCACCGGCCGCAAAAATGTTTGGAACCGATGTCCTGAAGTCTCCATCGACCTCAACGATCTCGCGTTTGCCAAGCCTCACTCCTGCGGTGTCACAATTTAAAGTAGCCGTAGAGCCGCTGCGCCCTGCTGCAAAGAGAAACATATCGGCAATGAGTTCGCGGCCGTCGTCGAGAATGGTGGTCACACCGCCGGCTCCGTCCTTGGCATTTGATCCCTTTGTGACACTTTTGATCCCAGCATTGAACACGATATCGATACCGCTTTTACGCATATGGTCGACCAGGGAATTGGAAATCTCGTGATCAAGAAATGGCATGATCTTGTCACGGTCATTGACCAGATGAACCTTCGTCCCCATCGTCGCGAAGATCGTCGCGTATTCGCATCCGATCACTCCAGCTCCAACCACCACAAGACTTTCAGGAATCCGCTTCAATCGAAGGATTGTGTCGGAATCGTGAACAGAATCTGTATCAAATGGAATGTTGGACGGATGAAACGGGTAACTTCCAGTTGCGATTAAAATAAATTCGCCGCGAATCTTCATTTCTGAAAATCCATCACGTTTGATTGCAACATGATGCGAATCAACGAACGATGCCTCGCCGTGAATCAAATCAACTTTGTGAATTTCAAGGTTCTTCCGGACTTCATGTTCAACTGCTGTCTGAACAACACGTTCACGAAAAAAAAAGTCGTCAATCGTGGTTTTCTCTTCCAGTTTTTTTTCGATTCCGTAAAGGCCGCGCTCGTATTTTCCAGAAAAAAAGAGGGCTGATTCCTTGAGGGTCTTCGATGGCAAGGTCCCAGTGTTGACGCCGGCTCCACCGACAACCGCCTGGCATTCGATGACAGCGACCTTTTTACCGAAATAAGCCGCCTTGACCGCCGCCTTTTCCCCGGCTGGGCCACTTCCGATCACGATCAGATCGTAGGTTTTATCGCTTCCTGCCGGTGGCATACCAATCCCTTTTTGTGAAATATTCTGATGACTTAAGGGGTACCCAAGCTTTGCCGTTGACTACAGATTTCCAGAGGGCTATGACCACGGTTCGCTTGTGCGGGCGTAGCTCAGTTGGTTAGAGCGCTACGTTGACATCGTAGAGGTCCCCTGTTCGAGTCAGGGCGTCCGCACCATCATCTCACCACCTGTCAATGCCCCTACAAGTTGGCCCCAACGCCAAGAGCGACACCTGTTTCCTTCAAACTAGTTTCATTCGTTCCCGATTTTGTATTCAGATTGCGCCGGTAGGTTTCAGCCGACAGACAAATCTCCTGAAACCGGCAATTCATATATCCCATCGCAAATTGAGACATATTCCCGTCAGCCCGGCTGGCCACCTGGAAATTACCGTACCAGACCGATCCAAGGCGAATCAGCTGAGGTTGTATGCGCAGCCCGACAAATCCCTTGGGTTCAAAGTCCGTTGTCACCGGGACAGAAACAATCGAAAGCTGCGGGCCGATATGAACGGCAATGTCCTTCTGCTCGACATTCGGCAAAAACTTCGCAAAATCATAACCAATGCCAACGCCACCAAAAACGTGTTTGATTATCCCAGGCGGCTCCCCGCTCGGCGAGCCTTCATAATTTGCCTGGACTCCATGCCATTCAAAATCGGCAAAAATACTGGCGGGATAAAACGACACGTCCTCGATTCTGATGGCTCCACCGATCGACCTTGCACCGGAGACATTAAATTCCAGCTCACGCTTGATGGATAAATCTTCCGATAAATACTTACCCAGAAACCGCACCGAACTAACTGTTTCGCGGGTTGGTTCGCGGGAATCAATGATGGCACCGAACGGCCCCACAAATTCAGGGACCTCCTCTACACCCTTTGGGTAGAGACTTGACGTTGCCTGCCAAGCCTTTCCGCCTCCTGAACTGGCCCGGGCAATGCGCATCCCAATAAACTGGCCGTCAATTTTCTTGATGAGGGGATTCCCAGCTGCCGGCAGGATCCTGTATACCCACGGTTTGCCTTGCCCCGTTAACAGGACTGAACTGCCAGAGAAGAAAAATGTTTTCTCTACGGTTCCATGCGCGGGCTTTTTAGCGGGGATCTCGCTTGCGCGAATCTCCCAACGGGAACTGGGCGTCGCATCGACCCCAAAATCAATCCAAATTGCCTCGGATCCTGCTGGAACGATGACAAAAAGGCCAGGATGCAACCTCACTTGATGTTTGCGATCGCGCATCCGCCAGAACAAAACCTCTTTGTCATCTATCAATGGAAGCGTCAGCGATGGAAAGGAATTGAAATCGGATATCTCCCGATTCAAATCGGACTCAATGGCAAAAAATATTTTTGTGAATGTCGGATCGCCCGAAACTTCCAAAGAACGCCCAGACGCCAAGAGCTCCATCCATACATTCGGAATAAATATTTGGTGGGATTCGGCCTGTGCCACCAATTCTCTGAACGGAGAAAAGGCGATGAAAACCAGAAAAAAAGTGCAAAAATTGATCCGTCTCAGATGCAACTGGCGTCCCCCATATGGCCGATAACATTTGGGATTTTACCATGGATTGCAGCTTGGTCGAAGAAAAGGCCTTAAGCGCGCCCGGTAATCCTCATCAGCGTCGCTGGAGCGACCGGCTGATAACTATCAAAGCGCATCGTATAGGTCGCCCTGCCCTGAGATATTGACCGCAGTTGGGTCGAATATCCGAACATAAGTTCAAGGGGCGCCGAGGCTTCCACCACCTGCAAGTGCCCCCGGAGGGACACGCTGTTGATCTGAGCACGGCGGCTGTTTAAATCCGTTATTATGTTGCTCAGATAATCTTCAGGTACGAGAACCTCGATCCACATTACCGGTTCCAGTAGCTGCGGTGAGGCCTGACGCAACGCCTGGCGCAAGGCCAGAGATGCTGCCACTTTAAATGAATTCTCGGTCGATATTTGTTGATCAAAACCGCCGCCCAGGAGCTCTGCTGTGACACCAATCACGGGAAAACCAGCCAACGCGCCAGCCTGCATTGATTCCACCAGCCCCTTGCGCACGCCTTCGACAAACTGGGTAGGAACCTCGAGAGGGGATGCCTTGTTGATAAAGATCAACCCCCCTTGACCCTCAGATCCTGATGAATGCTTGATCGCAATTCTAACTTTGGCGAACTGAGCGATCCCCCCCCCTTCGCGCGAGAAGGTTTCTTCCACCTCTGCCCCACCTGTGATGGTCTCGCGGTAGGAGACCTGAGGCGCGCCAACGTTGGCATCAACTTTAAATTCGCGCTTCAAGCGATCGACGATAATCTCTAAATGGAGCTCGCCCATGCCGTTGATCAATGTCTGGCCAGTTTCAGCATTGTAGTTCACGCGGAAGGAGGGGTCTTCGTTTTCGAGTCGTTCCAGCGACTTCATCAACTTATCCATGTCCGCTGTTGTCTTGGGCTCGATCGCAATCGAGATTACGGGTTCAGGGAAAACCACGGACTCAAAACGAATTGGATGTTTCTGGTCACAGATTGTGTCGCCTGTGGCAATCTGTTTCAGACCAGCCAAAGCACAAATATCCCCAGCCTCGACTGTTTGTAGTTCTTCCCGTTGATTCGCCTGCATGCTCACTATCTTGGTAATCCTCTCGCGCTTGCCCGTGCGGCTATTCAGGACGACCTCACCAACAGACAACTTACCGGAATAGACACGAGCAAACACAACCTGTCCGACAAAAGTATCGTTCATTATTTTAAAGGCGATACCAGAAAACGGCTCTGACACGTCCCGCTTCCGGACGATGGCTGTCTCTTTGTCGTCAGCACTAAACCCAGTGACTGCTGCGACATCCAAAGGCGACGGCAAATAATCTATGATCGCATCCAAAAGGGGCTGGATGCCTTTGTTCTTGAATGCGCTTCCACAAAAAACCGGAACAATTTTGAACGAAATCGTTGCCCGCCGGGCTGCTGCAATGACGTCAGCCACCTCGGGTTCAATACCCTCGAGGTATTTTTCCGCAATCGAGTCGTCAACGTCGGCGAGGGAGGAGATAAGGGTTTCGCGCGCCAGAAGCGCTTCTTCCTTCAATTCTTCAGGAATATCACCCGATTCAAAATTCTCACCACGATCCTTGCCGGCATCCGGCCAAAGGAGTGCCTTCATGCGGACCAGATCAATCACGCCCCGAAAATTTTCCTCAGCACCAATGGGAATTTGAAAGGGAACCGGGTTAGAGGCCAAACGCGTCCGGATTGAATCTACCGATGCCGGAAAATCAGCCCCGACGCGATCCAGCTTATTGATGAAGGCTATTCGGGAAACTTTATATTTATCTGCCTGACGCCAAACGGTCTCAGACTGTGGCTCGACCCCGGAGACTCCGTCAAAAACTGCGACGGCTCCATCCAAGACCCGGAGGGATCGTTCCACCTCAATCGTGAAATCAACGTGCCCTGGAGTATCGATAAGATTGATCTGATGGTTGCGCCACCGGCAAGAAATAGCGGCGGCCGTGATGGTAATGCCGCGCTCTTGCTCTTGGACCATCCAGTCCGTCGTCGCTGTTCCTTCGTGGACTTCACCGATCTTGTGAATCTTGCCGGTATAATAAAGAATTCGCTCTGTGGTCGTCGTCTTGCCCGCATCGATGTGGGCCATGATACCGATATTGCGCAGGGATGATTGATCGAGTGCCATCGACGTTGCACCTACCAGAAGATGATAAAAAACCCAGACGCGCCGAAAAGGCTAACATCTGGGTCTGTATTGAGGCTGCGCCAGAGCGAACCCTGAACCCAACCCGTCTCGATTTTACCAGCGGAAGTGAGCGAAAGCCTTGTTAGCTTCTGCCATCTTGTGAACGTCTTCACGACGCTTGATTGCTCCGCCGCGCTTGTTTGCGGCATCAATCAGCTCGTTTGCAAGACGCTCACCCATGCTTTTTCCGGCACGGCTGCGGGAGAACTCAACCAGCCAGCGGATCGCCAAGGCCTGACGGCGCTCAGGACGAACTTCGACTGGAACCTGGTAGTTGGAACCACCGACGCGGCGGGACTTTACTTCGAGCAGTGGACGAACATTGTCCACAGCTGCGCGGAAAAGTTCCAGCGTGCTTTTGTAGGTACCCAGACCCTGTGGGCCACGACCTTCAATAAGATCGAGTGCGCCATAAAACGCACTTTCAGCAGCGGTTTTCTTGCCATCGTACATCATGCCGTTGATGAACTTGGTGACGAGGATATCTTTGTACTTCGGATCCGGAAGGATCACACGTTTTTCAATTTGCCGGCGGCGAGCCATGCGAGTCTCCCACTAATCTCAGTTAGCTGCTTTTGGTTTCTTAGCGCCGTACTTGCTGCGACCCTGACGGCGGGCATTTACGCCAGCACAGTCAAGTCCGCCACGGACGCAGTGATAACGTACACCCGGCAAGTCTTTGACTTTACCGCCGCGAACCATCACCACGGAGTGTTCCTGGAGGTTGTGGCCTTCACCGCCGATGTACGACGTGACTTCCACACCATTGGTCAAACGAACACGGGCAACCTTACGGAGAGCCGAGTTGGGCTTCTTTGGGGTGGTCGTGTAGACACGAACGCAGACTCCGCGACGCATCGGCGAGCTCTTTAAAGCTGGCGATTTCGTCTTCGACTTCTGAACTTTACGTCCGTTTGCAATCAACTGGTTAATCGTTGGCATGTAACCCTATTCCTTAAACTTCTGGACCGGCGTCATGACCGTACGCGGGTTCCGTTTCCTACCAAAGCGCCGCCCTGATTGCAACAGTGAATCAAGACCCTTGGTTACCCTCCAGCAATTACTGGTGGGCAACCTCCAACGCTTCATTTGCAGCATGGCCTGTGCGCGCATTTTCCTGACCGTTAACAACAGCCTTCAAATTCCGGTAGTACGACGCACCCGTACCGGCAGGAATCAGTCGACCCATGATTACGTTCTCTTTCAAGCCGCGCAAGTGATCGACTTTACTATTGATACTGGCCTCCGTGAGAACCTTCGTCGTCTCCTGGAAGGAGGCAGCCGAAATGAAACTCTCGGTCGACAGAGAAGCTTTGGTGATACCCAGCAGCACTGGTTCCCACGTTGCCGGCTTCTTAGTCTCCAGCAGCAAATTTTTATTTACCTCATCAACTTCGATGCGCTCGACCTGCTCATTGGGCAGGAACTGGCTATCACCAGGATCTACAACCCTGACCCGACGAAGCATCTGACGTACGATAACTTCAATGTGCTTGTCGTTGATCTTCACACCCTGAAGGCGGTAAACCTCCTGGATCTCGTCCACCAGGTAACGGGCCAAAGCAACTCGACCCAAAACCTCAAGGATTTCATGAGGATTCGCTGATCCATCGACCAAGAACTCGCCCTTACGGACGTAGTCACCTTCGGTCACGATCACGTGGCGACCCTTTTGGATGGCGTAATCCTTGTCCGTTCCGTCGAGACCCTTGATGATCAGCTTCCGCTTGCCCTTGGTGTCGGCTCCGAACTCAATCGTCCCATCCCGGTCAGCCATGATGGCCATATCTTTTGGCTTGCGGGCTTCAAAAAGCTCCGCAACCCTCGGCAAACCACCGGTAATGTCCTTGGTTTTGGTCGTCTCGCGCGGGATCTTGGCAATGATATCGCCAGGAGCCACAACCGAATTATCTTCCATCGCTAACATGGCACCAACGGGCAAACCGTAGCGGATGGCGCGTTTATCGCCTTCGCCAATGATTTCAATGGCGGGCTTCAGATTGGTACCCTTTGCATCGGTTACAACCTTACGAGTCATAAACGTCACATCATCCGTGCGCTCATCGAGAGACTGACCTTCCTTAAGATCAGAGTATCGGATGCGGCCAGCAAACTCGGAAACGATCGGCACAGCGAACGGGTCCCATTCAGCCAGACGAGCCCCTGCTGCCACTGATTGGGATTCCTTCACGAGAAGGACCGAACCGTAAACGATTGGGTATGTCTCTTTAACTTTTCCTGTCTCGTCCAGAACCTGAATGTCACCGTTACGAGTCAAAACAACCAATTGGCCTTCGCGGCTCGTGACATGGCGAATGTTATTGAACTTGACGCGACCAGAGAATCGACTGTCAATTGTGCTTTTCTCGACCTTGTGCGTGATGGTTCCGCCGAAGTGGAACGTACGCATGGTCAGCTGGGTGCCCGGTTCACCGATGGACTGGGCAGCAATAACGCCGACAGCCTCACCAGCATTAACCAAGCGTCCCGAAGCCAGGTCACGCCCATAGCAAGCACCGCAGGTTCCGCGGGCTGCCTGACAGGTCAGAACGGAGCGGATTTTCACCGTCTCAACGCCAGCTTCGTCAATCGCCTTGCACAGGTCTTCGTCGAGCAAAGTCCCCATCTGAGCGATGACCGTTTGGCTTTGCGGATTGATGATATCTTCCAAAATCACGCGACCAAGAACACGTTCACCGAGGGATTCACGGACATCCGCACCTTCACGGAGCGGGGTGAGGCTGATACCGTCGGTAGCACCGCAATCCGGCTCACTGATGATGGCATCCTGCGCCACATCCACGAGACGACGCGTGAGGTAACCTGAACTTGCAGTCTTTAGAGCCGTATCAGCGAGACCCTTCCGGGCACCGTGGGTCGATGTGAAATACTCAAGAACCGACAACCCCTCACGGAAGTTGGAAGTAATTGGAGTCTCAATGATTTCACCAGACGGCTTCGCCATCAAACCACGCATACCAGCCAACTGACGAATCTGCTGAGCAGACCCCCGGGCGCCTGAATCCGCCATCATGAAGATGGAGTTTACGCTAGCGACACGCTTCGTGACGCCCTTGTGGTCCTTGCGGTCCATGTGGGAAATATTACTGAACATGTCTTCAGCGATATTTTCAGTCACCTTTGCCCAGATGTCGATGACCTTGTTGTAGCGTTCACCCTCAGTCAAGAGGCCTTCGGAGTACTGTTCTTTGATTTTCTTAACTTCTTCGTAGGCTTCAGCAAGCAGCTTCTGCTTTCCATCCGGAATAACCATGTCGTTGATGGCGATCGAAAGACCAGCCTTCGTGGAATAACGGTACCCCATCGACCGAAGGGCATCCGCCAACAAGACGGTGCGCTTCGGACCGCAAATCCGAAACGTGATGTTGACCAGGTGCGCCAACTGCTTCTTGCCAAGTGTCTTGTTGATCATTTCAAACGGAACTTCGTCCGGCAGAATCTCCGAAAGAAGGCCACGACCCACCGTGGTTTCCATGCGTTGATTGCGCAATCGAACCATAATTGGAGCCTGAAGGTCCACTTCGTTGTGATCGTATGCCGCACGAACTTCCTCGATCGAGGAGAAAGTTTTCCCGGCACCTTTGGCACCGATGTCTTCCCTCGTCAGGTAGTAGATGCCCAAAACAATATCCTGCGTTGGCACAATAACCGGAGTACCGGATGCCGGGCTAAGGACGTTGTTCGTCGACATCATCAAAACGCGGGCTTCCATTTGCGCTTCCACTGAAAGTGGAACGTGGACGGCCATCTGGTCACCGTCAAAGTCCGCGTTGAACGCGAAACAGACGAGAGGGTGCAGCTGAATGGCCTTGCCTTCGATCAATACCGGCTCAAACGCCTGAATACCGAGACGGTGCAGGGTCGGAGCGCGGTTGAGGAGTACTGGATGCTCCTTCGTCACTTCTTCCAAGCAGTCCCAAACTTCTGGACGCTCTTTTTCAACCAGCTTCTTGGCGCTCTTGATCGTCGATACGATGCCATGCTCTTCGAGCTTGTTGTAAAGGAATGGTTTGAACAGCTCGATCGCCATCTTTTTCGGCAAACCGCACTGGTGTAGACGCAAATCAGGACCCACAACAATCACAGAACGACCGGAGTAGTCGACCCGCTTGCCGAGGAGATTCTGACGGAAACGTCCTTGCTTACCTTTCAGCATATCCGACAGGGAACGCAATGGGCGCTTGTTCGGACCTGTGAAGACCTTACCCCGACGACCGTTGTCAAACAGGGCGTCCACGGATTCCTGAAGCATACGCTTTTCGTTGCGGATGATTATGTCTGGAGCGTTCAGTTCCATCAGGCGAATCAAGCGATTGTTCCGGTTGATCACGCGACGGTAAAGATCGTTAAGATCAGACGTCGCAAAGCGACCACCATCGAGAGGTACAAGAGGCCTCAGGTCCGGAGGAAGGACCGGAATGACGCTCAGCATCATCCACTGCGGTTTGGCGTGAAACTCGCCGCTCTCGTCCTTCTGGTTAAAAGCGTCGATCACTTTCAGGCGTTTTTGCAATTTCTTGCGTCCGGCTTCTGATGTGCTGACGGCTAGATCTTCACGCAGTTCCCCTGCGAGATCTTCGATGCGAAGGCCCGCAAGAAGTTCCTGGATGGCTTCCGCCCCGACGCTAACGCGGAACGCGCCGTTGCCCAATTCACTGAGCAGACGCTCGTACTCGTCATCACTCAAGATCTGGCCAACCTTCAGCGCGGTCTGATCCACGTTGCCGGGATCCAGAACCACGTAAGATTCGCTGTAAAGCACGCGTTCTACATCTTTTAGAGCCATATCCAAGATGGCGCCGATGCGGGATGGCAGCGACTTCAGGAACCAGATATGAGCAACAGGAGTTGCAAGGTTGATGTGACCCAGCCGCTCACGCCGAACTTTGGAATGAATGACTTCGACGCCACACTTGTCGCAGACGATTCCACGGTGCTTCATGCGCTTGTACTTGCCGCAGATACACTCAAAATCACGCACTGGCCCGAAGATCTTGGCGCAAAACAGACCATCGCGTTCCGGCTTGAACGTCCGGTAGTTGATGGTTTCTGGCTTTTTAACTTCGCCGTACGACCAGCTGCGGATTTTCTCTGGCGATGCCAAAGAAATCTTGATGGCCGTGAAATTCAACGGATCCGTAGGCTTATCAAAAAAATTCAGTAAGTCTCTCAAGGTAATCGCCCCGCTTTCTTACTGCACTGGCTGTTGTTGAAGGAGACCATCGAGCGTCATTTCCTGACCATCTTTTTTCAGCAGGTTGACATCGAGGCCCAAACTTTGCAGTTCCTTCACCAGAACGTTGAAGCTCTCGGGCAAGCCCGGGGTCATCATGTTCTGGCCCTTGACGATCGACTCGTACATGCGTGTACGACCAAGAACGTCATCGGATTTCACTGTGAGAAACTCCTGGAGCGTATATGCCGCACCGTAAGCTTCCATGGCCCAAACTTCCATCTCCCCGAGACGCTGGCCACCAAACTGCGCCTTGCCACCCAGCGGCTGCTGAGTCACGAGCGAGTATGGACCAATCGAGCGGGCGTGAATCTTCTCGTCAACCAAATGGTGGAGCTTCAGAACGTACATAACGCCAACCGTCACCTTGTTGTCGAACTTGTTGCCGGTCCGGCCGTCATACAGGTCCACCTGGCCTTTGGCCGAGACATCACCCAACTCAAGGAGTCCGCGAATTTCAGCTTCGTTCGCACCATCGAACACCGGGTTGGCAAAGTGCACGCCTTCACGGTACTTGCGAACAAACCTACGCAGGTCATCGTCCGAGCTCGACTTCAGGAAAGAGCGAACTTCCGCGTCATCCCAAATGCCAAGAATCAATTTTTCAAGGTTTTCACGGCTATTCACTTCGTCAACGATGCGATTAAGCTTCTCGCCGATAGCCTTCGCCGCAGCACCCAAATGAACCTCCAGAATCTGGCCGACGTTCATACGGGACGGAACACCCAACGGGTTCAGAACCACGTCAACTGGACGACCGTCTTCCTGGAAAGGCATGTCCTCTTCCGGAAGAATCCGGGAAACAACACCCTTGTTACCGTGACGACCGGCCATCTTGTCACCAACAGCAAGCTTCCGCTTAATGGCAACATAGACCTTGACCATCTTGATCACGCCCGGGGGCAACTCATCGCCCTTGCGGACTTTTTTGATCTGCTCTTCGGTCATGTACTTGATCAGATTCACCTTCTCGCGAAGGTTTTCGAGTGCTTTGCGAAGGATGCCGTTTTTCTCCGCGTTCTTGACGGCAAGATGATCCCAGTGGATGTAATCCAGCGTCGCGAAAAGAGATTCGTCAAGAGTCGCACCCTTTTTGGCGACGACTTCACCCGACTTGTCCTTAATGTCCGCAACAAGAGACTCGCCGGAAGAGATCTTGACGATCTTACCTGCAGCAGAATCCTTGATGATTGCAATCCTGTCCGCCTCGTCCTTGCGAAGTTTCGCAATTTCCTGCTCTTCGATCTGAAGGCTACGGTCATCCTTCTCTGCTCCTGCTCGTGCGAAGACCTTGGCACCAATAACAGTACCAACAACTCCAGGGGGAACCCGCAGTGACGTATCGCGAACGTCGCCAGCCTTTTCACCGAAAATAGCGCGCAGGAGCTTCTCTTCCGGAGTCAACTGAGTCTCGCCTTTTGGCGTGATCTTGCCGACCATCAAGTCGCCGGGCTTAACTTCTGCACCGATGCGGATGATGCCGGAGGTATCCAAATCCGCCAGCGCTTCTTCGCCGACGTTTGGAATGTCACCCGTAATTTCCTCGGCACCAAGCTTGGTGTCGCGGGAAATACATTCAAATTCCTGGATGTGAACACTAGTGAAAAGATCTTCTTTAACCACCCGCTCACTAATCAGGATGGAGTCCTCGAAGTTATACCCACTCCAAGGCATGAATGCCACGGTCACGTTCTGCCCGAGAGCAAGCTCACCCATCTCCGTCGCAAAGCCGTCAGCGATGATATCGCCTTTTTGAACGGACTCGCCCTTAACGACGATCGGGCGCTGATTGATACAAGTATCCAAATTGGAGCGCTTGTACTTCTGAAGGTTGTATATATCCACGTCGGCGCCGACTTCTGTTACGTCGCTTGCAGATTCTGCCTCTGTTGTCTTGACGACAATCCGCTCAGCATCCACCGCAACAACCACACCTTCACGACGCGCCACTACGGTAGCTCCCGAGTCGCGGGCAACGATACGCTCCAACCCAGTGCCCACAAGAGGAGCACGGGTCTTCATCAAAGGCACAGCCTGACGCTGCATGTTCGCACCCATGAGGGCACGGTTGGCATCGTCATTCTGAAGGAACGGAACCAGAGAGGCTGCAATCGAAACCAACTGGTTTGTTGCAACGTCCATCAAGTCCGCTTCTTCGGCGCGCACGATTTCACTTTCGCCGCGGCGACGGGCCGCCATGAAATCATCCGGCTTGTGGGTTCCGGCCGGAGCCGCCTGCGCGATCACATGATCGCGATGCTCTTCCGATGCCGTGTAGTAACGGACAGCCTTCTTCGAATCTTTTTCCTTGAGATCGCGATAGGGCGTCTCAATAAAACCGTACTCATTGACGCGGGCATAGGAAGCCAACGATGCAATCAGTCCGATGTTCGGACCTTCAGGGGTCTCGACCGGGCAAATACGACCGTAGTGTGTCGGGTGAACGTCGCGGACTTCAAATCCCGCCCGTTCGCGACTCAAACCACCGGGCCCAAGAGCCGAAAGGCGACGCTTGTGCGTCACTTCAGACAGCGGGTTGGTTTGGTCCATAAACTGGCTCAGCTGGGAACTTCCGAAAAACTCCTTCACAACTGCCGATGCCGGCTTGTTGTTGATGAAGTCATGAGGAAGGAGGGTATCTACGTCCTGCAATTGGAGGCGTTCCCGGATTGCACGCTCGATACGGAGCAAGCCAATGCGGTACTGGTTCTCAAGCAGTTCGCCCACGGCACGCACGCGGCGGTTACCCAAGTGGTCGATGTCGTCGATGTCCCCATCGCCGTTCTTCAACTTAAGCAGATACTCAATCGTCCTGAGAATATCTTCCTTGGTAAGCGTACGCTGCTCCAAAGGAAGATCTAAACCAAGACGCTCGTTCAACTTCAGACGACCAACAGCACTAAGATCGTAGCGGTCTGCGTTAAAAAAGAGATTGTCGAAAAGAGTCTGTGCAGGTTCGATCGATGGAGGATCACCAGGACGCAGGCGTTTATAGATCTCGAGGATCGCTTCCTGACGCCCCTTTTCACCGTTTGGAATCTTGTCAGCCACAAGAGTGTTGCGGAATGAAGAATCAACGTTGAGATTATCAATAAAAAGAATTTCGAAAGACTTGATCCCGGCTTTGACGATTTCCAAGAGGTTTTCTTCAGTCAACTCAGCATTGAGCTGAACCAAAACCGTTTCATCCTTGGCCGTGATGTTCTGGGCAGCAATCTTGCCGATAAGGTCTTCCGCTGCAAGCGTCTGATACTCAAGGCCCGCTTGTTGCATTTGCCGGATAGCACCGACCGAAATACGGCGGTTGCGTTTTACGAATACTTTACCCGACCCAGGGTCAACGATGTCAGAAGATGCCCGCTGACCACGGAGAAGGTCGAAATTGAGTTTCTTTTCAAATTGACCCTCGCGGATGCGGACTGTTTCCTTGCTGTAGAAGTAGTCAAGCATCTGCTCCTCGGTGAAACCGAGGGCGCGAAGGAGAATCGTTGCATGCAACTTACGACGACGGTCGATGCGGACATAAAGCATGTCCTTGGCATCGAATTCTAGATCGAGCCAACTACCGCGATAGGGAATGACCCTGGCCGTGTAAAGTAATTTGCCAGATGCGCTGTTGCGCCCCTTGTCATGGTCAAAGAAAACACCGGAGGAACGGTGAAGCTGGGACACAACAACACGCTCGGTGCCGTTGATAATGAACGTGCCATCACCGGTCATCAGCGGAAGTTCGCCGAAGTAAACCTCCTGCTCTTTGACATCGCGAATGCTCTTAACGGCGCTGTCTTTATCAACATCCCAAACAACGAGACGAATGATCACCTTGAGAGGAGCGGCAAAGCTCATCCCACGCTGGCGACATTCGTCGACTGTGTATTTAGGCTCCTCAAAGGAGTAACTGACGAATTCAACCGACGCCGTGCCCGCAAAGTCTTGAATCGGGAATACAGAGCGAAACACTGACTCAAGGCCAACGTTTTTGCGCTTACCCGGTTCGATCTCAGCTTGCAGGAACTGGTTGTAACTCGTCTTTTGAATTTCAATTAAATATGGAAGATCGACCGAAGACGGGATCTTCGCAAAACTTTTTCTAGGCCGGGTGAAACTCGCAGCCAGGGAGGTCATCAGGCACTCCTTAGAACAGGGATCAAAAAAACATCAAGCGACGAGACCCCAACAAGCACCAGCTCGTGGGGTATGCTGTTAAGCAACCTAAGCCATCATGCGAGCAAGCCGCTGGTGCAAAACTGGTTGATCGTGCTCGGGCAGCCCTTACAACCACTCAGCACCAGCGGCCATGCCGCTGGGCGAAAGTTACTTAACTTCGACTTTCGCACCGGCTTTTTCAAGGACGTCCTTGATTTTAGCCGATTCTTCTTTGCTAACGCCTTCCTTAACAGTCTTCGGCGCGCCTTCAACGAGATCCTTGGCTTCTTTCAAGCCAAGACCAGTGATCGTGCGAACTTCCTTGATCACGTTGATCTTGTTAGCGCCGCAATCCTTAAGAATGACCGTGAACTCGGTCTGTTCTTCAGCTGCAGCAGCAGCAGCCGGCATCGCGGCAGCTGCCATGGGGGCAGAAGCACTAACGCCAAACTTGGTCTCGAGTTCTTTTACGAGCTCAGCAGCTTGGAGCAGCGTGAGATTTTCCAGGAACTGGATTACTTGTTCTTTTGTTACGGCTGACATGGGTCTTCCTCCTAGAGCACTTCCGTCCTTTTAAGACCAGAAGATTAATTATGCGTTCTTTGTCTCTTTAATTGCATTGATCACTTGCACCAAGCTCCGTGGTACGCCGTTCAAAACAGTCAGCAGGCCACGATGTGGCGATACCAATGTTCCAACGATCCGCCCGAGAAGCACCCCTTTGCTTGGCAACTCTGAAATCGCTTTGAGATCGTCTGCCGTCACCCGCACAGCATCCATGACGCCGGCAGTGACTTTAAACTTCTCACCACGATCCTTGCCGAATTCCAGCAACGACTTCGTCGCTGCTGCAAAATCTCCGCTGATCAGGACCAACCCTATCGGACCCTTGATGTCCTTAAGGATGGCCGCTGTCTTCGGCGACTTGGCTTCAATTGCTTTTTTGGCGACCCGGTTCTTGAGAACCCTGAATTCCGCGCCAGCAGCACGAAGCTTCACGCGCAATTCAGTCAGGTCAGCCACCGTCAGACCGCGGTACTCAGCAATTACTGCTCCGCTAGCCTTCTCAAAGCGCTCTGCGAGACTGTCTCTTAGCGCCGCTTTTTGTGCACGATCCATAGCCATGGTTCGATTCCCTTCCTCTTCCTATAGACCGATCAATCAACCACGGAATGGCGCCGGATCAATCTTGATACCCGGGCTCATGGTCGAGGAAACACTGATTTTTTTCAGGTACATGCCTTTAGCCGTTGATGGCTTGGCCCTCAAAACCGCCTCAAGTACAGCGCGGATGTTGGCCGCCAACTTGTCGACTGGAAACGCTGCTTTACCCACTGGACAGTGCGCAATGCCCGCCTTGTCGACCCTGAACTCGGTCCGACCAGCCTTCAACTCGTTAATGGCTTTCGTCACTTCGAAAGTAACCGTACCCAGCTTTGGGTTAGGCATCAGACCGCGCGGCCCCAGGACCCGACCAAGCTTCCCGACAACGCCCATCATGTCCGGGGTTGCGATCACTTGATCAAACTCAAGCCAACCGCCAGAGATCTTAGAAGCGAGGTCATCACCTCCAACATGCTCGATTCCAGCTGCCGATGCCTGAATGGCAGCGTCACCTTTTGCGAACACAACGATCCGTACGGTTTTACCGAGACCGTGCGGCAGCGGCGTTGTGCCGCGGACGTTTTGGTCTGCGTGGCGGGGATCCACACCCAAGTTGATGGCAAGATCTACTGTGCCATCGAACTTTGAATAGGAAACTTCTTTGAGGAGTGCCACCGCTTCATCAAGTGGATACTGCTTGTTGCGATCCACTTTCTCGGCGACAAGGCGATATTTCTTGCCTCTGGTTGTCATATCATTCTCCGTAGTTCGACCGAGCAGACACCGACGTCCGCTCTCCTACTATGTATAAACGTTAGTCGATAACCTGAAGGCCCATACTGCGAGCTGAGCCAAGGATCGTGTTAATAGCCGACTTCTCCGTGAATGCGTTGAGGTCAGCCATCTTCGCCTTCGCAACTTCTTTCACATTGGCCATCGTGACCGTTCCACAAGTCGCCTTGCTGGGCGTCGAGGAACCCTTCTCGATTTTGGCGGCCTTCTTCAACATGTCCGAAGCGGGTGGACTTTTCGTCATAAACGAAAATGATTTATCCGCATAGACAGTGATGATCGTCGGCAGATTGTCGCCAACCTGCTTCTGAGTCCGCGCGTTGAATTCCTTGCAGAATGCCATGATGTTGACACCACGCTGGCCAAGAGCCGGGCCAACTGGAGGCGACGGGTTCGCCTTGCCTGCAGGGATTTGAAGCTTGATTAGTCCAACTACTTTCTTTGCCACAGATGCCTCCTAAAAACGGCTTCCCGTCTCTAGTCTTTATATGAAGAGCCCCATCGTGTACGGGAAACGCTTTCGCGTGTCAACGATTTTGAAGGGCTAATTTTTAAATTTCTACTTAACGCTTTTTTCAACCTGGATGTAGTCAAGCTCGACTGGGGTCTCCCTGCCGAAAATGCTAACCAGAATCCGGAGTTTCATCTTGTCAGGACGAACCTCATCCACCACACCATCAAAGTTTGTAAACGGTCCATCCTTGACTTTGACCGTCTCACCCTTCTCAAATTCAATCTGAGAGACAACCTTGCGAGCAGCTTCTGCCATGGCCTCAGGCGAAGTCAGACGCAGAACTTCCTGGTCAGAAATCGGCCGCGGCGTCCTAACATTACCAACAAAGCCAGTAATTTTAGGGGTTTCTCGAACCAACAGGCTAGTGTCGTCGCCAAAAGTCATCTCAACCAGGATGTAACCTGGAAAGGACGTTTTTTCGACGCGCTTTTTCTTTCCGCTCTTCAGCACCTGTTCGGTGGCTGTACGCGGAACGAATATCTGGCCAAATTTTTCTTCCATCTTAAGCAGTTTGATTCGCTCGAGCAGGCCCTGACGAGCCTTCTCCTCAAACCCCGAGTAAGTATGGACGACGTACCATTTTTTGGTAGCGGTCATGACATTCACCTTAAACGCCTCTTCTTCTATTCGACTTAATCTATACGATCAGCAGCTTGAGCAATCTTGCCCACACCACATCAAAAACAGTCAGGATGATCGAAAAAATCACCACAACAACACAGACGATCATCGTCATCTTGCGCGTGTCATCCATACTCGGCCACGACACCTTACGCAACTCCCCAATGCAACTCAGGAAGTATTCGTTCCGCCCAGAATCGGACCGGAGCCACCAGGCAGCGACCCCACCAACGAGCAGACTCCCAATCACGAGCGCCGCTGGCAACCAGGCCTCAAACCGCTCCGTCCAACCGTAGCTCAGAGAAAGAGCGGTAAAACCCTTCCAAACAACAAGCGCAACACAAAGTGCAAATCCAGTAAGAGCAATATTCAGCCAGGTTGAGTCGTCTTTTTGCACGTCGGCACCTTTAACTTGAGGAAAACTGGCAGGCGAGGTGGGATTCGAACCCACAACCTACGGATTTGGAATCCGCCGCTCTACCGTTAGAGCTACTCGCCTTCCCTTTGTGACTGAGACCCCGCCCTAACCTATATAACCAGGTCAGATGCGGGGTCCTTAAAACAAAAACATTAAATACTGTTGTTACTCGATGATCTCAGCAACAACACCGGCGCCAACAGTACGGCCGCCTTCGCGGATTGCGAAGCGAAGTTCCGTATCCATTGCGATCGGCGTGAGAAGCTCAACTTCCACGGCGATGTTGTCGCCCGGCATAACCATCTCCACATTGTCCGGCAACTTGATCGAGCCAGTTACGTCAGTGGTACGGAAATAGAACTGCGGACGGTAACCTTTGAAGAATGGGGTATGACGACCACCTTCTTCCTTGGTTAGAACGTAAACCTGTGCCTTGAACTTTTTGTGCGGGGTAATGGAACCCGGCTTTGCAAGAACCTGACCGCGAACAACTTCTTCACGCTTGGTGCCGCGCAAGAGAATACCGCAGTTGTCACCAGCGCGACCGTCGTCCAGCAGCTTGCGGAACATTTCTACGCCGGTACAAACCGTCTTGGTGGTCGCCTTCACGCCGACGATCTCAATTTCGTCGCCAGCCTTGACAATACCGCGCTCGATACGACCAGTAACAACCGTTCCACGACCAGAGATCGAGAACACGTCTTCGATTGGCATGAGGAACGGACGGTCAATTGGACGCTCTGGCAGCGGAACGTAGGAATCGCAAGCCGCGATCAGCTCAACAATTTTCGAACCCCATTCGCTGGCCGGGTCACCGGATTCAAGGGCCTTCAAAGCGGAACCACGGATGATCGGGGTCTCGTCGCCAGGGAACTTGTAGGTGGTCAGCAGCTCGCGAACTTCCATCTCAACGAGATCGAGGAGTTCAGAGTCGTCAACCATGTCACACTTGTTCATGAACACAACAATCCGAGGCACGCCAACCTGGCGAGCCAGAAGGATATGCTCGCGGGTCTGGGGCATCGGGCCGTCAGCAGCGCTAACGACGAGAATTGCTCCGTCCATCTGAGCAGCGCCTGTGATCATGTTTTTCACATAGTCAGCATGGCCTGGGCAGTCGACGTGAGCGTAGTGACGCTCTTTGGACTCGTATTCGACGTGCGAGGTCGAAATGGTGATGCCGCGCGCTTTTTCTTCCGGCGACTTGTCGATCTGGTCAAACGCCATGGCTGTCCCACCGTGAGCAGCTGCCATCACCCTGGTGATTGCAGCGGTCAATGTGGTTTTACCGTGGTCAACGTGACCGATGGTACCGATGTTGACGTGGGGTTTCTTCCGCTGGAACTTTTCTTTTGCCATTTCTTCCTCCGGCTATGGCGCTCTGCTCGCAAATACGATTCAAGCAAAGGTTCTTTATTAAGGCGCAATCACAATTTAAACACAATGTACAAATTCGTTCTGCAAGCAAGTTTACTGGAGCCCAGGACGGGATTCGAACCCGTGACCTCGTCCTTACCAAGGACGTGCTCTACCGACTGAGCTACCTGGGCATTCTGGAGCGGGAAACGGGATTCGAACCCGCGACCCTTAGCTTGGAAGGCTAATGCTCTACCAACTGAGCTACTCCCGCCCAACAACCAGAACCTACACTCACGCCACAACCGACTAAAAGACTTCCTCCCGAAGGAAGTGGTGGAGGGAGAAGGAGTCGAACCTTCGAAGACTTGCGTCAACGGGTTTACAGCCCGTCCCCATTGGCCACTCGGGCACCCCTCCTCAATCTTCCACGCGGTCATGGAGCCAGCTTTTTTGGAGCTGGCGATGGGACTTGAACCCGCAACCTGCTGATTACAAATCAGCTGCTCTACCAATTGAGCTACGCCAGCGTAGGCTCCATTCTTCGGTCCTACTGGTGCAGTTTTTGAAGACGGCACACAGAATTTCCCCAAGAATGCTGTGGGGTGATACTAGAACTACGGAGATCAGTCAACGACTTGTACCCAGCTGTTGCATGAGGATTCCAGCCGCCACGGAAACGTTTAGCGACTCCAGGCCGCCCGCCTTTCCAAAAATACTCACCATCCGGTCGCACTTTGAGCGAATGCCGGGCGCCAGGCCAGACTCCTCAGAACCCATGACCAGTATGATTTTCCCGTAGTTTGAACTACGAATGGCATCGATCGTTTCACCGCCCATGTCCGCCCCGATGATCCAGTAGCCAAGCTCCTTTAACTCCTCGAGAGTGCGCCCAAGATTTACCACGACAACCAGATCGCAAAGGGCGAATCCCCCCTGGGCTGTGTTGACTGACGCATTTGCCAGCAGAGCCTGGCGGCGTTCAGGAACCAAAACCTCCCTGATTCCAAAAAAGGCTGCGGTCCGGACCATTGCCCCGACATTTCGCGGGTCCACCACGTGATCCAAAGCCAAAATCAAGTCCTCCTTTTGGCCCTCACGCTGCCGGACCCTCGCAAAAAAATCGCCTTGATCCAGAGATTCAAGTGCTATCTCTGCCCAAACTGGAGAATTGCGGCCCGCCGACGGAACTTCGTCCTTGGGCGGCACAAAACGCTTTGGAACCACGCCAAATTCCTGCAAGAGCGGAGCCGCCTCCCGCACCGCCGCATCCGTGCAATATACGGCCTTAACGATCGTTGGCTTGTGCCGCAAGTATTCAAGAACAGAGGCAAGACCATCGACGCGAAAAACATCGCTTGAACCAGAGCTGCGTGCTTTCATGATTCCAGCTTTACCTTCTTCATATCAACCCCCCAAATCTTGAGTTTCTTGTGCAAATGGCTGCGTTCAATGCCGATAACTTCGGCCGTTTTGCTGATGTTCCATTGATTTTCATTAAGACGATCCATCACAAAGGATCGCTCAAAATCTGACTTTGCCTGCCGCAGGCTGGGGATCGATCCCACAACCCCTGACGCCAACACCACTCGCGCCGCTGGCGATTCAGACTCCACATGCCTCACCATCGCCTCTGGCAAATCTATGGCATCAATTTCCTGACCAAAAACAATGATGCATAAACGTTCAAGCAAATTTTTCAGCTCCCGGACATTGCCCGGCCACGGATAGTGCATGAGGATCTCAAACGCATCGTCCGTCAGGACTTTACGAGGTTCCTTTAGTTCAAAGGACAACTGATCCAAGAAAAAGTCGACCAGATAGGGAACGTCTTCGCGCCGTTCGCGAAGTGGTGCGATATATACCGGAATAACGTTAATCCGATGGTAAAGATCCTCACGAAAGCGACCAGCCTTGATTTCGTTTAGCAGGTCCTTGTTGGTGGCTGCTACGACGCGCACATCAACTTCCAGGGTTTTATTGTCTCCAAGGCGCTCGAAACGCTGCTCCTGCAAAATACGCAGAATTTTAGCCTGGGTGCGCAGGGACATGTCCCCAATTTCATCCAAAAAAAGCGTCCCGGCGTGAGCCAGTTCAAACTTGCCCTTTTTCGCTGCAAATGCCCCCGTAAAAGCTCCCCTCGCATGCCCAAACAACTCGCTTTCAATCAGTTCCTCGGGAATTGCGGCACAATTCACCGCGACAAATGCCTTGTCTGAGCGGGAACTTCCATTGTGGATGCAACGGGCGACCACTTCCTTGCCGGTTCCGTTTTCACCAGTAATCAGCACCCAGCTATTGCGCGGCGCCACCATATTTATGGTCCGACGAATATTTTCAGTCGCCGGAGCGACTCCACGAAAGGCCGTCTCAACACCCCGCTTCACGGAAACCGAACTTTCGCTGACAAACACGGATGCCGTACCTGCAGGATCGCTCCCAGGAAGGGACCCATTGCGCCGCTTGTTCATTTGGACGGCATGGTCGATCATGGGCAGGAGTTTTTCCATCGACAATGGCTTTTCCAAAAAATCAAACGCGCCGAGTTTTGTGCATTTGACCGCCGTATCAATAGTTCCATGCCCGCTCATGATGACAACTGGAATGTCATCGCGTAGCTGCTTCAGACGTTGCAAGGTCTCAATCCCATCAAGGCCTGGCATCCAGACATCGAGTAAAACCAGATCTGGAGCCGATTTCTTGAACGCCTGTATTCCTTCGTGACCAGAAATCGCGTAACTAGCCTGCCAGCCTTCATCCGAAAAGATTCCCGCGAGGGTCTGGCAAATACTAATTTCATCGTCGATGATCAACGCGACTGGCTTGGAATTCGTCTCACTCATTTCTAAACTCCTCCTGCCGGATCAAGGCCAACTCGCGCCCCAGCGGCAATTCGATCACAATGGTGGTTCCGCGCGGCTCAGTGTCGTGAATCCTGACATAACCGCCATGATCAGACACGATCTGACTCACGATCGCAAGACCCAGGCCCGTGCCACTCTCGCGCGTCGAATAATATGGCTCCAGTACCCGGTCTTTTATGGCATCTGGAATTCCGCAACCGTGGTCGGCAACGACAATTCGAACGGCATTCGCATGCTCAATAAGCTCAGAAGTAAACTCAATCCTTGGCTTCTCTTCAAGTCCTTCAAATGCGGCGATGGCATTTGTCATGAGATTAACAAACACCCGGTTCATCTGTTCGCGGTCAATAGGTACATCGGGCAACTCATTCAAACCTTCCGTTACCAGGATTACCTCCGGGTAACTCATCCGGTACAGATTAACGACATCCAGAACCACGGCGTTGATGTTCCCCATCCTGGGCTGGATCGAAGGCAATCTGGCAAATTTCGAGAATTCGTTGACGAGATCTCTCAACGAATCCACTTGAACAACGATCGTATCAATGCAGGACTCAAAAACCTGACGGTCATCACCAGTGAATTTTTCGTTAAACCGCCGAAGCAATCGCTGAGCGCTAAGCTTGATTGGTGTTACGGGGTTTTTGATCTCATGGGCAATGCGGCGAGCCACCTCCCGCCAGGCGGCGACGCGCTGAGCCTTCACCTGTTCCGTGGCATCGTCAAAGACAACAATCGATCCGCAGTCTTCACCATTGTCATCGTAAACGCGCGTCGCCTCAGCCAAAAGTGTCACGGGCTTGCCCGCTGTATCCAACTCAAGTTGACCAGAAAAAGTGGAGTGCCTGCCAATGCGCGCAGCAATAGGGCGCCAAAAGTCCTCATACAAAAGTGGGCTGATGGCCTCTCGCGCAAGTTTGCCGATAGCCTTCGAAGATTCCATGCCGAGAATGCGCTCCGCCGCACGATTGACAATCGTGATCCGGTCTTCAGGATCCACGGCGATCACGCCTGTGTTGACGTTCTTGAGGATCACCTCCATGTAACGCCGGCGCTGGTCAATTTCCACATTGGCCTTGCTCAGCGTTGCCTGAGACGCCTCGACCTCTTGCTTGTGTCGCCGAAGGTCCTTGGCCATCTGGTTAAAGGAACGCACCAGTTGTCCAATTTCATCATCATTCTTTGGCACAATTGAAATCGCATAATTCCCAAGCGCAATCTCGCGCGTGGCCTCGGCCAGATTTTGGATAGGTCCAGTGATGGTCCGGGCAACATAAAACCCCAACCAAACAGCGGCAAATGTGATCATCAGGACCATCATCACCATGAGGATCAAGAAACTGACACGGATAAGCTGGGCCCCAGGACGTAGCGCCGCGAATCCCGCCAGAATGGTCTCGATACTATTCAAGATCTTGGTCTCGAAATATTCCTCGATAATGACTGCTCCGGCAAGCTCCCCTGTGTCCCGGTCACGAACTGGCGCCATTCCGCGAACAATGTCACGACTCTCATCTGCCTCCACCATGCTGGTCGAAACTAAACCGGGTTCATCCAAAAACCGGCTGAGGCTGTCTGAAATAAAAATATCGGGCGCTCTTAGCCTGGACTTACCACTCACCTCACGGACCAGCGACGCCCCGGGATCGACAACTGTGACAGACTTGATTCCATACTCGCCTTCAAAACCATCGAGACGGCGCGTACTGAGTTTCCAAGCCGGCATTCCAACCACCCAACCAGCACGTTTCGCCTGCACACGCTCGATGGCGATCCGGGCGAGGCCCTCGAGACGCTTTTGATCCTGGCGGTAAATCTTGGCTCCCGCTTCACGGGTCTCCTGCATGGTCGTGCGCACCCGCTCAGAAAACCACTCATCAAAACTACGAGAGATGAATCCTGTAGATACGTAGAAAAGAACAAGGGTTGGCGCCAACGCGAAGAACGCAAGGATGGCAACCAGCTTGGTCTTGAGTTTGGACCCAAGAACACCCCGGCGCCGGTCAACCAGGAGTTTCACGACATTGCGAAAAATAAGAAAACTAAGAACGAGAATCATCACCACGTTTATGTTGATGATCCCGAAGTAGATCACAGTGCTGATGAAATGCCGGCTGCGGGACAGATTCTCACTGAGCTGGAAAAGCCTTGTTTCAAGACTCGCCGTCGCAATCAGAGTCAGCCCGGCAATGGCCATCGCCAGAACTTCAATAAACCTGCGCCGGCGCCCTGGTCCTAGAAATCGTTTGCGGCTCTTTTTCAAAAATTTCCTCAACGGGCATCAACTCCCGAGCGCTTTAAAGGCAGGCGAATTTCGCCAAATACCCGTCCGCGATATTTGAATCGCAAAGAACCTCCACCCGCAGCCTCGACCTCGACTTTGGCAGGATCCGGGATGTTTGAACGCACACTTTCCAGCTTGATCTGGTCTGAAGGCTTCAGATTCAATTTGCCGCCCTGCTTAACGGTCACAGGACTTCCATTGACCAGGACGACCGCATAGTCAAAGCGTGGATCCGCGACAACCAGTTTGATTTGGCCAAACAGCCTCTCCCCCGACCGGACCGCCACTTTGAATGACTTGCCCTGCAGGAGTCCGGTATTGATCTCGGTTCCACGAACATCCAGACCCGAACCAGTCACGCCTCCAGTCGCCGCCCGAAAACCCTCCAAATCAATCGCAAGGGTCGACGCATTGACCCCCGGCTCGCGGGACTCTGCCCGAACAAATACAATGTTATCACCGCGGTAGACGTTTAAGGTTTGGCCCGCGTGCACTGCGGTTTTTTCACCATTTATCACCACCGTGACATGGCTCAGTCCCGGAGAAAATTTGGACTTGGTGGCACCAAAGGCCAAACCACCTGGGAGCATCGGAATCATTAAGACGACGGTAAACTGGTGCAACATTCTCATGTTGACGGGCCCTCCCTCTCAGGCAACGATAGCGGAAGCATGGAAAATCAAACTAACAATTTAGCTGCAGACCCAACTGGCAATCTAGCTTTTGCGGATTTCCCCGCAAGCCTGAAATTGCGGGGCAAGCAGCCCTCGACGATCGAATCATACACCCGGGATGCCAGCCGGTTCCTTGAATTCATGCATGAAAAGAAACTTCGCCTCGGGAATCTGGAACCCGATACCCTGTTGGCCTACGAAAACTATCTGCGCCACGATTGCGACGGGCGGACAAATTCCGTCCGACGCTCGATCATCGGCATCCGTCAGTACTTCCGTTTCCTTGTGGACCGCAAGGTCATCCGGGAATCTCCGTTTGACTTTGTCCCGCTTCCGGCAAGGGATGACGGCCTCCCCGACCAATTGGATGAAGAAGATGTGGCCATGCTGATTGAAGCGGCATCAGCCACGACACCGCCAATCAAAGCAGCACGTGACCGGGCCATTGTGTCCCTTTTATCTTTCGAGGGACTCAAGGCCAGCGAATTAATCACACTGGTCTGGACCGACTTGATGCTAGACGACAACTTGGCCGTCTGGGGTAGCCTGTCCATCCCCGGTGATCGCAGTCGCGCCATCATTCTGGGCCCGGAAAGCGCGGCTGCCTTGGACGCCTATCGAAATTTGTTCAGGGAGTGGTCGGCGCAGCGCCCCGGGGTTATCAGCCGGATGTTCATCTCATTTAAAGGTCGGGAATCGGCGGTTTCAACCCCAACCATGACACGCCATGGCCTTAAGTTCGTAATGTACGAACTGGGCGATAAAATTGGTGTTTCAGCCCTGAACTCGGAGCTTCTCCGCCACCATGCGATCCGCCACCAGCTAGCCCTGGGAAAAACCCCGGAAGAACTCATGGGCCACCTCGGCCTGAGGCGCCTTGGGAACATCGCTCGCCACAATGCATTGCCCGTGCTAGAACCCGCGCCAGCCAACGGCTTCAAGGGCACCGAGGACTTAAATGACGAACGCAATGATGACTCACACGACATACATGACTGAGGCCCTGAGGCTGGCAGAATTTGCAGCGACCATCGGCGAAGTCCCCGTCGGAGCTGTCGTTGTCATGAACGGCGAAATCATCGGCCGTGGCTACAATCGCCGAGAGATCGAAGGCCAGGCGACCCGCCACGCTGAAATTGTGGCAATGGAAGAGGCCTCCGACGCATTGGGAGCATGGCGCCTCTCGGGCTGCACCCTTTATGTGACCCTTGAGCCCTGCCTGATGTGCGCAGGTGCCATTTATCAATCCCGCGTCGATGAGGTTATTTTCGGCGCCATGGACACCAAGGCCGGAGCCTGTGGAAGCCTCTACCGGATCCACGAAGACGCTCGCCTTAATCACCGTTTTTTGGTAAGTCACGGGGTTCTGGAATCGGAAAGTCGCGAAATGCTGCAAAAGTTTTTTCGCCGGCGGCGCCAAAGGAGAGATGGCCGAGTGGCTGAAGGCGCTAGACTCGAAATCTAGTATACGTTAACGCGTATCGTGGGTTCGAATCCCACTCTCTCCGCCACCCGATCTCTCTTTCAATCGCTCACTTTAAGCGCCCTCCAAACTTCCTTGCTCTTCCGCTTGGTAAGCAAGCATGAGATCAAAAATTGCATCTCTAGATACCCAACGACCGGGAGCATCAAATGGCCTTACTGAAAAAAATAATTAAATTTGCCTTTATGATTTTGATCTTTAGCGTGACTTCCTTGCCGGTCCACGCGCGCACCGAAGAACCTGCTCCAAGTCCCTCGCGAAATTCCGCAATTCCATCGAACCGAAACGGACGCGTCGTTGCTGTCGCTACAGGAATCGGCTTCGTGAATGGCATCGCAATGTTTGCTTCGGCTGGATATCACATCAACCCGGATTGGTTGATTGAGGCGTATTACGAGAAGTCTGACACTTTCTTTTTTGGAACGTCTAGGGCACGCGCGATCCGCTCAAAAAACTTTTGGAGTCCTACCCTCTACACCAATGTAGGCGTCCTCCACCGTCAAACTTCAGGACGCAATGAATTTCTTGACGTCCTGACATCAACCTTCACAGGAAAAGAAGCCCACTATGACATTGCTTACTGGGACATTGGCCCCGGATTTTCTATTGGCAATCAATGGCAGTGGAGCGCATTCCACGTTGGATGCGACTGGGTAGGCGTGTATTGGCCCCTTTATGCGTCCTCAGCAAAAATCACCAAGAACGAAGACGGCATTATCACAAAGAAAACAGCCGATGATGATTTAAAACCAGAGGCCTCGGCACGGCTGTTGCGCTTCTACCTTGGAATATCGCTCTAACACCCGCTCCGAATTAAAATTCATCGACAAAATTTTGACACCATTGGGCATCAACGGCTCCACGGCATCAGATCTTTCTGGGCCTCTACGCCCCATTGTCGATACAGGTTTAATTCACGTAAAATAATGGAGTAACCCCAGCCTAAAATTCCAACGTAAGGATTCATTTGATGAAGAACAAAAGAATAATTTTCAGCCTGACCTGCATTGCCGTCCTCGCACTTTCTCTAGCTCGTTGTGGAAGTAGTTCGTCGTCCGACACGATCACGTCTTCACTTCCTTCAACGATCTCGTCGAGCGTCAAGTAACATTCATCTTTTCAAAACCGGAGTACTTAAATGAGAACAGGCCTTCTGTTATCTGGTTTTATGGGATTGTCACTGACCCTAACTGACACTGGGATCTCAACGAGCGCCCTCGCGCAATCTGCGCCATCTGGGCCATCTGCGCCGCCATCAACCGGCGCAAGCTCCAAGCCAAGCGACGAATGCCACACCGTATTTGATGCCGTTATCGCAGCCGCTCCGAAAAGAGGCGACTATACAAACGCTGTTCTAGGCCACCTGCACGCTGAACTTTACCGCTTCAACAAGATTGAAACGGCAGATATCGAAATGATTTTCTGTCGCCTCAGCAAAATCCTGGGGGTCGCCCCTGACCTGAGCAATCTCCCCCAGACGATCTCCAAAACCGATCCTCGCGGATCGACCATCGAGGTCACGATTTCTGCTCCGACCGAGACCTGGGCTGTTACGGCCGGATACCTCGCCAAGGCCACGATTAGTAGCGATGCGACTACTTTTATGACGCTGTGGTGGGCAGGCAGCCAAGACTCTTCGAAAGGCTATGTCATCCAAGGATCCAATCCGATGGCAAAAGACAGCATGAAGCGCCTTCGCTATGCACAGTGGGACCGCACAGGAACAACCCAGACGGTTAAAGTCTACGGTGCCAAGTTTGCAACTACCTTCCTTGGTGCCGTTGCTGGCTCTTCAGATACCCAATCTGGTGGCGACAATGCCCACTATGGCAAGGTGAGCTACAATACGGAGACCAAAGCCATCACCGCCCAGTCGATCGAAATCCGCGCCGGAAGAGACGATGCGACCGCGTTTAAGTGTGTCCGGACCAATTTCGACGGCACCATCGACGGCACCATCAATGGCTACCGTCCAGCTATGGGGACTGAAGAAGCAACGACCGGCACCAACAAAGATGGCACCGGGATGGACGGAGAAATCGGGATTATCGATGCCACGACGACAGCAGATCATTCAGGCACAGCATCGCCCGGTAGCGCTATGACAAAGACGTTTGACTGGAGCTGCAACGACGTCAATTCTGGCGGCACAGCCGATCATCCATTTGCCAGCAATGCCGTCAGCTTCACCGCTGACCCGAGCACAATTTTCCCGAACTAAACGGAAACCCGAGCCCCCAGTCATCCTGAGCATAGCAAGGGATGACTGGGGCCCCCAGGAAACCGGTCACGAAATAAAAGTTATTCTCTGCTTCTCTATTTGCTCGTCATTTTTCTACCGACGATCTGAAGCGTCGCGCTCATCCCTTGGTGCCTTTGACCTTCACTGACAAACCTTTCAGTCTTCTGAAACACCTCAAGGTGCAGCGGAATCTCCTGCTGAATTTGAGATGGATCATACAAGAGTTCAAGATCTGTGGGACCACCCGTACCAAAACGCAGTTGATCCGGCGTGTAGCCTTCTGCCACGTAAATCCCACCCTCAGAAAGCCAACTCGAAAGCTTCGCATGAACTTCGCGCCGCAAAGTCGTGGGAAGGTGACACCATACCGACACAACCGCATCCCAAGTTCCTGAAGGGAGCGTTTGGCTCAGGTCCATCAAAAGGTATTCGGCTGAAAAATTTTCGCGAGCAAATGACGTCAAAGCACGGTCCCGCGCAACCCTAGAGGCATCCACGCAGGTGACTTGATGTCCCAGCCGCAGCAAGTGTAATGCATTGCGGCCTTCACCCTCACCGAGGCAAAGAATCCGAGACCCGGGCTTTAGAAGGCCAGCAGCCAGGCGCACAAAATCATTTGGCTCTGTGCCGTATACATTGATCTGATTACTAAATAGGCCGTCCCACAAAGCTCCCGTCTCACTCGAATTAGCGGACATCACGATCTCCCGATTTGATGAAACGCCTTAAAAAAAGTACAGCGTTGAACCCAAGGCTGCCACAGCTGGGAATAGAACCAAAGCAAAACTCCTATCGGAGAGATCGAGCTGAGGGTAGCGGACCTCGTGGCGTGGTGATCCAAAATAGGCCTGAGACATCGCGTTGATGATCAATAGTTGAATCAAGATGGCAATTGTTCCACCCAACACCGTCGCAATATGACTGATTTCAAAAGCTGCCTCAAGAACCTGATCTTCACCGCGGAAGGCAGATGTGAAGGGAAATGTGACGACGGCCAGTGAACCCAGCAAAAATAAAACCGACGCCCGTCAACACCATGGTCACGACAAAGATCGCGAATTGATCAGAACCAATTTTAAAAACCTTCGCGAATTCTTTCGGGGACGCCAAACGGTATGCGGTCACCAGCAGCATCGCCGCAAGTACTGTCAGTGGAATCGTATTGAGCAATCCCGGAATCAAGAACAACGCAGCAGCCAGGAAGGCACCGTGAAAAAAGTTTGACCAAGACGTCTCGGCACCGTTGTCGATATTCGCCCGGCTCCGGACGATCTCTGAAATCATCGGAAGCCCGCCGCACAACCCGGCAAGCAAATTACCAACCCCAACCGCGATCAAGTCGGCATCGACATCTGATTTACGTTTCTTAGGATCAAGGGAATCCACGGCCTGAACCGTGAGAAGGGATTCTGCACTACCGATAAGCGCGAGCAACAGCACATACTTCCAGGTCGCAAGGTCAACCAAAGCGCCCCAATCGGGACGCGAAAGTGAGCCAAGGATGCTGGCAGGCATTCGAACCAGGTACTCAGGTCCGACATGCAGATGGGTTCCAGCGGCAACTAGGTTGTGTGCGTGAGAAAAATCAAGGAAAAGGCCCACCGGAACGGCAATGGCCAAGGCGACAAGCTGAGAGGGAACCTTCCTGGAAATCCGCGCGGGGAGGTAATTAAAGCCAACGAGAACCCCCAACACCAAAACTCCAATTCCCGCCACAGCAGGATTCAGGTTCATAATCGAATGAGGAATCTCCTGGATAAGCGCCATTGGTGACTTGGTCATTGGAGCAGCCCCGAGCAAGACGTGCGCTTGCTTGGCGAAAATAATAACGCCGATACCAGCCAGCATTCCATGGACGACCGAGGGCGGAATCAGCGAGCTGAAACGCCCCATACGGAGAGCACCAAAAGCGATCTGGAACATGGCTGCCACCGCAATGGCGGTGAGCATTCTGGAGTAACCAACGGAGGCCGAACCGCCGCCAAGCTCAATCACACCAGCCAAAACAATGACAATCAGCCCGGCGGCAGGTCCTTTAATGGTGAGAGGAGAACCACCCAAACGGCTTGCGACAAGCCCGCCAATGATCGCTGTTACGATGCCCGCTGCTGCGGGAAAGCCACTGGCCATCGAAATTCCGAGGCACAGTGGGAGTGCGATGATGGAAACCAAAAAACCGGTGCGGATTTCATTAGAGATATGGAATCGATTCATCACGTAGAAGTCCTTTCCCAAAGGCATCCTGATCCGTTTCCCAAACTCGTTCAGACAAGTAAGGGACTTCAAAAACGAAGCGTAACGAGATTAGATGCGAGCGGGAGGACTGGTCGCGGAGTGGGCGCCGAAAATGACGTCCGTTGCAAATTGCGGGAGAAAGGACAATGCGAGCTCAAAAACCGGGACTAGAAACGGCACGCAATCGGACAGGACTTCTGAAACATAACCAAAATCAAATGACTGGGATCCAGCAGCAGAGGAGGGCGAACGATTGTCGACCTTGCTTCCCTCAGCGCCCAACTCTTCTGAAAACTCTTCCACAGCCTTTGCTGACCAGTCCCATCCTCCATCGGCCACGGACAAGGCAGACGTCGCTGAAACGCCCGCAATCCCCAAGACGCAAATCAGCGCAACGAGGGAATTCCTGAGCTTGCTCAAGGGAATTTTCTTAAGGATTTCAGTGACATCAATCATTCAATAACAATACTATCAACCATCTGAATTGTCTAGTCTTTCCGTTAAAATCATTATTATCAAAATCGCAATTAAAATCAGACCGCCCGCAATCGAGATGCATCGCCACTACGAAAGCAAAGCAAAAAGTCTGGGTATCAAATCCCCGCGGGCCTGCTCTCTTCCGTAATCTACCGCCTTTGACGGATGCCGACGTATCCACTTTGGCGGAAGCCATCGCAAAAAAAGTGATGGCCCTTCTTGTCCGCGAAGGTCTTCTCGGTAAAGACGGCGAAGTGATCACCAATCCGGACTGTGACGAGATCTTTCGCGATCACGAGGGGCTTGCTGCGGCGTCATCGGCCTCTATCGCCGGAAAAATCGCCTTCGGCCCAAACGCTGGACGACGGGTGACGCGCATCGGACCAGGCTTTGGCTATCACGAGGAAATCTCGCTCGCCAAAGGCCGCCTGTGCTTTTCCGTGAATGGCTTTTCCCTTCACTGCAATACATCGGTAAATACCCATTCACGAGACCGCCCGCGAATGCTCGTCGAATACATGGCCCGTGGACCCCTTTCAAACGAGCGTCTAGAGATACTTGAAGACGCCACCGTGAAACTAAAACTTAAGACCCCGTGGCACGATGGGACGTCCCACCTGCTTCTCACCCCGTGGGAGTTTCTTGAAAAGCTATCTGCGATCGTGCCTCCTCCGCGCGCTCATCTGGTGAAGTGGGGTGGGGTATTTGCACCGAATTCTCCGCTGCGTCCGAAGATCATCCCCAAGCCTGGCGTCAAGAAGGCGGGGCGTCATAAGCATGGTGCTGCAGGTGATGCACGTGGTCACGCAGGTGCCGGGGCGGGAGAAAAAACAGGCGGTCTTCAAGGGTCGAGCTGGGCGAAGCTTTTATCCCGTGTCTTTCATATCGACATCACTCGCTGTCCTTACGGAGGAGAGCTCCGCGCCGTAGCGGCAATCTGCGACCCGGACGAGGCGCGGCGCTACCTTCGTCACGTCGGGCTTCCCAGTGATCCCCCTGCACGCGCCCCGCCGCAATATGAGCCCGTGGTGATGGAGTTTGATGCTGGTCCGGAGGCGGATGCCAGTACGGATCAGATGCCGTCACCAGGCTGGGAATAAATCACTGTTTAAATGGTGATGGTAAGCGCTCTGAAAAATGGCGCCAATGGGGGTGTTGGGGTGGGTTAGGTAGATTCCAAACTGCGCTTCAATTTCCTACAATCTGTGGGACTGTGAAAAACGCAGCGGTTGTTCTGGGGGGATCCCATGCCCACGCGAAGTCCGACTTGACTGATGCCAAACGGCATCTCATCCTCAAGGCGCCGCACCCTTCGCCACTCTCTGCCTACCGTGGCTTTTTTGGCTGCGGGTATTTCAAGAAAATCAACGAATGACCTGATTCTCACGGGGTTGTCCCAATCGATTGGCGCGTGTGAGTGACATGTCCGGCTCGCAAAATTGACTCGCTTAGTAGATTGGTGGTCTAATCATCCCACCGATTCATTCAAGATCCAGGGGAGTGAGGGTGATGATCCGGGCAAACAAGCTGGTTCAACGGCGTCGGCTCAGCGCGACGTGTGTACTCCTGGCTGGCATGTTGATGAAAGTCGTCGCTTGTGGTGACGATGGCAAAAAAGGCGGGCCCGGTTCAGGTTCCAGCAATGGTGGAAACATCAACGTAAAAGTCACCAGCGCGAATGCCATGATGCTGTCCCCGGCACTGGCGCCTTCCTTGGCCGAGGGTTGTGACTGCTCGACTCCAGGAACGTCCATGGGCGGTCCGGTCTGTGGCGGCAACCCCCAGGGGAAGTGCTACACGCCATCCGCAATTCGCGGACATTTCAACGGATTGAGCGCTGGTGCGCGATTGCTCGGCGGCGGTGATAAATACCATGGCCTCGAAAGCGTCTTCCGGACGGGCTTCTTTGATTTCTCGCAGCCTGTATTCCTGGACGGGGATGACAACATCCAGGACGGGACCGTTTCGGCGGTCAACATCGTGTCGATGAGTATCCAGTCGCTGGAGTATCAATTCCTCGCGGCCGGAAAATACTTTAACGTCCGGATTCCGATGGTGACGATTCCTGCGGCGAAGGATCCGCAGTTTCTTGGTTGCATCGACGAGGGCGGCCTCGGTGAATCAGCCAAGTATACCAAACTTTACGCCGATGGCATCAATGTCACTGCGGGTGACATCCTGGCTTGCATCAAGGACACACAAACAGCTGTTTGCAAGGACGCTGACTACAACTGGGTCGACAGCAGCGGCACCCTCACGTCGATGTCGGGCTCACGTCCAGCCTCTCCCCAGCGCCTGACGGGCTCCCATGCATTCAATAAGTCCTCGTGCACGAGCGGGGCTGACCATCCAAATGTCACATGGGGCAGCATGGACTTCTACGCCGCAGGGTCTTCGTCACTCGGGATCACGGCCACGATCGATGCAGGAAAAAAGATTTATACCAAGGGTTCTGTAACCGGTAACACGCTAGACGTCACCGTGTCCTTCGGCATGAGCAACCAGGTGTTCGTGCCCAACGCCGTGGCAACTGCTTACGCAAGTTCTGACTACTCGGCGAACGGAGCGACGATCCGGCAAAATCTCGACAAGATCATGTTGCGTCAGGTCTATCAATACAACACGCGCACCTCGACCAGTGTGAATATTGACAGTGACAACATGGGTTCCGCGACCCTGACGACCGTGGTTTCCACAAAGGAAGAGGCGGACGACGGCGATGTCGAGGACTTGAGTGAAACCCTGCGGCCGAATGAGTGATTTTTGAATGGCCACAGCGATGAAACAGTTAACTTATACAGGGAGGCAGAGATGAGAAGAAGGGTATTGCTCGGTTCGACCGTTGTGGCGACGCTGCTCGCATGGAGCGCGTGTGGAAAAGAGGATGACAAGGACCCGGCCGGGGACACGACGACGGAAATCTCGCCGATCGGCACCCTCGCCATCACTTGTGGCGGCGCGTCCTGTGTTGGAACGGAGGGAACCTGAGCATGAAATCAAACATCATGACGACACACAAAGTCGCAAGATTTGCCACTCTCGTCGCGCTGACCGCGACGACGTCGTTCGCGCGCGCTCCACAGGCCATGATGGCCAGTGACTCAAGCTCGTTTTTTGACTCCGCCTGGTCGGCAACAGGATTTGTCCTCGGTTACGGGGCAGAGGCAGCCTATGTAAAGTACGCGTGTTCCGGCACCGATCCCGACGCGGGTCAGGACTGCGACGGGCCGCCGAGAGAAGGCCTCGTTCGCAAGTTTACTGACATGGGTAAAGGTTTTGTGGCGTCTCTTGGTTACGCCAGTTGCGAGGAAATTCCGGCGAGCGGCACGGCGCCTGTCCGTATCGGGACGTTTTCAGGAACCGCAACTTTCAAGACCCCGACCCAGACGATCCCGTCAGGCTGGACTGGTGGTGGCACGGCTTTTGACAAGCGGATCGATATCAACTTCACGTTGACCATGGGGCCCATGTCCATGCCGATGAAGTTTGTGATTGAGGCTTCCTGCACCCATGCTGGTTCTGCCCTCTTTGCCGCCAACATGCCACAGGGCGAGAGTGAGGGTACGGAGCGCCAGATCAATGTGTGGGTTGGAGGCAAGGGCGACAAGAAGACCGGTGACGTCTATGTCATCGAACAGAATAGCGCCAACAATGCCCGGACCACCTTTGCTTACCACGTCGACGTGCATGAGACAGCCAAGAAGTACTGGATCTGGGGAGCAGCATCGACCCACTTTGCTTCCAGCCAAGTCAAGTCGATGGACACGATCAACGCCGTGGGCAACTTCCAGACCCACCAGGTGTCGGTCCGGATGAAGCGTTTCACCGGCAACCAGACCGGGTCCGGTGATTCTGCCTACATGGCACCGGATGATTTCGACCACAGTGGATCGTCTGATGCCGTGCTGGGCACGATTACCGATTTCAACGGGATGCTGACACCAGTCACCTCGCCCACCGCCGGTCAGGTGACCCAGATCCAGGGCTGCATGGACTTTGACGCGCCGTCAACGGCTCCGACATCCAACGCTGCCTGTACAGGACTCGACTTTGAATCAACGGCCCCGGTTCCGGTGATTGACTCCGCGGGTGTGTTCTCCGCCGACTGGGCCCTGCGGACCGCGGGCTCCAAGTTGAAAGCGATCCCGGCTTTGTAGGCAATCCGCTGCCCCGGGGGACCATGGTCAAATGGCAAAAAAGCACCCCTTCCCCGTGTTTACGGGGCGGGGCTGTTTTTTTTGTGTTGCGTGTTGTGATCCGGGAGAGTTGGCGGGCCTGGATTTCTCCGTAGCCGGCCTCTTATTTCACTTCACGACATGCCCCCTGCATGCTCCACTTTGCCGGGCGGACCCTTGCCTGCAGACTGCTCCGCCAAGTTACCGACCCCGCCGGCTAGAGCTGACCACCTGCTACCGTGTCGTCTCGGATACCCTTTCCACGTTTCTTTCTGATAGCTGTAAAAAACGCGGCTGGTGCCCATCTTGCTGTGCAAAGCGCCAGGCAGCGGCGGCAGACCATGTGGCGGAAGACTTTTTGCCGGCGGGGGATCGTCTTGAGACCCGGGGTGAAGAAGGCGGGGCGGCACAAGCTGAGCACTGCATCAGCTTGCGCGCAGCCTGTGACGGTGAAGGTGCTGTCCATGTGGGGGTAACCTTCGTGCCGTTGCAGCGTGCTGCTTTCCTGACGAGGCGTGGCGGTATTTCTGCCACGTCGGCCTTTCTGCGGATCGCCCGGCACACGCCCCGCCTCACTACATGCCCGTGGTGATGGAGTTTGACGATGGTCCTGCAGTCGATGCCAGCACGGAACAGATGACTTCACCAGGCTGGGAATAAATCACTGTTTAAGTGGTGGTGGTATGCGCTCTGAAAAATAGCGCCGGTGTGGGAGTGTTGTTGAAAATTGGGGATGTACAGGGATCAGCAGACTTTTTGCCCCTGGTGCCTTACCGCCAAATGGTACTCAGTTTCCCCATCCCGCTGCGTTACTGGATGCAGGCCAATCGCAAGCTGTTTGCAAAAGTGCACCGGCGCGTCATCCGACTGCACATCGTTCATCGCAACGGAGGCTGGCTGATCAAAAACACGGGTAGCCACATCCACCACGACCTCTGGATCCAGAACAGAAATCACCCGATTTTCCAGGATAATGCTGCCCTTGACGCAAGCATAACTTCGGTTCGTCTGGAGCAAATCCTCTTCAATGGTCAAAAAGTCCTTGATGCGATCCACGACGCAACCGAAAAACTGACCCGCCCTCGTTCGGAAAACCAGAACAAAGGCTCGCTCGCGATTGTCCATCTTAACTGGCTCGGGTTTGAAGCGCCCGTTGATTCCCGTTTTTAAAATCACGGAGAGATCAACAAGGGGCATGGCCTGATCGCGGTATACGACAATGCTGCGATCAATAGAATTTCGTACCTGATCCGGGTCAAAATCCTCAAGACGGTACACTGAATCCATTGGAACCCCGAAATCCCCCGGGACATCGATATCCACCAAAAGCACATCATTTTTGCGATTCACCGCAACAACCCTGGAGGATTTGCTGACGTCAGCAAACTTCAAATGAACCTCCGACAATTCAGCGATTCCATCCACATTTAAAATAAGTCCAACTGTTCCATCACCCATGAATGTCGCGCCCGCGAAAGCCTTGCGACCCTCGAGTTGAGCCCCAACCTTTTTCATGACAATTTCTTCAGAATCTAAAATTGCGTCGACAAGGCATGCGTACAAACCGCCTTCGGCCTGGATTACCACGAGGCTAGCAAGATCAAGCGCATTTGACTCGAGAGATGGCATTTTCTCGCGCAACTCAAGCACCGAACCGAGATCGACAACGGGAACCAAAACCCCATGGAAATCGAGCACCACTCCACCCTCCACCGTTCGAACCATGCCCTGGGCAAGGGCGTCCGTAACGCGAATCAATCGGACAATCTTGTCTTGGGGCACAGCAAATGCCTGCCGTTCCGCCTGAACCAGAAGGGAACTGACAATCAGCACCGACTTTGGAATGGGCAGGCGCAGAGTGAAAGACGTGCCAACTTTCCACTTGCTATCGATCTCGATTCGTCCGCCTAATTTCTCGACTGAACTCTTCACCATATCAAGCCCAACACCACGACCTGAAATTCCCGTGACTTGCACTGCAGTACTAAAACCTGGTTCGAAAATTGTGGAAAACAACCGAACATCGCTGAAGCCAAGAATTTCCGCCTCCGGAATTTTGCCGCCAGCAAGCAACTGCTTTCTGATCTTCGCAGAATCAATACCAAAACCGTCGTCACGCACCACGGCAAATACTTCCTCGCCATCCTCACGCAAGGAAACCTCCAAGATCCCTTTTGAATCTTTCCCGGAAGCGACCCGTTCTGCCGGAGTCTCGATCCCATGATCCATTGCATTCCGGACCAGGTGGACCAAACTTTCGCCAAGAACCTGTGCCACCGCCGTATCGAGGCGGAGCCCCTCACCGTCTAGCTTGAGTTCAATCTGTTTACCAAGAGCCTTCCCCAACTCCCGAACGGCACGCGGCAACGGCTTTAAAATGCGACCGGCAGGAACCTTTCGCAGCTCTGTGAGTCGTCCTTGCACACTGCTATTGATCTTGTGCATTTCGTCAAGCAATTCGCCCAAAAGAGAGACATTTCGGTTGCCAGGTGTTTCCTTTTCAATAACCCGGACCAACTTGTTGACCATATTTCGAATGACTGTGATTTCGCCACTGAGCTCCATAAACTCATCCAGCATCTGAACCGGCACCTGGATCGCTTCACGAGTCTTGGAATTTGCCTTTGGCTCATCGAATTCACGTGGCGCGTCTGCGACGGCATCCACTGGGTGGGCTGATTCGAAAACTTTATCGGATGGCGCCTCCACTTCGAACATTTTAACGACCTCCGAAAGTGTTCCATCCCATTGAACATGACGACTTAAAGAATCAAGCATCTGACGTGTCACATCCAAGCCTTTCAGCATGATCGTCACACTCGCAGGAGAAACAGGAGTTCTGCCAGATTTCATTTTGGATAGGACATCTTCAAATCCGTGCAGAAACTCAGGAATGGGATTTGAATCAAAAAATCCGCTAGAACCTTTAATCGTGTGAATATTACGAAACACCGTATTCAACGCTTCTGCATCGCCTGGATTCTGCTCCAAAGACAAGATCAACGGTTCGATTTCTTCAACCAATGCATTGGCTTCCTCTATAAAGGCTTGCTCCAATGACACCCTCTCTTCAATCTGTGCGATGCGTTCAGAAATAACACAGAGTGCGTCCGAAATGACCGCCGACGCTTCCATTGATGGCGTTACAACGAGAACGGTGAGGGCAATCGGAGGCGCAGCGTCGGCGGAAAAATGCTTCAATAAATCATGATTCGCGACAACCACAACAAAAGGTGTCGCCTTTTCTTCACCCTTCAGTTGCATCAATTCCCTGGCAAGGCCGACTGGATTTTTCTGGAACTGCTTGTTGACTCGCAAGTCGAAGATGCAGCCAACGACATCACCTGGATTGTCACGAATCAAAAGCGCCGTTTCGGGAAGGCTTTCAACCGCGACGGTAGCGCATTTTCCAGCACTCGAAAGATCCCCGGCTAGACCGCGCATTGACGGGTCATCCGACCACACAGCCACTTTAAATCTCGATGACATTTGCCACTCTCCGGAGAATCGATGGTTCAGGAAAACTAACTTCAACTCCGTCATCGGTGACAAAGGCAGAAGGGTGAGCGGACACAGCAAAGCATTTAGCGAACACATCAGCAAAAAAAAGCAGACTCAACAAACAAAAAAAACAAGCTCTACTGCGTAGATTTGCAAATTCTATTCGCCGGTGCCTAGCATAGAGAACATCGAATCAAAAAAATTTTTCGACACCGGGGTCCGCCCATGAATGCTGAGCATGAAATCTCGAATGACGGCGCACGGCAGGTCCGCCCTGGCCTCCAAGCGAAACAGACGCAATACACGACATTCGTCGTGGGAGGACATCTCTATGGGGTTCCCGTGATACGTGTGCGCGAGGTGGTGCGCCCACTACCCCTCACCAGCGTTCCCCTTGCTATCCCATTTGTTCACGGGCTTCTCAACCTCCGGGGTCAGGTTGTCACCGCAATCGGAATTCACCGGCTCTTCAACATCGGCTGCCCGGACCCAATGGCCTTGATGAACGTTATCTGTGAGAGCGGAAGCACCCTGATATCCCTGCAGGCTGATGAAATTGGTGACGTCCTTGAGATGGACGCAGCACAGATGGAACACCCACCCGCAAATACCAGGGAAGCGGTTCGAAGTTACCTTGCTGGCGTCTATAAAATGCCAAAGCAAATACTTTCGATAATCGACATCGATCATATCTTCGAGAAGGTCAACGCAACAAGCGCCCAATAGCAGAAACGGTTTTCAACAAAAAAGAAAAATGGAGCATTACATGTCTGAGCACAAGAGAACGAATGGCGGACCGCTTTTGGGAGAGGGTACCACTGAGGGCTTGGCTGTGGTTGCCGAACAGATGCCCCTCGCACACTATGCGCCTGTGAATCTAATGTTATGCGATCGTGATCTGACAATCACTTATGCCAATCCTTTTACACTCAACACGTTTCGAAAAATGGAGGATAGGCTTGGACTCCGCGCAGACGACGTCGTTGGAACAAGCCTTGAGTTTTTCGAAACCCTCTCGCCGGCAGACCGCAAGGGCCTCTCCAACTCGAAACAGATGCCTTACAAGACACGAATTGATGTGAAGGGTGAAAAGGTTGTCCTGCAGGCAAACCCCATCATCAACTCTGATGGGAAACACATCAGCACGGTGATCACGATGGACGTGACGACCCAAAACGATTCCGCGCAGTCCAAGCTCGCTGAAATGCTTTCCATGCTGGAAAACGCGCCGGTTAACATCATGAGCTGCGACCTGAACCGGACCGTGACCTACATTAACCCGGCAAGTAAAGAAACGCTGAAGCGCCTCGAAAAATACCTCACCATTTCTATCGACAAAATGTTGGGTGCTAAAATCGACGTGTTTCATAAGAATCCTGAGCACCAGTCCCGCATTATTTCCGATAAGCGAAACCTGCCACATCGGGCAATCATAAATGTTGGACCGGAGAAACTTGACCTTCTCGCCTCTGCCACAATCGACGGCAACGGAAATCACACCGGAACAATGATCACCTGGGACATCGTCACCAAAAAGCTTGAAACCGAGTCAGCCATGGTCAAATTTTCGGCCATGGTGGAACTATCGCCGGTTAATACATTGCTGGCAGACCTTGATTTCAATCTTGTTTATATGAATCAGGCGAGCACCCGCACACTGAGGAAGATAGAGAACCTGTTGCCCAGGCCAGTAGATCGCCTTCTGGGTGAAAAGATTGATATCTTTCACAAGGATCCAAAGCGAATCCAAAAAATCATCTCAGATCCAAAAAATTTGCCTCATAAGGCTCAAATCAAGCTCGCGCACGAGACACTACACCTTCTGGCAAGTCCGGTTTTTGACGCGGACAACAAATACATTGGACCTATGGTTACATGGGATTTGATCACGGACCGTGTAACCTTGGTTTCGAATTTGAATGAGGCCTCTTCCCAACTTGCAGCTGCTGCAGCAGAGCTCAATGCAACCGCAAGCGAAATGTCATCTAATGCGGAGGAAACAAACCGCGAGGCGGTCTCCGCAGCAGGCGCCTCCGAGGAGATATCCAGGGGAGTGGACGCGGTCGCGACAAACAGTGAAGAAATGAACGCTGCGATCAAAGAAATTGCGCGTAATGCAAGCGAAGCATCGGCCATGTCCAATGCAACGCTCAAGCAAGCCCACACCACCAACAACACGATTGCGCAACTCGGGCAGAGCAGCCAGGAAATCGGAAATGTCATCAAAGTCATCAGCTCCATCGCGCAGCAGACAAACCTTCTTGCTCTGAATGCCACCATCGAAGCGGCGAGGGCAGGCGAAGCCGGGCGCGGATTCGCTGTTGTCGCCAACGAGGTCAAGGAGCTGGCGAAGCAGACGGCCAGGGCGACGGAAGAGATCACTGGCAAGATCAACGCAATCCAGCGGGATACCGGGGCTGCCGTGGAAGCCATTGCGGCGATCGCCATCAGCATCGAAAAATTGAACAACATTGCCGGTGCAATTGCCGCATCCGTCGAGGAGCAGCAGGCGACCACGACCGAAATGAGTCGTGTGGTGCAAGACTCAGCCAAAGGAGTCAGCAGCATCACACGGAATATCAAGGCCGTCTCCGAGGCATCCAGCCAGACAAGCACCGGAGCGTCACAGTGCATGACAGCCGCCAAACAGTTGGCACAATTGGCGGACAGCCTACGTGAACTCGTACAAAAGGTTCAGGTATAACTTTTGCGTCCACTAAATACCCTCATCGCAGCCGCATCTGTAGAACTCCGCGTCCGCGTGCGGGAGGCACTCGAAGCCACCCTGCACGCGGAAATCCCAAAGATTGCGGCAAGTGGTCGCCTGGCACTTCAGATGCTGGAGCATGGCAGCATTGACGTCATCGTGACCGAAAGCAATCTCCCGGACATGACGGACAATGAATTGTTGGATGAACTTGACGTGCGCGGCTTTAAGACCCATGTGATTGTTCTCTCCCGCACGCCGATGGCCAATGCAAGGTCGGCACTGTCAAGATTGAAGGAAGGTCGACTGCATTTCCTTGAGTCGCCCGGGATCCTCGGCAAGAGTTCGGATGATGAGTTCAAGCGTTTCATTATCCAAGTTCGACAAGTCCTTGAAAAGATAACGCTGCTCCGGCGAGCCACTGGCCCGCTAGAACGAATGCCGACACCGGACATGCCGCGACCAAGTTCGCCGTCGGCGTTCCCTGCACCAAAGATCAAGCTGGATACATTCCGACCGAAAGTGATCTGCGTTGGATGCTCGACAGGAGGCCCTGCGGCACTTGAAGTTGTCTTCAGCCGGCTAAAAGGTAAAAGCAACGTTCCTATTCTGATTGTCCAACACATGCCCCCTGGATTTACGGAATCACTGGCTGCTCGAATTCAAATGGTGAGTGGGTTGAAGGCTGCTGAAGGGCGTCCCGGCGAAAGCATCAAGGCAGGTCACATTTATGTTGCACCAGGCGATTATCACATGCGCCTGGCCCAGGACTCCGGTGAGGTGGTCATCCATTTGGACCGCGGGCCAAAGCGAAATTCGGTGCGCCCAGCGGTTGATTTTATTTTTGAGTCAGCGGCCAATATTTACGGCAGGAACACGCTCGCTTTTGTCCTCACCGGCATGGGTGAGGACGGCCTTGCCGGAACACAGGCCATCAAGAAGGGTGGCGGAGCGGTGATTATCCAAGACAGGGAGTCGTCTGTCGTTTGGGGGATGCCAGGCGCTGTTCATGCCGCTGGTTCTTTTGATGCCATCGGTGATCTGGAACGCTGCGGAGATTTGCTTGCATTGATGTCGAACGGAGGCTGAGTGCCCAACAATCAGTTAAATTTTAAGAGGAACTGTGATGCTTTCTAAGGAAATGCTTGAATACGTGGCTACGCTGGTTGAAAAATCCCTTGGCATTCAATACGCCAGAGAAAATCATTATCAACTGGAAAAACGGATGGACGAGGTCGCAGCAGCTTTCGGCATGCGGGGTACGGAAGAGCTTTTTCATACATTGCGGGACAGAACAAATTCAAAGGCAATGAATGCGCTTCTTGATGCGTCCACCAACAATGAAACATCTTTCTTCCGCGACCGCGCTGTTTTTGATGCCTTTGCCGGCGAACTTCTGGGGAATCCAGAATTTGCAGGTAATACTCAAAACTACATCAGGATCTGGAGCGCAGCATCAAGCACCGGCCAAGAGGCTTATAGCCTCGCGATCCTGTTACGCCAATGGCAGCTCCAGAAACCGAACAGAAATTATGAGATCGTTGTCACAGATTTTTCGGAAAGGGTTCTGCAACAAGCAAAGGAAGGAAAATATTCTGACCTTGAAGTTCAGCGCGGCCTGACACCTGAGCTTCTTAGTAAGCACTTTGAAAAAAACACGACCGCTCCAGGCTATTGGATGGTCCGACCCGAACTAAAGAGGCAAATGTCATTCCGAAAAGTGAACCTGCTCGAAGACTGGAGCGACATTGGCACATTTCACATTGTCTTTTGTCGCAACGTCTTGATCTACCAAAATATGGAAAATAAGAGAAAAGTCATCGGCCGGCTGATCAACACCATCCTTCCAGACGGATATCTGGTTCTTGGGGCCGCCGAAACCCTGATTGGATTGTCTGAAAAATTCGAAATCAGACGCCTTGGAAAGGCGGTTTATTATCAAAAACTGCCAAAGGGCTAACATCAGTCAGGCCGAACTGCTAATGTCGGGCCATGGGAGCAGGCCGTAAAAATTTGATTGCTGGCCATATTGCTATTGCCTGGATGGCACTTGGGGCGATTGCCCGCCTGTTCCTTGCCGCTGTGGTGCCCCTCGGCAACGATGAGGTCTATTACTGGGATTGGGGCAGACATCCAAAGCTGTCCTACTTTGATCACCCTCCGGGCGTCTCATGGCTCTCATTTGCGGCTCAGGGAATCTTTGGCGAAACGACTGGTGGCCTTCAGGCCCGGGGTATAGCGCCACTTTTCCATTTGGCATCAAGTCTGCTTTTGTTCAAAATCTACCTCCAGCTTTCGGTTGGTCGCAGAACCCGGACCAGCGACCTGTCATTCCTTGCCTTGACCCAGCTAATCCCCGCATTCGGCATCGGTGGGTTCTTACTTCTACCTGACGCTGGACTTCTTCTTTTTTCAACCGCCGGACTATTTATTGCGCTGGGCGTCGCACGCCGCCCCGAAACTCCAAGCCTCTGGGATGGTATTGCCCTTGGGTTGGCCGCGGGATGCGCCGGCCTTTTCAAATACCATGCTGCGCCAATTTTTGGTGGCATCCTGCTTGCAGTCGCTTCCTTAAAAAACGTGAGAATATTTCAGGCTAAATCATTCTGGGCAGTCACGATTCTTACCGGCATCACTGTGACCCTTCCGGTCTGGATCTGGAATTATCAACATGAGATGTCTTCCTTTGCGTTTCAGGCAAGCCGGGGAATTTCTGGTGCACATCTGGATTTGCCGCGCGCCTTGCGAACCTTGTCCGGAGAGTTGATTTTTTTGACCCCCGGCTTCTTCGGCCTCCTTATAATGACCATCGGAAATCTTTGGCGTTACCGCAAGCGCGCCCCCGACCGACTGATCCTCTGGGGCTGTCTGCCGCTCATCGCCCTGATCCATCTTACGATGACTTATAAAGAGGTTTTACCCCATTGGGGACTACCGGCGTTTTGGCTCCTGATTCCCGAGGCCGCAATTCTGGCCGGACAAAAATGGAGCCCCAGAAGGCTGAACCTTCACCTGTCGGTTGCCGGAATCATCACGGGCTGCATCATTGCCTTTACCGCTGTCCCAACATTTCGCAATAAACTCGTTGCCCGCGCGAACGGCTATCCAGGAGCCTTGGGGGAACTTACTTTTTGGCCAGCTTTTTTCAGTTCACCGCAAGCCATTGAACTGCGCGACAAGGTCGAGACAAGCTTGAAAATGAATGCCGCGAGCCTACCCATTCCGCCCGAATGTCCACCAGAACCAATCTTGGCCTCATTCAGGTGGTTCACGGTTGCCCACATGGCATGGTCGATCCCTGGCCACCCTTTGGTCCGTTCTTTTGAGGCAGGCCAAAAATATTACTATTATGACCGGGACGCGGACGCCTCGGGCACCGGTTGTTCTGTACTAGCCATGGGGGAAAAGGCCCACGTGGATCAGGATCAGGTGCAGAGGCTAATGGATGTTAAGATGAGCGGCGAAATTATTGACAGCAATTACTTGGACCGGCCCGTCTCCTGGTTTGCTGGTTATCTGAAATGAACTGGCCAAACCGAATGGTCGCTACTGCTCACCGACGTTTGATCCGCTACGCAGCTGTCGGATTCGCAATATCCTTCGGCCTCTGTTTAATGCTTTTCGCCACTTGGAAAACGGTCCACCCCCTGTGGCTCGCCTACCGGGAGCCCGTCACCGAGCGGCAGGAATTTAAACCGGTTATGGCGACAAGTTGGCGGAAAATCGACTGGCGTGAGGCGCTCCATGTCGAACCTACTTCTTCATCACAGGCCCTTCCATGGTTTGATCCACGCCTGGCTCCAGTCAATGAACCCCAGAATTTTCCATACCAGCGCGGAACGGTCGGAAATTCATGGTTTGATTATAGCCCGGTGGATCCCGGCAGCCTTCTGCCATCAACAAAATTCAAATGGAAGCGCGGCCTCTCCATCACGGGCAGCGACTCAGAGCAAATGATCGGCTGGCACGGAACCTTGCACTCTCACACAGGTTGGTCAGATGGCACCGCAACCCCTGCGGAAGCCTTTGCCTTTGCAAGAGACAAGGGCGGACTTGATTTTTTTGCCGTAACGGATCACCCGGAGGCCTGGTTTTTTAATCCCGGGCGAACCTGGGAAGCCCTCCAGAAAACGGCGGAGTCGGCGGGGGATTCGAATTTTGTCGCAATCGCTGGATTTGAATATAGCAACCCCGTTTTTGGTCATTACATCGTCATTGGAAGCAACGGCGTATGCTCCGCTGTCAAGTGCCCTGATCTAAGTGATTTCTATGAGTGGCTTCTTCGCCCAGAAAATCAAAATGCATTGGTGGCCTTTGCCCATCCTCTGGTCCAAAGAGATAACGCCGGCCGTTTTGAATTTCGTCAGATGCAATATCTACCAGCCCTACAAAAGCAGATGTTCGGAATGGAAGTGATCCACTGGAGCGGTCACGATCAGTTCATGTTTGGATTCACTGGGAAAAAGCCCTTTATTGACGAAGCCTTGGCGAAGGGGTGGATGCCAGGCCCTCTTGGATCTCAGGACAATCACGGACCGAACTGGGGACTCGCAAATTCAAGGATCGGAATTCTAGCCAAAACCCTGGACCGGGAAAGCGTGATGGAGGCCCTTCGCGCCCGAAGATTCTACGCGACTTCGAGTCGGGATCTGGAATTATCCTTTGAAATTCGCACGCCAGGCCAACCTTGGGTTCAAATGGGCGGAACGGTCACTACAAACAAAAATCGTCGTAATTCAAACCTTCGAGCATCCATTGAACCGCAGGTGCAAACCAGAATTCGCCTGTTTGAACCGGATGAATACAATGTGCCGCGGCGCGTTGAATGGATTCTGGATGGAAAAATAGTCGGACGCCTGGATTTTGAAAGTTTGCCTAACGAACTCTCGAGCCAGTCATCGAACGAAAAATATTATGCCGGTGAAATTCTCGGGTCGTTTCCCGAATCGAGGATTAGTGATGGCAGCCGCCATTATATTTACGCAAGAATCTTCATGGCCCATGACTTCATGACATATGCACAATCATCGCCAGTTATTTTTACTCCGTAAAACGCTGATCGGCGCCCTCTCGACGCCTTCCCGAACTGATGCGCCAGCGAACTTTTTGCTCATCAAAAACATTTGCCACCCAAGACACCAGTGAGATGATTAGAGAAGAAATGAAGGCGGACTTGAATGAGTCAACACGAAACCCAGATACAAAGAATGGCGCCAATTGCATCATAAAGGCGTTGAGAACAAATATAAAAAGCCCAAGGGACAAAACCGTCAAAGGTAGGGTCAGCAAGATCAAAATGGGTTTCAAGACCACATTCATCACTGCAAGAACGGCCGCGACCGCCAATGCTGTAGAAAAATTCTCGACAGAAACACCACCGACCAGCTGGGGAATCGCGAGCAACGCAAGCGACATTACTAACCATTTAAACAACATACGCTGCATCTGGAATTCTCCACCCACGTCAATTTGAAATCTGGAACGCTGTTACCCAAGGCACTGCGAGGCCCGTGCCAAACACCTTGAACTTTACTTGATTGCCGAATCAAATCCCAATGCTATCATCAGCGGGATCAAATCCAGATCGGAGGCCCAATGAAATCCAAGTTCAATTACATAGCCCTAATTGCATTACTGGCCGTCCTTAGCCTTGACCAAGGCACTCTTTTCGCAACCGAGATCCATCAAAAATTGCACCGCGTCCGCTGGATTCACGACCTTGGAACCGGAGCAAGACACATCGTCGGACATAAAATATTGCAAACAGCGATATCCTTGAGGCGCGACGAAATCCGCACCAGAACGCTTCCCGCGACGATTATAGAGCATCAGCCCTCGCCAGCAGTGGAATGGCACGAGATCGAGGGTCGAGATCTTTCGAAAATCGAAAATTATCTCCGGATCAATAACGTTCCGTTTGACGCAAACATCTTGGCTTCTGGTACTTTTGCAGATCCGGCCCAAGAGCACTCAAAGAATGTTGGCGGTGACGACGAAGTACGGACCCTGATCAGCAGTGGCCCACCTGCCAATCGAATCGATATTGTTTTCATGGGCGATGGCTACACCACTGCAGAGCGGGAGAAATTTTTTTCCGACATGAACCGTTTGGTCGATGACATGTTCCTGGGAGAAACGTTCACATCATACCTCCCTGCATTCAATGTCCATGTAGTGTTCCGGCCCTCGGAACAGTCCGGGATCGGGAAAGACCGGCCTGGGAAAACCGCCTATGGGCTTTACCGCGAAGGTGACACGCTCCGCGCGATTTTTCCGGGAGACCCCGGCGCCCTTCGAGACTCCTGCGAACAAGCGCCCGATTGTGATTATCCAATCGTCATCGCCAACGACCCTTGGTATGGCGGCCTTGGCGGTGAATTTGCAATCTCCACCAGCTCTCTGAAAAGTGGCACGGTTGTCCTGCGACATGAACTTGGCCACAATTTTGGACGCGTGGGTGAAGAGTATGATGGCGGCGGCTATTTTGGGGCCAACCACGCGGATGAACTCAATTCCGTCGACTGGAAGCACTGGATTCGTGCATCGAGTCCCAAGGTTCACGCTGAGCCTATGGTTGCCAGATTTCTGGCCTGGCCATGGCACGACTTTAAAGAGGGATCTTTTGAAGCCTCATTCAAATCCAATGGGCAATATGCCCGCACTTCAATTCGTTTCAGCGCGTCTGGTTTTGGCAGCCCAGATGCTGCCAACCCAATCAATCTTGAAGTGAAGCTTGATGACTTTCCCCTTCAATTCACGACTCCGGAATCTCAAGACCGGACTTTCATTGACATTGATTTACCTCAGGGCCTGTCGGCCGGTGACCACCGGCTTGTTTTTTCGGCACCTGCCAATGCGAGTATCACCTCTCGGGGTCAGTGGCTTTCGTCGCTCACGATTCATGAATATGCGGCAGATTTTCCCGATGAGATTAGCACCGTCAGTGCTTTTCCTGTCTTTGACCGGTTCCGCTCGGTCGCCGGATACCGGCCAACCAATGAAGCATGCCTCATGCGCGACATGACGCGAGTTCATTTTTGTACGATATGCCAGGAAAACAACTGGATGAAGTTTCTGGACCGCATTGATTTGATTGATCAGGCTTCGGCACAAAAGAACGAGAAGGGCATTTCCGCTGCAGAGGTCTCCACCCTTGCACTTGGTCAATACCGAACCCTTGGTAAAGCAGCTAAAGATGAAAAAATCGAAATACTCTGGTTTGCTGGCGGGAAGGAGCTGATCGAATATCGAGACCTGAACCGGTGGGAAGCAAAAACCCCAATTGCGGCGAAGGATCTGGAAGTCGAGGTGAGATTTTTGACGTCGGAAATCAGAAGGGACCAGTTCGGAAGAACGAATCAGCGAATCAGCGTCCCCAGCCGGTGAGCCCGAATAAAACGCGACTTGATAACCCGGCCTGGCCTGGTCTTATTAAGCGCCCGCTTCGCAGAGTGACGCCGATGGATTTATCCGTACGGACGGCAGACCGAATTCCCGAAAGGATCAGATTCATTTCTTGCAATTCATAAAGAGACGCTATTTTAGCCGGCGCTGCTACTGCGCATTGACCGGCCGCCGCAACCTCGCCACCGCAAAGCAGCCGCACTGATACCGTGTGCCAGTATATAGCTGCGCCACGCTTGAGCTTTCGCCGAATGCTGCGGAATACACATTCTGCGTCCCAAGGGAGGTCATCACGCTCTTCACCCCTCGGATCTTCGATATCTTCGTCCTTATCGTCACCGCGTCGGCTGGCCCCCACAGCCTTTGCCAACCAAACGCCTGGAGAATGCGCCAATTCCGATGAAATTTCGAAAAAATCAATTGCGATCTTGATCCCGGCCTTTAGTTCCAAATCTCCCTCTCCCTTTCCCTTTCCCTCTCCTTTCGCAAGACCAGGAAACATTGCATCGACAGATTTTTCGGGCTCTGCTTCGTTGGCCAGGGCAGCAATCGAGCGGATGTCTGCAAAAGCAGTCCATGAAGTGAGCGGACCCAACACCGCTTGCCCTTCCGAAACATCCGGCAAAAGAGAATCACGGGCCAACCAGTCAGCCAAACCATCATCCTTTTTCATTGCGATATTATATGGCGGCGCCAATTCGACAATGCCCCGGAATTCATCGAGCGCAGCATGCAAGGGCGAGTCCGCCTCACGAGTACTGATCTGTTTGACTTGGGCCATCATCTCGCGCTTGCGGACATCGCCCCTGATGCCACCACGAAAATAACTATTCACTCGATGTTTCAGTGAAGTCGCCTTGCCAATGTACAAAATTCTTCCGCGAGCATCATAGAAACGGTAGGTCCCAGGTTTGTCCGGCAAGGCTAGACGCTGGGCACGCAGCTCCTTGCCCGGTTTGCCAGTTTCATCAGAGCCATCAAAATCATGAAGGCCCCGCCAAACAACCAACGTGGCACGGGTATGGGCACCCGCACGTTTAAAATGATCGCATGGATCACCAAAATATCCCGCGACCGCTTTGAGAGAGTATGACTCCAACTTTGGGAGACGTTCGCGAGCAAGGTCTCTCGTACAAACAATCGGCACAGGAAAAGGCTTTCCTGGCCTGACCATTTCCCAAAGCCGTAATATAAACGAGCGCTCGAATCCGGCGTAGTGAATCAAAATTTGGTCTGGAGCGTATTGCTCAATGTCACGAACCAATGCCTCGGCAACGTCAAACTGATCTGGAGCCTCCGCCAATTGCTTGGGACGGATTCCACATAATTTCTCGACTTTGAAAAGGTTACGCGGACTCAGGATGATCGACGGGCGAACAACCGTCTCCGTCCACAGAACCTCTTCCAACTCCAAGATCGTTTCAGAGACAGCAGCTACGAAACCAGCTTTCTGGATGGTCCAACAGATTTCAAACAGGACATCATGTCCCTTGGTCCCACAGGACTTCAGGCCCTGACAATCCAGAAACATCATTGATTTTCGTTGCAGCTCCATCCTCGAACCATTATCACACGGAGTTTGAGCGTGGATGTGTTTTTACAGCCGCGCCTGCCAGGGAACCGAAAGAGAGATCGTTCAAGATGCATCGTTTTTTAAAAGATTTCGCAATTCTTTTAGGTATTTACAGATTTATTGCCATAACCTCCACCATGACAGCCGGACTGTTCCTGGCCAATTCACCAGCCCAAGCATCCTCTGAAAACGGTCTGCACTGGCAATCCGATCTGTTCTGCGAAGGATGGGTGGCCAGCATGCCTGGATTGTCGATCTGGCTCCACGTTTTCGGCGAGCCACAAATTGTTCTGGTTGAACTCGCCGGCACCCATCAACGGCAAACGGTGATCGTCAACGCCGAGCCGTACATCGTTGAACGAGAGGTCCGGAATTCTGATCAGATGACAGAATTATTCCGCATGAAATTTGACGGGGGAAGCCTACAACTTCCTTCCATCCCTGAACACCAACAGACCTCGGCTGCGATTTTGACCCTGAAAGGCCGCGCGGCCAAAGACCTTGAGTCAGGTATTACCGGGCCCTTCAGAGTGTTGGTGCAATGCCACTCTCTTCCGGAGCAAGAGCCCTACCACGACTGATCAGCCCTTCTGCTTCACTCTGCGCATCTGGATCCGCAAGGATCAACACGGCGCCAAGGGCTTTTAAGAGATCACCCTGCCGGGAGCATTTGTGGGCACCGGCCTCACAAAGAAGTAATGCCCTGCGAAGAAATGAAACTGACTCATCCAACTGAAATGAACCCTGAAGCCTTGCCGCCTGGACCAAAGCAAAGTCCGCAAGGAGATCAATCTCATGCTTCCCGCCAATGGTTTGGTGAATCTGATCATTGTCGCTGAGGGTTGCCAAAAAAGATCCAAACCAGATCAGCAGAGCTTCATGACCTGAATAACGTGCGATTGCCATACGGTATTCCTGAAGCGCAGCATTGGGCCTGGCCGGATCTTCCAAAATTTCTGCCTTTACTAAGGCAAGCCACGCCGCATCGGTAGCCCCCATATTTACGGGTGTCGCAGCGAGCGCCTTCAATGCATCTGATGTTTCTCCAGATCTTGCAAGAATTCGAGCCAAACGAGCCCTGGCTTCAACATCAAGGGCATCTTCATCAAGTATTTTTCGGAGCGAAGAAACTGTCTGAAGCAGCCACTTCGCACGCTCCGCAGGTCCAAGGTCAGATGACGATGCAAGTCTGGATCCCGCCCTCGCAATCCCCATCCTTACGTGCCGTTGAAAAGAACCACCGGACCCAAGATGATCTTGAAGGGCAGAGAACTTTTGGGCAGCGTCTCTATAATTACCCCCAAGCAAATCACTCTGGGCGCGCAGGTAGGCTACCCGCAGACCCTCGTTGGGAAAGTCATTAGCAAACCATCTAGTGGCCTGGTCAGCTTCTTCAAAACGTCGCAATAGAATGAGAACAAGCGCCCGATGATAAAGGGCGTCCGCCTGAAGCCCCCCGCCCTTCGCTAGCACATCATACAAAATCAGCGCATCTTCAAACCGGCCTTCACGAAGCAATGCATTCCCCAGGTTCAATTGAGCGCGGGGACTTTCTGGGTCGGTTACCAGAACAGAACGCCAAAGCGTCTCGGAGCTTCGCCAGACCCTGTTGCGAACCTCAGTCATTGATGCCATTGCCACCATGACAACTGAAACTGCGGCATAAAAAATTCGGCGATGACCCTGAATCCAGGATGTTTCAGATAAGGAAATCATTGATACCGAAAGAGCCCAGGCAACACCCGCAAAAGGCAAGTAAACACGCTGTTCCATTACCAGATCCCGAATCGGAATCACCGATGATTCAATCATCAGCATTGCGAAAAACCAGATCACCCCAAACCCGATGACACGCCTAACCGGCGTCGCTGTCGCATCGGCAGTTTTAAGAAATGCCAACCAAGAAATTCCAGCGATCAATCCCCAACCAGTCAAACCAAGAATTGCCCCAACCGACCAAATATCCTTCACAAGATAAACCACATGATCCACTGACTGCGCAGGAGGCCAAACCATCAACCAGACGTACCTCCAAATCACGCGACCCTGCGTCAGAAAATACTGCCACCAACTGAGATCAGATGTTCCATAACTCGCGATCCTTCCAGATAGAGTTCCGTTTGAGAGCACCATCAGTATGGGAATCACGGTAGCTGGAAAAAAAAACAGCACTGTGCCGCGAATGGCTTGTCGCCGAAAAAACCAAACTGCTGCTAAAATTACCACCGGTAGCATCGCTGAATTTTGTTTGGAAATGGCGGCAAAACAAAGCGCCAAGATAGAAAGAAAACGCAGCCAATCCAAACCGGTTAGCAACCAGCGTAAACACAGGAAAAATGACAACAAGCAGAAAAACGCGCACAACCCGGCCAGGCGCTGATAGATGTAGGTCACAGCTTGGGTTTGCAGTGGATGTGCCGAGAAAAGACAGGCCGCGAACAGGACGAGAGCATACCGCTGAAAATTGCTTGGCTTGCCACCTGAAAGTTGAAACAGCGCGAGGCAAATCAATCCAGCGAGGGTCGAATTCATCACATGAAGTGCAAGATTGACCATTCTGAATGCACAGGGGTCCGGCCCTGCCCCAGCCCATGACCAGGCAAACGTCAAAAAAGTCAGGACGCGTTCCCCGGCAAAAGAAAAAAGTGAGCCAAATCCGCCACCGCCGCTCGCGTAAAAATTCTTCACGGCATCGTTGTTGATAATCCCCGGAAAATCATCGAATACAAAAGGGTACTGGCAAGTCCCGCCATAGCCCCACAAAGCAAGAAAACTTGAGGCAAGCAACGCCGCAACAAACGGAGTCAAGCCACTCAAAAAAAATTCACGGAATTGTCTATGCGGAGGTCCGCTCATTCACGCATCGCCAGAATTTGCATCAGTTCTTTTGCACGTTGAGAAACCGCATTCAAAACGACCCCTGTTGCTCCCGACATGATCCCCGCGAAGGCCAAAAAAGCTGCGAAAACAGTCGCGTTCATGTTCAATGCGACCAATGCTGCAGCGAAATTAGCCAATGCAATCGCGCCAAAAAAAGTGAAAGGTTTTGAGTCCTTGAGCACCCGGAAAATTGCAAATCCAATAATCAGACCGTCATGAAATGTTCTCAATTTTGAATGACTGCCCGCAGGCCGGCATGCATAGCGTGTCGGCACCTCTGCGACAGACCACTTCATCTCAACGGCTTTTAGCGTCATTTCTGTCTCAATCTCAAATCCACTGGCTTCAACCGGCATTGCCTTGTACATGCGACGCGAGAAGGCCCGGTATCCTGACAAGACATCGCGCACCTGCAGCTTGAAAAAGCCCCGCATCAATAAACCAAGTATTAAATTGCCAGCATGATGCATTGGGCGAAAGGCTCCCTCCTCGGACTGATCCAGGCGGCATCCGATCACCATGTCAGCCGCACCTGAAAAAACTGGTCCGACGAGGGACTCCCAAGCCTCGACGTCATTTGTGTTATCACCATCGATCATGATCACAACATTTGAATTGCAGTCCCTGAAAATCCTGCGAACCACATTACCCTTGCCCCGATTGGCCTCACGGCGAACTTCTGCCCCAGCTGCGAGAGCCACGGCAATCGTTCCATCCGTCGACGCGTTATCAAAAACAATAATCCGGGCGCCGGGGCACGATGCCTTGATGCGAGCAATCACATTCCCAATTGCAATCTCTTCGTTGAGGCAGGGGATTGCCCAAATGATTTCAGAACTCTGGTCAGATTTCATCATGGCACTCCTGACTCTAAAATATTTTTGAAGGACAGCTTGTAGGCTTGAACCGAGTTGTGCCAACTCCACTGCGCGACCGCAAAATCATGACGGCGCCGGCGCAATGCTGGTTCAAGCTCTTGATGGCGTCTTTGCAGGAATGCCCGGATCGCCTGTTCAAGTCCCGACACAGTTAGTTCGGCAACCATCAGGAAGTTTTGCGCACGGGGGTCACCACTGGCCGTTTCCGCAGACACCAGAACCGGCAAGCCGCAGCTGATTGCCTCTTGAACCACCAGGGGGAATCCTTCGCCGACTGAAGGCAAGATAAGCAAGTCTGAATCGCGATATAGTTGAGCCATCACATGACGCTCACAACGCCCAACAACATTCACATTCTTCAACCCCCAACCTGCTGGATCAATCACGCCCCATCCGGCAAAGATCCAGTCACAGCCAGGCAAATTGATCGCAAGTTGACGAATGAGATCGAGGCCTTTCCGCTCAATAAAGCGGCCAGCAAACAAAATCCGGGGACGGGATGCGAGGGAAGTTCTTTGGTCGGGCTGAAACAGATCGACATCCACTCCGTTGCTAATGTGAATGATGTTCTTGAGAAATGGAAATTTTGCATGAAAATAGCGTTCGACCTTTCGACTACAAAATACAATCTGATTTGAGCCTCGAAGGATAATCCGGGCAGACAGCCCGTAGCCGATCTTCATCAATGTCGTTAGAATTTTGGAACGATATGGAATCTCATCAATGTGCTGCAGTAGAATAATTTTTTTGCCGCTGATTTTGGCGAGAGTCCAAGCAATCCAACTTGAGGCATAAAGGCAGTCATTGATAAAGACCAGATCTGCATTTTGGATGGCTCTGGCAAGTTGCCAGATGCCCAAGGGAAACCAAATCGGCAGGGGGAGCCCAGTTTTATCTTCTATCCAGTTGCAGGCAGATACTCCGTGACAACTAAGCCCGGGAGGAGTCAGGTCGGGCAACGGCGCAGGTGAACTGGCAAACCAGTCTATGCTCACCCCTTCTCGCGCCAACCGCGCCATCAATTCACCGACCACGATGTCGAGGCCACCTTGGTGGGCAGGGAAAAAATTGCTGACGGTGACACATTTCATTTGATTAGGTTAACTTACGGGAACCCAAAAGAAAAATCCCACCGGCAAAGGCCGGCGGGATATTGTTTACATGCACGACTCCAAAAAGAGAGCTTCAACCCGCTTTCTTGTGTTGATGCGGGTCATTTTTATGACCTTGATCGCCGTGTTGATTTGGTCCACCACCGTCAGGATTAAAATGGTGGGTGTGAGATTGCCTGTCGGCATGCTTCCGGTTGACCTCCTCCTTATGCTGCTTTTTCAACTTTTCTTTTTGCTTTGGATTTTTGTCGCCCATGGATCCCTCCTCCTTTTCCAGATAGATCGGGAAAAATTGGGCGGGCTTGAGTTAAATTTGATAAACCACCGAAATAACAAGATATTATCAGATATTCCGGCACCTTAGAACAATCCAAAATCAACTTTAGTGCCAATCACAAGTGCATCACGCACCCAAACTCAGACATGCATGTTTCTACACATTCATCCAATTGGCGGCTGCACTGAACTGAACAGTAACGCTCTGCTTCCCGGCAGTCCTCTCCGAGATCCCCGCTTGCTGCTGTAATTCTGAGCGCATACTTGCTTTCCACAATACGCCAGCCAGCCAACGCCGCCGTTGCGCCAACACAGAGCACGACCACCAGCTCTACAACCAACGCGCTTTTTCTGGACTCTATTCCCACAGTCTGCCCCCCAGAATTTTTGGTTTATTGGTTTACCTTGGTGCGCAAGGCGGCAACCTCTGCCATGAATGTTGCAACTCGCCCAACGTCCACCGGTGCATCCAAAACTCCGCCGACCTTAAAAGTGGTGCCCACAATGAATCCGTACGCGTACTTGGATATTTCACCAAGATTTCCTATTGTGGTGCCGCTACCGATGAACACCGGATACCTTCCAGCAGCGATCTTGGTCGTCTTCAGCGCGTCAAGGTCAACAGCCTTTCCTGTTCCGCTGCCACTCACAATGACGCCATCAGCCAACGCACGATGGCAAAGGTCGTCGACATCCTGAGACAGGAGCGTCCCGCCACCCAATGGACTTGAGTGTTTGACTTGAACGTCAGCAAGGATCGCAATGTGATCAGCGCCGATTTGATGGCGGTAACGCAACAGCTCGTGAGCGGCCCCTTGAACAACACCCTGGTCCGTCACACGGGCACCGGACAAAACGTTGACCCGAATAAATTGTGCCTCGGATGCCAGCGCAATGGCCAAGGCAGAGACCCCGTCGTTCCTTAGAACGTTAATTCCAATTGGCTTGCGCGCCTTCTGGCGCACTTTCGTGGCCATCGCAGTCATGAGGGTGGCAACATGAACCGGGTTCACGCCAGGAAAGAACGGCACATCGCCAAAATTTTCGATCATTATGCCGTCGACACCGCCGTCAGCGAGGGCCTTGGCGTCGGCCATTACTGCGTCCTCAATCCGGCTCCAAGCCTTGGGAAAGCCTTCCTGAATTTCGCAGCCTGGCGACCCCGGCAGCGCGGGCAGATGGATCATTCCGATTACGGGAAGGTTTACGGGGAAAATCTGCTTAATTCTTTGCAATTGGGTCGCCACCGGCTGCATGAATTCCATCCTGGCCTAGTTTGTTTACGAGCAAGCGTTTAAGATTTTACCACAATTCACTGCCGGCCATGAAATCGGCGCCCAATCAACAGAAGGAACTTATCAATGAAGACTGGAAATATTCGAAAAAATGTCGCCAGAATTTTATTGGGAGCCGCACTGGCAACCATCACGCAGGCCGGATATGCCGGCAACAATACGACCGACAAAACCAATGACAAAACCAACGACAAAACCAGCGCAAAAGCTAATTTGGCGCTCGAAGTAAGGTTGGAAGGCGGAAAAAAAATATGGTCTCCCGCCGAAACCAAAGTTGAGTCGGGCAAACCATTGGAAATTACGGCCCACAATTCCCTTGGTGAGCCACACGGATTTACAATCCCGGGCTACATCGAACCACAGACGATTGGCGCCGGAGAAACAAAGACTTTCACAATCACACCAAAGAAAAGTGGAGATCTAAAAATATCGTGCCATTTGCATCCCGCACACGTACCAGCAACCCTAAAAATCAAATAAGAAAAGAAAAGAAATCAAAGTTCACTTTCCCAGGGAACTTCGTACGATGAAAATAACGGCGAAAAAATTAAATATTTTGTTTTTTGTTCTTGGGGTTACCGGAGCGGGGTGCGTCAGTCTCGGAACATTGGTTGGCGGTTTTCCATTTCGTTTTTTTCAGCCACACGAAGGTTCTCGCGAGGAACGGATAGCTCACGCACCAGCCGCTATGGTCGTGACAGCCCATCCACTTGCCTCGGACGCTGGAGTTGAAATGCTGAAGGCTGGCGGAAATGCGATTGATGCTGCAGTGGCAGCCTCTTTTGTGATCTCTGTCGTCAGACCACAATCGACCGGTGTCGGCGGCGGTGGCTTCATGCTTGTCCATCACGCCGCGCACCAACGCACCGAGGCCTTTGACTTCCGGGAGCGTGCACCAGCCAACGCCACTGCAAAACTATTTAGTTCATTGTCAGGTAAAGCGACTGTCGATGGCCCGATGGCTATCGCAACTCCTGGCCTGGTAAGCGGATTGAGTGATATCCACCAGACATCGGGAAGGCTTCCCTGGAGAACCGTCTTACAGCCGGCTATCAGGATTGCCAGAGACGGATTTCCAGTTTATCCCCAGCTGGCGACAGCCCTCAAAGACCGGGCCGACGTTCTCCGGAAATTCCCTTCATCCACTGCAATTTTTTTTCGCAATGGCCGACCACTTGAACTGGGCGAAACATTAATTCAAAACGACTTGGCGGCAACGCTGACAAGGGTTGCAGAGGTCGGATCGAGAGATTTCAAGGACGGTGAAACGGCGCGCAGGATTATCGCCTCCATTCAGTCACAAGGCGGTCTCCTGCAAGCAAGGGACTTGGCAGACTATCGGATGATTCGTCGCCAGGTCGTGACAGGCACATTTGCCGGTCATCGCATCGTCTCGATGCCACCGCCTTCGAGTGGTGGAGTTCACGCCATCGAAATTTTAAATATTTTGCGCAACGACGTAAATCAGATCAAATCGGCTGGCTTTGCTTCTCCATTGCACTGGCACCTCATGGCAGAAGCCATGCGCCGTGCGTTCGCTGACCGGGCTCTGCACATGGGTGATCCAGACTTCACGAATGTTCCGGTAGCCCAGCTCATTGGACTCGAACACGCGGATGCCTGGCGGAAATCCATCAACAACAACAAGGCAACCCCATCAGTTACACTTGACGTGCCATCGACTGCATTGTTGACGGAATCGGATTCAACCACACATATTTCGGTCATCGACGCGGAAGGAAATGCAGCCGCCACAACCCAAACCATCAACTATACATTCGGCTCCTGCATGGTGGCTGAAGGCACCGGCATTGTTATGAATGACGAAATGGATGATTTTGCGCGAAGCAGTAATAAGCCCAATGCATATGGGCTGACAGGATCAGTCGCCAATGAAATAGCGCCATTCAAGACTCCACTTTCATCGATGACGCCCACCATAGTTTTCAACGGGGCAGGAAAGGTCGTCCTTGTGCTGGGATCACCAGGAGGCCCCCGCATCATTTCAGCCACCTTGCAAACCATCTTCAATAGCCTTGCGCTCCAGATGTCACCACCCGACGCCGTACATGCACCAAGGATTCATCATCAATGGGCGCCTGATAAGCTTTTTGTTGAAAAAAAATTTGCTCCAGCAGGAACCTTGAGTGCACTTGAATCCATGGGCCACGAAATTGTTGATGTCGATCACATCGGTGATGTGCAGGCAATTTTTGTGTCTGAAGACTCGAACCAGACAGACCATTCCACCGCTCAAGTAACGGGAGTTTCCGATACTCGATCCGAAGGACGCCCACGTGGTTTAAAATAGCTGAAGATGAGCAGTGTGTGTCATTTTCTGGCTGCGATGGTCCGGTCAGACTGATCGATCCGGTTAAAAACCTGAAATTCCTGGGCTTCAATCACTGGACCAAGCCGGGGCCATGGGGGCCAGAAAAGTTCCGCACTGCCATCCTTGATTCTGCCGACAACAGTGCGACCGTCGTCCAGCCTCAGGGCAACGCTACCACTATAAAAATCATAAGATCCGTCTTGGATTAGCCGACGTTTCTGCGAAACGCCTTTCTCACGGGCAGATCCGAACATTCGGAGCGGATAGAATTCCCGCGAATTCTCGGAGACATTTGCCGCGACCTTCAATTCAAATTGCCAGTACGCACCAGAGTATTTTCCACTCAGACCATGCATCAACAGTTTCTCATCAACCATCAAAGGGGGCATGCTATTCTTGGCAAAGCTCACGGTACCAATACGTCCGTGGGTTTTTGAATACCAGACCCCGGATAGGCCGTTTGAACCGAAGGCCGTGATCACAAGAAACGCTTCACCCGGCCCATCGAGTACCATACGGCCGGCAAACTCAGACTTTGGAAACTGGTCAAATCGGTAAGCGATGAATTCATTGTTGCCTGGAACACCAAAATAAAGAGCAGAGACAGCCGAGTAGCTGCCCGATTCTGGTTTATAGGTAAGGTTAAGTGAGATTGGCTGATAGAGGTTCGTCGCCTCATGATGCAGGTAACCATAAAGACTGCCAGCCATTGCTGCTGCATCCAAATCCAGATCGACGGAGGCACCAGTGTCAAAAATAGTTTCTTCAGCCCGTCTATGGAATTTTGCCACCTTGGTGGATTCGTTTCCAATAGCGGCTACTGACTCCGGCCTGGGGGGATTCACGCGGGAAAAAGTGCAAGCATCGCAAGTAATCGCAGTAGCGTTCCGGTGGCAAAGGGTGTCGCCAGCAGACGATTGAAGGAGTAATTTACCGGTGAACGGGTCGTAGGCTCCGGCTCTGAATACACGCTGTGAACAATTTGCAGAGCCAAGCTTACATGTGGCTAAGTCGGTCACTCCAAGACGACCTGTCAAAACTCCATCCGGGCGGAATCCGGCAGCAACTTCCCCCGAGAAATAATTCCAACGGCTGTACTCAAGCTGGAGTACCGTTTCCCGACCCTCACAGACAGCTGCGTATTGTCCGGAGAGATTTCCAAGAGCGGGCGCACTGCCCCCAAGTGACAGGACATCTTCCATCCGGCCTTCACCGTCACCGAAGAGAATTGCCTCAACAAAGCCCGACTTTGGCATCTCGCCAGTGGTCGTCGACGGAAAATAAAGCGAAGCAAAAAATCTGCCATCAACGAGCCGTGCATTCTCGACCCGAAAATCTGGCGAGGAATCTTTGGCGCTACCAAAGTTTATTCTTCCGTCAAAACCTTCAACAATTTTTGGAAAATAAAAGGACGCAAATTCTGCAGATCCAAAACCACCGAGATGAAAACGAAGCATCCCTCGCATTTCGTTTTGCCCTGCTGCCGTTGAGCCCGGAACCAAATCCATCGAGACAGGCATTTTTGAATCATCAGAAATATGCAAGTACCCCAAGTACTTTCCGAATGGACGATGAAAAGTCGAAGCCAATGAACGATCAGGTATCACTGATTCAACTTTTGAAGATTGAGAAAGCATGGTTTTGCAGCCTGTCAATCCGAGGACTGCTGTTAGGCAAGCAATATACGAGAAACGTATTTTATATTTCATAACCCCGGCCACCGCCCCAATTCTGCCCGGCTCGCGAACCGGGATCCACGCTTCGCACCCCACGTGGTATTCGGCGGGTGGCCGAAAACATTTAAGGGTTTTTGGTACTTTAAAAAAAGAAGGAAGCAGGCCGCATCCTCCCAGAAAAAAGGATTTGGCCTGCAGATATTTTTCTATTTAATATTAGATGCTTAGGACTGGAGCGCCTATTTTCTTGGCAGGCGAATCACCGGAAGCGTCAGCCGACAGGGCCGCTCCCAGGATCCGCGTCTGCTCCAAAACGTGCGCTTTGGAAGAGCCCTCTGCAGTGGTCCCCGAACTGCGACGACCAACATATTCAAGTTTGATCGAAGGTCCACATACGTCAGCAATCAGATCATGCAAGAGCGGACGGATAAAATTCCATGCACCCATGTTTTGAGGCTCTTCCTGAACCCAGACAATCTGTTTGATCTCCTTGTAGCCCGAAAGGACTTTTCGCAAAGCGGCTTCCGGAAAAGGATGCAGTTGCTCAACACGAACCACCGGTACGCCGGCCGTTGTGCCGCTTGCCTTTGCACGGGCTTCGGCGAGTTCGTAGAAAATTTTGCCGCTGCAAAGCACAAGGCGAGATGCCTTAAGTGCCTCCGAAGGCTTCAATGCCTTTTCGTCGATCACTTCCTGGAACGAACTTGAGTCAAACTCCTCAAGAGTTGAAACCACCGACGGATGGCGCAGCAAACTCTTGGGAGTCATCATCACGAGCGGCTTACGGAAACTTCGCAGCAGTTGACGCCGCAGCGCGTGAAAATGCTGAGCAGGCGTTGTCAGGTTCATGACCTGCATGTTCATGTGACCACACAGCTGTAAAAAACGCTCTGGACGGGCACTGGAGTGTTCAGGCCCCATGCCTTCATGACCATGCGGCAGCAACAGAACGAGGCCACTGGTCTGCTTCCACTTCGCTTCTGAAGCACATAAAAACTGATCAATGATGATTTGCGCACCGTTGCAAAAATCGCCGAACTGAGCTTCCCACATCACCAGCGCATCGGGATCTGCCACCGTGTAGCCGAATTCAAAACCCATGACACCGGCTTCGCTCAGAGGACTATTGATCAGCTCGACCTGCCCCTGAGCATCCGAGCCAAGTCGCGACAAAAGATTGTAAGGCGCACCGGTCTCGTAATCCCGAAGAACGCCGTGGCGGCTGCTAAACGTCCCCCGCTGGCAATCCTGTCCAGACAGACGAACATGATGCCCTTCCATTGCCAAGGTCGCGAAGGCAAGAAGTTCTCCCATAGCCCAATCCACTGAACCTGCACCGGAAACCATTTTGCGCCGCGTTTCCAGCAAGCGCACAATTTTTGGATGAGGGGAAAACCCCGCTGGCAAGTCTGTCATCTTCATACCGAGATCACGAATTGTCGCGGCTGAAACGGCGGTTTTTACCGGTTTCCAAAACTCCCGCTCATCAGCCATCGCGTGCTGCGTTGCCTTCACCAGCGATTGAGGAGGGGCCGAATGGGCGGAATTTGAAATCTTTCCTGCGCGTACGGCCTCAAAGGCTGTTTGTAAATTATTTTTATAACCGTCGTTGGCGGCATCGAACTCCGCTTGCGAAACGGTTCCGTTGCCCAGCAGTTTTGCCGAATAGGATGTCAGGACGGTTGGATGCGCCGCAATCTTGCGATACATCAGCGGCTGGGTGAAGGCTGGTTCATCAGTCTCATTGTGGCCGTGACGGCGATAGCCGATCAGGTCAATTACAATGTCGCGTTTGAATGTCTGACGATATTCCACCGCCAGCATACCGCACCAGATTACAGCCTCTGGATCGTCTGCATTAACGTGCAGAACTGGAGCACGAATAACTTTTGCGATCCCGGAGGAATAGGTACATGACCGCCCTTCCTCTGGATTGGTCGTGAATCCAATCTGGTTATTGGTAATTATGTGAATGGTTCCACCAGTTTCGTAGGCTGGCAGCTGAGAAAGATTGAGGGTTTCAACCACGACACCCTGACCCATGAATGCTGCGTCCCCGTGGACAAGAACTGGCATGATTGTGGTCCGGTTATCGTTCGCAGCCACACGTTGCCGTGCCCGGACAAACCCTTCCACAACAGGATTCACGATCTCAAGATGACTCGGGTTTGGCGACAAGTACATGCGCACTTTTTTGCCATCCACCGTCTCAACTTCCGACGCAAAACCCATGTGATATTTTACATCACCATCGATGTCATAATGACGGACTTCGCCGCCCTCAAACTCCTTGAGCATGAGTTCTTTGCTCTTGCCCATGACATTCACCAGGGTGTTCAATCGACCCCTGTGGGCCATACCTACGGCAATTTCCTCGACTCCAGCCCTGGCGCTATCGCGAACGATCACATCCATCAGTGGCACAAAGCTGTCAGAGCCCTCCAATGAAAAGCGCTTTTGCCCAAGATAGCGGGCATGAAGAAAACGCTCAAAACCCTCGGCCTCAATCAATTTCTCTAAAGTACGTTTGCGCACTTCCACAGAAAATTGAGGCATATTTCTACAGGATTCCATTTTGGACTGAAACCAACGGACGACTTCGATGTCATCTGTTTCACGAAACTCGGCGCCAATGCGGCTGCAGTATGTCTGCATCATCAGTTCACGAATGGCACCGAAGCTCATCGGTTCTTGGCTTGGCAGGTTTGCCGGATGAAAAACATCTTCGGAATTAACATGACCAAGGCCATGGGCCTCGGGCTTCATATCATCGCGTAGCGGTGGCTTCTCAGCGAGAGGATTAAGTTCAGAAGACAAGTGCCCGAGCCGGCGAAATGCGTTGATCCAAGCTTCAACTTTCGCGCTGTCGTGAGATCCACCGCCTGCTGATGCGGAGACTGGAGAACCGGCGGAGCCAGCAGCAAACTCAACCCCTTCAAAAAATTTTCGCCAACCCTCGTCAATCGAATCCGGGTCTGCTTTATATTTTTTATACAGCCCATCGATGTATGCGGCGTTCTCGCCAGTCGCGTAAGAGAATCGAGTCAATCCAACTTGTCCATCAGTTGTGGGAGCCATGGGAATACCCTCAAATATGAATGGCGCGCTTGTCTACGCTGAGTGCAGCTTCCTTGATGGTTTCAGCCAAAGTTGGATGAGCATGGGAAGATCTGGCGAGATCCTCAGCGCTACCACCAAATTCAAATGCAATTACGCCCTCAGCAATCAATTCTGAGGCATTTGGTCCAACGATATGAAATCCAAGCAAGCGGTCCGTCTTTGCATCCGCGATGATCTTGACGAAACCATCGGTCTGACCAAGACACTTGGCCCGGCCATTGGCGGCAAAAGGAAACTGTCCAATGCGGACATCGAACCCCTTTGCCTTGCACTGCTCCTCGGTCATGCCGACCGAGGCTACTTCAGGCCAGGTGTAAACCACGTTGGGAATTGCCTCGTAATTTACGTGGCCAGATTTTCCGGCAATGATTTCAGCAGCAGCCATACCTTCGTCTTCGGCCTTATGGGCCAGCATCACACCATCAATGACATCACCGATGGCATAAACACTATCGACGGGCGTGCGGAAATGGGAGTCGACGGGAACGCGCCCATTTGGCTGGAGCGCCAATCCAATGGTCTCCAACCCGAGTTTGTAGGTATTCGGACGGCGGCCGACAGCGATCAAAACTTTGTCTGCCATGAGGTCCTTTTTCTTCCCCTCATGATCGAACATGACTTTGACTTGCTTTCCTTCGACCTTTGCACCGGTGAGTTTAGCGTTAAGCAGGAATTCAAATCCTTGCTTGGTCAGAATCTTTTGCATGGCGGCTGAAACGGCACCATCCATTGGCGGCAGCACTTTATCGGCAGCTTCAATAACCGTTACTTTTGCGCCAAGACGCTTCCAGACGCTGCCCATCTCAAGGCCGATAACGCCAGCACCAATAACGACCATGTGCTCGGGTACCTTTTCCAAGGCCAGCGCGTCCGTCGAATTGATGATGAATTTCTGATCGAACGGGGCAATGGCCTTCAGCTCAATCGGTTCGCTGCCAGTTGCGATGATAAAGTTTTTCGCCTGGTAAGACTTGCTGGTGCCATCGGGGGCATCAACGGCAACCTGATTTTTACCAACAAATCGACCGTGACCCTGAAGCCAGGTCACTTTGTTCTTTTTGAACAGGCCTTCAACCCCTTTGGTCAAACCCTTCACAATGTCGTCTTTGCGTTTCAACATTTGCGCAAGATCCAACGACACTCCAGACACTTTGACACCGTGTTCCGAAATCTTGTTCTGGACTTCTGAAAAAGCTTCACTGGACTGAAGCAAGGCCTTGCTCGGGATGCAACCAACATTAAGGCAGGTTCCACCGAGGGTCCCTCGGGATTCAACACAGGCCGTTTTCAGACCAAGTTGTGCTGCCCGGATTGCTGCAACGTAGCCACCAGGACCGGCGCCGATCACGATCAGATCAAATTGGCTGTTGTCTTTATCTGACGGATTATTAGAGCCTTCGACTGCCATGAATCAAACTCCCAACAAGATGCGCGTAGGGTCTTCCACGCATTCTTTGACTTTAACGAGAAACTGGACAGCCTCGCGGCCGTCAACGATTCGGTGATCGTAACTCAAGGCCACATACATCATCGGCCGAATAACAATCTGGCCATTGACCACCACGGGACGATCTTGAATCTTGTGCATCCCTAAAATCCCGCTTTGGGGTGGATTCAAGATTGGCGTGGACATGAGCGAACCAAAGACGCCACCGTTGGAGACGGTAAAGGTTCCGCCAGTCAATTCATCAACCGTGATTTTTCCATCACGAGCGCGTTTTCCAAAATTACCGATCGCCGTTTCTGATTCCGCAAAGCTGAGCTGGTCTGCGTCACGCACCACAGGCACGACGAGGCCACGGTCGGAAGATACGGCAACACCGATATCGAAATAGTCATGGTAGACGATGTCATGGCCCTCAATCCAACCGTTGATGGCTGGAAATGCCTTGAGGCCCTCAATGGCACCCTTGACGAAAAAACTCATAAAACCAAGGGAGACACCGTATTTTTCCTTGAAACTGTCTTTATACTGGGCGCGCAGCGCCATGACGGCAGTCATGTCGATTTCATTAAACGTAGTCAGGATTGCCGCAGTCGATTGTGACTGGATCAGACGTTCCGCGATACGACGACGCATCATGCTCATTGGCTCACGTCGTTCCAACCTGGAACCTGCGGCGCGAGCCGGTGCAGCCATTGTCGCTTGCGAAGGTGATTTGGTTTCCGCCACGGCACGCTGCCCTGGAGCAGCCGGCTGCGCCAGCACATCCCCTTTGGTCAATCGCCCACCGCGCCCTGTGCCTTGCACTTTGGAAGGATCCATTCCGGTTTCTTCAACAATCCGACGTACAGCAGGACTCAGGGCCTGTCCCTGATCCATTTTTGCTGCAACTTGAGCTGTGGCTGACGGTGCCGCAGCAACTGCTGCGACCGGAGATTCAGCCGCACCCGATGGTTTCGCGGCAGCGGTGTCAATGCTTGCAATGACCTCACCGACAGCAACTGTGTCACCTTGCTTTTTTGAAAGCGTAATCACACCAGCGGCCTCGGCAACCACTTCCACGGTCGCCTTGTCGGTTTCCAATTCAACCAACACCTGATCGCGAGCAATATAATCGCCGGACTTGACATGCCAGCGATGGATCATCCCTTCCTTCACAGACTCGCCAACGGAAGGAACCTTGACGTCAACTGCCATCCGTAACTCCCGAGAAAAAATCAAAAAAAAGCCGCATGCGGCCCTAGATTCCTACAATAATGGTCGGCCAATGACCAGCCCTTTGCAAGGACTGGGAAATACTTACCCGGGCGCCGCACCATCAACTCGAAAGTCCGGAAAAATTTGCCTCCCACCGGCAATTTCACATGCTAAACTTTGAACCGGGATTTGACGGCACTCTTAGGAGACACAACATGGCGAACAAACAAAAAATATTTTTTTTAATAATTTTCGCTGAATTCTTGAGCGGGCTCTCTGGTTGCGTGACCAGATCTGGTCCAAGCCAGGACGATGGCCTGAAAATCTCAAATAGTCCCGGACCAGACGCCCTACGAGTCTCTCCCAGCAACATCACGAGCGGCCACGCCTCATATTCAGCAAATGGAAAAGGTTACAAAGTGGCTTGGTTCTTGTGCCAAATTAAGGCACCTACTGCGACCGTGTTGATCGCTCATGGTGAGGATGCTGGATTTGAATCTGACCAATTTTGCGACCTTCCTGAAGCCCAGGCCTTTCTTGCGGCTGGCTTTCATGTAGCTGGATTCAATCGCCCAGGCTTCGGAGGTTCCACGGGCACCAGGGACTTGGTCGGTAAACTCTCCCAGCAGGCTGCTCTGGTTGCCGCAAAAGAAACTCTGCACGCCAACCCGTCACTCACCTCAACGTTTGAGGGGGCCTACGGATTCGGCACAGGCGCTGCCTCGGCCGCTATTTTCGGCAAGCAATACGGTAAGTTAAAGTGGCTTGTGCTTGGCGGCGGAATCTACGACTTTGAACAGGCTGGGCGCAACTCCAGCGACGGAGATCTAATTACGCTGATCAAAAAATCAACAGAAAGAGAGGGCGATGTCGCCTACGAAACTCGCTCGATTGCTTACGACGTTAATGGCCTGCCGCATCGCGTGGCAATTTTTCAAGGGAAGGACGACACCACTGCCCCTGCCGATCAAGCCCATGCATTTCGTGATGGCTTGGCCGCCAGTGAATACAAGGTTACCTATCAGGAAATTGCAGGGATCGGTCACAAGATCAACCCGCGTCAACTTCGTCAAATCCTGGACGTGATGGTCACATCGGTTCGCTGAAAAAACCTTTAATCGACGACCTTCAGTAGCTCAATTCCCCGGGCCAGCAATTCCACTGAAAGTGCACCTTTGTCCTGCGCGTGGCAGGTAATAACCTCACGCAACGGCGCAGCCCAAGCTGCACTCAAGGCTGGGCGCTGGGATGCCAACTCGAGCAATTCCAAGCCAATCAGCCATTCTCCAGGATTGTTTTTGATCACCTGATTCGCTAGTTCTGCCAGCAACGCAGCATCTTTCGACGAATCCTTACCAGCACTACGAGGCGTAGTCACGAGACCGCCGATATACCTTCCACGGATTTCCCTGATCGCAGAATAGGCACGAAACATTTCTTTTTCATGATCTGTGAATGGCGAAGTCCGTCCCGGCGAGCTGCTGACTTGACCCAGCTCGTATTCACCGTATGCCTGCCGATCCGCCGGTCCACCGTGAACTGAAACCACAACACCACCAACCAGCAGGTCAAACTCACCCCACGCAGGCTCGTAGTAGCGCTTGCCACCACGGGAAACCGTGCAATCATCAAACGTCATGTAAACAATCGCATTACCCTGACGCACGATGCGTTTCAACACACCTTGAACTTTAAAACCAGACACGAAATCTATGGTCGAACGTGCCCCGACAGCTATACCTGCGCCCTTCAACTCGTCATCACGCAGAAGGTGCGGAGGTTTCGAAGGCGCAAACGCAAAGAATCCCACCGGACTGCTAAAGCCGTCACCATGCCGCTCGCGACCTTGGCCAGGCAATTGTTTTTCATGATAAGCCACCTGAACCGGCCCGCGAAATTTGACGAAATCAACGGCATCACCATTTTCAAAAAACTCTGTGACACCGCTCGCAGAAGCACCAGAATCCATCACCACTGTGCACACTGCCTTGGACAGCAGGGCCTGATGCATTCCCGAAATTCCGCCACACCGGAAAGCCAACGTTGATTCAAGTTGCTCGAGAATCTCAGGCAATTCTTCCAGAGATTGGGCAACGAAAAGCTGCGGCTGAGGCTCGGTGATGTCATAGCCCATCTCCACACAGTCCACAGTCAAACGAATCTTTCGAACTTTGTCAGACAGGCAAACCTCGCTCTCACCGATGGAAGACAAGAGACCAGCGCCGTATATCTTTGGATTTTTTAAATCACCCACCAAACCGTATTCTGCCGTCCACCACGCCATCCGGCCGACCTTGGTCATTTCCGATGTGTGGGAGATTCCATCATAAGCCTGCTTCAGCATCTCTCCTGCTGCGTCAATTTCAACCTTGGTGGCATCCGGGTTTTCCTTGATGTCGGACAACCAGCGGATAGCCTCGTAAAGGCGGACGTCCTCCGATGAGATGATCGACTTGTTTGCCATCTTGGCATAACGCCCTAGATAATCCCGGTACGCAGGATCGAACAAGATGGGAACATGCCCGCCTGCTTCGTGAACGATGTCAGGAGCCGGCGTGTAGGCGAGATGTTCCAAAGTCCGCATGTCCATCGCGATGGGCATGATGTTGCGGGTCTGAAAATCGAGAAAAGCAGCGGGCGGAATAAAACCACTCACGCCGATCGCACCCCAACCGAATTTTTGCAAGTGGGCGTCGATCTCATCGATCTTTGGAATCCGGTCCATCGGAATACCGGTCTGTGAAATCCCCTCGGCATAAGAAGCGACGGCATGACGCGAAAAAAAATCGCGTGCACGGCGCATGATGTAACGCCATGTTGCGTGCTCTGTTGGGGTATAGCGCTCATAATTCTGCGCGATAACATAGCGCTTCAGATAAACCGGAAGGGAATCCTGGGTGCGCATTTTCGGCCCCTTTATCGGGAAACGATGCCTGGATTTTCGTAAAAAACGTAACTTGTACTAAAATCGCTGAATTCGAAATAAATCTTACGCTCGTTCTCATCCTGAATAAAGTTCTGATTGATATCCAACACCCCATACCCATAGCGGTAAGGGCGCGGCGTCTCGCGATCACCTGTCGCCTGTGCCGTGCTGATTTTATCGATCTTGATAAAGCGGTACATGACTTTTCCATCGCTGATTACATCCAACACGCCGTCCGTACCGGTCCAGTTCTGAATGCTGCGCGATACTTTATTTTGAAGTTCTTGTGTGCAACCAGACACAGCAAAAAAAATAGAGATGACGCCAGAGAAAATAAAAATCATTCGCATGATATTTTGCACTCCAAAGATGAAACTTCAGAAATCCGATTTTATAATTCAAGCGGCAACATGTCTGCCGCGTTGATGATAGAAGCAGTCAACCCCCAAACTGTCACCCCGTCAACGCGATAGAGAGGCGATTCCCGCCGGACGCCAAACATGGTGAAGGCAAATGAGGAACGCATTGCATTGGTTAGTGACGTCCAAGGCGCAAGGCAAACTGAAGCAACTTCATCGGGAGCCGCCTTGATGTCCCACGCCGACCAATGGGCGGTCACGATACACGGCAACACAATGGATCCGTCGATGGCACGACGAACAGGCAGACTTCCATGAAAAGTCAGGACTTCGCCTGGTATGCCAAGCTCCTCATGAAGCTCACGGATTAACGTCTCCACTGGCCCAATGTCTGCGGATTCCGCGCGCCCGCCAGCAAGGCCTATTTGTCCTCGATGGGATCCATAATGCGCCCCGCGGCGAATCAAGACGATGTCAGCCGGGGCCCCTGCCACCTGGGGTGGAAGAAACAGCAAAGCCACTGCACTCAGGCGCGGTGGCTTTACGTCAATTGAAGGGTTGGAAGGATGTCGGCGGTCTACTCCAGCGGCCTGGCCCACATCCCACGTGGATGCAACAGGGCTCACATTGGCCAAGGTTGCTGGCAACGATCCCGCAAGAAAACCATCCACTATAGAAAAGGAAAATCTCACGTGTTCGAAGCTCAGTTGACTTTGATCTCCGGCGCCGCAGAGCTATCGCCCCCGGACGACCCTGCCGCCATTGGAAGGACCCTGGACTTGCGTCCATCTGAAGTCTGATGGGATGAGGCAGACGCCCCATGGCTCATGATAGAGCGGCCATTGAACTGGGCGCCCTCGTTTATAACCAAGACCGGCGTCACGATATCTCCGTCGAAGCGGCTCTGGGGATAAAGTTCTACCCGGATTTTTGCCTCAAGGCGGCCGTTGACCTTGCCTTGAATGATAACTTCGTCAGCCTTCACCTCAGCCAAAATGGTCGCACCTTCCTCAATGATCAAGATGCCCTCAGAGATGATCTGCCCTTCAATCTTGCCGCCGATGCGACTCGATCCCCGGCAGTAGAGTTTTCCACTGAAATGGCAGCCACTGGTGAGGATCGTTACGGCAGCATCGCGGCCGGTTGTGATAGATTTTTTCTGTGGGCGCTGCGCGCCTGGGTTTTGCTGACTCTTGCCGAACATGAGATCTCCCTCGTATACCGTGTCGGTTGACTTCAGTGAATCGCGCAATAAACTGCAAGGAACACTTTCGGGAACACCGTCAATGCTGCACAGAAAAAGAACAAGTTCGCACACCCCTTTTGAGCGCCCGCGGACTCCAACCCTCAACCTGCGACTCACAATCCACTCCGGAGATCTGATGTGGTATCCGGCGATTGCCTGGGAGATGGCTGATACTGATTATTTTGCAGCAACCGCCGCTCCTCTGCAAACCTTATCCTTGCGGGCTCCAGCAGGATTTACACCGTCAAATTCCCGTCACCACACCCAACTTCCTAACATCGCAGGACGTTGGGTGCTTAAATTAAACCCGGTCCAAGCCCAAACCAGGGAAAAAAAAATCTCTCCTGCCTTTGAAGATGTCTTTCTTGGCTGGGCAGAAACCCACGCCGTCTACTCAGCATTTACTGCGACGGATCTGGTTGTTTCGCTCGATCAGAACTCGGGTCATGCGGGCGCCAAAGCACTAACGCAAATCATCACAGCCCACTCCATCATTTTGGAAAATGCTGGCTCCCTGAGGGTCATGCCTGCAGACAAGCACACTCACGACACTCTTATTGAAATTTGCGGCATATCGGTCGCTAGCACCCAAAAAGTGCTCTGCGATATTGGCTCTCCAATTCTAACACCAAATCCCCTGCCCGTTCGTAAATTCACTGTTTTCGATATCGACCCTGCCGCGTGGCTGACCGCCGGACCAGGATGTGATTTTGCCCGAAGCCTTTCTTGGGTAAAAAAAAACCGCCAGTGACCTGGCGGCTTTGAACAAACATAAATTAGAACGAGTGCTCGCTAGTCGTCACTGGACTCGTCTTTTGCATCATCAGCACTCGGAGAAGCATCCGCGAACCAACCAAGCAGAGCGGCTGAAATCATGTGAGCTTGCTTGCCACTGCTGATGTTGAATTTGCTTTGCATCTTATAAATGCCGCTGCGCTTCTGATAGCGACGGATGGAAACCTTTGGCTGCCCGTACTCGCCAGTCTTCTTGTCCATTTCGACGAACTTGTACATGATCGTCGTCCAATTGCCGCGGGTCAGGATCTTTTTATCGACCTGCTTCACGACCAGGCGCTCATCTTGGGTAAACTCTACGCTCAGATCATCAATATTATCAGACATAGGTGCCCCTCAGAGGATTTTATCAGGAAATGGTTCGTTAGCTCTGACCAGAATGAAGGATCAACAGGTAAAAAAAAACTGCCAGCTCGCACTGGCAGTTTTTGAAACAACAAGCGATTAACGCTTCGAGTACTGGAACCGGCGACGTGCGCCAGCCAAACCGTACATCTTACGTTCTTTCTTACGGGCATCACGGGTGATCAAGCCGTTCGACTTTAGCACTTTGCGCATATCCGGGTCGGTCTCGCCCAGCACGCGAGAGATAGCATGGCGAATCGCGCCTGCCTGACCATTGAGCCCACCACCGAGTACATTCACCAGAATGTCGTACTTGCCGACACAATCTGTGAGTTCGAGGGGTTGCATGATCATCATCTTCGACGTGTCGCGAAGCATGTAAACGTCCATCGGACGCTTGTTGATCGTAATCAAGCCGGTACCTGGCTTCATGTAAACCCGGGCGATAGCTGTTTTGCGTTTGCCTACTGCGTGCAGATATTTAACTTTTGCCATGGGTTAACGGGCTCCACTTTTCTGCATACGGGGTTGCATCGCCACCGGCTTCTGGGCGGCATGAGGATGCTCGCTGCCAGCATATACCTTCAAATTCAAACCGACCTTACGACCAAGTGGACCCTTGGGAAGCATGCCGCGAATGGCGTGCTCAAGGATACGCTCAGGCTTTTTGGCCAACATGGTCTCCGCCGAGATCGATTTGATCCCGCCGATCCAACCAGTGTGGTGATGGTAAAATTTGTCCTTCATCTTATTGCCGGTAAATTTGACTTTTTCGGCATTGATGACGACGACAAAGTCGCCGGTATCGAGATGGGGGACAAAGGTAGGCTTGTGCTTGCCGCGCAAAACGCGGGCCACTTCGGTTGCCAAACGACCAACAGTCTGGTCTGCGGCGTCAACCACAACCCACTGCTTTTTAATGTCTGATGGCTTTACACTGTAGGTTTTCATAAACCAGGGACTCCAAAAGGATCGCACTCAAAATTCGCAAAACAGGCTGTGCGTATAACTGAACCTGCACCGGACCGTCAACACAAGACTGAACCTGCCCTGACCGGTAACTAATTAATAATTGATCAGCCCTGGGGCACGGGGGCAAGGGATCACGTCCCGGATGTTGCTCATGCCACTGACATACTGGACCAAACGCTCAAAGCCCAGTCCAAATCCGGCGTGCGGACAAGACCCGTAGCGTCGCAGATCCAGATACCATTGCATATCATCCAGCGGGAGGCTCATCTCCCTCATTCTGCCTTGCAACAGGTCCAAGCGGTCTTCCCGTTGGCTGCCGCCAATGATCTCGCCGATTCTTGGTGCCAAAACGTCCATGGCAGCCACAGTCTTCCCGTCGGGGTTCTGTTTCATATAGAACGCCTTGATTCCCTTGGGATAATCCGTCACGATGACCGGCGCTTTGAATACGACATCCGTCAAATAACGCTCATGCTCCGACTGCAAATCAATCCCCCACTCCACGGGAAATTCAAATTTCACAGACGCCTTTTTTAGCTCGGTCACGGCATCGGTGTAGGTCATGTGAGCGAATTTAGACTCCGCCAGGCGGGCGAGATCATCGATTTTCATGGTCTGGTACTGCTTTTCAAGAAACTCAAGTTCCGGCCGGCAATCCTTCACGGCTCCGGCAAACAAGTGCTTCAAGAAATCTTCGGCCAACGCCATGTTGTCCTTCAGAGTGGCAAAAGCCATTTCTGGTTCAATCATCCAAAATTCAGACAAGTGCCTGGTTGTATTCGAGTTTTCTGCCCTAAAGGTCGGGCCAAAGGTGTAGACGTCGCCGAGACCCATGGCCATGAACTCACCTTCCAACTGGCCGCTGACCGTCAGATGGGCGTGCTTCTTGAAAAAATCCTGGCTGTAATCAACCGCTCCACCCGGACCCGTTTTGATTTTCGACAGGTCCATTGTGGTCACGGTGAACATTTCGCCGGCACCCTCACAGTCGCTGGCCGTCACAATCGGCGTGTGAACCCAACGAAAACCGCGCGACTGGAAAAAATCGTGGACGTGCCATGCCAATGCGCTGCGCAACCGGAAAACCGCACCGAAGGTGTTCGTGCGCGGACGTAGGTGGGCAATATCACGCAAAAATTCAAGCGTATGGCCCTTCTTCTGCAGTGGGTAGGTCTCGGGATCAGCCTCACCAAAAACCTCAATCGAAGAAGTCTGAACTTCCCATGCCTGGCCCTTGCCTTGGGACTCCTTGAGGGTGCCTTCGATCCGGACCGCCGCACCAGTTTGGCAACGGGCGAGGGCATCAAAAGCCGGGGTTCCCGCATCCACCACACACTGAAGGGTGTCCTGACACGACCCATCATTGATGACCAGGAAGGCAAAGTTTTTAGATTCGCGACGGCTTCTGACCCAACCACAAACGGAAATCTTTTGTCCGGCAGACCCGGACGACAGCAAATGGCTGACTTTTTGGCGCTGCATTTTAAAAACTCTCTAAACTTGAACGTTTTAAGATTCTGCCCGGATTGCGTTCAAATGACGCTCTTCGAGGGCCACAAGATTTTTCCATATCTTAAACGGGACAAACTGGTGCACGGATTTCACCTGGCTTGATCCTTTGCCCGGACCTTTATTCAACCCATAGCCAGCCACCCGAGCCTCACTCGCGACCTCATAGTAGACAGCAAGGGTGTTCCGCGCAACCCGGTACCAATTGAACCGCTCGACTTGAACCCTGCCCCGCGCAATAAGTTTTTGACGCAAATCCATGTCAGTCAACAGGAGAACCATGGCGTTGGTCAATTGGTCCACGCTGCGCGGATCAATCATCAAGGCAGCCTCGCCAACGACTTCGGGAATGGAAGAACCGTCGGATGTAATGACGGGTGTCCCGCTGGCCATGGCTTCAAGAGGCGGAAGCCCAAATCCTTCGTACAGGCTGGGGTAGGCAACCAAGGCCGCCTTGGAATAAAACGCCCGCAGGGTTTCATCATCAATAAAACCTTTGAAAACAATATCTCCGGCGTAATCCTTGACCCGAAGCTGCACATCAGCAAAAAGCGGGCTCTCACCGCCGATTAAAACTAATTTTGGCTTCAAATTTGGATTGTTGCGGCGCAATTGAACATAGGCTTTGATGAGCGTATTGATGTTCTTTCGCGGCTCCAAAGACCCCACATAGAGAATGAACTCTCCAAGGCTTTTCGCCTCAATCTGACTCGCACTGGATGCGTCGGTGGTGCGCTTGAGAAAAATATCATCGACGGCCCAATAGACGAGGCTGACTTTATCAGCGGCAAGCCTACAAAAATGCAATAAATCATTCTTTGAATTGTTACTGCAGGTAATCACCCGGGAAGCGCGCCTGGCAAGTCGCGGAATGATAAAATTATATACCGTCCGAAAGGTAAAGCTGTACCACTGGGGATTCACCACGAAGCACAAGTCGTGAATGTGGACGACTGAAGTACCGCGATAAAAAAGTGGCGCGACATTCGCCGGCGAATGGAGCAAGTCGACCTTGTGGCGATGAGCCAGAACGGGCAACCATAACTGCTCCCAAACATGGTTCAAAAAACTTTCGCCCTCGCGCAGGTCTGACTCCACGACTTGAACATTGGGATAATTCCATTCTGGCCGACCAGCCTGGCCGCGTCCCGTAAAAATCAAATACTGATTCTCGCGATCGATCTCCACCAGAGTCCGGATCAGGTTAAATGCAGCGCGCTGCACACCGGTTCTCTTGGCCACCAGAAAGCGACCATTAATTCCAATGCGCATCAGCGACACCCCCGACCGGTTCTAAGCCAGAGGCGTTATCGACGACTCCTGCATGAGAACCACGCCCGCAAGCCTCATAGATCGCGAGGGTCTGCCGGGCCATTTGCTCCCAGGAAAACTGCATTGCGTGCGCGAGACCGTTCTCTTGCATCCGGGCACGAGCCGCTGTGTCCTCAATCCCCGCACGCAGCGCGCGCGCCATGTCCTGATAGTCAAAAGGATTGGCAAAAATCGCGAGGTCGCCCACGACCTCTGGCAAACTCGACGAACGCGCAACCACAACGGGTGCCCCACAGGCCATCGCCTCCAGCGGAGGAAGTCCGAAACCCTCATACGTCGACGGATACACAAACAAATCGGTCAGAGAATAAACAGCCGGGAGATGTTCCTCGTTGATAAATTTCGAGAAGAACACGAGATGTTTTTTTCCGTATTGTTCGGCGACACTGAGAATCCCTGAATCAAACGGACAAGCCAGTACCAGGGGAAGCTTCAGTCCAGAATAGCTATAAGCACGAACCAGCTGATGGACATTCTTGTGGGGTTTGTTGTTGGTTAAACAAAAAACAAACCGCTCTGGAAGTTCGTAAATATCGCGAACGTACCTCAGGGTCTCCGGGTCGGTCACCCGGCGGTAGTTGGGCGAGATGCCGTTGTATGTCACGGCCACTTTTTCCGCAGGTACCTTTAGTGTCCTGACGATCTCATCGCGGCTGAAACGACTCACTGTCAAAATCGCCTCTGAACGTCTAATGCAACGCTTCACGAAAAAACTGTAATAGACCTTGTGGAATGGCGTGTAAAATTGGGGCAAAACCATGTGATTCAGGTCGTGAATGGTCATGATGGTTTTACACGGAGAATAAAATGGTGCGACAAAAGACGGAGAATGAAACAAATCGGCGCGCAACCTGCGCAAAAGATTTGGTAATTCAATCTGTTCCGAAAGGCTGATCCAACGGGTGCGCGCCGTGATCAGCTCCATATTTGACGGCAAAACCATCGACTCCAGCGGGCTGTCTTCATTTACAAAAATGAAAAACCGGTGTTTGCCACCGGCGGTGCGAAGGCAACTGATCAGCTCGTGGACATAACGGGCAATCCCGTGCATCGTCCCTGCTTTCAGCATTCGTGCATCAATGGCAATACGCACAAATTCTCCCGCGCTGGTTTTCCCTTAAGACTCGGTTCCTTAAGAGGCTTAGCCCAGAGCGCGGGTCACCGCAAAGGATTTGCGTTTAAAACGCCAAGCCAAACTCAATAGCCGGCTCAATACGGGTCATGTAGCGGCGGCGCAACCAAGCCTGGTCGTCAATTGCCAAGGGGCTGTAATCCGAATTGACCGGCTCGACATCCTTGAATTGTCCGTCAAAATGACGAACCCCAATATGCCCGCCAATTGCCAGGGGGATGGACTGGGATACCCACCGGTAGCCGAAACGGGCATGCCCCGTCGTCCCGGTTGCAGTGTAGCTATGCATGACCTTGCCAGCATCGTCGATAACCAGGGATGCCGCACCCCTGGTCAGCCCGAGCTGGCTGGGGTTCGTTTTCCAGATTCCAGTCATCGTGCGCATTCCGGCACCGAGGGTCCAGAACCAGCCGGACATATTTGCGGGATTGCCGTAACGGCTGAGCATCAGCGCAATGTGACGCCCGTTCGAGATCATTGAATCACCGGTAAGCAAAATCTTTTCTTCCGGATATTCCTCGGATTCTTCCGTGATTGCGGATTCGACAGACAGGGATGCAGAGTGCAGGTTCACTTCAGCGCGAAAGGCTGCGTCGCGCGTTAAATTAACCACCGGAACGGTTAGCACAAGGGAACGCGATCCCGCCGCTGAACTTGAACTTCCCGAGCCACCCGAACTCATTCCTGCCGATGGGCCGGGGCTCCCCGATCCGCTTCCACCTGCTTTCGGTGCCGCTGCCGCAACGACCGTCTGGGAAGCGCACAGGACAAAAGCGATGGCGCATGTGAGGGTAAAATTCCGGGTGATGAAATTGAACATTTTCATGGGGCACCTACCTTATTTGTCAGAGCGGGCCTTGGACTTGCCTTGATCCCAGTGTATCAAGTTGCTATTCGACAGACCCCTTCCGTCAAAACTATGACGAAGGCGCCTCAAACCCCCTCGGGATGCCGCACACGATGACTTCAAAAACTCCTGATATTGCAGACAAAAACCTTCCACGAGCACTGCTCGTCTCATTGCAACTTCCGGGGGTAAGCGACCGGGAGCACGCCGCCTCCCTGGCTGAACTCGGCCGGCTGGTTCACACTCTTGGCATGGAAGTTGTTGAATCTATTAGTCAAAAGAGGGCATCGCCGGCAGCCGGTTCTGTGGTCGGCGACGGCAAATTGAAAGAGATTGCCAGGTGGACCGGGGGGACCGGCATCGTTACCTCCAACAAACCCGTCGTCCGCACCAAAGCAGGCGTCCACAAACATCCTGAAGACGAAGAAGACGGAGACTTGGAGGACGGGGACGACTTGGATCAGGATTTTGCCGACGACGCACAAGAAAAAAAACACGACTCCCTCGCTCCCCTGCCCGAGGCCGAAAGGGTCCAGTTTGTCGTCTTCGACAACGAGCTGACTCCGACCCAACTTCGGAATCTGGGGGCCGCCTTGGGGGTCGATGTGCTCGATCGCACGGGTGTGATTGTCGAAATTTTTTACCGGCACGCCAAAACACCGGCGGCAAGAGCCCAGGTTGAGATTGCGCGCCTGACCTATCTTGCACCGCGGATCCGGGTCACTGGCGCGGGGGAACGGCAAGGCGGTGGAATCGGCGCCAAGGGGGTCGGAGAAACAGCCCACGAACTTGAAAGCCGCCGCATCCGCGACAAGATCGCCGCCCTTCGTCGCGAGATTGAAGCGATCAACAAGGATCAGGCATTGCGTCGGGCCCGCCGCAGCGAACACTTGAAGGTGGCTTTGGTCGGATACACCAACGCCGGCAAATCTTCCCTCATGCGAGCCCTGACCAAAAGTGAAGTACTGGTCGCGGACCGCCTCTTTGCCACACTCGACACCACGGTGCGGATCATGCACCCGGAAACCAAACCGCGGATTTTAATTTCGGACACCGTTGGCTTCATTAAAAAGCTACCTCATGATCTGGTGGCCTCTTTCAGATCAACCCTGGACGAAGCCTTGGATGCGTCGCTCCTGATGTTCATTGTCGACGCCTCAGACCCGGCATTCAGGTCGCAATTGGAAACGACAAAAAAAGTCTTGGGTGAAATCGGCGCCAACCATGCCGATACCCTTTTGGTCCTGAACAAGGTGGACATGCTTTCAGAAATTGAAATTGCCGCCCTCAAGCGCGAGTTCAAGGACCCGGTTTTCCTGTCCACCAAGGACAAGGAAAGCGTGGCTGCCCTTCATCTGTTGATTCAGTCCCATTTTGAGCACAATATGATCCAGGTTGAAATTTTTGTTCCTTACGCCAAAAGCGCGGCGACGGCAGAAATACATGCCACGATGAGAGTTCTTTGCGAAGAACATGACGACGAGGGCACGCGTCTCACGGTAAAATGTTTTGAGCCGGACCTTGACCGGATCAAAAAGCAGTTCAAGCTCGATTGAGGGGCCATGAAAACGATCCGCATCATTTCACTGATGGCTGGTTTGATGATCGCACCTGCAGCAACGGCCGGGGTTGTAACGACGGATCCTGCCGTTCAATGCGCTACGGGGCAAAGGAGCGATGGGATCTGTGATGACATCCGGGTCAACCCATGGTCCGGAAAACTGGAATTGGCGCTGGGCCTTGACTCCGCCCTTGCAATTCGCAAGGCGGACGAAAAAACATTCCGGGCACGCCTCAACAGCTCCGACCAGGAACTGTCGACCCTCAAAAACGAAGGTAGCGAAACATTCCGGATCGGAGCCACGGCGCGCCTTGAGGTTTTTGAGTCTGTTGGAGCCGCAGTGACGGCAGGATTTGAAACGACCTCAACGGATGCCACTCCAGACACGATGGCCTACACCAGCTCTTCCGGCAGCTATCCGTTCACCCTCGACTACTCCGGTGTTTACGTTGAATCTGCGATGTATTTCCCAATACAAAGACTGAACACCCGTGGAATATTTGGCGGGATCAGAAGATTTCTGGGCAAGTCGGCAAAAGCCACAAACAGCACCTATGGTCAAGACGCGAATGTCTATTTTACTGCAGAAAAACCACCTGTAGATTTATTTCTTGGTGGATTTTTCGGGCCTTTTTACATGACGCTCGTCAGTCGCAATGAAATCTGGAAACAAGACAACGAAACCGCCAGCGTGAACAATTCCGGTGCGGGCTTTGAATTTGGCCTCTCCGGACCAATTGCAGTCATGTTTCCGCGCTGAAAAATAGAATGTTAGATTGAATTTCACTTGGTCAGCAGATCTTGCACGGGCCGGGCGTAAGCACAAAATAGATCAAGGTCCATTCTGACATTGAATTGAACCACATCCGGATCTGAAGTTTGGGCCTCTTCGACCACAACTGCTTTATTGAAGTAGGCATTCCAGAGCCGTTGCCGGCTGCCCACTGCATCACCCAAATCAAACGTTCCATCTTCGCGGATAAAAAATCCACGTTCAGGAGTCAGCTCTGCGAAGTATTTTTTCTGTACCCCAGGCGGGACAAGCATCGTGAAATGCATCGGCAGCAAGCCAGCCTCTAAAACCCCGGCCGGGTATACCGGATAGATCACGTCGCCCTCGGCACTTTTGAACCTGCGATCCGCCCAAACTGCTCCCATCAAGCTGGGGTTGTGCCGCGTTCCACCGGCGACACCCTTTAATTTCCATTTGTCTTCTGCGGGAGATCCAATCCGTTCAATTGCAAACTCCTTTGCGTCAATAACACCCAAGAAAAGGCCGCGCTGGCCGTCATATCCAACCATCAGTGTCGTTGCATTCTCACTCAACCGGGTTTCGCGAAACTTAGCCAGGACAGTCTCCGGATCTGCTGTCGAGACAGCAACCACACGGGCTGCTGCGGTCACTTCAATTGCGCCACTCACTAGGGGAGCCGGCTCATCGATAAAAATCGCCGGCCCTATGATGTTCCGGAATGCCTGATACACACGGCCTTTGATCTCGGATGCCTGATCAATGGGAATCCCTGCCGGCGGCCTGGGGACAATCGCACGTATCGGCAGGTTCCAAGAACGCCGGGGTTTCCCATTGGAGCAATAAAGTTTGAGTGTTTCTTGCGGAGAATGCAGGACGCGATCAAACTGCTGCGCTGTCTTCATCTCATCAGACACGGGAGTCACCCAGGTGACTTTCGACAGTGCCCCCCGCACCTCGGCGGCACGATACGTACCGCCTGATGTACTGATGCAACCCGATAGGAAAAACAAAAAACACGAGCCACACACAAGGCCCAAAGTGAGGGGGAAACACAGTTGGATTCTTCTAATTTTCTGGATCAAGAATCACCTGCACTGTTTCATGGCGTTTTCCACCCGGAGATATCCGGACCCGCTTGCTTAGATAACCAGCAGCACGAACAACAACCTCAAAATCACCCACGTCCAAAGTCGCGCTGGTAATACCCCCTGCTGAACACTTGATTGGCCGCGACTTCAGACCTCGTATAATCAAGCTTTCGCATGGTGGAATGCTGATGACATCGAGAACGGTCGCGAGGCTTGCCGGAGCAGACCTTCTCGCGCCATCATCAACATTCAATTCCCTCTGCTTGACGAGCTCTAGCTTTTGAGAAGAATCAAGGCCACGCGTTGAATTCGCCTGCGGATCAACGTCTTCTCTTTGTTCGGCTGTTTGCTCGACTTTCGCCAAATCAAATTCACAACGCAACCAAACTTCAAGCAAGCCATCCGAAAGCGACCGGACGTGATCTTGTAAAGGTTTACAGGAGAGTCCCTTGAAGTGTGTCCGGCCCTCAATCTCCTGATGGATTGCAACCCCACTCTCGGACTCAACCGTCAGCCCCCGGACCGTTAAATCATTTTGCAGGAAATCGGCTGTGGCAGACTTGCAGTTCCTCAGAGCGTAAGTGCGAGCTTGATCAACCGACGGACCACGGCCGGAGCAAACCACCCTCAGAGTCCGGTCCTGTTGGACAACCGTATTTTCCTTGGCCCAACTCGGGAGGTCAGCCCGACCTTCCGCACGGAGGTCCTGCCACACGGCCAGCGAGATTGTGACCGACGTGAAATAAACGCCAAGTTTGATCAATTTTTTTTCCATTGGTTTGAATTTCGGAAGAATGATGAAATGGTGTAGGATCCATTGAGGATGCGTCCGCTGCATCCGCGCAACGTGACAGGCAAAAATAGATTTTATAAAGACTCCACCAAAAACCGGCGGCCATAAGGCAGGGGAAGCATTTTGAAAGTCATAGCCCATCGCGGCGCAAACCGTGAGGCCCTAGAAAACAGCCGCGCTGCTTACGAGAGATCCATCGACGGCGGAGCGAGCCGCATCGAGCTGGATGTACAGCTCAGCCGCGACGGCCATGCCGTCATCATGCATGACGATCGCCTGGGCCATACGGTTGACGTAAAAGGTTTCATCTCTTCTTTCGATCGTAAGGATTTAGCCAAAATGCGCCTAAAAAATGGCGAACCTCTGCCATTTCTTGACGAGATTGTGGATGAATTTGCCGATCGGATCGAACTCAACATTGAAATCAAGGGTCGCAATCAAAACCTGGCCGAAACTGTCGCCCGCATCTGCAACGACCACGGTCGACTGGATGCATTCGTCGTATCTTCTTTTGAAGCCGAACCATTGATCCATTTGAAGGACCATCACCAAAAAATTCAGCGGGCCTGTCTTTGGGGTACTGATAACCTGCTCGGACAGAATTTCAGCCGGTTTGCACCTCCCGTTTTTATGATGATGGCAGGGGCCTCGATTTTTCATCCCGTCGCCGAATGGATTGACGAGAAACTCATGGACCAAGCCAAAGCCCGGGACTGGAAAGTTTATGGCTGGGTCCCCATGGCGGGTGAAAAATCAGGTCGGGAAAACCTGTGGAACTACCTTGCTGCAATAGAAGTGGACGGCTTGTGCACAAATTATCCCCGCGAAATGACGGAATGGAAGGCTGGAGTTGAGCATGAACAACAACGAATTCGAAAACTCAGTCCAGACGCCAGGTAATGCTGCAGGCGTCAACACTGAAAAAAAAACCGGCGGTAGAGGGTGGCAAATCACACGCCTTTCTCCGAGCAAAGGGCCTTCCCTGCGCTACGGTGTCTCACTGCCATATGGTGGAACCACGGAGCAAATGTCCCGTTTCCTTGTTTTCATAAACGGTAGAACCGAATGGATTGAAAAGTACGCGCATGTTCCAGTGGACCTGCAATTGGAAGATGATATTGGTTTTCTGACCTGGGATCACCGCGGACAAGGTGCGTCTGGGGGCGAACGCGCATTTATTGAGGACTATGATTCTTATTCTGAAGACAGCCGCCACATCATTCACAAGATCATCAAGAAAAAGCCTTATATTGTCATTGCCCACTCCATGGGTGGACTCATCGCTTTGCATGCGACCATGAAGGGCATGATCAAGCCTGATGCACTCGTATTATCCTCACCGTTATTGAGGCTTCCCGATAAACCTGTTCCAGAAATTTTTGCCCGCCCAATCGCAAATGTTCTTGGGCGAATTCCAGCCGCCATGCGCGTGTCCAGTGGGGCAGGAGCGTTCACCAAAGGTCCATTTGAGGGTAACGCACTCACAAGTGATCACGATCGCTACGAATTCATCAAAGCCAATCCTTACCCTTTGGGTGGGGTGAAGTTCGGCTGGCTGAAGGCAACGTTTGACGCAATCGATTTTGTAAACGATCCAGAAAATTTAAAAAAAATGATCACACCGGTTTTGATTCTGACCGGATCAGACGAACGCGTGGTGGATCCTACGGGAATTCAATCATGGATCCAAAAAGCAGCAGATCACACGAAAGCAAAAATTGAATTTGATGTGATTCACGGGGCAAGGCATGAGCTGTTTTCTGAGACCCCGGCATACTATCAAAAGGCCATTGACCTGGTTCGCCAGTTCATCGACTAAACTGCGCACGACTTTATGGATGGTTTAAAGCACCACTGGCTGGTTCAAGAAGACTTGCTGGAACAACTTCCCGGCACAGCTTCAACCTCGATGGTTGGCAAGATATGATCACCGGCAGAGTGAACGATCGCTTTGACTTGTGCCTTAATAGCTTCGATGACCCCAAGGTCAGTGGCGTCTACGACGAGGTGCATCGTCAAAATATGATGGGCGCCGTCCAACGACCACAAATGCAAATCGTGAACCCCAGCCACACCAGGAATACCTTCAATAGACGCCCTGAGGGCATCTATCTGCAAGTGTTCAGGAACGCCCTGCAGAAAAAGCACCAGGGTTGAGCGAAGATTTTTTAAAACATTAAAAAGAATGAATCCGACGAAAAGGAGCGACAACACCGGGTCAATGATGGGCATATCGATAACCATCATAACGATGCTGGAAACGGCCACCACAACCCAACCGAGCAAATCCTCAACCAGGTGCCAGGACAAGACCTTTTCATTCAAGGTCGATCCAGTCTTTAAACGCCACGCTGCAAAGGCATTGACTGCGATTCCACCGATGGCGATGACAAACATCCAACCAGTCTTTGGTTGAACCGGATTCAGCAAGCGAGGCACGGCCTGAGCAATCACAAAAATAGATGACGCCACCAAAAGCAGCGATGTGATCAAAGCTGACAGCAGGGAAACACGGCGGTAGCCATAAGAAAACCTGGAATCACGTTGCTTGTCAGCAACCCCCTCCATCACCCAAGCCATAAATAAAGAAAGACCGTCGCCGAAGTCATGGACGGCATCCGCCACAACTGCAACTGAGCCCGCATACATACCACCAACAAGCTCCACCGCAGAAAACGCAAAGTTCATCAGCATGGCGATTAAAATGTTTTTGCGGCTCGCGCCCGCAACATGATGATGCCCGTGATGATGACCATGATGATGATGCCCATGGCCTTGGCCTTGGCCGTGATCGTTCCCACGAGGACCGTGATGTACGTGGGCCACCATCAGAGTTGAGCCCCATCCATAACCAGGCCACCGATCGTTGGGAAATCAAGTTTGGAAACTTCAATGCCAACTGCCCTGAAAAGGTTCATGGAATCTTGCGAACGATATTCACGGCAGTAGTAAACGCGCTTGACGTTGCCAAGGTTGATCAGGCGCTTCGCGCACATGACACAAGGCAAATGCGTCACGAAAGCATACTTCTCAATGTGGCGCGGGCTATCACAGTTGATCACGGCATTTTCTTCGGAGTGAAGGCAGCCACAAAGTCCAGGCTCATCACGGTCACAACAATTCGGCAGGCCTGAGGCGTTTCCGTTGTAACCGACCGCAAGAACCTTGCGGTAATCGACACTGGTGATGACCGTTCCGACCTTTAGCCTTTTGCAAGAGGACCTCTCTGCCAGGGCAAAAGCCAGCGACAGATAAATCTCAGAAAAACCCGGTCGCGCTGCGGCTGTGGTCTTCTGTTGCGATTCAAACGTGGTCATCAATCATACTCCTGCAGCGGTATCCAAGGGAATTTCAAAACCCCAATCACAGTCTAATTGAAACAGCTGCACGCGGTCTTGTCGAATCGACAGTTGGCTGGATGCTGAAGTATTCCAACGAAGGGCTTTCGCGCCCGCTGGAGAACGGTCGCCAAGAATTTGAGGCGACTGAAACAGGTGAATCTTATTCACGAAAGGCCGGGTCCGGCCGTCACCAGACCCCAAGGCAGATGCATAAAGTCCCGCCCCCCCTTCAAGGAGCACGCTTCTGATTCCAAGAGCCTGCAAGGCTCCGTCCACTTCGCTCCATATAAACCGTCCAGATTCCGGCTCAATGGGAACGGCAATTACTTTTATGCCGCGGGCCTCGGCGCGGTGGACCAGGTCCAATTCGACGCCGTGCTGTGCGATCAACCAAACCGTAGTTTCAGGTTCCTCCGTCACAAGAGGGACCAAATTACCACCGAGAGCGAATTCGAGGGCTCTGCCCCGCGGGTCGACAACCACGCGACGCGGAGTCCGGCTCATCGATGGGTCTTTCAAGAACGGATGACGGACGTTAAGGCGCGGATGATCCGCCAAGACAGTCCCGGCACCTACAGCTATTGCGTCGTACGCCATGCGTAGAAAATGTCCGTAGGCCCGCGCCCTCTCCCCCGTGATCCAAATCCGCCGGTCGCCTTCAAATGCCACGACCCCGTCCATGCTGGAGGCGATCTTGAGTCCAGTGAATATCCGGCCTGTGGATATGTTGTGTCGAAAAAACCCAGCAAGATCTTCGCAGGCCGCCGACCAAGGTTTAAAATCACTGTGTGATGATGCATCTACAGCATTAATACCGGCCTCGCGCAGGATGCCAGCCCCTTTGCCGCGCACCAACGGATTGGGATCGATCACGCCATAAATAACTTCTTTAAGACCGCTGCCAGCAAGGGCTCTGGCACACGACGGCGTGCGCCCTTCGTGAGCGCATGGCTCCAGCGTCACAAAAAGACGCCCACCTTTGAGTTTTTGCTGCAAGGCTTTCGCACCCAATGACTTCGTAAGGTCAGCCAAAAGCCTTGCTTCTGCATGAAGCCCCCCCAAGCGCTCATGGGCCGCCGCGCCCACAAAATGGTTCGCGCTGTCCAGCAACACGGCACCAACCAATGGATTTGGGGAAACGGAGCCCAATCCACGCAAGGCGACCGCCAAGGCCAGGTTTTGGGCCGCCTCGGGAGTGCAGGGGGTTCCCGAACCGGGCAAAGCAAGGTCCCGCAACAATTCATCTTTTGGATGGTTGAACCAGCGGATCATGCCGCTCCCGAAGGGTGATGGGGTACAATAAAAAACATGAATAAAGACCTCTCATACTTTGCCCGAATCGACCAGCAACTCGTCGACTGCGCAAAAGAAATCAAAGTCCTGAGCAACCTGGCTTGGCCAGAAGAGCTTGGCCATAATTTTATTGCTTCCTGGAAAACTGGGAAACCAGAAATTCCACAGCCATCCTATAAAAAACACAGTTATCCAGACCACATAAAAAAACTGGAAGAGATCATGAAAGCCGCAGGAACGGACCATCCCGTTGGCGCATACATATCGCGGACCGCCCACAGCTACATCCGCGCAGCCCGCATGCTGGAGTGCATCGCCAAACCTGAATTCACACAGCTATCCATCGAACTTTACGGACAACCCTCCGATTCAATTGGCAAGACGGAGGTCACCAACCTGTCGGCCGCCGAACACTTCATCAAATCGATCGATGAATACAGCCACATCCTGAACACGCCGGAACCTGAAGCCACAATTACGTCTGACGAGTTGGCCAGCATCCTCCGTTTGCGGCTTGAACCGGTTTTCCACGCGCATCCTTTGGAAATTGTCGTGGATCCGGACTTGGCCTCAAAGGCCGCCGCCAGCGCAAAGCGCCTGCGGATCCGGGGCAATACGAAGTTCACCAGACATGACGTCAAACAACTCGCCGAACACGAAGGTCTGGTGCATGCAGCCACAATGCTGAATGGACGCGAGCAGCCTAACTTGAAAAGCCTCGGTTTGGGATCCCCCCGCACAACGCTGACCCAAGAGGGGATTGCCACCTTTGCTGAGTTCATCACGGATGCCATGGACGTTTGGCGCTTAAAACGGATCGCCTTGCGCATCAAGGCAGTCGATCTGGCCCTGAGTGGCGCCAACTTCATTGACGTATTCAAATTCTTTTTGAGCGAAGGTCAGTCAGAAAAAGAAAGCTTTGCCTCCGCAGCGCGTGTATTTCGCGGCGGCGACCCCAATGGCCGCGTCGCTTTCACGAAAGATGGCGTGTACCTCGAGGGTTTGATTTTTGTACATACTTTCCTGCGCAAGGCGATTCAGTCCAACAAGGTCCATTATCCGATGTACCTATTTGTAGGGCGACTGACCCTTGGCGACGTTGTCGCGCTGGAGCCATTCATTGATTCTGGCTGGATCGCACCACCACTTTATCAGCCCGAGTGGTTGTCAAACCGGGAGTGCCTTGCCGCCTATTTGGCTTACGCATCCTTTGCAAACAGGATCAACCTGAGCAAGATAACCCTCGACGACTTCTCTGCAATGGAACGTAACTAAAGCGTCGCCTGCACTTCCAAGTATGGAATTGGCGGAACGCCCATTAGATACGACTCTTTGGTATAGTCATAGTTATAGTCCACACCTAGTGCTGTGCGTTTGAACCAGAAGTATTCAATACCGAAACGCGCATTCATCTTCCAAGTGTCCCACAAGAAGTCACGCCCCGCAAAAACACTGAGCTCATTGTAGTTTGGCAATCGACCCGCAAATAAATCAATGTCCCCTGCGCGCGCCTGATACTTGTCCAGATTGGCGTTGTAGACCGCGTTGCCCTTCTGCGTAAAAGTATCTCCCGTGTGGTAGTTGAGTCTTCCGCCCAGCTCCCAGATTTCCGTAAGGCGGTAATTCCCAGCAAGATTTGCCACATGCGTTTGATCGTACTCCGCATTGTGCCAGGGCTGATTCGAAGCGTCGCGCGACCGGTTTTTGGACCACGTATAGGAAAACCATCCGAAAAATCGTTCCGTCATGTTGCGACGGATCAGAATCTCGGCACCAGAACTTTCCAAATCTGCTGAATTTACGTATCGCTTTTCGGAGTCTGCACGAACCAGATCCCACGATTTTTTCTTGAATAATTGAATGTCAGAATTCCAGCGCTCGTTCCAACGTGATTCAATCCCGGCTACGTAGTGGATCGATCTCTCGAACTTCAAATCGGGATTTCCCGCAGACACAGAAGCCTGCCCAGGCTCCGGATTCTTGCTGAACTGGCCTGTCGCAAATTTCAATCCATGAATTTCATTAAAATCGAAGCGAGCGCTGAACCTGGGGTCCGCAGTTCCCTTTTTTATCTGATCGTTGTAGTAGCCCCGAAGCCCCGGAATCAAAAGCAATCCGCCAATGTTTTTTTCCATCGCAATCCACGCTGCGCCACCCTTTGTCGTGGTCACCTCGGAACCTTCCTCACGGGGGGCCTCTTCCGGATCAAAGAAAGGGTCATTCCGGTCGAACCGGATGGCATCAAAATAAACAGTCGCCTTGTCAGCCCGCAAATCAGCGCCAAAGTACACTTTGTCTGTACCATTTGGGCGGTACGTCAATTCTGCAGGAAGGCGTGCCGACCAAACCTTGAGTTTCACCTTGCTGTCGATGATTTTTAGATTCAATTTGAAGAACTGAACCTGAGGCGTCGTCGTGAGCGACCATTCACTATTCAATCGCTTCGTACGTTCGTAACCAAGAATTCCATAATAATTGAAAATACTAAAAGCGGCGGTACCTTCTTCGCTCTGCGCAAAATCAGCGGGAAAAACCGCACGTATGCCGTCCGTGGATGCGATTGAAATCAAACGGCCTTTTCCGTCATCAAAATCTTGATTATGCAAAACCACATAGTCAGAAAAGTAGGGGACAACCGTCAGGCCGGAGTCTTTAGGAAGAACTTTTGGCAGAATCAAATCGAGGTAACTCCGGCGAATGGACAGCGACAGGCTGGCATCTTTCCCAAGCGGGCGTTCATGATAGGCGCTCGAAAAAATAGGAAAATTGACGTTATAAATGCTGGTCGCCCGCTCTACGAGATTTGTCTTGGAACGTATCTTGACAACTCCACCGGTTGCATCACCGTACTCCGCACCGAAGCCTCCCGCCGAAAATTCCACATCCTCAATCAAAGGCGTGGGAAGCACCGTGTACTGACCGACACCGTGGTAAACAAACGGAACCTCAAGATCATCGATATAGTATTTGCTGTCACCAGGGGCCGATCCACGAATCACAACCTGACTACCAAAGGCCTGCCGCTGGACACCTGGCATCAATTTTGTGACCTGACCGGGATCCCCGCCCGGGGCCACCCGACGTGCTTCCTCGACGGAAATGATTTGTTTGGATACTCCAGGCCGTTTTTTTCCCTGAACAATGACGGTGTCATCCCCGCCAAGTGAAGGCTCCAGAAAAACATCAACCCTGAGCTGAATCTGACCACCTTCGGGCTCAGCTTGCAGCCTTGCCTTAGCCTTTTCCAGCAGATCGGAAACCTTCACTTCCAGAGGCTTAAATCCAAACCTGGTGAATCGCAAACCTGCTGATTCAGCCGCCTCAAAAGTTAAGGTTCCGTCGGGAGCAGACTGAATTTTTTCGCCCGCGGATCCTCCCTCGACACCGAAGACCGCGCCTTCAGTTCTAGTGACTGTGTCACCGCTGCCTTTTTTCCGAACGCGGGCCGTGATCTTGACGTCCTGAGCCAACGCATCCACCGCAATTGAGAGCAGACAGAAGACGACGGAAATAAGGAATTTCTTGCTGAACACGACTAACGCTCCGATTGGAAAAATCACAGGTTCAATTTAGAGAGCCAATGAAGAACAGATTCGCAGGCAAACCCTTCCGGGGGCAAGCCGAACATGGAGGTATCGACCTTTTCATTGAACGAAAGTTGAACAGCCCGTAGGGCAATAGCATCGCAATCAAGGCCACCGAGCGGAGCCCCGCCGTAAAGAGTATCGCCAAGGACCGGAATTCCGTGACGGAACATTTCCCAGCGCAGCTGGTGTGATCTCCCCGTCACCGGTTCGAGGCGCCAGAGTTGGTGTTTTTTTGCAGCGGGCGCTCCACCAATGTCCAATTCCAATTCCCTGACAAACCAGGCCCGGGTGAGCGATTTTTTGCCATGAGACGCCTCAAAAGCGCGTTTCTTACCACGAACCAGAACAGCTTCCCAAATGAGCGGCTGATCCAGTGGAGTTTGAGAATGCAGCTCTTTGCAATTTTCATTAGGCTTGGTTATCGCCTCGTAGGTCTTCTGCAGAGCATGCCCCTCAAACCACCCCGATGCGGCGCGGTGAGCCTTGGCATTACGCGCAAACATAACAATTCCACCGACCTCATAGTCCAGGCGATGCACTGGAAAAATTCTGCCGCCAGTCTCTCTTTCCAACATCCGTCCTGCACACTGCCGGGGATCGGCATCGCCGGCTCTTGCTGGGACGGTGAGAACACCATGCGGTTTATCGATGACAATAAAATTTTCGTTCTGAAAAACGATTTTCAAGGAATGGTACCTACCTTGCATCTCCAGCGGTGGAGGAATCCAACCATGACACAGACTGGCCTGCCAACTTTTGACAACACCGTCCAAACGACCAACATTTGGCTCAACGATCTGATGCTTGAACTCGGAAAGGACGATCGCCACTTGGCCTACGCCGCCATGCGCAGCGTTCTGCATGCCCTGCGCGACCGCCTGACCGTCGAACACGCATCGGCCCTTGGCGCTCAACTTCCAATGCTCGTTCGGGGATTCTACTACGAAGGATATAAACCGCACGGAAAACCAACGCGAGAACGACGCAAAGACCAGTTTCTGGCCAAAATCAGGCGAGAGATGCGGCGAGGTCCGACCCTAAATGCCGGAGATTCCGAATTGATGGCCAGGGCGGTCCTGCACACCGTCAAGCGCCACCTTGGGGACGGGACAATGGAGCGGCTCGCAAAGACACTTCCCAAGGATTTGCGGGAATTAATTTAAGCGTCCCGATGTGGTAGCATCCTCTGACAGGAGGTCAGGAAAATGCTATCGACAGAGTCCCTTCCCATAGAAGAGTTTGTGGCCATGGAATTGGCCACCCAACATGCCAGGACGCTTATGAGTGCCTGGCCGCTACCCCCCGAAAAGGTCGAGGTAGTCGTCACTCATTATTTTCAATCCCTTGGGATTTACTCCGTTCAGCCATTCGCACAAAAAGAGGTTTTAAAGGCGCAGCTTCTTCGCTATCTAGAATCCTCCACCGAACTTTCTGAGATGATTGAGAAAGCGCGGCGGGCATCCCTGAAAGAAGAACGGCGAAAAGGCGACCTATGACCCAATATATTTACAACATGGTGAACCTCCGTAAGGTTTATCCACCAAACCGTGAAGTCCTCAAAGGAATTTACCTGTCCTTCATCCCTGGCGCAAAAATCGGCGTCCTGGGCTTGAACGGATCAGGCAAAAGTACGCTCCTGAAAATCATGGCCGGCGTGGAAAAGAACTTCCAGGGTGAAGCCTTCCCGGCTGAAGGCATCAACATCGGTTATCTGGCACAGGAGCCGCAACTCGACCCCAACCTTGATGTCCGCGGCAATGTTGAGCTTGGAGTGGCAAAGCAGCGCGGCTTGCTTCAAAAGTTCGAAGAACTTTCCATGAAGCTCGGCGAGCCGATGGACGGCGATGAGATGATGAAAGTCATCGATGAACAGTCCCGAGTCCAAAGCGAAATCGATGCCTGTAATGCTTGGGAACTGGACCGTATGCTGGACATCGCCATGGATGCACTGCGCTTACCTCCCGGTGAAGCAGCCGTCGCAAATCTGTCTGGCGGTGAAAAGCGCCGCGTGGCCTTGTGCCGTCTGCTCATAGAAAAGCCTGACATGCTAATCCTTGACGAACCCACCAACCACCTTGACGCTGAAAGTGTGGCTTGGCTGGAAAGATTCCTTCACGACTACCCGGGAACGGTAGTTGCCGTGACCCACGACCGTTACTTCCTCGACAACGTTGCGGGATGGATTCTGGAACTGGACCGGGGCGAGGGTATTCCCTGGCAGGGAAATTACTCCAGCTGGCTGGACCAAAAGCAAATGCGTCTGGCCCAAGAGGAAAAAACGGAATCGGCACGCAGGCGCGCTCTTGCCAAAGAGCTTGAGTGGGTCAGGATGTCTGCCCGCGCCCGGCAAGCCAAGAGCAAAGCACGAATCTCGGCCTACGAGGAAATGGCAAACCAGTCTCACGAGGCGCAATCAACCGTTCAGGAGATCAAGATTCCACCTGCACCGCGCTTGGGGGATCTGGTGATTGAAGCCAAAGGAATCAAAAAATCATTTGGCGAAAAATTGTTGTTTGATGACCTGACCTTTAATTTACCGCGTGGCGGAATCGTTGGGATCATCGGTCCAAACGGTGCCGGCAAGACCACATTGTTCCGGATGATGGCAGGACTCGAAAAGTCAGATTCAGGTTCGCTGCGACTCGGGGAAACCCTGCAGATGGCTTACGTAGACCAAAACCGCGACACGTTGGACGGGAACAAAACGGTTTGGGATGAAATCTCCGGCGGCCAAGAAGACCTTGAATTCGGACGAATCAAGATGGCTTCCCGGGCTTACGTTGCAAGCTTCAACTTCAAGGGTTCCGACCAACAGAAGAAGGTCAAAGACCTTTCTGGTGGAGAGCGCAACCGGGTGAATCTTGCCAAGCTTCTTAAAAGCGGATCAAACGTATTGCTACTTGACGAACCAACCAACGACCTCGACGTCGATACCTTGCGCGCCCTTGAGGAAGCATTACTCAACTATGCTGGCTGCGCCGTCGTCATCAGTCACGACCGCTGGTTCCTCGACCGCATTGCAACACATATTCTGGCATTTGAGGGCGACAGCAAAGTCGTCTGGTTTGAAGGAAACTACCAGGATTACGAAGTAGACCGTAAACGCCGCCTTGGCCACGCTGCGGATACGCCACACCGGATTCGCTACAAGAAATTGACCCACGACTGATCACGAGGACATGAGATGTCCTTTCACAACGCGCAGCTTTAAGAGGTAGGACTTCCACAACCCGGACTGATCCGGGGTTTGTGGAGATCCTACCCTTGGCTGGAAAATCCCTATTCTGGCTGCAGAGCGTCGCAAGTGTCCTTTCCTTTGGCCCACCTGGACTCCTGCTTATTGCGACCAGACTGCAACTCCGTCAAATCCCGATCGTCCGGACTTCCCGGCTACTAAATTATCAGCGCCTGAGAATCTCTCAGGCAACCGGATCAGGCGCGTCAGTTCCAGATCATATGATGGCCAATGCGGGAAAATTAAACTTCATTTCCCGACTCAACGAAGCCATCGAAAGATCGTGCCGGCGGGGGGAGAATCCATTGCCATCTATTGTTGCTCTGGAGCAACTGACCAGGAAAACAGTTGAGCCTCTTGGAAGAATTAATGACGTCCTCTTGGGACTCTCTGCAAGAACCTTCATGGCGATTGTGTTTGCAGAATCCCTTTGCGGCATCCTCCACTGGCTTCAACCGGAGCATCTTTTGGACGTCCGCAGCACTTTACTGACAGCAATAGCGGCAAGCTGCATCACAACATGCGGCTGCCTCGGCCCTATTTTTCAAATCCGAAAGTCTGCGATGCTACTTGATTTTAGCCAGGGCAAAACCGCAGAGCATTGGATTAAAAGCATGCACACAGCGGGCGTGGGAATCATGGCAAAGCGTTTTGGTTTCTCATTTGATGATGACATCGCCACAGCAATAACGACAGAGTTTGAGGACCGGGTCCAGTCAGCCATGGCAATGATCATGAAGGCAGAGCAATGGATTGTCCTTTACGAGATACTCGCCCTGATGCCGGCCACCGGCCTAATCACGCTTGGGCGCATGGGACTGTGAACAAAAAGGTCACAAACGGAACGCCTTCTGGATCATCGCATTAAAGGACTCGTCGGATAACGCGGGTTCACCAGATGTTTGACTTGGTGTTCCGTGTTTAGGACCAAGGACAACCGCCGCGCGGTTGGATTTATCGAACAGCCCGGCAGCGCATGACCGAATCATCTCCGGAGTCACTTCCATGATCCGATCGGCATATCCAGCAATGGTACGACGCTGATTGTTCAGTTCATTCCATCCGAGGCGGTAAGCCATGGATCCCGGATCTGACATGGCCAACTCAAGATCAACTATGGCACGACGTTGGTAGCGCTCAAGTTCAGGTGCGGCAGGAGCCACTTCCATCAGGTGACACAAAATTGAACCGAGTTCAGAAATAAACTTGTCCATGTTTTCAAAATCGACTGCTGCCGTGAAATTCACCAAGCCGCAATCAGCCAGCAAATTGGCATCGGCTGCAATGTCATAAACAAGACCGAGCTGTTCGCGAATTCGTCGAGGCAAACGAGCGCTGAATCCGTCGGACAACAATCGAACCAAGACATCGTACACTGGGGCCATGTCGTGCCACTGGCCATGAGACTTAAACGACATCTGGAATTGGTACTCATTGTCGGAGTTTTCGACGACCAAAGCCAATGGCAAACCCTCAGAAAAATCATGGATAACAGGTGTCTTTGCTAGTACCGCGCCTGCATTCTCATTGCGTGACGGCCGATATGTCTCGAATTTTTTTGCAGCCACTTTAGCCATCGCTGCGGTTCCACCAACGATACAAAGCGCCATATTTTCTGGTTGATACCAAAACGCTCGAAAGGCGCGCAGTGCTTTCTCATCGATTTTGGCCAAAGTTTCCGGTGTACCAATGATCGGGCGGGATCTTGGATGATTGGGCCAAACGAGTCCACCGATATGCTGGCCGACATCTGTCGAAATACCGAATTCGTTCAATTCACCGTGAAGTTCACGCAAAATGATTTGACGCTCAACTTCAATATCACGAAGGGCGGGCTCATCAATAAACTCAAAAAATAAGTCAATGGCTTCTAATCCGTGCCGTTGGACCCCGGAATAAATGTACTCAGTATACTCGTGACCAGTTGCCGCGTTCCATTCGCCCCCGAGCGATTCAAATGCCTCTGCAAGACCACTAAAAGTTGGAAACCGCTTTGATCCACGAAACATCATGTGTTCCAGGAAATGTGCGATTCCGGATTGCGAATCCAGTTCGGATGCTGATCCAGCCTTGATGATGCAACTTATAAAAAAACGATCATCTCCGTCGGATGCAGGAAGATGAACGAGCGACATGCCGTTAGACAATCGTTGTGGGGAAACCCGCGCGTCAAATTCTTGAAAGGAGTGGGGGATCAACGGTGGTGTTTCCTCAACAGCCCAAAAAGGCCAGCTTTAATTGAAACGACGAACCAGCTTCATGGCGAGCGACTCCAGATCCAACCTCTCCGGAGACTCCGGAAATACTGACAGGCACTGAACAGCCTCGAGGGTATAGGACGTCGCCAGGTCAATCGTCTGGAGAGCCGTACTGTGTTTTTCAACCAGCCCTGCAATCCAATCCAAGTCGGTATCGTCGATCGCCGCATCCTCGAGCATGCGAGAAATGCGGGTTTGTTCGGCACCCGAGCAAACCTCGCGCAACAAGATGACGGGCATTGTGACCTTGCCCTCTTTCAAGTCGGCCAGAGTCGGCTTACCAAAACGCTCAGACGAACTCAAGTAATCCAACGCGTCATCAATCAGCTGAAAGGCAACCCCAGTCAGCTCACCAAACCGGGACAATGCGTCACGCTGCTTTTCGCTGGCCCCCCCGAGCACACCCGCAGAGCGACACGCGGCCGAGATTAATACGGCCGTCTTGCAATTCAGAATCTGCAGATAGGTTTTGGTGCTGACGCTCGCGTTAAAAACATTCTCAAGCTGCAGGAGTTCGCCCTCGCTCATCAGACGGATGGCTCGTGCGAACAACTTGACGATCTCAAGGCTGCCGGTCTCCGCCATCATTTCGCTGGCGCGGGCATAGACAAGATCTCCGGTTAACACTGCGGCCTCGTCGCCCCAAATGGAATTAGGGGTTGGTTTATTGCGACGCAAAGAAGAATTATCGACGACATCGTCGTGCAAAAGACTTGCAGCGTGGACGAACTCCGTCACGGCACCGATAGGAAGCAAATGTTCGCCACGGTATCCCAGCATCCGACAAACGAAAAAATAGAGGGCCGGCCGAATACGCTTGCCGCCCGATGCCACAACGTGGTCAATCACCTGGCGGGAGGTCAGGGATTCAGAGGGTAAGTAACCGGGAAGGTTGGAATTGAGTGCCTCCAAGTCCGCGAAAACGGGGCTTAAGGCTCGGTCCAGACAGAAATCGCGCGCAGATGCGACCAGTTCTTTGGCCGCTTTGTTCGAAATTTCCCTAAGGGTTGCAAGTACTTCCAAGAAAAGGATCCCTCGGTTCAACTAATTCCCAACGGGCATAACTTGCTCATTTTTTAAGCAAATGATAAGACCGCCGCGCGCCTGAGAGTCATACCGGGAGGTTCCCTACATGGCAAGCCGATTGTCCGATGAAACCCTGCTGTCTGCCTACGACCGCGGCCTAGCCAGCTTTGACTGGCAGGCTGCCAATTTACCATCACCGAGGGATGAAGAGCGTGGCGCCCGTGCGCTGCTCGATGGCTTGCTCTCAACGGAAGATGCCGCCGCACAAGTTCAGGCCCTTGAGCCCTCTTTGATCCGCCATATTATACTCACCGCCGGCATCGAGGAACACCTCGACCTGCTTCCGCTTCTGTCTCAGGAGCAAGTGACGCACATAATGGACTTCGAGGGCTGGGATGCAGAACAGCTCAGCCCATCGGGCGCTGCTCGCTGGCTTCAACTTCACAAGCAATCCAAACCGGAAGAGCTTTTCCGCCGCTTTCGCGAACTGGAAGAAGAGTTCCAGATGGGCCTTCTTGGCCCCCTCGTCGAGACCTTCGACCTTGAAGCCTACGAAAAAATGGGCGATGCCGATCAAGACGCTTTGCTGCGCCTCCCGTGCGAGGAAGTCTTCTACAAGATCAAAAGCCAAGATCCAGAAGTACGACAGTTCGTTGAAGAGCTCGTGGGCCAAGCACTCGCCCAAGACATCGAATACGCTTACTCCATGCTTGCCCATGCCAGCTATCTGCCCCCCAGCGAACAAGAATCACTGGCGCTACGGTTTCGTAATGCGCGCCTCGAGGAAGAGGGATTTGTCACACCGGAGGATGCATCCCGTTTATTTTTGGCCTCAGCGGGAGAAGATGCCATCCTTCGTTGGACGGGCTCAAACGTCGCTCAACTGATGGACCGTCTCATTTGTTCGGCCGCTGGATCCAACGCTAGATCCAACACCAGCTTGAATGACTCAACCAGTATCTCCACGTTCGTGAAATCACCGCAGACGAGGATGACCTTGGAAGCCGCCTTGGCAGCAAGCAACCCGGAGGCCTCGGGTTCACTGGCGGTAAGCCTTTCCCATTTGGCAAACACCTTGGCCGTTGCAACCGGACTCGACGCGGACAATCACCAAGGATTGCGTTTGGTGTTGGCGCATACCAAAGGCTACTGCAACCTTGGTTTGGAACTGCTGGCGAGCCCTGGTGCGGAATCCGGCAAACCATCACTCATCGAAACCGCAACCCGGGTTGTCTCCAAGGAGCATCCTGCAACACTATTCAAAGCATCCATCGCAGCCCTGGACGAGGCTCGTCGTCGCACACTGGACATGCTTGAAGCCGCTGGTCTTCTGACACCAGAGATCACCCAAAGAATTCGTCGGCTGCTCTTTTCGCGCAAGTACGGAATGATCATGACCACGCTAGATTTCGAGGCCCTTCCGACCCTTGGCTTGGAAGCCACTGAAATTCTCAAGGGCCTGTTCAACCGTTTCCCCCTCTGCCCAACCACTGATATGACCGGCGACCGCATGACGTTCAAGCCAGTTTACGACTTGGCCACGCTCGCCGACCTTTTGCGTTGGACAGAACAACTGAAAAATATTTCACCAACGGTCCATTAAGGCACATCGCAATATGAACAACAGCACCACAACGTCACCGTTTTTGGCAACTGAGTGCACTGAAATCGAAACGACGCTTCAGCGCAAATACGCGGTATTTGCAGGCAAGCGTCGCTTCAAACTCGAAGGGCAGGCAAACGGACAATCCATTGCCCTGACCCTGATCCTGAAAAGTGACGATGAATCATTCTTCTATCCCGTCGAGGGACAGATTGCCCATTCCGAGCAAGGACTTAGTCAGCGAAATGCAGCTGAAATGCTCCTTGACCTGATGGATAGCTACTTCCAAGAATATCTGGTCAATGGCGGCGAAGTTTATTTGCCACTTGATTGGCAGGAATACGAAGTGGACGGCAATAAGATGCAGCTTCGCGGTCAAATCCAGAATTTAAAACTGGAAAAGATGGCCGACGATCTTCTCGCTGGCCATAACTAACCTCAAGCCGCGGCCACTTTAGGCTCTAGTACCCACAGATGCGGCTGCAACTTAACTCCATCATGGAGGCTCACCCGGTTGCGGCCGTTTTGCTTGGAGAAATAAAGAGCTGCATCGGCACGCGTTATGTCCACGTGCGGATCTGCCGCAGTAACATCAAGGCTTGCAGCCCCGATACTGATCGTGATCGGAATATGCTTTCCCTCAAATTCGAACCGGTATGCCTGGACCGTGCTTCGGATTTTTTCAGCCGCAACCAATGCACCTTCGACCGGAGTTGCATTGAATACGACAACAAATTCTTCACCACCGACACGGAAGGCAGAGTCGCTTTGACGGCAGCTCGTTTTAACCAACTGGGCCACCGTCTTGATTACATAGTCCCCAGCTGGATGGCCATAGGTGTCATTTACCTTCTTGAAAAAGTCGATATCCATCATGACAACTGAATGAATCCGGGCACCATCCCCTTCGGGAAGGGCTTCAATCGCCAACTTCCGCTCCTTTAAATGATCTTCGAGGCCACTTCGGTTGAACAAACCCGAAAGCATGTCGGTTCTTGCCTTCGTCGTCGAAGCCGTGAGCTTGGAACCTTGAGACGTCTCACCAGTAATCTCACGTAGAATCAAAAAAGTGCCAATCACTTGGCCGACCTCATGAAACGGATAGGCAAGCATCACAAATTTGTTTTCGCCCGCCGTCGATACGCCATTGATCATGTCTTCACGGCGAAAGTTTTGAAGAGACAACAAATCCTTGAGCGGCAGTGGACTACCTTCAATATTAAATTTCAGAAGGTCTTCGAAGGAGGCGGCCTTCATCATTTGCTTGGTTCCAACCTTAAGCATTGCCGAGGCTTGTTGGTTGGCCTTGACGACTCGACCGTCAACGTCAAGCAAGACATAGGCATCAAGAACTGTGCCTTTGGCGAAATCTTCGAAAATTTTAAAATGTTGCAGGAGGGCAGAGTTGTCCCTCGGCATTGCTACGGTTTCATTCCCCATTGCGGAACTCCCTGTTCAGCCTTTAACGGTCAAGCGGCAACCCAAGCAAAGAACTCATCCTCAATCTCGTCCATCTCCATGGCTCCGCCACACTTCTCACACTTGACCGGATCAAGCTGGGTTCCAGTGGATTTGGGAAGGTTACGACCCTCTTGAAAGAGTTCGTTGCGCTGATTGTTGCACTGTCCACACGTGTAACTGGCGTAAACAGATAGAACGCGCGAATTTGCGCGAAAGTTAGGAATCATATTGATCTGGGAAACGACTTCTGGCGTACACTCTTCAAAGGCGACTTCCCGCCCGGTTGCAGCCTGTCGGATAAAGGTGATCCACGCCCGAACGCCGCAAGAGTTGATCGATTCAACTCGTCGAAAATTAAAAACAACTTTCGGCGGCAATTGCGACAAGAGACTGCCAAGGGTAACCTCGGAATCTTCATTGATCACCCCAGACAGGTAGCATCTCTGCCAGTCGCCGGCTGCTTCAAATTGGAATACTAGAGCCATAAAACCTCCCGTTATCTCTCCAAAGATTCGGAGGATTCGGGCCAGGCTTTAGCCGGAGGCGGGCAAGCCTCCGGAATCACTAAAGATCGTTCTTTAGATTTGCCCCTTGAGGTACGGATAACCCTTGGAAAACTTAATAAGATTCTCAAGGATTTCATTGGACTCTTCGGCCGTCAGCAGGTTCGAGGAAACCGCCCGACCGAGCTGCATCTGATACTTTTCGTAAATCTCGTTCATGCTGTAATTGCGGCTCTCGAGAAGTTCACAAATTGGATCGCCACTGGTCAGCTTGACGATCTCCCAGTTGCCATCGTCGTTCAAACGGATTTCAGCCTCGTGGATGGCGCCAAAAAGATTATGCTCGTTGGCCAGACTTTCCTGATAAGCGCCCGTTAAAAAGAATCCAATGTAGTACGGCTGCTCGCTTGGGGCGTGTAAATCCAAGGTTGTCTTGACATCAGAACGATCGATAAAAGTCGTTAGACACCCATCGGAATCACACGTGATGTCAACGATGGTCGCCTTGTGGGTCGGCTTCTCATCATGCCGTGACAGTGGCATTACCGGAAACAATTGATCAATCGCCCACGAATCGGGAATGGATTGAAAGATTGAAAAGTTAGCCAGGTATTTGCTCACCATCAGTTTTTGGAGGTTGTCGAATTCCTCCGACTGATGGCGGTGAAACGAAGCAAAATATAGTGCTTTGCGACAAATTCGATAGAAAAGTTCTTCCGATAACGCCCGCTCAGCTAGTTGAAGATACCCAAGGTTGAAAAGAGTGAACAACTCTTCCTGGTACTCAATCGCGTCGTGGTAGTACTCGTTGTAATTTTTCCGGTTCATGTTGTCGAGGATGTAGCGGAGCTCTTTGAGGCCCTTGTGCGTCAAGTTCTCGACGGGAACCATCTGTCCCTCAGTGAGTGGCTCATGGAGAGGTTCTAGGCTGTCAGCGCCCTGAACCTCACGAATGTCTGTGACAACAACCGAGTGATAGGCCGCAATCACCCGGCCTGATTCGGTGACAATCGTCGGATGTGGAACGTTTTCATTGGTACAAACTTCGCCAAGAACATAGACGGCGTCGTTTGCGAATTCCTGCAGCGAGTAATTTGCACTGGAATGGAACGACGTCTTGCTGCCATCATAGTCAACACCAACGCCACCACCGATATTCAAGTATTTCGGGGTAAAGCCCGTCTTCACGACCTTGGCATAAACCCGCGACGCTTCCTTCAAGGCATTTTTGAAGCGCTTGATCTCGGTGATCTGAGATCCGATGTGAAAGTGCAACATGGACAGGCGCTCGCCAAGGTTGGCAGCTTGGAGCATCTGGAGGCAGCGCATGACTTCGGTCGTCGTCAGACCAAACTTCGATGATTCACCTGACGATTTTTCCCATTTGCCTGAGCCTTTGCTGTAAAGGCGGACGCGAAGTCCAATCTCCGGGCAATGGCGGTTTTTCTCGGCCAGATCGAGGATAAGCTGTAATTCGTCCGGACCCTCAACCACCACGACCACATTTTTACCCATGGCGGAGGCTGCAAACCCAAGTTCAATGAACTCGCTGTCCTTGAATCCATTGCAAATCATCAAGGCTTTTTCAGGCAACGTGTAGCTCAAGGCTGCAATAAATTCAGTCTTGCTGCCAACTTCGAGGCCATAGTCCATCGCCTGGCCGGCAGACACGATGGCATCGATAAATTCACGGCGCTGATTTACCTTGAAAGGGAACACGCCCATGTGGCGGCCCTTGAATCCAGAGTCACCAATCGCCGTCCGGAAGGACTTGTGCATCCGCTCGAGCTGGCTCTCGATCACCTGAGGAAAGCGGAGGATGATAGGGGAGTTATGACTGCGTGCTTTGCAAGCTGCGACAACATCCGGCAGGGGCACCGACAAATGCTCTTCACCGGTTGGGTGGCACACAACGAAGCCCTGATCATCGATACTGAAGTAACCACCACCCCAATCATCAATGCCATACAGTTCACGGGCTTCTTGAATTTGACGGATATTCATGACTTCCCCAAGGCTATAGGACCAAGCTATAAATGGAACGGCTATAACTAGGACATCCACTCAAAATTACAACTGTAAAAGAATGACTAGAAACAAGACCCACGAAACAGCCCCGTCACCGGTAATTTCCACCGGTATTTTCAGGGGGATGAGGTTGGCGACTCCAGCGGGTGACAAAACACGCCCGACGAGCTCCAAAGCACGGGCTGCGGCGATGAATGCCGTCCAAAACCGCCTCCCTGGAGCTGCCTTTTGCGACCTGTTTGCTGGATCCGGAGCCGTTGGCATCGAGGCCTTGAGCCGCGGTGCTGCCGAATGCACTTTTGCAGAGTCAGCGCCGGCCGCCCTGGCGGCGTTGCGTCGCAATTTAACTGAATGCGAGAGAAGATCCCTCGCCCAAAGGCAGCAACCTCCTGGGATTCTGGTCTTGGCCCAAGACATTCGCAAGCTGCTTGCAGAGACGATTGGCATGGCGAACGCTGCTATAAATAACCGGAATCACAAACAATTTGACATCATCTGGGCGGATCCACCATATGCCTTGGCCTCCAGCTACCTTCCAGAACTTCTGCTATTTGCCGATGCGGCCCTTGAAGACGACGGAATCCTGATGATCGAAACAGGAAACGCCGTCGAGCACGGGGTACCAACCGGCGCTGCATCTTTGAGGTTTAAAACGGAAAAAAAATATGGCGGCACGTTCATCACAAGCTGGGAAAAAAAGAGGGCCCCCTCCGAAGGTCAAGGCTGAGAAAAGAACCGGAATCTACGCCGGCAGCTTTGATCCTGTCACCTACGGGCACTTGGATGTAATTCGTCGCGCCGCGAAAATCTTTGACCACCTTATCGTTGCGATAGGGGTCAACCAGTCAAAACCCCCGATGTTCACCCCAGCTGAACGCATGCAAATGATCCGAGACCTCTGCGGCGACCTCCCCAATGTGGAGGTTGCCACCTTCAACGGTCTGGCTGTGTCATTTGCCACACAGAAAGGTGCATCTGCGCTGGTTCGGGGCCTGAGGACTGAAATGGACTTCGTTTATGAAATGCAAATGGCGTTGATGAACCGTAGCCTATCCGGGGACCTGGAAACGATCTTCATTCCCACGGCCCAGACCTACGGACACATTTCATCCACCCTGGTTAAGGAGGTTGCTCTCTATGGCGGCGACGTCACTTCTTTGGTCCCGCCTTTAGTTGCACGTCAGATTACCGAAAAAATCAGCAGATAGCCTCTTATTGGAATCCCAGTATCCGGTGGTGTGATGAAGTTTTCTCAAAATGCCATGAGATTAATTGCCGCGGTCGTCACCTGCTGCGTTAGCGGGCTGTCGCTTGCTGCACCACCTGCGGATCCCGCAAGGAAATCACCAACCCTTGATCGACCAATCATCACCGCGGGGCCTCCAGAATTGGTCAGTGGCATGCGCGGTGACGTCATAAAATTAAAAATCGAGTTCAAGTCCAACAAGTCGCTGGTGCCCCAGATCAAATGGGTAATCCGGTCACTGCCTCTTGTGTGTCGAGATGCAAGCTGCACACTAAAAACATCAAGTATCTCGCCAGGAAATCATGCCGTCTACATCATCGTTTTTGATGATACAGGATCTGATAGCATCAAATTCAACCTCAGGATCCGAGATCCTGTGCCCGGAAAAAGTCCAAAAGAAATTATTGTTACTCCCGGCCCAATCACCGAAGGTCAAAAAGAACTCGCCGAGGACAAGAACAAAAAAAACGGAAGTTTTCTTTCGCAGCACGCAGTTTCGGCAACAAATGGTCGCGGGTACTCCCACAATCGATCCGTCATCCACGTGATCGGCCGGGAGACCGAAGCCCTTGGCACAGCTGACTCACTGCGGACGAGCGATCCAGGCCTACTATCGGTCAAATTGGCAGGTTCCGATGAAACATGGCTGCTGGAAGGCAGCATGGCAAGGCTGTCAGGCAAAACAAATGGAAGAGGGCTGCTCAGGTTGGAGAGGGGAATCATTCGCTCACGAACATTGATCAATAGAGATCCCGGCTGGGATATCGCATCCGGAGGATTTGTTTTTCGAGGTGACGGCAAACAAGACCTCATTGTTCAGCGCCTGCCTGGCGATGAAATTTTAGTTACAGCCCTCCGCGGTCCAATCCGCATCCACACGGAAGCCGGCTATAAAGGGCACGCCGACGAAAATGTTTTTTTCAAAATCACTCAGGGTTCGATGATTCGTATGAAGGTCACGACGACGGCTACAGGGCAGGATCCATCAAGACCACAGCCGGCTGGCACACCAGCTGAACAAGACGTCGTCGCCGCGATTATTCGGACCACGACGCCACAGTATCTGAGCAGACGTGACGCAACCGATACCGAAAAATTTTCATTTCTCCGAAACCGTTTGCCGGGATCACTGAACGACGCAGTGAGATCAGCCAAATCTGCACTGAATCAATCGGACCCTTGGCTGGGAATTGAGCCGCTTTTGTACCGGATGGATGATGCCGCTAAAGATCAGGAAGCAAGTTATCTCATTGGGCGTAGTTACGTTGAAATGCTGCTCCTCCCAGAGGGAGAAGAGTGGCTGCAAAAGGCACTTGTTGCCCCCACAGCGGGAAAAATCAAAAATTCTTCCACTGGAATCGACAATGCACAGATCATGCTCGCGATTCTTAATTACAAGAAAAAATCTTGGTCGGCTGCTGCTGCCCATTTCACATCAGCCAACCTTGAGGCCTGGCTGAAAGAACCGGATCTGGCCGGGGATCGCGCCTACATGGTCGGCAAATCCTGCGCCCTCGGTGAGTACCGGCACTGCGCGAAAGTCTATTTGTCACGGGCGGCAACCGATCGCATGACAGAAGAGGGAAGAACCGAGGCCAGAATGCTCCTGAAAAAGATCGATTTCCTCCCAGGTTCAACCTGGACGTCGACGTTGCACGTTGGATACAACTCGAACATTTTTGGGCTGAAAACACCAAGCAACAAGGATTCCCTTCCTGTTGGGGTAACCCACAACCAGACAGGATTTGCGGTTGGCAGTCTTGCGCTTGTGTCACGCGGATCTGCCAGCGATGAACTGGCACAGGATGATCAAGATCGCGGTGGTATCGAGTTCAAATTGAACCTGCAAAAAAGCAGGTACGTGGACTCGGATCTGGCGAATTACGGAGTAAGCACCTACGCAGGACAGTTGGGTATTTTTTATACCCGCGCGTCAAAAAATGTGATTTCAGAGGATTCAAGCGGAAGCGCCCCGTTCATGGACCTGGGTTTGAATGCTTACATGATTATGGGCGGTGTCGGCAGTCAGAGGGTTCACGATGAAGCCGGCGCTGGCATGACGTTATCTTTACCATGGCTGATGGGTAGCGAGTTCACCTATCAAAATGGCAGGGCAGTCGATCCGCAACCCAGCCTCGAGCATGCACTCGATTATCTGACCGGGGAACGTTCAGGAACGGCCGACGATACAGGAAACATTTCCCGGATTTTTTTGAAAGTGGTGCCGTTTGGACCAAATTCACTCGCGGGAGAGACAAAAGGGAGCACCAACGTTACCCTGGAGGGCGGAACCTTATCCGCCAGCAGATCAGGCCCACCTGATGGCACGGGTGCAATCCGGTTGATAAATGCGAAACTTACGATGGCACGCAAGGTTCTTGATCGAGCAACCCTGCGCCTCCTCACCGGATCCGATACTCTGACAAGAAGCATCAGCAATGAGGATGCAGAGGCGCTGGTTTCACCGGTCAAGCAAACGACGATCAACGTCGGCCTGAATTTTGAACATGCCCTGACTAACTTTTTGATGATCGACCTGACCGCCAACCAACACATGACAACATCGACTCCATCAACGATCGACTCCTTCTCCCGCACCATCGTCACTGCTGGAGCCAGAATCGACTTTTGAACCCTGGGCTTCAGTTGAAGAGAACCCATCTCCGGCGATAGAATCATCCAACCCTTCGACCCACACCGTCATTGTCGCATCGCCATCCTCGTCATCGCGCCTGGAGAGTAGCGGCCCAAAAATTGGAATGCCCTCAAGAAAATATGATCCACTGCGTGAATGAGCCCCCGATGCAAATTCAACAGCTCCACCAAAGGCATTCACCCCGACTCCAATGGCTCGTTTTCCAGAAATTCGGCCTGCGAGCAGGTGATGCTCTCCCCCGGACATTCTCTGTGTTACCGAAACCTCAAACTCCACAACCGCTTTTTCATTGATGCACTCCGTCCATTTAGCCCGGATGGCAAGTCCGTACTCTTTCCAGACATCCAGCCTTCCCGGAAAAATGCCGCCCTGATTTCCACCTCCATGGCTAAATGGAAATACTGGAGATTCAGTTTTGAATTCACCACCACTGCGAACAACAGACTCCACACCGGGAAACAGCACCATCCTCGGCCTAGCTATCACTTTTGAATCCATTCGCCCGGAAACATCAGATGTGCCAACTCCGATAACGGCGCGAGCAAGGCTAAGTGACTTCCCATTTGATTCAAAATTGCCCTGAGCCGTAAGGTTAATGCGCGGCGAAACCCCGGCCTCCATCGCCTTTCGCCGTGAACTCATCGAAACCAGAAACTGAAATGCGCCAAATTTTTCCATGGCGGTATCGCACCCATATTCAGACTTTGGACCGGGTAAAGCATGCGCTTGATTTATTTTTTTCGACGACACCACGGATGCCGCTCGCGCTGCCGGTGAAAATACCTCAATCACGAGCTCTCGCTCTCCGGACGCAACGCCCTCGGGGTGGACCAACACCACACCTCTCGCCATTCCGGTCAAGAGCCATTCATTTCCCGTTCCATGTCGCGCGAGCACTATACCATCACGACTAAGACGAACTCGATCGACACCTGGCATAGCCAAGCGAATTGTCTCACCGAGCGGTAGACGCCTCTTCTCAGGAAGTCCCGCTGCGTTGAGTGCCTTGCAGAAAAAAAACAGCGTCAAAAATGCAATCTTGAAAGGCGACTTCACCATCATGTTGCTGAAATTGAAGGGCGCTACCGTCACGGAACCTGCCGTTCAACAACAACATCCATCCGGGAATTATCCTTACATTTTGCAATCCCAGGGTCCCCAATGGCCACGTGATTTCCTGCCACTGAGACCCATTCACTCAGCGCATGAATTTCGCTTCCACTGGCAACAGAAATACTTTGAGAAACCAAAACCACGGGATCGACTGAAAGTAATTCCAATGCTTTACTTTGAAAGGCGCAGGGCTCAACTCCCGACCTGACCAGTTTGATTTTTTCACCGGGCGAATGCGAACCAATGTCAGCGATTTGGATTGGCACCGCAAAAACTACCGACGCCTCAAGCAATTGGAACGCGGCAGTTGGCCATGCATCTCCCTCTAAAATCGTGGCTGCAGATATTCCCAGAAGGATGGCTGTGAAATGAGTGGCCAAGGAAACGAGAATAGCCTCGCAAGGTAATTCTGAAATCCCTCTAAGAAAGGATATGTTTAGAATTCTCATCACTCGCCCTCAATCATAACTATTCTGCCCCAGCTCAGCCGCCTCTGCCGCCGGTCGGTTCATCATATCGCCCGTACGAAAAACGATTCGTGACCAGTCGAGAAGCCACAGTTCAAAGGCAGCCATTACAATAAAAACCGCAAGAAGAAGCTGCACAGGATTACGCGCCCCCAGACCGTCGCCGGTAAATAATCTCGACACCGCCACGGCGGCTTGAAATCCTGGCGGGGCCAACCCCGTCGGAGCCGCATGGACTGCCGGATTGCGATTTAAGGCACTCAATGTAGGCAGTTTCGGTGCCAGCCGCATGGCCGACATCAACTTCCATCTGATTGATCGAGGATTGGTGGCGAGAAATCATGGAGGCAAGGAAACAGATCCCAACAAACCACAACTTCAAATCCAGAGCAGCCATCACAAAGTCCTCCAATTGCGCAGAGACTGCACCTTGGATGACCTGTTCGTGAAGTGGCATTTAATGTCACCCCCCTGATCAAGGGAGGTGTTTTCGCCAAACAGAAGATTGACGGAAAGGAAGGACGCCGGAAATTCCGTGATCTCCAAGAAGGAGAGCCAGCAAACGCTCAAACCCCAACGCATTACCAGCACATGACGGCATACCGGCCTCCATGGCCTCAAGAAAATCAGCATCCAGAGGGACTGGGGGCAGCCCAACGTCTTTCCGCTTCCCGGAACTCTCCTTGATCCGCGCCTCATTTTCAGCACGGCCAGATAACTCCAAGAATGCGTTGCTCAGTTCAATTCCATTCAGGAAGAACTCAAATCGTTTGGCAACTCCACCCGATATCGCAGCGAGCGCTGCTTGAGAAGGCGGATAGTCGCAAAGGATCGCAACCGGAAATAACCCTAAAGCAGGCTCGATTTTTTCGAGAAGGATTTTGAAAAAAGCGGTATCAAAATCCTCGTCCCCGCGGATGGAGACCACTCCTGCCATCTTGGCCTGTCCAGCCAAATCCGGATCCTGGTCGACAAGAAGAATCCCGGAAAATTTTTTAAATGCGTCAGCCACCGTGAATGTTGGAACATTGTCCGGGATCGCGAGTGACTGATAACCAAGAGCAGTTATCGACTTTGTCACTTCACGCAAAAGATCAGCGGTCTCAGTCATAAAAGATTCGTAGGTGCTACCGCAATGATACCACTCGAGCATTGTAAACTCTGGATGATGCCAGGCACCAATCTCACCCTTGTTCCGAAAACATGGACCAAGTTGATAGATTTTCTGACAGCCCGCAGCGAGCGCCTGCTTCATGTGAAGTTCAGGACTTGATCGCAAATAGAGCAGCTCCCGTTCCTCGCGAAGGGACTCCCAGCTGGTTTCAAAATAGTTTAAATATACCTCCGTGCCGGGGGTTCGGACAAGGCACGGCGTCTCGACTTCCGTGAATCCATTCGAGTCAAAAAAATCACGGATCGTGCGGCGCATTGCGGCACGCAACTTAAACTGTTCAATTAGGGAGCGGTTCATTTGTCACGCGTTTTAACGCGGTCCCGCAGCCGTTCACGATGCAACTTTTCAAGGCGGTCGGCGGCAAGCTGAAGACCAGAACCGCGAGAAAAGGGACCGCCCCTGTTTCCCTGAAGGTCAGGCACGCCCAACGGAACGCCGGTTGCGACCTGGAATGCCTCAACAATGCTGCCTACCGGGATGATTTTCAGTTTTCCTGCTTCAACCGCTTGACGGGCCTGCCGGGCTAGCATCAGATTTGGCACGTTTTGTTTTGGAATCATGCACCCAAAGGTTCCATTGGCCGGCCCGATGATCTTGCAGGTCTGCCAAAAACCCTCGACCTTTTCATTCACGCCACCAATTGGCTGAATTTCACCAAACTGATTCAGACTACCCGTCATTGCGATATTCTGTCGGACGGGGACCCCCGAAAGTGCGCTGAGAATTGCAACAAATTCAGCCAGTGTCGCACTGTCACCATCAATGGTTCCATACGATTGTTCAAAGCAAATGCTGGCCGCCAACCCAATCGGACGACGCGTGCCAAGAAACGAATTAAGCAAACCGGTCAGAATAAAGACACCCTTGTCGTGAATCTTTCCTGAAAGCTTGCTGGCCCGTTCGATGTTGATCACGCCATCATGACTGATTGTGGTCGTACAGGTGATTCGCCCAAGTTTTCCAAAGGTATAGTCACCCATATCATAAACCGCGAGGCCGTTGACCTGCCCAACCTGCTCACCGGAAACGGACAGCAGAATGTCCTCGTGGCGCACCATGGTGAATAAATTTTCTTCGACCAGATTGACCCTGAAGTATTTCTCATCGAGAGCCTGCTCAACATGCTTTCGGCCGACCATCTTCGCGCCCTGCTCACGGGCGATAAAGTCAGACTCAATCGTCAAGTCTTTCAATTCTCCAAACTGAGTGGAGAGAAATCGTTGGTCTTCGACAAGGCGGGACCCATATTCAACAATCGTCGAGATCGCGGAACGGTCAAAGGGAACTAAACTTTCGATTTTCGTCCGGGTTGCGATGAAGGAAGCATACGAGCTGATATTCTCCTCGTTGCGTTCCATCTTGTGATCGAAGTCAGCCTTGATCTTGAAAATTTTATGGAAGTCCTCATCGGCGTCATAGAGCAGGTGGTAAATCTCATCGTTCCCAATTAAAATGACCTTCAGGTCGAGGGGAATCGGCTCCGGCCTCAACCCTGACGTTGGGAGGAGAGAATACTGCTCCCCCATGTCTTCGATGTAGCCAAGCCGGTTTTTCAGGACTCGTTTCAGAGTCTCCCAAATGGATCCTTGCTTGAAAATATCCAACGCGTTGAGTACCAGATAGCCGCCGTTCGCCTTGTGAATGGCGCCAGCCTTGATCATTGTGAAATCGGTGAGATACATGCCGTGTTCGACGTTTTTTTCAATCCGACCGAATAGATTGTAATAGGTCGGATTGGTCTCGATGATAACAGGTGCGCCTTTGGCCACAGTATTGTCTACGAATACGTTGACCTTGTAGCGCCTGAAGCGGTCGCGTTCTTCTGGAGGCATGAACATTTCATGGGGCTGTTCAGGTTGTGGCTCATCCGTCTCAACGAAGTCGAGGATATTTTCCAGGATGTCGGTTTCAACTTCCTTCAAAAATTCAATCACCGCGCCATTGTCTGAGAATTCCTGACGCACAGGATCAAGTTGGCCCGTGACGACTTGGGATCCAATCTCATTCCGCAGGCGTTCAACGTAATCTTTGGTTTCCTGCTCGATGGCACGAACCTTTCGTGCAAAATCAAGCACCTCGGGTTCAAGTTGGGATCTTCTGTCTTCAATTGCATCTCGCTGTGTTTCAGCCAATTTCGAATATTCTTTTTCAGTCAGGGGGCGACCTTCAAAAATCGGGATCGTCTCGATACCCATGCGTGTCGATTTGATGGCAAAATCCAACGACTTTGCACGCTTCTCAAGATCACTGAACAGCTTTGACTTACGCTCATTGGAGGCCGAGAGGTACGCGTTCACTGCGTTTTCATAATCTTCACTCTGCAAAGCCGTCGTGATATCCGTGCGCAGCGACTTGACGAGGTGCTCCATGGCTTTTTTGATCCGACGCCCCTCACCGGGCCCCATGCTAATGGCCCGCGGCTGTTCGGTTTGACCGAAATCGTAAACGTAGATCCAGTCGCGCGGTCGCACGGCGTCCGCAGACCACTTTTCAAGAAACGTTTTGATCACACTGGTTTTACCGGTGCCTTGGATTCCGGCTACATAGATGTTGTAGCCAGGCTTGCGAATTCCAAGCCCCATCTGGATCGCGCGGACTGCCCGGCTCTGTGCGATAAATTCGTGGCTGGATTCAATGGTTTTTGTGCTGTTGAATTTAAAGGAAGCATCGGCACATGTCACATAGACTTGGGCCGGGGACAAACCAGACGGCAAGGGAGTCTTGCCGGCTGGTTTTTTCTTTACCCTGCTGATTGCCATATCAGGTCAGAGCCACCGTTCCGACGTTGAACCCGATGGCGACGCTACGCCATTCTTCTGCCAGTTCAAATTCAGTTGCGGGCATGGCAAGGGATTGTAAGGCAGAGCTGACCAGACGCTGGCCTGAACCAGCAGCGCCGTTCTGAACCAGCATGTCGCCGTAAGCATCGATAAAATCAATGGCTTCAGCAATACTGTCGCGAGACAGACTGGTGACCGAGAGATCCAAACCTTTTTTAAACCAAACTCCAAGCTCCTGGAGATTCACGCTGGACTTCACTCCAAGGCGAATGCAGTCCCCGTAGACCGCCATCAGAATCTCGGCCGGCAGATCCCCCTCGTAACGGCCGGCAAAATAACCGAGCGTCTTGTAGGCATTCCGCCAATTCTTGTCCATCTGAAGGACGCGAACCTTATCCATCGTGGAATCGTAGGCGTTGACCGCATGATCACGCTTCTGCTCAATCCGCTTGCGGCGCGCCGCCAACTGGACCTGCATACGATCTTCAAGATCGATGAGGGCCTTTTTGGCATCATCCAGAGTTACGACGTCCTGGACGTCCAGTTCCCGGTTCAAGGCCACAGCCAGCGCGTCCACAGAGACGGCAATCTGGGTCTTGGTCAGTTCCGCGATCTGATAGATCGAGTACTGAGTGGTTGCTGGCCATTTCTGAATAAAGCGTTCTAATGCAAAAATAAAATCCAGCATCGCACAATCCTCCCTGTGCAGACCGTTTTTCTCTGGTCCTACCGTCCTTGGTAGTGCCTTCGTAGGCGAATTGACTGGCAATTTTGAACAAGCTTACTAAGCCCGCGGAAGGATTGCAAAACATTTGTTAAAAATAAAAAGAAACCCAGCCAGAGCAGGCTGTTCAAGCCTGTCTGGGGGTTCTTTTACATTCTAAAAGTCAGAAAACGACGGGTCGATCAGACCGTACGCAATGCGCGACGCTTCTTCATCATGCGACGCTTCTTACGACCAACCTTACGACGACCTTTTGGGTGTTTGCGGCGATGCCTTGATCCGTGCACAAATATCTCCAATAACCATCGGAATCTTGAGAAATTACAGACCCCGTTGGTTATCTGGCCTAGGTGAAAATTTCAAGCTGGAATTTATTCTACCGAAGAAGACTTACCGTTTCTGGGGGTCGTTATGTCGGATTTGAGACCTAGACGCAAAAAAAAATCGGTACTGATTGAGCCGTTCAAGCAAATAAAATTCGGGCTTTACGTCTTTGGCGTGTCTGTTGCGTTCATTCTGGCGTGCGGATTTCTTTTTGTCCGGGCGTTCCGCGACCAGTACGAACATGTGATGGGTTTGTTTAATGTCGTCGATGAAAATATGCAGTGGGCATTGGTAACCAACGATGTCTTTGTGACCAACGCAATCCGGATTGGTGTTCTTTTTGCCGCTTACTTGATCATCCTCTTTACCGTCGTCTTTCGGTTGACCCACCGCTACTACGGGCCCCTGGTTTCAATTGAAAGGTTTGTGGAAGAAATCAAGCGCGGGAATTATGGCCAAAGAGTCCGGATCCGCGAGAGGGACGAGCTCCATCAACTAGTTGAAAACCTAAATGTGATGGCTGATTCCCTGGAGCGTCGTCACGGGCGGCATGCAAAGGAAAACGCAAAAGAAAATACCAAAGAGTCCGTCAAAGCGTCGAAAGACAAATAAAATACCAGGCTAACTCATGTTAGCCGGCTGACCCGTTGTTTCCAGGACGTTCTGCCATAACTCACCGTCTGGATTGATCTTTTGCTTTTCCTGACCAAGATCCCTCAAGGGGACATGGGTCATTCTCCCGTGCCAATAACCTATCAACAAGCCCGTCTTTCCTGACATCGCCGCATGAACGGCATATTGGGCCATCTTGTTGCAAAAAACCTGATCGGCTGGATTGGCTGCTGCGGCCCGGATGATATAGCTCGGATCGATATACTTCACCGAAACTGGGATTGAATGTTGCTTAAAAAGAAGGGGCAGACGCTCCTTGAGCAGAATTCCGATGTCACCCATCTTCACGTTTCCAGAGGCATCCTTGGGACGAGCAGATGCAGCAAAATATTGCTGACCGGCCCCCTCTGCAGCCACGATCAGCGCATGCTTTTTATGTTTCAAGCGCTCTCGAAGGAGCTCGAAAAGCCCATGGTTTCCCTCGATCGAAAACGACACCTCCGGAACCAGACAAAAATTCACCTGACCGGTTGCCAAAGCTGCATTTGCCGCAATGTAACCACTTTCCCGCCCCATCAACTTGACCACACCGATGCCGTTTTCAACACCCTCGGCTTCGGTGTGGGCCGCATGGACGGCCTGACAAGCGATATCAACAGCTGTTTCAAAACCAAAAGACCGCCTGACAAAGGGGATGTCGTTATCAATGGTCTTGGGGATTCCAACGACCGCGACAGGCAATTTACGCCGTTTGATCTCTTCGTGGATCGCAAGCGCCCCCTTCATTGTCCCATCGCCTCCGATGGTGAACAACATGTCGACCCCTAGAGCCCTCAGCGATTCAAGCATCTCCGACGCCGATGGGGCGCCACGAGAGGAACCAAGGATTGACCCCCCTCGCAGATGGATCCCGTCCACATTCTCGGGGGTAAGGAAAACAGGTGGTTCCTGCACATTTTTAGCGAGACCTTGATAGCCATAACGGATTCCGTAGATCTTGCGGACGCCGTAACGATGATGGAGCTGAAGCACTATCGACCTTACGACGGCATTCAACCCAGGGCAGAGACCACCGCACGTAACGATCGCGGCCGTGACCTTTGCCGGTTCAAAAAAAATAGGATTCCGGCAGCCGGCGACTTCGAAGCTTTCGGGAAGGACTCCGCCATTTAGGCAACGTTCGATTTCGACGGCTCTTGGATCCATTACGATCCGTTCGCTGTCGTCGAGAAAATGCCCAGGATCGATCGCTGCAATTGGACTGGGAACCCCGGCCTTACCTAGATTTTCGATTGTAAATCGCTGGTTCATGCACTAATTCCACCCACGTTAGCTGTTTTTTCAGCCTTAGCTTTAATCGTAGACCTTAATCCTATCCATGCGAAACTTTTATTCAATTCCGCGCCACGAGCTGGAGCACCGCTGCCGGGAAGCGGGCCTTCCGGATGTCCACGCCTCGACCTTGTTCAAGGCGGCTTATAAAGACCTGGTCAACGACCCATGGAACGCAAGCAGTCTGCCCCAGAAAATCCGAGCCAGCGTGGGTAGCGATCTGGATATCGCCCTCCCAGTCGCAGCCAAAACCCTGGTTTCCCGCTACGACCACTCCGTGAAATTTTTATTTGAACTACGGGATGGATCTCTGGTGGAATCCGTCCTGATGCCGGAACGACGCCGGATTACCTTATGTGTGTCCAGCCAAGTTGGCTGCCGCCAAGCTTGCACTTTTTGTCACACCGGCCGGATGGGACTTTTACGCAACATGGATGCCGGCGAGATCGTCGGTCAACTGATTGCTGCGAATCGATGGATTGCTAACCATCCCGACTGGCTTGCCGCTTTGAGCCTGCCCCGGCTCCAAAGGGTCACCAACGTTGTCTTCATGGGTATGGGTGAGCCCCTCGACAATGTTGAATCCGTGGCAGATGCCATCGCGATCATGACCGACCCCCTGGGTTCTGGCCTGGCCCTGCGCCGGATCTCGGTTTCAACGGCAGGGCATTTGGACGGTCTCGCACAAATGGTTGAACGCCACCCGGATGTGCGCCTTGCAATCAGCCTCCATTCACCATTCGATGCGGAACGATCGAAAATCATGCCCATCAACCGCAGGTGGCCATTGGCGGAAGTTCTTAACTTCTTGCGCGACGCGCCGACGCAGTTGAACCATGGAATTCTGATCCAATACACGATGATCCGCGGCGTCAATGACTCGATGCGGCATGCCGAAGAGCTCGTTCGCATCACTGCCGGTCTGAAAGTAAAGGTCAACCTCATCCCACTGAACGAGATCGATCCATCACGCTTCGCGAGTCCAACGGCGAACGCCATTGATTCCTTTCGGGACCATCTCCATCAGTCAGGGCTGAGGGTCATGGTTCGTTACAGCAAGGGACAGGACATTGCCGCGGCATGCGGCCAACTGGTCACTGAAAACGCCTCGGCATCCGGACAATAAATCAACATTAAACCTTCAAATACCGCTGCTTAAACATCAAATCTGCAACGAATCTTTGACCTTTGTTCGTGGCAGATTGGGTACTTAGCCTGCGTCTGCCTAATTTTTTTACAAATTATGCCGATTCAACTTGAGATAGTTAAAAAAGGTCCACCGCGACCGCAATAGAGGGAGACGTCACTTGCAGTTTTGGCCGTGGAAAAAATCGCCAAAGCTCTTTTACCAGCAGGCCACACATCAAGTTGAGGTGGTGCTTAGCCGGCAATGGTGTCTTTCTCAAAACGCATTCCCAACGTCACTGATAAAAAAAACAGCCGCTCTCCTGGAGGCTAAAAAGGCCAACGGAGAAATCAAATCATATCTGGTTCACGAAACCCGCCTGCAGGAAGCCTGGCAGGCCCTCCGCAATTTGGCGGATGAAGAAGAAACCTTCGCGATCACGTGTATCACCGGATCAGGCATTCCAGCCCTGGAAGGAATTACGGTATCTGCCGTGAAAGGTGAAAGCGAACCGCTCAAGACGATTGCCTACTTGACCATCCGAGCACCCCGAACTGTGATCGCAACCTGGCAACCTGAATGGCTTGAAGCATACATCACCGAAAAGCTCCTTTCTGTTGGGATCAAAGAAACGCCGCATCCAGGACAACTCGAGTCAACATTACTGCGGGCATCTGCCGGTGAGAGCACCGACCAGGTTCCTTTGATGCGTCGCCCAACTGTGGAAAAAATCGCCACGGGCTCGGTCGACAAATCAAATTTCACCATCGTTGCAAATCATACGCGCAAGGAAGTCTATGTGCATGTGCACAACCCATGGTTCATTAGAAAACCTCACGCTGATCAACAGATCCTGGCTGCTCTCCACAGCGCCATTGACAAATTCGCCCGGGCACGCGGAACTGACTACACAATCAGGCACAGAGGAATTACCACGGCACTACAACGGGCCCGGACAAATGTTGAGGCTTTGGGAATTGACGTGCCCCTCATCGTTCTTGCTGGCGGGACATTTAAACTAGGGGAAATTACCCGTCCCGTCGGTTACCCGGGGCAAGGCAAGTTGTTCATTGATGTCACAGATGACAAAATGCACGCCAAACTGGTTAAATTCAACCCAGACATTTACAACGACGATTCCTTCAAACCAGATCGTAGCTGGCTCAAGGCAGAATTTGACAGGTTGGGGATCCTGCCGAATGTATCCATAGAACAAAACGAACAGGCTCTTGAGCGCATCGAACAAAAAGAAAGCCTGGAAGGACTCGAGATCGCAACGGGCAAGGCACCAATAGGCGGAACCGAGCCATTTCTCTTTTTGACCTACCGCGAAAGCCCGCTAAGCCTTGATCCAACCACCGAGGGTTCCAAGGTCGACATGCGCGAGATTCAGCAACGCACAATCGTAAAAACAGGCGCCCTTATCGCCGAAATCCGATTCAAAAATCCAAGACAGCCTGGAAAAAACGTTTTCAATGAAGTGATTCCGCCCCTACCAGACGAAGCCTTTGAAGTAAAAACCGGCGAAGGCATCGACACGATTGAAGGCGGCAGATTCACTGCACAATTTGATGGCGTTCCGGCAGTCGACGGAAACAACCTGACAATCGCCAAGGCCTATGTCGTTAATGGCGACGTCAACATGCGGGTGGGTAACATTCGCTTTGACGGCCCGGTTGAGATCAAGGGATCGATTGACAGTGGCGCCATCGTTGAATGCACTGGACCACTGATTGTGGAACAATCCATTCTTGGAGCAAAGGTTCGCTGCAAAACTACAATCGACGTAAAGGGCAGCATCTCAATGGGTGGACAGGGATTCGTGATCGCAAAGGAACTGATCCAGGCTGAATTTATCGAAAACGCCAAACTCCAGTGTTCCGGCGACATCAAAGCCAAAAAAGCCATCCTCAATTCCGAAATTATCTCCGGAAAGTCCATCGAAACTATCGAAGGCACAGGGATCGTTGCCGGCGGCTCACTCACATGCCGCGACATGCTTAAATGTGGAAATCTTGGTTTCAAAAACGGCGCCACAACCGAAATAGCCTGCGGAGGCGACTTCAAGGCGGAACTGTCGGTACGCATCCGAAGAAAACGGGTGGAGCAACTCTTGGCGCATCAGGAAGATACGAAAAACAGCCTCAAGGAAATCAATGCAAAATCCCAAACTCAAATGACAGAACGCCTTGAAGAAATGAAAAAAAAGATGATCGGCCAGCAAGTCCACATGAAAAAATTGATCGAAAAGGCGCAAAATCAACTGCGTTTGGCCCAAGGTAAAATCACATACGATAAAAATGCAAAAGTCCTCATCTCAAATCTCCTGTCAACAAACTGCCGCGTCAACATGGCTGGACAATATGTCATGATTGAGACGGACGTAATCGGCGTTGCGATACTTTCGAAAAAACGCCGCGGCAACTTCATTGTGGCTATCAACGAAGTTGATCAGGAAGGCGAGGGCAACGCCACTCCGACAGATCAGAAAGCAAGCTGACGAATGTCAGAGGTAATATCGCATCGGAGAATCCGTCTCTGCATTCATTGCAACGAACTTTTCCAGACGCTTGCGTGCGTCCCCCTGGAAGCTCTCAATCCTGAAGCCAAAACCACTGCTGGATGAAGGACTCTTGGCATCTCCCTTCACCTTGCGGACCACATGACCACTGACCTCAAGGGACTTCTTCACACCTGGTAAGATCAGTTCAACCTTAAGGGTCATCCCGACTGCGAGATCAACGTGGCATTGCAGGAGTACCCCTCCATTTGAAACATCAGCGAGAGGGCAGCTGATAATCTTTCCATTGAGCTCAAACCTTCCCTCGCCGGTAGTGCCTATCCGAGTAGTACCCCGAGTGCTTTGCGACAAAAGGGTTTTAAGCTTCTCGATAAAAAACTGACGGGGTAACGGCTGCTCAACAAACAAGTCGGCCCCTGCATCAATCGCCGCATTGCGTATACGGGCGGCAGACTGAACGCTGGTAACGACCACGGGAAGTTTGACAAACTGAGGCATGGAACGAATATGCCGGATGATCTGAATTCCATTCACACGATGGTAATCCAAATTGATAACGAGCACATCGATCGCATCTTTAGCCAACAATTTTTCAGCCTCGTCCCAAGATGACGCCGGGCGAACTAAAACGCCCATCTTCTTGTAACCAGCGGAATCTAAATCGGAAGTCACGGACCTGTCGTCGACGGACAGCATGATGATCGGTTTAACCTTGCCCATGAAACAAATCCCCCCAAACAGTGTTACTTGGTGCTTCGGACCAAAAAGGATACGCTTTAAGACAAATTTCAGGGAAATACCCATGCCAGCGGGAATAAAGGCGAAAAAAGGAAAATTACGAGCGGATCAGGCCATGTTGGACCTTGGTTTAGCCGTCACCATCGGGGATGCCCAGGCACTCATCATGGCTGGCGATGTTTTAGCGGGCGACCAACGGGTGATAAAACCATCTGAACTTGTGACGCCGGAGACGAAACTTCGCCTGAAAAACTCGACGCGGTCGCAGTACGTCAGTCGGGGTGGAGATAAGATCGCTGCCGGAACATCGGCCTTGGGCCTTCAATTCATTTTTCAGGGCGCCACGGTCGTCGACGTAGGATCCTCGACGGGTGGCTTCACTGACTTCGCACTGAAGGCGGGAGCGGTCCACGTTTTGGCGGTGGATGTTGGTCATAATCAGATGGCTTGGGAATTGCGCAAGGATCAGCGCGTGACGCTTTTTGAAGCCACTCACATCAAGCACCTGGTCGAGGAGGCCAAAGCCTCCAATAAATCTGACCTTCTTCTTTGTGCAACCGTCATGCTTGCCGATGTCAGCTTCAATTCAATTGCGCGACTTTTGCCAGAAATGCTCGCCGCCGCACCTGCCATTCAACACTACCTGATCCTCGTAAAGCCCCAGTTTGAATTGGATGCGACCATGATCCCAAAAGGCGGCGTGATCACTGACCCAAAACACAGGCAACTTGCCGTCGAGATCGTCGACAAGAAGTTCAGATCATCTGGATTTCCCGCGGGGAAGTGGGTCGACTCTTCCGTGCCAGGCAAAAGCGGTAATGTGGAAATCTTTTACTACAATCAAAAGATCACTCAACCCGCGAGCAAAGCCCTGGCCGAAGACAAGCAATAATAAAAGTGCGCTGCATCAAGTGCATCAATCCAGATTGTATCGTTCTGATAATCGTAGTGGGCTGCGATGTCCTTGTTCCGAATCGCTGAAATCACAAGGTCCTCTTCGACGCCATAGAGATCGATCATCCCAGCCAAACTCAGGCGTTTTCCGTCGTATTGGTTCGGATCGTGACCAAGTTCCATCAGTGCTTCAGAAAAGGCGTGCTTTGATACCTGGAGAGACATGGCTGACCCCCTGATTGTCCACGATTTGTTAACTGCCTGGCTTGATTTAATTCTAGTTTGGCCTTGCATACGGCCTCAACCGGCAAAACTTGCCTAAATCTCAACCTGAGCAGATGCAGCGTCAGACAGGGTCTTGTGAGGATTGAAAAGCAATCTAGGAATCTCAATGAAAACAGCATTGGAGAGGGAGCTGCTGCCCAATATCTCATAAAGAAAACTCTCGTAGTAATAGACATCTGCACCGTCAAACCGCTTCCGGACACAAGACCAATAGGGGTGCTCAACATTGTATCCCACGAAATCAGCCACCAGTTCAGAAGCAACAAAAACTGGATTGAAGTGAGTTGCAACCGACGGATTCTTCAGGACAGATTCGACCTGATCTCCATCCACATGCACGACTTCAATGCACAGCTTTTCCTTGATTCCGTCTGGCCTTCGCACGAAAACCGGAGTTCCTCCAATATCATTGCCAGAGTTTGGTACCTGACCAAGAACATTGACTGGCCGCGAAAACAAGCGAGCGAGGTGATCTATTTGCAGATCAATCGGTAGAGACACATGGAAATCCTGTGGAAACCCTGTGTGAAAAACCGACTCCTGAATTTTCTTGAAAACTTTGATCGCTCCTGTAATCGATTCAAGATCCGAACTTTCGATGGCTTTTTTTTCCAACTGCAACGACGTCAGAAATTGAATCGCCTCCACGAGGTCTGTCCCCGCAAACTCGCGCTGAACCAGTGATTCCCTGACCTTTCGGACGGACCGAATCACTGAAGACGCAAACGATGAAAATCGAACGACCGCTTGGCTGGCTTCGACGCCGGTACCGCAAACATTATCAACGTTTCGAATCAGCAGATATTCGGCGCGTGGGAATTTTTTTTTCACACCACCGAACAAGTTGATTAGCGCCCCATGTCCTGCTGCAACCATCGAGGGCATGCCATTTTTCCCAACAACAAACGATCCATCCTGCCGGAACCTGAGTGTGCTTAATGAAGCGTCCTGCTCCATAACTTCATGGGGCAGCTGTTCTTGGAATGCAGCTTTTGATGCCGTCAACTTGTCTGAAAAATGGCCTGAACGGCCAATAGGAGCCACATAGACTTCACCGCAAAAATTAACTCCGGCCTTTTTGTACGCAGCATGCTCAAGAGCCTTTGCCTCTAAAAACGAAACTCCGCGCCCGTTACATGGAAAAAGTGCTTTGGGCCACGACAAGATTTCAAGAAGATCGGCAATGTCGCCCTGTGAAAAAGAACGACCACTGTTTTCAATGAATTCACGAAGCTTAATGGGCAATGGCAATGCAGGGGATCCTGCAGCTGCGCCAAATTGAGCAGCCTGCTTCAAGTTCCCGTCCGTCAATGCCGCAGAAAAAGCCTTCAGTGGCTCAAGAAACCGGCTGGCTGCGCCTGCCGCCGGCACAAACGCGACCGCAGCCAATTGTTCATTACTTAGAGATTTATGAACCGGGGCTTCTGTAACAATAATTCCAGCGTTATCCAGCCGACATGCAGTATCAATTCTGAAACGACCGCTACTTCGCCCGGCGAGAGTTTCCCGAATGCGGAAATCATGTTTCTGAATATCAGCAAACGAAAGCCCGGAACGCCTGCAGGCATCTTCAAGGGAATCGCTTTTTCCGTTCAAAGGAGAGCCTCCAATGCGGCACCACGAACCATCAAAGATTCATGTGATTCAGCAATCAATTGCAGCCGGGATCTGACGGCTGACCGGCCATTCAATAATGAAGCGGCACGGCAAATTGATGTCGCAGATGCAGGCGGTATCTCCTGAACAATCCAGCTAATGAAAATGCCCTCAGCGACATCTGCCAGATTTGACCGGACCAGCGCAGCAATCATGGATTCGGCCAAAACTGGGTCATCGATACGGGGAGAAAGCCTTGGGACGGCTTGTTGCAGAACTGCCCCCGGGGACTGGGCAATGGCTCGCTGAAGATACCCTTTACGCCACTTTGCTGGCGCATCAAACCAATCAGGCAGCTCCCCAACTCCGGGTTGGCGACTTCTGGTCGACACAAACGCTTCAGCAGTGAGCTGCTCTGCCGCAGGCGTTAAATCCCAGTGGGTTTCCTGGCGTTTACCACGACGCTTTATATCACTGCGAAAAATCAGACCCGCGGCTTGCAAGAGTTGAACAATGCCATCAATGGAAACGGCCCGCTTCTCATGACACCCAGCCCAAATCCGCTCCATGCTTTCCTGGCCTAGAGCCTTGTGGTTTGTCCGTCCAATTGCACACAAGAACTCATAAACCTCGGGTACATATGGGGAGAGAATCGCAAATCGATGCCGGTCCAGCTGTTCAAGAAGAATATACTTCAGGCGGTATACATCCAGCACCCACGGGCACTCCCTCACGGCCTTTGTCAACTTGATCATGATGCTTGCAAATACAGTGTCGACATCAGGCAGAAAAAGCTTTGGCGCACCCGATCCATTAAAGCTTGGATCTTGTGCGGCCAAAGAATCTGCTGCGGATTTTAGTGAGCGTAAAAGGCCTGTGCCAAGCCCGAGCTGCTCCCGCACCCCAGATTCCGGAGTTGACGAGGCTGCTGCGACAAAGATGTATGTAAGGAATTCTTCGTCGACTTTGCCGTGCAATAATTCCGATGCCGTAAAATTCGGGTCGTCGCCCAGCAATGCATCACAAGATTCCAGAACATCATTTACCAGCGATCCTGAAAGGGCTCGTGGAATTTCGTGCTCGGTGACTAGAAAATCAACGAGAACATCCCTGAAAAGGGGAACCTTTACCCAACGGGCATGACGTGCCAACGCGTAAAGAATATCCAGCTGAAGTAATTCAGAATGGGGTCTGGAGATTCCAAACCCCGACCGACGCTCGTCAAAAGCCCGGCTAATTTGCCTCTCCACACTTAATCTTTGGGGCCTGTTAAAGACAGACTGGATCAGATTCAATTTGTTGGTAAATCCAAGAAAACCCACAAAATATCTCCCGATATCAGTTGATTAAACCGCCCCCAGCCAAAACAAATTCAGCCCATCGAACCCTGTTGCAAGACCCCGACAAGTATAACCAGATATTAAACGACTAAAACTCCTAAAATCACGGCCGATTATTAGGCGACGGATCAGTTGAACCAAAAATTCCGACTTAAAGCCCCTGGAAATAACAGGAGACCAATACGCCGTGGGAGCACCGGACCTAAAACCGGAAAAAACACCCGAAGAACGCCGGGGCAATAATATTGCCGGGTCGTTTGAAGCATGGGCTCGATCGCTCGAAGCTGCAGGACTTACTTTTGATTCTACGAGCAGACGTTGGCACCTGCTGGCCCAGAGCAGATCTCCCGATAAAGCACTCCAAATCGAGCACCTCGAACTGATCTACCGCCGCTCCCAAATCTTAATTGAGCGGATCACCTACAAACTCGACCTCCAGCGTTGGGCCAAAATGGCTCAGAATGCGGCCAAGGAGACCTTTGGTCCGCGGACCCGCGCCGAACTCCACAACAACTTCAACCAGGGACAACCCGATGGAGCCTGGCTCGTCCTGGAATTCACAAGACCAAACAGTCGCGAGACCTCAATGGGGTATTCTCACCTTTTCGACAACCGGAATTTCCAAAACGGATTTCTTGCACTAAAGATAACACCATCCATAGTCCCAGCCGGTTTCAACGTCAGTATAGGCGAAATCGCTGGACTGGGTTACCAGCCGCATGGCGTTTGGCCGCTGATTCACCGATTTATTCGCAGATCGATGGGACTTTCCGGGGTCGCCCGCCCGCACCGGAAAACTGAATTTAATCCAGAGAAGGACAGCTTCGAACTGACTCTTGGTATTACTGAACTGATCGCGATCAAGGAGCCAGAAAGTGACATCAAAATCCAACTGGCACTTGAGGAATACGCCGACGAATACTGGAGCCTGCTCGCGAATGTAAAACCATTTTTTGATCAAGATGGAAATCTCATTTGGACGTCCACGCGCTCCGGATTAAACGAAAATAAGAGCCCTCCCGGATTTCTGCCATCGTCACACCGGGTCGCACAACCTACACGCCAACCACATCCTGTTAGCTTGAAACTCGACAGGGAATTGACCCCTGACTTCGAAGGTTTGACGCTTGATGCGATCTCCACGATGATCAGAAAAGTAAATATGATATGGCCATCATTTGAGTCATCAAGCATCGTCGCAAGCGTCCTTTCCGAACTACTTGGAGACTGCTGGGCATCTCAGCCACCAGCCAGCGGGGGACCCATCGACCCATTCCAAATGGCTAAAAGCGCATGGGAACGTGCCGGTTCAATGCGGGCAAATCGATTACGCATCTTGAGAAAAACAGCCGTGGCCGCAAGGTCTCATGGAAATATTGTCGCGGAAACAATTGCCCTCCAAGAAATCCTCCGACTTGAAAAAAGGCGTAACAACTTGGCCAGTGCCATGGTGCGAATCGCCCAAATCGGCGCGGAACGCTCCTGCGACCAGGCAAGTCATGTCGATGTGGAAAAGCTATTACTGGACGCCGCAAACCTCGAGTCAGACGATGAACAAGTGAACTTTGCATGCTTCAACCAGATGGTTGGCTCAGGTCTGTTCATTGCTGGTATGAGCCTCGGAAAAAATCTGATCAATGATCCGAACCGAATCAAATCCGCCAAAGCCAGGGCAGACATAGCAATCACCATGTCCCAAATCTGCGTATCTGAGATGAAAGACGACGCATCAGCAATTGCATATTTGAATGAGGCAAGAAGATCCGACCCATCATCCACGAGGGCCTTATCTGAAATCGCGATCATCGCTGCTCGTATCGGCAATAAAGAATTGGAAATAGAATGCCTGTTTGAACTCGCGGATGTTTTTTTTACGAACGGCCCAAAAGAGAACCAAACCGTGAGTGAATTTGAGTCTATGTCCGTCGAGAATAACCTCCAGATATTCCAAAGAGCCTTGACCGACGTCGCCGACCAGGGTTCAGGAAAGTGTAGTGAAAAGTTACTCGACACCACGCGAACACTTTCTCTTCTCGGGAGATCGTTCGATGATAATCGAAGCTCGCCGAAAAACATTGGACTATGGCTAAATGTCTTAGAGAAGCTGACCCTTCGCAGCGATTTTTCTATATTGCGGCCATTTATTGTAAGGGCGTATTTACGTCTTTGTCGTCCAGACGATAGTCCCGGGGAAAATCCTCCCGACCCTGGCACAATCACCCGTCTGACGTTCGGGCTTGTCGACCCAAGGGATGTTACCGGCGGGAAACAAATCCTCGCTTCCACGGCGGGAGCGCTAGCCTATTGGAACAACACTGGTTGGGTTGAAGGGACTTCGACAAGCGAAGCCTACGCCGAACTTCTTGAGAAAATTACTCTGGACCCCGCCAACCACGATTGGATGACAGAGCATGCACAGGTACTATTTTCATTGTCAGCCTATTGGGTGCGGGTTCCGGTTATCATCAAAGCACTTCAGCACAATGGTGTTAGAGGTAGCGATTGGCTCCGAAAGGTTGTTGATCTCACAATCACAACCCACCCATGGCAGCGTGATCCAGAATATAATGACACTGACAATTCCAAACTGAACGAGTTGGCAAGGATTTCATTCGCTGCGATAGAGGCAGCCCTGGCCCAAAACAACTCTGCCAGGGCGAAGGAAATTATATTTTTAGCAATTTCCCGGCTTGAAGACCTCATCTACGTATTTCTTGATAGTTTCGAAGCTGACTCCTCTCCTGATCGTAAGGTTTTTTTACTGCATGCTCTTGCGGGCGCAACGGTTCACGCTTTGGACGATGGAATCGCCACTTCCACCTTAAACTCAAGAATCAGATCAATGACCTTGGCGTTTCGCCCCGAATACCGATCGTCTCAAAAGGGAACCAACGACCCCGTAGTCAAAATCCTGTTTGAGAGTATCTGCGAAGACGGACAATCGATGCCCCTGGAGGAGCCTGAAATCGAGTTTCTTTTACATGAAGCCTCCCTGACCCCGTCTTCGGGAATTCTAAAGTGCCTCATCAATCAGGCATCGTTTCATGAGAGTCCAGTCCGGGCGAGCGAGCTTTTCAAAGTATGCCTTGACCACGCCATTCTTGAATTAAACGATGAGGGCTTAGCCTCAAGGATTATAGGGGCATGGCTCACGCGCCTTCAGCCACACCGCAATGAACTTATAAAAATACCAGAAGGGGCGCACACTTCCCCGAACACAATTGACCAACTGGCTGCCGAACTTATCCAGCTGCTTGACGAATTTGACCAAAAATCTGCCACTGAGATCCGCGAACAACTGGCAAATGCTGGATTCGTTACCCCATTGGATCCTGTCCCTGCCATTGCTGGTGCCTACCGGAACGGGAAATTTGACACTGCGCGGAACCTGTTCCGTCGAGGACTTTCCGCGGCTTCGGGATATGAAGGCATTCTCGCTCTTCGGCTATATCACGCTCTGGATCAAATGGATTTCAGGGCTGGAATTAAACGTCCCGATAAAAATACACTCATTAGCCTACTCCTGGATTGGTACAGCTCCCCGGAAATCTCACCTGTAATTCCAGTGGAATTGGCACTTTTGGCCTCGCAACATCTAAGTGACAGGAGTCAGGCAAGATCAATCATTGAGAAAGTCCAGGCCAGGCTGGACGTAGCTTCACCAGAGGCGCAGAGTCTCTGGATTCCTTATTATATGCTTCTCTCCGAAGTGGGCAGTAAAGACGAAGTTAACAGGTACCTTGATAAAATCTTGCCGGGCATCAGGACAAACCCTGCACTCCTTTCAAACTATCCGTTCACTATTGAGTCGCTCGAGGCTGAACGAGGATTTAATGGGTTTGAGCTGGAAAAAATTATACCAGAGGTGACTCAGGCTGGTGTGACATCACCAATTTCAGAAACTATTTCCGCCACACCAGTAGTAGACGTCCCAACCATATCCTTTGAGCTGCCGGAAACAGTGGAGATACCGTCCCCGTCCTTTGAGCTGCCGGAGGCAGTGGAAGTTCCGGCCCTTTCCTTTGAGCTGCCGGAAACAGTGGACGTTCCGCCTTTGTCCTTTGAACAGCCCGAGGCGGTGGAGCCAAGCATCACGTTCGCTCTTGATAGCCCGAATCTTGCCTCATCTCCGGTTCAGCTGCCAGTCGAAGCCGAGAATGCCGTGAAAATGAAAAAGGAGGAGAAAGAGGAGGACAAGGGGGAAGGGGAATCTGAGCAGCCAAAAGAGGCGCCAAGTGGCAACATCAATTTTTTTCAGGTAGTTCCTCGCGCACCCGCACAGGAAGTAAAGGATTGGCGAGATGCGGTCAGAAACCGCAAGTTGACTCATGAGTCAACCAACGAAATACTCGCCTCGGAAATGCCCAATAAGATAGAGAAGCATTTGGCATTACAGGCTGTGGCTGTTATGCGCGGTGAATCTCACTTTCTGGAGCGCTGGGACTGGCGCGTCTGGCGAAAGCCACACGAATATGGCTATAGCCGGCACGGTAAAAACCGTTTCCCGGCTGGAATCTCGCCCCGAATAATGAAAACCCCTTTTTTTCGTTTGCTGCTTCGCGCGGCTCCACTTCTGGCACTTTCCTTTCCGGAACGCTTCACTCTGAAGGGGCTGGCGAAATCCCTGAAAATGTCCGTGCGGCAAATTGAGGCAAAACGTCAGCGGCTGAACTGGACGACGGGTATTGCAGGACACGCAGGATTTGGTTTTCATTCCAAATTATTTTCTGAACGGGGACTTTCTCTGTTCGCGCTTCAGGGGCTCGGACCCGAAATTTTTTATGACGCTGCAACATCGAGCATCTACATTGACGACAGCTTTTTCGCCAGAAAACCGTCGACACATCTTTATCACCGGATAATGTTCCTGCTTTATTCAATCAGGACACAGTTTTATCCCCTGCTAAACCTTGATCCAAGAACACAGATCCTGTCGGAACTGAACAAACTGAAGGCGGTCATGGATCGTGGTCCGTTGGCAGTCCTTGCTGCACAGGCGAAAATCACAGACAGCAGAATGGCGAAATTAATGAAGGCGCAGGATTTCGAGGAGTTCAAACAGTTGTTCGGTCGTGCCGGAGAATTAACTGAAGATGATATCAAAGACTCTAGTAAATCAATGCAGCAATATGTCTGGCGACTTTTGTTGGCCGATAGTTTGGATCTGACTGGAATTATTGAGGCCATGCTTGACGTTGATTTACTGCTACCGGGGTCGGTAAAACCAGGTGAAATCCTGTTGATGTCTTCTCAGGTTGATCCCCTGATCAATTTTGCCTTGGCGCTGAAGCTGGAGGAAACTTCTGAGCAATCGTAACGGGCCACTTACTGATCAAGTGGCTGCTGTTTGAGAACGTCGCGACTTTGATCCAGAGAAAGTCCAAAGGCGATCAGGGCTCGCTCTGCCAAAACCTTGGCTGACACTACTTCGGCCACGACAACGTCAATGCCGGGACGAATTTCAACGATCTCATCGGCTTCGCGTTCAAACACCACACGAACAATCAATTTACCTTTGCAGTGATGGCGGTCAAGTGCCGCAACTATGGCTGGAACCATATGCCTCCCAGCCACAGCGACCAGAACAACCCTGGCCTTTTCCACTGAGATGGCCTCTAGGATTTCGTCCTTGCTTGCATCCCCATAAATAGCGACCACGCCACGAGATTTTAAATCCCTGATGGCCTTAAAGTTTAGATCGATCACACAATATGGGATTCCTGCGGTGTCAAAGGCGCTAGCGGCCCTCCGCCCTGCAATCCCGAACCCTATGATGATGCCGTGATTGACCAAACCCTGCGTCTCTGGGTTTTCGCTCTTCTTTCGGCCTGAGGAAAAACGGGCGGATGCGGTGATGCGCTCCGCGATGGCAGGTGCAATTTTATAAATGAAAGGTGAAACCATCATCGATAGCAATGATATCGAAAGAAAATACTGAAACTGCTCCAAAGACAGAATCTGTAATTTCTCAGCTTCTTGGGCAATGACGAATGCAAATTCACCCACTTGAAACACGATCAGCGAAACAAGGATTGCCACTTTTTCAGTGTAACGCAAGGCAACTGCAGCCACATAAGTTAGCAATACTTTCATCAGCAATAAAAGAACGCCAAGAGCGATAATTCCATGGATATTCAAGAAAAAGAATTTCAGGTTCAGCAAGAGTCCAAGCGATATGAAGAAAAAACCAAGGAAATTATCCCGCAGTGGGACAATTTCAGAAGATGCCTGCCGCCCAAAGGGAGAGCCAGCGATCATGACACCGGCGAAAAAGGCCCCCAGGGGCATCGAAAATCCAACCTTTCCAGCAAGCACTGAAAAGCCAAAACAAATAAAAAGAACACTGAAAAAGAAAAGTTCCCGGTTGCGGGATTCCACCACCATCTTTAACAGGCGCGGCACCAAGAAAATTCCAGCAAAACCTACAACTATTATGACAGCAATGATCTCACCGAGAAATGAACCAACAGACACAGGACTGTTGAACAGCTTCGAACTTTGCCCACCTGCGAGCAAGGGAAGGCTCAGCATCATCGGGATTGCAATGATGTCTTGAAACAACAGAACACCAAGGGACGCGTTGCCTTGAGGAGAAGCCACATCCTGGGACCCCTGCAGCAACTTCATGATGATCGCTGTCGACGAAAGCGCAATCATGTAACCGGCGACGATCGCCGGACCGACGCTAACGTGCAGAAACCGATTCATCACAAGGGCAATTAAACCAGACGTCCCGACAACTTGAAGCGTTCCAAGTCCAAAAAATGATTTTTTTAAATGGGAAATGGAGCCCAGCGAAAATTCAAGTCCAATGGTGAACATCAAAAACACGATGGCCGTCTCGTTGAGGACATGAAGGCTAGCAAGGTCTGGAACCAATTTTAATCCATGAGGCCCAAGCAAAACGCCGGCGAGAAGAAACCCCACCACGGACGGCATGCGCAAGGCATTGGATGCAATGACTGCGACGGAAGCCACGCCAAAGACTGTGGCCAACTGGAAAAAGATCTGCGTCTCTTCACTCACCCAAATAGGCCTTACGGACCTCGTCGGACGCCAATAGTTCTCGCGACGGGCCTTGCAAAACAACCCGGCCTGTCTCCAGAACAACCCCATGGTGCGCAATACCAAGAGCTTGCAAGGCATTCTGCTCAACCAAAAGGATGGTCATCCCATCACGGTTGATCTGTTGGACAATTTCAAAAATCTTTTCAATGATCTGAGGCGCAAGCCCGAGGCTTGGCTCATCAAGAAGGAGCACTTCCGGCTGACCCATCAACGCGCGCGCAATTGCCAACATTTGCTGCTCGCCGCCTGACAGAGTTCCGGCATTTTGGCGCCGTCGCTCTTTTAGACGCGGAAACATTTCGAAGCCACGCTCAAGATTAATCTTGTAGGACAATTTGTCTGGTGCCGCCCACGCCCCAAGATCGAGATTTTCCTCAACCGAAAGATTCAGAAAAATCCCACGACCTTCTGGAGATTGGCAGATCCGTCTGCGCACAATCTCATGAGGCTGACTGGTTGAAATAACTTCACCGCGATGCTCAATAACACCGTGGGAAACCCTTACAAGACCAGAGATAGCACGCAGCATGGTTGTCTTGCCCGCTCCGTTGGCCCCAACTAAGGTCACAATCTTGCCTCTGGGAACGTCAAAAGAAACATTGTGAAGGGCCTGAACCATACCGTAATGAACGGACACATCCTTAATCCGCAGGACCAATGACCCATCGACGGAGCCTTCTAATTTCGCTCCCGCTGCATCTGACGATGATGTGTTTTCATGGTTTAACATTCGAACCTCCGCCACCAACATTGGAGCCATCTCCCTCTACGGCAGCCTTACCCAAGTATGCCTCAATGACTCTGGGATCCTTTTGGATTTCATGCGGCGTTCCTTCAGCAATCTTCACCCCGTAATCCAAGACTGCAATACGCTCGCAAACACCCATGACAAGCTTCATATCATGTTCGATAAGGACGATCGTTGCGGCAAACTTGTCGCGAATGAAACGGATACTTTCCATCAAGGCTTTCGTTTCATGAGCGTTCAAACCGGCAGCTGGTTCGTCAAGCAAGAGGATCCGTGCACCCGTTGCAATCGCACGAGCGATCTCTAATCGTCGCTGGTCGCCATATGGCAAATTACGAGCCAGCTCCGACACGCGATTATCGAGGTGGAAAATCTTAAGAATCTCTAGGGCGTCTGCCTGTTTGTCGACTTCAGCCCGCAGGACCGCCGACGTCCTCAGCAACGAAGGCAACAAGCCGAATCGAGGCTTGGACGGGTTCTGATCCAAAGAAACCAAAATATTTTGCTCGACCGTCAGGTTTTTGAACAAACGAACATTTTGAAAGGTTCGGCCGAGGCCACGGCGCGTAATTTGAAATGGTCTAAGTCCGTTGGTGATTTGATCATGGAGCCGAACTTCGCCCGATGTTGGCCGGTAAACACCTGTAAGCATGTTGAAGACGGTCGTCTTACCAGCTCCATTCGGGCCAATGAGACCAAAAATCGACTGTGATGGAATCACGATATTGAGCTCAGATACTGCCTTTAACCCGCCAAATTGCATGGTTAGATTTCGAGCTTCTAACACCCCATGTCCTGTAAAATTAACAGCTGTCATTATTTTACGCCTCCGCGGGCTTCGGCTCCACCGGCCAGTTTGCGTCGCAAGGATGCAGGGAAAAAGTCAGTAATCTCCCGAGAACCAAACAGACCGTTAGGCCTGGTCAGCATGAGAATGATCAAAACTAGAGAATAAATTACCATTCGGATATCAATCTCGTACCAGGTTTGAACGACCCGAAGGGCTTCCCGCAAAACTGTAAGAAGAACCGCAGCCACCACAGAGCCGCTGATGCTTCCCATCCCGCCGAGTACAACCATGATGACAACCTCAAAGCTGCGATTGAAGTCAAAAGTTTGGGGTGTGAGAATCCGCAGCTGGTGTGCATAAAGTCCGCCGGCGACTCCAGCAAAAAAAGCTCCCATGGCGAATGCCCGGACTTTAGCCTGGGTTGTGTTGACACCCATAGCCTCGCCGGCAATTTCATCTTCTCGTACGGCGAGGAGTGTTCTTCCGTGCGATGAATGGACCATGCGCCACACACAAAAGACCGTCAAAACAACGGATGAATATACCCAACCAAAATTGCTCAGAAACGGAATGTTATTTAGTCCGCTGGCCCCGCCAACCGCCTCTGTGTTCATCATGATAACCCGAATTATTTCGCCAAATCCAAGCGTGACGATGGCGAGGTAATCCCCACGCAGTCGCAGGGATGGCATGCCAACCATGTATCCCGCCCCTGCCGCCGCAATGCCGCCAAGGCACAATCCGATCGGAAGGACGGCACTTTCAGAAATACCATTGGACGCGACGAATTCGTTCCAAGCCGGGTTTGCACCGAGCGCCATCGTGACCACAGCAGCAACGTATGCCCCAACGGCCATGAAACCAGCATGGCCAATAGAAAATTGGCCAGTAAATCCATTGACCAGATTGAGACTGACCGCGAGGATGATATTAATTCCACAGTAGATGACAATCGTGAACCAATAAGGGTTGATCCCCTGTTCAATCCACGGACTCACGACAAAAGCCGCTAAAAGGACCAAACCCCAAGACAATGTTTGGTAGGTGGACGCGCTGAATAAAAATCTGTGCTTGGGCATTCGAGTTTGTCTACGGACGGCTTCCATTCACAATCCTCTCGTCAAACTTCAACTGGATTCAGTTAGACTTTTTCGGCCCTGTGAACACCCAACAATCCACTGGGTTTGAACAGCAGGATCAAAATCAAAATACCGAATGCGAGTGCATCACGATACGTAGGGACCCAGTAGCCGACGAGAAATTCCTCTGCCAAACCGAGCGTGAAGGCTCCGAGTACGGCTCCCGTGACATTTCCGATACCACCAAGGACGGCCGCCACGAAGGCCTTTAACCCGGGCATAGTACCCATCAAAGGATCGATCTTTGGATATATCAGACCGACAAGAACACCGGCGGCACCCGCGAGTGCAGAACCCAGCATGAAGGTTGCTGAGATGATCTGATTGGTAGGAATTCCCATGAGGCTGGCGAAATCGTGGTTAAAACTAACGGCTCGCATTGCCCGGCCAAGACGCGTTCTGAAAATAATATACTGCAAGACGAACATCAAAATCAGCGCGAGAACAAGAGCGACAATTTGCATCGGTTCGATGACAAGATCACCGTAGGACCAGTTGTATCCTTCGAGCTCCAGAATTCCGGTTGGAAAAAACTGCGGATCGGACCCAAAAACAAGCTGACCTGAATATTGAAGAAAAAGCGACACGCCGACCGCTGTGATGAGCAAGTTGATTCGTGGACTTTTACGTAGAGGACGATAGGCCAAGCGTTCAATGATAAAACCAGCTGTCGCACTGGCCGCCATGGCAGCAATAAGCGCGATGATCAGTGAGCCGATTCCTGGATGTTCCTCCAGCCGCAGCCACCGGATTGTGTACATTCCTGTGAATGCACCCAACATATAAATTTCACCATGGGCAAAATTAATCAGTTGCAAGACCCCGAAAACCATCGTGTATCCGAGGGCAATCAGAGCGTAAATACTTCCCAATGACAAGGCATTGATAACGTGCTGAAGGAACTGGTCCATGTGCGGCCCCTGAGTCTTGCTTGAATCACGCCCCTAACTCAAAAAACGAAACAACCAAAGTATCAGCCCGGCCGAATCGTCGACTCGTAGGCAAAGGATCCATTAACCACCTTCAAAACAACGGCAGGCTTCACAGCATTGCGTTGCTGATCGATAGAAATCCGACCCGTCACACCTTGAAAATCCTTGGTTGCGGCAAGAGCTGCCCGAATATCCGAAGTGCTGAGAGATTTCGCGCGCTTCATGGCATCGGCAAGAACCATCGTCGCGTCAAATCCCATTGCAGCGAGGCCAGATGGAGTGTCTTTGTATGCTTTGCGGTACCGGTCGATAAAGGCTTGAACGTGCGGAGACTTGTCTTCAGCCGAGTAATGGTTTGAAAAGTAAGCTCCCTCCATGGCCTTGCCACCAATCTGAAGCAGCTTTGGGGAATCCCAACCATCGCCACCCATCATGGGAACCTTGATGCCGAGGCTGCGGGCCTGGCGCGCGATCAGTCCAACTTCGGTGTAGTAGCCCGGGACAAAAATGGCATCCGGTTTCGTGGCCCGGATGGCTGTTAGTTGCGATTTAAAATCAATGTCCCCGGCACTGTAGCTCTGGTCGAGAACTATATCGCCGCCAAGCTTTTTGAATGTCTCGGTAAAATACTTGGCAAGGCCGACGCTGTAGTCGTTTTTTACGTCGCGAAGGATCGCAACGCGCTTAATTTTCAAATTTTCAGCTGCAAAACGGGCCATGACAAAGCCCTGAAACGGGTCGATGAAGCAGACGCGAAAGATGTAATCCCCAATTTCCGTGACCTTGGGATTGGTTGAAGATGGCGAAATCATCGGGATTTTATATTGCTGCGCAATTGGTGCCATCGCCAGGCTACGCGAAGACGCGACCTCCCCAATGATGGCAGTGACCTTATCCTGAGTGATCAACCGTGTTGTGGCGGTTGCCGCCTCTTCTGGCTTGCCCTGGTCGTCGAGTAAAATAACTTTCAGTTTTTTTCCCTTGATGCCACCGGTCGCGTTGATTTCCTTGATAGCCAAGTCAACGCCCTGGTGGGTGGCCACACCAAATGTTGCCTCAGAACCGGTGGTCGATCCCACCTCCCCGATTTTGATGAAATCCTCTGCCGCTTGGGCTTCGATATTTGGCCCAATAGCCAGCGGAGCAGCAACAGCAAAGCCAAGTGTCACGCGGGTTACAAGTCTCATGTTCATCTGTCAGGGCTCCTGCCGGGAATCCGTAAAAAAACATCGCTGCCCAGAAAAAGGGCAACCTACCGAAATCATTGGTTGACGCTACCATGCAAGACTCGGAGATGACAACGAAAGCTTAATTTGTTTGTATTCTATTAGAATTCTGCTAACCTAACTTTTGATAAGGCGGTTTTGGTCCCGACTACCCGTTGATGCCAAAGCCAAAAAAACGACCTCGTATTTTGTTAGGTGAACCGTGGGCAAGAAACTTTATGTAGGCAATCTCCCGTACCGTACGACCGATGGCGATCTTCATCAGCTGTTCTCGCAAGCTGGCGTCGTTGACTCGGCAAAAGTAATCAGTGATCGCGAGACTGGCCGCAGCAAAGGCTTCGGTTTCATCGAAATGGCGAACGATGGCGACGCTGACGAAGCAGTTCGTCGCTTCAATGGCGCTGACATGGATGGGCGCAAGCTCAACGTGAACGAAGCTCGCCCACAGGCACCGCGCGAAAGCCGTGGCTTTGACCGCGCTCCGCGGAGCCAACACGACTACTAAGTCGGGCTGATTCCACATTTAGAGACCCGCACCCGCGAGGGATGCGGGTCTTTTTTTTGCAAGTGATCCACCGTAGCTTCATTCGCTTTGGGGGACTCCTTGATTTTCACCGATCGGAACGACGCCGGAAGCCGCCTCGGCCAGCGACTCAAACAATTACTCATCACCAAGCCGCTGCTGATTTCCATTCCACGCGGAGGCATCCCAGTTGCGGCAGCCGCTGCAAGAGTTACGGGATGGCCAATGGTCGTTTTTGTCGCCCGAAAGCTGCGTTGCCCAAGTCAACCAGAGCTAGCATTTGGAGCCGTTACGGAAAATGGTCCAGCCTTTCTTAATCCCTCGATCATGGCGAGCATCGGACTAACAAAAGAGGATCGCGATGAGGAAATAGCCCGCCAGCGAACAGAGTGTGCACGCAGACGGATCCTTTTTGCAGATTGCCACTTGTCAACCAATGATCCCGAGACCACTCCCATTCTCATTGACGATGGGATTGCAACTGGTGCGACGGCCATCGCCGCGCTGCGCACACTAAGGAGTTTAGGGTTCCATCGTGTGTTGTGTGCCGTCCCCGTATGCTCACGGGATAGCGCCGCCAGCATCGAAGCCGAATGTGACGACCTCATCACATTAGACCGGCCTGAAGGCTTCATGGGGATCGGGCAATTTTATGTCCATTTCCCTCAACTGGATGATCTGGAAGCGCAGGCGATTTGCCGGAAGGCAATTAGTGATTCCAAAGCCATCCCGCAGTAGTATTGTCGATGACTTGCAGAACAGGAGGCTTTGATGAATGCTGCCCACTTCCATCTCGTAATCAATCATTTCCCGATCGTGCTGATGCTGGCTTCAGCCGCGATTGGCATTCACGGTCTGTTCCGCAAGTCAAAAGAGATTCAAAGCATCGCCCTGTCACTTTCAGTTGTCGCATCCTTGGCTGCTTTGGCGACCTACTTTTCCGGAGAACCTGCCGCTGACTTTTTGGAAAACGCCGCAATCGTCAACGATGCCCATATAGAAGAGCACGAGGAAGCCGCGGAAAAAGCAGTTGTTGTGACAACGGTCAGTGGGCTTGCTGCTGCCGCAGCTTTTTTTCTTGCCTCCCGTAAATCGCCGATGGCTGGTCGTGCTTATCTGGCCGCCACCGGACTGGCCATTGCTTCTTCGGCAATCCTCGGCTGGACGGGCTCCAAGGGCGGCGTGATCCGTCATCCGGAGGTTGCTGAACCAACCACCGGTAGTACCGGTGACCAGCACCCTCTTCCAACCAGCGAGGGCGCCGGCAGCGGCCTGGAAGAGTCAGGCGACCAGGATATTGATACTGAATTTGAGGCAAACCCAAACCGCACGGATAGCCCTCCATGAGAGAGAGCGGAACATGGCACCCCCCTTGCTAGACTGAGGCCAACAGTCGGTCCGATACATGGTCTGGCAGAGGGGGGGGTATTCGTGACAGCCAAGGACAACTCGACACTACAAGTCACCGTGTGGTTGGATCGTCATAGTGCCGTTATGAGGATCGAGGAGCGAAGCGTCGCATCTCCCGACGATCCGCCAAAAAAAGCCCTCGAAAGGTTCACGTCAGATATCGAGCGACGCTGCAATTCCACAGGAGGACGGCACGGTCACATGGCCTTCCAGCACCTCACAGTCCAACCCAACATCAAAGCCGAACGCAGGCGAGAACACGAATCCGTTGCATTCATGCGAGGAATCATCGCCTCCATTGAAAAAAACCCGCAGCATCGCGTCGTTACCAGCGTGCACATTTACGGTCCCGGCGAAGCCAAAAAAATGCTGGCTTCCCAAATCAAGCTAAAACATCCGGAATGGCCTGCGCCGGAACTAAGCACAACGAGCAGCAGGCTGACTGAGGCCCAAAAGCTCGCACATTTTGAGAGCCCTCAACGCAGAGAAATGGAAAGTCGGAAAAATAGAACCAGCGAAACGGCTGCCAGGAGAATCAAGGGATAGTGAGATCCCAGCAGCCACCCAGCTAGAATTCCACCGATCGCGACGAATTCGGCAAGGCTGAGGGCAATGAGGCTCAAGGTCAGACGTGTTCTGGCATCTTGGGCTTTGGCAGCACTTTTGGAAACGTAAACAGCGCCTTCTGAAACCAAAATCGCGAGCAAACCAGCCATCGCGAGGCCGCCATTGGACGGGGCATAGTCGGTGGAAAGGCGGACCCGCAAGAGCCAATACCCCAGCCCCACGAATACCGCCGACGACACAATATACATAAACCACAGGAGACCTAGTGTTCTGTCGATCTGGGAAGATGAGGTTGGGGGACAAGATTTCGATGAAGGATCGATTTTATGGGGTGGCATCTGGACCATAATATATTATTAAAATTTATTTAATTCTATTAAACTATTGCATTTATTTTAATAAATCGATATAAGACCGAGTTATCAAATCCGGGAGTTACCATAAATGAACAGCAAAATCGCATCTTTCATTGCTTGTGCAACCTTGATCTCAAGTATCGCACAAGCCAAGCCAAGCCAACCGCGCCATGCACTCGCTGAGCTGGTTTCCGTTGATGTGGTGGATCTGTTTGTCCCAAACGGCTTCGATTCCAACGACGAAATTGTCGTTGTTTTGGACGGCTACCTGCCAAACAGTTGCTACCGTTTGACCCGACCAGAAATCGAGATCGACCAAGCGACGCGAGTCATTAAAATAGCGCAGATGGCCCGGCGGTTTCCAGGACCGTGCATTGTGCCGCTAGTGCCGTTTACCAATATTATTCACATAGGGGCCCTTGATTCAGGCACCTATCAGATATCCACCAACAAAGGCATGCTACTCAAAAACCTCAACGTTGAACTCGATGCTGGTACGGGCACCTATGGCCCTGACGACTTCCTTTACGCTCCCGTTGATTCCATTTCTGTTTCTAAAGCTTCCGATGGAAAGTTTGAGGCAAAAATCAACGGCCGCTTCACCAATGACTGCATGCAATTCGAGGATGTGCGCGTTCTGCACAAGGGACGAATCATCGAACTCCTGCCGATCCTTAAGGACAGTAGGGGCCTTGCCTGCCAGCCAATAGAAGAGACATTCACCAGAAGCGTCCGTTTGCCCGATGAACTCCTGGTTGGGCGAAATTTGATTCACGTGCGTAGCCTAAATGGCAGCTCCATCAACACTGTTTTCTCTGTGCCGTCGTCCAACTGATTTGAAGACTTTATAATCCGGCCTGATGAAGCGGACTTCAACGCTTCATCAGTTTCCGAAGGTCATCCAGTGTCTTTTGCATATCCTCCGGAACGTTCGTTCCGGAAGAGCCTGAAAACTCCACCAAAACCTGCTCTTCAAGAAAGGCAAAAGCCTTGTCCGCATATTTAGAATGTGGTGCAGAACGGACTGCCGTCTCAAGATAAAATTCGGTTTGTGACAGCCAGTATGATCGTCCAATCATCGATTCTGTCACGCCCAACAAATAATAAGCTTCTGCGAGATCGGGACGCGGACTTTGGACCGTTGCCGGCGAAAACCTTTTTTCCAAGGCAGCGGCTCCAGGGTCCTTCTTTTGAATATAAGAATTCAGCAAACGCGAGGCATAGATGAAGTCAACAAGTCTGCCCCGGTCCATCGGAAACTCACTTGCCCGTTGCGCATCCGAGATCAATTTTCGAGCGGATGGCAACTCAAAACCAGCTTTGTCATGACGCTTTGAAAGCTTGCGGAGGGAGGCAATCCATTGGGACAACTGCAACGAGGCAAACTTTGGCAAATCGGGTCGTTTGAGCATGCCTTCGAGTATCGGAATTGGTCTGGCAACTTCCTGCTTTACCCGGATGCAAATCTTGAGATAATCGACGAACCCATCCATCATGACAATTTCCGAAGTCCGGCTCCCGGATGATTTGAACAGTTCTTCATAGGTTTGCAACGCCGCATCGAATTGGCGGGTGGCCATTTGCAGTTGGGCGCGCTCCATCAAAGGCAGCGAGGCAACTTTCACGTCTTTAAAAAATACGTCGGCTGCTGGAAACACTTTGGCCTCAGGCAGGCGAGAATGGCATGCGATGCAGTTTTCTGTCAGGTTGTGCAGCAAATAACGAGACTCACCGTAACTACCGCGAGCGTACCACCGGTGGATGTCGCGAGCGTCTTTGGCCAGTGATCCTGCGATGAAAGCAAATGTTCGGTCATTTCCCGTGGCATGAGATTCGAGGCTTTGTGACTCATCGCTAAGGTCCTTGAGCCTGCCAAGGACCATTTCACGGTTGGCAGGCTTTTCATATTCAGCACCATTCAAACTCAACGGCAATACCGACACCAATGCTCCGAAAATTTTGTCCATTCTGGCGCGGGTTTGGTCTGGATTCGCGGCGTAGACGCTGCCACTAAAAATCACAATTCCAGCCGCTGTCACAAATGATCTACTAGCCACCGATGCCTTCATGCTCGACCCTCCTGTTTTGCTGGTGTTTACTATGGTACACGAAAGCAGCGACGTAAAGTTCCGTCGCGATATCTGCCAACGAATGGATGTGCCATGGATCGCGCAAGACACAAAACAATCGCTCCAGAATCAGCTATCAACCTCATCCAGAGCGGTCAAAATGTTGTAGCGGCCCACGCTGCTTGTGAACCGCGCCATTTTTATGAATTGTTAGGACAGCGCGCCCGGGAAATCCGTGACACCCGGATTTTTTGTGCCAATCCAAGCCAGGCGTACCCGTGTTTTGTAGATCCGGAACTGGACGGGCATATCCAGATCGAAGCCATGTTTCTGAGCACACATGTGCGTCAAAATGGAAATTGGAAGCACGTACATTATGTACCAAATCATATGTCCCGGTGGGCTCACCACATCCTGACAACGGCGAGCATGCCACCCGCTGCACGAAAGGCTGCCTACTGGATTGATCGAACCCGGGTCCCGGTTGTTGACAAGCCTGTCGACGTCTTCTGGGGTAGTTGTTCCCCGCCAGATGAGCGTGGATTCGTCAGCCTTGGTTTAAACGCCTGCTACGAACCAGAAATTCTGCGTCGCTCAAAGTGCGTCATTCTGGAAGCAAACCCTGCGATGCCGGTAACGTACGGAGCAACGACGGTACACCTCGATGAGATTGATTATCTAATTCATCAGGACAAGGCGCTTCCTGTAATTTCCTGCCCTACACCAGGCCCCGAAGAGGAAAAGATCGGATCGTATGTGGCAGAACTTGTGCCAGACGGCGCAACCATCCAACTCGGCATTGGTGCAATCCCCAATGCGGTGGGGAGATCTCTTGTCGGGCGCAAGGACCTCGGCGTGCATACAGAGATGATTAACGATGCGATCATGCTGCTCTATGAGGCTGGGGCGATCAATGGGAGCCGCAAAACCATGTGGCAGGGCAAGATCGTCGGAGGGTTTGTCTATGGAAGTGAACGGTTGTATCGCTTTGTCGACCGCAACCCCGCCATCGAATTGCATCCAACCTCAATCATCAACGACCCCGTCAGGATTGCCCGAAATTACCGGATGACATCTATTAATTCCGCGATTGAGGTCGACCTCACCGGCCAAGTCTGCTCAGAGTCGGTCGGCCATCGTCCCATCAGTGGGGTTGGGGGAGCAACCGACACCCACTCTGGCGCCCAGAGATCCCAAGCCGGCAGAGGAATCATCGCCCTGCGTGCGACGACCAAAGATGGCAAGGTGTCAAAAATCGTTCACTCACTGGCGCCGGGAGCGAAGGTCAGCGTTACCCGCAACGACATTGACACCGTCGTTACAGAATACGGAATTGCAGAGCTGGCAGGAAAAAATGTCGCAGAACGGGTCCGGGCGATGGTAGCCCTCGCGCACCCGAAGTTTCGTGAAGGACTACTCCACTCGGCACGCAGCGAGGGTTACTTGTAATGGGAAAAATTGTTCTAGTGCCCGACCAGTTCTTTCAACTTTTTGGTCAGCAGCGGCACTACCTGAAATAAATCACCGACAATGCCGTAATTTGCGATCGTGAAAATCGGTGCGTCTTTGTCGGTATTAACTGCAACAATGACCTTCGAAGTACGCATGCCGGCCATGTGCTGGATTGAACCACTAATCCCGCAGGCGATATAGAGATTTGGATTCACCGTTTTGCCGGTCTGGCCCACCTGCATGTCATGAGTCGCGTATCCAGAATCAACCGCTGCGCGGGAAGCCCCAACAGTTGCTCCAATGACATCCGCACATTCATGAAGGATCTTGAAATTTTCGGCATTGGCCATGGCACGGCCGCCTGAGATGATCAGGGAAGCCTCTGTCAAATCAGCCTTCTCGCTCTTGCCCTTACGGATTTCGACTGTTTTTGACTGGGCAGAAGGCGAGGCTACTTGCAGGGTGGTCGCTGAAGCAGATCCTGAACCGGTTTTTTGTGCTGGCATCACATTGGGACGAATCGTGACCATGTGCAGATTACAGTTTTGCGATACGAGGTGCGCGCGACACTTGCCGGCATACATCGGTTTTGTCCCATGAAGGGCGCCGTCTTTCCAGTCTACGGCTATGACGTCGGTTAAAAGTGCTGCATCCATGCGAGCCGCAAGGCGTGGGAAAAAGTCCCTGCCCATGGGAGAAGCTACACCCACCAAAACTTGCGGAGCGAAGTCCTTGATAGCTGCCTCAACTCCTGCAGCCCAACCCATCGCGTTATAAAGCGCAAAATCAGGCCCAGAAATTGTGTAAACCTTATCAACGCCATAGCCAGCAAGCTGGCCGGTCAAGGATGCCGTATCGGCACCAACGAGGACCGCAGCTGCATCGCCAGGGGAACCTGCAAGTCGAGCACCAACCGTGAGCGCTTCGAATGCAGATGACTTTATTTTCCCATCACGTTGTTCGACAAAAATGAGGACTTTCATGTCCGTGATTCTCCGTAAAATTCAAAATCAAAAGATTTGAAATTAAAATCAAAAAACGCGATCGCGCCGCACAATCAGAGAACCTTCGCCTCTTGACGCAACAATTGAACAACCTTGTCGGCCATCACTTCCAATTCTTCACCCTGGAATAATCTACCTGCTGGCTTTGCTGGCGGATATTCGTAGCTTTTCACTACAACTTTGATCTTGGATTTGATGTCTGCAGCATTAATTCCGAAATCCCCAGGGGTTTTGGCATCAAAAGGTTTTTTCTTGGCCTTCATGATTCCTGGCAACGAGGCATAGCGGGGTGTGTTCAATGATTTGTGGGCCCCAATCACTGCAGGCAAGTTCACGTCATATACTTCGACCTTGCCCCCCTCAACCTCACGCTCCACATGGGCCTTCTCGCCAGTCAAAGTCAACTTGGTCACCACGTTGACATGAGGCCAGCCCAACAACTCAGCTGTCATGGTTCCTACGTGCATATTGTCGTCATCAATCGCCTGACGCCCACATAGAACCAAAGACGCGCCCTCAGTCTTTATGGCCGCAGCCAGCACCTTGGCAACCGTCAGTGAATCTGCGGATTCAAGTCCGGCGTTGGAGATAAGAACCCCGCGGTCCCCACCCATCGCTAGTCCCTTGATGATGAGTTCGCGGGCCTTGTCGTCCCCAAAGCTCATGATAACGACCTCGGGAGTTCCGCCAGCCTTTTCCTTGGTCTGAAGGGCCTCCTCGATTGCGAACTCATCGTATGGGTTGATGATGTACTTGGTATCCGCATGTTCAATCGCAGAACCCGATGCATCAATTTTGATTTTTGTTTCAGTGTCAGGCGTTTGCTTCAGCAGTACGACAATCTTCATGGACATCCTCTCGAAGGTACTGTTTCGAAAGCGCAGACTAGCAGCACGTCCTCGTTAAGACAAGTGCATGGCGTGGCGCGGATTCACGACTCGATGGCCTGCATGAAGGCCTTGACCCCGGAACCTAGATTGGAACCTGAACACGGACCGTAACCCATATCCCGCAATGCAAATTCCATCGCGGACAAAGCATGAACAAGATCAAATCTACTGACAAATCCGAGGTTTGAAAGACGCAATATTTTGCCCTTGAGCTCGTCCTGACCACCCGGCACGGTCACCCCGTAGCGATCACGAAGCAATGCCTGCAAGGCTGTTCCATCAATCCCCTCGGGAACCACGATGGCCGTCAAAGCATTGGAGGGGTGAACCTTTGCAAAAAGCTCAAGGCCCATTGCCGGAAGCGAAGCCCGGACAGCACTGGCAAGATGCTCGTGGTTCCGGACCATGACATCAATACCGACGCCATGGATCTTGTCCAAAACAACTGCCAGACTTTGGATAAGGCCAATTGCGGGTGTCCAAGCCGATCGCCCCTTGCTCTGCCCCTTGAGTTCCTTAGCCAGGTCAAAGTAGTAACGGGGGCGCTCCGATAATTGATTCCAGCCGCGCTCCGAAAGGGCAACAAAGGCCAGACCAGGATTCAAACCAAAGCCTTTTTGACTGGCCGATATGACACAGTCAAATCCATCCGCCTTCATATTGAGGGGATGGGCCCCAAGGGATGAAATCGCATCGACAACGACGAGGCAATCCGGAAACGTTTTTTTTAGTTCTGCCACCAACTCGGCCAACGGATGGCGCACACCTGTTGAAGTCTCATTGGCCTGGACAAAAAAAGCCTTGGGGGCGCGGCAGCCTATCAGAACCTTCCGCAGATCCTCAGCGCGAGCCCCTTTACCGGATGCCACTCTGACCACTTTCGTGTCGCAGCCATAGCGGATTGCCAAATCTTCCCAACGCTCGCCAAATTTTCCCCCGTTAACGACAATCACTTCATCGCCAGGTGCTGTCAAATTCAACAGAGCAGCCTCCAGGCCGCCAGTACCTGAGCAAGAAAGAATGACTGGAATCCGTTCGCAACCGAAAATCGGACGCAGCATTTCACTGCACTTCAAATGCAGTGCGTAAAAATCGTCAGTTCGGTGATAAATCTCGGAATTGAGAGGAGCCAATTTCGCATCGAGCGGCACCGGCGTGGGACCGGGGCAGAAAATTCTCTGTTGAATGAAGGGCTCTCGCTTGTGGTCCACTGGAAACCCTCCAACCGATGGGATTTCAGGATCGCCGTGCTTGCGCCCTGGCGACGACACTGGGAACAGGGACAGCAATTTCAACGCCAGTGCGAAGCCTTGTTGGGCGCAGGGCCGGATTAAGAGAAAGGATCTGGTTCACACGAACTTTATAGATTGACGCAATCCGGGCTAATGTTTCACCCGGCTTGATCTTGTGCATGTGAATGTCCTTGACCTCGACAGCAGCGAGCGTTCGTTCTATCAGGCCGAACTTCGTGGCTAGGGGCTCGGGCATCCTCAACCGGTAGCCCTCGGGATTACTTCTTGGGCGACGTGGCGGCGTGATCTCGTGGATCAGTTCCGGGTTCCAACTGCGCAGAGAGCGGATCGGAATATTCAACTTCGCAGCGACTTCACTGAGCCTTACAGGATCCTTTGCCAATGCGCTCGTTACCGGAAGATCGTTTGCTGGATCTAATTTGACTTCGAACCCGTGAAGTTTAGGGTTGCTGGCCAGGGCGAGGGCGGCGAGCACCTTTGGCACGTAGTGCTTGGTCTCTGGACGGATCGCATTGCTATCGGCGATATCCCAAAAAGACTTCCGGCCAGTCTGCCGCATGGCCTTTCGAATTTTACCTGGGCCCGCATTGTAGGCCGCCATGGCAAGGTGCCAATCGCCAAAATCTTCGTACAAGTCGCGCAAAAATTGTGCCGCTGCAACTGTGGACTTAACCGGATCACGCCGTTCGTCGACCCAGTAATCAATCCTGAGGCCGTACAATTTTGCAGTTCCAGACATAAACTGCCAGGTCCCTGTAGCCTTGGCACGGCTGTAAGCCGCGTTTGAAAAGCCGGATTCAACCATCGCTAAAAAATACAGTTCCTCGGGAAGGCCTTGCTCTCGCAATAGCGGTGCCACGACCTGATGCACCGACTCACCGCGCACCAGCCATTTTAGAAAGGATGCCCGGCCCTGAGTCTTGAAATAACGGATCCAAAACTCCACTCTGGGATGGGCTACCAGCGGGATTCCGCCATAATAGTCGGTGATTTCTCCGACAAACCGGTTTGCGGCATAATGAAGGGCAGCCATTTCACGAGACTCGGCCGCGCCACGCCGAGATCGGCTAGAGCGGGATCCTCGGGAGTAAAGATGGCGGTTGCGCTTCCCACCAGGATTGGTGTTGCGGTCAAATTCGATTCCAGATTGTCCCTGGGGAGCAGCGTGGCTGGCATAATATTGGTTTTTCAACCAAGTCGCGTAAATGTCATCCTTACAGAGGCCTTCCTCGAGAATCTCTTCGGTGAGCTCGATTTCATCTTCACCTTCACCTTCAAGGCCAGCCTCGGCTGCGTCTTCCGCCTCAAATTTGGCCTCGACTTCGCTGCCAACCAGCCGCTCTGGAACGATCTCCGTCAGTTTCGGGTGCACGTGATCTGAAGTGGAGGAGCCGGGAAAAATTGGCTGGTGCAAGCATCCCGCCAGAAGCATCAAGGGAGCGACGATGGTGATCAACAAACGCAAGTTGAATCCCCCGGGATGCATACAGGAGTTTTAAAAAAAGCTGTAAAGGTGATCTTAGCGTGAACCGGGTGCCATGACCAGACTAAAGCGGCCTCCGGAACCCGGAAGCCTTTTGTAGAAAGGGTTACAGGGTATTGTATGCGTAGAGGACGTAGCGAAATGTAGCCGTAATCACCAGGGAATCCTTGGCCATCGACTTTGGCAGGGGAGCAAATGGCGCTGCAAGCTTGATGGCCTCCAGAATCGCCCGATCGAGAATCTCGTATCCTGACGAATTCAAAACCCGTATCTGCGTCATCCGCCCATCCTTTTCAATCTTGAACTCCAAACGGACTTCTCCCTGCAACCCTTGCCGCACAGCCGACGACGGGTAGACCCAGGTCAGTTCAATCGATTTTCTAAGGCCGATAAAATAGGATAGGTACTTATAATTAGTTGTATTCAAATCAACCCGGTCACCTTGCGAAATCTTGTCATCCAGATATTCGGTCCGGCCAGCTTTAACGAACTTTTCCTTTTGGGCGACCTGGTCTTGTAATAGCGCCTCGTAGGCGTTGCGAGCCTTACCCTTGCGGAGCACCCGAACCTGACCGTGGGGATCAACGGCTATCTCAACCTCACGCCTCGCCTCCTTTGCCGATCGCTTTTGGATTGACCTTTGAACTTGCTCGTCCCTTTGGATTTGCGCCTTCGCGGCAGTGCCGTCGCCATTTTTGCCGGGGCGATTTTCCATCCGGGTTTCGCGCAGGGTTCTGTGATCTTGTGCCCCCATACGAGCCTGATCTACGGGGGGAGCTGTTGGAGCCTGCTTGGTTTCTACAATAGATTTGTCATGCTGCGCCGGCTTTTGGTCAGGAAGTGGTTTGATGCGAAGGGTAAGCGGTTTGACCACGTCACGGTTACGACGTGCCTCGCCCCCCCATACGCCAATACGCCATACCGTCATCAAGTGCAGGAGCATCGAGACAGCAAAAGCCCACAACAAGGTCCGCCTAACCGCACTGAAGTTGCGGCTCGACGGCTCCCCCGGAAGAGGCTTTTGCGTTTTTGGTCCCATATCACTCATCTCTTTGTAGTATCGGCATCCCCGCTTTGGTATGTAGAACGAAGTCAAACCTACTTTGCAAGGATTTCAGGATGTTCTCCAGCGCCCTGGAACAGATGAGAAATAAATCAAAATCGACCATGATTCCCATACTTTGCGGGATGGTGTTCGCCATCCTATTGAGCCTTCCTGGCTGCACGGAAAAGGAACTGGATCCAAATGACCCCAAAGCTTCTTTTGCACACGCGAAGGAACCTTACGATGACGAGAGCTTCGAAATTGCAATTTCCAAGCTCGGGGAATTCAAATCCCGATTCCCTTACAGCCAGTATGCCACCGAAGCCGAGCTTCTCATTGCCAATGCGCAATTTCAACTGGGTCGCTATACCGAAGCTGTTGTTTCTTACGAACAGTTCGTCAAACTCCACCCGAAGCATCCACAAAATGATTTTGCGATGTTCAGGGTGGGGGAGGCTTACTGGAAGGATGCACCGGAGGAGGTCAACCGTGAACAAGAGTTTACCGCCAAGGCGATCGATGAATGGCACAAACTCTTGGCGGCACATCCAGAGAGCAAATTTGCCAGCGATGCCCGGAATCTAATCCTAACTGGGCGCAAGCGACTCGCAGAACACGCTGTTTTCATCAGCAACTTTTATTGCCGTAAAAAAATCTATCATTCTTGCGCCTTCCGTTTTCTCCAGGTGGACAAGGATTTCCCTGAGTTTCCTTCAATCCGTCGCTCCGCATTGCTTGCAGCCGCCGATGCCATGGATAAAGTAGCAAAAGAAAAGGAAATCGACCCTGATCAGGAAAACAACCTGTTCAGCCGCGACAAAACCCCAGCGCAGATTCGCGAAGAGGCCGCAAAGGCGCGAGCAAACGCTGCGGCCCTGAAATAAAACTCAGCGTTTCGCTGAGACAAGATCTACCGAAAAATACGGGGCATCGGTTTGTGGATTGGAAAACCCCATTCGCCCACCGCCGAAATCGTAGACCGGAACTAGCAGCCGCAAAAACGGACCTTGCAGGAAAACCATGTCGAAAACACTCTTCACTATGACTTGGGCGAGGTCGGACTCAAATATATCTACTGAAGGCTTATAGCCTGAGGCCCACCCACCACCGATACTCACCACGGCAACATCATTCAGCTGCACTTCCATTTCCCCGTCTTTCATGTCGATGGCCAATGGGACAGACAAGCGCACATTGATATTTGCGTAGTCCATCCAAGATCCATTGGACTTAACCATAATTGACAATCTGGCGTCAGGAATCTGAACCGCAAATTTCACGGCACGAGCTGACCCTTCAGCAGCGTCAACTATTAAAGTTTCGACGGAGGGAAGACCGGGACAGCTGATAAATGCCCGGACATCCGACGTATCCAATTCCAGTTCATTCAAGTCGGGCCAAATCGAGGCCAACGTATCAGTATCAAGGTACTGACCAAGCTGTGGAATCATATCCGGTTTCAGCTCAAAATCCCTTTGCGCCATTGGATGCAATGCTTCTAAAGCGTCATTTATAACTTTTTTATTCAGCCCCACAGAACCAAAGGCGATTCCAGGGGGAATGGGTCTCCCCTTCCGCTCCTTTTGCCTCGCATCAAGCAAATTTTCTTTCAAGACCGCTGACACCTCGGAACTCATGAGAAAAACAAGACGGCCATCCTGAACTTCGATCCCAGAAGGTGCACCAGCAAGCAACAAATCCTCTGAAAATGGAACACCAGGGTAACCCACATGCAACTCAAAGGATTGATGCAACATGCCATCAATTTCAGCGACGGCCTCCGGCAGAAGCTCAAGAACCTGTTGCCTGACAATATCAGCGACCTGTTCCCTGGCTCCTGCAAGAACTCCGGCAACGGCATCGCGCATGTAACCACCAAAGCCCAAAACCCCAGAGCATTCTGTGGGACCGCGAACGACGTAGCCTTCAGGATCAATCGAAAACTCCAATCCAAGCAGGTCGGCGTCCAAATTGCCTGCCTCAGTCACAACCGGCATCAACAAAACTGACAACGCCAGTTCCGTGGGCCCTGAAACATTCACGTCGACGCCTGTGCAATTGGATTTCAAGTTCCACCACAACCACGGCTTCGACAATTTGATTGAATCGGCATGCAGTGTGACACCATCAACCGCAAATTCAACGCGAACACCTTCTTTGGTTGCCTTTAGATTCAGTTTTTTAAAATCAACCGAGTACTGCAGCCCTTGCGTATCCAAAATCCAGCCATCAGGAAGGATCCTGTGGATGTTATTAATTTCACGCGAGTCAATATCGTGCATAAAACGAGACTGGATTTCACGAGCAACCGCATCGAGGCCATCTTGAGTCAAATCTAGCTTCAGTGCATTTTGCGTGTTTTGGGCAATCGCAACAGAGGCAAAACTCAAAGCAAAGATTACTATTCCAAAAAATTTACTGTTCACCTTGTGCCCCTTGAATGCTCTGGCAACCAGACTCCGGTTCTCTGAATATTGCCCTTGTAATGATAGCCATGGCGCCCAACATTCGATATTTTTCCTGGCGTCGGCCAGATGAAAACAAAACCTTCTCTGGTTGCTCCAGCGATATCCACCCGGCCATCACCATCAAAGTCCCCGGCCGCGGGGCTGCCCAACATCCAGCCGCCAGTCCGCTTGGGGAATCCGGCTGCCTCCGGCTGGATTAGACCATTGCCTGCAGCACCAGGATGAACTGAAACGTCAAAACCATGGAGTTCGAATCCAGCATCAGCAGCAATAACCTCCGCACGCCCATCCCCCGTCACGTCGGCAAATATAGGAGAGCCCATAATGGGAGTGTCTGTCAAAAATTTCGGGAATGACGGATTCATGATGCCTGTTAGCCCGGACCAGCTTCCGACCAAATAATGGTAGGGAATGCGGCGCCCCCCCATCAACAGATTCATGAGGATCCTTCGGCCCACACCAGGTGCAAAGATATCGCCTGTCCCATCGCCATCTAGATCCGCAATCGCAGGCTGACCAAAGCCAACGACCATCTCTTCTTCATTTACGGCCGGGCTTGACGGAGATGGCGTCATGAACATGGACCTTTTTAATTTTCCATCGAGACCTAGCAGGTATGCTTTTCCAGCAAACCCATGGGAAACGATGTCAACGACCCCGTCACCATCAACATCACCAATGGCTGGAGCCGTCGCAATTCCGGTGCCGATCAAGGGTAGGATATTATTGCGGAGCACAGGAATCATAGTAGGAAACCCAGGCAAGATGACATTGCTGTCCAAAAGTCCGCGTCCACTTACAGCAAATAAAAAACCTGCCGTCTGGCTGTAATGCGCAGTTCCGAAGATGATATCAAGAGCACCATCGCCGTTGATATCGTATAGCGCCGGCGACGAAACAATCTTCGCCAATGCTCCCTGGTACGTTACCGGTACTGGAAACCCCGGCTGCATTGAACCATCAAAACGAAACACGTAAACAAAACCATCCAAACCCACCACGACAATCTCAGCGCGACCATCGCGATCGATATCCGCAAGAACCGGCGCAGCCAGAACACCAAAGGAAGGGTCTGCCCCACGGTTTACACCTGAAAAATCTGCCAGCGGAAGACTGGCCGGGAAACCTGGAAGAAACTTCCCGTTGCGATCGATCGCCGCCACGTGGCCTTCAATGGAGACCGCCACCAGAACTGGTTTTCCGGCTTCGATTTCTCCAGCAGCAAGGGCTGAAAAAATCCCACCCGGCCAGGCCGGTGCCAACCGTGAAAGTGGCATAGCCACAGGAAACCCTGGCCGTTCGCCCGAAATGTCGCCTGTGGAGGAAGGTACCGTTCCATCATTTGAATCCAGCAGATGAACAAGTCCGCCTCCATCGGCAAAAGCCAGTTCATCCCGTCCGTCGCCATCGATATCGTAAAATAGTGGCGCACTTTCTACTGATGAATGGTTTGAATTCGGAGAGCGGAAAATTTGTACGGACGACCCAGATTGGTCGAGGCGAAATATCGTCCGGCGCACGCGACTGATCCTGCCCGATAAATCGTCCACATCGAGAATCATTGTCCATGCATCGCGGTAGCGGCTATTTTCAAACGGCGAAGCCTTGAGTCGGGACAAAAAATTAAAGTCGATCACCGCCAATTGATCGTCAAAATTACCGGTAAGGATCGGCGTTGCAGCCACTTCAACTAACTCAGCCCCTTCCTCTTCCACACCTTTTTGGATGCTGAGGCGCAACTGAAGGCGCCCGGTTCGTGGAAGAGGTACGGATACCTTCACAGGAATTTCAGAGTGATCAGCATCCCGCCCTTGAATGACATCAAACCATCCAGGAGAAACAATTCGTCCCCCAGGAAATACTTCATCGCGCTGAATCGCCTGCAGCAATGTTGTCGCATTCACTCGGCCATTGCCCGTGGTCGAATCCCAACCCTTTGCTGATGGCATGCGCCCAGACGAAGGACCGGCATCACCAAGATTGATATCATCGGCGGTATGCCGCACTGTGGCGATGATTTCTGCTGCTGAATAATGCCGCCCTGTTTGACTGGCGAAAGATTTGGCCAAGGCAACAATTCCCGCCAAACGGGCCGTTGCCTCCGACGAGCAGGACTTACCAGCAGCACTGACATCAAGGCGGGCACCAAAGTTGCTGCAATTGTTGAACGCCAGATAGCTGGAGGATTCCTGGGGTGTTTTGTCGTCGTAACGCAATGCATTGACATAGAGGACTTGATCGAGCACCGCGGGCTGATTGCTGTGAAAGCTGTTTTCATCACCCGCCGTGGCCACCACGACAACATCGTTTTGCCATGCATATTCAACTGCCGCGTGAAGGGCTGGTGTCAGGTTGAACGGCCCGAGCGCAGCCTGCACCACAGAAAAGCCATTATCCACGGCATATCGTACAGCAGCGGCTATGTTGTTGCTGTCGGCCATGAAACTATCGTTGACCCTGAGAAATGCTACGGAACAATTGCCACAAACACCCGCTGACTCGATGCCGTTGTTCACCGCACCAGCAGACATGTTGCCTTCCATGGTTCCGTGACCGAATTCCGTCCGATCTGCTGGATTTTTGTCATTCTCAAGAAAATCCCAACCGGAAATGTCATCAACGAATCCATTCCCATCGGAGTCAATTCCGTCGGAGAACGTGTTCATCAAGTCCTCTGGCGTCAAATAACCTTTGCGCGCCAGCACCGCCAACCTTGGGTCGGCGATCCAGTCCAGAGGCGAAATGCGGCCGTCTCCATTGGCATCGTGGTTGTTCGCCCCCGACGGAAGTGGCAATTCTCCCACATTGAGCGCGTAACGCTCGCGCAGGTCCGCTGAGTCCCAGAGTATCCCTGAATCAAGCACTGCAATTTTGGTCGCCGGCGTTCCAGTATGAATCTGCCATGCACGGTCGACATGCATGCCGGACCCAAGGCGAGCTTGCTCTTCAGGAACCTGAGTGATCTGATCGTAGGGGATGTGCGAAAAATACTGCCATGTGTTCGCATATTCTGGATCATTGGGGCGCCTCATCCATGGGTCACTGCCTGGCTCACCGGGAAACCGGGCCGCAGGACCCAAGGCGGTCAACAACACAACAGCAACCAAGGACAGAGACAAAGAGAAGGGGATGACAGGCCAACGCTTCTGGAGATTAAGCACGGACAATTCCACCCCTGAAAAGGAAAATAATTTGCTGCCTGATGGTGCTCCCGAAACTTACCTGAAACGAGCCCATTCACACAAGCGTACGCAATCTTCTTGCCAGCAACATTCGCAAACAGGGACAATCCAGACAAAGGATATTTCATGTCACTCACTAAAACGCCATTTACGCCGAAGTCATCGCGCGCAAACTCCACTGCTCGCTCAAGCGCGCTCTTCACCGCGGGTACGATCTTAAGCCGTGTGTCAGGTGTCCTGCGGGAATCAGTTGTCGGGGCTGTTTTTGGCGCCGGCACCGCCATGGACGCGTTTGTCGTCGCCTACCGGATCCCAAACCTGTTGCGCGAACTGATTGCTGAAGGCGCCCTTGGCAGCTCGTTCACACAGGTGTACACGGCGACAGCAGAACGTGACGAGGCCGCTGCCCGCAGAGTTCTGCAGGATGCCCTGAAAATCGTCATGTGGTTTGGCCTTGCAATTGTTGTCGCAGGCATCGCCTGTGCGCCTTGGCTGGTTGCGCTCATGAGTCGTCGGGGATCTGCTCCCGACAGCCTACTGTTTAATTCCATAGCAGTTCGTCAGACCCAGATCCTCTTTCCAACCATCGCCATTTTTTCGCTGACTTCAATCATCACTGGTGCCCTGCATAAAAAGGGACACTTCTTTCTTTCAGCGGTTTCGCCAGCCGCTTTTAACCTTGCGAACATTCTAGGAGCCCTGCTGCTCACGCCTTTGCTGGCCGCGGCGGTAAGCCCTGAACTAGCCGCATGGCTGGGCGACGCTGGAATCACTGGACTCAGCATTGGGGTCCTCGTCGGCGCAGGCCTGCAGATGTGGTTTGCGTCCCTCGGACTGAAGGGAGAGCAGGTTTCTGCAAAAGCAGCACGCGCCAATGCGAGTCAGCGCCAGGGCATGATTCCGTGGACGCCTGAAATTCGGAAGATCGCTGTCATGATGATGCCCATGGTGATCGCGGCAAGCGCCGGACAGGTCAACGTGATTGTAAATACGAACTTTGCGACATCGCTAGAGCCAGGGGCTGTGACTTGGCTAAATTTTGCCTTTCGATTTTTACAACTTCCCATCGGGATGTTTGGGGTCGCAATCAGCGCCGCCGTGCTCCCCGCACTGACGCGAGCCATCGCGCGCGCCGGGCGCAAGGTCGACGCAACGACTTCGATGGAAATTACAAATGCCCTTGAGCTCGTGACCTGGCTTCTTGTCCCTTCGTTTGCATTTCTTTATGTGGCCGCTTCTGACGTCATCACGCTTTTCTATGAGGCTGGAAGATTTACTGCAAGAGACACAGCAGCGACAGCGATTGCACTGCAGGCCTATAGCTTTGGTTTGGTGAGTTACGGTTTACTGAAAGTATTGAATTCTTATTATTATGCGACCGAGAGGACGCGCTATGCCATGTGGGTTGGGATTGCATCCATCGGAGTGAACTATTTTGCCAACGCACTTCTGGTGACAAAATTCGGTCATCGAGGCCTGGCCTTGACGACCTCTGCAACCCTCACAGGAAATGCCATCCTGCTCTTGGCAGGAATGGCCCGCGATAAAGTCTCGGTCAACTGGCCGGAAGCCTTCCGTTCGATTGGACTTCTAGTATTTGCGACAATCTGTGCTGTTTTGATTCAGCAGGAATTGAATCTTAATATCAGCCATGTGGTTGGTAAAAAAACCTCTGCAATTCTTTCCATCCTTGCTCACGCATCGATCGTTGGTGCGCTTTTTGCTCCTGCCGTCATGGTCCGGATGCGCATGGGGCCACGCCAATTTCTGAACGCAGCCATCGGGTTCAGAAATCGCCGGGGTCTCCACGAGAAATCACATTAACAATCGGACCAACGATTCTAATCGGTCTCTCACCTGACAAGCGGGAAGCTAACTGTGTCGTGATAGTGGGAAGAATTTAATCAAGGAGCCAATATGAGAAACACAAGCATCATGTCTGTCCTGGCCGCCGGAGCATTTGCGTTCTCGGGCCTTGCTTTTAACCCAATCGTCCTCGCAACGACCTCCTCCGACCCGGACGAAGTCAGAAACATCAAGGTCACCAGGATTTTCACCCCCAAGAGCCTCGACAGCAACGACAGCTCAGTCGTTATTTTGGATGGCTATCTCCCAGACGGATGCTATCGGCTCACTCAGCCAGAAGTCCACGTCAACGACGAACATAAAACCATCAGCATTCAGGCCCGGGCTAATTATTTCAACGTCCCGTGCATCGAAGCACTCGTTCCATACACCCAGGAAGTCGAGCTTGGAATGTTGCCAGGTGGAAATTACAGAATCCAAAATGGCGATGGGCACCAAATCGGGTCCTTATCGGTTAAGAAGGCACAGTCCAAGTATCCCGATGATTTCCTGTATGCTCCGGTAGAAGACCTGATCCTTGATCAAAAAGAAACGGCCACGGATCAGCATAGTGCCACTCTGCGCGGCCGCTTCACCAACAGCTGCATGTACATTGAACATGTCGATACAAAATATTTTCCGGACACGGTTGAGATCCTCCCGGTAATGGCAATGCGCAAAGGCAATTGCGCCGATATCGAGATCCCGTTCAGTTTAGATGTTGAACTCGATGCCAGCCGGCTGACCCGCGGAAGAATGCTCGTGCACACCCGGAGCCTCAATGGCCGCTCGGTGAGTTCGATCTTGAACGTTTCCGAAAATTAAAGACAGGGCCTCGTCAAGGCCCTAACTCCGGCGCCCGCCAAGACCGCGGCGCCGGATTTCTTTCGTCAATAACAAAAGTTCGCGCCCCGCCTGCCCTGACACTGAAGTGTTTTCCTCAGCCCGGCGAAACAGGTAGGGCAAGGTCGCCCTGACAGGTCCGTAAGGAACATACTTGGCAACATTGAAACCAGCGGCAGCGAGATTAAAGGACAAGTGGTCGCTCATACCGAGCAACTGCGAAAACCAGATCCGCAAATCATTACGGGCAAGGCCCCTGCGGGCCATGCCATCTGCGATCGCGAGACAAGAGGCCTCATTGTGGGTCCCGGCGCAAAACGAAACAACATCAAGATGATCAAGGCACCAGGCGGCGGCTCGATCGAACTGAGCGTCGGTGGCCGATTTTTCGGGTTGAATGGGAGACGGTAAACCGGCCTTTATGGCACGGGCCCGTTCTTTTTCCATATAAGCTCCGCGCACCAGCTTGAAGCCAATGTTGAAGCCACCGTCACGGGCGCGCTTAAGTTGCTCGTCCATCACTTGAATCCGGCCAGTCCGGTAGAGCTGAACCGTGTTGTAAACAATTGTTTTTCCCTCCCGGTTGAACTTGGCCATCATTTCTTCCGCCATACAGTCGATGGCGCCTTGAATCCAAGTTTCTTCCGCATCGATAAAAACCCGGACCTTGCGCTCAGAAGCAAGCTGACAAATTTTCTGCACGCGCTCGTGAACCCGGGCATAATCCGCCTTCAACCGCGGAGGTACCGGCTGTCCATCAGCGACTCCCAAGGATGCGAATTCCAAAACCCGGTGGCTACCCAAAGCAGAAACCTTGAATACCGTAAATGGGACATTCTTTCCCGCAGCGGCGGCCTCCCCGGCGGCGTCAACCGTTCGCATCACTTCCTTGGCTGCGGCCTCGAACTCACGTTCAGTGCGCCCACCCTCGACGGAATAGTCCAGGATTGTCCCAACATTGAACCGTCCAAGGCGATCCACCATTGGACGAGAATCCTCGATCGACTCTCCACCACAAAAATGCTTGAAAACCGTGTGCTTGACGATCCCCGAAACGGGCAAATGCCAGCGCATTGCCGTCGTCAAAATGCGTGGGCCGATCTTGACCAGCCCCCGAAATCCGATCATCCGGAAGAGCGTATAGGCCCGCAGGAGCTCGGCGTCCGACAGGGAACGGAAGGCTATTTCTGTGTTATCGAAGGATAGTGAGGGATTTTGTGCCATAAGCCCTGAAGTTTTGTTAATAATACGGCTCGCTATAATGATACGAAGATGGGCCCAATGCAAACAAGTTCCCTGCAATCCTATACACCGCGGCATAAGTTGCGCTTCATCACCGCCACCGCCTTGTTCGACGGTCATGACGCAAGCATCAATATCATGCGTCGCCTGTTACAGGCCCGTGGCGCTGAAGTCATCCACCTTGGTCACAACCGCTCTGCGGCCGAAGTGGCCGAAGCCGCCATCCAAGAGGATGCCCACGCCATCGCGCTCTCCAGTTACCAGGGCGGGCACATGGAATTCTTCAAATACGTCAGGCAGTTACTGGATGCAGGTGGCGGCCGGGACATCAAGATTTTTGGCGGTGGAGGCGGGGTTATCACCCTCAAGGAAATCGCTGAACTTGAATCTGCCGGCGTCACCAAGATCTACAGCCCCGAAGATGGCTCCAAGCTCGGGCTGGACGGGATTATCGGCCACATGCTCCAATTGGCCGACCGGGAAATCACCTCTTGGCCCGGACAAGATGCCAACCCCGTCAACCAACTCGCCCGGGCCTTGACCCTGCTTGAAAGCGGCAAAGTCTCCCATGATGAGGCGGTCAGCCATCTTTTAAAAGCCAATGGTCCGATCAACCACAAAAAACCGGACCACCAAAAAGCAGACCAGCCGCCCCCCGTCCTTGGGATCACCGGCACGGGGGGCGCCGGCAAAAGCTCACTGACTGATGAATTGCTGCTGCGTTTACTTTGGGACAATCCCGATGCACGCATCGGCCTGATCTGCATTGACCCATCAAAGAAAAAAACCGGCGGCGCCTTGCTCGGTGACCGGATTCGGTTCAATTCCGCGAGCGATCAGAGGATCTTCCTGCGTAGCTTTGCCACCCGCGGATCTGGCAAGGAAATCGCCACCGTCACGCGCGATGCTATCGCCCTTTTGAAAACCCAGTCATTCGACTTGATCATCGTCGAGACCAGCGGGATTGGCCAAGGTGACACTGGCATTTTGGATGTCTCTGACCTGACGCTTTATGTCATGACAGCCGAATACGGGGCAGCGACCCAGCTCGAAAAGATCGACATGCTGGACTTTGCCGACTTCATTGCAATCAACAAATTTGAGCGTGCGCAATCGCTCGATGCAATCCGCGATGTCCGGACCAACCTGCGCCGCTCCCGGTTTAAAGGCGAACGCTTGGCAGACCATGAGTTTCCAGTTTTTGGAACCATCGCAAGTCGATTCAATGATGATGGAACAAACGGGCTTTACAGAGCCCTTGTCTCCAAGATCAATGAAAAAGCCGGTAAAAAATCGGAAGCAACACAATTTCGTTCCTCCGATCAACGGCCTGTTGCCATCGAATCAACCCGCCGGGAGAGCTTAATTCCTGCAGGTCGCTCGACTTATCTCGCAGACATTGCCCGCACGGTCCGCGAATATCACGCCGCAAACCAAAGCCTTGTCCAGATCACACGCGACGCTGAGGCATTGGACCGCGCAGCAGCCCTATTGATGGACGGAAAAGAAGAGATCACAGCGGCCAAACTGGAAGCCAGCGCCAAGGCATTATGGGAAAAAATCCCGCCAAAAATCCTGGCTCAGCTTGACGCCTGGGACGACACCCGCCGCAACTATGCCAGTGATTCCTTCACGTATCAGGTTCGCGGAAAAGACGTCAAAGTCCAAGCCAGCTTTGAAACCCTTTCGCATCAACACTTACCGAAGGTCGCGCTGCCCGCCTTCACCACCAAGGCCGATGTCGTTCGATTTTTGACCCGCGAAAATGTCCCCGGCAGCTTTCCATTCACCGGCGGCGTTTTTCCCTTTCGCAGGACTGGCGAGGACCCACAGCGGCAATTTGCCGGCGAAGGCGGACCGAAAAGGACCAACGAACGCTTTCATTATCTGTCGAAGAATGCTGATGCAAAACGTTTGTCGACTGCCTTTGATAGCGTCACTTTATACGGCAGCGATCCGGCAAAGCGTCCTGACATCTATGGCAAGGTGGGCGAATCGGGCGTATCAATTGCAACACTTGAAGACATGAAGGTCCTCTACAACGGTTTTGACCTCTGCGCCCCCAACACCAGTGTCAGTATGACGATCAATGGCCCAGCGCCGATCATTCTGGCGATGTATATGAACACGGCCATCGATCAACAGATCGACCGGCATGTCGCCGAACACGGGAAGATCCCAGATCCCGAGACCCACAACAGGATCATCGAGAAAACCATACAAATGGTTCGCGGCACGGTCCAAGCGGATATCCTCAAGGAGGACCAAGCGCAAAACACCTGCATTTTCTCAACAGAATTTGCCCTCAAGATGATGGGGGACATCCAGCAGTTCTTCATCGAGAAAAAAATCAGAAACTATTACAGCGTTTCCATTTCTGGATATCATATCGCAGAGGCTGGCGCGAATCCGGTGACCCAGATCGCACTGACCTTGGCCAATGGCTTTACCTATGTTGAATATTATTTGACGCGCGGCATGAAAATTGATGATTTTGCGCCGAACCTGTCCTTCTTCTTCAGCAACGGCATCGATCCTGAATACGGAGTTCTTGGGCGTGTCGCACGGCGGATCTGGGCCATCGCCATGCGAGACCGTTACGGTGCCAGTGAACGCAGCCAGATGCTCAAGTATCACATTCAGACTTCAGGCCGCTCGCTGCACGCGATGGAAATCGACTTTAACGATATCCGAACAACCCTGCAGGCGCTGATGGCGCTTTATGACAACTGCAATTCACTGCACACCAATGCTTACGACGAGGCGATCACAACACCGACCGAAGAAAGCGTTCGTCGCGCCATGGCAATTCAGTTGATCATCAACAAGGAATTTGGGCTCAACCATTGCGAGAACATCAACCAGGGATCGTTCTTCCTGGAACTTCTGACCGACCGCGTCGAAGAGGCTGTCCTGCAAGAGTTTGAGCGCATATCATCCCGGGGCGGTGTTCTGGGTGCGATGGAAACCCAGTACCAACGCAACAAAATTCAAGAAGAAAGCCTTTATTATGAGGGCAAGAAACACTCTGGCGAGCTCGAGATCGTTGGCGTGAACATGTTCCTGAACCCGAAAGTGATCAGCGGCGAATATGTTCGCCCTGAGATTGAAATGGCACGGGCTTCATACGAAGAAAAAGACAAGCAATTGACGCGACTTAATGACTTCCATAAGTCAAACCATGCAAAACGCGACGCTGCTTTGAAAATGCTCACCGATACGGTGATTGGCGGGGGCAACGCTTTCGCGGCTTTAATGCAGACGGTCAGGCATGCGAGTCTCGGAGAAATTACCGATACCCTTTACCGGGTGGGCGGAAAGTACCGGCGCTCGATGTAAACAACGGCACCGGCAGGGGTCACTTCACTATGCAATGACCCATCTTCCACCGGACATCCTGCGCCGACTGGGAAGCCGGGACGACCACTTCATTGAAAAACCTGCCAAGACCTTCGTTCCTGAGCGTCCCGTTCTTTAACTCCCGGACAAAGGGTCTCAGTGACTCTTCGTTGATCGTGAGTTTTTCGGACCACGCGTCAGGCCAGAGGCCATCGAAACCAATGTGACGCATGTGCCCCCACTGGACCTTGATCTCATCAGCCACATGCAATTGGACGCCTGCGGTCCGATAATAATTTTCTGCATCGTACTCCGGATAACGGCAGAACACTGCAGCTGTATCTTGCAAGCCAAACTCCTTGCCCAAACCGGAGTCCAAAAGTACCCGCTGCACTGCCTTCTGAATTATTTTTAGTTCCGGAGAATCATCCAAGTGCCTGGTGAGTTCGTTTGCGATCCAGCGCTTTGCATAATTCTGACCGCACTGGGTCATGATCATTTCTTCCGTCTGACCTCCAGCGGACCAAGTGGCACTGGTTTTTGAAAATTCCTTGTTCAAATTAAAACCGCCACCGGCTTCAATCAGGGCCTCTCCCTTTGCCAGCACAAAATCACCACCAACTCCAACCTCCGCCTGATACGAAACATCGGCAATCTGGTTGATAATCAGAAAGCAGGACACCCTTGTTCCAGGAGTCGTAATCCTATTACTGGTAAAAACGTCACTCCCCAAGGTCGCAGCCGCGTAACCGATTTTGCCACGCAATGTGCCCCTCGCCGCAACCTTCTGACCCGCAACAACGCCCGCCTTGACTTGCACCGATTCTGATGCGCCAAGGAAAGCCGACAGCTCAAATATCCCTTTGTGTTCTGTGCGGCCATCGATTGCGGGAAGTCCAATGGGTGAAAATTCACGTCCGCTCTTTGTCTCGCACATTTTTTCTGGATTAAATGGCGAACACATTCCATTTTTCAACCGACAAAATGTACCGACGGCCTCCATCGCACTGCGACGGCTTTTACATACAAAAGCCCTGGACGTATTGTCCGATGATGGCACTTCGCATCGGGTGCAAGACCGGTCATTGAATGCACATTCGTTATCGCAGTATGCGAATTCCACGACGTCCGTTTTCTGGTAGCCAGCCCCCTCATAACATTTCTTGCCATTCGCATTTGAATCCCAAATTCTGGCGACCGCCTTCAACGTTTCGAAATGCCGGACGGCCTCAACACACGCGTCATATGCCGTCTCATTCGATGATTGAACGGCACAATCCGATTCCACCTTGATTCCGTGTGGCAGTGATAACTGGGTGAAAATTGGCCCCAACGGACCAATCCAAGGTGTGGCTAATGAAATACCCCGAAATGACGAGGCCAATTCACCGCGATAATCATCTCCTGTCACGGAGCTCGACGGACTTGAATCATTCGATTGATTTTCAGAAGATGAATTGCTTCGGGTGTATTCGGCAACAGCAGCCTCGAATTTATTTCCAAAATTCACATAGTGGTGCTGGTTTGTGGAGCAAGACCACTCAAATTCCAAAACATTTGGAGCGCCGCTGGCCAGGTTTGCATTGGTCGCGTTGTAACGAGCCATATTGCATCCGACGGAAGAAGCAACAATGGTTAGAGTCACAATGGACAAGGACAGATGGCGACGCATGGTTTGATCCTCCTGGATAAGACACTTTATCCAAGAAACGTGCCACGGCAGACTTCGCTGGATTTCGGTACAAAGCCCTGAAATCAAAGGAATTAGAAGAGCCGAAGGCGGATATACCCACGGCTTGACTGTCGAATTTATCGACAACGGTGAGTGGAAAAACCACAAGTTACATTTTTAGCGAGCAAACTTGCGCCGGTATTCAGCCACACTTTCGAGGATCTTGGGGGTCAATCCGGCAGCGGACTTCAAATGTTCATCTGAATTTAAATCCGCGATCACGTCGCCGATCGTCACCAAGGAATGGACTTCTATACCTGAATCGTTACTTATGGATTCGGCTGCCGTTTTCCCTGCTTGTCCATTAGCTGGCAACTCACAACGATCGACGCCGATCATAATACCAAGAACCTTGCATCCGGTTCGCCGGACACAATCCAGTGAATGCCTGACGCTGATTCCTGAGGTCAAAACATCATCAACAATCACAACTCGATGGTGCGGAGCAATTTGCCGTCCAACGATTTTACCACCCTCGCCATGGTCTTTGGCTTCTTTGCGGTCAAAGGCAAAGGAAACCGGTGCTCCAGATTTACGGCTCAACGCTGAAGCAATGGCAACAGCCAGGGGAATCCCCTTATATGCCGGTCCAAAAATAACGTCCGGAAGAGAATCCATTTTTTGGATAATCGATGCCGCATAAAGATCCGCAAGGCGGTCCATCGAATTGCCGTCACAAATGTCACCAAAGTTCAGAAAGAATGGACTCTGACGTCCTGACTTGGTTTCAAACGAACCAAATTTCAAGGCACCAGATTGAATCAACAGCTTGGAAAGTTCTGAGGAGGCCATGACTTGCTCCGATCATAATTTGACAAAATAAATTGCACCTGTTTCACTCAAATGGATACCTCGCACGACGGCGCACGTGCGATTTTTTTTAAGATCAACATGTGCGCAGCGGTCATCTTTTTCTCCGAAATCCGCATATAACCCATTGAAATTAAAGAAAAATACTTGCAGAGGGCAACCCATTCTGGCAACCTTTACGATCAGAACGTCGCGCGACGAGAATCCAGCAAAACTGACGCAGGATCACTTCAATCAAAATCCGGGATGCCGTATTAATCTGAACGGAACGAGTCTATGCAAAGATTTGCGAAAAGCGTCTTAAAGACCTCAAGCATCCTTTGCATCGGACTCGATCCGCCGGTAGTGCCGGCTCCGCAGAAAAAAGTTGCGAAAATCCTGCCGGTGCCGGCCTCGATGGCCACTGCAGGGCAGATCAAAAGCATCATTACCAAAACCAGACCTTACGCCGCAGCCTTCAAGGTCAACCTTGCTTTTTATCTGGCCCGGGGTTCCAAGGGAATCGATCTCCTGCTCCGAATTCAAGATTGGACGAAAGACACGCCACTGATTCTTGACGGAAAGTTCAACGACATCGACAACACCCTCGAAGGCTATGCCCAGTTTGCTGCAAACGCCGGTGCCACCGCCGTAACAGCCAGTCCCTACATGGGAGATGGTTTTTCGCAATTCACAAAAAAAAGCATCGGGGTCTTTGTCCTTGGCACCACGACCAACAGGCCAGAATTGCAAAGCCTTGAACTTGCCTCGGACGCAGGAACTCTGGCACGCCACGTCGCGCTAAGAACAGGCGACAATCCTGCGCAATATGGACTGGTTGTTGGTGACGATGCTGCGATGATGCGCGAACTTTGCCCGGAAACCTGGTTTCTAAGTCCGGGCCTGGGTGCACAGGGAAAATCAGACAAGGAACTTTTGCAGGGCATCCGCCCCGATGGTTTAGGGCTGCTGATCAACGCGTCCAGATCGATTTGGCAGGCAAGCGATCCGGCACTGGAAGCCAGCCAAATTCAAGCCCGAATGCAGGCCTATTTCTCGAAGTAATCACAAAACAGCCCAGCAATCCGAAGGCAACACTTCGAGCCAGGCGTCAATCGATTCCTTGCATCTTCTTACCGATCCAGTCAGGACAGTGATTGTGCGGACGCTGCGCGGGGAAAATCAGCTCAACAGTGATTTTTTAAACGCGGCCTCAAGATTGTCCATGGAAACCTCAAAGGACGCCGGCACAGCTTTACCTGATACCGATTTCCACTGAAACCCAACAATCCGGCAACTCGATGGAGTGCCGGACTTTATTTTTTTGTCTTGCATCAAATAGGGAACCATCAAGGACCAGAGTTCGGTTGAGTCAAGGCCAGTCCCGGAATACCACCTTCGAAAGTCGTCCAAACAGCCACTGTTGATCAGGCAGTCCATTATTTTTTGGCCGGTTTCGGCTGCCTCAGGTTGAGCTGCCACCATCAAGTGAATTTTACACATCAATCCAAAGGCCACAGCCGATCCGTGACGCAATCCCAACGATGGCTGGTGTTTCTGTAAAACGGCTCCCACACCTTCCAAGCTATGGGCAATGGTGTGCCCCATGTTGAGCAACTCGCGCCGCGAGCCTCGCTCAAACGGATCCGCCTGAACAAAAACCTCCTTCATCTTCGCGACCGCTGTGATCATTGAGTGTATTTCTGATCCATTGGCATGGTTGATCACAGGATCCCGCAGGAATTTGGCCCATTTTTCCAGTAAAGCAAAATCTTCTGCCAGCAGCGCATGCTTCAAACATTCTGCGCCGCCGGCGCGGATCTCATCCTTCGGCAGAGTCTGCAAAAATTCGGGACAAACGATGACCCGCTCTGGAAAGTGAAACAGACCGACCTGATTTTTACCCCACGGCTCAAAATTGACGCCGGTCTTGCCACCGACTGCCGCATCAACCATGGCCAAAAGGGTCGTTGGAATGTTTATATGATTGCATCCAAGCAGGCCCGCGACGAAACCTGCCAAGTCCAGTGTCACACCGCCGCCGATGGCCGCGATCGTCAGGTTTTCCAGGTCCATCTCTGGATGCGACTCTGTGTGCTGTCCAATCTGTTTGACGAGCGCGGCAGTGGAGGCAAGGTTCTTGGCCGCCTCACCGCCTTGGAATATCCAAAAGGGAAATTTAAGGACCAGTTGTGCGGCGGCGGGCCAACTTTTGGCGACGGATTCATCAAGCACAAAAAAAATCCGGCTTTCCCGTCCGGAAAATTCCGAGGAAATGCTGTTCAGAAAGGATGTGACCGAAGGGCTGGTTTGCAGGACCAGGGGCCTGTAGCCCGACTTCACCTCGGAGGCCGTGCCCGGAATCATCTCTGAAATCGTATCTGAAATCGTTTCTACGCCGCGACGGAAGACAGTAGCAGCCTTGGCAGTGGCCCGAACATCGCCCGCCTCCAGATCACCGAGGCGCCCTAGATCCCAAGCCGACTGTCGCCTTGCGCCGGCATTAAATGCAGCTCGCAGCCATCCCAAAGTCCGATTCGGCCACCCCAACGCCGCCTCCAAGGCGACGTCCTCAGGCTCGATCGCAGGTGTCCATGCCGAGACCTGGATGGCCAGGGCGGTTTGAGGGGAGGGTGAAATTTTATTTTTATCCATTTATTTCAACAACTTATACAACAAAAAAGTCCAGTCAGCGGTAAAGAAACTTTGAGCCCTGCCGATCTCTTTCATACGCACGTGTGACTGCAAAGCCAAGAGGTGTCCGGTGAGCGATAAGACCCTACGCCGTCAAATTGAGTCGATCAAACGCCAAAAAATCGTGGCGAAAAAGGTTGTCTCTCTTTCCGACTTCCGGAACCTCAAGGAGTCCATCGAAACCCGTACGATCCTCGTCGTCGACGATGATGAAATAATGCGCAATGCCCTAAAACGCATTTTGGAGTCCAGTGGGTACAAGGTGCTTTTGGCCTCGGACGGGCTGGAACTATCCAAAATCCTAGAAGTTAATCGCTTGGACATGGTCCTCATGGACGTAAACCTGCCTTGGGTCGATGGCTACGAACTTTGCCGCCTCCTTAAATCGCACCATTCCCTGAGCAAGGTACCGCTGATTTTTGTTTCAGCCCGCAAGGAAGAAGAAGACGTCCGGCGCGGCTTTGATGCAGGCTGCAATGACTACATCACCAAGCCATTTGATGTGGATAAGATGACCGGAACCATCTCCACGATCCTCAGCGTGGGGTCAGAACGCCCCTCGGCTTAAGGACCTCCTTGACACCCGACCGCTAGAAACTATATCTCTTTAGTCGTCTGTTCCTCAGTAGCTCAGTCGGTAGAGCAGGTGACTGTTAATCACCGGGTCGCAGGTTCGAGTCCTGCCTGAGGAGCCACTTCTTCATTTCCTCGCAAAAGGCCCAGTGATTTTTCGCGAAAAATCTACTAACGCCGTCCAAGCAACGCAAATAAAACCCACAAATTCAATATCATCAAAGAAAACGCGGGAAGAATCTGAAGCGCAGAGTCCCGGATTGTTAAACGCAATATACAGCCACTGAACATCAGCAAAGCCAACCCACCGGCTGCCATGTACTGAACCTGGGGTACAAAATAACCAGCCAGTAAACCGATGCCACCTAAAATTTCGAGACTGCCAACCAATCGTCGAAACCTTGGAAACCCGTAGCGCGCAAACTCTTCGACCATGTGATTGGTAAAAATACACGCTAACCCGTAGCAGAAGAACGTGACCGCAAGAGAAACAATTAGGACGTTCAAAAAAACCATTCCGTTAAGCATTTTATTCCAAGCAGGGTTGTAAAAAGTTGAGCTACCATGGCACTGCTATTCTGTTGCACTTCGCAGTAACAACCAATACGCTTTCTTAGATTGATTCACTCCAAAATTCTCTGAACCAGCCGGAGCCACCAGTGCTTACGTTACTGCTCTCAATGAATATCTTAGTTGCCACGTCCATTTTCTTTGTTTGGGTTGTTCGATACGATAATATTGTGAAGGAATTTAGAGAATTTGGACTTCCCGATTGGCTTCGAGATCTGACGGGAATTCTTAAAATGACTTTCGCGGTAATGCTTTTATTTGGCCCCCTGGACAACTCACTTAATGTGATCGGCTCTGGTGGGATAGCGGCTTTAATGTTGGGTGCACAGGGTACACATCTCCGCTCGGGAACCCAGGCATTTCGCCGTCTACCGTCCCTGGTTTTACTCGTCGTCAGTCTCGTTATTTTTTACTTAAGTTTCGAAATTCCGGCTTAGGCCGAATTTTCATTAGGATCAAGTAAAGCAATCGAGTATAAACCTATTAAGAATCGCATCTTGGACTAGATTTTTAACCTTCATCTCGAGGCAAACTTATGAGGATCATTCTATTGTCTCCACAAACGCGGAGCAAGATCGCGATCGCAGCAGTGGTTTTAACAGCGGCTGCGGCAGCAATAAACTGCAGCAAGAATAACGATGATTCCAGTGATAGTTCAACGGACACAAGCGCCTTGTTGATGAGCTATCCGATGGGTCTGTCGCTGTCCGTGGCACCGCAGACAAATTCATCAACGTCTCTGGTCGCCGGAGAAGATCGCGAGCCTAGCGCTCGTGTTAAGAACGAAGAAGCTGGCAAACTGATCCGCGGTGAGGCAGACAGCTGCCTTCCGGCTTCCCTTTCCAAGCCAGACGGAACGTTGCAGCAGGAAAGTTGCTACGAGTTCGATTCAGAAATGATTTACCTGACGGACGGCTCGAATTTTGTCAGCGGCACGAAGACAGGCACTTCTAATACCGTAACCAACGAAGCCTGCATGGTGACCTACACGCGTTCGCAAGTGAAACGCATCACTGGCATGGTCGACCGCACGCTTGGCATGGTGCAGATGATGCTTTGCCAAGCCAAGAAGGCTGGGCAAGGTGCGCCAACATCCGATGGCGGAGAAGTCGATTTCAAGGCGATCATGGATGCCGCCATCACGGCCGCCGGAAAAGACCCGGCAAACTTACCGTTTAAAAGCGCAAAGATTACCAAGGTCGGCGACAACTTTGTAACTCACATCGAGATGACTCGTCCCTCTGCACCGAATCAACCACCGGCTGTGAATGACCCGACCGAGAAGATCACGCTGACCCACAAACCCACGAATGCGGACAACAGTGAATTCGAAGGCAGTGTCGTCATGCGCCGCAGTAAGGATTTCAGCGGCGCCAACATGGAGCGGATCGTTACGATTAATTACGTACGCTCTGCTGGCCGTGTGAAGTATCGTCTTTTGACGGCTGCGATGAATAAGGACATCTCGGCTGACGCCGTGGACTCCGACGGCAAGTTGAATCTGAACGTCAGCACCAATGCCAACGGCGAATACGTCAACCCGACCACAGGCGCGACCTATGCGCAGCAAAACGATGCCGCCAACGGCATCTTGGCCGTTTCCTTCAACATGGATCCAGAGACCAACGCCGGTAATTTCTCCTACTGGCAAAATCCGGGCGCCAATTACGAGGAGTCGACGCGTGGGTTTAACTTCAAAATGGACGCTGCTTCTGATGGTTTGTTGTCGGGATGCTCATCGTCGGGAGCCTTTTCTGGCGGAAGCATCCGCAAGGCCATGAAAATCGGATCCACCATAGCCCCGGACAAATCGTACCACCCATTCTCTTGCGGGACGGATAGCGGAGCGGCCACCCCCCCCTGTACGGACACGGAAGGCAACCCCACAAGCGACGTTGATGGAAACTTTTATGCCACCAGCCGCAACAACCAGACAATAAACATGTACGTCCCGACAGTGGACTCCGCCAGCGCGACGACGGCAGATGAGTGGACCTACCGCCAACACACTAATAATGTGGCAGTCCAATGTTTCACCCAAGGTTCAGATGGCGTCTACACAATCAACAACAGTGCAATGACCAACGAAGGCACAGCGGGATTTGAACTAATTTCTTCGTCAAATTCGAGCTTGCCACCCGCGCCAGACCTGACCGGTGTGAAGTGATCACGAAACGCTTGTTGTAAAAAGACCCTCGCGTGATCCAGACACAATGATCACGCGAGGGTCGTAAGCGGTACATGATCCACAGGCTGGCTAGGGAATCACAAGTGTGAATTTGATTTCGGCCCAACCAGCTTCGGTTCGGCCGAATTTGTTTTTTCGCGGCTGAAACTTCGCCATTCTGGCTGCAGCCAGCAACCTTTCGTCCATACCAAAACCAACGCGTTTTCGAACTTCCGATTGTAGGACGTTTCCAGCTTCGTCGACATAGACGTCCACGATAAAATTTCCCTCGAGATTGCCCTCAAGGGCGGCGTCCGTGTACTTGGGGATCACAACGGATTTCAAAATCAAGCGGGCATCGGCACTCAAATCCCCACCGAGGTCACGGTAGTCTTCCGGACGAATGCGTTTACCCTCGTCCTCCGTCAACAGCGTGTTGCCAATCGGAGCCGCAATTCCAGACGCATCTGGTTGAACCGCGTCTGGTGGCAAACCCTGCACGGCTTGTGCAGGTGGCGCCTTCGGTGCCACGTTGCGCTCGCTGACCACCTTCTTTTTCTCCTTGGCAGGTTTCGATTTCGGTTTTGCCTCCAATGGCTTTGGCGGAATCACTGACACGACGGACACCCTGACTGGGTCAACCGATTTTTTAGTTGGAGCGGTGGCGACGATCAGTCCTCCAACCAAGAGAAAGTGCAACAAGGCAGAAGAGTATAGGGCGCGTCGCAATTCGCCCTGCACTTGGCAACGTCGAAGTGGCCCACCAGTTGGAGTGAGTGCAAAATTGCGCGGTCTTACGTAGAATAACGGAATCATTTTTGGCTTTTCTCTCCGCACGGTGTATCGGTTCGAAATTCAAGAGGGTTTAGATAAACATGACATCCAATCGGCCGTGTTCAATTATGCAGCAATTTATGTTGTGCAAATCTCGCAATAAATACTTAACTATCTGTTTTTATACTATTTTTAGCACCCTTATTGGCTCCTGCAACGAAGACGACAGCATGCGAGTCGAACGAATTGACAAGCTTCGGGCCATTGGCTTGGCCTCAAACCCGGTTGTCCTTTCGGCGCCGGCACCAGGTTCGTCGGGGACGGTGGAGTTGACCGCTTTTGCGGCACTTCCAGCGGGCAGTACTGTCACCGCCACTTCCTTTCTCGATGACGCGTCCGCATACGCGCCCCCAGTAACCGTGGTGATGGATTCCACTTCGGAGTCGACCCAGCAACTGGGTGCACTCGACTTGTATTCGGTCAAGGGAACCGTCACTGTTGGTCCGCTAACCCCAGAGCAACAGGCCATCTTGGCTGCCCCATCGGGCAAGCTAACGCTTCGCTATGGAATCAGACTGGAAGCAGGTGAAGAGTCGGAGGATATCGTTGGAAACATACTCGTGTACCCAGCCGGGTCGGAGGAATCTGCCTATCAAGCCGTCTCTGTCAGCGTTGCCGAGCCCGTGGCCAATGCGACTATTGGTTCGGGACCAGATCAGGTCCTTTCCGGCACCGTCATCAAACCGCAATCTGAGAATGTCAAAGTCAGCTGGTTTGTTAGCAGCGGTAAAGTAACCAACCGCCGCGCGAAGGAAACCAAGTGGGAACCTCAAAGCTCAGGAACCCAGACCGTCATTATGACGGCCAGAGGGATGAAGAGCGGTTCTTTTGCCTTGCAGGCCGTCGACGTAACGGTGGAGTAGGGAACTCAGGTAACGAATTTTGCTCGAATGCGGCGATGCTCGGTCATCATTTTTGCAAAAGACGGACCCTTTAAAAACAGAACCGCCAATCGCCCTGGGCTGATCACTCGCAGGACTTCGCCTTCGACCTCAATCTTTTCGCCATTGGCAAAAACAAGGGTTCCAGCAACCCTTATGCCGGCGTGAGCAAAGGCTGTTGCGACCGAAGGATCGACTTCTGCAGAACATCCCCCCTCGGAAACATCAAGCACAACCAATTCATATTTCCCAACTTTGAGCTTGGGACGCTCTGATGGAGGAAATTCCAGACGGAAGTGTTTTCTTTTTTGAGAGTCGCTCATGATTTTTTCCCTGTGCCTCTAATCAATTTCCCACGTTCAGGGCATGACAATCAAGTCGAGACTGAATACTGAAGGGGAGAACCTTATGGAAATGCAGTTTTACTTTAAAGACATGAGAAGTTCCGACTCACTTCGCAACTATGCAGAGGGAAAGCTTCGCGAAAAAGTAAACAAACTGGCAACCAAGCCGGTGATCGCCCACGTGACCTTCTCACTACAGCTGCCAAAAAAGAAAGTACACGTTCACTTTCACAATGGCATCGGAGGCAGCATGGAGATCGAGGTTCTGGATGACGATATGTACGCGGCCATCGACAAGCTGATTGACAAGTTCGATGGACAGCTCAGGCGTAAAAAAGAATTACTGAAGGGGCATCGAAATATTTTTGCGCGGGCCCTCAAATTCCGTGAATTATTCATTGGGCCCTATTCGCGCCTCACGGGCCTGGCAACCAAGGGACTCCCAGACCAGAATAAGAAGGATGAAGTGGACGCTTCCATCGATGCTTCAGAAGTCATTAAGCTCGAGACGGCAAGGCGCCACCTGTTTCATCAAAATGCCTAGTGAGTTAACAGCCGCTTGAACGCCGGGGATTGCCGCACGAATTGGGCCGTCCCCTGTTCAACAATTTTCCCGTGCTCCATGAGCACGACTTCATCGGCACTCTCAAGCGCCGGGATCCGGTGAGCAATCATGATCACGCAGGCACCGCGGGCCGCAAGACCCCGTAGACACCGGTAGACGACTTGTTCAAGCTCTGGATCCAGCGCTGAAGTCCCCTCATCAACGAGCACAACTTTCGCATCGTGATAAACAAGCCGTGCCAGCAACAAGCGCTGCGCTTGACCACCAGACACTGCCAGTGGAACCTCCTGCAATCGATCCACAAATTCCTGAATTCCCACTTCGCACAAGGCGGCAGCGGCTCGGTCGAGGTCACCCTGCTGGTCTGGATAACAAATATTCTCGATCAAAGGCGCCGCCATGAGTTGGACGCCTTGAGGCATGTAACAAATATCTCCGGATACACGGACTGAACCAGATTCTGGCGTTACTAAGCCCAGTATTGCCTTGAACAGGGTTGTTTTCCCTGCGCCAGACATCCCGCCGATTCCATAAAAGCGACCATGTTTGAAACTGATAGAGACGCCATTCAATGCAGGAGCGGGTGCTCCACGATAAGAAATGGTGACATCGTCACAGACCACTGCCATACCATTTCCCGCAGAAGCGCCAACAATAGACTTGGAATGTAGATTTAGAAATTTTGCTGTGCCCTCCAGACGCTCAACCGCAGCCATTCCTTCCTTGTTGCTGTTGAAGTACTTGCCAAGCTTTGCAGCCGACTGTGCAAACAGCCCGATCGATGAAAAAAATGAAATCAAAACAGCGCCAGTGACCTGACCAGAACGGACATCAGCCAAAGCAATATAAAGGATGAAGACGATGGCGATGATTCCAAACGCCTCAATTAAGGGAGAAGTTCGTGCCCGAAGGCGAGCCGCCCGGACCATGCGGTCCAGCAAGGTTTCGTTTAATTGCCGAAGTTTTTCGTATTCGCGGGTTTCGGTCTGAAAATGCTTGATCGTTTCATATCCAAGAAGCCGCTGCTGGATCCATTCAGCCAATTCTGCGGTCTCAACCAAAACCTTTGCCGCACGCCCACGCAGCCTTTTTCCGAAGCGTCGGATCACAAGTGCTGCTGGCACAAGACCAATCAAAAATGCCAAAAAAAGTTTGGGCGACAACAAAACGAGAGTCGCCCCAAGAAATAAAACCTGAAGTCCTTCACGGGGCAAACCGCCATGAAAGTGCACGATGTATTCGCGCAGCATGCGCACGTCATTTGTCATGGAAGTGGCGATACTTGAATCGATGGCGCTGCCTTCTGGACTTCGGCGCGCCTCTGGGCTGAGATGAACGTAGGACGCCATGAGATCTTGCCTGATGGCGCGAGAAATTTTTTCACCCAAACGCTCCCAGACGAACCACTGGAATCCGCCAAGAAGTGCTTTCACCAAAGCGACTGAAACCAACAGAACAGGCAAAGCCCCGAACAGCGCGACCGCAGCAATCTCGTTTGATCCTGAAAGTATCTCCGGAAGCCATGCCAGCCTGGGCGATACCAGTTCGCTCCACCGCACGCTGCCTGACTGGGACGTCAACATCAGTTGTAGCGATGGCCCGATCAGTAATGTGATGAGCGCAGCCACCAGCCCGAGTAAAAGTGCGGAAGTATGACCAAGGAGCATCCCTGGCGCTTCTCGTCGCAAATACTTTTTCAAAAAAGATGGCTGCATTTGAATTGTGGATTTTTGGAGGAGAGTGATTTGGTGCGAAGGGGGGGACTTGAACCCCCAACCTTAAAAAGGACTGGCTTCTGAGACCAGCGTGTCTACCAGTTCCACCACCTTCGCACAGCACCCCGCCAGTCTGAATTGCTTCAATCAACCGGCGGTCAGAGCGGCTGTCTTACTTCAGTTCTTTGATATTTTCGATAATTTTCGTAACCAGTCCGTACTCGAGGGCTTCAGATGCCGACATCCAGTAGTCACGAGTTGTGTCTTTAGCAACCTTTTCAAGGGGTTGCTTACACTCTTTGGACAAAAGATCGTTGATCTTCTGACGGGTTTTCAAGATCTCCTTGGCGGTGATCTCGATGTCGGAAGCCTGACCGTAAATCTGTCCCGGGATCAACGGTTGGTGGATCAAAAACTTGGTGTTCGGCATTGAATAGCGGCGGTTTTTTTCCGTAGCGACAAAAATCACCGTGGCAATGCTGGCGCAAAGGCCACTGGCAACAATATTCACCGGTGAGGTTATAAAACGGATTGTATCAAAGATGGCGTAACCGCTATTTACTTCGCCGCCCGGGCTGTTCAAGTACATCGTGATCGGGGCACCTGGCTTGGCGACTTCCATTGCCAAAAGATTGCTCACAATGCGTTTTGAAACGCTCGCATTGATCCCTTCGGATACAAAAATGATGCGATTTTCAAGGAGGCGGTACTCGCCCGATTGCATCATGAGGTCAGATAGTTCCATTTTGCCGTGCTCCATTGTCTTCTCCAACATGATCTCCCTAACAGCCCAACGAACCTCAAGATTATGCCAACGGGGTCACTACATCAAGCTTTGGGGATCAACGTCGATACGAACGCGGACGTCTGCACCCAAGTCTGCCGTAGCACCAACCAACCCCGTCAGCAGTTCCCTGACGGATTCAGGGTGGTAGGAGGCCAGCAGGACGGTCCGCCGGTGACGACCACGAACGGTTTCCAAGGGCGGAGTTGCCGGGCCAAGAACCTTTACCCGACTGAATAGGTCGGGATTCTGGGTGGAGGCAGCATCGATCCAGGAGTCAATTTTTTGCACAGCTTGCTCGACCTTGCGCTGCTCTTCACTTGAAAACTCAAGGCTGACCATCCGGCTGAACGGGGGATACCCATATGCCTTGCGGAACTCGAGTTCCCGCACGACAAACGTCTTGTAGTCTTGCGCCAAAGCCAATTGCACGACTGGGTGGGAAAAGCGGGCGCTTTGGATCATGACTCTTCCCGGGAGCCCCGCCCGGCCTGCCCTTCCAGCCGCCTGAACAATTAATTGAAAGGTTCGTTCTCCCGCCCGGAAATCGGGCAAACTGAGAGTCTGATCGACCTCAATGATGATGACGAGGGTTACCGAAGGAAAATCGTGGCCTTTGGCCAAAATCTGAGTGCCCACCAGAATATCAACCTCGCGGTTGCGGAACTTGGCCAAAGTTGCGGGCAACAGGTCGCGGTCGGAAACCGTATCCGAATCCAAACGCATGATGCGGGCCTCGGGCAACACGGCCTGCAGGGCTTCCTCGGCCCTTTCACTGCCATAGCCAACGGTCACGAATGTGTCTTCGGGCGACTTCTTCATGACCGCAGCGACCGTAGTGGCGTAATCGCAATAGTGGCAGCGCAATCTGGCAGTTCGTCCGTGGACGGTCAGGCTGATGCTGCAATTGGGACACTGAACTGCGGTTCTCTGGGCAACAGAATACAGATAATACGCATAGCCGCGCCGGTTAACGAGGACGATGGACTGGTTCCCAGCGCGCAGGTTTTCCCGAAGGGCTTCCACCACCCGGGTATCCATTTGTAGGGTCGTCGCACTTGAACTCTGTGAAGCCTGGCCTGGCGCAAGGTCAGCCACCTCGCGAGCGACCACCGTGCCTTTTTTCCAGGCAGGATTGCATTGGATCGCAATAATTTCAGGGAGTGGCTTGCCGGAGACGCGCTCTGGGAGTTCTACCAGATCGTAGCGCCCGGTAGTCGCATTGTGAAAACTCTCCAGGGAAGGAGTCGCGCTGCCAAGGACCACAGTCGCGTTTTCAATTCGAGCGCGCATGACAGCCACATCACGTCCGTTGTAGGTCAGCCCGGTGGCCTGCTTGTAACTACCGTCGTGCTCTTCATCGACCACAATCAGGCGCAAGTTCTGAAATCCGGCAAAAACCGCAGAGCGCGGGCCGATCAAAATGCGCGCCTCGCCGGATCGAATTCGACTCAGTTGCTCCCACCGTTCGTTGTCCGGCATGGCGGAATGAACGACCGCGACAAGTCCAGGAAAGCGGGCTTCGAAGACCCGCGTCATCTGGGGCGTCAAGGCGATTTCTGGGACCATCACCAGGGACTGCCGGTCGGTACCTTCCGCAAGGGTTCGTTCGATTAAATGAAGGTAGACCTCAGTTTTGCCTGATCCGGTGACACCGAGTAACAGAAACGGTTTTTGAGGGTGGGGGGCCGCGAGGCCACGGGATTGGATCGCATCAACGGCAGCCATCTGGCTTGGGGTCAGTTGAGGAGCTGTTTTGGGCAAGAAATCGGCGGAAGGGGCAATGCTGGCACTTTCTGGTGCAGATTGAAGTGAAAGCAAGGCAGGTGCAGCAGTGGTGACCTTGCGTCCTGCTACCTTGCGATCCGATATCCTCGTGATCCACCGCTGCTTGACCCAAGCTGTGAGCACCGCTTCGGCATCTTGTCCGGCGGCCGCCAGTTTCTTTCTGACCGTCGGCAAGGAATAAGAATCCTTGGGCTTTCCCGCTCCAAATATTGCGGAAAGGAGTGGATCCAACTGGCAGGCCAAGCGTCCCGTCTCCGTGATTGCCACTGCTTTAGCGACACTTTTTTTCACCCCAGCCGGCAGCATGGCACGAAGAACTTCGCCTGGTGGATGGTAGTAATACGTAGACATCCAGCGCGCGAGTTTCAGCAAAGGGGCAGCGAAAAGGGTCTCGTCGTCAACAATTTCAATGGCGGCCTTGAGTTTTGACGGGTCGAGCCCGGCCGGAGGGTTGGTGCTGACGGCCAAAATCACTCCCACCATCTTCTGACGCCCGAAAGGCACGAGCACCCGGCACCCTGGTGATGGAGCACAGACCTGAGCCCCGTCACCCGATGCCACTGGCAATTTGTAGGTGAAAGTCTGAAAAAGTGGTGTTGGAACGGCCACTTCAATGTAAGAGATGGTGGTCATAAAATGCTTGCCACTCTAGGGCTCATAGGTTATTTTCCGCCCTCTTTTGTCGCACACTATGAGCGACTCTGGCAATTACCTCGATCAACCCGGCGGTCCACCTGGTTGACATCATCAGGAAAAATCCTCAGGGAACTCCTGTGATGACCAGTCGAGGAACAATCAATTGGACGAACGCCTTTGGAGGAAACATGAGGCCAGTTAAACGCAAGCGCAGGCTGATGTCACGGCGCAAGCGCACACTCGATCCGAGCATCGTGATCGACTACAAAAAACCAGACACCTTGAAGCGCTTCATTTCAGAACGCGGCAAGATCATCCCGCGCCGCATTTCAGGCGCAACCGCGAAGCAGCAGCGCGTGATTTCGGAAGCCATCAAGCGCGCACGCTTCTTGGCTCTGATCCCGCTGTCTGTCGCTCACCGCACCGAGCGTGGATTTGCTGGTGAAATGGCCGCTGCAGCTGCAGCGATGTCTGCACCGCGTGAATTCGGTCGTGGCCGGTTTGAAAATCGTGGCGACCGTCCAGAAGGCGGCGGACGTGACTTCAACCGCGAAGGTGGTCGTGATTTCGGCGGCGAAGGTCGTCCGGCACGCTCTGCCAGCACTGAGGAGGAATAACCATGAGCCGTCGTTGTGAACTCTCAGGCAAAGGTGTTTTGGTCGGGCACAAAGTGTCTCACTCGAACGTCAAAACCAAAACAAGGCGTCTGCCCAACCTTCAGTCCAAGCGTTTCTGGTCTCCAGAAAAAAAACGCTTTATTTGCATGAAGGTTAGTACCGCTGCAATTCGTACTATCGACAAAATCGGCCTGGATGCTTACGCAAAACGCGCCGGCATCAAGCTCTAAACGTCAGGAGACGAGACCATGGGTCGTGCAGACAACCGTAAATCAATGAAAATGCGCCAGAAAAAAGCCGCTCGCGCAAAGAACCTGCGTCTTCACATGAAGATCACAGCAAGCAAACTGGCTGCCGGCGCTGAAGAGGCTCCAAAAGCCGCTCCGAAAAAGCGTCCTGCTGGAACGACAACGACCCGCAAAGTCGTTGCAACCACGGCACCGGTTACTGAGTGACCCGAAAGAAAGTCGTTTTGACGACCGACGGCGCCTGCCTCGGCAACCCCGGACCGGGGGGCTGGGGGGCGCTGTTACGATTTGGGGATCACGAGAAGATGCTGAGCGGCGGCGAGACAGAGTCCACCAACAACCGGATGGAACTCAGTGCCGTCATTCACGGCTTGCGAGCATTAAAGCAGCCTTGCGATGTCAAAATTGTCACCGACAGCAAATACGTGATGAACGCGTTTGTTGAAGGGTGGTTTAAGAACTGGGAACGCAACGGTTGGATGACGGCAGCAAAAAAACCCGTTAAAAATCAGGACCTTTGGCAAGAACTGGCAGCTGAAATCCACAAGCACCATATTGAATGGAAGTGGGTCAAGGGACATGCCGGCCATGAGGACAACGAACGGGTCGACGTTGCAGCCCGCGAAGCTGCTGAGCGCCAAGGCGTCTGAACGCATTAACCGGGCAATCAAGACACCTGAAATCCTTGACAGTATTTAGTTGTGGCTGATAGAACCCTCAGCCTGTCGGTTCTGTAAGTATATTGATATGAGGTCTTTTCGTGGCTAACCACAAATCTTCCGAAAAACGTGCCCGCTCTACTGAAAAGAAGCGCCAGCGCAACAGCAACTACCTTTCTTCCGTTCGCACGGCAGTTAAGAAATATCGTTTCGCACTGAACGGCCTGGCAGCCGGTACCGGCGAAGAAGCGGCCAAAGTTATGGAACTGCTGACCAAAGCCCAATCGGCTCTGGCTAAAGCAGCCTCCAAAGGCTTGCTCCACAAAAACAACGCAGCCCGTTCGATCGGCCGCTTGACCCAGGCTTTCAAAGGCCTTCAGAAGTCGGGCGCAGCTGCATCGGCAACTTCCAAGCCGAAGGCAAAAACCGCCAAGTCTTCTGCAAAGAAGTCTGCCGCGAAAAAGCCGGCTAAAAAGACCGCTGCTAAATCGGCGAAGTCGAAAAAGTAATTTGCCCTGAATTGCAAATCCCCTGAGACGCTAAACCCGTCGCAGGGGATTTTTTGTGTCGTCTTTTTAAACGCGCGCCATCCTGTCACAAGCCTTTGGCATCTTCCCAAAGTGACTCCAGCGTTGCCTGATCTGCATCCGGAATTTTAACGCCACGTTTTTTGGCGAGGGCTTCCACTTTGGCAAAGCGATCCAGAAACTTGCGGTTTCCATCGAGAGCAATCACTTCGGGATCAACACCAATGTGGCGAGAAAACTGCGCCAGCGAGAAATACACGTCACCAAGCTCGGCCATCAGTGCCGCGCGATCGCCCTTTTCCCATTCGTCTTTCATCTCGTCGACTTCGGATAGCAGCTTGGCTAAGACTTCTGCCGGTGAATTCCAATCAAATTTGATCTTTGCGGCGCGTTTGCCGATTTCATAAGCTTCGATTGTTGCGGGATATCCTTCGATTCCCGCAAAGAAGCCGTCACCGCTGGTGGCAGCTGATTTATTTTTTTTCTCTTCTGCTTTGATAACTTCCCAGTTGGATTTGATGCTGGACATCTCACGGTCCTGCCGCGCCTCGTCAGAACCAAAAACATGGGGATGACGCCTGCGCATCTTGGCATCAATAGATTTAATGACATCGGCAATCTGAAATCCTTTGCGATCTGCCGCAACTTGAGCATTCAGAACCACTTGAAGCAAGACATCTCCAAGTTCTTCGCACAGCTCGCGCGAGTCGTTAGAATCATGATCGGCACGCGCCATGACCCGGGCAGCTTCATAAGCCTCTTCAATCATATAGCGACGCAGGGATTCATGGGTCTGTTGCAGGTCCCACGGGCATCCGTCGACTGGATGCCGCAAGCTGGCGATGGTTTCACATAGATTTGTAAATGCCGCGGCAGCTTCTTCAAATCGACTCATAAACGAACTCCTCCATCGGGCGGTCACACAATCAAACAAGTCCGGGCATAAATCCAGCCTGCTGGGGCAGACCCATCAAAGAAAGCGTCGTGTTGGCAAGATTGGCAAGGCCCGGCTTGGCGATGTCAGTGCGCATCTTCACAATACCTTTGGGGTCGAAGACAAAAAGCGGAACCGCACTCAAAGTATGCGAAGTTTTTGGCCGGGGCCGATTCGCGATCGGCAGATATGGATAAGGATCCGATCCATCTTTCGGCGGCGGTGCGTCAAACATTTCGTCGGCATTGCCATGGTCGGCTGTGATTAAAAGGATGACATCAGATTTTTTTGCGGCGTCAATCAATCGGCCAAGCATGAGGTCCACCGTGGCTACAGCCTCAACCGCGGCATCAAAGTCACCTGTATGGCCCACCATGTCGCCGTTGGCGAAATTGATCCGGCCAAAATCAAACGCCCCAGAATGCATCCGTGAAACGGTCTCATCGCAAATCTCTGCCGCCTTCATCCAAGGCTTCAGTTCAAACCGGATGTTGTCTGACGGAATCTCGACGTACTCCTCAATTTTCCGGTCGAAATATCCAGACCGGTTGCCATTCCAAAAGTAAGTCACGTGGCCAAATTTTTGTGTCTCGCTGCACGCAAACTGACGAATGCCTTGGGACGCAAGAAGTTCACCAAGAGTATTGTCAATCACCGGAGGCTTTACCAGATAGCGCGGTGGAATTTTCAAGTCGCCATCGTATTGCGTCATTCCGGCATAAAAAACATCCGGCCGGCGTCCACGGTCAAATGCGCTGAAGTTGTCTTCGATAAACGCGCGGGAGATTTCGATCGCGCGATCTCCGCGAAAGTTAAAGAAAATCACCGCATCGCCACTTTCAATAGTTCCACACGGCCCATGGTCAGAAGATGATTTAGAAATTACAAACGCCGGCAAATACTGATCCGTCAAAGCCGGATCTTTGCGAAATTCCGCAATCGCTGCCGAAAGGGAAGGGTATACAGGCCCCATGCCAAGAACATGGGTTTTCCAACCGCTTTCCACCATGGACCAGTCTGCCTCATAGCGGTCCATCGTGATCACCATGCGACCACCACCAGATGCCACCCGCACATCAAAGTCAGAGCTGTTAAGTTCGGTTAGAATCCTTTCCAGACGCTCGACATAAACCTCAGCCGTTTTTTGACCAACGTCCCGGCCATCTAAAAGCACGTGAATGCGCACTCGGCGAACGCTGTCTTTTTTGGCCTGCCGCAGCATGGCGTACAAATGATTTTCGTGAGAATGGACATTGCCGTCGCTAAGCAATCCGATGAAGTGCAGCGTTTTTCCATGAGCGGAATTTCCGGCAGTTCCACCATCTCCAGCAACGCGCTGAATAATTTCTCTCCACGTGTCTCCCGAAAACATTGATCCGGAATCGATGGCATGCTGAACAAGCTTTGCACCTTGATCAAAAACGCGGCCAGCACCAAGGGCGTTATGCCCGACTTCGCTGTTACCGATATCGCTGTCGCTTGGCAGGCCGACCGCTTTTCCGTGGGCTGCCAGCTCCAAATAACCGGCCGCACCGCGCAGCCATTGCATGTTTGGGGTGTGGGCATGGGCGACGGCATTTCCGTAGGTCACCGGACTGACTCCAACTCCGTCCATGACAACGGTAAGGACGCGACGCTTTGCAGCTGATTTAGTCATGATTGATCCAATCCCAATTTACGGATGACTTGATGATCTGGTTGGGCCAGTAGGCCCGTACTTACGAACTTCATCAATGGCCCAGCCTACGGCTTCGGGCGGCGTATGGGGCAAAAGTCCGTGGCCAACATTAAAAATATGACCGTGGATCAAACCGGCATCACAAGCCTCGCGAGCTTCGTCGAGGATCGCCCGGACCCTTTCGCGAACTTGTTCCTCGGGCCCTAGAAGCGCTTGGGGGTCAAGATTGCCCTGAAGGGCCACGTCCAACCCGGCTTCCTTGACCAGACGCGCCGCATAAGACAAGCGCACCCGCCAATCGACCGACAGAACATCAAAGGCTTTTCGCGAATTTATTTGTGCATGACCGCCTAATTCCAATATCCGGTCTGAACCTTGCCCCGAAAAATAAGTGACAGGAACACCTGTTGCCTCGCGCACCGTGGCCAGAAGGTCTGCCGTCACCGGCCAGACGTCGCGTGCGTAATCAACGGGAGTCAGGTTCCCCGCCCAGGTGTCAAATAGCATGAGGGCATCAGCCCCGGCCTTGACCTGCATGATGAGGTATTCGATGGTCACGTCGCGCAAAAGCTTCATCAAGTCCGCAAAAAGGACCGGGTCCCGAAAGACCATCGATTTCGTTGCGGTGAATTCCTTGCTGCTGCCACCTTCGATCATGTAGGTGCCGACCGTGAAGGGGGCCCCCGCAAACCCAATAAGGGCTTTGCCAGGGGCGAGCAGGGATTTGGTCAGAGCCAGGGCCTCGCCCACGTAGCCCAACTCAGCGGCAACATCAGGCCGCCTAAGTTGCCGAAATGCCTCGCGAGACTGCACGGGCGGAGAAAGCCTCGGCCCATGCCCTTTGCCAAAACTCAGATTTTGACCAAGTGCAATGCATGGAACCAGAATGTCGGAAAAAATAATGGCTGCATCCAGATCAAAACGGCGCAGGGGCTGAAGGGTCACTTCGGCGGCGTCCTTTGGACTGCGGCAAAGCTCGACAAACTCCAACTTGGACCGAAGGGCCATGTACTCGGGCAGATAGCGCCCCGCCTGCCGCATGAACCAAACCGGCCATCGGCCAGGAGCCCCTAAACCGAGGGCCTGCCGCACCAAAGGAAGGTCTACTACACTGGTTTTATTCAAATTCATCTGAATCCTTCAGAAGAAGAAGCAGTCTGTCCGATTGCCTTTATATGGGAAAACGTGTCATTAACTAAGTGATTTTCGACCAAGGGAGAACGATGATCATGGCCGCCAACCCACTGACCGCACTCAGTCACGACGAAGCCCTTTTCCAGCAGGAAGTGGAGCGCTTTGCCCGCACCGCGATCGGACCAAAAGTCCTGGAGATGGACGAGAAAGAGCAGTTCGACCTTGAGCTTCTTCCCCAGCTTTTTGACATGGGCCTCATGGGCATCGAAGTCCCAACCGAGCACGGTGGTGCGGGCGGCAGCTTTTTCATGTCAATTTTGGCGATCGAAGCCATGGCCAAGATCGATCCAGCCGTCAGCGTGATCTGCGACGTCCAAAACACCCTCATCAACAATATCTTCATGCGCTACGCCAACCCAGCACAGCAGAAGAAATATTTGTCGCGCCTCACATCCAAAGACGTCGGTTCGTATTGCCTGACCGAACCAAACTCTGGTTCGGATGCTTTCGCGATGAAATCCCGAGCCTATGACGAAGGCGACCATTGGCGCTTGGACGGCAAGAAAATTTTTATCACCAACGCCAAAGAGGCCAACATCTTTGTCGTATTCGCCAACATCAATCCTGAACTTGGATACAAAGGTATCACGGCTTTTGTTCTCGAACGCGACATGCCGGGATTCAAGGTCGGCAAGAAAGAAAAGAAACTTGGAATTCGCGCGTCTTCAACTTGCGAGGTGATTTTTGACAATGTCCGCGTTCCAAAAGAGAACGTGATTGGCGAAATTGGCAAAGGCTACAAGATAGCGATTGAGACCCTCAATGAAGGGCGGATTGGCATCGCAGCGCAGATGTTGGGCCTCGCACAAGGGGCCTTTGAGGGTGCCCTTAAGTATTCACGCCAGCGTGAGCAGTTCGGCAAACCAATCAAGGAATTCCAGGGCATCCAATTTTCAATCGCCAAGGCCGCAACCGAAATCGAAGCCGCACGCTTGCTGGTGTACAACGCCGCGCGCCTCAAGGACGCAGGCAAGGAATTCGTTAAAGAGGCCGCCATGGCCAAGCACTTCGCCTCGGCCGTGGCTGAGAATGTTTCTTCCGAAATGCTGGAAGTATACGGTGGTTACGGTTTCATTAAAGAATTCCCGGCTGAGAAATTCTATCGCGACGCCAAAATCGGCAAGCTTTACGAAGGCACGACCAACATGCAGTTGGCGACGATTTTTAAATTGATTGATAGCCAGTATCGTTAAAACAACATGCCAGGAACAACCTTACTGGCATTGCGTATTTTAATTAGCTTAGACGTCGCCCGGGCCATTTGCCTGGGCGACTTTTTTACAGCACCAGAACCGGAGAAGGCGAGGCGTCTCTGGGATGCAGGAATCTATGATGCCAGCGTCACGTTTTTTACTGCCGGTCAAAAACTGGATGAGGCCACGGCGCAGAAATTAGCCCGCAGCGCCGCAGGTGCCGAAACCAGATCGTTTTCTTTTGGGGACTGCCCAACTGAAAAACCACGTCCTAAAGAAACGAAGAAATCCTGGCTGGCGTTATTTACCGCACCGACAGCTGCCAAAATTACGGCGAACGAACTGAAGGTTGGAGGCTCGTCCACCTGCACGGAAATTTCAGTGCGTTGGGTTGGCTCATCGGGAGTCAGCCAACCCTTGGAAAAAAAATTAGATAAATCGAAAGACGGGTTTTGGCAGCTACCTGCAAAAGATGGGGTTGCAACCGTAACCTGCGGGCATGATCTGCCGCTCGGCAAACCTTCTGACCTTGCCCCAGAACTTTGGTTTTCCATACCAACAGGCAAAGGTCCATCAATCAGATCCCCCCACCAGGAACTTCTTGCCAATACCCAAGACGCTAAAAAATCTTTTATGACCTGGATCAACTCCATCCGGGCAGACGAAAAAAAAATGCCCCTGGAGAGAATCGATGAAGCCAATAGCATGCCTGGTGTTCCAGATCTGACGTCAGACTCGACGCCATTCCACGATCGCAAATCCCTTCGGACAATGAAGGAATTGGGCAAGACAAAACTTGGACTTGTAATGACGGGCGAAAACCGTGTCGTCGCTGCGACACTGGCGGATTCGGCCTGGCTTTTTTGGAACTCACCGCGTCACCGGGATCTCTTACTTGATCCAAGAGCATCTCATGCATTAATTCAGAGCAAGAACAACAAGGGCCAGGGAACCGTCCTGAGCGTCGTGCTGTTTTCTAGGTAAGATTTTTGCGCAATTTGTAGGCACTGACGCAGTTGACAAGCAATGACGCTATCGTCATTGGACCAACGCCACCGGGAACGGGTGAAATTTTTCCGGCCACTTTTGAAACGCTGGCAAAATGCACATCACCCTCGATGGATCCATCTGGCATGCGGTGAATGCCCACGTCAATCACGGTGGCTCCTGGTTTAATCCAGTGGCCCTTGACCAAATGATGTTGACCCGTTGCAACAACCACGATGTCAGCCTGGCGCGTCAATTCCGAGCTATTGCGTGACTCCGAATGCATTGAAACCGTCGTCGCCCCTTCGTGGGACAACAGGTTTGCCGTAGGTGCGCCGACAAGCAGGCTGCGCCCCAGCACCGCAGCCAAGGCTCCCCTGATTTCAGTCCCAGAGAATTTCAAAAGCTCGACAATTCCACTTGGTGTACACGGGCGGATGCCCGGCAGGTTCCAATCAAGCAAACCTTGATTCAGCGGAGTCAGGCCATCCACATCCTTTTTAGGATCGACCGCTAAAATTGCAGCCGTGCGGGAGATATGAGCAGGAAGAGGCAGCTGCGGCAAAATACCGTCAATGGTGTCATCTTCGTTCAGCTGCGCAATCAAATTCAAAATTTGTTTTTGTGACGCCTCTTTTGGCAGCCGGTACATAACCGTTTCGATACCAACGGACTTGCAGGCGATTTCTTTGTTCTTAACGTAGACTTCGCTGGCCGGATGATCCCCCGCCAGAATAACTGCAAGTCGTGGTACCCGCAGTCCTTTGGACAAAATCGCATCAATATCCGCACGCACCCGCTTTTTGATGACTTGGGCCGCGATACGTCCATCGATAAGTTGCGTCATGGTTGCAGACTTTTTCCAATGATATTGGTTGCCGAGACAACGGATTTGATCACGTTTTGGTCGCCAACGTAACTGGCACCATAGCAATCGCCACAGAATGCCAGATTTCCTGAGCCAAGATTGGCCTTTGCCATCCGCTGCAGCAATCGTGTTTCGGATACCACTGCAGACTGCCCCCAAGCCACTGTCACGAGAGCAATGCGTTCATTTTCTGACATGCATCCGGCACGAGCCGCTAAAAGTTTTTTGCGAGCGCGCTTCAATCGTTTTACGGCTTTAACGACTTCGGGTGCTTGCACTGAAATTTCAAAATCAATTGTCGCCTGGAACGTGATCTCATCTTCACTGGAGCGAATGGCCTGCACGCCCTCCGCCGGGATCATGATGATGTCCGGAAGATCTCCGGCCGCTGATTTTTCAATCCGTTCGGTCAGCGTCACCGCACTGACTGGTTTGACCTTGCTGGCCATCGCCAAAAGGGAGGACGGCCAAAAGTGTTTCGGCAGCCACATCAAGCCTTGCCACGGCGGCTGCGCGACGACCAGGCGCGGCGCAACAAAGACCCCTTTGGTGGTTGTCAGCTGCCATGACCCTTCGGCAAAGGCTACCTTTGCAGAACTCGCGGCACTTTTAGATGGGTCAGGAAGTATGCCGTCAAAAGTGGCCGACATGACCCGGCAATCGGTGGTCAGCGTGATGATTCCCGCATCGACGTATTTTTGCAGGGATTCGGCAATCGCAACTTGCCAAGGGCCACGCTTCAGAGGGCCAGTGTGGTACCCAACACGCTCACGAAATGCGTCCGGCGGGGTTGACCACAAGTCCGTGATACCCAACATAGAGCTAAACTGCTCCAGAACGACGGCCGCAGGGGCTTTCCGGGACTCTGTCCATACTTGCGCAAACGTTTTTTGATCGGCCTTTGATTCCGGTTCATTGGTCTCAACGACATCTTGGGCCTCTTCGCTGTCGCCGGCGTCGGAAGAATCAGCAGTTTCCGCCGCTAAAGCCTGAACCTTGGCGGTCGGAGTTCCCTTGCCACCAGCGCTTAAGATGTCCGTTACATGATTCCATTGGCGGGCAGCGGCCATACCGCCGAGGGCCCGTGCCCCTTTGCCACCAAACATCTGCTCCAAAGGCAACGTACTCAAATCACTGCCGGACAGTATGCCCAGCGTGTCCTGTTCTTTGGCCGCAAAACCGTCCGGATCCCAAACCGAATCCGGATCCGAGCGCATGGTCTGCTGCCAAAATTCGATCAGGGGTTTCGAAACTCCGTTTAATCCGTAGCCCCACGCTGGGCGCTCGTCCCCATCATCAAGGCTGCGCAAGCGCCCACCCGGGACGGCTTCCTTTTCCAACAGCAAAATTTTCAGCGGCGAAAAATCACTGGTCTGGGCCAAATGTCCGACGGCAAGACGCAGCGCTGCCAAGGTCCCCGCGATACCGGCACCGGCGACAATCACGTCGAATTGATTCTGATCTTTGGAGTCTGGAGGTGTCATATCCATTATTTTTACGTGGGGTCTCCCGCCCGCGCAAGGCGGAATGCCCTTAACCAGTTTTTTTTATGGCTGGTCGTCGGGATTTTCTCCACCTGCCAGCCGCTGATCTCTAAAGCATCACGGACCTTCCGCGCCACGCTATAGGTCATTAAACAGCCATTACAAGCCACAACTAGGCCCAAAACTGAAAACCATTCGGCCGCCCACATGTTCGGATTCTTCTTGGGGGAAAAGGGATCCTGCCAGACGTAGTCATAAGGCCCTGACGTTTGGAGCAGGGATATGCTGGCGTCAGAACGGGCATCACCCAAGATCACAAGCCAATCAAGTTCCCCACCGCCTGGCCCCTGATAACGCCCCGCCAAAGATTGGAGCTCTCGCGGCGCAGGCCTTTCAGAGCCTCGATCCAAAAAGGGTTCCAGGCGATCTGCCACGGGGCATTCCCGGAACGCAGAGCGTGAAACAAGGCTTCATCATTTTCGAGAGACAATATTTGGAGGTGGGCCTTGGCTCCACTTTGAAGCCATGCATCAACGGTGGCCAGGGCGTTGTAACCAAGCCCCAACCCGACATCCACCACCCGGACGCCACTTCCTCGTTCAAATTCGCTGCGAATTCCCGAGGCCACCACGTAAAGATGCCTGGCCTCGGTCAAAGCCCCGGCCATCGAGTGATACCACTCGGAATGCTCCGGATGTGCCAAAGTCCAAGATCCGTCGGCGGTTTGACGGGCCAATTCACTGGAATCATGGATTGGAACGATCAAATAAAAACCAATTATTTCATTTATTTAAACAAAAAATCGCAACCCGACCGTGCCGGAGTCACAAAACCCTCAGATTGAGGCTAGATTTAACCGTTAAGCACCGCTGATGAAAGTTTTTAGATCAAAATTTTCGGGATTGACCGGACCGATGGCGCTGGCGGCCGTACTCCTTCAGTCAAACTGCTCGGAATCAAATCCCATAGGGCAAACGGTCACTAGCCCAGGCAAGAAAGACCGCCAAGAATACCTTGAACAAAATACTGCCAACAATGAACCCGACATGACAGCCCCAATGCCACAAGAAAGCAGCAACGATTACACTGGTACGATCGATCCAACCCTGATCAGCGCCGCGTATCTGGCGTGCGGCAAGAAAGACCAGGCCGGGACAGAAATCGGATGCAACGTCTATACTGCTACAGACCAACGGATAGCCGCGGCAGCAAGCACCGGGAGTTGGATCGCAAAAGCCGGCGGGGTCAGCTTGAATCGTTCAAGCCCTGGACCAGTTGGGATTGCCTTTGCGGCTTTGGTACCGCCGGCACAGCGATTCAATCGCCTGAACCCAAAAATCACAGTTTCATACTCGTTTACGATGGGGGCCTCTCCACCGGTTGTAAAAACCTTTGAAAGCAACCTTGGTTCAATGGCGCTGACCACTGATTTCAGGGCTTTCGGTCAAGCACAAAACTTCCACACCGTTCTCCCGAATCGGGGCGCGAGCCTGACAGCTGGGACCCTGTCGCAACTTCTGTCCACCATCCAATTCCAACGCGACACCGCCGACAATGTGCGATGCACGATGCGGCTCTTCACGCAAACCAGCGAATGCAGCAGCACCCTTGGTACAGGAAGGGCGTTTAATTTGAGAAGGCTGGGACCCACCTCACCCGATACCCTTAACTTCAACCAATCAAACATCAATAGCCGCTACCAGACGTGCGAAAGCATTGCGAACCTCTGCTTTGCGATCCTTTGCCGATGATTGAGGTGTCACCGCGGGGGCCGTCAAGCATCCCTTCGCAACTGATCAATGATCTTTGCGCACAAGGTTTCCGGTACACCACCTGCGGCACATCCAGCCAAGTACATCAGGGCAAGGTTCAGTAATCCAACATCTTTTGCGTTGGGAGCCTGCATCCGTGTGCTGGCCATCCCGTCGTTGTCGACAGATTTGCGGGAATAAAGCTTGCCGTCGGTGGAACCAACTTCGGCGTAGCCTTCGCCGAGAGGGAAGACCAGTTGCCAGTCGGGAAGAGAGGATTCTTCGCGGCGCTCAGAATGACGGGGCTGAAGAGAGGATTCTTCGCTACGCTCAGAATGACGGGGCTCAGAATGACGGGCAGACAGTGTCAGAGGACCTTCGCCGCGCCATATTTTCCAGCCGGCCGCAGCCAGCTCTGGCTTGATGGCATTGGAAGCCAGCTCCGTCATGCCTGATCCCCTGCGAAGGCATTCCATCCAAGGCCGCATGAAAAGCAACGCATCGGGAGAATCGTGAACAAAGGCGCAGGAAACTGTATTTTCAGTTACCGAGATCACTTTGAATTCAACGGATTGCGACAACTCTGAAGCCACAGCCATCTTTAATGTGCCGTGCATCGCCTCCGGCCCGTCCAGACGACCTAGCGCCGACTGACCCACTCCTGTGACCGCAATTTTCAAACCACCGTAACTCCAGTTCAAAACAGGCAAAAGAACACCACCTTCGGTCTTCAGGCTCAGCAACGGACCAGCCGCAAGCTGCGAAATTAACGGATGGCGTTCGTGGCGACGACGCTCGCTTTTTGGGTGGCCAGGGCTGTTCATTTGAAGCTCCATTTGAGTAAGGATGCTGGTCAGATGTGCAATTTTAGTCATGGATTCATTGATTTTTTCATAGAAAGCGGTTAGATAGAAGTCGCTCGCCACACAGCAGCCGCCCTGAAATGACAGAATATTCTGAAATTTCATGAAGTTAGGTTGTCGGCACACGGAAGTTTTGCTGTGTGTTGCTGCCTGTTGCTGTCTTTAAAAGGTGATCATGAACCGCATTCTACTGAATCGTGCCATCGAATTGATTCAAACCCAGCTCCAGAGCGCTGAAATGGCCTCAATGGGGCTGGAGTGCATTGAAGCCGAATGGCTCGCCTACGAGAAAACGCTCCGCGTTTTTGTCGACGGTCCGGAAGGGGTCAACCTGGACACCTGTGCCGCTGTGAGCCGCACTTTGAACACCTGTGAACAACTAGATGCAATGTTTACCGGTGACTGGAGCCTCGAAGTCAGTTCGCCAGGTCTGGAAAGGCCACTGCGACGGACAGAGCATTTCCGTAAGTTCATCGGGGCAACGATCAACGTCAACTTGACCGAGAAAATAAGTGAGCGGCGGCAAGCCAAAGGCAAGCTGCTGGATGTTTCATCTGACGAGCTGGTGACACTTGAAACCGACGAAGGACACTGGTCCTTCCCGGTTGCAAAGCTGCACCGCGCCAATATTGTTTTTGACTGGGAAAGGAGCCAATCAACATGACTCTCATCGACGCAACCGAAGTAGACAGTGAACTCCGCAAGGTAATCACCACCGTCAGCCGCGACAAAAATCTTGATCGCGCTGTGATTGTTGACGCCTTGGAGCAGGCCGTGATCCATGCGGCCCGCCGCACACTGGGCCTTACCGCGGACCTGGAAGCTCACTACAACGAAGAACTCGACGAAATCGAATTATTCCAGTTTCGCACCGTCGTGGAAGAAATTGACGACGAAAGCCTTGAAATTGAAGTGACGGAAGCCAAGAAATTGGATCCCGGAACTGAAATCGGCGATGCGCTCGGCATGAAAATCAACACAACCCAGTTTGGTCGCATTGCCGCCCAGTCCGCAAAACAGATCATCGTTCAAAAGGTTCGTGATGCGGAACGCGCTCAAGTTTACGAAGAATTCAAGGATCGCGCCGGCGAAGTTCTAAGTGGCCACGTGCGCCGCATTGAACGCAATGACATCATCGTCGACCTCGGCCGGACCGAAGCCATCATTCCTTACCGGGAGCAGGTTCCAACCGAACGCTACCGGATCAAAGATCGCGTTCAGGGTTACGTGACCGAAGTGAAGCGCTCCTCCAGAGGGCCACAAATCGTCCTTTCACGAGCACATCCCGGCTTCCTGATCCGTTTGTTTGAACAAACTGTCACGGAAATTTATGACGGCATCGTTACCATCGAAAGCGCGGCTCGTGATCCGGGCTACCGCTCCAAGATTGCCGTTTACTCACGCGATTCTTCTGTGGACCCCGTCGGCGCTTGCGTCGGCATGAAGGGATCCCGGGTTCAAGCAATCGTTCAAGAGCTCAACGGTGAAAAAATCGACATCATTCCATGGGACAAGGACCCAGCGCGTTTGGTTTGCAACGCCTTATCGCCGGCAGTGGTTTCCAAGGTCATCGTCGATGAACAAAACCACAGCATGGATGTCATCGCCGCTGAAGACCAACTCTCGCTGGCAATCGGCAAGCGCGGGCAAAACGTACGCCTTGCCGCCCAGTTGACCGGCTGGAAACTGGACATCAAAAGCGAGAAAAAACTGGAAGAAGAACTGGCTGGCACCAAGGCCTTCATCGCGACGATTCCTGGCCTCGGCATCATGCAGGCCGAGATTCTGGTCAACGAAGGAATCAAGACCGCAGCCGAAATCGCCGAACTCAGCCCCCGCAATCTTGTTCGCCTCTTGAATATGGATGAAGCTGAGTCGGAAAAAGTCATCAATGCGGCAGCTGAGATGGCTGCACAGCAGCCAACCATTAGACATTCAGCCAAAATCGGAACTCCAGAAGGCGACCGCGAGGAGCTTTTTGCCAGCTCGTCGGCTACCCCCGAAGAACAGCGGGGTCCGTCCGTTGCTGACACCGCCAGAAACGATCGTATCGCTGTTTTTGCGAAGTTAAGTGGCGTTGGCGAAGCAACGGCGCACGCATTGGCCGATGCAGGTTATGGCACGATCGGCGACATTGTTGCCGACTCCGCCGAAGAAGTAGCCCAAAAAACGGGCCTGTCACTTGGTATCGCAAGGACCGTCCAAATGGCGGCTGACCGTCACCTGCAGTCGGAGCTAAAAGGCTAAAAATGAGTGTAAAAATTAGAGTCTATGAGCTCGCTAAAGAGCTCAGCATCGACAACAAGGTGGCAGTGACCAAGCTCAAATCCATGGGTATCGAAGTCGCAAGCCACCAGAGCACGCTTTCTGGCGAAGAAGCCGAGCGTCTCCGTGCAGTGCTTCGGGGCGAGGAAAGCAAAGTCGCAGCCCCAGTTGCTTCGAGCGGAGCACGCCCTGTAGTGATTCGTCGGCGCAAGGCAGAAGCAGCCCCAGAAACCTTAGTTGAAGCGGCAACCGCCGAAGCACCCGAGGCGACTGATCAGGAAGAACAAACGGCGCCAATCCTCGCCGAAAAAGAAATCATAGAAGCAAAAGCAGACGAACCGGTAGAAGCGCCCCAGCCCGTCATCAAAATTCCGCCCCCGGCAGAAGAAACAGTGACCGAAATCGCAGCCAGCGCACCTGTCGACGAAGAACCTGCATCAGTCCCCGAGATGATTGCGGAGGTCGAGCCCGAAGGCGAAGCCCTACCACAATCAACACCGGAGGCTCCGCCACCTGAATCACCAGTCGACCAGCGTCGGCGCTCGATCGCAGTGGCTGCAAGCGCTACCATCATTCGACGCGCAAGCCCGGAAGAGGTCGCCGCAGCAAGCGCTGCACGGGAACAGCAGGCGGCATCCACCCGGACACGGACGATGCGTCGCGAAGACAGCCGTGGAACCCGCGTCACTGGCATGGGCCTCTTGCACGATCGGGCTCAGCAGCAGCAGGCCGCAGCGGCAGCTACCGCACCTGGCACTGCCCCCAGAACCCCTTCTGTACCGAGAGCCCCAGGCGCAGCAGCTGCCCCTAGCGCAGCAGGCACCACGCCGGATGTGGATGCCTTTGGAGTCCGCCGTCGTCCAGTAGGCGAAGTTCGCGATCGCCGTGCCGAAGAAGAAGAAGAAATTGCCCGTATCAAGGCGGCAAAAAATCGCCGCGCGAACGCATCCCTCAATGTTCGCGCTCTTTTGAATCAGGCTGAAGAACCCGATACTGACATGGATCCAGTTGCCGCACCATCGGTCGGCGAAGTGCAGCCACGCGTGTTTACGCCCGGTGGCCCTAGAAGCCGCCGCGACGCAAGACGCCGCAAAGACCTGAAACGCACTCAGATGACCACGCCGCGGGCAGCCTACCGCGTGGTTGAAATGAGTGAATCCATTCAGCTGGGCGACTTGGCCAAGCAGATGAGCATCAAGGCCGGTGACCTGATCAAGAAGCTGATGGCTCAGGGCACGATGATGACCATCAATGCCGACGTGGACAGCGATACCGCATCCCTTTTGGCAGCTGATTATGGCTTCGAAGTGAAGGTTAAAATCCCAACCATCGGCGACATCCTGGCCCGTAGCCGTGATGAGTCGGTGGAGTTGATACACCGGGCACCAATTGTGACCATCATGGGTCACGTTGACCACGGCAAGACCAGCATCTTGGACGCAATCCGGGAATCAAAGGTTGCGAGCGGCGAAGCCGGTGGCATCACCCAGCACATCGGTGCCTACCAAATCGAAAAGAACGGCAAAAAGATCACTTTCCTGGACACGCCCGGTCACGAAGCATTCTCGTCCATGCGTGCCAGGGGTGCGAGTTTGACAGACATTGTAATCTTGGTCGTTGCTGCAGACGACGGCGTCATGCCTCAGACGATTGAGGCTGTGAATCACGCACGCGCTGCCAATGTTCCTGTCATTGTTGCCATCAATAAAATTGATAAGCCAAACAGGAATTTCGATCGCATCAATTCGGAACTTGCCGAGCACGGCATCCAGTCCGAAGAGTGGGGCGGAGAAAATCAGTTTGTTAAGGTTTCTGCCCTACAGAAAGTCGGTCTCGACGAATTACTCGAAGCCATTCTGCTGCAAGCTGAAGTCTTGGACCTCAAGGCCCGGGCGACAGGTATCGCCACCGGAACGGTGGTAGAAGCACACCTCGATAAAGGACGCGGCCCAGTTGCAACGGTCATGGTTCGCGAAGGCCTCCTGAAAACCGGTGACTTTATTGTTGCAGGTATGCGTTCAGGCCGGGTCCGCGCGATGGCAGATCATCGTGGCGCTCTGGTCAAGGAAGCCGGACCAGCCACCCCGGTCCAGGTCATCGGACTTGATGGTGTTCCTGAAGCCGGCGATCAGGTCGATTCTGTTATCGATGATCGCCAGGCGCGAGAAATCATGGCATTCCGCCAGGATCAGGCCCGTAAATCTTCCAGCGTGAAATCAAGTGCCGCAAGCATTGAGGATCTTCTTGGCAAGATTCAATCCGCCGACAAGTATGAAGTACCTTTAATCATCAAGGGCGACACCCAAGGGTCTGTCGAGGCTGTATCCGAAGCCGTATTGAAACTCAGCACCCCAAGGGTCGAGAACCGCATCATCCACAAGGCTGCTGGTGGAATTACCGAATCCGATATCACCTTGGCGTCGGCATCAAAGGCGATCATCCTCGGATTCAATGTTCGTGCTGGGCGCGGACTTCAAGAAGGCGCGGACAAGGCAGGCATCCCGATCAAGTACTTCAGCATTATTTATGAGCTTGTTGACGCCGTTAAGGCGATCATGGCCGGCAAGTTGCCACCAGTGGTCAGTGAAGTTGTCATCGGACACGCTCAGGTTCGCCAGCTGATCAATGTGCCAAAAATCGGCGTCGTTGGCGGCTCTGCGGTTACTGATGGAAAAATCACCAGAAATGCCAATGTACGCCTTGTTCGCAACGACATCGTCATTTACACGGGCAAGCTTGGCTCGCTGCGCAGATTTAAGGACGACGTCCGTGAAGTCGCCAACGGCTACGAATGCGGCATCGGAATTCAAGGTTATCAGGATCTGCGCGAGGGCGATGTGATCGAAGCCTACATTCTTGAAGAAACCGCCGCGACACTCTGAGGATTTATGAGCATACGCCAAGACCGCATGGCTGATGAGATTCGTGACATCGTGGCCTCCTGCTTCGCAGGGGGCCAGATGCAAGATCCCCGACTACAGCATGTCACCATCACTGCCGTCAAAATTAGTCCTGACCTTCAATATGCCACGGTGTACTTTCGAACCATGCCGGGCGAAGACATCGACACGGCAAAGCGTGGCCTTGATCGCGCCGCGGGCTTTTTCCGTGCGCGACTTGCCGAAGCACTGGACGTCCGCCGCGTTCCCGTACTCAAATTCTTTTATGACGAAAGCATCGAGCACGGTGCCCGCATCGAAGATCTGTTGAACAAGATTTAAGCAGGCGCAGATCTTTGGAACAAAATCAGAAAAAATCTATCCGATTTGAGCGGCCTCTCCGGGGAATGCTTGCGGCCCATAAGCCCAAGGGCATGATTTCAAAAGACCTCTCGCGCTGGATCGAAAAGCGAATCGGACGCCAAAAGCTCGGACATGTTGGAACACTGGACCCAATGGCAGAAGGCGTCCTGTGCCTGCTGTTTGGAAGTGCGACGCGCCTTCAAGACCACTTGCTGGAAATGCCAAAAACCTACGAATTTGACATGAAACTCGGGGTCGAAACTGACACCTATGACACCGATGGAACCATCACTGCCGAAACCGATGCTTCTGGTATCACTCGTGCCGACATCGAAGGCGTCCTTGACCGCTTTCGTGGCCCGATCAAGCAGGTTCCGCCGGTATTTTCAGCCGTAAAATACAAGGGAAAGCCACTCTACGAGTACGCCCGCAAAAATCAGGGCGACCAGGTACCCATTGCCGAACTGGAACGCTCTGTTGTGATCCAGTCCCTTGAACTCCTTAACTTTGATTCAGGAATCGCAACCCTTCGGGCACGCTGCTCCAAAGGAACTTACATTCGATCACTGATTCGGGACATGGCATATGCGGCCGGCACCATAGCAACACTGAACAGGCTAGTCAGAACGGAAGCCTCTGGCGCGACCCTGGCGACGTGCGTGACCCTCGATGACATGGAAAAGGCGCTTGCTGAAAGCCCTGAAAACTTTGCGAAAATGATCCAGCCCCCGGAACAACTTGCACTTGGCCTACCTGTTTGGCAGGCTATGCATCTTGATTGCTTGTCACGCTTGCAAAAAGGTCAGACGGTTTCGGTCAATGCTGATTCCTGGCTGGCAAATATGAAAAGCGGATTCTCCAAAGGAACTCCAGGCAATGAAAATCCATTGCAAGTGATGTTGCTGGACGACCGGGGTCAAGCGTTCGGGCTGGGCGAATCTAAAATGATCGAGGGCGGAAGATTCCTGATTACTATGAAAAGAGGACTTTCATGAGCCATTCTCCACAAGACTATCTGTTTACTTCTGAATCTGTCAGCGAAGGCCACCCTGATAAAGTTGCCGATCAAATAAGTGATGCCGTTCTTGACGCAATTCTCGCTCAAGACAAACGCGCGCGCGTTGCTTGCGAAACTCTTGTTAAAACTGGACTGGTTGTGGTTGCGGGCGAAGTTACCACCAACGCACGGGTCGATTACGATGCCATTGCTCGCAAAGTCATTGCCGACATTGGTTATACCGATGGCGAATTGGGATTTGATGCCAAAAGCTGTGGTGTCATCATGGCCGTTGGCCAACAATCGGAAGACATCAGCATCGGCGTCAGCGAAGGCCAAGGACTGCACCACGAACAGGGCGCTGGCGACCAGGGCATGATGTTCGGATTTGCCTGCGACGAAACGCCGGAACTGATGCCCGCAACGATTAGCTACTCGCATCAGCTTCTCAAAAAACTTTCACATCTACGCCGTACCCTGGACGTCAAGTTCCTCCGTCCAGATGCCAAAAGTCAGGTCACGGTTGAATACCGCGCCGGAAAACTTCATCGCGTTGACACTGTTGTCGTCTCCACGCAGCATTCGCCTGATGTCTCCCACGACCAACTAAAAGAATACGTAATCGAGTCGGTGGTAAAGAAGGTCATCCCGAAGGAGCTCCTCCAAGACACCACGTACCACATCAATCCAACCGGTCGTTTTATTGTCGGTGGCCCACAGGGTGACTGTGGCCTGACCGGACGCAAAATCATTGTGGATACTTACGGCGGCCACGGTGCACACGGCGGCGGCGCATTCTCGGGCAAAGACCCAAGCAAAGTCGACCGCTCGGCCGCCTATGCTTCGCGCTATATCGCAAAGAACCTCGTTGCGGCAGGCTTGGCAAAAAAATGTTTGGTTCAGGTCGCCTACGCGATTGGCGTTGCCGATCCAGTCAGTGTTTTTATTGATACCTATGGCACCTCCAAGTATTCCGGCAAAGATCTGGCGGATCTCGTTCGCAAGGTGTTCCCGTTGCGCCCACGCGCCATCACGGATCATTTCGACTTGCTACGCCCGATTTATCTGCCGACGGCTTCCTACGGCCACTTTGGTCGCAGTGAATTTCCATGGGAAAAAACGGACAAGGTGGATGCGTTGCGTTCCTAATTGGAGTGCAACGTCTCTAGTCCGTCAAGCCAGTTGCCACGTCAGCACGCAAGGAGCGCGTCATGCCAGCCACAGGCGATACAAGGCCTATTTCAAATATCCGCCCGACCGCGCGGGCCACGAGATTGATCGTGGTCAACCGGGATCTGCAGCTGCGTTACACCGGAGCCGCAGTGCTTGTCGGAACTATGACAACGGCTTTGACGACTTTTTTTATCCTGCTCCCCCTTTATGTCTTTAAAATTCTGGTCATTCCCCGGTTTCTGCCTTGGCCAATCCTGCTTGTGATGGGATTGGCGCTGGTGATGAATATCTTCAGCGTATTCATCCTTGGCCTCATCATGACCAACCGCATCGCCGGACCTCTTTATGCGTTAATTCGGGCTATGCGCACAACCGGCCGCGGGGACTTCAACGCACACCTCGCCGTCCGCAGTACCGATGACTTGAAATATGTGGTTCGGCACTTCAACGATATGACTGCCTCTCTTTCGCGAATGACGAAGGATGATATGGAAGTCGTCGATACGCTGATCAAAAATGTAAATGAATTGCACAATCGCTTTGGCAGTGAACCGGAGCAGCAGGAAAATGCTCAAGTGGTTCTTCACCTGATGAAGGACTTGCAGGAATTCAAAATCCGTTTGAATACGAGGGTGGAAGCACCTCTCAAAGAAGGGGACGATCAATGATTGACCGCTTGACTGGCACCGTCATCCAGAAGGATGCCTCACGCATTGTGATTGACGTCAACGGGGTTGGTTATGGGGTCGATATGCCCTTATCCTCCATTTGCGCCATTGGTGGCCCTGGTCAAACGGTCACGGCCTGGATTGAAACCCACGTCCGCGAAGATGCCATTAAACTTTTTGGATTCGCCAGCATTGAGGAAAAAGAACTGTTCAATATAGTTTGTGCTGTTTCCGGTGTTGGTCCAAAAATCGGGCTCGCGATTCTTGGCGCCTTGCAACCCGCACAAATTTTCTCGGCAGTCCTCGACGGCCACAAGGAACTCCTGGAATCGGTCCCTGGCGTCGGAAAACGACTCGCAGAACGGCTCGCCTTGGAGCTCAAACCCAAAATTGAAAAATACATTAAATCACGCCCTGCGGCTCTTGCAGCGGCACGCAGTGGGGCCGCAGCCGGTCCGCGTTCGGCAGCCCCCGGGGATCTTTTTGGCTCATCCGGGGCCTCAATGGACCTTGGGACGCAATTGTTGTCGGATGCCCAGTCAGCCCTTGAAAACCTCGGGTTCAAGGATAAAGATGTAGCTCAGGTATTAAGCAAGATCTGGAAAGATCAGGATGGGGCGATGGGATTGGCCAACAAAGACGGCCTGACCGACCTCATTCGTGGAGCGCTGGCCGAATTAAGGGGATGGTAAAATCATGGGTGACCTGTCATCGCGAGAACCAGCGGCAAATGTCCTGATTGAACGTTTGGCCACCACTAAAAAACACGATGACGACGAGCGCATTGAAACTCAGACCCCCGGCATTCGCCCTCAAACCTTTTCCGACTACCCCGGCCAAGATTCCGTAAAGCAGAACCTGAATATCTATGTGACGGCTGCCAAACGCCGCGGGGAACCCCTCGACCACATCCTCCTCCATGGCCCACCGGGCCTGGGAAAGACGACTCTGACGCAAATTGTCGCCAACGAACTTGGCGTTCCTTTTGTCAGCACCAGCGGGCCTGCCATCGACAAGCCGGGTGATCTCGCCGGAATACTTAGTAGCCTTCAACCTGGGACCTTGCTCTTCATCGATGAAATTCATCGCCTTTCGATCAAAGTCGAAGAAATCCTTTATTCAGCCATGGAAGATTTTGCGATCGACATGATGATTGGACAAGGACCGTCCGCACGCAGCGTGCGCATGGATGTTGCACCGTTCACGCTGGCCGGAGCGACCACTCGTGTGTCGTTGCTGTCGCGACCGTTGCTGGGGCGTTTTGGAATTCAAGAACGCCTTGAGTTTTACACGGAAGCGGCTCTGTGCCAGATCCTGCTACGCAGCGCCCGAATCCTCGGCATCAAAATCGAAGAAGCCGGAGCCCGGGAGATTGCCGACCGTTCACGGGGAACTCCTCGCCTTGCCAATCGTTTACTGAGGCGAGTATGGGATTTCGCCGAGGTACACGGCTCTGGGGTGGTGACGAGCAAACTTGCAGGCGACGCCCTGCAACGCCAGGGGATGGATCCTCATGGATTGGACCGCATCGACCGCATGATCCTTAAAACCGTGTATCATCAATATGATGGTGGGCCGGTTGGAATTGAAACCTTGGCTGCAACATTGAATGAAGACCGGTGTACGCTGGAAGAGGTTTACGAGCCATATTTGGTTCACCGTGGATACCTCGCCCGTGGCCCCCGAGGTCGATACTTGACCGATACTGGCCGTAAGCATGTCGAAGCGAACGGCTCAAAGGGCTGGGAACAGGATGGGCTTTAGCAAACTCAAGGCAGCCAATAATTTTCGTAATGAAGACCAATTGAGCCTGCATCATGCAGACGTGGCTCTCCCGCCGGAAGAACGTCCAGCAAAAGACTCAAATTTTTACGGTAGCAGCTTCATCAAGTCATCGGTTGCGGTACACGATCGCACCCAGTTGGAGACCGTATTTGATTATCCACTATTGCCGCTGAGGCAATTTGCACGCCAGAACCTGCGCTACCAGGTCGAGGCCTATATCTTTTTTCCACGCCAGATGGGCATCACCCCAGCCTCGTATCCAAAAGAGCGGTTCTACAGTGACCTGCGTCCACTGATCCGCCTGCGAGAACCCCGGCTGACCTACGAACAATTGGTCGGAGAAGACTCGTACGGCTCACGTTCACCGATAACTGTGATTGCGACCTACTTGCAGGAGACTGGCGACGGAAAGACATCCTTTCCCGAACGCGAAGTAATCGATGAAGCGCGAATTTTCGCTTGTGCACTGGCTGGATATTATCTCCGTCGAGTTGAGCGACGGTCCAAGCAGCTGCGCAAGGCCGTGAAGAAATTCAGCCGTGAACCGTCGGACTCAAATCTGGAAGCGTTAGAGCAAGCTTGTTTGGACTCTGCGCAGTTTCTGGATCGGATCCACACTATTATGCGTACATGGCACCGGTTGATCGAGCATGCCGCCCGGGTCGACCACGACGGTACAAACCGCGTTCATCGTGAACTCAAGGTGGTCGACGAATACTGCACCTATCGAATCCGCGATGGCCTGACCAAACTATCAAAGACCCTGAGCAATCTCCAACGCAACGGGGATATTTCCCAACTCGACGGTCTGCAACGAAAACTGGGAGCACTCGCGAGATTTGACCACTGGTATAGCGTCAAAAAATCTTACGGTTGGATCACCCGTGCCAGTGATGACCTCACCGTTGAACGCTACGTTTTTCGTCGAGGGGTCCTGAAAAGACGCGTTTGGCAGGTGCTTTACTTGGACGTCCGGACACGCCCCCTGTTTGCCTTTCAGCAGCAACTTGGTGCCATGATTGCTGCTGGACTTGCGGCCTTTTGGGCCGTCAGTATGGAAATCTTCATAAGGAACAAGGCTGCCAACCAGGCCCAAAGCCCTTTCAATTCTCTTGGCAGTGGCACCATGGTCATCGTCGTGGCGCTGATTATCGCCTACATCTTGAAAGACCGGATCAAAGAACTGGGCCGTAGCTACTTCCGATCCAGCCTGATGAGGTCTATCCCGGACAACAGTGAACGGATCCAGTACTCGAATTCAGACGGCCAGAAGTGGAGCATCGGTTCGATCTCCGAATACACGCGATTCATATCTCCAGCAAAATTGCCTGACGAAATTCGTGAGCTGCACAAACAATTTGACCCCGAGGGCCTTGAGTCGGAGGAAGACTCTGGCGATGCTGTGCATTACCGGAAGGTCATCGACCTTAACGCGAATATACTACGCAGCCACATCTATCCGTTACGAGCAGTGCACGATATTCTGCGCTTGAACATCGAAGCCTTTCTTTCAAAGTTGGATGATCCTTTGCATGGAACGGAAATGTTGGACACGGAGGGACGTCTGGTCGAGATGAAAATGCCGAAGGTCTATCACTTGGACCTAATTTTAAAGTACTCGCAAATCGGACGGACAAAAACCGATGAACGCTCGACCTTCGAAAGCATCAGGCTCATCGTAAACAAAAAAGGACTTTTCAGGATTGAGCGGATCGAAAGATGAATTTTTAAGCAGCATTAAAAAAGAGTCACATTTGACACAATCTAAACAAACTCATCTGTAAGTCTTGGAATCTGAAGAAGTTTAGTTTAGACTTTTTTATAAAGCATAGGTCCTAAATTTTATTGGAGGGTTCAACTGTGCTTAATAAGAACATTCGTAACATTATGGTTTCTGTGGCTGGTGTCGCGGTTGCGACCTCTGCTATGGCTGAAGGCAACAGCAGCGCAAAAGCTGAAGTTTACGGTGAATTCCGCTCGGAACTCACCCGTAACGACGACGGCTTAGCAACGCTTAACGAAGGGGGCAAATCGTCTGCCATGACCGTTCTCGGTCTGAGCGACGTGAAGTTCGGCTTCAAAGGCAAGTTCAACGAGAAAACGTCGTTCAACCTGCGCTTCGACACGACCTCCACTGATAGCCTCGTCGATGTGGCGAATGCTACTTGGAAGGCTTCTGAAATGGTCGGCGTGACCATCGGTCGTGACTACGTTCGTCAGGGTGGCTACAGCAACTGGGACAACAGCTTTACCAACATCTGGGGCGAGCGCAAGCAGGCTCTCGCATTCGGCCGCAACGAAACCTCACTGAGCTTTCATTACAGCCCGAATTCGACCCACAACGTCACCGTTCAGCTCGTTAACGACGTGATGGACGATGCGGCTACGACTGATGTTAAAGAAGCCCAGTACAATACGTCGCACAAGCAGCCGGCTGCTCTCCTTGAGTACACGGGTGAGTTTGGCTCGATCAAGCCAATGATCCAGTACGGCCAGTATGATTCGAATCACTCGTCGTTCTTTAACGTCGGTGCTCGCGCCAAGTTCGGTGCTACGGCTGTCACGTTCGACTACGGTTCGCACTCTGCGTTCCAGAAAGTTGGCACGTCTGACAAGGCCGCTGTTGCCAACAACATGACGCTGCGCGCTGAGCATGAAGTTGGATCGATGGTACCGTTCGTATGGTTCAACTCCTTCAACGTCGTCGACAAGGACGTGAATGGCGGAACCGAGAACAAGACCAACACCACTGGTGATTGGGATGACAACGCGACCCAGATCAGCGTTGGTTCTTCCTTCAAGAACTTTGGCGACAACTGGACGCCGTATGTGGCTTACCGCATGACGTCTGGCAAGTTCATGCCAGCAACGACCGAGAAGACTGGCAGCGAAGGCGAGCTTGGCCTTGGCGTTACCGGCAGCTTCTAAGTAACTGCTTACTGAATCAAAAAAAAAGCCCTGGCGAAAGCCGGGGCTTTTTTTTTAGAAGAAAGGATCCTTCCCCTTCGTTTCACTCAGGGTCAGGATGACGGCGACGTCACGTCAGGGTCAGGGTGATGCAAAAACGAAACGCCACGGCAACAGCATATGAAGTTTGAACCAGTGAAAAACAACATCCTCAATAAAATTTCCGCCTGTTGGATCTCAGAACGAGAGCTGGCTCTGACCTTTAATCAAGCTCTCGATCAAGACCTTGCCACCGAAGGCATGCCCCGCATCTTGAACGCAAGAGTCCGGCGAAATATCTCCCAGTCCCGACATCCCGATGACGCGAAAGTCGTCCTTGGCGCAAACTGCGTCCATATCACTTGGGACATTGAATCAAGCGCCCGAAAGCTGGCACGTGAAAGCCAAACGATCCTCGACCAAGCCATCCAATGGCTCGGTGCGTTGCTTCAAGAAGAAGCCAATAAAAGCTCCGACTCCTCTGCTAATGATCTCATCGCCAAAAAAATCCTGATCACCACAAAATATGGTGACGCTGCCGAGATTTCTCACGACCTTGAAAAAATCGCCCGCGAGAACCAACTGACCACCGCAGAAATTCTGCAACGCCATCTGGCCACCACTTATGTCGTCGCCTTTCCCGGATTCCAACCCGGCTTTGCCTACCTGGAGCCCTTGGAGGGTTCGCCGAAGATAAAAGCCCCGCGCCACGAGACCCCGCGCGCCAAGGTTCCTGCCGGGGCGGTTGCCCTTGGCGGACCTTATTGCGGCATCTATCCAGCAGACGGGCCCGGCGGCTGGAACATCATCGGCCTGACGGCGATGCGCTTTCTTGACCCCACAAATGGCCGAGATACTTGGCAGCCCGGTGACCTCGTCCAGTTTGTCGAGGAAATCAAATGACCATCGAAATAATCAAGCCAGCGGCATCTATGCTGCCTCAACGCCACCCGATGGACCCTTGGGCCGGACGAATTTTACATCTCGTTCTGGGATACAACGCTGACATTTTGGAGTGCACCCTAACCGGCCCCATACTCCGCGCCACTGCACGCACAATCCTTGCGATCGGCGCTCCCGAAGGAGCCTTGCCTTACCCGGTTTGGGAGCCGATTCACTTATCTGCCGGTGAGGAACTCGATTTGCGAAAGCTCGGCGGCTGCAGCCGGATTTACCTGGCTTTGGCATCGGACTCCACTTCACGGCCTTCAGCCCCCATGTGCAGGGTCGCAGCTGGAAGTCCATTGCGGGCAAGCAAATCAGGGTCCATTGAACTTTCATGGGTGGCAGATGACGCCCTGTTTTCCGATGCCGCCTTTCAACTTCTGGCCGCATCAGATCGCCGGGGGCTACGCTATGCGGCGGCCACTCAAGTCAAGGGAGGACGGGAAATCCCGCCTGAACCAATGACTTACGGCGCGGTCCAATTACCCCCTTCAGGCAACCCCATCATTGTCGGGCCTGATGGACCCCTAACTGGTGGTTACCAGCGCATTGCAACTGTTGCCAACACCAGCCTGCGCAACCTTGCCTGGCAGCTCCCCGGCGATCAAATCGCCTTCTCCAAAATCAGCCGTGAGGCAGCCCTGAAACAGGTTTTGAATCTGGAAGACGCGCTAGTCCGCGATCTGCTCCCGTGTTAGTCACAAGGGTCTACAAATTTGCAGTTTTTGAAGAAGTTTTTTTCTGGAGGCAATAGACATGAGCCAACTGACCAAACCCCTTGCCAGCTATGTCCACACGCGCCGCGCAGGTGGCCTGATTTTCGTCGCTGGCCAAGGCTGCCGTGACCCCCAAACCAATACTTATACGGGCTTGACGATGAACCCCGATGGAACCGTCGCATCCTACGACATTCGTGCCCAAGCTCTGGGAGTCCTGACCAATATCGAGCGCGCCCTGCAGGCCGAGGGCGCCAACCGCAGCCACATCATCGACGTCAACGTTTTCTTGACGGACATGAAGGACTTTCAGGCGATGAATGAAATCTGGAACAAATTTTTTGAAGGCCATTCAGGACCGACCCGGACGACGGTCGCAGTCCGACAGTTGCCAGGCCTCAACTTCATTGAGATGAAGGCCGTCGCAATTACACCCTGAGGACTTTTGAGAAAAATCTGCGGCAAGTCCGTCGAATTGTAAAATGAAGGAGACACCATTGAAGCACGGCTGCGAACACAACAAATCTGATCGCAAACAGTTTTTAAAGTCTCAGGTTCTGCCGGAGCGGTGTCAGCATTTCATCGGTGGTCGCTATTTGGACAGCAGCAGCGGCGAGTCTTTCAAAAAAACTTTGTCCGCCTACAACGAAAGTTGGTTTGAAGTTGCAGTCGGCGGAGCCCCGGAAATTGACCTCGCAGTAAAGGCCGCTGAAAAAGCGGCGGCTGGGCCATGGAGTCGGGCCACGGCGACCGACCGCGCCAAATTGCTGCACCGGATTGGCGACCTGATCGAGGCCAACGTCGAGACCTTTGCCCTCGCCGAATCCCTGGACACTGGCAAACCCTATTCTGAAACCAGAAACGGCGATATTCCGCGTTCCGCACAAAATTTCCACTTTTTCGGCGATCTCGCCGCGCATCAATCTTTTGAAACCTGGATTGGTGACGACGGATCACACCACACGAGCATTCGTGAGCCGCTTGGGGTTACTGGGCTGATCACCCCCTGGAACCTGCCACTTTATCTGGCGACTTGGAAACTTGCGCCGGCCATCGCCCAAGGCAACACCATCATTTTAAAACCAGCGGAACTCACGCCGCTTTCCGCCACGCTTCTTTGTGAACTTCTCAATGAGGCAGGAGTCCCCGAGGGCGTGGTCAATGTCGTTCACGGATTTGGCGCAAAAAGTGCCGGAGAGGCGTTGGTCCGTCATCCCGGCGTAAAAGCCATCTCGTTCACCGGGGAAACTACCACCGGATCCGCGATCATGCGCGATGCGGCAGACAGCCTGAAGAAGTTGTCTTTTGAACTCGGCGGCAAAGGAGCCAGCGTCATATTTGAAGACGCAGACTTGGATTTGGCAGTGCCAACGGCATGCCGTGCTGCATTCCGGAACCAAGGCCAAATTTGCCTGGCTGGATCCCGACTCATCGTTCACGAAAAAATTGCTCCACAAGTGATTGACCGCCTTCTGGCCTGTGTCAAAAAAATAAAGATCGGAGACCCTCTCGACGATGCCACCACGATGGGGGCTTTGATCGCCAATGATCATCGCGACAAGGTCGCCGCTTTTGTTGACCATGCGCGCACTTCCGGCGCAGGAGAAATACTCTGCGGCGGAAAGATTCCGGCATCCTTGGGGGAACAACTGGCCAACGGTGCTTTTTATGAGCCCACCGTGATCGCAGGCGTTGCGCAAAATTCGCGCCTGATCCAGGAAGAAATATTTGGGCCAGTATTAACAGTGCAAACCTTCAAGACCGCCGAGGAGGCCATTGCCCTCACCAGCGGCGTTCCGTACGGCCTGTCGTGCAGCGTCTACACCCGGGATGGCGCCCTGGCCCAAAAGTTTGCCAGATCGGTCCGCATGGGCATGGTGTGGATCAACGGCTGGTTCATTCGCGACTTGCATACAGCCTTTGGCGGGATGAAGCGCAGCGGCATCGGCCGGGAAGGCGGACGTCACAGTTTGGATTTCTTCTCCGAATACAAAACGATCACAACGGCAGCAACGGGATCTTCTCAATCCGCATCGGTGGAATCATGAATTTCGAACTCCTTGGAAAAAAAGCCTTGGTGTGTGGTGGATCATCCGGACTTGGCCTCGCTGTGGCAGAAGCTCTTGTTAAAGAGGGTGCCCAAGTCCTGATTGCTTCGAGGTCGTCAGCAAAACTTTGTGATGCTGCAGACAAGATCAGATCACTATCGGGAACGGCCCCTGCAATTTTTGAATGTGATTTGGGAACCACTGCTGGAGTTGCTGCGCTGACGGCTCACGTCAACTCGCAATTTGGACCAGTTGATGTCTTGGTCAATAACGTTGGTGGACCTGCACCCTCTTCAGCCGCACAGACATCTCCGGAATCTTGGCGGGCGGGTTTTGAGCAGCTATTCATGAGCACGGCCCAGTTGACCCAGAATCTTCTGCCAGCCATGCGTGAACGAAAGTGGGGGCGCATCATCACCATCACTTCCACTAGCGTGATCGAACCAATCGATCATCTTGCTGTGTCGTCCTCCATGCGATCTGCAGTAACGGCTTTCTCTAAAACTTTGGCCCGCGAAGTCGCTCGCGACAACATCACGGTGAACACGGTTTTGCCGGGCGTGATCCACACGGGACGCATCGAGTCGCTGCGTGCCGCCAAAGCGGACCGCGATGGTACGTCTCTACAAATTGAAATGGAAAAAACCGCGCGGGAAATTCCAGCCCAACGCATGGGCCGCCCCGAAGAACTGGCCCACCTGGTTGCGTTTCTTGCTTCAACGAAAGCCAGTTACATCACTGGCCAACAAATTGCGGTCGACGGCGGACTCACGCGCGGCGTTTAAAGCTGAGCAACAATTCCAGAAGCCCCATACAAGGGGCCCGTCACCAAAACATTCCATGGCTGACTGAACCTTCCAGCGGGCATGGTCCCCTCCAACCAGCTAAGGGCTTTTAACCCCATATCTGTCCGGATCTTGGCACCATCATGAGCAATCGTTTTTGAAAGGGTGATCCAGTCAGCGGATGACACCGCGCGAACAAAATTGGCCACAAACGCATTCTCTTCGTCACCGCGAATGGCGTCTTCGCGCAGATCTATCGTGGAAGTATGGTAAGACGTGCTCAGCAAGCTAACGGCCACAATCGCAATTTTTTCCTTGCGGGCTTCAAGGATCTTGAAAAGTTCGCTCGCCAGGGATTTTGTCTTTTCATTGTCGCAATAAACATTGCACGCCACCATTGTCACCGGAATTTTATCGGGATTCAAAAACCGGTCGGCAATGATGGTCGCCGTATCCACCGGAAAATCGCGGTAATCGATGCATTGACCGGGAAAACCAGCTTTAGCTGCGCCAGCACACAATTCGGCAGCAAGCTTCTGATCGACCCTAAAATGAAACGGTAATTCGCACGATTCATGCCAATTTTCATCGACATGAGTTCCCGTCAAATCGCTGCCTGCCTGGAACATCTGGCCTAGAACTGAGATCCACTGGGTACTCCAGTATACGATCCGTTCGACGCCAAGCTTTTTGAAATCAACCTCAACTGCCTGAAGTCCGTTAACGAGACCGCCGTAAGCTGGATTTAATTCGGGTTTCAGCAACTGTGGTGCCGTAGAAACAAGCGCCCGCGCAACAACGGTCATTTTTGACCCCCTGAGGCCTGAGAATCTGACTTTGGACTATTGTCCGGAAGCCATTCCATCACGGCGTTTCCGGTGCCGATTACCGTGCCATAGCCGTGCAGTTTTGCGCCGTAACGCGGACGCCCCATTGCCTCGAGCATCCACGTCAGTCCACCAGCCTTGATCTCGGCAAAGGCCTCGCGGCAAAACTGTGGCATCACCTCAAAAAACTCGTCGATTTTTCCAGCACGAAGGAGATTGATGATTTTCACGTCCCATTCATATTGGGCTTGCGATTGAATATGCTCGCACGACATGTCTTCCGGCAAACCCGGATTTGGCTCTTGGGGAAAGTGCAGATGCGACAGAGTGTTGCTGGCAGCCAGGACCGCACGCCGGCCAGTCTTTGCAATGGCCTTGGCCGTTGCGTGGCCCAACTGGGACATTTCTTCCTGGCCAATTTTATCATCATAGAAATAAGGACTGTTGTTGGCACTGATTCCCACCACAGGAATATCCCAATCGGGATTCAACATGTGCAGGGAAACAATCGTTCCGTAATCCACACGAAACTTTGGATTCTGCATCGGTTTAGCCTCAAGCCCTGCACCCTTGCATTCATCCACGATGGCTTCCGCTAGTTCAACATCGACGTCCATTCCGTAATCAAAACGAAAAAGGTGAGGAAAGATTGGATCGACCGATCTTCCTTCCAACCGCGGCGTTGCCGTCACATGATGCCCAACAACCGTCTGCCAATGGGGAGAATGGACCAAAATCACGTCCGGCTTAAGTTCCTTGATCCGCTGACGGCAATTCTCGTAGGCCCAGCGCAGCGGCTCCCATCCCCCGCGAGACTTGGGCTCGTTTTGGGTCGGATTCTCGGCGTAAACAAGATGTGGCGGATGTGGCGCCAGAAACCCTGCGACGATTTCGCCGTTACCGGAGCGCGTCGTTTTCATAGCGATAAATATCCTCAATGGGAGAATCTGGATCGAGACGGTAAAGATTCTTCAGCAAGCCATCGTTCATGCCAAACACCCAGCCATGCAACGTTGGGCGCTTGTCCAGATTCCATGCACGTTGAAGTGAAGCTGTTTTTGTGATGTTGTGTAGTTGTTGAAAGACACTCAGTTCAACCAGACGATTAGTCTGTGCCTCCACATCACCCGCAGCCATAATTTCATCGCGGTGGTCATGGTAGACATCCTTGATGTTACGCAACCACTGATCGAGAACTCCGAATTGTTGATTCGTCATGGCTGCCCTGACGCCGCCGCACCCGTAGTGACCACAAACGATCACGTGCCGGACTTTTAAAACTTCGATGGCGTAGTGCAATACACTGAGCATATTCAGGTCGGCCTGAACCACAAGATTAGCGACATTGCGGTGGACGAAAATCTCACCGGGCTGAGTGCCTGTGATTTCTTCCGCTGGAACCCGGGAGTCTGAACATCCGATCCAAAGAAATTCGGGTTTCTGGTCCCGGGCCAGTTCCGTAAAATAATCGCGATCTAATTTTAGCTTCTCTTGAACCCAGGCTTTATTCGCCAATAATAGGTTTTTGTAGCTTTCCATGTTGCACTCCGCCCCATGCAGACATTCGTTTTGTTCGTAAATTTTTTAACGTCACTATGATGCTTCTCTGACCCGCAGCGCCGTAAAAGTCCGAAACCGTTTCCAAAATATCATGATCAATAAAATGAGCCCCTGTCCCGTCGATGATGACCTTACTGTCGGGAGGCATCTGTCCAAGAATCCGTTTGAGGGAGGGTTTATGCGCAAAGCTTACATCTTTGGCAAAACGAATCAAATAGGTGTCGCCCTCGGACACAACCGTGATCGCCGACTGGTGATTCATCCGGATTACAATCATAAGACCGAAAACCAGACCAAAAGCGACCCCCGTCAACAAATCCGTCGCGACGATGGCGATAAGAGTCACAAAAAACGGCAGCGTCTGTTCAAATCCAGTTTTCCATACTTTTTTCAGGACACCCCAGCTGACAAGTTTGAACCCGAGCGTAATAAGAACGGCTGCCAATGCGGACAAAGGGATTCGATTGAGGATTGATGGCAACATCAGAACCGCGGAGATCAAAAACACACTATGAACAAAACATGCTAATCGAGTTTTGGCACCCGCATAAACATTCGCCGAACTCCGGACAATCGCGGACGTCATCGGTAGCCCACCAACAAGACCGCTCAGAAAATTGCCCACCCCCTGAGCCAGAAGTTCCCGGTTGGCGTCAGACACACGGCGCTCCGGGTCCAGGCGATCGGTTGCCTCCAGTGACAACAGGGATTCTATGCTGGCAATCAGGGCAATCGAGATCGCCACCTCCCACGCCTCGCGCTTCGAAAGAAATGACCAGTCCGGAGTTGGCAGCTGAGAGAAAAAACCCAGCGGCCCACCTAAAGCGGGGATAGCCACCAGATGCCCGCCAGTGTCCGAGAGCGCCATTGAGGGTGCGACATAAGCTAGTATCTCGTTCAGAAAGATCCCGGCAAGAACGGCCATCAGCGGTGCCGGAATCGGCGACAAATACTTATTCCCTCGTATCGACTTCCGGTTCCAAAGAAAAATCGCACAGAATGCGGCAATGGAAACTAAAATGGCACCTGGCTCAAGTCGTTCGCAAGCCCTCAAAATTTCAGTGAAGGTTGTTTCTTTATCCGTAGATTGCAGGAATTTTTCATCACCAAGAAAGTCAGCATCCCATCCCAGAGCATGCGGAATTTGCTTGAGGATAATGATCAGGCCAATGGCGGCCAACATCCCCTTGATCACACTGTGGGGGAAAAAAGAGGCCAAAACACCAACTCGCAGCAAACCGAAAATAAGCTGCAGCAGGCCAGCAAGAAAGATCGATACAAGCACAGCCTGAAAGGAGCCCAACTGCTTGATCGCTGCCGCCAGGGTCAGGGTCAGACCAGCAGACGGTCCACTCACGCTTAATCGAGATCCCGAAAGCCATGCCACGATCAGCCCGGCGATGGCTCCGCTTACAATACCCGATGCCAGTGGCGCATCGGATGCCAAGGCAATTCCAAGACAGAGGGGTAGGGCGACAAGAAACACAACAAAACCGGCTGCAATGTCTTTGGATGAATGTGAAAATGGATTCAAGGATTTACCCATAGTTCAGATGCAACCGCCTAATAACATTCAAGTTCAAGAAAAAACGAAAACATTCCGATCCTTGTATCAATGAAGGGGGCATTGTGAAAGCTCTCAGCGCAGGGAAATACGGTTTATTGGCAATTGTGGCCCTGCTGGCCGCCGGTTGTTCGATGCGGCGCTTTGCCTTGGAAAATTACGGGTGGTTTTCAACCCGTCTTGCCGTGAGCTACCTGGATCTGGACGGCGCACAAAAAGAGACCTTCAAAACGACTCTTCCTAAAATAAGTGAAAAAATCCGGGAACGACATCTTCCGGACACCATCGCGATCCTTCAATCCATGGCAGACGCTACGGACCCAATTCCGGCCCTGCAACGTCTTGAAGTCCGATTTCGCCTTGTCGTGGCGGACGCGTGCGACGAATTTGCGCCCCTCGTGGCCAGCCTAAGTCCAGCTCAACTTGAGCACCTGAAGGGCAAATTGGCGGAACGAGAAGAAAAATACGATCCTACCGCCAATGGCGGGGTTGCAGCCCTGCGCAAACGTCAGTCGGATGAATCCCGCGAAATGGCCACAAGGTGGCTGGGGACGCTGACCTCCCGGCAGGAGGAACTTCTCGATGGTGCAAGCCTTGAACGAGACGACGAGGGGCAATGGGAGCGGGACTATTTGGCCTATCGCGCTGACGCCCAGGGGGCGTTCCTTAGATTGATCATCGCGGGCCGCGGCAATCACTCTCTTTTTGGGCAGCAATGCCGTCGCTTCGGCGAAAATCAGGATCCATTTCTTACTGATGCAGGGCGCCAGATGCGCGTCCGGATGCGGGATCGCCGCAACACCCTGACGTCAGCACTTTTTGCCAGCATCCAACCGGACCAGCGGAGTCACTTTCGGCTCCAGATGAATGGGCTGGTCAACGATCTCGGTTTCTGGAGCGAGCAGATCGCTAATCAATAGAACTGCAATTATTTTATTGATTTTAATGCAATGTCATAGTAATTAACGCCCACTATGACTTTTCGACCTAAAAATTTCAAATACCTATTATTATTGTATTTTTTTACAATAACATACGCTGCGACTCCAAACAGAGCCCTGGCACAAGAATCGCCACGACACCCAGGAATCTTCGTGGTCGCAGCCTTGGGCGACAGCATCACAGCCGCAATGGATGCAATTCGCATTGGCGAGGATCACAACGTCAGTTTCGTCACCGGCAGTGACCCTTTTGTAGGAAGCCATGCCGCACGCCTGCAGCAGTTGATGCCTCACCTGCAAGTTCGCGCGGTGAATCTTGCGCGCTCCGGGGCCAAGTCGGACGACTTGGCGCGTCAGGCAGCAGAGGCTGCAAGGCACATTCCCGACTATGCAACGATCTTGATGGGTGCCAACGACGCCTGCAGTTTCTTTGACGGTCGGGCCTACGACCTGCAGCGCTACGTGAATAATATGGCAGGCGCGATCAACACCCTCATTCAATCAAACCCATCGGTTCAGATCCGGTTGATCCCCGTACCAAACATCCGCAGACTCCATGAGCTCGGCGTTTCAAAAGCCCATTGCCGCCTCAAATGGAGCCTTTCGCCAGTATGCCGCCCCATGCTAAGTCCACTTCGCAGTCAGGAATCTCGCGAGGAATTTTTTCAACTGGTTGATGCCTACAACGCGCAGTTGAACGTCATTGCGCAGGCTTACCCAAACAACACCACCGTTTCCTGGAACGCGGCCAACCACCAGTTCCAAGCCGAAGACGTTTCGCAAATAGATTGCTTTCATCCGAGCCAAGTTGGTCAACGAACACTGTCTTGGCTCTCCTTTGGTGGAGGATGAAGGTCGCATTGTGAGAAATTGAGATAGAGATAGAGACTGAGATTGAGATTGAGAAGAGAATTTAGGTTATTGGCTTTGCCCGGGGTGCAGGTGCAATTAGGCACCAACCAGCACTTGAGCAAATCAAGACCGCGAACCCCACGCAGGCTAACAAGCCAGAAAGCACGGCAAGGCAATGAGCAACGAGACCAACGACATCATCATCGAAACGGTTAATGACACGGTCACTGAGGCCCTCAGTGAACCAATCAATCAAACCAGCAGCGACACATTTGAACAATTCGGCCTTCCGCCGGAAATTCTAAGGGGCGTCCGCGACGCTGGTTTTGTGACCCCCAGTCCAATCCAGAGTCTGGCAATTCCGCTCGCCATGGCGGGACGTGATCTTATCGCCCAGGCCCGGACCGGAACAGGCAAAACCGCAGCCTTTGGATTGCCAGCCATGAGCCGTTTGCTGCTCAGTGGTTTCAAGCCATCTAAATCATCCGGCGTAAAAATCCTGGTCATGGCACCAACCCGGGAACTCGCCCTGCAGGTCAGCGACGAACTTTCAAAATTAGGTCGCAATGCTGGTATGAGCAGCGTTGCTGTTTACGGTGGCCAGTCATCCATGCGTCAGGTCGAGCTGATCAACCAGGGATGCCCCATCGTCGTTGCAACTCCAGGCCGTCTGATCGACCTTCTTGAATCTGGCCGTTTGAAAAAGTTTGAGCCCAGCATTGTCGTCCTCGACGAAGCCGACGAAATGCTCGACACGGGATTTCTTGAAGACATCCAAAAAATATTCTCGATGATGCCGGCAGAACGTCAGACTTTGATGTTCTCGGCCACCATGCCGCCGCTTATCCGGAAGCTGGCCAATGATATTTTGCGGGATCCTGAATACATCGACATCACCACAGAAGAACGCATCCCCAAAGACATCGAACAGTCGTTTTACGTGGTCGAAGAATCCGAGCGTCGCGATGCCCTCATTCGGTTGATTGATACCGAAGAACCAGAGCGCGCGATCGTTTTCTGCCGCACGAAAATTGAAGTCGACGAATTGCAGACTGCCCTGGCGGCATGCAACTACAACGTCAAGGCACTCCATGGCGATATGGACCAGAGCATGCGCCAGGAAATCATCCGCCGCTTTCGTGCCGGCGAGACGCGCTTCATGATTGCAACCGACGTCGCTGCCCGCGGCCTTGGCGTGGTTGGTGTGACTCACGTTTTCAACTACCACATGCCGTTTCACCGCGAGGCCTACATCCACCGGATCGGCCGCACAGGACGGGCAGGACAAAAGGGCAAGGCCATGACCCTGGTCACCCCTTCCGAATACTTCAAGCTGAAGCGGATTCAAGACGCCGTAAAAGCAAACTTCCAGGCACGCGAAGTTCCGCGGGTTCATGCCGTCCAAAAGAAATTGGACCAGCTGCTGATGGAATCCATCAACAGCCAGGAATCCACGAGCGACGCCCTTGAACTTCTGGCGCAACTCGAAACCACGATGGATGTGTCACAGATTGCATGCCGCTTGATTGGTTTGCTGCAGGCCAGCCGCAAGGCACGCGGACCACAAAGAATCGGCTTCGACGATGAACGCCTTAAGCGTCTGATCGATCGCAAACGAAATGGCGGAGCCTTTGGCAACCAGCGTCCAAGCTACGGCCAAGGCCGGCGCCCCGGGGATAGCCGCGACGGCGGTGGATACCGCGGTGGAAGTAACGGCGGCAGCAGCGGCGGCGGATACCGCGGCGGAAGCAACGGCGGCAGCAGCGGCGGTGGATACCGTGGCGGAAGCAACAGCGGCAGCAGCGGCGGCGGATACCGTGGCGGAAGCAACGGCGGCAGTAGCAGTGGCGGTGGATACCGCGGCGGAAGTAACGGCGGCGGATACCGCGGCGGCAACCGCGACGACGCCCGCAGCAGCGGACCACAAGCCCCGCGCAGTTATGCAGACCGTCCCCAGCGCGACTTCAAACCCAAGCGCCCAGACAACCGGGCCTGATTAGACCCCCAATCCCCCGCTGCGCTAGCGCAGCGGGGGATTCTTTTTTCCCTCGTCATCCCTCGCCCTCGTCATCCTGAGCGAAGCCCCGTCATCCTGAGCGTTAGCGAAGGATCCTTTCCTATCCTAGACCCATCGCCCCGCGCAGGTCGAAAATCGGGCTAGGGATTAGCGCGACTGCGACACGCCGCAGAACACGCGTCTCTCCATTCATCTCCCAGAAGGGTGCTACGCGGCCACATCGAGGCACAACAAGTCATGCAACCCGCAAGGGTGAAAGGCACTCTCGTATCACTGCACCATTGGGGAATCAAAGTTGGTTCCGGGTTATCGGGCATTATTGTCAGGCCACCAATGCCAGGGGTGGGTATTGGCTTCATCCCCATGTTCCGGCAGAGCCTTTCATAGGTAAAATTGCAATCGGGATTTGGCGGCACTTCCCAATTGGGGCCATCCACCAATTTGCATTTAGTGACCCAACGGTAAAATTTCTTCCCTTTGAAAGTATAAAATTCCTTTACATTACCGCACTGCTTCACTTGAAGTTTTTTACCTGGCCCATAGGGAGCCTGAGGTTCGACCGCACATAATTTTGCGACCGTATCTGGTGGCTTCGGCGGCATATAAACACCGTTTATCGCATGAGCACCACCCTGACATTGAATGTCAATGCGAACAACGCTCGCGCCGGCACACTTACAGCGATTATAAAAATTATAAGCGAAATTTTGGCAAGAATAGTTCGCTGTATAAGGAACACGACAGGTCTCATCAAGAACTTCCTCGCAAATACTAGGCGTCACACAGGTTGGCGCTCCACTTGGCTGTAGATTAACTACCGATGGCGTGTTCACCACACTCCCACCGCTACTGCTAGAGCTGGAAGTCCCGCCGCTACTGCTGGAGCTGGAAGTCCCGCTGCTAGCGCTCGAACCCGAACCACTCATGCCGTAATCGCTGGCGGTGCTGCAGGCTGGACTGCCGGATTGCGCCCCGGGGCATGGGGCATCAGTCGCAGAAACAGAAAAACTTTTTCCCTGACCGCTGGAGTGCTCGATATGGCCAGTCACTGCGGAGCCAAGGGCCGAAGGCGACCGGGTCTCTTCGTTGCCAGAACATGCAGACGCACCAAACAGCATTAGCACAACGCCAAAACCAGACGCCCAAAAGGAAAGGACTTGGACACATGTCCGATCGGCATCAGTTTGCATAAAGCCCCGCTACTCATATTACATTTTAAAAAACATCCTTGAGTTAACGGGTTACCGAATTGAGATCTTTAGATGAAAAATAAGCAATTGATAAATAACCAATAAAACAGGGGAAAATTTGAGATCCGAATTTTTAATTAGAGACTCACTATCCGTCATTTGACGGATGGCGAATTGAGGCGTGAACGAGATAATTTTCTACAGCCCGAAAGTTGCATCACGTTTCTTCTGGCAAGGAAGCAAATCAGCTGGGTTCGGGATCCAGCACAAAAGGAGAATCAAATGAGGGTTTACCATTGGATCAAGACAGTGATCGCCATACCCGCGCTGAGCTTGGCGGCTGCTTCAGCTCTGACTTTTTCAACCGCAGGATACGGGGCAACCGACACGGCCATGTTGCGCAAGCTCCCGCCGGACGTAACGACCGCCATCAATCAACAAATTAAGGACGAACTCAACGGAGCCCAAGAATATCTGAGTCTCGCCAGTAATTTCTACGCAATCAACCTCAACGGATTTGGTTCATGGTACACGGCACAGTACGTTGAGGAACTAAACCATGCCCGGATGATGATGTTTTTCCTGACAGACAAGGACGAGACACCAGCCATTGACGGGATTGACGTGCCAACGATCACTTTCACCACGCCGCTGGATGCCGCATCCAAATCCTTGGCCCTGGAAGAAATCCAAACAGAGCGAATCAATAAACTTCACGATCTGGCCACAGCCATGAATTCTCGGGATGCAGCAACATTCTTGCTCTTTTTCATCACGGAGCAAGTGCAAGAAGAGGCCAACTTTAAAAACCAGGTGGACAAATTAACCTTGGCGGGCGACGACAGGGCTGCCCTGTTAGCCTTAGACAAGGATGCCGGACTCAGAATCATTCCACCTTTTTTCATGCCTCCACCAGCACCCTAATTCAGGTGGCAGCACCCTATGGCCTTCAACTATAGTCGAGGCATGAGCGAAGCTAAAAAAAATCATCGCGCTGGTCATGCAAAAAAAATTGCGACCATCATCGTCGCGATCATCGTGGCGATGCATGGATTTGATTTATGGCAGGACCTGGCGAACGGCGCACCCAGCCTGCACCTTGCGTGGGAGACCGTGATGATCGGCCTTGGCACCACGTCATTTGTCCTTCTAGTCCTTTCAACCCTTAAAAAGGCCACGCGCCTGGAAAGCCGGCTGGATGAGACCAGAAAGGACCTTCAGGAATGGCGGGAAAAAGCGCGCCTTCACACCGAGGGGCTCGCAAACGAAATCGATCACCAGTTCATGCGGTGGGGCCTGTCACCCGCTGAAAAAGAGGTCGGATTCCTCATTTTAAAAGGACTGTCGTTCAAAGAAGCCGCCGAAATCCGAAAGGCAAGTGAGCGGACCGTGCGCCAGCAGGCTCAAGATATCTACCGAAAATCCAGCATTGCCGGTCGCAACGAGTTCACTGCCTGGTTCCTAGAAGACCTCTTGACCACCAAGGTTTGAAACGAATGAGGACAACGCCCCTCAGTGGGCGTACAAATAATCTTTAGGAGGATCTAACAATGCGTAAATTGATTATGACATCGGTGTTCGTTGCGGGTTTGAGTTCCGGAGCTTTTGCTCAGCCGGCTTCAAATGAAGCCAAGCCAGCGGCAGCTGCTGAAATGACGACGACCATCAAAAAATCTGCTGCGATCGTGGAGATCGAAGGCAGTGTCGTGAAGGTTGTCACCAAGAAAAAAGAAATCTATGTCAAAGACGCTGCTGGCAAAAAGCACGAGTTCTACTTCACGGACGCCACGACCGTGACATCGGGCGGAGCGCCGGCTGACTTCAGTGCTTTAAAAGAAGGCACGAACGTGAAGGTTTCAGCGGAAAAGCATGGCCGTCGTTTGACACCAATTGCCGTTGAGATTCGCTGATATGCTAAACGGAATCTTGGACGCCGTGAAATCCTTGATTCCTGCGCGGGTGGAACTCTTCCACCCGCTTGTCGTTCATTTCCCCGTGGCCCTGTTGATGACCGCAACTGGGATTTGGTTTCTGGCAATTGTTGCAGACGGCTTCCACCGGGACGCTTTCGCAAAATCCATGCGTCGGGGATCTTGCCTTTTGATGGGACTGGGTTTGATTGCTGGTCTCGTCGCACTGAAAACCGGTGAGCTGGCAGAGGACACCGTCAATCAAATCATCTGTGATCCGACCATCACAAAAGATCACGAAGAATGGGCTGACTGGGCCATGGTAATTTTTTCCAGCGGACTTGCCACCGCGGCGGGTGGTGAATTGATTTCAATGATTGGACGATTTAAGTCCTCACTGAACCCAATTCGAACCATTGCGTCTCTTGGTTTTATCGCAGGCATCGCGTGTCTGACTTGGACAGGCCACCTGGGCGGAAAACTTGTTTATGAGCAAGGCGCGGCGGTAAAAAATGCACAGCACGAGCCTTGTCCTGACTAAGATACGATCGTGCCGTGCAAGTGGCCGTTTGGCATTAACGCGAAACTTCCAGCTCGATTGCCTCACGCTGACCTGAAAGTTGCGGCAAGTCCATCAATGTTACGCTCGGCATGATCCGCGTATATTCGGCATCATGAATTTTCGGCTCATTGAAACGCAAGTTCCAATAACGCCAGCACGCGTCCGGATGATTTCCGCGGGGTTCCCGGTCAGGATGAATCCGTGGCGGCATCAAATTCGGATTAACTTCCTTCGCACAGTCTGCGGCACCCTCGAGATTTTGTGCTACTTGATTAAAAACTTCGGGATAGACCCGGGGTTCAAATCCGCCGCGAATGAATAACTCAAAACCGACTTCATCCGCCTGCTCTTCATCCCACTGGAAGTGCGGAGCCCGAAGCCTTTTCAACTCGGGAACAAGATCCTCTTTGCTCAGCTCGTATTTCTTAGCCGCCGCAACGAGGCGGTTTTTTAATTCAAGGGCAGTCAACATGGTCGCCCATGGCTCAGCCGCATCACGAAGCACCGGAGAAATCTTTGGCCGGTAGGTCTGGGCCTGCTCCACGTGCCTTAACAAGTACCCCGACATCCTTCTCGAATATTCTTTTTCATCGCCGGACTTGCGCAGGGAATCGACGTCTGCTTTGAATTCATCGAATAGAGTGACCGTCCATTCGATATCTCGCTGCTGCCTCGAATCCACTCCCTTGAGTGCGCGTATTTCGTCAAATACCGGCGTCATTGAAATGACAAGGCCTTCTCCATATTGCTTTGCCACGCGATCAAAAGCCTCACCAATCATGACGGAGGCCTTTGTTTCAATGGCCTTGTATTCAGCCAATTTTTTCTTGTAAGCCGCGTCGTCGTAGTCGGACGGAAGATCCAGTGCCGTTGGCCGGGCATGGGCATGATCCATGGTGAAATGCGCAAGTTCGTGGGCGATCACCGTGGCGATGGCAGCATCAGAATCAAAGCCGTTTTTTTTCAAGAAGAGGCCCGTATTAATCCGCATCTGACCCGAGTTCGGTTCCATCGACGCACCAATTCGATCGTCGTCTTCGATCATGACGCAGATCTTGCTGCCATCCAGGTCGCCTTTAAAGGTCTTTGGGTTTGCCTTGGTCAAATACCGGACGAGGCTTTTGATGTACGTGATGATATTCTTGTGGGTGTTGCCGTCGCGGCATGCAATTGGGGGATTCGTGCGCGCCACGGATGTCCTGCCAAACTGGTGCTTTAAGTCTGACCCATTGCCTGACCCGTCATCTGACCGACCACAAGAGGCCAGGAAGAAAGAAAACCCAACTGACAGGCAGACAGCCCTTGCGGATGGCCCAGACAAAAGAACTGGCATGGAACCCCCTGAGTTCATAAAGTTCAGGTAATTTATATTAAAATTATAAAATATCAATAGAAGTTGTTATGCAAATATGGATTCTCCTCGCAGTTGTGGCCCTGACCCTGATCATCCAGGGGCCTTTGACGCTCAGCACCGAGCTTCTGGCGCGAGATGACCGCTGGCTAACGGCGCCCCTCAAAGAGGTCCACAATTTGGCTGATTGGTGGACCCTCATCCGATCCGGATCCCTGCCGGACTTTCAGCCGGTTCGTGACCTAAGTTACTGGATTGATTGGCAGCTGGCCCGGGCTCTGGGCACAGAACCCCATTTTCACCTGTCCAACATCCTGATCTGGTGGGCCGTCTTGGCTCTGGTCTGGCAGATTGCCCAGAAGGTGTTTCCCGAAGGCCACCAGAAGAAAGGATTTTCCACGGCTGCCATCGTGGTGATCTTGATGGCGATCCATCCCGTGGCTGTTGAACCCGTGGCATGGGTTTCCGGCCGCAAGCACTTGCTGAGCCTTCTGTTTACCTTGATTGCCACGAGGCTCATCCTTGGGCACTTGAACCCCGTTCGCGCGCTCTTGATATTGACTGCCTTTGCCGCAGGGGCACTTTCTCAACCGATCAATGTTTTGTGGCCAATCTGGGCGATCACCTTTCTCGCCACCAGCAAAAATACTGACTGGATGCGACAACACCGCCCAACCATCGTGATCCTCACGGCGGGTCTGGCTTTAGTTTCACTGAGTACCATCGCCTTGAACATGACGGTCTATCAGGGCGTCACGTGGTTCGGATTCCAACTGACGCCACACGCAGAAATCTACGGGAAAAAATTAAGTGGCTTTCGCTGGGATGAAATCGATATTTCGATGCTGGCAGCCGGACGATATTTCTTCAATCTCTTGATCCCCTTCAACATCGCCCACCGATATTCCACCGGCGCTCTCGCAAATCTAGTTGGGCTGCTCATGATTCCACTTGCGGGATGGGCGGGATTTCATCTGCACGAAAGGCGCAAGGAATTTTGGCTGTGGTCCCTTTACGCTGCCCTTCCCATTCTGGTCGTCACACTGCAATTGAGCGATATTTTTGTTGCGGATAGTTATGCACTCGCCGCACTGCCGGGAACGATGCTTGCGGCTGCCGTAATGCTCAAGGAACTCACGTCGGCAGCCAAAGGAATGAGATGGTTTTTCGCCGCGGTGTGCAGCCTTGCATTGGCCCAGTCGGTTTTTATTGCACGTGCATGGACTTCGGCTGAAGCCTTGTGGTCCCGCAGTCAATCCGTGGAAGAGACTCCTGACAGCCTTTACTTCACAGCAGGAGATCTGCTCAACATGGGAGAATATGACGAGGCCCTGGCCCGCGCCGGGCGCCTCCTTGAACTATCGCCGGGAAGGGAAAAGCCAATCCAGCTATTCATCACCGCCGTTTGCAGCCACCCTCGTATGCCAGCAGAAGAGAAGCGCGCAAACCTTGCCCGCCTAGGAATTCCCGGCGTGCGTTGTAAATAGCCGGGCTTAGGGGATCAATAAATTTAACAGCGGAATTGAAGCCATCCCCAATAAGAACCGGAGCGGAGCCACCGGAATACCCTCTCTTTTGCGTTCGCGGTATTCCAGCACGACGCTCATCAGCATGGCTCCACCAGCCAAGGCCAGAGAAAAGGGCAGGGAACGAAGGGTCCACTCCAGGGCAATACCTCCCGTGAGGGCTCCGCTGAATTCAACCACACCTGAAAGGACACTGGCGATGATTGCCCGGCGCAGCGACCATCCAATCGCCTGAAAGCAAATGACCAGCAACGCCCCTTCGGCAACATTTTGGATCGCAAGTCCGATTTGCAAAACAAGGGCTTCAGACAATTTTGTTCCAGCCAAAGACGATCCTGCGCCCATACCTTCCGGAAAATTATGCAAGAAGATGGCGGCGGCAAACATCCACCGCGAGGCACTCCCGGGACCGGCCTTGAGTCGTGCAGAGCGCTCGGCAAGGCCATGCCCAACTCCAAGGAACAAGACACCGGTAACGAATCCACCGATCACCAGTTCAAGGCGGTCTGGATGGGCAAAGGCGTCTACAAGATTTGGCCCAATCAGACTGAAGGCAACCGCCGACAACATGACGCCGAGCGCAAAATCCACACCAGCGCGAAGATCGCCCATAAAGGTCGCTCGACTCAGCCATGGAGTCGCAAAGGCCCCGACCGAGGTGCTGACCAGTGAGAATAGTCCGCCGATCATGGCTAAAAACAAAAGCGATGACATGCTCCGGCCCCCGGATCCAGTCATCGCCAATCTATCGAAAACACTTAACTTTTTTTAGCCGCCACCTGTAATTTCAGGAGCTTGTATTAAAGGCCGTTACCCGCCCGCAGTACAGATTCAATCACCGGATCAGAGACCTGCCGGCGCATGTATTCGGCAATCTTGGCCGCAGGCACTGCGTAACCTAGTTCCCCCCAAACATCTTCCGATCCATCGGCGTAAATCTGATCAAGGTACGCCGACTCGCGAACCTTTGGATTTTTGGGAATACGGCCTGTCGAAATGATCCCGATCAAATCACCGTTGTCGCGTGCCGCAATGGCTGAACCCGAATCGCCGTGGGAGATGTCGCAACCAAGGGCAAACAACCAGACTTTTCCTTCGCCTGGATTGACTTGATCTGGATCGGGCATGTAACGGAACTCGTTGTCCTTTGAATAAACTTTGCAATCCGAATCATGGGTACCGCGGTAGAGTCGGCGGGTGTTTGCCCCTGCGATTCCAAAACCGGCCATCATCAGATCTCGCCCCTTTTGGATTGGAGCATCAAAACGCATCAAGGATTCACGGCCGGACATTTTCGCCGCATTTTGCGGGGTGAACCGCACTTCAAACAAGGTGAAATCTACGTCCTTCCATGTTCCGATCACATGGTGGCAGAACCCCTCAAATATTTGACCCGAGCGATCTTGAAAACCAACGGTGGCCATGTAACAGCCGCTCTCGTCCTTGATCACATGATTGTTGGTTGCCATGACATGGATGCCATTGTGAACGCCAAGATAAAAGCCCGTCGCTCCGCCAACGGAAGCCGTTGCATTGACGAGTTTGTTAAATTCAGGAGTCTCCTTGGCCATGGCCTCGTCGGTAATTTCAAAGCGGCCCCACTCTGGCCCAATCTGATAATTTGATATTGGGTAGCCGGCACGCTCGAGCAGGTCGAACTTTATAACTTCGCGAAAGTCCCGAAGGCTGGAAACCCGATTTGATCCGTCTCCACAAGCGACGGTGACTAAAGCCAACATGGCCACAGCGAGGTTGCTGCGAGCAAAACGGATTGCACGAGGGAAATTGAGTGCGCTTTTCATCTAATCGTCTCCTTTTAACTTCGGAGATTTATATGTGATTTTAATATAAATTCAAGCCGTATAATCATAAAATGGACTGCTTCCTAACAATATCAAGGGCCTGCTGGGCCATCGCGAGGCGCCGTCGATCCGCCTCCAGCGTCTCATTGGCCCGTTTCAGCTGAATTAAATCCTCGAGATAATTTTCGCGACTGGCAAATTCAATGCGATTCATACGGCTGATGTTGTCAAACAAAACCTGGAAATAATTCTGATCGAGGATTGCCCTTCGAACCCGGGTTTCTGCCAGAACGACAGCCAGACCGCGAACCTCAAGCTGCATCTTGCTTAAATCCTTCGACCGGATTTTTTCACCGGCGAGAACACGCAATTCCACCAGATCGATTTCCTCATACTTCAACACGATTTGTGCGCCGCACCTGGCCATGTCGCCTTCAACCTGATTTTTCGCAACTCGCCATTCCATGCGCAGCAGATCCTCTCTGCTAATGGTTGAAGACACCTCACCGTAAATGTTCAGAAGCCGATCAAAATCGTCGCTGATTATGGCAGATGCACGACCGGTTCCAAGAAAATCTTCAAGCAACTCGCGGCGAATGAAGATGTCTTCTTGGAGGGTAACGCCAGTCGCTTCTGCAGCTTTGAGATATTCACCCTCGCGGGGCAACGGGGGAAAGCGAGGCAGTTCGACTCCCTCGGCAAAGCCATGGGAGTCAATCCCAAAAATGAGCATTAAAAAAGCAGCGGTTGATAATAATGAAAAGGAATGAACCTGCCGATGATGATCCATGGTTCGCTGATGTTTCTCTGGTTCACAGCGGAATTGCCGACGAAAGGTGCAACTGCAAGCTCCAGGCCACGCCAAAGCCCAAAAGAAGGACTCCAGTTACCTTGGCGAGGAAGAACCGAGCTTGGGACGAAGTTGATCCAAGATTTTTTCAAGGGCATTCGCAAAGCGTTTTTTTTCACCATCGCCAAAAGGCGGTGGGCCGCCGCCGCTGAGCATGCCGCCGCCGCGCAATTCTTGCATCAGGTTCCGCGAGGACAGCTGTTCCCCGATCGATGCCGCATTGAAGATCGTCCCGTGGGAATTCAGCGCGACGGCATCTTTTGCGACGATACGTCCTGCCAAAGGTACATCGGACGTGATCACCAGGTCGCCAGACCCGACATGATCCGCAATATAGTCATCCGCTGCGTCAAACCCGCCGGGGACACAAACCGAGGAAAACAACTTACCCAACGGGACTTTGGCATAGGTATTCCCAACCACCACAGTCTCAAGGCCCCGTCTCGTCGCTGCCGCAAAAACAAGGTCCCGGACCAAGCGGGGACAGCCGTCATTGTCGATCCAGATTTTCAGAAGAGCCCCAGATCTCAAGAAACCACTGTGAAAGCGGCAACTTGAATAAAATCATTGTTGTTTCGCTTAATTTCTAATACATGGCACCTTACCTGCCATACGATTCTCCTGCCAGATTAATTCCGGCATCATCAAAATGGTTATTAAAAAGACTCTATAAACAGAAAAAAAGGCTCTAACTAAGTGGTTTTCAAACTGATCCAGAAACTGACTTCATCATCGACACCGTCATCCGCCTCTACTTCCGCAGTAAAAACAGCGCCCCGGTCAACCGGCGGATTTGAAAGCCTCGGCTTGATTGAGCCTATCCTTCGCGCCGTAAAATCTGAAGGCTACGAAAATCCAACCCCTATTCAAGAGCAGTCCATCGCATCCATCCTGGACGGCAGGGATATGCTCGGCTGCGCCCAAACAGGAACTGGCAAAACGGCTGCCTTTGCTTTGCCGATGCTACAGAGACTTCTCGGCCCAGACGGACTGGAAGCCCTTTCACACGAGGGCAACAAGTCAGCCCCAAAACAGGCTCCTCTAGTACGGGCTCTGATTTTGGCACCGACCCGTGAACTCGCGCTGCAAATCAGCGATAGCTTCAAAACATACGGCAAACACTTGCCGCTCAAAACCGCAGTCGTTTTCGGTGGCGTTGGCATCGAACCTCAGATCACAACCATTCGGCGCGGCATCGATATCCTTGTCGCAACCCCAGGCCGCCTGATTGACCTGATGGAACGCCGCGTAGTGACTTTTCAAAATCTGGAAATTCTTGTCTTGGACGAAGCCGACCGGATGCTGGACATGGGTTTCATCCACGACATCAAACGCATCCTGAAAGTTCTTCCCCTCAAGCGCCAAAACTTGCTGTTCTCGGCAACAATCCCAAAGGAAGTTCAGGGTCTGATTGATTCAATCCTGCACAACCCGGTCACAGTGAAAGTAACGCCGGTGTCATCCACCAGCGACCAGGTCGAACAGCGTGTTTACCATGTTGGTCGGGCCGACAAAAAACAACTCCTGCTGCACATTCTCGATACGGAAAACGTGACAAGAGCACTGGTCTTCACGCGAACCAAACACAACGCCAATAAACTGGAACAGTTCCTGAGCGAATCGGGAGTCCAGGCCGCGGCGATCCATGGTAACAAATCCCAAAGCGCCCGCCAGAGGGCTCTGGACGGATTCAAGGCCGGTAAGATTCGTATCCTTGTCGCCAGCGATATCGCGGCGCGGGGAATTGACGTCGATGCCATTTCCCACGTCATCAACTTTGAAATGCCAAACGAGCCCGAGACCTACGTACACCGTATTGGTCGCACGGGCAGGGCAGAAGCCCGCGGTGTCGCCATGTCCTTCTGTGATTACGAAGAACAAAGGTACGTAGCCACCATTGAACGAATGACCCGCAAAGATATCCCGGTTGTCACCGATCATCCGTTCACGGCCGGGGCCAATGCACCGGTGCCTCCGCGTCAAGATGGTCGCCGAGGTTCTGGCGGTGGCAGGGGTCAACGCCAAGGCCGCAGCCAAGGTGGCCCGCGCGGCAGAAGCGGCGCAGGAAATAGCAGCGGACACTCAAGTTCACCAGCCCGCGCGGGCAGTTCTGCAAACCGCTCGCGCCGCTCTTAACGCAAATATCCACCCGGTAATTTACGAATCACGGATTACGAATGAAAAATAAATTGGAACATTTCAGTGACCTGGATTTGCCGCCGCTTCTCCTGGAAGTGATCGCAGAGCTTGGCTACACCAAAATGACGCCAATCCAGGCCGAGAGCATTCCAGTGCTGCTGAGTGGCCGGGATCTGGTCGGCCAATCTAAGACGGGTAGTGGAAAAACAGCCGCCTTTTCAATCCCTATCCTGCGCAACATCAATATGAAAACGCGGGCGGTTCAGGCGCTGATCCTGTGCCCCACGAGAGAACTTTGTGCTCAGGTTGCGCGTGAAGTGCGGCGTCTGGGTCGACGTCATGCAGGGCTTCAAGTCCTCGTCGGGTCGGGCGGGCAGTTTATCGCCCCTCAGGTTGGAGCCCTGGAAAAAGGCGCTCACATCGTGGTCGGGACACCCGGGCGCGTTCTCGATTTGATCCAACGTAAAAGCCTGATCCTCAGCAAAACCACAACTCTGGTTCTCGACGAAGCCGACCGCATGTTGGACATGGGTTTCGAAGAAGACATGGAACAGATTTTGGCGGCACTCCCGCGAAAATGCCAATCCGTTTTTTTCTCTGCGACCTTTCCCCAATCCATCACGGACCTAAGTGCGAAGTACCAGCAGAATCCAGTTACAGTGACCATCAAGGACGCCGCCGGTGAAGAAGCTGCCATAGAAGAAAAATTCTACGAGGCGGGACTTGGCGAGAAAACCACTGCCCTGATCAAAATTCTGGAACATCACGCCCCGCAATCTGCGATTGTCTTCACGAACATGAAGGCGGTGGCACGGGAAGTTTCTGACGCCTTAAACAATACCGGCATCAGCGCTGCAAGCCTGCACGGAGATCTTGAGCAGTTTGAACGAGACCGCGTGATGGCAAGGTTTCGCAACCAAAGCACACGGATCCTGGTCGCCACAGATGTTGCTGCGCGGGGAATTGACGTCGAAAGCCTTGATTTAGTCGTCAATTTTGATTGCCCAAGCAAACCTGACACGTATGTGCATCGGATCGGGCGGACGGGAAGGGCTGGCAAAACTGGACTGGCTGTCTCCATCGTTACCCCGAGGGAAAAATTCAAACTCGCGTTGATTGGGGAATACACCTCGACCAAACCTGTCATTTCTCCTTTGCCGCGAGGCAAACCCCAGGCCGAAAAATCAGATGTAATTACTGGCGGCCGCGACAATACGGAATCCGTAATCAAGGCGGCACGGATGGAAACCATTTCAATTTCGGCAGGTCGCAAGGACAAGCTTCGCCCAGGAGATATTCTGGGCGCGCTGACTGGCGAATCTGGCGGCCTGAAGGGTGACGACGTCGGCAAGATCGAAATCCATGACCGGATTTCTTACGTCGCGGTTCGCAAGGATGTCGCCCAGCACGCCCTGAAAAGCCTGATTGAAGGCAAGATCAAGGGCCGGACGTTCAAGGTAATGTTGCTCAGATAAATCGTCGTTCAACATGCTTTGAGATGATTCACGATATCGTCGGTGTTGAATCGTTTTTTGCAGTCATCCACGCTTTTTTTGATCAAGATCCTCTTGAATGCAGCGTCAACCGCAAGCCACTCGGAGAATTCAGGCTCGTTGATTTTTGATTCTGCGAGGGATTCGCGCAACAGCCCATGGCGGACTTCAAAAAGCTCTGCGGTGATCATCATATGCATGTGCGCATCGATCGGCATGCGACCACTGAAAATCTTTGGCCCCCCGAACAGCATGCCCATAAAATCAGATTGCTGATTTGTGATCAGTTCCCTGTCGATGCCTTCGAAATATTTTCCGATCCAGCTGTGCGCATAGAGCTTTTCATAAAAAATCTTATGAACACGGTCCAGCGTGGGACGCCCTCCAAGGCGTTCAAATAATTTCTGGCCGCGGCTGGAGGCCTGCTCCAACTGAGCTGCGATACCCAGGTCTGCAATGTATTCTTTCATGACAAACACCTCCGCCGGAGGCTTCGCCATAAAAATGAAATGCTTGATGGGGGACCGTTATTTTCTCAGGGACTCGACGTGTTCCAGGTACTCGTCGTAATGCCCTTCGTAAACACGCAAGTGCCCGTGATCAATCTCGAAAACACGGTTGGCAATGGCGCGTAGAAAGTACCGGTCATGACTGACAATCATGACGGTGCCTTCAAACTCCTGAAGCGCGCTCAGCAGCACTTCGCGGCTATCGATATCAAGATGGTTGGTTGGTTCATCGAGTACTAAAAAGTTAACGGGCTGCGCCAAGATGCACGCCAACATGACGCGACTTTTCTCGCCACCAGACAGATTTCTAATCTTCTTGTCTGCGTCATCGCCAGAAAACAAAAACGAACCAAGCAGGTTCTTCACCCAACCGACAGAGGCCTTTGGAAGACGGCTTGAAACCTCGTCAAAAATCGTATTTTCGGGATTCAAGAGGTCACAGGAATATTGGCTAAAATATCCGACGTTGAGACTCGCACCCAATGTGCAAACACCTTCTGATGGAGCGGTCTGGCCCGTGATGATTTTGAGGAGAGTGCTTTTTCCGGCCCCGTTGACTCCAGTAACTGCGATTTTATTGAGCCGCTGAACGACTCCCGTCAGTCCACTGAAAACTGGCTGAACTGAGCCTTCCGGCGTCGGCCAGTGTTTGCCGAGGTCTGCCATGCGCACGACGTCGTTGCCGCTGCGCGTACCTGGAGCAAACTCAAACTTCATTTTTCTAAGTTCAGGCGGCAGCTCGATGCGGTCTATCTTGTCGAGCTTTTTAACGCGCGACTGCACCTGGGCTGCGTGGGACGCCCGGGCCGCAAATCTCGCGATGAATTCTTCTTCCTTGGCCAGCATATCGGCCTGGCGCTTTGCAGCAGCCTCGAGTTGCTGCCGACGGATTTCCCGTTCTTTCAGGTAAAAGTCGTAGTTTCCGCTGTAGGTCGTGATTGATTTGTTCGCAATCTCTACCGTTCGCTTGCAAATCCGGTTCATGAATTCCCGGTCATGGGAGGTCATGACCAGACTGCCCTTGAATTCCTTAAGCCACTTTTCAACCCACATGATGGATTCGAGATCCAAGTGGTTGGTGGGCTCGTCCATCAAAAGAACATCAGGGTTCAAAAGCAGAATCTGCGCCAAGGCAATGCGCATTTTCCAACCACCAGAGAATGATTCCACCGGGCGGTTCCACTTCGTCGCATCGATGCCAAGACCTGTGAGAACTTCCTGGGCACGGGCCTCAAGATCGTATCCACCCCGTTGCTGAAACTCCATTTGGACTTCGCCAAAACGTTCCATCAGGCGGTTCATTTCATCGTCGCTCAGGGGATTTACCGCGGAGTCTTCGAGCTGCTTTTCCATGACCGCAATTTCACGACCAAGTTCAGAGACCCGTCCGGCCCCGGCCAGGGTTTCTTCCAAAGCCGTACGCCCAGACATCTCTCCGACATCTTGGGAAAAATATCCGATGAGGACCCCTGGATCGATCGCAATGGTGCCGTCGTCCGGGCTATCAAGCCCAGCAACCAGTTCAAAAATTGTGGTCTTGCCGGCACCGTTGGGTCCAACCAGGCCGATTTTGTCATTCGGACGGACCATGAAGGTTGCGTTCTGGTAAAGGACGCGGTCCCCGAAACGTTTAGTGATGTTGGACAAGTGGATCATGGTGGTCGCGGATGATACAATCACCGAATGAAAATCGAAACCTTTAAAATTCAAATTTTCACAGTATTTTGTGCCGTTTCTGGAATTTTTCCGGTGCCTGCCGTCGCCAGAATACCAAGCCCCCACGATGACCATTTGCGGACAGCACCCTCCTTCAAGGAGACCTGCCTGAATCCGCCCACTGACGCTGATCGCCAGACGGTTGAAGTCATGGCATGGCGGGCTGGCTTTGACTTAAAAAGCAGGGACGAACGGATCTGTGGGGGAGCGGAAGAAACCCTCAAAAAGATTTCCTACCTTAAACTTCACCGGGATCCGTTTGACCCCTGGTGGTTACTCTCGAGCTTGGGCCCGGTTGCGACCCAACCTCACTTGAGCATCCTCTCCGCATCTCACAATGAAATCGTTGACCTAAGCCCCCTTGACTGGCTCCGGGACTTGCGAACCTTGATCATGTGGGACAACCGGATCACGGACATTACGGTCTTGGCAAAGCTAAAACACCTGTCCCGCGTAACCTTGACCAAGAACCAGATCACCGACCTCGGCCCAGTCAGGGGCCTTTCCAGAATGCGCGAATTTGCTGCTGAAGAGAATCAGATCAAGTCGCTCGAACCTCTCCGTAAATTAACGCAAATCGACAGTCTGTTCCTGGGGCACAATCAGATTGAATCACTGGAACCTTTGACGGCGCTGAGCGCCATTACCTACCTGCATCTGCCAGGGAACAGAATCCAAAATCTTCAACCACTCGCTGCCATGGCAAACATGAAAAACCTGACCCTGACCCGCAACCGCATCAACTCTTTGGCGGGAATCGAGGCGATGACCCAGATTGACGCCCTCGACTTGCGCGGCAATGAGATTGCGACAACAGCCGGGTTGGCCGGACTTAAGAAACTGCGTTGGCTTGATCTGAGGGATAACCAGATCCAGGATTTTTCCGACCTCGCCGGCCTTAACGATCTCAAGCATCTTTACCTCGAAGGGAATCCGTCGACGAACATCCCCGATTCGTTGCTCGAGCTACGCGAGGAGCACTTGAACTCGATTGGAGAATGGATCCGTCTGGAAATTGATATTTTAGACAACTGATTTATTTTCGCCTCCGATGGTTCCTTGGACTTGCATTGGATTTGCATTGAACCTTCCATCAGGGAGGTGTCCAACATGAAAAATATCGTCGTCAGAGATCTCATCAGCCATCATGAGCTTCAAACCGTTTACCCAGAAGACAATCTCCAGATCGTCAACCAGATCATGTTTGAAAATCAAATCCGTCATCTGCCCGTGATCGATCGCGATGATGGCAGTCTCGTCGGCGTGATCTCTCATCGCGACCTCGTGCGCCACGGATTATTCGCAACAGATGAATTGCCCGCATATGCCGAGGACGATTTGCTTGCCAAGACCAAAGTCAGCTTCGTCATGATTCGTGATGTTGAGACCATCGATATTGATACTGACATCCAGGATGCCGCCACGATCTTGCTCGAAAATAAATTTGGCTGCCTGCCCGTGATGGAGGCCGGACAATTGAGCGGAATCCTGACGGAGGCTGACTTTGTTAGATTCGTTCTTCAGCAAGCGCCCGAAATGACCGCGAAATCAGCATAAATTAAGTTTTCCACAAAACAACCGAAACCCTCTTGATCCCGTTTAAGTGTTTAACACTGTTGGGGGTGAAGATGGGTCGCGAACCGGTAGTTGCAATCTTGGTCGGGATGACCGCGCTTAGCTTGGTTTCTTGCGTGGAGGTGCAACGTTTTGCCGCAAAAACACCGGTAGCCGGTCTTGTCAGCCCAAAAAATGCCGATTTGGCGCTCGAGGACACACCATATTGCCCCGGATTTCTCCCGGAGAGAGACACAGCCAGCCGGGAAAGCCCGCCGTTGGTGCCATCTGGAGTTGGCGTCGGCGAATTTTGCCGCACAACCGCCCTGACCCCCGGATCGTTAGTACTGATCAAGGACGGGCCAGGTCAGCGGAAAGAATACTGCCCGTGCCCTTCCAACAGATGTGATGCCTATGGCCATCCGGCCCTGTTGGGAATGTTCCATGAAAGCAAAAAACGCATCGAAGGGATTTCCAAGGTCGCAATGAGCGGCGCGGAAGAGTGTGGTTGGCCTCTCAATAAATCGAAGACTCGAGAAGCCTTTGCACTGATCCCTGGCTACCTTGCTGATAGCGGGGGAAAGGAAGGCGGCGCGTGCAACCTCTTGGCCTACGTACCTACCTGTGGGAATGCTGGCAGTTGTTGTGAAGGAGGCCGCTTGACGGGGCGCCCTTTGCTACCTCAAAGGATTGCAGACGGTAAAGATCCACAGGTCAATTTCAAGGTTTGCAACGAGGTGGCTAGCCGCAAGGAGCTGAAGGGGTCCTTGTGTACCCTGCCACTGCAAACTGCTGCATCAGCGGGAATTTGGAATCCGAGCGGAAAGACGACGGGCACCGAAAACTCATCCCACATCAGCGGCGGACACGGTGGCCACGATGCCTGCTGGGCTGACGACCAAAACAATGCCGACGGCATCGTCCAGGCGCATTGCCACGACGGCGGAGAACTTGTTCGTAGCGAGGGCGGCAACACCGCTATTGGCGGTCACCGCGAATGCCATCTCGTACGCAAAGGGAATATCCCTGGGCAGCTTGATGTGTTTACTTTTTTAGTCGATTGCAGTGCTGATGGTGGGACTGCAGTGGCCCGTCACAAGAGCACTGAGAATCAACGAGACGGACTTAGCGCCAAACTATTGACGCACGAGGAGCTTGAGCATCATGTGGCTGCGCAGAGCAAAAACAAATCTCCCCACAAAGCTCACGCGACCGGCAAGGCTTCGGGACACCGAAACTCTGCACTGCCAAAAGTGATCGACGACTCCGAGTGGTGATTGGTGTAAATTAGTTATGGCAACATTATTGAAGCAAACAAAGTTGTTTCAAAAACCATGACTTGGAGTGTCAAGGATGACAGAACTAAGCGCTGGCCAATTCGCGTTAGTTTGTAATTTTTTTTCCCTTACCATCGCCGCAACGGGAGCAGCGTTTCTTTTCTTATTCGGCGCTCGCTCTCAAGTAGGTCCAAAATACCGCGTGGCCTTGCTGGTGGCCTCGGCAATTGTCGCAATCACCTGCTACAACTACTTTTGCATCACGAGCAGCTGGAAAGATGCATTCATCATGTCTGGCAGCACCACCTATGTTCCATCAGGCAGACCGTTCAACAATGCCCTTCACATGTTTGACTGGATGCTCACCGCCCCCTTGGCGTTGATAGCATTCGTTGGCGTCATTGGGAAAAATTTGCGCGAGGCATTCTGGGGAAAAATCGGCCAAGCGGTTGACACGCAGCCAGATAAAACAAAAGCCTGCAAAATAATCCTCTGTCTTCTGCTCATTGTGACTCTGGTGCTCTACCCGATTTCCTTTTTGCTACCGCTCTTTGGCATAAATCCAGAGCTGCACATGACCAGCATTCAGATTGGCTACGCCACCTCGGACATTGCCACCAAGGTTTTCTACGGCATTTTGATCTATTGGATCGCGCGCATCAATTCGAAATCGGAAGACTCAATTCCGATGGAAGCGAACTAGGATCTTGTGCGGATGAATATGCCACGTTTCATCGCACCCTTCTTTCGGGCAAACAAATCACAACCCAATAAGATTGCCAGAGCCAGGGCAACCGGCAGCCAAACTGCACCCACAATCAGCAAACCCAGCGGCATTGAAAAATAAAGCATGTAGAATTTCGGGGCCCACGAGAGCTCAAAACGATGGCTCCCATCGCGCATACGAAAAAACTCAAAACTGACAAAGATGAAAACGCCGGTGACCATCCAGGCCAAGAGGTTGCGTACTGCAGGAGGGAAGAAAAATGCACCAGAGCCCTCCCAAATCCAGCAAGGCACCAAAGTGCTCATGACAGGTTCAAGCGTGATCCCCAAAGCAAGCAACAGAAGAGATGCCAAAGCAACCCTTTGGGCCGAACGGTACCAGTGGTTGGTGGTGCGCCTAAAAATCTGCATGCTGGCGGGACCAAGAAGCTGGAGCGCCAACACGTAAGAACCTACGGACATACTGAACCATCCCACCGGAATCAACAGTGGAACCATTCCCGCGATCCGCCAACCGAGAAGACCGGTATACGAATACTTTCCGAACGGAATGCCGTAGGCAGTCCCAAGGAATGCTGTCGTCAAGCTGATACCAAAAGCCGCAACCAGAAACAAAATCCAGCGGAAGCCCATGGCCCTCTGGCAAGCTCTAACGCAAAGCCAAAATCCGATCAAAATCTGAAGGCGGGTAAAGAAAGGAAATGCGCTAGCATAAACTGCAGAGAATGCAGGAAAAGCGGAAATCCAGTCTGAATGCAGCGAAAAAGTCGCGTATCCAAAAATGAGCACGGCGTTGATTGCAAAGAGTAGCCACATAGTTTGTCGAGGATAACACCTGAGGCCTTTGCCACAAGGCAAAAATGTCCCTGAACACCCCTTACCGTTTTAGATCACTCTAAAATGCCTGTCCGCCTCATGAACCTTCTTTAAAGCCTCGACCAGTACATCACGCACCACAGGTTTAGTTAAATAGTCGTTGAAACCGCGCTGCAGTGCCTTCTCCTTTTCTTCTCTCATTGCATGGGCAGTAAGAGCCACGATCGGCTTTTTATAGCCCCTCTGCCGCAAGGCTGCCGTTGCCTCCTGACCGGACATGTCCGGCATCGACAGGTCCATCAAAATGGCATCAAAGCCATCTTCAAGCCCCAAGGTGACCGCCTCCTGGCCACCCGATGCCGTCACCACAGAAGCCCCCTCGGATTGAAGGTATTTCGAGATCAAAATCCGGTTATCAATCACATCATCCACGACTAGAACGCGCACCCCGGATAGGCGCCCCGGCCCACCTATTACACGTTTCGGAGGAACGGAAACTGGCAAATTTAAGCCTTCACCCTTGCTCCCCTCTTCAATGGTGAACGTGAAAGTGCTCCCAACCCCTAGCTGACTTCTAGTCAAAACAACATCACCACCTAAAAGCAAAGCCAACCGTTTCGAAAGGGATAATCCAAGTCCGGTTCCAGGGTATTTTCTCTGCTCGGCTTCAAGCCCCCTGGCGAACGGTTCAAAGATTCTTGAGGCATCTTCCGCCGAAATCCCTATCCCAGTATCAGTTATTTGAAACTCCAACTTCGACAGCTCCCCCTCCCTTCCAGGAATCCAACTGACTTTGCATTCTACCGTGCCCACTTCGGAATATTTGATTGCGTTACCGATCAGATTCAGCAGTATTTGCTTGACGCGCAGGGGGTCTGTTCGCACCTGCCTTGGCGTCCCCGGACTCAATACAAACTGCAATTTCAGCCCGCGCTCCCGGGCCTTTAAACCAAGTGATACCTCAATCTCAGATATAAATTTTTCTACGTTCAAATCAACAATATCGACGCTGACGTGACCCGACTCAATTTTCCCCAAGTCCAACACCTCATCAACCAGAGAGAGGACCTGGCAGGCGTTGCGATGAATTGTCTCCAGATGCAGATTTTTTTTATTACAGTCGCCCTCCTCCAGTGCAAGATCCACAAACCCAAGAATGATTCCCAAAGGTGATCTGAGTTCGTGGCTCATGTGGGCAAGAAAGGATGATTTCGCTTGATTCGCGATCTCAGCATCCAGGCGGGATTTAATAAGCTGCTCCTCAAATGATTTTCGAAACTGCACGTCGACTCCCGATGGAATCAAAAATTCAACCTTGCCCTCCCGATCGACCAAAGGAGTCATGACAAACTCGACAGCCCGAATCTCACCCGTTCCTGTCTGGTATTTTAGTTCTACTTCTACCCGTTCACCGGCAGCTGCGCGACGGATGATCCCCCGGACTTGATTCTTCAATTCTTCAGAAAAAGCCCACCATCGGGTGTCCTCAAACTTCCGTCCAACGACATCGATCATACTGAGACTAGCTACGGAGAGGGCCGACCGATTGATCTCCAAAACAACTCCTTCGGGAGTCAAGACACCAATGAAACTCGTCATTGAATCCAAAACATCTCTCAAATGCCTGGCACCTTTTTCAGACACCGCTCGGGCCTTTTCCAAGGCCGAGTTCAAATCGTGAAGGCTACAGCTCCCACAGTCCGGCAACATATCGGACGCGATCCACCAAATAGACAAAGAAACGATTCCGGTCAGAATGGGGAAGACACTCAGAAGTACCCATTGACGTCCATCCAGAGCAACACCAAACACAGGCAAACCCAGAAACACCGTTGCGGCCGGCAGCAGAATACCAGCCGAAATCAGAGCCTTAAGAGTCAACTTTGAAATATCCGCGACCAAAAATTTCCGGACGACAGCGACCTGGGAAGTAAGCCAAGATTTTGCTGGTTTGACCGTCAAAGCTTGACCCTTCTATCCAATCAATAAGTCCGATCACATCCCTAATTCTTCGGCTTCCCTACCAATGAATGCAAATCCTCAGCCTAAAAAACGGTGGCATCAAATATGCTTTCAGGAAAATCACGGAAAACGGCGGGGGTTCTCAAACGCTTTTTAGAAACGGGAGAATTTTGACATGCGAATGATCATGGATATCCCGGCAGTCGCAAGCAGTGCTGCTGAATTGGAGGAGTCGGGGCTTGTAAAAACATCGACTGTAAAAAAAATGAGGGATTTGACTGCAAAGCCAGCGAACTGAGGTTGAGAATCGGTTATATTGAAGAGGTTACTTGAACCATCTTCTACAACCTTGGTGATCCATGCCGTCCAATATCTTTGCGATTATATTTTTTGCACTCTCACTCCTTGTCGTCACTCCGGCTTTTTTTACCTGGGGATGGATGACCAAGATCGCGCTCGTGGAATGGGGGCATTGGCTGGGACTTGGCGGTATTGCATTTGCAGCGATATCGATGCTGTTACGCAAGCCACCTCTGTCCCATGCGCTCCTGTATCTGGCTGGGTCATTCTTTTTCTTCATGCCGTTAGCCGACATTATGCGGCGAGATGTCCCCTCAAACGAGGGCACGCGACTTCTTGAGGTATTTTTTCCCGACAAGATACCCTCGGCGCACGTTGTCACGATTCCTTTTGAGAAATCTGGCGTTAGTCTTCCGATCGATTTCTACAGCGGGCTTCCAGTTGGTTCCCCACGCCCTCTGGTGATTATGGTTTACGGGGGAAGCTGGACCAAGGGACAACGAACCGACCTCGCGGAACTCAATTATTTTCTTGCCAATGCCGGATTTAATGTCGCAGCGGTCACGTATCGACTTGCACCGGAAACCAATTTCCCGGGTCCAGTGGATGACGTCGTTGCTGCCGCCAAATTCTTACTGAATACCCCATCATCTTGGAATATCGACCCGAGCCGAGTTTATTTTATGGGCCGCTCCGCGGGTGGGCAGATTGCTGAAATTTCTGCCCTGGCCACGCTGAAAACGGGACGGCCAGTGAAAGGAATCATCGGCCTCTATGCTCCCGCGGACCTCATCTGGGGGGTTGAAACCACAAATCCTTGGCAAATCATCAACGGCGAGATTTCAATCGGAACATATATTGGAGTTCCGCTTCAAGATAAAACTCGCGAAGTATACAAAGCCGCCTCACCAGTTTTTCAGGTTGATCAGCAAACCCCAAGGCACCTGCTCGTTCATGGGACTGGAGATGAATTGGTCTCCGTCTATCACACACGCACCCTCGCCGCCCGTTTGAGGGAACTGGGACGACCCGTTGAGGTCGAAGAACTGCGTTGGGCGACACATGGATTTGACTACTTTTATCAAAGCCCTAACAGCGTTTTCCTGCGCAAAAGAATCTTGAGGTTCTTAGCCGCAGACTAGCTTTCTAGGAAAACAATTCGACTGAGACCGCATTAGTCCAGAAAGTTCCGGGGTAAAGTTCATGACCCCCCACGGGTCTCACGTTTTCGCGACATTTGTAGAATCGGATGCATCCCCCCCAGGACGCGACTTGGCACGCTTTGAAGCCCACACCTTAAGCTGGCTCCCCGTCATGGTAGACAACCGGTTTCTACGCCTTCGGCCAGAGCCAGGGCGAAACTTTTCACTGGATGAAACCCTTCAACTGGCGGAATCCCGTGAACTTTCCCAGATGCGCTGGGGCCCATTTGAAATCACTGATTCACTTTATTTCGGCGCACTTGACCGAATCGATTTTCTGGAATCTGGGGCAGCAGATTACATTGTCCAAGATACTTTCTACCGAAACGCGGTCTATGTAAGAGAATCTGGCGGAGCAATCAATTGCATTCATGCCGTGAGCGATCTTGGCGGCTTCGTCCGGACTGGATTATTGCATGGATTTTCAGCAGCACGCAGGGTCTATGAGCACCTGCAGCAACTGATTGTACCGTCCCCGGATAACAACGAGTGGGTTGCGAGACTCGTTGGAGTAGGGGGCATCCCACGCGCTGACTCCATATAGACCCACAGCAAAAACTGCCGGGTAGTATTTGCCTCCTTTGTCAGGCCGTACACATCCAATATAGACTTAAAGCATCAACAAGGTAGCGTCCCGAAGGGTGCCACGCTGATGCGAATTGCCCGAGAACTTACCAAACATAAAGCCCTCCTTTGCATGCGCAACACGGAGAAGGCAGACATCCTTGCGGCCGCATTTGAAAAATGCGGAATCCCTTGTGTGAGAACTGACAGTGTTAACGCCGCAATGACCGAACTAAAAAGATCCCTGCCACACGTCATGATTGTTGAGTCTGTTCTGCGGGATGGAAATGCCGTCATGGTGCATGACCTTCTCGCAAAGGAAGAGCCGATCCGGCGTATCCCGTTAATAGTTTGCGTCGAATCGCGGACGAGGGAAGCCCTCGTGCCCCTTGCTGGAAAAAAGTTTGAAGCGATTTTTATCGGGGACATCCAACCAAAGGCATTTCACGCCAAAATCGAGGAGATTCTCGCGTCACGCCTGATCGCGTCACCTTTTGCGTTCGACCCGCTCCGGGCAGGTGTCGACAACAGGATCAGCAGCCGGTTCAGCATGAATCTGGTCGCGGCGAACGATACCAACATAATTTTTCGCACGGACTTCAATATCGATCACCGGGCCGACTACTACATCGATGGATCGTTTCACGGCGACTTTGTCAGGGCGACGCTCATAGGCGGATCAACCTTCACAATCGGATCCCGAATTTTCGCATCATTCTCGATGGAAAAGGTCAAAGGCAGCAATGAAGGGTTCGAAAAGCTCGTGCAGCACACGGCTCGAATTCATGGCTTTAAAAAAAGCGACAGCAATCGAAATCGAGTGATCATTTTTCACCCCGTATTTGATGTATTTGACAAGCTCCGACCCGCCCTTGAAAAGGCTGGTTTAAGACCGGAACACGCACCTGACTTTGAAAGTATGATCATGAAATGCGAGGCGAAGGACAGCGCTCCACTTTGCCTCTATTTACACGAAACCCCGGACGCTAAACTCTCTGCGGCCCTCGTCAAATCACTTGGACAAAATCTCATAACCGGCCTTACACGACTGCTTGTTGCGAGTCGAAACCCAGCAGCGACTGACTTTGGGAACCTGCGCTACATTCACCCGCCGATGACTGTTGGCACCGTGGCGAGTGCGATTACTGATTCAAGTCTGGACGTCGCATCAATTATGGAGAGGCTCAACGACGAGACTCCTCCTGAGGGATTTCATGATGGGCCCCTTAATGCCCGCCTCGATTTCAAAGTCAGTCTGGTGGACGAAGATGGAGTGATCATCGAATCACAACGCCCTCTTACGCGGGGCCTAACGTTGGAGTTTAAACATGAACTCCTGAGCAAGATGTTCACCACCACTTCCTCGATTAAGATCGACAGGGGCTATTTGGTAAAAAGTGATTCCACTACGTATCAATACCGTTCAAATTACCAATCAAAGATTGAAGCGCCTTTGGTCCGTTGGCGATTTCTCAAAGAATCTGTCCCAAGACTCCCAACGCTGGATGAATGCTTTTTCCTTGATACTAACGACACGAGCCTATCACCAAAATCACAGCGATTGGCCGGAATTCTGCGGCAATCCATTAACGAAGTTATGGAATACTACACAGGCGACTTGCCGCCATCCTACGAAATTGGAATCGGTATCAAAAGGATTCCAATCAGCGGAATGATGGCGGTCCGCATACCAATGAAAGGACCCCATGTTGAGGGTCAATTCATGTTTGTCTGTCGCCCGGAGCTAATGATCCAATTGGCGCCCCGCGTCACCGGAGCGTCACGATCTGTCGCTCAGAAGGATGAACAAGCGAGAAATCAGGTTGCGGTCGAAATCGCGGACCAGATTTTCGGAAAATCACAGTTTATTGCTGTGGCAACGGGAACAGAAGAATACGAAATCAAGGCAGCGACAGCGGAGTCCAATTTTAGGCCGAGCGAACTTGAGAAGATGTGGTCTGATGTCGTCGTCATTCCGTTTGCAAGCAAGGGTGAAAAGTTTTTCGTTGCTGCCTACTCATCTCAGCCAAAACGTTAAGAAGGGAACGCGATCACCGGATGGCTAAACCTGAAGTAAAATCACTGATTCTTTGGGCAGACGATAGCTCTGTCTGGCGGCCTATTGAAAAAGAATTGGCGGCAACAGGGATACCATACGAGGTGTGCGAAGCAGACCCAACCCAATTACTCTTGGATCGCCCTGGATCCCATGTCGTGGTGGCTGATTTTTCCCTCGGCCCAAAGAAGATTTCCTCCCTGCGAGAAAAATCCCTCGACACGCCGTTAGTGCTACTGTTTGGAGGGTCTCGCTCTGATTTGATCAATAACATATTTACTACTCCGGGCAGCAATCATGCTCTGGGGCGCAATGAACTGGTTCTTCCTCACGAGATCATACCCCTTAGGGTGTTAACGGCCCCAGGCATGGATCCCTGGACTCTGATGTGTCATGGGACAGACCTCCTCTTCACTGCACAGCACTGGGATGGCAGCATGATCGGTCATTCTGTCGACCAGGCGCGGATCGTAGCCGGAACCTTGGACACTTACTCCGACTTTGAAAACTACGTTGCAACTTGTGTCTGGGAGCTTCTCACCAACGCCATCTACGATGCACGGCGGGGGACAGATATCGAGTTGCCAAGGAATGTGCAAACGCCGATTCCGACTGATCAAAGGTTTGCCAGTCAATTGGTTGATCTGGAGATAAGGCACGACGCCCATAAAATTGCAGTCCGAATTCAGGACCATCTGGGGCGATTGACGCCATCGATGGTCATAGAAAACTGGAGGCGTGCAGACGCCAGGTCATCAAATCAGATCAAGGGCGACCATGGAGGTGCCGGGGTGGGACTTTACATGGTCCTTCATGAAGCAGCCCAACTGATTTTCAACATACACCACGGCACTTCTACTGAAGTGATTTTCAGCATTCCAATTGAACGTTCAAACCGCTCGTTCATGACCCGGGTCCCCTCCATTCATTTTTTTGAGCCGAGGAACTGACGTATGTCCAGCATAAACTTGACCACGACCACAAGAGCAGACCGGATCTGCATCGCGTTTGCTGGAAAAATTGATGAAAATGCCGCCTATGGTTCGATCAACCTCAATGGCAAAATCAAGTTGGAATTTGACTTCGATAAAGTTGAATTGATCAACTCAATGGGACTTCAGAACTGGGTATCATTTATGAAAGGCTTACCGGCTGATGTGACCATTTACTTCACCAAATGTCCCCTCCGGATTGTAAATCAGATGAACCTCTTCCCCGGATTTATTGGCGAGCGAAACGTTATCGTCGAGAGTTTCTATGCAGCCTATTTCTGCGCCCGATGTGACGGGTCATTCAACAACTTATTAACCCGCGAGGATGCCCTCAGATCCGGACCCGGGAAGGCCAAATCCCCTGAACAGAATTGCCCCAAGTGCCTAAAACCCATGGAATTTGACGGAATCGAAGAAAAATACTTTGGGTGCATCAAGTGAAATCCCAAAACGAAAATAAGGATTCGAACCGAAGGCCCATGCGAAGGACGATTCCATTTATTATTTCGGTTGTGATTTTTTCGCTCGGCGGAGTTTACTTCATCGCGCAAAAAAATTCGCTGCGTCGCTCAGAAAATCAAGAAGGATTGACGGGTGACGCACGAAAAGCGCGTGCGTTTGAGATTCTCGGAAAAGATTTGAATACCGGAGAATCAATCGATTCGATGGTGGAATCCCTGGAGAAATTTCAGTCGGACTCAAAAATCAGAGATAATGCAGGAGGCCTCCTGAAAAAGCGATTAACGACAACGGCTGCCCAAATTGGCCTGGCAAGTCCAGAAATATCCCATCCGGGCCACTCGGTAGTCATTATACTTCCGACTGAGGTCATGTTCGAGAAAGCGACAATTAAACTGTCTGCTCCAGCCAAGATCCTACTCAAAGAGGTTGTGCACACAATCGAGCCTTTTGGGAACGAATTTACCCTGACGGTCACGGGGCACACAGCCCCAGGGGATTTTTCCAAGCGTAAATCAACTGATTCAAGTGGTGATATTGACGCGTGGATTTTTTCAGCATCGCGTGCCGCTTCAGTTGTTTCTGAACTGATTAAACAGGGGGCGAGACCAAACAGGCTAAGGGCAACTGGTCTGGCAGATACCCGGGGATTATTTCCGGTCAGGCAGCCTGATGGTTCCCTGAATTCTGAGGCTTCCAAAAAGAACCGGAGGATTGAAATTGAGATCACCTCCCTCAACAACAGACCGGTGGTGAGGCGTTGAACATAAGCGTACTTCATCGCTGGATTGCATCGCAAATCACAATATCGCGCTGGATCACCTGCGTGGTTATTCTTGGTTTTATGCTGGCGACAGCAACTTTGGGATTCCTTGCACTCTCGATTTTGTCGGAAAACAAGAGACGTGATTTTTGGGCCCTTATTTTTATGAGTGCGGAGATCAGAAGCAACCAGATTTCACGCTTGATTCTGGATGCAACCGGCGTAAACAACGCAGAGACCAGATCCGATCCAGGAATGATCCTCCGCAGTGAAGCGACTAACAGGTTCTCGATTGTCTATGGCCCCGGAACAGGCGATTCCATTGAATCATCATCACTTAACCTGGAGGGAAACACCCTCCGCTCGCAATACAACCTATTGACCTACAAGGGCCGTACTTTTGTGGCTCAACTTGTCGATCAGCGCTTGGCCATAGACGTCCTCGGAAAGAAGACCGGAAGCGAGGGTAGATTTTATTTCTTTTGGCCGGTCAATTTGATGCGGCTATTTAGTGCGGAGGCGACAGCAGACGGGCCAGGAGTGATCTATGCCGTCACAACCGAAGGGCAACTCCTGGTTTCAACATCTCGCGATATAACATCGGCAAATTTTGCAAGACGCAGGCTCGTTCAGAGGTTTATCAACAACCAATTCCGCCAGGGTCAGCTTGAATATACGGACCCAAACGGCAAACAAATGCTTGGTGTTTTTTTTCAAATTCCAGCGACGAACATCGTCTTGTTTAGCGAGACGTTGAAGCGAAGTGCTCTGGCGCCTGTTTATCAGCTGCGCAACCAGTATGCGACCATTGCCGTAATCACATTATTATTGACGGTTGCTATCGTGATTTTCTCTTTACGTCCCGTAGTCGACCCCATTTCGGACCTAGTTCGTGTCGCGCGCAGGATCAGCGCAGGCGACTTCTCTGCGAAGCCGCTGGTAAAGGGAATCGGGGAGACGGAGGTATTAAATCTTGCCTTTGAGCAGATGGCAATTGACCTACAGCGACGTGATGACGCAATCAACCGACTGCATGAAGAGCAAAAAGGTAAAATCAGACTCGAAGCGGAACTTGCTGTCGCCAAAAGCATTCAAGATAATTTTATGCCCCATGGTGCGCTGGCGACTGAATCCCACGTTCAAATCGATACCTCCTATACGCCTGCCGCTGAGGCCGCCGGTGACTGGTACAGCTACCACTATGATAGCCTTGCCGGCGAATCGGTCGTCGCGATTGCTGATGTGTCCGGCCACGGGGCCGGGTCCGCAATGTTTACGGCAATTATCGCTGGCATGTTCGAGTTCCATCGCAACAAGTCCAGCGGAAGTCCTTTCCCAGTTGAGGAATTCATCCGAGGCTGCAACCACCTCATCATGAGTCTTGGGCACAAACGATGGCATGCCACCATGCAGGTGGCAACCTGGTCAAAGAAGGATGGAGACGTTGTCATCTATAATGCAGGGCATCCACCGGCCATGATGATAACCCCGGGAGACGATGTAGACGTCACGGTTGTGGCCCCTGCCTCCCACGTTATTGGATTGGCTTCGGAATTTGAAATCGGACAGCAGCGGGTTCCGTTCGCGAAAGGAAATTCACTATTTCTTTACACCGATGGATTATCGGAAGGAGCAAGGATTGACGGCACTCAGTTCGGTCAGAGGCGGATCGCCCGAGCCTGCCGGGACGCCAGTTCTCTGCAACCAAAACAGTTTTTGGAAAAGATTCTTTCCGACTGGGTGAGGCACCTTGATGGCGCACCACCAGACGACGATGTTTGCAGTATCGTCATGCAAAGGACTGCATGAGTTCTGGATCAACCCAACGCTACTCGATACTCTCCATGGCGGCGTTCTCCGTCAATTTTTTCGGGTTCGCTGTTTTTTTATTCTTTGGCTTTCGTGCCTCGGCCGCTCCGGCATTTTTGACTTTCACGCCGCAAAGCGTGTCCGGTACTGTGCTTTATTGGACGCCCTCCTCTGGCAGATGGCTGCATGTGCGGGAGGGTGTGCCAATTCCCGAAAAGACCCTCGTCCAGGTTGGCGAGGCATCGCAACTCATCCTGAGAATCGATAGCCAGAACGGATTCCCCGACCGGCCTGGAAAAAGCCTCGAAGCCGACATCAACACACCAATGGTCTTTCGACTGGAACGCGACTTGATCCGGAGCGCGAAAATCAACCGGCAGGTATTCAAGAACTACAAATTGGATTCTGAATCAAACGCTGTCGTATCATCTGTTTTCGGAAAAATCATGAATGCCAATTTCCGTGAAGCTTTTGCGGATATACCAGGTAAGGGTAAAAACAGGATCAAAGTGAATCTTCCCGGCAGGGACAATCACATCCACCTTAACGAACTGCCTGCGATGCTTCCTGTGTCTTGGGAAATTTTGAACAAGGATGCCGATCCTGAGGTGCAAATATTAATGTGGCCAGAGGGGGAGGAACGTGGACCACCAGTCAGCATCACAAAGAACTCAGTTCAGACCATTCCGGTTTTCCGGCCCGGTGCTTGGCTGCTTCAAGTAGCCTCTCTCGATTGGAAGGCCAAATCTGGAGTGAGAAGATTCTACATTCATGCCCGAGAGGCCACCAGGCAAAACCAAATTACTCTCACCAGCCCGCCTGAAGACTTCATTTATGCGGGAGCTCATTTCCCAACGAGAATTCCCGTTTCATGGGAATTATCCAAACAAGGTCAGCTTGGACTTAGTGAATTTGAAGTTGTTGTAAAGCAGGAAGGAAATGGCCAGAGAAAAGAAACAGTCCATCGGGTCTCAGGGGCACAATCAACCGTCCTGAATTTCCTAAAGCCTGGGAAATTTACCTGGTACGTAAGAGAAGTCGCACAGCTTGAGCGTGGAATGGATGAATCTTCAGAAAAACAAATTTTAGGAACTAGTAGAAAGTCGAACATCACGATCACCACAACCGGTGATTACTTAAAGTCCATGCACGAATTTCGCCTGAGCGGAGCCCTGTCCAGGCAGATCAAGTCCGACAGGTCGGCCACAATATTCTTCGAACAATTGCCTTTGGATAAAAATTAATCCGTCATCCGTCGGCCATAGTCACGCCTACTGGCATACGATTTCTCTCAGGAAAAAATGGCGGTTACGGTTTTTTCAAAAATTTGAAGCAAGTATCCTTCGCCTTCGGCTCCGGATGACGGGATAAGAAAGGATTCTTCGTCTTCGGCTCAATATCCATTACTCGCTGTGTGCAGCGCCCACGACAGGTTGGTAAACAGACAATGTAGCAAAACGGACACAAATAACTGGGGCGCACGCAATGCGCTCCACCCTCAAGCTGAATACAACCCCCCAATTTATGGTCCTAATTGAGTCGCCTCCGTCGTGCTTAACTTCGTATAAGCGCTCTCTTCTAAGCCGGACGTGAGTGGTGAGCATGTTCGGACGTGATCCGCCTACAATTCGGGTACCCAAATTTTAGCAGCGGAGGCAGGAGGAAGAGATCAGCTAATACACCTGTAAAGGCAGCGAATGTCATCAATGCGCCAAAGTAAATGACTGTTTTGACACTACCAAGCATTAAAACTGGATACCCAACCAGCAGAATAATACTCGTGATTATTACCGCCGACCCTGCGCGCGGCATTGTGTACTCCAAAGCTTTCTCCCATTCCATGCCCTGCCGTTCCGCCTGCTGCCAATAGTGCAAAAAATGAATGGTGTCATCTACGGATACACCTAATACGATAGCTGCAATGGTCGCCGTGGCAATGTCGAGGTCAATTCCAAAAAAGCCCATGGCACCAAATATCATCGCAATCGGGAACAAATTTGGGATGAGACTTATGATCGCAAGGCGTAAAGAGCGCAACCAAATCAGCATTGAAAGGAAGATAGGAATTAGCGCGATAAAAAAGCTCTGGACCTGTGATTCCATGACATAATCGATGATCTTCACATACAAAGGTACATAGCCAGCAGGTTTGATCGACCCAATCGTCCCAAAGGCTTCCTTGCCAATGCCATCAAGTTTCCTCAGTACATCCTTGACCTCTTTGGCGCTCATCATTTTTGCGACCAAAGTCAAGCGCCCGACGTGGCGTTCTTCGTCAGTAACATGGCGTAAAAAATTCTTTCTTAACTGGGCTTCAGTACCGTGCCACCTCAGTTCTTGGGCTTCCAATAGAGTATCTAACTGCGTAACTTCCTCCTGCGAGATCTCCTTTCCAAACCCAGTACCGCGTAATGTCGTCAGCATCGATTCGTATACGTCTACGATTGAGTACCCTGTCCGAATTTCATCGATTTCGCTGGCTCTCCTGACAAACTCTCGCTGTGCGCTCAATACCACAGCGGATGTAACCTTTTGAGCGTTTGCGGTCTCGACTATGAACTCGAGGGGCATGTAGTCTCCCCACAATTTCTGAATTGAGGCGTGATCCATTACTGCCCGACTGTTCTCAGGCAAGTAACCGAGCGTATACGTATCGATAGAAACTGACCGCGCGAACCAAATCGCCAAGACGGTTACAACGATAAACGGAACCAGCAACCATTTTGAGTGTTTTACTTGGAATTTCACTATCCAGGACGTCATACTCCGCACGAATGCAGGCGTGCGCAGATCTAGACGGACTTTCTCCTTTCGGAAAGCCACAGCCAAGAACGCTAGTCCGATTGGCAAGACGAGGAAGACCCCTAGGGCTGTATAAGCTCCGAACTGCCTGAGAATCGTCATTGGCGCGGAAAGAAACGCGAGAAACCCGAAGACTGTTGTCAGCGACGTCAAGATACAGGGGCCAAGGACGGCTTTTATCCCTTTTACCACTGCATCTTCGCCGTCGCCATCTTCCTTGGCGACAGCAACCGCATTCGGTACATGGATCAGAGTTATAAGTCCGAGAATAAAGATCAGACTGGGTACGGCAATCGTCACCATATTGATTTTGTTACCGAGATATCCATATATCCCGAGGGAGATAGCCGACGCACAAAAAAGAGCCGATGCAATTGCAACGACCAACCATACGCTCCTCAAGACGAAGAAGAGGCATAGATAGATGAGGAGGTAGCTGATGCCAATAAAGATACCAAAATCACGTTGAGTAAGGGTATTAAGAGCCGCATAAACAACACTAATTCCACCCGTGGGATGTGCAAAAGAACCCAACGATTTATCCAATGCGCCGTGAACGGCTCCAACTATGCCATCGCGCTTCAAATCAATATCAGCCATCGCCTTGAGTTTGACCAACCAGAGCATTACCTGGCCTTGAGCATCTATTAGCCTACCTCGGAAGCTTGGCGATTGGACAAGCTTCTGAAAATCAACACCCGAGACCGCATCGCGCTCAAAAAAACTCTGCAGGCTAATGACGCCGTCGTCGTTGTGTACGCCATACAAAGTCAGAGCTGAGACAACCTGATCGATTCCCGGGATGGACTCGATGTCGGTAATGGTTTTCCTGAACATCTGCAGCTCGGCATCGGTTAGGCCGGTCTGACCCCTAGGTTTCCCCAAATCGATTGCTACCACTACTACCTCGTCATTTCCGAAGTGCTCATGGAACTGTCGATAGTTCTCCAGCAGAGGCTCTGTTTCAAGAAACCAGATTCTCAAAGAGTTGTCCGGCGGAAACGTCTGCAAGGCACCTGGAATGGCCGCTATCGTCGCAATAACGAACAGTAAGGACATCACCGTGTAGTGCCGACCAAGGAATTTCACCGACGGACCTCGTAGCATTTGAAAGATTGATAAAGGCAAAATCGGTCGCGCCAGTTCGCCTTAGGAGGCAGATTCACAAGAGAATCGATGCCTTGAGGGGCTCGATCAACGAGCATGTTCCAAAATGCCATGCGCGCATTGTCTGGCAGCCTTTGGCTAAGCTCAAAAAACAGATCCTGACTGCTTGCCGCCGATTTGTATTCAAACACATTTGATAAATTGACCTTGGTAATACCCAGCATCCTCTTATCTTCCGAGAAGTTCTCAAGAGAGTCCGTCACGAGTTCGACCCGATGACAAAGTCGCTTCAGTTGATCGAATGATTCGCGACGAAGGAGTAATGGTCCGTAATCTAGATTTTCGTAGCCACCAAGGAGAAAGTATTGCATGTAGAAATTCGTAGAAAATTGCGTTTCGTTCATAGCACGCAGGAAGCATTGCCAAAAATGTTCACCAACATCGGTAGAAACCACGAAGGCGAATTGCGCGGGATCCCGACCCAACCGGCTTATATTTTCCTGCGAGAAGTATTTTTTGAATACCTTCTTAAAATTCTCGTCAGTGATCTGTGAGACAACGGTGCGCTGGGCATCTAGTGATTTGATCCCGGTCAGCGTTCGTAGATAAGGGGTAATAGCCGACACCAAAGGATCCTGCCGAAACCCGGCCATGAATCGTTCAAGTCGCCCAATGTGGATTAGTCCGGCGTCGATATCTGCCTTGTGGGAGTCGAAAAACTGCCGCGCCTCAAGAGAAAGATTCGGCCTTAGCTCGGAGTAGATTTCGTGCCTTTCTCCGGCGGTGACACCCATGATCGCCAGGTATGCCTGGTAAGAGCAGTGTTGAATGGCCGCCATTTTAAGAGACAAAAGTGCATTTTGCGCCGGGCTGATGTCGAGACAGATTAAGCGTCTCGGTTTCATTAAAAGTAGAGCTAATGCATTACAGCCACCGCTAGTGATCGACAGCACTACATCATTTGGCATAATGTTTAGTGCTCCGCGTAATATCGCTTCGTCCTCCCAGACTTGGGAGTACCGAATCTCGCTAAAAGACATTTTTTCGCTGATCTCAGCGTGTAATTTAGCCAATGATCACCGTCTTTTACCTCGAAGGGCCACTCGATCAATCTTACTCCGCTGCCGAGAGTCTCTAGGCAGGGAACGGATTCCTTTGACCCTGGCGGAAAGGGAATATTCATCTAGGATCGAGGAAATTTCAGATTTATTTTTCGCGACATGACGGACAGAGGAATCCTCAACATATAATGTGCACCGATCGCCCACTTGCACCAGTGCCAGTTCCCCTTCCATCAGAATACGTGACAGCCTGATTTCAATGGGAAGAGGCGCAACAAGGGCACCAGCTCGGTTTCGAAGCAGATCAGAATGCCTACCGATAAGAAAGAGTCGCCCAACCCTATCGAAACAGACGATATCTCCAGTATCAATCTCAACTCCGGCGGCATGAGGTCCAGAGACGAAAAGGCGACCGATGGGTTCCCGCTGCTCTTGGCTGAACACACCAAGGTCAGGAACGGGGCGTATTGAAAAAGATATTTCGGGAATTGGCTTTCCGAGTAGATACCCGAAATCACTTTCATCACTCGCCACTTCGGAAGCTTTAGTCACTGTAATCGGCTCAGCCTCGGTATTGCCGTAAACGACAAGACCATCAGCACTCGGGAAATGACGCGCCATCGCTTGACATAGACCAGGAGTCACGACAGATCCACCCGTCGTATACTGTTCCACGGCAGTAAATGGAGCACCTTGATTGCGATCGAGATGTGCGCAGATCGATCGCAGTGCAGACGGGGGCGCCGCAATGCGAGTGACACCATCTTCTCGGATCTGCTTGGCAATGACATCCGCAAAATCCTTAGCACCAAGCCTGGCCCTGGGAATGATGACCGTAGAACCGATGCAAAGCGCGTGAAAACCGAAGACAGGAAAGAAATTGAGCTCACGACTTCCAACTTTTGGCGGCCAATACTGCCGAATAATTCCATGTTGCGCGTATAAGACGCGGTGATCTCGACGAACCATCTTGACTTGGCCGGTGCTACCGGTCGTGAATGAGATGATGGCGTCGTGGCATTTAGGCGGAAGCGGAATAATCTCGCCTTTGCCTTCCTCGCAAATCGGCCTGTGATTTAGGCTAAGAATAGATAAGCGCCAAAGAGATGGAAAGCATCGAAGCACAAATTTGAGTCGCGTGCTCGTGAGGATAATCCAGCAGTTGATGCTCTGAAGGAGTCGGGCAGTCGTTCCTGCACCGAGCGCCGGATCGACCAAAACGACCGTCAGACCTCGGCTCATCAACGCAAGAACAGTCGCAAAGAACTTGGCCGATGGTCGAAGGGCCACGGCAACTGGCTCGCCACTAACTATTTTGCGATCTTCGAGTTGATCGACAAAAGATTTGGTTAACAGCATGAGTTCACGGTAAGTAATGGGAAAAATTTCCCTTCCGAAAATTGCCACATGATCTGCGTCGCGCCGGGAGTTTTCGAGAAACAAGTTAAAGATGCTGGGGCCGGATCCCGACAAGTGGATCGCCTCATCTTCTAAAGCGGACGAATTATGAATCAAAGGAAATTTCAAAACATTTTCTCATGGATTAAAGAGCGTTTTCCAATTCCGCACGCACTGCTTGCGGGCGCTGTTTACATGAAAGTCGATGCAACGCTGCGTCATCTCGACTTCGGGACGATTCGCGGAATCGCCTTGACGCTATGCGGCGTCGCCTCGACTGTACTGTTTTTTCTGCTACTTAGGATTATAGACGAGCACAAAGATTTTAAAAAGGATGCGCTGTCTCACCCAGAGAGAGTCTTGCAAAGAGGCCTCATAACGTTGCACGACCTCAGGCTTGTGGGAATTCTCTGCGTGACGCAGATAACTCTGTTTACCCTTGCATCGTCCAGCGGTCGATTTGAAGGATTGGCCGCTTTGTGCGCTCTACTTGTATGGACAGCACTTATGTCCTTCGACTTTAATATTGGAAATCTCTCAAGTAAACGACCAGTGTTCTATGCTCTTAGCCATTTATTCGTAACCGTCATGATCGTTGGATGGATCACTGCAACCCTGTCATGTTCACCGTTGACGGTTCAATACGCGGCTACCGTAGGTTCTGTTGCCCTCTACATCTTGCTGGCAAGCGCGGCACTGGAGATTACAAGAAAGGCATTTGTCACACAGGAGAATCTAACCGAGGGAGATTCGTATTCAAGGGTTTTCGGGTTCAAGCGGTCCGTGATCCTCGCGGGCTTGCTTTCAGCTGCTGCAACTACGGTTGATGTAGTGATCTTTCTCGGTCTTGATTTGTCCATGGGAATCTTCACAAGTCTTTGTTTTGGTTTCGCTAGCTTGGTTTTTTTGTCGCGATACTACGAGACAGAGGAAGTCCGATTCCGGAAGCTTGCGGTCACCATGATCGGTTTCCAGCTTATTGCAAGTTCCGTAACGACCTCCGTGCCTGTCCTTATCTCCTGAATCTTTTGATTTTTCCAAAACGACACGCTAATCCGCTCGAAAGATTATACCGATCCGGTCTGAAGCGAAGGATCAAGCATGGCTATCAATGATCGCAAACCGAAACGCTCCACCGCCGCGAACGCCTCCGTTCCTGGGAAGGGCTTGTATACTGAGGAAGCTCGAATTGAGCGGCTATCCTTTCTTGAAGCTCATTTTGGGAAGAAACTGGAACACATCGGACGAGTCTCTCTGTCGGCAGAGGACATGCGCGGCAATATTGAGAATTATATTGGATCAGTTGCGACACCCGTCGGCTTAGCAGGACCCCTCCGCATTCGGCGAAGCGACGGAGACCATATTACCTATGTGCCGATGGCAACGACCGAAGGAGCGCTTGTTGCGTCCACTTGTCGAGGTGCGCGGGTCATTTCAGAATCCGGAGGTGTTTTTTGCCAAGTCCTGCGCACAAAGCTTAACCGAATACCCATGTTTTGCTTTGATCGCACAGAAGATTGCCTTTGGTTTGTCGACTGGATCAATCGTCACAGAGACCAAATTGCAAGCGAAATAAGCAAAGTCTCTCGGCACGCTTCGTTGATTGAGCTTCGTTCGGAAATTCAATGCGCGAGCGTGCATGTCCATTTCAATTTTTCGACCGGCTCAGCCGCCGGTCAAAACATGACCACGGTTTGCACCTGGGCAGCATGTATGTGGATCCTAAGACATGCGCGCGGCGCGGGCTCTCCCTCAGTCCGCGAGTTCTATATTGATGGCGGAATGAGCGGCGACAAAAAGGTGACCTATCAATCATTTTTGAATGGCAGGGGACGCGCGGTTATCGCCGAAGCTGCTCTGTCGCCAGACATCATTGCGAAGTATCTCCATCTGAGCGCGGAAGATCTTCACGCTGGATTCACAAAGGCACTCGCCAGTGGCGTCAGGTCCGGAATGCTTGGTTTCAACATCAATGCAGCGAATATGGTTGCTGCAATCTTCATAGCAACTGGCCAGGATGCTGGCTGCATACATGAGTCAGGACTTGCGCAGCTTGATTTGCAACTCCGCGACGGGGTCCTGCACGCAAGCATGCTAATGCCGAGCCTGATCGTCGGATCCATCGGCGGCGGAACAAATCTTCCGTCCCAAAGAGAAATGCTTTCGATTATGCACCTTGGGCGCGAAAACCCTGCCGATAGAGTTGCAGAGCTTATCGCTGCTTATGCACTTGCTCTGGATATCTCTACCTTGGCTGCGATAGTCTCCGGAGAGTTTGTCCAATCGCACGAGAGGCTTGGGCGGAATAGGCCACAGGCGCCGCTTACTGACGATCAGTTAAATGAAACTTTTGTTCTCGCGCATCTCGACGTAGACCTCGCGCGACCAGGCATGGAAGTCCGTCATGATCCAGAATTTAATCAGAATGTGGACAGCATCTTGACGCAGTTGGGATCATTTAATGCGAACAAATTTGTTGGCTTCAAAGGCTATCGTCTGTTCTCGCCGGAAAACATTAGCCTGACAGGCATACCAATCATCGTAAAATCTAAGGCTACCGACATCGAAGTGGGAGCCATGGTCGGTCAACTCGCCGCCCTCCTTGACAGGCGCCTAGCAAGCATAATTTCTCAGCATGAACAAGCGTTAGACAGCGCGCTTGCCCATCATCGCGAAATTGATGTGTATCGCTTTCTTGCCGAACACCTTGCATTTCTAGCTCCAAAAATGCTCGGTAGTTTAAACAGCGCCAAACGCGACGCCTATGTGCTGATCTTGGAACGTATCGAACCACTAACGGGCCTGGATCTTCGTCGATCGTTGAAAAACGTTATCGAAGCTGTCGGTCGGATGCATGCAGTCTTCTTTCAAAGGGAGCAATTCCTGGAGGCACAGCTGCGAACGATTTCGTGCCCGCATGGTCGATACCTAAAGCACTATGAGCTTTTCGCAGAGCTTAACCGATCAATCTATGATGCTGTTGGCATTCATCTCGACGAACCAATTGCAGATTCCGTAAAGACGCTTACGCAGTCGTTAAAAACGTGGATGTCTCAGCATGATCGATTCCCAAAAACTTTAATCCACAACGATATGACGCTCCGCAATGTCGGTCAGTCGTCGGACGGATCAATTCGTATTTTTGACTGGGAGTTGGCCTGCATCAATATTCCCCAGCGAGATCTCGTCGAGTTACTCGTGTTTGCATGCAGCACAGTAGAAATAGAGTCTGGAATGGCGGAAGACTTGTCTCAGCATCATAGGTCAATCATTGAGCTGCACCTTGAAAGGAAGCTGGATAGAGGACTATGGGATGAGGGAATGCTATTTGCTACCCGTGAGTTCTTGGTGTGTCGCCTACCATTCTATGCGTTGGCTTCAAGCTTTCGGCAGGATCTTCCTGTGTCACAAATCGCGTCTACGGCGTTTGCCCTGTTGAAACTCTTTGAGGGTGGACGTCATGTCAGCAACGTATCCGGATTCTAACCCTTTTCATCGACCATTGAAAGTCAGTGGCGGGAAGGCCAGCGGACTACAATGGCTAACAGACAATGGTTATCCAGTACCGCCATGGCTTTGGGTGCCTGTGGAAGTTCTTTTAGCAAATCTGGCAAGTCAAAATTCAAATGAATTTGAGCCCGCATTTATCAGCGAGATCGTGAAGTACTGCCAGGTTGTCATCGGCGAAGCGCCATACGGATTTGCTGTTCGATCTTCTGGTGCGTCTGAAGACGGGTTGGTATCCAGTTGCGCTGGTCAAATGCAGACGGTCCTCGGCGTTTCTGGTGCTATCGCTCTAGCAAATGCAATGAGGACTTGCCTGCAGTCAATTGTAGACTTTCAAGGGGAAACAGCGGGCTCGGAGTTCACCTCTGCCGGCTCGATCATTATTCAAAGAATGCTGGCACCTGATTTTTCCGGAGTTGCGTTTTCTGCTGATCCGACTACAGGCGACCGGACACAGGCTTTCATTTCAACATGTACTGGACTTGGCCAGCCTCTCACCGCTGGTGAACTTACTCCCGACGAGTACAGGGTATCGGATACAGGGTTGATAACACACACCATGCAAGGAGAACCGGCAAATCAAACCGCGGTGACCCTAGGCGGCAGTATCGTTCCGATAGATCCCGGCAGACGCTTCGAGTTACCGACAATGATGATCGCCAAAGTTGCGGCAGTCGTTCGTGACATCGCGAAGCGCCGAGGTACTCCTCAAGACATTGAGTGGTCTATGGTCGGCAGTGATCTGTATGTATTGCAGGCACGTCCAATAACTCGATTGCCAGAGCGCGACGATGCTGCCTTTAGTACGGCATTCGACAACTCCAACATCGAGGAGAGCTACTGCGGCGTCACGACACCTCTTACATTTTCCTTCGCACGTAAAGCCTATGAGCGTGTTTACCTGCAGACGATGGAGGTTCTTCAGATCAGCAGTAGGAAGCGAGAGAAGATGCAGCCATACATGGCGAACCTTCTCGGGCTCGTCGAAGGGCGCATTTACTATAATATTCGCAACTGGCACCGTGGACTTTTGCTGCTTCCGACGTTTGATTTACATAAAAATGACATGGAAAGAATGATGGGTGTCAGCGAGCCCGTGTCTTTTGTCGAAGACACCAGACACTCGATGATGGATAAATTGTGGCGTCTGCCAGGCGTTCTAAAAGCTATGGTCAGCTTGTCGTTCGGGTTTTTTGTTTTGCCGCTACTGGTCAAGAGGTTCAATCGCCGCACAGAACGCCTGATCGATCAGGCACGATCGACTGATTTGAGCGGCCTTACAGCTTTCCGCATTTTTCAAATGCTAAAAGACTTCAAGGATGATCTCTTGAAGGCTTGGCATGTGCCGATCATAAACGACTTCAATGTCATGATAAGTAATGGCAAGCTTGCACGCTACCTTACTGCGAAAGGATTGGATGGATTTAAAGATGCCGTTAATCAGGCTCTCGCCGTGGATCCTAATCTTGCGAGCGTTCGCCCGGCATACGAGCTAGCTGCCCTCGCACGTATGGCGAAAGAAAAACCGGATGTTGTTGCCATTATTAAGGACCAAGGGGTCGCTGACTTCATGGGGCGTCTTGCAATTCTCGATCCCGCTCTACACCAACGTTGTTTGGGCTTCATTGATCGATACGGAGACCGGACCATTGGCGAGTTGAAGCTAGAAACTGTCACGATGCGCCTAGATCACAGCCTGCTGGCAGCATATTTGCGCCCACTTATTGCATCATGCGCGACTCGGCTCACACCTTCCCAGCTTCCACAGGCCGTAACCAGGCATCGACGCTTCAACTTGCTCCTTAATCGCCTCCGTCACGCCATTCGTTGGCGTGAAGAGATGCGTTTTACGAGAACGAAGGTATTCGGTGTGGTTCGAGATTATTATGTCGAGATTGGTCGGCGGTTCAGCCATATGGGTCTCATAGCCCACCCTAGCGACATTTTCTTCCTTACCGAGAGCGAAATTGAGGACTTCTTTAATAGTTCTTTATATGGACATGACCTTAAGCCGCTTATTGACCATAGACGACGGGCCTATGACACTTATGTTCGGAAAAATCCCGCTGGACATATACGCGTTGATGGGATCCCTCACTCACTCAGAAATTTGCCGGCGAATATCCCTATGTCAGGACACCTCCGTGGCACAGGATGCTCTCCCGGCGTTGTATCTGGGCCAATCGTCAAAGTCGAGTCGCTCACGTTGGATCTCAACCTGGCTGGAAAAATTCTTTGCGCGCGGCGCACAGATCCTGGCTGGGCACCGCTCTTTCCTGCCGTACGAGGAATCCTAATTGAAAAGGGATCGACATTATCCCATTCAGCGATTATCGCTCGTGAGCTCGGCATTCCGACGATAGTAGGCATACCCGGCCTCATGGATAATCTGGAGGATGGCCAATTCGTTTCAATGGACGGCGCAACCGGCGAAATCCATCAGTCCGAGGTGCTGCCCCATGCAGTTTCAAGGGAGTAACGCCATCGACGACGCGTTCTTCAAAGTCCCAAGGGTGATTTACCCCGTGGATAGCCAGTGGCATGGTGAATGCGAAAGTCATATTCGAGGCCTCTTTTCCTCTGCCAACTCTTGGCATGAGGCTGGACAAGTTCACGTCGAAGTTGACCCAGGTGTAATGCGTGTTGTCGGCATGATTCATCCAAAACAGATCATCGCTGGCGAAGTTATCGGATTTTTTGGGTTTTGGGAGACGACAGATAATCCCGATCGAAACTTTGCAGCGTTTGCTCGCATGGAAAAATGGCTCCGCGATTCAGGTGCTTCGGCTCTGGTGGGTCCAATTAATTTCAACACTTTTCATGCCTATCGCCTCCGGATCGCCGCAAACCTAAAACAGCCAGCATTTGCGGGTGAACCATTCAATCCAGAATACTACGAGCGAATTCTACACAAGCTTGGTTTTGAACCATATGTCTTCTATCGTTCTCAATTTTCGGAACTCTCAGATCGCGAAGTGAAGGTCATCGAGCAGCACGGCGAGAAGTACGCTACCCTGCTCCACGATAAGGGATTTCGCTTTTTAGCCATCGATGCTGAAATTTGGCAGAGTCGTTTAGAGGAGCTCTATCGATCATCGCACGATATTTTCGGTGAGAATCTTGGTTTTCAACAAATCAAATATAGAGAATTTAAAGCCTTCGCAGGTCGTGACCTATACGAACGCCTTTGCCCGCGAAGTACCATCTTCGCCTTTGACAAGGAGGATCGCATCGCGGGCGTACACCTGGCCCTGCCGGATTATAGCAGTCTAATGCCTTCAATTCCCCTTCACGAAAGGGGTGAATTTAAATTTCGCTATGAGCGGGATTTTTGTCATCTATCCAATCCTGGGTTGATCGTGAAGACTATTGGCGTTCTTCCTGAGTACAGGCGGCACGGCTTGCTCAGAACGTTAATGGTTCACGCGCTGCGTTCTGCCGTAGGCCATTATGCTTGGGTATGCGGTGCAACTGCTCTTGAAGGTAATCCATCAAATCGTGGCGGGGCGCCAATTATGACTGACGTGCGCCGATACGCCCTCTTTAGGAAGAAGTTGTAAATGTCCGCCCTGATTTTTCTGACACTATTTCTGTTCACACGAGACGCCTTTGGCGCATCTGAAGAGGCTATTAGCATCGTCAAACGTTCGAGGGCAGCAGCAATGGCGCCTTCGTTCTCGAGCTTGGTCACGTTGAACCAGAATGGCGGAACGAAGGTCTTCAAATCTAAGATGTTTGTAAAAAACACGGCGGAATCGTCAAGGATCGCAATATTTTGCCAGGAACCTGTCGACCTGAAGGGCAGCGCGTTCTTGACGCTGGCTTCAGGCGATCAGGTCGCAAGAAAATGGTTCTATCTTCCCGTCGTCGGGTCACCACGAGAATCGTCCGCGACCCAACATGGCATGAAGATATTGGGAACTGATATTCGCTTCTTCGACCTGGCGCCTCCGCCATTGAGTAGCTTCCGCTACAGTTTCTTGCCGGATCAAGATGGCAGGAGTGAGGTCTGGAGAATACAAGCAGACCCAGTTGCAAAACAGGTCACCAAGGACTATGGGATCACAAGCGTTTCCCTGGAGATAGCTAAGGATACCCTCTTGACGATGCGCTCAATCGTGATCCTCGCGGAAGATCGTCGACGAACGATGGAGATTAAAAAGGTTTCCGTTTCAGGTAGTTGGTCGATACCGACCGTTGTGGAATATCGCCTGAAGGATGGAGATGCCATTTCGAGCCAAACTCGCGTTGAACTAAGCGAACTGGACACCAAGACGCCGCTTGGTGATGATTTGTTTGATCCTAAGCGGCTGAATAGGACGCCATAGTCGATCATGCTTAGACTTCTTTTCATTGCAATTCATGTTTTTGGTGCCTCCCTGGCCTTCGGCAGCGAATTTGACGAGGAGTTTAGCGGAGCACGATCAAAGGTAGAGGCAGTAGAAGCAGGGTCCGCGCAAGTGAGTTTGATGAAGAATTATACCTATCAAGCGGAGCTAGTAGGATCTCATGTCTTCGGGCGCTCTGGGACCGGGAGTGTCGTCGGCGGTGAAGCATCGGGATCTATCAAAAACGAAGGTGCCTCGTTCAATATTGGTGGATATGGCTTTTTCGATACTGGGAGCGACGATCACTCCGTAGCACGAGGGCGCCTTAACCAGCTGGGGGCGTCGTATCACCTTACACCCGAATCTAGAGTGTTCCATGGTCGGGATACGATCGACCTTGGTCAATTCCAGGAACTCCCCATTATGAGTTTAGCGGAACCGAAGGAAATTCAAATTGCTCCTGCCAAAACGTATCAACGCGGTCGGGTTCTAACGTCCCTTTCGCACTCGTCGAGTCATCACGTTCTTGAAGGTTATGTTCTCCATGAGAATCAGCATCATCACCAGAAGAGCCAAACCAGTGTTTATCTATCCGATGGTCTGGAACAAAAATGCAGCGAGTCCCCTTACAAGAATGCCGGACAATTTCTGGCACGTTACCGCTACTTTGGATTTCTTCATTTAGAGGCAATGATTGGACACCTTTGCAATCCTGGTTTTGCAAGTTCGGATTCGCAAACGTCAAAGGCGTCACTGGACAACCCTGCGAGAGCTGTAGGGGGAAGCACCAGCATGAATCTTGGCCAGGCTGTTGTGAAGATGGAGGCCGCTAGTTTTGGTATCCTTCAAGGGGAAAGTAATACTCTACGGTCGCTCGGTCTAGGGGTGGATTATGCTGATCTCAGCGGAAACACGGCTTCCATGGAGGTTGCAAATTATCGATCATCGATAGCTGACAATAATAGCATCACCCAAGCTGCGTTTTTTGGGCAGTACCTGGCACTTGGCGGGATCCTGTCGCTCAAGCCGAAGGCAGGTATTATGACGTCTGGAGGTCGTACCTGCCACTACGTACAATTAATTGCACTGCAGCGCCTTGGTTTCGGAATACAGGTTGGGATTGGCATCGATAGAATTCTGAAAAACGCTGAAATCAGCGGTTGGAACGTTCCCAAGAAGAACGCAAGTTATATTGAGGTTCGGAAGCAATTTTAAGTCCAATATAGGTGGCACCGCGTAAGGCAAAAACAGTGCGAGTCGAAAAATGATCATTGATCAGCTTCTTGCTAAAATCGAGATCGAAGTGACACAAAAGTGCCGCGAACACGTCGATGAGAAAGCAGGCAAAAAAAGGAAGATGACCTTTGGATGGAAGAGAACGGCGAGAATTTTGAACGTCGCCCCCCTGTCAATCCAAACGGAAAATCAGTGGCTGAAATTGTTCCAGCCCGTCGTAATCCGACGGATTACGACTCCAGAATAATGAAGGAGCATCAATCAGGCGGCCATATTCAGGGCTATAATTGTCAGGCTGCAGTCGATGCT
>CAMBEK010000001.1 GCA_945865565.1 Pseudobacteriovorax antillogorgiicola | reverse complement strand
GTCGCCCCCCTGTCAATCCAAACGGAAAATCAGTGGCTGAAATTATTCCAGCCCGTCGTAATCCGACGGATTACGACTCCAGAATAATGAAGGAGCATCAATCAGGCGGCCATATTCAGGGCTATAATTGTCAGGCTGCAGTCGATGCTAATTCGCAGGTCATTGTTGTCGTCTCACCCTCACTGCGTTTATGCGAGAAAAGCTAAATTCGAAAACAGGGGGGAGCTATTTATCGAAAGCGAAAGACGATTACCGAACCGGTCTTCGGCCAATTAAAAGAAGCCAGAAGATTTCGATCCTTTCTGCTGAGGGGCACTGAAAAAGTGCGGGGAGAATGGCAATTGATAGCGATTTGTCACAATTTAGGGAGATTGCACAAGGCTAAGGCCTGATCGGCATCTTCTGGCGCCTACTGCACTACGATTTCTTTCAGAATAAAAATGGCGGTTACGGTTTTTTAAAAAAATTTGAAGAAAGGATCCTTCGCTGCGCTCAGGATGACGGAATTCGAAGAAAGGATTGGCGGGTTGCATCGTCATTCTGAGGCCGTAGGCCGAAGAATCTTTTCTTCAACGCGGAAGAAAGGATCCTTCGCTGCGCTCAGGATGACGGGTTAAGAAAGGATCCTTCACTAACGCTCAGGATGACGGATTCGTGAGGGCTCAGGATGACGGATTCGTGAGGGCTCAGGCCGAGGAATTGATTCAGAATCATGGGAAAAAACTGGTCGGGGTGACAGGATTCGAACCTGCGACCTCATGGTCCCAAACCACGCGCGCTACCAACTGCGCTACACCCCGATGCGAGAAACAAGAAAAGAAGAAGAGAGTGGGGTGGCTGATGGGGATTGAACCCACGTATGTCGGAATCACAATCCGATGCGTTAACCACTTCGCCACAGCCACCACAAGGGACACGAAGATTGAGGCGTAATCTATAGATTCCCTGTTTACTGTCCAGTTGTTTTTGAGCGGCCCCTCTAGCGTGGCCTTAAGTCTCCGTTATCATATCTAAATTTGATAATTTTTGGCTCGGTCCATTGTTCCCCTGTCGGGGCAACTGCCAGAGTTAAAGCCAACGGGCCACCAAAACCAAGAAGCCGATTGTACACCTGGCCGGAAAAAGGACTTTGTGGACCTGATAGCACGACCTCCAAAGCTCCGCCTGTCGACCTTGCGGAAATCACTCGCTCAACGAGAGAGAGATTGGTGAGCTGAAGCTTTCCATCCTGCACCAACTTTACATAAATCCGCGCCGTCTTTTTTGGCGAAAGATCATCGCACTTGATTCGCACGATGACAGCTTTACTGCCGTTGGGGAGTTCCCGGTTAAACAGCGTGATGCCGGTGATGGCGAGTCCCTTTACGTCAGGGCGCATCGTCTGCGGCTGAAATTCCTCCAGTTCCTGATCAACATGAGAAAAACGTTCGTCCTTGGGGAATCGAACGGAGGACCTAAACACGCGCCCATCGTAAGTTTCAAAAGCATGCCGGACGTTTTCCGGGGCGTCACCCTTGGGTTGGGCAAACAATCGAATCCGCCTTGGCACGCGATCGATGCCAGCTAAATCAACCAACGCGCGTGCCAAACGGTCCGGATGGTCTGAATCAAACAATTCGTAAAGACCACGACGCTTGTCCATCGGAGTTTTGGCCGCTGCCAATCGCGCAATGGCACGAACGGCCTTGTCTGATTCATGAATCGCATCAAAAGAGTGGGACCGAAAGTTCCCGAGCCGCAGCAGATACGCCAACGCAGATTTTCCCCACTCCAAGTCAAAGCTCAGACCCGAGCGTTTTGCCGCCGTTGACCATTCGCCATTGGGCTTGCCAAAAGCCTTGGCCAGGGCGCGCCACTGCATATCAAGGGAACTTGCCGTGATCCGGTCAAGGGCTGCTGAATCCAGCACCATGGCCGACGATGCGGAAAAGCGTCCGACCTGCAGGGACCGCGCATTGATATGAAGAGCAGCCTGAGAGGGTTGATCAAAATAAACCATGCGTCGGCGGGCCGCCTGTTCACCTGGATCCTTGCGGGGAAGGTGCTGCAACCCAGGCATTTCCAAACCGGAAAATTGGGTCAAGCGATCAAGGTACGTTTGCAAGTCACTGACCGTGGTGTAGCGGTCTTCGATATCAAGATACAGCGCCACACGCATGGGGGACGGGCTGTCGTGAAATTCAAAACGATAGCCATCTCCGCCCGGAACTCCGGGTTCATCAATGCGCTTAACTTTGATCTTTGCATCGATTTTGACGGCATGATCTTCTGGTCCAACTAAAATATCCCAGTGCTGCCGCGCCAAATTCTGACGCGCCTCAAGCAAGTGATACGTGCCTTCAGGATCGGTAATTGCGACCTCGGCTTGACTACGATCCTGACTATTCACATCCCTAACCGCAATCAAGTTCCGGTTATTCAGGGTCGATTCCGATTGCTGCCGGATTTGCTTGCGAAAGTGAAACACAACCCCCGATGCCGGGGATGTCGTTCGAGCATTTGCATTGTCTTGCCGGCTGGCAATATCGGCCAGCGTCAAGTCTCCGCGCACTGCTGCTTCATAGGCCGCCTGCGCCTGAGGAGATTTCATGTCGAACTCATAAACACGATCGGTACGATCCGTCCAAGCGACTTCACCCTGGATATCAATGGGCGCAAAAACTCCCGGTATTCCCTTGTAAAAAGGCACAGCGTTGGAAAGCAAATAAATTGTATTTCCGATAAATGCCCTGGCATTGACACCCTGCCGATCGATGTTGGCCACAGCAATCCAAGCGACGTCCTCGGATTTCCGAAGCACATTGATGCGGAATTCTCCCCGCTTGAAAATACCGATGGGGATGTTGAAATTAAGATTCTTCAAACGCTCAAAGGTCCGCTCGAGTCCGCCCCCAACAAGAGCCTTCAAGTCAGCGGAAACCCCTAAACCGCCGCTGATCCCGTAACTGCGAATTCCATGCAGCGGCATCTTGTAAAAACTAGATACCGAGAGGGGTAGACGAAATGGAGCCTCGACCCGCTTTAACGGATCGTACAATTCGTTTGGATCAAACGACGGCGGCAAGATCGTCGCCAAAAATGGCACGAGTCCAAACCAGTTGTTAACGAGAAGGCGCCAAGCAGGAAGCGTGTCCTTCTCGCTAATGCGTTCTGCATCGGTCCGCAGATAAATATCCAAGGCGTCAACGCCTGCGTCACCCGATGCAGTGACCGGGATATCCTGGACATTGTAGAGTTGATGAGAATACCGGGGCCCGGCCGTGATTTTATCGACCACCACAAATGGACCCTGCCGCGTTGAATAAACGTCGCGATTCAGGTCCAACCCGATTGCTGTGAACTTACCCGTTGGAAAGCGAAATTCATTGTCCATCAAACCATAGAAGATGGCATGCATTAGTGATTCCAGGGACCGGTTGAGGGCATCCGTGCCAGAAGCAAGCCCACTCGCCATAAATGAATTCTTGAACAAAGCCTCGACCGAAAATGCTGCCTGATGTTCTGGTTCAACCTCAGCATCTGGCTTTGGGCGGTCGTAGACGATGTCAATTGGACCACTCGCCGAAAAAGCCGCAAAGGTCACCATGGCATTAATGGCAATGACGCCCATCACAAGCCAGATGGACCTCATAAATTTGCCTCCACGCCGACTGATGCAATAAATCTGGATTTGATCACTGGATTTAACGATCGGACTCGACCCAACGAAAAACGCAGCGCAAACGAGTTGGAATTTCCGATAATGTTCGATGGCAAGAAATAGCGGTACCCGGCAAGCACGGACTGGGTCCGCAAGCGATCTTCGTCGTAGACAAACCACCAACTACGATCCGCCGCGTCAACAGCAAACCGGAAAAGACGCCTGAACCCCGAATCAAGAACCTGGTCAGGAGCATTCAATCGCACAACCTCAAATTGGGTCACGTCACCAGATCGCGACGTTGATATAAATCCAAAGCCATACCGGCGGACTCCAGAATCTTCTGCGATGGACATCACGAGACGGGCTCGTTCAAAGAAACTCAGGTCATACATCAAACGTGCACTCAAGCGGGGTGGACTGGATTCTTCCAAGTCTTCTGTTGAAAGCCCGACATCGAGTTCCGCATCAATCAAATTATCAAATGTCAGAACGGCACCGCGCGTCAAAGAACCCCAGTAAATCCGGTCTTCAGCAACAAGCCACAAATCGTCCGCGGGGTTGGCGTCAATGCCAAAGGGAAGCCGCTGATCACCCAGTGTGGCCCGAAAGGAATGAAGAGCTGGATTACCGATTCTGAGAACCAGGTGATCGAACTGCCGGGTGATTCCTTCCGGCAATAACGACCAGCCAGTTTCCGCACCATTGAACCTGCTGGTACCGCGCACGTTGCCCTGTGCCTGAATGGACAGAAATGGGGAAAAATGAATCCCGATAGATCCGGATCCTGCAACAACCTTGACGGCGCCTTCCCCAGATCCGGGGGCAACACCGACGTCCTCCGATGCGCGCGCCCTCACACACGCCGTGCCCGACATGGAGCGGATGTACGCCACGCCGTCATCTGGCAGCTGGCATACACCAAGGGCAAGCCCAAAGGCGGATCCAAGCACCTGTTTCCCAAGGCCAGCGGCCCCCCAACTAATCATCATGGAGGTAGCCCCATTCGCGCAGGATCTGATCAAACATTGGATTACCAGTCACAATGCGCCGTACGTCTGTGTCATTGACCGGCACACGCCGCAAATAGGCATTAGGTATATGAGATACAGGCAGCAGGGACTCGTCGCCTTGGATTTCGCGGGGCAATCCGGGCCATTGGCCCCGAGACAGCGGCAGACGCCATGCCATGCTCGAAATTTTTACCGGCTTCCCGGCAACATAAACCTGAAGCGAATCCATGGCCCTCTTGCTGGGCAAAGGCAAGACAACGCGGACCTTGCCTGATGATTCGTGGTTCAACAATGCCACCCGGACAGATTCTCCGTGGGGAGCCTCAACGACCAACTCAAAACCAGTACTGACATCATAAAATTTTTCATACTCTCCCCGAGCGCGGGCGAGCAATTCCGTGGAGTTCGAACCCGATGCGAGATTTCGAGTTTCGCCAGGGTCAGCCTTCAGGTCATATAATTCCTCGCGAATGAAAACTTCCGACGGAAACATTTTCCAGCCGGACACAGGAACAAGTTTCTTTTGAGTCGGTTCGTGAGCCCGGATGTATTTCCACCGGGAATCAAAAACCACTGCACGCTGCTGATAGGCTTCAATTCCAAAAGTGGATGCCGCGCCAGCTCCGCCCTTCAAGTTGGCCAACAGACGTTCACCAGCCTGGCGACTGCTCAAGCCGCAGCGATCAACCGGAATGTTTGCGCGATGTAACATCGCAGGCCCAAGGCCAAGGGTCGAAACAGGGTCGCGATGGTCATTCGGATTCACGCCAGGCCCACGCCACACCAACGGAACTCCGACCTCATCTGACAACAACGTTGCGCCGTGATCGAAAAAGGAACCCTCAACGGGCGGGCCGGCTTCGTTGCCATGAAAGACCCGAGGCGACTGCTGGTCACCATGATCCGCCAAAAGAACCACGTTCGTAAATTCAGAGATGGATTCAGATTCCACCACATCCAATATTTTCTGGAACGAGCGAGCCGAATAATTTACTTCCGCCCGATAAAGCCATTTTAAGGCTGACTGCATCGAGGCAAGGGCTGACACACCGGGCCACGTCGCGAAAACGTCAGACAGAGGTGCTTTGTACGGGGCATGAGGGGCGTTCAAATGAACGTAGAGAAAAAAGGGGGATTTTTTATGGGCCTTGATCCAACGGGCGGCTTCCATTGCGGCCAAGGCTGTCTCATAACCCTCGGTCTCAATCGATACACTTTCATTGAATCCATGGGAAATCCCACCACCGATCACCTCGCTCACCACCGAGATGTTGCCAATCATTGCTGTGTCATAGCCATGATCAGAAAATATTTTCGGGAACGAAGTGATTTTAGACTGGTAATGGGCCTCGCGGGAGGGATCGTCCACGGCATACGCAAAAGCAATTCCCTTCATTTCCGTTGGCGTGTGGCACCCCAAAAGGGCGTTTGTCGACGGGCTGGTCATGTTGCCGGGACTTACTGCTCCTGAAAATGAAGCCGAACCCCTGACAAATTTTTTAAAACTCGACGGAGCGCCGGCTGACATCACCGCGTCGGAGCGCAACGTATCCACGAGGACAACGATGAAATTTTGTAGTGGATTCTGCGTTAATCGTGACGACCCGTCTTTTGAACCAGAAGAAGCCTGAGTGATGTCTGAGAAAATACATGGACTTATTGACCCGCAATTCAAAACAAACTCAGATACCTTTCCGGATCCTGCCGGCGTCATCAATGAGAAGTCACGCCATTCGCGCCCCGCGAAAGATTCCGCGGCGGCGGCTGGGTAGATAAATTGAATAAAAACCTTGAACAGTGCGCGCGTCAACCTGGGGGCAAAATCGCCAGCAGATCGCAGAATACTTTGGAAGAACGTTGGCGATTCCTTCCACGAAATAACATTCAGGCCGTCCAAGGCGGCATGAAATGAAGCGTCACCGGAAAGTGCAGCGATACCAAACCGAATCGATCCGGTATTCGGCTGGCGCATTTTGACGGTAAGGGATCCTCCGGCTGGAACAAAGATACCGTCGCGGGCTTCGACGCGACCAGGATAAACGCCTAGGCTCAGACGCAATTGGGATGGATTTAAAAATCGCGCGGATTCAGCCTGAACCCTGACATCAAACGCGTCGATTCCGATCTTGAATTGCGCTGCCCAATCTTTTTTTGCGGCTAAAATTACCGGGAGACTCGGGGCAACCACGAGGGAAAGATCACCGCGAATCGCAGAAAGTTGCAACGCTCCTGCGAGATTAGAGTCCATTGAATCCTGCATCACAGGCAATGCAGGTGGCAGCCGTGCATCGTTTGGATGAAACAACAGAAAAATTGCCAGCAGTGAGCCGATTAGAATGGGCATCAGATGCCCTCCGGAACGACGTAATCGTCGATGATTCGTGCCCGTGATTCAATCTGTCTGACACCGGAAAAGAACTTTGATTTCATTTCTGCAAGGACGTCAGGCCTCGAAGTTGAAAGATCATGCGCATTTTCCGGATCTGAGATGGCATCGTACAATTCATATCGGACGCCGTCTTGCGTCGGCATGTAAATCAATTTCCATGGGCCAGAAACAAGACTGCGATGCTTTGCAGCGACGAGCATTTTTTCGTATTTTGGATTCAAAATAATCTCGCCAGAATGGCCCGGATCAAAAGTCAGCAATTGAGAAATGCCGGGATAGTCGATGCGCATTTTCTGATAGAAGACGGACCCAGTTCGCGAAAACCAGATTTCCGTTTCTGAATAGGCTGACAGATTCCGAAGGTCCGGAGAGCCCGCCTTAAACTCCAGCGAACGGATCAGCGGGGACAAGTCCACTCCTTCCAGGGCATGCCGCGCCGCTGGAAAGCCCTTTAAACCAGCCAGACTGGCCAGGGTTGGTGCAAGGTCAATGGAACGCGTCACGTGGTCAACGTTGCGGACGGCAGGCATGTCATCCCCAGCCGGCATTTTGATCAACAGCGGAACACGCAGGGTTTGGTCGCCTCGTAAATGATCCCCGTGGCCCTGTAAAATACCTGATTCAAATAAGTCTTCGCCATGATCCGCGGTGAGGACGACAATCGCATTATCCCAAAGCCCTCGCGCGCGCAGCATTGCGACAATCCCCGCAAAAGAATCATCCACCGATTTGAGTGCACCATCGTAAAGGGCGCGGACTTGATTCTTTTGCACGTCGTCAAGGTTCTGGTCATCGGTGGAGAGACTGGGATTTTTCTGAAACCAAAATGGGCCCGGATACGATGGCTTGCTGAAGGCCCGGTAGTATGGCCAAGGGGCCGAGTAGGGGAAATGCGCCGTTGAATAAAACAGGGTCAGGAACAGGGGTTTGGCGTCTCCTGATTTATCGTCTTCGGATTCGTTGAGCGCATCTTCCACGAGAAGTTCAAGATGACGAGGGGCAGAATAGGCGGGTGAGGCCTTGAGCGACGTGAAAAATTTGCGAAAGGCCGGAGCGGTAACAATAGGCGTAAAAAGTGGAAACATCTGATCGATGTTCTGACGGATCAGGGTGCCAAGGGCAAGTCCAGGGGCCTTAATGACATCATAGCCAGCCGTGAAACGCGGAAAAATATCTCCGGCGAAATCAGACACTGCAACCGTCCGGTAACCGGAAGACTGGGCCAGGGAAACTATCCCGTCAAACTCGCGATCGCGCGCAGGAAACCCGGGAAACATATGGCGAACTCCGGTTTCAGCGGCGTATTTCCCTTGGATCATTTCAATCCATGACGGAAACGTTCGCGGCACTCCGACGTGATGTCGTTTAAAGGAAACGGTTTCCGGACTGTCGCGGAATGACTGCATCGCTGGCAAAAACCCAACCCGGTCTGGGCTTTCCAGACGGTCAAGGCGCAGTGAGTCAACCGCGATCCAGATGATGTGAGGGGGACCTTTACGGACGGATTCAACGCGCCCTGCGGGAATTCGAGGATTTGCACCGCTAGGCTGAAAACCAGATGGCATTTCACCCATGAACACGAACCATAAAACTGCAACTGATCCTACGCAGGCGACGGCACTGGACCGCGTTGTGCTGAATCCCCTGCGCGATAGCAGAAGTGGCAGCAGCATGAGCCCAAAGGCCATGAGCCTTAACCCAACGGGGGAAGAAACGAACGAAAGGCGAAAAACCAAGCCTGCGAGAAAGGATGGAATGGCGGACTCGTAAAGTGCCGGGTATTGAACTGCACTGGCAAGGACAAGAAGCCCATAGGAGACAACAGCTATGCCGATCCCATTCCTGCGCTTCAATTTCTTTGATGCAAAGGAGAGCCAGACACCGAACAGGGTTAAGACGAGAGCAGCGACGCCAGCGATCTTTAGCGTCTCGAATATCGCAGCATTCGGATAGAACTGGATAATGCCCGCACCGAGCGACGAGACTTTTTTCCCAAACAAGCTGGGCTGGGAATTAAGGGCCCCCTGAACACCCATAAGCAGCAGGGCCAGAAGACAAGCGCGAACGATCATGAAGACCTGCAAAAAATCGAAAATATTTATGATTTTCGAGTTTTACCTTGGCTGAGGGGCTGGGGCAAGAAGGGATCACGGGATGGCGATTTCGAGACCAATCCCGAGCAGCTCAGGCCGGGATCAGGTCAGGGCTGCAACCAGCCCTCGAAAGGCCGTCGGGGATATGTCGGTTCCGAGCAATTTGTGCTTCATGAAGTCCAATGCCTCATAGCGTGATTTACGTTTCTGATAGGAGCGTGAGGAGGTCAGGGCATCATAAATATCGGCTACTGCGGCAATCTGAACCTCGGTCATAATTCCCGATTGCTGCAGGCCATGCGGGTAGCCACTCCCGTTCATCCGTTCGTGGTGATGCAGAACGATCTCCATGGTTTCCAAAGAAAGTCCTGCTGCCTTCAATGCGTCATGCCCCTGGGAAGGATGAGACCGCATCTTTTGCCACTCGGCCTGGTCCAAGGCGCCTGGCTTGTTGATCACATCCAAAGGGACGTCTTTTTTTCCGACATCGTGAAATAATCCGCCCGTAGCAATGCGTTGCAAATGCTTTTCATCAGTGACCCCCATGCTGATCGACATGGCGGTCGCAAATACCGCCACCCGCGCGCTGTGATAAAAGGTGTACTGGTCGTGATCCATGAGGGCGCTTATTTCTTTAACTGAAGCTTGGTTCTCCATCAGACAGTCGACAATACCTTTAGCGATCTTCTGGCCGAAGTGGACTGCAGCTACGCTGACTTCACCTGAATAAAGGCACTGGGTGAAACTGGCCGCAAGGTCTTGCAAGGAATTAATCCGCCGGGCTGGCGCCTGATCTTTTTCAACAAGAGGCAAACGGGCCAGCTGTAGGTACATTTGGACGAGAGAGGCTTGCACCGCGTCCACACGAAAATCATTCCAACCATGAGCCAACAGACGAGTCGTTTCATCTCTGGTCCAGCAATATCCTGGCGCGGCGTATAGGATGTCCTCGCCTTTTACCGATAAAAAAAGGTCGAAATCTGTCACACTGCCATCAAGCAGCGATGATACCGGGAACGATGTTCTTTCTGTTGAAGCCTGCATTAAAAATTCCATAAAAAGTTACGCCTTCGGGCCCGTCATATCCACCTTGAACGGGATCGTCTGGCGATAGGTCGTCCGGCAAGTGCTTGTGCGTCCTGCCCGCAAGTCCTCCGCCGATACGCAGCAACGATCCACGACCAATTCAAGATCGCGGACCCCCTCGCGACCACCGCGCGGGATTGCGTCACCAAGATTCAAGGTGTTATCACCAGATTCAAGGGACTTGAGAGCCGCAGCCGGATTGATTCCAGCTGTTGCATCCTGGCCGGAAATCCTCTCGCCATTTTCAAATATTTCGGCCCTGCTGGCCAGACAACTTCCCAGGACGTTGCGCACTACGGGATTGTCCTGAAGCATTGGAACAAGAGTGCTCACGAGATTATTTTGTGTAAGTGGCCAAGCGACGTTGCCGGCGCCATCACGCAATGCACCACCGCGCTGCGCTGGATTTACTGCAGGAAGAATCTGATTCACGATGTCTTCCATCTGCCGGATTGCGGTATAGCCAGTTGCATCCTCTTGTGACTGGCAATTCAAGAAGGCGCCGTAATTGTCGTTGTTGAACGTCACGCGCGTTGGATCGGGAACTGTATAAAAGAATTTAAAATCATCGGGACGAGGCAATCCGGCAGCATAAGAATTGATCTCATTGGCGAGTGCTAACACCGAACAGTCACGCTGGGGATTGCCACCTGCCGCTTGTGATCCATTGTGACCAACCACATCAGTGATCAAAACAATTGCCTTGAATGCGCCTTGTCGCGAACCTGATTTGAAAAGTTGAATTGCACGTCTTGCGCCATAAATTGCGGCTTCCGGATAGTCGTCATTGCCTGTGGGTTGGATGCTTGAAAGGAAATTTTGGAAACCGGTGTAGTTACTGGAGAGCCGATATGTACGTGCGTCGACAGATGCGAAGCTGTCAACAAAACCCACCAGACCGACGTTCAAATCAAGACCCGAACGACGCAGTTCTGACACCAGCCCTTTGATTCCGTCTTTCACAGCGCGCATCACTTCCGTCATGCTGGCCGTGGTATCAAGTGCAAAATACAAGTCAACCGCCTGACGGACCGTGGAAGTATCCGTCCCCACAATGCGCCGGTCGGCAGCCTGAAACACAACCTTCAGCCGATCAATCGTTGCCATCTGCACCTGACCACCATCGACAGTCTCATCCATTCCCATGGCGACGAGGGTGTAGTCTCTCGCGACTGGAAGTGGTTCCGACATGACAACCCTGTTAGTCCCTTTAAAGCCAGTGGCGTTGCATGCCGCCAACGCCAGTATGCCGAGGACAAGCGACGTGTTCTTGATGCAGTGCATAAATTCCCCTCGTTACTCAATTCGTTTCACGTAACCACCATCGACATAAACCGTTATCACCCTGTTTTTATCCAGCGTGCGTTGTTGCGCCAACCAAGGCTGCAACTTGACTGAATCGATTTTTGAAGTGCCGTAATACATCCGCCCGTAGCGATTAAAAATCGCCTCTGGCTCAAAACTTCCCCCTATGGCGATCGTGCCGGCATAGACCAGGCCGGCTTCATCCCGCGCCCAAACTGGAACTTCCGACACTTTTTTGTCAGTGAAAATATAAGTGTCACTGATCGTGAGTTTTTCTTGATCGATCTTGCGCGGCACACCCACCGAAAGGGGAATTGCCGATTCGAGAACTGGCTTTAGACGCGGGGCCATTGGGAAGGTTGATTTCGCAAAAGCCGATCTTGCGTCAGCGAACGCCAACAAAATCCAGACGGGAAAAATGAAGATCGTTTTGTGGCGCAAGGCTTCCCCCACATCGAATTCATCCACTGATTCATGGATTTATTCGGGAGTTGCGGGCACTTACTTGAAACAACGGGACTTAATTGGCGCAACGGCTAACGGAATAACCCACTGAAACCGGGGCCATGTCTTCGGATCTGTGGTGCGTTGCCAATCTAGGGAAAAATTCAAAAAAGGAAGTTATGGTATGCCCTGGCGGGGATAGTCCCAGTGGACTCCGAAGGGAATAAAACGAGCCCCATCATTTGTGGTGACCATACGCAGATCGAGTCCGCGTCGCAGAACTGGACCGTAAAATTCAGCCGAGCCCGTCTGAAAAGTTACTCGACCGGTGAAATAATCATAAACCAAACGCCTTATTTCTTGCGCAGCCTGAAGGCCATAGCCGAGCCCGTCTGGACTGATCACTTCCGTTTTTAACACGCCGGTTGTTGGCAGCTGACGGATTGGATTGAAGGAACGGGTGTCCATACCATCGGTGTTTGCAGTAAGGTTGAGCGACCGTTGGACTCGCACATTGTTTTGCGGCGGAGATTCGTATCGTCCAGAAATCGAGGGCACAAATGAATCCTCCGGAATCTCCTCATAGGAAATTCCTTCGCCAAATTCCACCCGGCCAACCAGTCCAAACAGTCGGGAATACCAGTATCCTGAAAAACTCAAACCATCCCGCTGGAGGATCATCACGGCATCGCCCATGGGGCCGCTGGAAATTCGAAGGACATCTTCTTTGAGGTCGTAGAGCATGGTTTCAATCACATGGGTGATCGGTATGTTTGAGTAGTTGACCTCCTTGTTAAAATACTGGGCGATCATACCGCTGATTTTGCATATGCCAGGCTTGGATTCGAGCACGACCAGATCCAAGGCCACGCGCTGATATAGACCCGTGTAAGTATGGTTCAAGAGACCAGGAATCTTGTTGCGTAAATCCGTGCATGACCTCTTAGCTGGATCAGCATCCGGTTTTGGAACTTGTTTTCGCAGGTCAGACTTGATCCGCACCATTTGGGGATTGGTATCGCCCAACCCAAAGGGTTCCTTGCCCACTGCATCTGGCGGCGTCGCCAGACGGTCACGAAGGCGATAAAGCTCGCACTGGCGGCCAAATCGCGGCGTGTCGCATGTGAGAACCTCGTTGACCTCATCGAAGTCACAAGTCCACTTCCATGCGGGCGTAATAAAAAGATTTAATTTACCCGTGTATAAATCGTAATGCCCCGACCAAAACCCAGAACATGAAAGATCCTTGTCGTGGCCAAAACCGTCAGGATCACGGCAAACCGTACCACCCTTGTAGATGTTGGCTTCAACGGCTGTATCGGTGGCCGGCATCACGGCGATATCTTCAAGTTGCGATCGCGTGCTAAAAAGCTCAAGTCCAGTCAACATGTCGCTGCGAGGACCGCCAAGGCAGTCGCCAAAGTAACGCCCCTCGAAGGCGGGAACGATCCTGCGGCCAGCCATGGCATTTGGTGCCAGCTGCCAGCCTTTAACGAGCCTAAGGACCCCGGCGCGCGTTTGAACGCCCGAATCAAAAATTCCTTCAATAACCTCATCGCCAGGTACGCTGATTTCCACGACGGGATGCCTCATTGGCATGCCACCACCGGTCATTCGCGTTGAGGTCAAAAGGTAGCTGCCGTCTTCTTGACGGTCCACTTTATCGAAAATGATCGGGACGTATTCGCGGTTGTCAAAACCGCCATGATAGAGAATCAAATGAGCTTCAAAAGGACCGTTGTTTCCGCCTGGGATGACAAAAATACGGGCGAACATCGAACGTTCGCTCCCGGTGCTGTGTAAAGCACCGGTATAAACCAGCGGCTCCAGCGGCATTACCGTATCGAATCCTGCCAAACTAATTGCTGAAGGAAAGAAGGCCGCAAGAAACCATACCGAACACAGCCGGGAAATGACCTTGGCAATGGCGGGCATCACTCGCAAAGAAAAACCCCTCAACCGAGAACCACGTCCCGGATTTCTGGTAACTTGTCTTTCAAAATGGGAACGATGCCATTGAACAAGGTTATGTGGCTCGAAGGGCAGCCGGAACAACCGCCAAAAAGACGAATCGTAACGACTCCATCTTCCACGTCAACAAGCTCACACCCGCCCGAATGGAGTTCGAGTTGGGGGTTGATATCTTTTGCGATGATCTCTTTTATTTGATCAATCATATAGAAACCTTAATTTTTTTATCTTTTATATTAATTTTATATTACTTACAATAGCTGTTATAGAAGCTCGCCCCATAGCCAAAACTGCCTCTCGGGCATTGCCGGCGGTGTGTGGAGTACAAAGAACAGAGGGATGCTGAATAAGCTCGGTATTTTCAGTTGGTTCCACTTCAAATACATCTAAACCAGCTCCAGCCAGATGGCCTGAATTCAATGCCTCCAGAAGTTCCGATTCGACCACGATTCCTCCGCGGCAGGTGTTTAATAGCCAAGAACCCGCCTTCATCGACGCCAGAAACTCTCTATTCACCATCCTTGCCGTCAATTCGGTGAGGGGAACATGAAAGGTCACGATGTCAGCCATTCCAATGGCTGACTCCAGATCCAATTGCCGGGCGCCTATTTCAGTCAGAACATCCGACCTGTCGAGGACATCCACGCCAAGCACCTGACAATCAAAGGCCCGCATCAGCCTGGCGACACGGGAGCCAATGTGCCCGACGCCGACCACAGCAATAGTCTTACCAGCCAAGGCGGTCCCGCCATTTTTCCACCAATTGCCCGCCCGCAACTGGCGGTCGCACGACGCGATGTTGTGAGTCAGGCACAGGATCAATCCAAGGGTATGCTCCGCCACGGCGAAGGCATTGCTGCCGGGAGTCGCGAACACAGACATCCCGGCAAAGACCGCCGGATCGATGTTGTCCATTCCAACACCGTATTTGACGAGGACACGAGGCGGATTCGCTTGCATCAAAACTGCAGCGGTAACTAGTTCGCGCCCGACGATGGCGCCATCGAAACCATTCAAAGCTGTTGCGACTTCGAGGGGACTGGATTTTGAATTCAGGGGATGAAAAACAATTTCGACATCGGGCATGGCCGCTACGACTTCGGCGCACAGGATTTCATTTTTACAAAAACTGGATGCTGTGATGATGACTCGCGGCATAAAAGCGCGTGCCCCGCTTCCTAAGGACCCGGCTTTAGGACGGAGACCGCCACGAGCAAGGCGAGAAAAAGAATAGAAAACCCAGCGTAAAGCCAAAAACGATTCCGGTTCTGTGCCCGGTCATCGCGCCCAAAGACGACATCGTCAATGATTTGTTTTATCGAAGCGGAGGGCATCGCCATTCCTTATAGAGCGCCCGACAAGCTGAGTAGCCTGTCGACCGTCAAACTGCCAAAGATCCCAAACAGGTAAAAACAAGAGTAATGAAAAAGTGGCATGACCAGGGCGCTATCGCCGGTCCGCCATAGGCGCCATGCATAACGGACAAATAACAAAGTCAGCAGCATGGATGGAACCAAGTAAACCATTCCGGCCGCGCCGTACCAATAAAGACTGCCGACCGCGGGAAGCAGAGTCAGCGTATAAAGCAGCATTTGCCAGCGAGTCGCTGCCTCGCCGCGGACGACTGGCATCATCGGAATATTGGCTGCCGCATAGTCGGATTTGTACTTGATGGCGAGCGCCCAAAAGTGGGGCGGGGTCCAAAGAAAAATGATTGCGAAGAGCGCCCAAGCGGGCCACGCCGAAACAAACCCAATGTCATTGGTGCATGCGGCCCAGCCAATGAGCGGGCCAACCGCACCGGCAGCCCCACCGATGACGATATTCTGAACCGTCCGCCGTTTCAAAAATGCCGTATAAACCAGCACGTAAAAAGCGTTCGCGGCAACCGCCGTCCAAGCGCTGACCGGACTGGCAAAAAGATCAAGGATCAACCAGCTAAACAAACCCAAGACGGTGGCAAACCAGAAGGCTTTTCCATTTGAAATACGACCACTTGGCAACGGGCGACCGCGGGTGCGGCCCATGTTCATATCAACGTCATGATCTAGCAGGTGATTGAAAACAGAAGCCGAAGCCGAAGCCAACCAGGTTCCGAGCAAGGCTGCCATGGCCACCGATAACGTTGCCCCGACGGTGTTGGTCCCGCGCATGACCGGCATAAGCATGGCCGGAACCGCAGTAACAACGACAAGCATCGAAATGGTCGGTTTGGTCAGTTGAAAATAGTCCCGCCAGGTGGCCGTGGAAATCCGAGTTTTGACCCCGGTGTCAGCAATGACGGAACTGGCTTGCACTGTATTTTCGATGGAGTCCAATGGTTACCCTCGCTTGAGTCGCGCAGCGTGCATTAAAACGCCGTCACCCGGCTTATAGTCAAGCCGGGTGCGACAGACAAGAGAGGCTTTTCATGGGTTTACCAGCGCGGGGTCCAGCCAACCCAAATCGGGAAAAAAACACAAAGAAAGAAAAGGGCCGGAAAAAGAAACAAGATGGCGATCATGCTGATCCACCCGCCGGCTTCCAGCTTCACATCTTCTGGGTTGGGGACATGGACTTGCTTGTTGTTGCTCATCGGTAAACCTCTTTGATTACGGGTCTTTTTTATTGCCGACCAAACTTTCCCGAGTCAATGGCAAAAGGTGGCGGTAGATCGCCGCGTTACGAAGGACTGCCTTAACGTACCCCTTGGTTTCGCTATAGGGAATACTTTCAATAAAAAGGGCTTGGTCTTCGACCTCGCGGTGTTTGCGCCAACCGGTCACCGCGTATTCTCCGGCATTATATGCGGCAGCCATCAGTAAATCAGAGCCACCGAAACGCTGGTTCAAAATCTCAAGGTAGCGGGCCGAAAGGCGAATGCTGGTCTGCGGGTCCAAGAGCATGGTCTCAATGGTATCGTCACTGGCCGGGGCCTGATCTCCAAGCAAGCGGCGGGCCGTGGCCGGCGTCAGCTGCATGTATCCAAAAGCCCGGGCCGCGCTTTGGGCCTCTGCGCGGAAACTGCTCTCCTGGCGCGCCAGGCCCAGCATCAAAGTGACCCGGTTGCCGGTATTTGCCACGCCCGAAAAAGTTTTGAGCATCGGAAACGGGAAAATTAGAAATATTTGTTCCGGATAGCGGGTCCAAAATCCATCCACCGTCGACGAAAGGGCCGAGGTCAATTCAATGGCCCGTCCATAATCCCCGGCTGAATAAGCAAGCCGGGATAAATATAAAAAAGCCTCGGGGTTTCGATCCGGACGTGAGGCCTTTGCCAATGCCTCTGCCGCATCGGCGACCGCTGCCCGTGCCCATCGTCCGCCTGACTTACCTTTCACGAGAATTTCCGCGAGCCGCCGTGAGGATTGCCAGGTTGCGCTGCCTTTCCCGATGTCGGCCTTCTCGGCAAGGCTGACGGCACCAAGGCGGGTGCGTAATTTTTCAAGGTCACCAAAATTCTTCAACCAGGCGTCCTTGGCCAGCAGCCCTGCGGCTGGCGCAGCCACCACAGCATAATAACTGAGCGGCTGTTCCTGGAGCAAGGCGTGCATGTAAAAATCACTCTCGGTCTTTTGCCCCATCTGTTCAAAAACACGAGCCAACCAAAACAGGCTGAAGGCTCTCGCGGAATCGTCGGCCGCGTCACTAAGAATTTGTTCAAGGCGCTTGCGGGCGAGGGCCATTTGTCCAGCAGCAAAATCATAAAGAACCGATTGCAGCTGCAGGCGCCGAGACCATTCTTGGGTTATTGGCAGGGTTTGAAGTGCGTCCTCAGTCAAAAGAGCGGCCTGCGTCCATTCACGACGCTCGTAGGAGATCCTAAAAGCCCTGAAGTGCAATACCTCGCAACGCAGGTTGGCAAGATCACGACGGTAGTTTGGCGCAACAAATGCAGGATCTGGAAAAGCCCTGTTGATGAGATTAAGCGCCTCACGAGCCATTGTTTCTGCACCCGCAAGATCGTCGTTCAATGCACGTTGTCTTGCGGCCCAGATGGTGTCGTCGATGCGTCGCAAGGTGAATATCGCAGGATTGAGTCCCATTGCCTTGGCGGAAACGTTCCGGACACGCCACGCTGCGATCAAGTTCTGATAGTCGGGACCGAGGATTTCTCGATCGCCAAGAGCGCGTCGCACCTTGATGAGCCGGCTGTTTAACTCAACGCGCAGACTGGCTGCTGTTGCATCTTCTTCTTCATTGACATCGCCCTCGTCCATCGCGGCGATCGCTGCCGTCAAGGCTTCAACGGCACTACCGTGACGCCCCTTACAATCAGCTATCGCGCCGTCCCAGTAGCCCCTCCATGGTTGCTTGAGCGGTTTGGCCCAATCATTCCAGGCTGCTGTTTGGTTGGGCAGTCGTGCGGCGCATGCCTGGCGTAACATGCCGATCAGAAGTGGGTCTTCCGCATTATCGTCGCCATAAACGGGAGGCGTTGTCGGGGGCATGGCGGCGTCCAGAGCGCCAGACACCGCAATTTCATTGAAGGTAAACCGGTCTGAAGCCATCTGGTAAAGGCGGCGTGCCAGGTCGGTTTCGGTTAATAAATTCTGGGCTAATAAATATTGGCTTTCACGACCACCGCCAACAGACGCCAAGGCCTCTCGTGCCAGGATGACAACATCGGTTTCAGGCTTGGCGTGACGGGTCAGATGTCGGGCCCAATGATCGAAAACCATTTTCGCGATGCGCCCTTGACCCGGGCTTGCCTGCAAGGCAGCGCGCCACGACGTGGCAGACAGTGTGGCATTTCCGTCTATCTCCGCAATCTGCGCTCGCAAAACATGAAGGACCGGCGCAACCCGAATTTGATCCTCTTGACTGCCGGCAGCACCGGCTTCGATCGAGGAAAGCTGCCTTTTTAAATCAGCCACATAGGCTAAAGATTCCTGAGGCGAATCCAACACGTCGTCGTCGGCTGGATTTTTTTCGTCAATGACCAGCGGTCCGCTCATCAGGTCCAATGAAGCTGATTCAGGGGTGTGGGCGCAGGACACAAGACTGGCAAGAGGAACAAAAGCCGAAAGGGCTACAAAAAACCAGTTAGGGATGGAGGCGAGCCCAATTCGCATGACGCGTTATTTGTCCTTTTGAATTTCTTCATTCACATTGGCCTCATGCGACGAAAGAGACAAGTCTTTTGCCAAAGAGAAAACCCGGGGTTTGCCTGCCACCAGAATCGCCACTTGAGCGCTTCCCTTTGGCCCACCCAAGACCATGCTCTGCACAAGAGCAGCGTCACGTCCCGTTGGAAGTGGCAATTTGAATGCCTCTCTCTGTCGGGATTCCAGATCGTAAACCTCCAGCGTGGCATCCGTAAAAAGGTATGCATGAGTGCCGCCCGTAGCATTCATCAGGTTGAGCTGGCGGTCTTTGGCAACCTTTAAAGTATCAAGGCTCTTTCCCGCCGAAGTGCCAGCGTCGGAAAACCGCGCCACTGAAGATCCCGTCCAGGCAAACAGGCTGTTTTGATCTCCCGTCATCCCGATGAGGGGCTGCGGAGCCAACCATGCCTGTTTTTCTTTCGAACCGGGCAAAAGTGAAAAAGTGCTGAGCGATTGACCCCTTGCAAGCCAAAAGGACTTGAGGGCAGGGGACCAAAGCAGCCGGTCTGCCGACTTCATTGCAGATGGCAGGGCAATCACATGAAGCCTCTTGCCATAGCGGTCGAGCTGGATCAGGTCATCTGCTGTGGTCCAAACAATGTGGTCACCAAAACCAAAGATCCCGGTCGTCACGGGCTTAACTTGGGCTGGCAGCGGATAATGCAAAATCCGCCCGGAGTTTGGATCGACGTCAAAGATTCCATCGGTGGACGAAACCAGGAACGATCCGGTTCCCTGCTCAACGAGCATCCGGTGCAATCCCTCAATTTCCATACGGGCGGTTGCAACAGGTTGAATTGCAGGCCGATCGGGAGAGGCGGGCTTCGCCTTTTCCTTTTCCGTTGCCCCCCCTTTATCCATCAGGCGAAAACGCCGGACAGACTGATCGGCAAGCTGCCAACGCCACAGCGATGTCCGCCCAACAAACCAGACCTCTCCACCTCTGGAGCCACCCGGCGATTCATCTGAGCCTGGGCGCACCGCCAGATCGGTAAAGGGCTGGTCCGACGCCATCTGCTCGGCCTGGTATCGCGGCAAAAAGATTTCCGTCACGCCGCCAGCTTGAGCGCACGGAGAACGCCCGGCAAGGACGCCAAACAACAGGATAGTAAATTTCAGTTGGTTTGAAAGCATTCCACGATTCTAGATAGCGCGAGGCCATCCGGCAAGCCACTCGTCTTCAATTCGACGTCGGCCTGAGCACAAGCCGCCAGGGCGCCCTCAAATGTGACGCGCGGCACACCCGGAACATAGCGGACAAAATTACGGATGACGGCCTGAGGCAGGCGAAGTCTGGCTGCCATTCCAGACACATCCAAGGCTCCGCGCCGGGCCATCTCGTCCTGAATGGCCAGACCATTGCGGCAGTGGCGGGCAAGAACCCCAATCACCGCCAGAACGCTCTCGCCGCGCGCCATCAGACTGTGAAGTAAAACCTCGACCTCGGCATGGCGGCGGTTGACCAACAATTCGTCCAGTCGGAAAACCTCGTCCTCGCGCAGCACCCCAAGCACGCTGGAAACTTCAGCCGTCCCAAGGTCGGCAGGCTTGCCTGCAACGGGAGGAAAAATAAATCCAAGGCGGTTGATCTCGTTTTCAATCACCACAACATCACGCCCGCAGCAGTTAAAAACCATCTGCTGGGCCTCGGCCGTAAGTTGCAACCGTGCACGCTGGGATGTGGTCTGGATGTACTGCATGAAATCCGCCTGGGACGACGGTTGCGCAACGTGGATCACCTGTCCGCCGAGGCGCACCACCTGGCGCTGCACTTCGACTGGTAAAACCGCCTTTTCAAACGTCATGATCAGGCGATTCGACCATCGATTCGACAAGGGGGACGGGAGGGCCGCCATCACCTTGCCGGCATCGGATTTTTTTTCGGCGCGTCTCACGACCACCAACTGGGTTTCTTCGAACAGGCTCTGGCTCAGGATAAGGTCCAGTAACCCATCCTTTGCGAGCTCGGCGGCATCGACGGAATTGATCACGGCAATTTCTGACGGTTCTAATTTTTCCGGTGATTCTGACGACCCAGCCTGAGGGAGACGGCGCTGCCAGGCTTCACGCAACGCCTGGAGGGATTTGCCAAGGAAAAAATCCGAGTCTCCATGCAATACAATCAAATCCGGCCAAGGTGATCCAGCAAGATCTCGCAAGAGCGTGCCGAATTGCTGGCGAAAGCTCTGGTATGCAGGGGCTGCCGCGAACTTGGATGTGGATGCTGATTTGGTGTTTTGCTTGCTACTCATGGCTGACAATGTGCAGGGTTGCGCGTCAGGAATCGAGCGAAATCCGGATACCCCAAGATTTTTCCAAAGCTTCGATTTCCTTGTGAGCCTTATGAAGGTCCAATGCCGATGAAGATTTACTGAATGTAATTACAGATACTTGAAGTCTGTCGCCCCGACGCCTGATCACCACATCTCGAACTCTACGGCGTTTGGTCCGGTTGAGGGTAGAAGCCAGGCGTAGGATGCCCGCCAAAATTCGCATGGCCGCCCACTCGTCTGCGGCAAGGTCAGGCCCCAACTGAGGGTCGATGGCGACCGGGGGGACCGACTTGCGGTGAAACCTGACGATCAATCCCATGAAAATCCGCTCGTCCTGGGTAAATCCGGGCAGATGGCTGTTTGCAATCAGATAGTGGGCATGGCGATGGTGGGCCTGCCGGCTGATGAATCTGCCGCAATCGTGAATTTGCGTGGCGGCTTCCAAAAGACGACGCAAATGTTTGCGGTCTTCGATGCTGACGTGGGCAAAAATCCACGAGGAAATCTGGTCGAAAACCCGCAGCGCAAGACGAACCGTATGGGCCGAAGTCGGGCGGTCCACCTGAAATTTAGCCACAAAGGAACGAATGCTCTCCTCGCGAACGTCGATGCGATCAATCTGGCGGTCTGGCTCCAAACGCTGCCAAGTGTCGATCACCGCCCCTTCCCTGAGTCCGTACGAAGAAAAAACCCACTGGCTGACACCAAGTTCGCGCGTCACTGAACTGAGCACTTCAGCGCCGGCCAAAATGATCTCGCTGCGCCCGGAATCCAGTCCTGTTTTCGCCCTGATTGCGACAGGATCCCGTAACCCATTCAAGGCATCTGTGATTGCGAACAGGTCCCCCGCCTTGAGCACCAAACCATTAGCATCGTTGCCAGGGCGAACCCGCATTGTTTGCGGGTTGATCGATGCCAGTGCCTTGGCGGTGCCTGATGAAGCCACGGCAACTTGAAAGCGTTGCTCGCGTGTGGCCTCGACCATTGGTTCCAACCTGGCGGCGATTGCCTCTCGAAGACTGGCCAACCTCCGCGCATCCGCCTTTTCCATCATCCCGTATTCGACGCTAAGGTTGACCGCACCAAGCTTCAGGGAAGACACATGATTGATCTTGTGCCCACGTCCGAAAAGGATTTCTGTGCTGCCTCCCCCGATATCAAGGGCCAGGACAGACTTGTCTCCAAGCGCCAGCCCCTGCCTCATCCCGAGGAATACGAGACGCCCCTCTTCATCGCCGTCAACAACTTCAATCCGGATGCGAGTTGCCTTGAAAACGGCCTCGATCAACTTTTGATGGTTATGCGCCTCTCGCACGGCATGGGTTGCGATCGCTCGGATGTGACAAGGCCATGCAGAACAGATCTCCATCATGTGACGCATGGTGGAGACGGTTTTTCGTATGCCCTCGGCGTCAATATCACCGCCCGACGTGATGTGTTGGCCAAGACGGACGGTGACCTTGTCCGTGTCAAGGATCTTGATGGTTCCCCGCAGGTTTACGGCAGCAACAACCAGGTGGATCGAGTTGGTGCCAATATCAATGGCCGCAATGATGTGGCTTCCAGGCTCTTGGACAGGATTCATTGGGATTTTTGCTTTATGTAGAGCCATTGGAGGTATAGAGTACCATCCATGAAGCACAAAATAACAACAATATTCATTCGTTGCAGCGCCCTCTTGATTTCACTCACGCAGGGCTGCGGTTCTACGACCGCGACGCCAACACCGGCAGCGACACCGGGTCCTTCGGGGCGTTACTTCTCCGGAGACATAAAACTTTTCGATGGGGCACCTTCACTTTCTTCAGACGGATTGAAACTCGCTTTTGAATCCGGACGATCCAAAACTGGCGACGACTACCGCTTGCGGATCTTCAAAGTGACCATAGATTCTGATCCAAACCAGCCCACGGGTGCTCCGTCTCGATTGACGGAAAACGACGATTTGATTTCAGAAACCTCGCCCGTGATGTCTTCCGACGGCAACAACGTCACCTTCATCGGGGGAACTTCGACTGGGTCGCGTGGCGTCTACATCACGCCTTGGGCTGGCGGCACAACGACAAAATTTTCGACTGACAGCGAACAGGTTTACAGCCAGAGAATAAGCCCCGATTCAACATTGATTGCTTATGCTGCAATTGATTCCACGACTGGTTCATCCAGCGTGATTGTCGTTGATGCCGGAAACTCTGCAACGCGCGCGACTCTGGCCACGGGCAGCCGTAAAATCTCCGGCTTGCGCTGGCTGCGTGCGGGAGCAGGCTACAAACTGGCAACCGTTTCGTTGGCTGAATCATCTGGAGCGTCTGTGACGCGGATCGAGGCATGGACGTTTGCCAACATCGCCGGGGTTGCATCAGCCTCGGCGGCAACCCTGACCGAAAAATCTGTGATGGCAAGTTCTGATGATGCTGCGCGTTGGATTGCACAGGATGGAACCAAAATCTTGACGGTGCAGCGCCTCACGCCAGCATCCACAAGATCGGTTGGCGAAGTTGGTGCCGGTGCTTTGGCGGATCGCCAGATTTATGTGAGAAACGATCTTCTGTTGCTGGACCCCAACACTGCGGCTGAGTCGCAAATGGATTCGGCCGTGGCCAGTGCCATCACCGGCATTTCGGCATCGACTTCGGCAACTATCTTGACCGGCAACGAAACTGCGCGCTGCATTTCTGGAAGCCTCCCTTCAAAAATCACGACCATGAAACTTTCAGCAACGCCGGCAGTGGCCACGAGTTACGAACGCATCGTCGTGCGAAAAACCTCCAGCGAGCTGACCTTTGATGTGATTAACGATCCATGCGACACAACCCTGACTGGGGACGGTGTGATCTTGGATACGGCTCCCGGTGACCTCGTGCTAAGCGACGGCGCAACGACGTCAACTCTGTCTGCTGCTTACGTGTCTGTGATCACGGGTGACCCGGAAGTGATCGTCATTCGCCGCGCCTCCGGGACAACGAAGGCCTGGGACGCTTCAAGCAACATCAAGAAGTGATTTTCCGCGCCGTTTCAATATCGCGGTGAATCTGTTCCTTCAGGGCTTCGATCGAAGAAAACCTCGTCTCATCACGCAGCCTGGCTGCAAAATAAATCCGCGCGCGTTTGCCATACAGGGCGTCGTCACCAAATTTGTGATCAATCACGTGCGCTTCGACGGTCAAGCGCGGCTTGGCACTCGCGTCAACGGTAGGACGATGACCGACATTGATCACGCAAGGCAGCGCCAATTCATTGCGGCATAAAAGAGCGGGTTTTACAGAACCCGCCACAAGTGGATCGAGCAGGGAAAAGTATCCAGCATAGACACCGTTGCGCGGAATGATTTGATCAAGCGACCTGAGGTTGGCGGTGTGGATTCCAATCCTCCGGCCGTTTTGGTTCCCCCGCTCCACTTCACCGTCCAGCGCGTACTCGCGTCCCAGCAGGACTGAAGCGAGCTCGACGTTCCCGGAATTCAAAATCTCGCGACGGATCCTACTGCTGCTCGCACGCACGCCGTGAACAGTCACAGGATCGACCCGGCGCAAGGAGATTCCAGCGGTTTGACAGGCTTTGCCCAGAAACGCAGCGTCTCCCGAACGGCCGCTTCCGAATCGAAAATCATCCCCAATCACAATCCCAGCACACCCATCCCGGCTGATGGCTTGGAAAAAACCATCCGCGGTGACTTGACTGAATGCCGCATCAAAAGGTTGCAGAATCAGGTGGTTAACCCCAAGTTCCGCCATCGCTTCGATCTTTTGCTGAGGGTCAAAAAGGGATTCCGAAGCGGGGGCGTGTTCATCCTGGGGAAGGCCATTCAATTTGCGAAAATAAACAGCCGGACGAGGATCAAAGGTCAATACGCAGACGTCCGCATCGCATGCGAGGCCTCTCGCCGCCTTGATCAAGGCCTGATGCCCAAGGTGACAACCATCAAAATTTCCGATGGTTAGGACAAATCCCGGCCTCTCGCCAGAAGCCCTGCGCCAGGCCGAAAAGGACTCGATGGAGTTATGAACGAACACCGTAAATTCCTGTATGCAATTCTGGCTGGTGTGCTAAAAAACCGGTCATGGTCAAGACCCGCATCATTACCGCTCCCGCAATCCAATTGGCAAGCCTCGTTGCGATCTGCGTTGCCTGTTTTGGCGTCGGAGGGATTGCGCTGGCCGAATCCCTCGGTCAATGGTCTGCTCAAGTTTACATGCCGGCAGCAACAGCCCTCGGTGCCGAAGGTGTTTTAAGCCTGTCAGCCCAGTCGACCACCGACAGTGTTTTGGATTTAGCCTCTGAAATCGCGATCATAGCCGCAACACTATTTGTCGGATCCATTTTAATTCTCGGAATCTGGTCGACCGTGACCTCACCCAAAACTGCTCTTGGCAGGCTACTGAATAACTTTCGGATCGACCACCTCTACCTTGACGTCAGACTGGTCCTGAACCAGGGATCTTTAGCCATTGTTGGATCCCGAAAATCGTTTCTCCGCTCACTAAGCCTGCGCCGGGCATCCATAGTAACTAGCATCGAATCTCAAGGACCTTCGCCAACGCCACCGCTGGCTGGTCAAATTGCAGAATTGTCGCTGCCTGGAATTCCAGTTCCGATCAAAGGCCGCATCATCAAGGCGACCCCCGTGTCTGGACTAGAAGGATCGTTCAATTTAGATTTAGCCTTTGATCAATTACCCAACGAAGTTCGCAAGGGACTGGTTGCCTTCATCCAAGAACTTCGTCACCCCGCTCGCCCATGAAGCCCCAACAGCTTGGTTTGATTGGACGAGACATCTCCTACAGCCTGTCGCCTCTGATCCACAGCACATCGTCCAAGCACCTTGGCATTGATGCCGAATACCGCCTTTATGACTTTTCCAGCGCAGAGGACGTGAATGTGTTTCTGCAGAAGGCGTGGGAAGATGGCTCCACTGGTTTCAACGTTACCCAACCGTGGAAGAAAATTTTCGGCGGCCAGTCAATCAACACCCTGTTTCGTCAGCCCTGCACAACCACCTGGAGCATGGCTTCGACAGATGCTGAGGGATTTTTCGCAGGAGCCCGACGCATCGGGTGCCGCCGCGAAAAAATCAATCGCGTTATTTTTTTTGGTAACGGCGGCACCGTCGATGCCATTGCCAGCCTTCTTGATGTTCCACTCCACTGCATCGTCCGTGAGCCAGCTCGCCAAACTCCGATCAAGGGGCGAACCTTTCACAAATGGAGTCCTGCGGAACTGCGAAGTCTGCTGACCGCAACGGAAGAAGATGGGACCTTGATTGTCCAGGCAACGCCTGCCCCAATCACAGGAAATTCTCTTTCAGAATTTGTCCCGGCCCTGAACGCACTGCGCGGCCGGTCAAATAATTGGTTCGTTGATCTGTGTTACAGCCGGGTTTCGGCGTTGATGGAAGGCGCGCGTGCCGCTGCGATTCCATCGCAAGACGGCCTTCCAATGCTGATAGAGCAAGCGCGCTCTGCCCAATCCGTCTGGTGGGGCAAGAGCGCGCCATATCAACTGATTGAATCAGTCTGCCTCGCAGCGATTACAGGGCCACGTCAAGGGTGACGAGATCGCCTCCGACGAGCACAGTTTTCTCAACCGTGCGCTCTCCACGGGCAACCACCACCTTGTAAGATCCCGGAACGAGAACGGCGTGAAACGTTCCATCACCCTTCACGGAGATCATCTGACCAACGTCGCCTTCCTTGATCAGGCTGGTGACACGCACCACAGCGTTATCCACTGACTCTCCGGCCACCGTAACATTTCCACGAATGCCGCTTTGAAGCGTCCGGCGAATCACATACTGCCAAGCCGCGCGGACCTTTTGGACGGTCTTGTTGCGCCATGCGCTGAACGACGGCTGGAAGCCTTGGCTCGTGCTATTGAGTTCAATGACGTAGGGGATCACATTGTGCGTATTGTACATCCAGTCGATGTCACCACCGTCGACGGCATAGAGGATTTCCCACGAAGTCCCCGGTGCATACTTGCCGCTACCACCGTCGCTTGGCAGAAGTTGTGCCATAGCCTTGCCGCCACCTTCGACCACCTCACGCTGGGGAACGTGTTCGCCGTCGCAGCTGTAGGGATAAAGCACAAGCTCGCTATAGGAATGGAACGAGATGCTGTAAACCGGACGAATCCTGCCGACAAGGGCCATCATAGCCTGGGTCTCATTTTCAGAACCTGCCGAAGGACCGCGGTAGGTGTCAGAACTCGGGGTGCCACTTGATCCGTTACACTGATTCCAGCGGTACGGGTAATTGCGGTTCACATCAACCCCGTCCGAACCGGACGTGTTCTTGCGCCACATGCTATCTTCTGTCCAGACTTTGTTGCTGCCGTCTGGATTAACCATCGGAACGATCCAAATTTCGGCGCGATCAAGCCAATCGCGGACTTCATTATTCGTCCCATAATTCGTTGCCAGATAATCGGCCGCATCGAGGGCGACTTCTACGGTCATCACTTCGCGTGCATGATGCAATGCATTCAAGAAAACCACGGGCTTGCCGGCTTTTTGTTTTGCCTGGCTGGTTACGCGAATTGCCCAGAGGTCACGCCCTTCATGGGTGCGACCGAAAGACTCGACCGTCACCAGATCAGGGTAGTTGTTGGCAAGGCGATGGATGATCTCATCCACTTCAGCAGAAGTTTTATATCCAACATCGGGCGCGATTGTCGTATCGACAATTTTGCTTTCAATGACTTGCCCAAAAATTTCCTTGTTAAAGGATTGCTGTGAACTTGCACGCTGGACAATATCCACGGTGCTGCTGCCCGGACTTGCACCGGCAATGTCATAGCCGCCTTCAACAAGTTCGCGCATCTGAGCTTTAAAATCGCGCAGCTTCAGGGTCAGGATGCGTGACTTTCCAATTTGATCCTGTTCGCCGTGAGCAAATGCAGTGCCGGCCAACAAAACAGTGGAAGTCAAAACGGCTGCCACCGCAGCCGCAGGACGACAGAGAATTGCAAACCTTGATGCCCTGATATTCATGCGACTTCCTTTTCGTAAAGCAGGCAACTGACGCGATTTGAACGATGTGCCAATTTTACCCGAATCCCAGCCCGGCACAAAATGCCGGGGTGCTTCAGGCCGCTTTAAAATGAGCCTTTTCCTAAACGCACAAGAAAAATCAGTCATATAGTCCCGTAATTCCGTTGGCTTAGAAGAGCTAAAGAATATTTACCAAACGTCGATAACCTTGAAAGGGAAAAAGGGGAGGGCGGTTATGGCACATGACACAATGAATAAGCGCCTCGGACTCGTAGCGCCGAAGGATCTTGAGTCCTTGATCAGGGATCTGGAGGCCATTCGTCCGTGGAGGGGTCTGCTTAAGTCGGGCATTGGATACGGCATCTTTATGATGCTGGCTCTCGGCGCAATTTATAGTCCATCACCGCTATTATCTCTTGGGCTCGCTTTTGTTGCGGGTTTGGTTGTCACGACACTCATGGTGATGACTCACGATGCGATTCACCGCACGCTGACAGGTTGGGCCTGGTATGACGAACTCTACCCCATGGCTGTCAGCTATCCTTTGCTTTGGCCGCACCAGACCTATCGGGAAATGCACAAGATCCATCACAAGATGAATGGAAGTGACGAGAACGATCCCGAACGGGTTCAGTGGACCGAAGAAGAATATGCCAAAGCCCATAAATTCATAAAATCCTATGTTCGCAACCAGTGGATCGTCGATATTTTTGTGATGGGTGGAATCGGCTACATCATCGGAACCCTCAACCGCGCTGCCCCGTTCGCACGCCACATCAAGTCCGTGCGCAGGGCGTTGATTATCGATGCGGTGGGTATCGTCGGAGTCAATATGGTGATCTACAGCCTGTGCATTACTCAAGGGCTTGGATTAAAATATTTCCTGCTCTATCTTCTAGTTGAACGGATGGTTGGTGGCCTACAACAACTGCGTGCCCATACCGAGCACTACGGCCGTTTTGGCAAAGCCGCACATTACTTTGAGACCCAAATTTTCAATTGCCGAAACATTCGCGCTAACCAGCTGGTCAGCTTCTTCTTCAATGGACTGAACTTTCATTCGGTGCACCATGCTTTTGTGAAGGTTCCCTTTTACAACCTCGGGGAAGCCCACCGCCGTCTTGTGGCGGTCTATGGAGATAAATACCCAATTCTGGAAGAGGATTCGTACTTTAATGTTGCCCTTCGTTCGATCAAACGCCCGACCCTGATCGGTGAGACTGACACCGGAAGCCCTGTTGGACAATCGCGGATGAAGGGCATCAAAAAAGTTGGATGACACGGTTCAAATTCACAATCGACTGCGGGAATCGTTTGGATCCCGCGGTTTTCTTTTTATTGGTGTAACCGATTTAAATGTCGCTGAAGATCACTTGCGTTTCATGAACTGGCTCGAGGCCGGAAATCACGCGGGAATGGATTTTCTGTCACGCAACTCTGAAATTCGCGGCGACCTGCAGAGAATTTTGCCTGGAGCAAAAAGCGCCGTCGTCTTTGCCTTGCCTTATGCCCCGGCACCATCCCCACCAACAACTGAAAACAGGAGTGAGATGCCATGTGGGCCCCGCATTGCGAAATATGCCCGCCTGCGTGACTACCACAAGGTCATGTGGCAGGAGGGCGATGCCGCCTTTGCTGCTGCCCTGCCAGATCGCTCTGCCGAACATCGCGTTTGCGTCGACAGCGCACCAGTTCTGGAGCGGGCTTTGGCGGCGAAGGTTGGCTCTGGTTTCATCGGAAAAAACACCTGTTTCATTGCAGGCAAACAAGGGAGCTTCCTGCTGCTGGGAGTTGTCCTGACAACTTTTGAGATGCCAGCGACCAAGCCACTTTCGGAGGAAAAATCACGAAGCAACGCCAACGCTTGCGGTGGTTGCCGGCGTTGCCAAACGCACTGTCCAACGGGCGCTTTGGATCGGGCTTGGACCTTAGATAGCAGAAGATGCCTGTCGTACTGGACCATTGAAAATCGCGGAACGATACCAGAGGAATTCTGGCCTTGGTTGGGAAAATACTGGTACGGCTGCGACATTTGCCAAGACGTATGTCCATATAACCGAACCGGAGAAAAACTGAAGCGCAACGACTTACAAAGGCCAGTTGAAAGATTAAGCCTCCAAGAGGTCGCAACCATGGATCAGAATTTATATGAACAGACTTTCGGCGGCACCGCGATGACCCGCGCAAAACGAAATGGCCTGAGGCGCAACGCCATGATCGCGATGTTCGTCACATCAAGTCCTGGTCTGGAATCTGTTCTGGAAAAGGCGCTGCAGGATGAAGACCCCGTGATTCAGGAAACCGCGCGCCAAATCCTACGCCGCCCGTCATCCTGAGCCGGCGAGCTTTTGCTTCAAACAAACTTCGAATCGATCTCGGTGAGCTTCCGGCAAGAATGCCAGAACGGAACGAGCTGTCGCAACATCGCCTCGGCCTGCGGGATGGTGAGTTGAGCCTCCTTGTCGCTTTTCGCCTTTGCGGGCTCCGGGTGAACTTCCAGAAAAAAGCCTTCCAGATATCCCGTCGCCACCGCCGCACGGGCCAACACCGGAGCAAACTCGCGGTCTGCGCCGGAGCTCTTGCCGTCGGTCGCAGCTCCCGGCAATTGCGTGCTGTGCGTGATGTCAAAAATAAGGGGCGTCCCGGATTTTGCCATCACCGGAAAGGCCCGCATGTCGACCACGAGATTGCCATAGCCAAAGCTGGCTCCCCGCTCGGTCAAGGCGACATCAACATCCAGATTGGCGGCCTCGGCTGCGGCGACGGCCTTGGCTGCAATGTTTGCCATCGCATGAGGGGCCATAAACTGGCCTTTCTTGATATTCACGGCTCGCCCCGTCTGGACTGCCTCGACAATCAAATCGGTTTGGCGGCAGAGAAACGCCGGAATTTGCAGCACGTCGCAAACTTCAGCCGCGGGACGGCACTGCACCGTTTCATGGACATCCGTCAGAATCTGAACTCCATAGCGGGACTTGATGTCGCTGAACCAGGTCATTGCCTGGTCCAGACCGGGACCACGGTACCCCTCGATGGAGGAGCGGTTTGCCTTGTCAAAGCTGCTTTTGAAGACCAGGTGAAAGTCGAGTTCCCGGGCCAGCCGGGTGAGGGGGACGACCGTTGCTTCTAAAAGTTCGGCCGATTCTGCCATGCAGGGGCCAGCGATGACCACGGGGCGGGGGCCGTTTTTTATAAAAATGGGTCTCGAGGCGGTTTTCATGCTGAAATACCTTTAGAAAGGATCCTGCGATGTGCTCAGGGTAATGGCTTGACCATGGCCCATGCAAGAGTCATCTTGACTAGTCCGAAAGCTGTGCGTAGATATTTGGTCTCTCGCGAGGGCGCTTTAGCTCAGTCGGTAGAGCAGTGGATTGAAAATCCACGTGTCCCCAGTTCGATTCTGGGAGGCGCCACCATTAAAACCGAACGTCCGACTTTGCAGTGACCCGAAAGGGCCATGAGACCGGGCGAGAAGTGTAAAAGGATTTGCCTTGGAAACCCTATTGACAATCATTCATGTTGGCGTCGCGCTTTTCATGATCCTCGTCGTCCTCGTACAAGGTGGACACAGCGGAGGAGTGGGCGCGGCCTTCGGTGGTGGATCGTCATCGGGGCTTCTTGGCGCAACAGGAGCAACCACGTTGCTCGGCAAGCTGACTTACGCGGCAGCCGGGATTTTCATGGTGAGCTCCATCTCCCTCAGTGTGATCCAAGGGAAAAGCGGTAACGTAGGTCTAGGCAAGAAATTGCAGGAAAAGGCAGCAGCAGCGGCTTCACCGAGTCCTTCTGCAGCCCCGGAATCTGCGGCGGCGCCATCGGCTTCACCAGGCCCGGCGGCGTCTCAGCAACCTGCAGCGACGCCAGTCACGACACCCTGATCCCTCGTAAAATGCACCTTGCTCAGGTGGTGGAATTGGTAGACACGCTAGTTTGAGGGGCTAGTGCCGTAAGGCGTGCGGGTTCAAGTCCCGCCCTGAGCACCACTTGGTGTATCCTTGTCTCCGTAATCACGGAGACAACACAATGAAGTGGATTTTATCCTCACTTTTTTTCCTGACCATTAGTTCAACCGCCTTTGCAGCAGTTCCCGTAGTTCTGTGCCTTGGGGACTCTCTGACCGAAGGCTTTGAAATTAGCCCGGACACTGCCTTTCCTGCATTACTCGACAAACGCCTCAAAGAAAAATTTGGACCCAAGGCGGAAGCCATCAACGCCGGCATCTCAGGTGCGACGTCAGCCAGCGGTCCATCACGTCTGAAATTTCAGCTGAAATCGCCAAAACAATTGACCCACGTGATCCTGGCTCTTGGTGCCAATGACGGTTTGCGTGGCCTTCCAGTCGCCGCCATGAAAAAAAACCTTGAAGACACGATCAAGATCGCAAAGGAAAACCGGATCAAGGTTTTATTGGCCGGGATGAAGATTCCTCCAAATTACGGGCCCGGATATGCGAAGTCCTTTGAAGAGGCTTACAAAAAAATAGGCCGCGAACAAAAGGTTGCCGTCATTCCCTTCTTGCTTGAAGGGGTTGCGGCCCACCCAAACTTGACGCTACCCGATGGCCTTCACCCGAACCCAAAAGGTCACCGGATCATGGTTGAAACAATCTGGAAAAATCTGGAGCCCATCCTATGAGCCACCCTTCTGGAAATCTCGACAAGTCAGTCATTTCGGTCGTCAATGTCGGCAAATCATATAGCCGCAGCGGGCAAAAGCTGTCCGTGTTAGCAAATCTGAATTTTGAGGCAGGCGCGGCCCAGACCATTGCGATCACAGGGCCTTCGGGTAGTGGAAAATCCACCTTGCTTGGCCTCCTTGCCGGTTTGGACGAACCCGAGACTGGAACCATCAGGATGGATGGCGTTGATTTAACCAACATGTCACAAGCCGGCCTCGCCTCGTTCCGCGCAAAGACGGTCGGCATTGTGTTTCAGCAATTTCATTTGCTGCAAACCCTGACGGCCCTTGAAAATGTCTCACTACCCCTGGAAATCGCCGGCAACAAGGCTGCCGAAGCCGAGGCCATTTCTCGTCTGGAAGCCGTGGGGCTTGGGACCCGGGCAAATCACCTGCCCTCCCAGCTGAGCGGCGGGGAATGCCAGCGTGTCGCTATTGCCAGAGCCCTCGTGGTCAGACCAAAAATTTTGCTGGCCGATGAACCGAGTGGAAATCTCGACGCAAAAACCGGAGAGCACGTCACCGACCTGCTGTTTGATTTGGTGCGCAAAGATGGCACCACCCTGATCCTCGTCACCCACAATGAAGAGCTGGCTAAACGCTGCGATCACCGCTACCAGCTGCGCGATGGCCAGCTTCACAGGATGCTATAATGATCTGGCGACGGCTCGCTTGGCGTGAAATCGTCAACACGCCAAAATTTTCACTCTTCTTTATTTTAAATATTGCCCTTGGGTTGACTGGCTTCATCACGGTCAGCGCCTTGAAGTCCTCTGTCGACCAAAGCCTATCCGGAAAATCACGCGAAATCCTTGGTGCTGATATTGCTGTGTCAGCGTTTCGGGCTTTGACACAGGAGGAAATTGCAGGCTTTGATGCGTTCGTCCCACGCGGAACTCAGACCGCCGAAGAATTTGGTTGGGTCAGTATGGTCGCAGCCGTTACCAAAGCCAGTAATGTCCCGCCGCCGGCAAGGCTGATGGAAATCCGCGCCGTTGATCCGACCTTTCCTTTTTACGGGCAGGTCGCCTTCACCGGCGAGGACGGCAAACCATCAAGTGATGCCATCTTCCGTCGCATGGAACAAGAATCAGTCGCCTTGGCTGCACCAGAACTTTATTTTCAATTGGACCTGAAACCTGGGCAGTCCGTTAAAATCGGAGATCAGGCCTTTCGACTCGCAGGGACTATCGTCAGCGATCCATCGACTTCGTCCGCCAGTTTTTCAATCGCGCCAAGAATTTATATCGGACGGAATTGGGCAAAACAAACTGGATTGATCCAGAGGGGCAGCCGGATCACCCACGCCCGCCAATACGCACTGCCAAACCAGCCCGCTGAGTCTGCCCAGGGCTCAAGCCAACGCGATCTCGAAATCAAGTTTAAGGATTTTGCTAAGACACGCAGCGACCTCCGCGTGAGGAGTCACACTTCAGCCACTGACGAACTGGGGCGTGTTTTAAAATTCCTCGGTGATTACCTGGGAATCGTTGCCCTCATCGCCATCATCCTATCGGGCATCGGCGGCAATTTTTTAATCCTGGCCCACGTCCGCACCAAAATACGCGACCTCGCAATCCTGCAATCCATCGGGGCCAGACCATCGTCTGCGCGATGGATCATTGGATGGCAGTTGATCATCCTTGGATTTGGCGGGGCTGTTTGCGCCGTCGCAATCGCTGCGATTTTATTGCCATCGATCCGGGAAATCCTTGCCCCCTTTCTGGGAACAGCCATCACGGTCACCATCCAAAAAGATTCCGTGGTTACGGCCCTGATCATGGGAACCTTGGGCACGCCCATCGCAGCACTTCCTGTGTTTTTGCATCTTGAGGGCATGAGTGCGGCGACACTGTTTAGAGAACACCAAGACCCGTCTCGCATTAAACCATTGGGTTGGCTGATGGCGGCTTTGCCATCGACGGCGATCATTTTCGGACTAGCATCGTGGCAAGCACGAAGCCCCAAGGCCGGAATTCTTTTTTTAATGATCACCGGAATTGCAATTCTGATCCTTGCGGGATCAGGAATTCTGCTGCTTCGCAGCCTCGGGCCATTCTCCCGCCTCATCAAGCAAAAAACCGGACGGAAGTCCTGGCCAATCTTGATGGCGTTACGCCACACGAGGCGTTCCGGGCAGACCTTGATGGTGTCCTTTGTGACCTTGGGGCTGTGTGCCGCCTTGATCAGTGCCGTACCGCAAATACAAGCTATTCTGACCTCTGAACTGACATCGTCAGACAAAACGGTACTACCTGGCCTGTTTCTGTTTGATATCCAGCCGGAACAGGAAGCCCCACTACGGCAATTTCTTGAATCACGAAATCTTTCATCTGGATCCTTATCACCCTTGATCCGCGCCCGCCTTGATCGCATCAACGATAAAATCACCGGCGAAACTTTTGATAACATTCCTGGCACGCGGGAACGGCAAACCGAAGAGCAGTTCAAGAATCGGACTTACAACCTTTCAGTTCGGGGACGCCTCACCGCCAGCGAAGTATTGGCGGCGGGGAGGGAATTTGAAACCGTCAGGTATGACCCAAGCAAGCAGGATATTCCAGAAATCTCCTTGGAAAAACGTTTCGCTGAACGCACTCGAATAAATCTCGGCGACATCCTTGAATTCAACGTCCAAGGAATCTCCGTCAAAGGCAGGGTGGTCAACCTTCGTCGCGTGCGCTGGGCCAGCTTCCAGCCAAACTTTTTTGTCCAGTTTCAAGAAGGCGTGATTGACGATGCCCCCCGGACCTACTTGGGCACAGTGGGACAAACGGACTTTGAGACGACGCAAAAACTTCAGCGCGAGCTAGCGCAGTCTTTTTCCAACGTTTCAATTGTTGATGTCAAAGCCTCGGTCGACCGTATCCTTAACATTTCACAGCAGGTCGCCCTGGCCATCACGGCTATGGCGCTCCTCTGCCTGCTGGCCGGGATGGGGGTTTTGACAGCCATCACCCTGCAGCAGTCCCGGGCGCGCTCTTATGAAACGGCCATCCTCAAGGTCTTGGGAGCCTCGTTTCGTGAAGTCTACGTTCGCGTTCTCGGAGAGGCAGCAATTGTCGCGTTTTTTGCCGCCTTCACAGGCCTTGCCATCAGCTTTGGCATCGCATGGATTTTATCGGTTTTTATCTTCGACGGGGTCTGGGTTTTTGCCGTATCGGCTGCTGTCGTTCCGGCGTTGCTTATCTTCACATTGACGCTGATCATCACCATGGCGGCCTCAAGGATCGCCCTCGGAACCAACGCTCGGAACCTGCTGCAATCAGAGTCGTGATGATGCTTTTCTCAATCATTTTCCAGCAGCATGGCACTCATCCATAGGAAGTCTGTTCCAGCAAATGCCTCTGTGCATGGATGGCGACGCTCGCGCGATTGTCCAGAAGGACGCTGCCACACATAATCAGCCCGGCGGTCGCAGTTGGCGGGTAGACGCATTTCGGGAAAGGCCGGCATCGCAAGCAGTCTTTTTGCCAGGGCCACACGCCGGTCGGGTGTTAATGCGCCAATGGACCTCAGAGCCAACCATTGAAAAAAAAGATTATCTGGATCTGTGCGGAGCAGAGACTGGGCTGACCAGGTCAAACGAAAATTGCGAACGTTAACCTCCGCCAAAGGATCAACCAACGGGGCAATGAGATCAATCATCGATCCCGACCGGTTTTCCCACTGAGCCATGTGTTCAATTTCATATTCCAGCCAAATGGTAAGTGCCACAAGGTGTGAGCGGTAATCTCCATTTGCGGTCCATGCGTCAAACTCTGTTGTCCAAAAGCTCATGGCCAATCCCGAAGATGGCTGGCCTATCACTAAAGCCATCTCGTCAAACGCGGCACGGAATCCTGGACTGAAAAAGCTCAAATAAAATGGACCATTGGAAATATATCCATCAAACCGGTGCACATCCCCCCGGGTTACCTCCAATATGTGAGCGGCATCCGGTGGATTTTGACTCAGGGACACCAAAAGTCCCAAGGTCATGTCTCTCGACAAGGGGGTTTGCGGACAACGCGGATGACGCAGCCAGCCATCCGCAGGTGTGCGACTTTTCTTGATCGCCTCCCAAGCTGGAACGGCAAGATCGATGAATCCAAGTTTAGTCAAAGCCACATAGCGCAGGGATGAGAAGAGCAATGAGTCGCACTCATGGATTGCTTTGCCTGATTCATCACGATCCACCACCATGCCATCCAGTAAATGCGTCGACTGGCTCAAGTCAGCATAAATACGGGCGCGATTTAGTAAGGCCTGACCCTCGGTGGTTGCATGAAAGTCTGTCACGAGGGATTTAGCACGAAGCCCGACGCCGCGTTCAAGTTTACGGATGCCGTTGGTAACGACAATGAAATGGGTGATGAAAATACAGGTGACAAGGACCGCGGCAGGGGCAAGGACCCAGCGCGCGAACATAAAAATGTTATTTTTCTTCCGCATGTTAAAGCGGGGAGCGATCCCCCTCAGGACCCACTCCCCTGTAATACCTTGCGGATATCTCGCAAAAAAAATGAAACCCGCCCCTTAAAGGACGGGTTTCATCAATTGAAACGGATAGTTGCCTAGAAATTAAATCTGGATTTTGTAGTTCAAGTCTGGCTCGACATACGCAGTATCCATCTGGGCCAACTGAAGTTTTCCTGACATGTCCCAGTTTACGGCATGCCACTTGGTAAACTGGTCAATGACCCAGATTCCCGATTGGCGTCCACCGTTGCCACTCTTTCCATTACCGCCAAACGGCAAGTGGGCCTCGGCACCGGTTGTCGAATTGTTGATGCTCGACATGCCGGCGGTAATGCCTGTCTTAAACTGATAAACGAGCATCGGATTATTCGTATAAATCGCAGACGACAGACCGTATCCGTGATCATTCGCCATGGCCATGGCCTCTTCAAAGTCATGAAACTTCATAACGTTGAAAAGTGGCCCAAAGGTTTCTGTGCTGTAGATCCGATCCGTTATTTTCACATTGAGGGCGATGTTTGGGCGGGCATAAAAGCCATTTTCAGCATCACCTTTCATGTGATCCCAACCCACCCCGTGACCAATCCAACCACCTTTTCCAAGGGGCATTTCGTGATGCTTTTCAATGAGTGTTTCAAGGTGACCCAAATGCCCCTTGAGAAAACGCTCACTGATCAAAGGCCCGTACATGATTCCAGGCTGCATCGGATCACCGATGACCATCTTTGAAGCGCGGTCGACCAGCTTCTGAACAAATTGATCGTGGATTGAGGAGTCGACGATAAGATTTCCAAGGGAGGTGCAACGCTGACCACCGGTTCCGAATCCACTGAACAGGGCGCCTTCGAGGGCGAGGTCAATATCTGCATCGCGGCAGACGATCATTGGATTCTTGCCACCTAATTCCAGACACGGAACCTGCAGGTTACGCCCACAAGCCTCGCCAATACGGCGACCGACTTCGGTCGATCCCGTAAATCCGATTTTGTCGAAAATCCCTTCGTCGATCAAATCGACCATGGCAGCGCCGGTTTTTGGGCCCGTGCCGAACACGGTGTTGAAGACGCCCTTGGGCACCCCCGCATGATGCAGCAAGTCGGTGAACCAGTAACTTGTCGCCGGCGCATCTTCGCTCGGTTTCCATACACAGGTGTTGCCTGCGATCAGTGCCGGAATGAAATACCAGGCCGGAACCGCGAAGGGGAAGTTGCAGGCCGTCATGCAGCCAAATACGCCGATGGAACGGCGGTAGGTGAAGAGCTCCTTGTTGGGCATCTCAGATGGCACGGTCTGGCCGTAAAGGCGACGTCCTTCCGAAACAAAAAAGTTACAGGTGTCGACGGCCTCCTGAATTTCGCCCAAGGCTTCGCGAAGTGGCTTTCCGATTTCACGCGCCAATACCTTGGCCAGCTCTTCCTTGTTGGCTTCGATCAGGCGACCGAAATTTCCAATCACGCTGGCGCGAACTGGGGCAGGGGTTTGCGACCAGGTCTTGTAAGCCTTACGGGCAGCATGAGCAGCCTCGCGAACTTGATCCTTGCCGGACTCGGCGAAGACTCCAATGACGTCTTTTTTATTCGCAGGGTTGATGCTTGGAAACTCAGCCCCGTTTTGGGACTCGATCCAGCGACCATCGATGTAAGCGGCAAGCTTGCGGTTCTTGTACATGACATGTCCTCCTAGGTCGGGGTAACATCCCTCAAACAGACAGGTTTCGCAACCTGTGAGCGACCAGAAAGCATGATGGCGGGGGAATCGACTGGTGGATAGTTCAGACCGAAGAAAAGCAGCCCGATGCCCGGTCTGCCAAGGGCCTGGATACACAACCGAAGCCAGTCCCGGCGAGGTCCGGTGCCGGAACTCTCTTTGTATTCAGAATCATAGCCAAAAAAAATGCCCACGCTGTGGGTCCGAATCGATAGGGGATGTCCGGCCCAAAAAGGACTCCTCCTCGTACGAATACACCTGCAAGGACTGTGAACACGTCTGGGGGTGAAGCCCTCAGACCATCATCCGCCCACCGTGCCAGCCATGTCAAAGACCGGCAGGTACATGGCGATCACAATAAAACCGACAACCGATCCGATGGTGACGATCATGATCGGTTCGATCATGGACAAGAGCGTTTTAACGGCCACGTCGACTTCTTCTTCATAGAACTCGGCCACCTTGAACAACATGTCATCCAGAGCACCGGTGGCCTCACCCACTTCAACCATGGAAACAACCATTGGCGGGAAGAGGCCATCTTTGGCAAGGGGAGTGCTGAATTTAACGCCCTGCTCAATCTCGGCCCGGACATAAAGAATGAATTCCTCGATCCTTTTATTCCCGGCCGAGGCAGCACAAATACTCAGCGCTTCCAGAAGGTTTACCCCGGCCTTGAGCATCGTCGAAAGGGTTGAACAAAAGCGCCCGACGGCAACCTTTCTGATCAGATCCCCGAGTACAGGGATGTAAAGGACGATGTGGTCGAAGCGAGAACTTCCCCCCTCAGTCTTGCGATACGTGTTGATCGCAAAAAACAAGAAGGCGGCGCCGCCGAGCAGGTAGGTATAATTAAGGCGAAAAAAATCTGAAAAATCGACCACGATCTGGGTCAACGCCGGAAGATCTCGTCCGGAATCACGGAACTGCTTGGCAAACGTCGGCACCACAAATGCGAGCAGGATGGAGATCACAGAAGTCGCCGCTACAACGACGATAGCCGGATAAACCATCGCAGACTTTACCTGGGATTTAATTTTCGCCGCCTTTTCGATATAAGTCGTAAGGCGCAAAAGGATTTGATCAAGACTACCGCTGGTCTCGCCTGCGCGAACCATCGCAACGTAGAGCGAATCGAAAGAACTTTTATGGGAACGCATTGCCTCGCTCAAGGTCTTTCCGTTTTCGACGTCGCCCTGAACCCTTCTCAACACCGCAGCGAAGACCCTGTTTTTCTGCTGGGATCCTAACACATTGATGGTTTGGATGAGTGGAACTCCGCTCGACAACATGGTTGCGAACTGCTTGGTAAAGATAACGAGATCACGGATACTCGGCGCACCGCTGCCGATGATGATCTGCGATCCACCCTTGCCATCTTCAACAATTTTTATCGGACCAAACGCAATCACTCCATCATCGGATCCACCAGCTGACCCAGCCTTTGCCGCCTTTTTCTTGCTGATTGAAACCACCTTCAACCCTTGCCGGGTCAGGCGACTTCGGACGACAGAATCCGAAGGGCCGCTAATGACGCCTTCCGACAACTTGCCGTCCTTGCTTTTCGCTTTGTATGCAAAATCAGCCACTGCGAAATCCCTTAATTTCAGGCTGCCTGAATCGAGGCAACATCCCCTTCTTCGTCTGCTGCTGTGTTACTCAAAACCTCGGAGAGCGAAATCAATCCGGCCGCCATCTTCATCAACGCCGATTGCCGAAGAGTTCGCATGCCGTTCATCATCGCAATTTTCTTCAAATCCATCGATGCCTCGCCCTTCATGATGGATTCACGGATCGCATCGTTGACCTTCAGAACTTCGTGGATCGCAACACGCCCCTTGTTCCCCGTGTTACCGCAAACCCCACAACCGGTCCCCTTCATGGGCTTGATCCGCTGCGCAAACTGAGGGGCAATTCCTGCCTTTATAAGCATGTCGGGAGTGACGGAATCATCGGGAGTCTTACACTTGACGCAAATTTTTCGCACAAGACGCTGCGCAGTGATGCAGTTCAAAGCTGAAACCAGGTTGAAGGACTCGACGCCCATGTTCAACAAGCGGCGGATGGTATCTGGAGCACTGTTTGTGTGCAGGGTCGAAAGCACCATGTGACCCGTCAAGGCTGCCTTGACGGCAATTTCAGCCGTTTCCAAATCCCGGATCTCACCGACCATGATGACATCCGGATCCTGGCGCAAGAATGACTTCAAGGCCTCGGCAAAGGTCAAACCAATTTCGGCCTTGGTCTGCATCTGATTGATGCCTTCAATATTGTATTCGACGGGATCCTCGGCCGTCATGATGTTGTCTGATTCCTGATTCAATTCGGTCAGCGCGGAATAAAGTGTCGTCGTTTTTCCTGAACCCGTCGGGCCGGTCACAAGCACCATGCCGTAAGGGCTTTCGATGGCCGACATGAATTTGTCCAGCTGATCCTGCTCCAAACCGAGCTGGGTCATGTCCACCTTCAAGGCGGACTTGTCGAGGATACGCATCACGATTTTTTCGCCGTATACCGTTGGCAAAGAGCTGACACGATAATCGACCGGATTTGAGCCCATGAGGATGTTGATGGCACCGTCTTGCGGCAGACGGCTTTCCGCAATATCCAGACGCGACATGATCTTGATCCGGGAAATGAGGGCTGGCTTCATGTTGACCGGCGGACGGGTCAACTCATGCAGCACGCCGTCGATGCGCAGTCGAACGCGAACGTAAGTTTCATAAGGTTCAATGTGAATATCGGAGGCACCGCGCGACTGTGCTTCCAGCAAGATGTAATTCACCAGCTTGATGATCGGTCCGTCACTCTCCTGGTTTCCGGCTCCGATTTGTTGACGCTTGACACCGAGAACGTCAATCGCAGTTTCAAGGTCTTTGCCCTGTTTCTCGAGTTCCGACAAATCGGTGCTGGTCCGGCCATAGTATTTTGCCAGGGCATCGGTGAGATGACTTTCCGCAGCCAAGACAGGACGAGCAAAAAGCCCCGTTCTGAAACGCACAGCATTGATTGTCTCAAGTTCGCGCGGATCTGCCATGGCCACAACAATCTCGTTGGGCGACTGGGAAACCGGAATAACCTTGAACTTCATCGCCACTTCCCGGGGAATGAGTTCTATGATTACCCTCGGGATGTCGATTTCATCCAATCTGATTTTTGGGACACGGTAGACCTTCGACATACCGTCAAGAAATTCAGTGATGGGAATAAATTCAAGCAACTCGACAGCATGAGTCAGACTGATTTCTGCTTTTACAGCATGATCTTCAGCGTGCTGAATTTGCTCTTCAGTCAGCCCCAAGGCTTTTTTCACGATGTCGCGAAATAGAACCATTCGCACCTTCTTGTAGGGGTCCGGAATACCAGAACCTCACCGATTGATTCGGCAAAAACACTGGTTTTCTTAGGCGCAAAGGGAATGGCGGCCCGACAGGGCTATAATTTAAAAAAATCAAAAAAATCAGGAAATAGCCAGTTCGTTTCCGTAGATCCGCTTTGCTCCCGCATGACTGTGGCGCAAAGCTTTCAGTTGGACAAACGCAAGCCGGGCTAGAACCACCTGCTCGTCAAAATCCACTGATTTAACAGCATTTTTAAGAAATTTTTTGATGATCGCTAGAGCCTGAGACGGGTGCATGACCAGACCGTTTCCCAAAAAAGCGAAATCATCCGAAGGAAAGAGAAATCCCTGGAAAACGGCGCCCTTCGTGAACCCCCGAAAGGACTCCTCGCCCTTGGACTTTACCTTGTAAATCTCACCGGTACGAAGATCCAACACGGACATACCACTTGAACCCACCACAGATTCCACTTCAAAAATTGAATGCCGGAAGGACTCCAGTGCGACGATCAAATGCGCAGGGTTTGATTTGTTGAATGAAGCAAACTTCATAAACGGGGTGGAAGACTCGCCAGGAATCGGGCGAAGGAGAACAAAAAAATCCAAGAAATAGCTCATTCTGGATTCGTAAAATGGGTCTTCAGGAAAAACCTTCCCGAAGCGGCTGTAAAACTCCTCCTTGGCCGTCACAAAAGCATCTTTACCGTAGGCTGCCTCCGCATCAGCGACAACGGACTCAAGGACCTGGTCTGTCGTACTTTGTCCTGAAACTGCGCTCATTGATCACGTCCAACGGATGAATCGAAGATAAATTCCCGTGAAAGGCCATAAACAAAAGTTCCAGCCCAAGGAATCCGAAATGGGACTGCCAACCATACGGTGGCCTTACGGTTGCCCAGAATAACATCTTCCAGGGGAACATATAAGCCGCCCGCACGAAAGGCCGCTTGGACCGCTCTTTTTAACGAAATTTCGTCAAGGCGAAGCATTTTTTTCCGGTCGCGCGAGATTGCCTCTTGAGCAACTTTAGTAGCCCACACGACGCGTCCTGCTCCAGCAAACACCTGCCCGACGGAAACCAGCAAAAAAGCTGCCGACAAACCCGCAAGAACGAAATGAGTCCAAGGACAATTAAACCTTCGGGACATTCTTGCCCTTCTGTTGCCACAGAATTTCCGGAACGCCGGCTTCCTGGGAGATCACACGACTGACGACAAAAAACCAGTCGCTCAAACGATTGAGATAAATCGAAACTTCTTCACGAACAGAATCCTCACTGGCGAAAGCTACCACGGCACGCTCCGCCCGGCGGCATACTGTTCGAACCACATGGGCCATCGCATTGGCCTGATGCCCCCCCGGCAGAATGAAATTTGCCAGCGGCTCCAGAAGATCATTGTATTCGTCGATTTCTTTTTCGAGAAGCGAGACCGATTCATGGGTCACAACTTGTTGGCGCAATAGGTCGAGTGACTCCTTTGGCGTGGCAAGTTCTCCGCCAACATCAAAGAGCTCGTTCTGAATGCGGCGCAGTCGCTGGAGCAATTCTCCTATGCGTGGCATTCCCTTATGTTGCTCCAAAAGATGCAACTGGTCGCGCAAGAGCCCAGTGAATGAGTTGAGCTCATCAATTGTGCCATAAGCCTCAATGCGCAGGTGGTATTTCGGGACCTTGGTGCCATTGGCCAGAAAGGTCAGCCCCTTGTCTCCCACTTTTGTGTAAATCTTTGTCAGTCTCACAATATGAACCCCCCGGAAACGAGTAGCTTACCGGGTCTTGGTTTCACCAGAAACAAGAAAAGCCGCCATCCAGCAATTGTTGATCTGGGGGCGGCTTTTCTATTGAGAAACTCGAAAACAGCGGATTATTCGAACTCGTCGTCGCCTGACGTTCCCGTGTCTGTGACACGCTCCTGGCGATTCACGGATTCACGCAATTTATCGGACGGATGAAAGGTCACGACGCGACGGGCCGTGATCTCGATGCGTTGTCCGGTGTGCGGATTGCGTCCTGGGCGTGACCGTTTTTCCTTGACGTTCCACTTCCCGAAGCCAGAAATTTTGACTTCACGGCCGTCTTCAAGCTTTTGCTTGATCTCTTCAAGGACGGTCTCAAGGATGTCCTTTGCCTCCTTGACGGGAAAGCCTACCTTGTCGCGAATCATCTCAATTAGGGTGTCCTTGGTCAGCGTCATGAGAACTCCTTGACTGGCAAACGCCTCTTAAAAACATCAACACGCCGCAGCGCACATCTTTGAAGTAACTTTTGGCCTATGAATCTCTAACCGCCTAAAATATATTACCAAGTTCCTGCCCGGACGGAAAGAAACCGACCCCGGCAGCATAAAAAATCATGACCCTGACCTGGGGAGAGCGGGCTTGATGGCCACCAACAAAAAAAAACGCGTCCTGACCGGGTCCCGGGCGACCGGAATGCCTCACCTGGGAAACTATTTTGGCGCCTACAAGCCAGCCATAGAACTTCAAGATCACTATGAACTCTTCCTTTTTTTGGCAGATTTCCACGCACTCAACGAGCATTACCACCCGGAAGAGAACAGGCTGAACAGCTACCGGATGCTGGCGTCTTTTCTGGCCTGTGGACTGGATCCTTCAAAAAGCTTGCTATACGCGCAGTCTGCGGTGCCCGAGGTGAATGAATTGGCTTGGATCCTGAGCTGCCAGGTTCCCTTTGGCGTTATGTCCCGCGCCCATTCCTTTAAGGACGCCCAGGCAAAGGGCCTCGACATCAACATGGGCGTCTTCAATTATCCGATCCTCATGGCGGCCGACATTCTGCTGTTTGACGCCAACCTTGTTCCGGTTGGCCAAGACCAGAAGCAGCACCTTGAGATGACGCGCGACATGGCCCAGCGCTTCAATCATCGTTTTGGCGAAACCCTGGTGATCCCCGAACCGATGATCTCTGACACCGTTGCTGTCGTTCCGGGAACTGACGGCGAAAAGATGAGCAAATCAAAAAACAACACGGTTTCTCTTTTTGCTGACGACAAGGAGTGGAAGAAGCAAGTGTTGAGTATCGTCACCGACGCCAAGGGCCTGGCTGAGCCAAAAAATCCAGATACCTGCAACGTCGTAAAAATATTCTCGCTACTCGGAACTCCGGACGAGATCCGGGCAATGAGAGAGAAATACTTGAGTGGTGGCTACGGATACGGCCACGCGAAAATGGAACTACTCGAAAAGATTTCGGCGACCTTCGGTCCGATGCGCGAACAGTACAATCACTGGATGGGTCGTCAGGAAGATTTAAGGAATCTCTTGCAAGAGGGCTCACGGAAAGCCCGCGGTTTGGCGACCGAGAAGCTGAACCGGATTCAGGACAGGATTGGCCTCATAGGGCGTCCGTATTAAATTTCGCGCGCATCAAAAAATCCTACTCTTTTGCATGGAGGCAAATCATGGGTTCCCATCAACGGACGTATTGGACTCAGTGGACTTTGAGAAAAGTCTTGGCCGCGGTTATTTCTGCACTCATTGTGATCGTCACTGTGACGGTTTTCTGGGCCGTCAAGCGCCAAGGCCTTGCCGAACGCGAATATGCAAAGCATCTCCCGGAAGCGACCGTATCATTTGATGAATCGGGAATTCCCACCATTACCGCCGGAAATTGGACGGAGGTGGCCAAAGCACAGGGCTTTGTCGTTGCCAGCGAGCGCATGTGGCAGATGGACCTTATCCGCCGAAAAGCGGGCGGCAGATTGGCGGCATGGTTCGGTCCAAAGGCATTGGATCTGGACATCCGCGCCCAACGCGAAGACCGCGCAAACATAATGAAAGAATCGGCCAGACTTTTACCGCCAGAGCATCGCGAATTTTGCGAATCCTATGCTTTGGGCGTCAATCAATTCATTGAAAAGTTCCCTGGCCGGTGGGGAATTGAATACACGATCACGGGACAGAGGCCAGAGCCATGGCACTGCGAAGACACACTTCTCGTCATACTATCGATGGCTGAAACCCTTTCATCCAGCAGTGAAAATGAATTGACTCAAGCCAAATGGCGCAAAGTTCTTCCCCCCGCCTGGGAGAATTTCATTTACACCATGGAACACCCCTGGAACAAACCGTACTTCAATGAGCGCGAACGCAAGCCTCTCGTCATTCCCAGTGGCGCTGACGCTCTCCCGGCAAAGGCGATTAGCGCCCAAGAATTTGCTTCTCGTCCCACGATGAACACGGAGCCCTATGCCATCGGCAGCAACTCCTGGGCATGGCATGGACCCGCGGGATCGTATCTGGCAAACGACCCACACTTGGGGCAAAGCACTCCACAAATCTGGTACGCCCTGAGGCTTAAAACAAAAACCAACGAATGGGCCACAGGTGTTGCACTCCCAGGACTTCCTGGCGTGATCCTGGGGATGAATCCGTCACTGGCTTGGGCCTTCACCAACGTTGGTGAGGATGTGGACGACCTGCTGGAAGAAGAAATCAATCCAGAAGGCACGAAGTACGCTTATGCCAATGGAGGATCGGGGAAGCAGTGGCGAGACATCGAAATCACCACCGTGTCCATCGAAGTGAAGGGGGATAAACCACACCAACTTAAAGTTCGCAAAACCCATCGAGGTCCGCTCGTTGAGATGCCCGCAGGGAGCGGAAAATTTTACAGCCGCCAGTGGCTACCTTTAAAGCCAGGCCGGTTGGGGCTGCCCACCTTGGATCTGAACCGCGCAAAAAACTGGAACGATCTCAATGCCGCTGCTGACCGTTTCGCAGCCCCCGCCCAGAATATCTTGATCATGGACCGAAAGGGCAACATCGGTTACCGCGCCTCAGGAACTGGTGTTGTCAGGGAAGTTACGGGCCGCATTCCGCAGCCTGCAAATGTCGGAGAATGGCGCAATTTTGCAGCGCCGGCAGAACGCCCGAGATTATGGATCGAGGCAGAGAAAAATTTCAAACCGACATCCATGGCAACCGCAAACCAGCGGATGTGGGTCGATCGATTTGGACATGGATGGTACGGCGAGGACCGGCAGGAACGAATCACGTCGGTTCTGGCCAGCCGAAACAATCACCTCCAAGAACAAATGCTGGACCTGCAGCTGGATACCACCTCTCGATTCCGCCGCGAGCTGCTTTATTGGCTGGCTGTCCATTCGGTCTCTTCGACCGAAGCGGAAAAGAACATGCAACAAAAGTGGCTGCGTTGGGACGGCTCGGGTCAGAGCGAGCCAAGCACTTTCGACGAAAGCATCACTTCAGAACACCTGATGTACAAGGCCTTGCTGGGGCGCCTCAAAGATCACTACAAGCCAGAACTCGGCGAAAATGAAAAATATCACTGGAAACTAGAACGCGCATGGCTGGTCGCCTTGATCGCGAAAAAGAATAGTTTCACGGCCTTTGGTTTAAATGATTCCGACCTGGCCACAGCAATCCTGCAACAGGTTGCGGCGAATCCCGAAAAAGTATCCTATCAAGAGCGCAACAAATGGAATGGACAACACCCATTCGTCAAAAATGTTCCTTTTATTGGCTGGTTTTTTAAAGTTGGAAGCCAAGCCCAGTTTGGTTATGCCGATCTCGTCCGAGCAGAAAAACCAGATCACGGACCATCGGTGCGAATAATCTGGAACCTTGCCCAACCAAAGGAAAGTGTCTGGATGTTCCCGGTGGGGCAATCGGGCCATATAGGGTCCAGTCACTATTCCGATCTTCAAAAAAGATGGGCGGCGGGAGGGATGATGAAAATCATGCCCGAGGCATTTTAGTTCCTTGCCGGACAGCGAAGCATGATTATAATGCGATCAGAAACAGTTTGAAATGCAGGGAGGAAACTTATGATTGAGGTGAAAGGTCTGTCCAAGCGCTATGGACAACTTAAGGCTCTGGACGATGTTTCGTTTACGGTCGAAAAGGGCCAAATCGTCGGATTCCTGGGCGCAAACGGTGCCGGAAAGACAACCACCATGGATATCCTTTGTGGGTGTAGCGGCGCGGACAGCGGATCTGCAGTCATTGCTGGATACGACATCACGGAACAGCCAATCGAAGCCAAGAAAAGATTGGGTTACCTTCCTGACGTTCCACCGCTCCACGGAGAAATGACGGTCGAAGATTTTGTCACCTATGCGGCAAAGCTCCACAAGGTTCCAACCAATGCTCTAAACACCAGGGTCAACGACACGTTGCAGCGCCTTTCGCTGTTTGAAGTTCGGAATCGTCTGGTTGGAAATCTATCGAAAGGTTTTCGGCAACGCGTTGCCATGGCGCAGGCGATCGTGCACGATCCTGAGGTTCTTGTTCTTGATGAGCCGACTGAGGGCCTCGACCCGGGACAAATTGTTCAGATCCGCGAATTGATCCGCTCCCTCGGCGGAAAGCACACCATCCTGTTGAGTTCACATATACTTTCAGAAGTGCAAAACACCTGTGACCGGATTGTGATCATCAACAAGGGCCACATCGTGACCCAAGGCACCTACGAGGAACTAACCCGCGACCTGTCGCAAGGTAAAGTCTTCCGGCTGCGTGTTGCCCATTCAGCAAAAGATGCCCTATCCCGGTTAAAGGGCATGCCTGGTATCGTCCACGCCAAAATCGAAGACGATCACGGGGAGGACACCATCGAATTTGGAGTTGAAAAATCGGCAAGCGAAAATGCCCCGGAAGATGTCGCCCGTGCCGTGATGGACGGTGGCTTCGGATTCCGTGAACTGCGTCAAAAAACAAAATCACTGGAAGAAGTCTTCTTCCAAGTCACCAAGTAAAGGAGGCTGTGAATACAATGAGTGTCGTATTTACCATCGCCAAACGAGACATTAAATCCTACTTCGCCTCACCAAAAGGCGGAGCCATCTTGTTTTTCTTTCTGATCCTCATGGGATCTTTCTTCCAGAATTTTGTCGTGAGCTATATTGAATACGAGCAACGCGCATCGACGATGGGAGGCCAAGCCCCAACCCTAGAACAACTGCTGCGGGCTTTTTTCTATAATTTGAACTTCATTCTCGTCCTGATAGTCCCCGCCGTCACGATGGCTTCCTTCTCGGAAGAAAAACGGAATTCCTCCCTTCGACTCCTTCAGACTGCACCGGTCAAAGCGATCGAGATCGTTCTCGGGAAGTTCATTGCCACTGCAGGAGTGATGGGCATCGTATTACTTGCCTCGTCAGTTTATCCGCTTTTCCTTGTGAAGTACGGCAATCCGGACGGCGGCGTGATCATCGCATCGCTGCTCGGCATGTTTCTTTTAATGTGTTCGCAGCTTGCTTTTGGGCTCTGGATTTCGTCCATGACGAACAACCAGTTCATGGCCTTTCTTTTCACAATGTTCGGCCTGTTTCTTCTTCTCGTTTTGAACTGGCTGGCACCTTCTTTGAGTGGTGGTGGCGTCGCCGAAAAAATCATCAAGTACATCGCCTCAACAGACCATCTCGATGTCTTTTTGAAAGGCATGATTTCGGTCAGCAACCTGGCTTATTTTCTGTGCTTCACAGCCCTGTTCTTGTTCCTTACGAATGTTTCACTTGATTCTGAGCGGTGGAGGTAATCATCCATGAGACCTGATCTACTTTTAATTCCATTTGCATCCGTCCTGGTGGCTGCCATCTCAAGCGCCGTCGCCAAGGCATTTCCTGCTATTATTTGGATCAAATACGGGGGCTGGCTTTCCGCTCTCGCGTTGATTGTCCTCTGGGTGGCACTCGACCTCGCAAACTTCAAGGCGATGTTCGCTCGCAAGGGTGCGAAATATGGTGCGAGTTCTGGATTCGTAGTCTTGATGACCGTTGCTGTGATTACTGCAATCGCAGTTTTGACGTCACGTCCGCGTTTCGACAAGAACCTCGACCTTACTCGTTCTCAAAGCAACACTCTGGCCGAGCAGTCACTCAAAGCGATTGAGACCATTGAAAAACGACACGTCGAGATTGATGTTCTCGCTTTTTTCCAGGATCAGGAAACTAAAAAACAGTTTCAGGATCTGATCGGGCTCTATACGAGCAAAGGCGCCAACCTCAAAATTGAATACATCGACCCGAACCGCGAACCGACCAAAGCGATCGGCGAAAAATTAACGTCCGGCAACACTGTCATCTTCAAGGCTGAATCAGGGGGCACCAAGCAAGAAGCCCGGATCACAACCTTCAATGAAGAAAAGATCACCAACGGGCTGGTGAAAGTTCTCAAAGACAAGGCAAAGCAAATCTTCTTCACCAAGGGCCACGGTGAAAGCGCGCTGCGCGGCACCGATGCAGCCGGCCTGAATGTGATGGCGGTAGAACTGGAAGGCAATCGATATGACTTGAAGGAACTGTCCTTGCTTGAAGAGGCCAGAGTCCCTGAAAATGCTGACCTTGTCGTCATTGCCGGCCCAAAGTATGACTTCAAGGTCGAAGAAACCCGTTTGCTTGAGGATCACTTAAAGCATGGCGGCGGACTGATGGTAATGGTGGAAGCCATGGTCCCAGTTCCGACGTTAAACGGTTTGCTTGAGAAATACGGTGTTCTGTTGTCCAACGACCTTTTGATTCTGAGACCGGATGACCCCAGAACCGTATTTCTTGGCCAAAATAACGCTATCGTCAGCGATTTTGACGATTTAAGTCCGGTCACGAAGGATTTTGCTGCCCAATCAAAAGTCGCTGTGATCATGCCGGGCAGTAGATCTGTCAAAGAAGTTGCGAACAATGCAGCTGGCATGAAAGTGTCATTAGTTGCCAAGACGGCACCAGTGATTATCAAAGTCAAAAACGTCAATGGCCGTGGCGATGTTGGTGGCAACATCAGCAACGACAGGATTGAAACGGGCACATTCCCGGTCATGGCGGTCTCCACCGGAAAATCAGCAGCTCCGGAAACGGCCAACGCAGAAAAACCGGATAACAAGGATGCCAAAGAACCTCTGGCGTCCGGCGGCAAGGAAATACGACTGGTGGTCGTGGGTTCCTCACAATTTGCCACCAATCAATCGGTCAACGGCCAAGAGAACCGCGATCTCTTTCTCAACGCAATCAGCTATCTGCTTCAAGATGACGACTTCATCTCGATCAGACCCAAGGACGCAGCCAAAAGCACCCTCAATATCACGTCTGGCTTTAGCCAACTGTTGTTGTTGGGACTGGCGTGGATCTATCCGTTCCTGTTCTTGGCTGGCGGACTCTTTGTCTGGATGAGGAGGCGGCAGGCGTGAGAACCAGCAATCAAATGAGAACCGCCGGAATTCTAGCGACAGTCTTATTAGCTCTTGGTGGCCTTGCAACGTGGGATGAATGGCAAACCAAACGTGACGACAAGAAGAAGGAAACTGAGAATCTTCTTCTTTCCTTAGAAGTCGATAAAATCATAGGTATTGAGTTCTCCAACAAAGAACCCAAGGAACCTGTGGACATCTCAATGGAGAGATCCCTCGGGAAATGGCGCATCACCCGTCCGATAAAGGTTCTGGCTGATCAACCTGCTGTGGATAACCTGTTAACAACCTTGCGGGATTACAAATACGAAAAGGTCGTCAGTGAGTCCGACCCGGACCTTGCGAGCTTCGGCCTGGACAAGCCAAGGCGGGTGATTCAGCTGAAAACCGAAAAGGGTTCTACGACCCTTCTGGTTGGGACAAACGCTCCGGTTGGATACTCCGTATATGCGATGATCGAGGGCTCCGGAAAGGTTCATGTCGGCAGCCAACATCTTGCTGTTTCGACCGGAAAGTCTCTTCATGATTTCCGGGACAAGGCGGTCCTGTCAGTCGACTCGACGAAGGTTTCACAGATCGAGCTGATTCGACCGGGCCACCCTGCCTTGAAGATCGAGAAGAAAGACAATGTGTTCTCCATTGTTCGCCCAGAGGTTTTGCCTGCAGATCAAACTGCCGTCAGGGTCTTTCTGGATGACATTGGCCGGGCCAACGCCACCGCCTTTTTTGACAATCCTGATGAGAAGTTAAAAAAGGCCTTCAACGGTAAAGTTCTAGCTGAAGTCCGATTGAAATCCGCTGATGATCCCGTGACTAACCTGAAATTCATCGAGAAGGATAAAAAAATCCAAGCTTGGCTAGGCGGCGCAGAGGCGATTGCAGAGCTAAATGATGACATCAAGGGGAAGCTGGCGAAAACCGCATCAGACTTTCGAGACCGGAAGATCTTCAGTTTTAGCGGCGACAAGGCCAACGAAGTCACCCTCGATGGCAAGGTTTTCAAAAAGCAAAACGGAGATTGGTTCAGCGCCGACGATGCCACAAAGGGCGTCCCCCAAATCCGTTCTCTTTTGGTTGACCTTGAGTTTGCAAAGGCCACGGAGGTTCTGGGGCTAAAAGATAAGATCGTCACCGACTCGCGGGAAACGCCCCCAGCCCATACCTTGAAGATCTCTTTTGACGGCAGTGTGCCGGCGTTGGAGATCAACATCTGGGAAAAGAAGGGAACACCAGAGTCATGGATTCTGACCCAAACCGAGGCCAATGCAGCAAAGACGGTTTACGTCATCGGCAAAACTTCTCTCTCTGCAATTGAGGCAACCAAACAGCCTCCGACGACTCCGACACTTGGTCACGACTGATGCACCCTCAAGGGGCGAGAGGCTTCTCTCGCCCCTTCTTTTTGAACTGGCCACCTGAACCCAAAGAAGCTGCCATCGAGCCCCCAACGACGAGCCCTGCGCCAAGTAATTGAGTAGAGCTCGCGATCAAGGCGGCAGGAATTTCACCATGAAAAATCTGTGCCTCCACCATGGATGCCGCGAACGTGATAATCGGAGTGATGGCGAGGATTGCGCTGACCCGCGGAGCCTCCCATCGCCGGACTGCTTCAGCAAAGCAACCGTAGGCGACGACGGTGTTCACACAACAAAAAAGAAGGTACCAACCCTGAGACGGACTTAAGCTCGCTGTTGTTCCTGGGGACGACACCGGCCCAAGAAAAATGCCGGCGCCTGCATAACCTGCCAGCAGAATGAAGGAACTTGGGAAATGAGCTCCCAAAAGTTTTTGAATCAGGGCGTAAATCGTCCAGGCTATGGCGGCTAAAACTACGAGGATGACTCCTGTAAATTCTGCCGCTGAATTTGGAGGCCCCATGCCGGCTCCCAAATTTCCTGAATAAAAAAACCAAAAGCCCAAAAGCATCACAGCGAAACCAGCGAGCTGCCTCCGTCGAAGTTTCTCCGAAAAAAAATACCAGCTACCAAGTGCCAGAAAAAGTGGCCCAGTCTGAATGGTCAATTGCGCGACGGGCGGAGACACAAGATGAAGGCCCGCAAGGAACAACCAATAATTGGCTGCCATGGAAACAGCCACCCCTGAAAGCCATATCACGTTTCGTCGTGTGAATTTTGCCGGAGCAGGCCATTTGCCAGACCAAACATAGTAGCTGCCGACAAATACCGTCGCGAACACCAGACGGACCCACGTGATCGTAACAGGATCCAAATGCTGCAGAACGCGCTTAAGTGCAACTGGCAGGATCCCCCACATGAAAGCCGTGATTAAACTGAGAGCCATTCCGCTATTCATTGACCTTCAGCCTTAATAAAAAAAATATTCCCAGCGCGAACATCGCCAACGCCAGGACTTGAGGGGGAGAAAACAAAAATACTTCAGAAAAGTGTGCAGGCAATCCGCGCCAATCATCCCGCAGATCCTCCAACATAAATCTCAAGGTAGCATACCAGATCAGCGTTAAGCTCCCGATCACCCCGGCTTCTAAAGGCTGACCTCGTAAAGTCGCCTTTGATCTAACAGCCAAACTCAAGACGATACCGACAAGACAGCCTGCCGACTCATACAATTGGACTGGGTGACGTAGAACTCCGCCGTCATGAAGGTTCGGAAAAATCACTCCCAGCCACCTCAGGTCTGGCAAAACGGCGACACCATAGTCGTCACCATTCAAAAAACATCCAATCCGCCCAATCGCAAACGCCAAGAGTACAGGGGCCGCTGCCGCGTCACCTACGATCGCAATCGGAATACGAAAAAAACTGGCTGCGATGGATGCGCAGATCGCGCCGCCAATAATTCCACCGGAAGATGACATCGCAAAGTGCGCCGGCAAGCCGGCGGGGTATAATCCGGATCCCTCAATCACTTTGGACCAGACCATCGCGCCAACGATGACGCCAAAATAACCTGCCGAGAAAATGACGCTCAGTGACTTCTTGGAAATCCCGCTGTGTGACTTACACATGGCGCTACGAAACAAAAAAAAGGCCGCCAAAGCGGCGACCGCAAAGAAGAAATGCCAAGCAGGCACGGGAATGCCAAGAAAGTGAAACAGCAAAGGCCTCACACTTCCTCCAGGCTTATTTCCGGGCAACCTCGGTTGCCGATCCAGCCAAGCGGTCCATGATCTCCGCCGGGAGAACGGTTCCAAGAAGGAGCGTACTCACGACCGCAAAACCAAGAACCAAGTTGGTCAGACTGAACCGTCCGTTGGCCGTGTTGACGGCACCAAACGGCGCGACAGGCTGTGCCATGTACATGCGGACCACGAGCCGAAGGTAATAGAACAGGGAAATCGTGCTGCCGATGATGCCGACGAATACAAGCCCGTACAGATGGTTGTTCAGGGCTGCGTTAAAGACGAAAAACTTTCCAATGAAACCCGCAGTTGGAGGCATACCTCCAAAGCTAAGCATAAATACTGTCATGGCGAAGGCCAACCCGGGCCGTTTTTTTGCCAATCCAGACAGGTCGTCAATAGTCAGCTGATCATTGTCCGGAGTTTCCAAGGACATGACCACAGCAAAGGCACCGAGCGAAACGATGACGTAGGTCAGGAGATAGAACAGAATTGCCCTGACCGGCAGGCTGGTATCGGTTGCTGAAAGGGCACAAATAGCGACTGCCATGTAGCCACTGTGCGCAATAGAGGAATAGGCGAGCATGCGCTTCAGGTTCGACTGGACGAGGGCCATGATGTTGCCCGCGATCACAGAAAGAACCGCCAGGATGATAAGCGCCGGGTACCAGACATCACTCAAACTCGAGAAGGCGCCGGCAAACAAACGGAGCGCAACCGTCAAGATCATGACCTTCACTGTTGTTGCCATGAAAGCGGTAATTCCAGTGGGGGCAGATTCGTAAGCATCCGGTGCCCACATGTGGAAAGGCACGAGTGCCAACTTGAAGCCAAGCCCTACTAATGTCAGCAACGCTCCAAGGTGTACCCATCCATGGCCAGCAATTGGCGGAAGAGCTGCAACAATGCCACTGAGACGCATCGTCCCGCACGAGGCGTAAAGAAGTGCGAATCCAAAAAGCAAAATAGCTGCCGCGACAGAACCAAGAATGAAATACTTGATTGCCCCCTCTTGGCTTCGCCGGTTTGGCTGGACGTAGCCTAAAATCACATAAAGCCCAATCGATGCCAATTCCAACCCGACAAACAGAGTGACAAGATCATCACTCGACACCAAGACCAACATGCCCGAGATCAACATCAAAAATATGCTGATGACCTCACCACGGAAAAAACTTTGGGCCGTATGATGTTCGCGCATCATCATCATGACTGCTGCGGAAATCATGAGGATCGCCAATTGACCTACCCTCGCCAATGTACCGCTAAGGAGACCGCCCGCAAGATAGTCTGCATGCTCAGTAGGCATAGCCGCGGCCGCCACAATCGCAGCAAACGTAGTTATCCATGCCACAGTCTCAATCGCGCGCCGGGAAGAATACCCCGTTGAAACGCCTTGCAGCAGAGCAATCATGCTGCCCGCAACAAGGATCAAGACTGGCGCAGCGGTGTAATAAAATGCTGACGTGATTTCCGGAAAACTGAACACTGGGAACCTCTCTTCAAAAATCAGTGGGAATCAATCGCAAGGCTATAGCTGCGATAATTCTTTGCAAGGTGTTCAATTGATGCTTTGGACTTCGCCAGGAAAAATTCTGGAAACACGCCCATGATAATCACGAGCAAGGCCAATGGAACCAGATAGCTAAATTCCAGCGGGGAAAGATCCTTCAGCTTTTTATTTTCCTCGTGTGTCACCGGGCCAAACAAAAGTTTGCGGCAGAGGGTCAGCATGTAAATCGCTCCCAGCAGCACGCCGGTGGCGCTCATCACTGCGGCAACTGGAGACGACTGGTAGGTTCCGAGGAGGATCAAAAACTCTCCAACAAAACCACCTGTTCCCGGTAGGCCTACTGAGCCAAGTGTCGCAATAATCAAAATCACAGCGAACCAGGGCATCACCGAGGCGAGCCCCCCAAAGTCGGCGAGCATACGGGTATGCCGGCGTTCATAAATGACACCAACTAGAAAGAATAATGCGCCGGTGGAAACCCCGTGATTGATCATCTGGTAAAGGGCGCCGGTCAACGCCTCGACAGAAAGGCTCCCATCAGCCAGCAGGGCTACGGAACCAACAACGACAAATCCAAGGTGCGAAACCGAGGAGTAAGCAACCAGCTTCTTGGCATCTTGTTGAACCCAAGCTGTCAGGGCTCCGTAGATGATCCCGACCACACCAAGGAAAACCAGAATGGGAGCAAAGGATTTGACTGCCAGGGGAAACATGGGAATCGCAAAACGCAGGAAACCATAGGTTCCCATTTTTAGCAGCACGCCTGCCAGGATGACGGAACCAGCTGTTGGGGCCTCGACATGGGCGTCGGGCAACCAAGTATGAAAGGGCCACATCGGAACCTTGATGGCAAAGGCCAGGGCAAAACAACCGAACAACCAGAGTTGGGTCGTGGGATCAAGGGACGCATTGTACAGGTCCAGAATGCTCGTGGAGTAAATGCCTGTTTGCCTGTGGTAGCTGATGTAAAGGACGATTGCCGCAGCAAGCATCAAAAGCGAACCGACCACCGTATAAAGGATAAACTTGGTCGTTGCGTAGATACGGCGGGCCCCACCCCAAATTCCGATGATAAAATACATCGGGATCAGCATGACTTCCCAAAATACGTAAAAGAAAACCAGGTCGAGGGCGACCAGCGCGCCCAGCATGCCGGTTTGCAGAGCCAGCAGCGCGCCGAAAAAATAACGCAAATTTGCAACATGACTGTTCCAAAGGCTCAGTATCACCAGTGGTGTCAGGGCAGTGGTGAGCATCACCAGCAAAAGACTGATCCCGTCGACACCAAAAATAGCCCTGATTCCAAACTCAGGCATCCACACATAACTTTCAACAAACTGGATCTTTGCCGAACCAGAATTGAAGTAGTGCCATACGTGAAGGCTGACAAAAAAGGTGAGGATTGATCCGCCGAGGGCTGCAACACGAGCAAATTTATCATCTGGTACGATAAAAATTACTGCTGCCACCATGAGTGGAAGAAACGTCATGATGCTCAAAACATGCGAGTTGAAAAATTCCATCTAAAGACCTGCACCTAAAATGCAATCGCCGCCTGCAATCACAAGCCGCAACCGCGTTAAACTACCAAAATAAATAGGAGTACAACTAAGCCCAGGACCAAAACCATGCTGTGACGATGGACGCTTCCAGTCATCCGGAAACTGGCAAGTCCACCGGCGAGAGCGCACACCTGACCAACCCCGTTAACGATGCCGTCAATCAACACGACATCAAAAATTGCCCAAAGAAACTCCGACATGTCATGCAGTGGCCGCACAATCCATGCGTCGTAGAATTCGTCGACATAATACTTGTTGGACAAGACATCGTAGGTACGGCGGAAGCTGTTGGCCCATGTGGCGAGAACAGGAGCCGGCCCCTTTGCATAAAGAGCAACTGCCAGACCAGACGCAATAAACATCACGCCGACAGATGCTGCCATCAGCCCTAATTCCAGTGAGTGCTCATGATGGGCCGACAGGAATGCCCAATTTTCTGAAACTTGGGCCGGAATCATCAATACTGGATCCAAGTAGTGATGAAAAATATTATGACCACCCAGAACTTCGGGCACACCGAGGTAGCCAACCGTGGCACTAAGCAGGGCAAGGATAACCAGGGGTGCCCACATCATAACCGGAGTCTCGTGGAGGTGCTCCCTGGTGTGATGGTCGCTTCGATTTGGACCGTAGAAAGTCATGCAAAGCAAACGAACCATGTAAAACGCCGTCATCCCAGCGGTCACTGTTCCGACAATCCAAAGTGCGGGTCCGCCCCCAGTGAATGCCTTCCAAAGGATCTCATCTTTGGAGAAAAATCCGGCCAAACCCGGAAATCCGATGATGGCAAGAACCCCGACCAGAAAGACGGCGTGGGTGACGGGCATGTACTTTGACAGGCCACCCATCTCCCGCATGTCCTGTTTGTGGTGCATGGCGACGATGACGCTTCCTGCGCCAAGGAACAACAAGGCCTTGAAGCAAGCGTGGGTCAGAAGATGAAAGACACCGGCGTCGAAGGCACCAACACCGCACGCCATCACCATATATCCGAGCTGGCTCACGGTTGAGTATGCCAGTACCTTTTTGATGTCATTTTGAACGAGGGCGATGGTGGCAGCGAAAAAAGCGGTAAGGCCACCAATGACGGCTACAGCGGTCATGGTTGACGGAGCCAAATAGAAGAGAAAATTTACACGAGTCATCATGTAGATTCCGGCCGTAACCATTGTCGCTGCGTGGATCAAAGCTGAAACCGGCGTTGGGCCAGCCATGGCATCGGGCAACCAGACAAACAAGGGCAATTGGGCCGACTTGCCACAGGCACCGATGAACAGGCAAATCGTAATCCAGCCGACAGCGCCGACCTTGATCGCATCTAAAGTTCCGCTGCCAACCATGTCACGCAGTTCACTGAACGAAACCGTGCCGAAGTGCTTGAAGGTCAGAAAAATGGCGACAAGAAATCCAATGTCACCAATCCGGTTCACAATGAAAGCCTTCATCCCTGCTGCGGCGTTCGCATCGTCTTCGAACCAGTATCCAATGAGCAGGTAGCTGCAGAGGCCAACACCCTCCCAACCAACAAACATGACCAACATGTTATCGCCCAGCACGAGGAGGAGCATCATGAATACAAAAAGATTCAGGTATGAAAAGAACCGGCTCGTGCTCTTCTCTTCATGCATGTAGCCGCCGGCGTAGATATGGATCAGGGATCCAATGCCAGTGACAATTAAAATCATGAGCCCGGAAAGGCGGTCAAGAATCAGGTTGAAAGGGGCTGAAAAGCCGCCTGCGGATATCCACGGAAATCCCTGGATAACCTTGGCATCACCACCCGATCCCATCAGCTGCCAGAAGGTAGCCGCGGCGCACGCAAACGATGCCAGCATCGCACCAACAGCCACGGCATGGGACACGGATTTTGAGGCCTTGCGCAGAACAAGACCGTTGATGAATGCGCCAAGCAACGGGAAAAGAATCATCAACCAGATCATTTGCAGCATCTCCTCGGGGGCTGTTTCAGCCGCGCAACAGGCGTAGGAATTCAGTATTTACAGTGCCGTAACGACGGAACAGGGCAATCACCATCGCCAAACCAACGGCGGCCTCACATGCTGCCACCGTGATTACGAAAAGGACCATGATCTGTCCGTCCACCTGCGCCAAATGACGCGATGCCGCCACGAAGATTATGTTCACCGCGTTGAGCATGAGTTCAATGGACATGAGGACCATGATGAGATTCCGGCGGAACATCACGCCTGCCAGACCGCACAGGAACACGAGAGATGAAAGGACAAAGTAGTTTTCAACAGGGATCATGATTTTGTTACCCTCTTGTCCTTTTTGGCAATCATGACACAGGCAACGATTGCAAGAAGGATCAGGACAGAAGCCATTTCAAAGGGCCAGAGGAACGCCGTAAACATCCGCATTGCAACGACATAGGTATTACCGCCCGCCATTTCAATTGCTGCGCTACCAAGATTTCCCGGTGTTGTGAGATCAGGTGCCGTGCGCGCCAGTTCCGACCCGACGATGACGAACCCGGCTAGTGTAATCAAAAGCACCAGAGCCTCACCGAGGGAAAATCGAATCCCGCGAAGTGCGTCAGGCTTCAAGTTGAGGATCATGATCACAAAGACAAACAACACCACAATCGCCCCGGCATAGACCAGAACCTGAATCGCGGCGGTAAAATGAGCATCAAGCTGCGCATAGAGTGCTGCAACGAAAAACAAATCGACCACCAGAAAGATGGCACTTGTCACTGGATTGCGTGCCGCAACGACCATGATAGACGACAACAGGATCAGCCCGGAGATGACGTAAAAAAGCATTTCCGGAACAAAGTACAGCGCTTCCACTATTTGAACCTCAACACAGCCAGCACGATAGCGGTGACGACCACATTGGCCAACCCGATCGGCAGCATAAATTTCCATCCAAGAGACATTAACTGGTCGTACCGGAACCGGGGCAATGTCCAGCGGACCCAGATATAAACCCACATGAAAAAAGCGGCCTTGAGGAGCAGCATCAAAATGCCGATCGGGGCCACGAAGTTGGGTGAGCCCAGCATGGTCACTAGGGCGTCATAGGAAACAAAAGGCACCTGCCAGCCACCAAAGAACACGGTCGAGGCCAGACAAGACAGGACGAACATCGATACGTATTCGCCCAAGAAAAACGCCGCGAATTTTGCTGAGTTGTATTCCGTGTGAAAACCAGCCACCAGTTCGCCCTCGGCTTCAGCCAGATCGAAGGGAGCCCGGTTGGTTTCGGCGAACATGCAAATCACGAAAATCAGTAAAGACACGGGCGCGGTAAACACCCCCCACTGAAAGAACGAGTTCTGGGCCTCCACGATCTTGCCTAAATCCAAAGTCCCGTAGATTAAAACAATCGGGATGAGGGACATTCCGAGAGGAATCTCATAGCTGATCATTTGAGCTGAGGCGCGTAATGAGCCCATCAGCGAATACTTATTGTTACTGGCCCAACCAGCCAGAGCGACGCCGTAAACAGCTAAACTCGAAATTGCAAAAATAAATAAAAAGCCGACGTCCATCCGCACGACGCTTAAGGGGATCTTGTAACCATAAATGGCCAAGTCAGGGCCATAAGGAATGGCGCACGCCACGAGGAAGGCCGGAAACACACAAAATACCGGGGCAAGATGGTAGAAGACCTTGTGCGCACCATCGGGGACGACTTCTTCTTTAAAAATCAGCTTAACCGTATCGGCCAAGGACTGAAGGAGGCCGTAGAGGCGCCACTTGAAAATCCCGACCCGGTTGGGACCCCTGCGTCGCTGCATCAATGCCGGCACCCGGCGCTCGATCCAAACGAGAAGCGGCGGCAACTGGAGCAAGCCACCGACAAGGATGGCAAACTTCACAGCAAAGGCCGCCAGATCAACCGTGAAGTCGTTCCACTGTAGAAGTGACGAAAAGTCTATACCAAGATTCATTCCCATCCGATCAATCCCACTCCAGCGCACCGCGCCTGACAACGTAGATGTAACCAACCACAAGGATTAAAACGAATACTGCAATTTCGATGATGCCCAGCCATCCCAACTCTTTGAATGTGCGGGCCCACAAATAAAGGAAAACCGTCTCAATATCGAACAGGATGAAAAGGATTGCGGTCAGGTAGAACTTGACGCTCATTTTTTCCGAGCCAGCCGTGACCTTCGGCACCCCGCACTCGTAGGGATCCATCTTTTCCCTGGAGTACTTCTTTGGACCCAAAAAGGCCGCAAGGCCGGAAAGAATCCCGCCTAGGACAACACCAAAGATTAAAACGACGATTACTGGTATATATGGATTCATAACCTTCTACCTTGAAGGAGAACTTGATGGCCACTTCTGTAACCGGCGACCGCATTCTGGTCTTGGGCGCAGGCAATTTCGGAACCTGCCTGGCCCAGCACCTTGCTGAAAAAGGCCACCACGTGACGCTTTGGGCAAGATCGCCTGAAATCGCTGCCGGCATCAACCAAAACCGGAAAAATCCCAAATACTTGAACGCGCTTACCTTATCACCGCGAATTGGCGCGATCAACAACATCACTGATGACTTGCTCGCCGAACATCGCATCATCGTCCTGGCAACTGCCGCGCAAGCCCTGTCCCAGGTGCTTAAAAAATTAGCAGATTTTGGTATCTCTCCAGATCACGTCGTGATTTGTGCCGTCAAAGGAATCGAAATATCGACCACCCGCCTGCCCGGGGCCATCATTGCGGATTTATTGGGCAGTGATGCTGGAAAAAAAGCGGTCTTTCTATCAGGTCCCAGCTTTGCTTCCGAAGTCGCGACCCATCAACCAACGGCCGTCGTGGCTGCGAGCCACGATGCGTCGCGCGCCCAACTGGTACAGACCCTTTTCCACGCACCGCAATTCCGTGTCTACACGAGCGATGATCCAATCGGCGTCGAGCTTGCCGGCGCTTTAAAGAATGTGATTGCCATCGCGGCAGGAGCCGCTGTTGGGCTTGGCTTTCAAATGAATTCGCGTGCTGCCTTGATCACCCGTGGGCTGGCCGAAATGCGCCGCATCGGGGTTGCCATGGGCGCAAACCCGATGACTTTTGAGGGCCTCGCCGGAGTCGGCGACCTGTTCCTGACCTGCACGTCTGAAAAAAGTCGTAACTTCCAAGTGGGCCTTCGCCTGGGCCGGGGCGAAAGGATCCAGGCCATTCTCGACAGCCTTGGCTCCGTTTCTGAGGGCTACGCCACCACCCTGGCCGCCCGCGACCTCGCCCACAGGCTTGGCGTCGATGCCCCGATCACTGAGGCCGCCTATCAGGTTCTCTATGAATCCCGTCCAATCGCCCAAGCCGTCATGGGCCTTTTAACCCGCGATGCCAAACCGGAGCTCGACAGCCCCACATGACACCAAAGGTAGCCATAATCGCCATTGGCAGTGAAGTCGCCAGCGGCGAGATCCTCAACACCAACGCCTCCTGGCTTGCCGCGAACCTCGACGCCTGCGGCATTGAAGTGCTCTTGCATCTGGCAGTCCCCGACGAACGCACGGCCATTTCGGATGCCCTCGACTTTGCCACGGCCCGCGCCAATTTTATTTTGACCATCGGCGGACTCGGGCCAACGACGGACGATTTTACCCGTGACGTCATCACAGAATGGGCGGAGTTAAAAACTTTCTTTGACCAGCCATCGTGGGACCGGATTGCCGAACGGTTTCAGAACATGGGGCGCGCGGCCCCAGAATCAAACCGTCAACAATGCTTTTTCCCGCAAGGCTCGCGCATCCTTCTGAATTCGCAGGGTTCTGCCAACGGATTCTCCCTAACCGTCCGCAACGCACAGATTACGGTCCTTCCCGGACCACCGCGAGAACTGCAGGGCATTTGGAATGATCACCTTCAAAAAGAATTCCAGGATCTCGCGTTAGAAAGTGGAAAACCAGGACTGCACACTTGGGCGTGCCTTGGGGTTCCCGAATCCACCCTCGCCGAGCAAGTGGAAACCATCATGAAAGGCAGCCAACTCCTGCTTGGCTACCGCGCCTCGGCTCCAATCGTTCATGTGAAAGTATGGGTACCAAAAGGCCACGAAGTAAAATCCCGGCCGTTTTTAGATCGACTCGACAAGGCTCTCGATCCTGTTTGCATTGCGCGCGGCGGCGCTGACCCACTGATGGCGCTGAAGGCCAATTTAAGCACAAACCGCACCGCCATGAACATCACGCTGCATGACTCCATCACGGCCGGCATCCTCGCCGGGCGTCTTGCAGAATTGCTGCGCCCCCTGGGAATTCCGTTTTCTTTGACTTCCGAATTCCTCCCTCGTGAGGCTCAGCCCCGTCATTCTGAGCAGCCCCGTCATCCTGAGCAGCCCCGTCATTCTGAGGCGCAGCCGAAGAATCCTCTCCCCTCTCCCAAAGACTGCATTGATATCCTTCTGCGCCACGACGCCGGCGTACCAACCATGACCTTGACGTCCAAAAGCCAGTCAATCAAGCGGACGTATCCATCCGACCAACTTCCCGCCGCCAACGACGCGCTTCAAATAAACAGAACACGTCTGCTTCTGAGCGAGCGCGTTCTGATCGACCTTGCAGCTTTACTCTAACTGCTACGCCGAATCGTAAGTAGACAGGTTGAATTCAGGGCGCGTTCAAGAAAGCGTGAAGGGCCGCGATATCGCCGGCGAGATGTGGAAAAACAGGCATCCCCGCACCGGGGCGCTTGGGTTTATAACCCTCGGGGTAGGTCCCCTTTACCAGTTTTACCTCGAGGAGCTCGATAGAACTTCCATAAATTTCCGGGCCGACGGTTCCAGCCAATTTTGGATTTGGATTGTGGCAGGCGATGCAATTTCCTGCGTAAACAGATTTTCCGCGGGAAATCAGAGTCGAAATCGAGTTTGGGCTCGAAGGCGGAATCGAAACAGATGCCGAAGTCGGATTCGACGAAGAACAGCGGCAGCCAGCCGCAAGGCCAACCACCGCTGTCAAAACTGCTAAAATAAATCGGCGATCAGACACGCACCATGACCTCGACCAGGAGGTACAACACCACGGTCAGAACAACACCAACATGAATCACGCCCTTGACTGTTGCCAATGGGCCAAGCTTTGAGCCCTTGACTGCATTCCATTCGATCGCGCCAAGAACCAGTGCCAAAACCAACGTCAGCAAGCCGAGGCTTGCGTCAGGGCCGACCTGAAGGGGTAAATGCGATGCGGCACCCATGAAAAAGAGCATTGGAATAGAAAACAGGGTGTTCGTGCGTGATGCCAGCATGGCGCGAGCACCGGCTGCGGCTGCCTCAGGTAATGCCGGCTGCCCCTTGGCCACGGCGGTGGTCGAAGCAATCACGACTTGCTGCGCGGGCCAGATCACCAGCCAGACATTCAGGAACATCAGGGTGCCCAAGGCCGATCCGGTCATGATGTTTACGCCCCAAGACGTCTTGTAAACCTCGTGGCCGTTCATGTGGCCGTACATGCCGAGCATGATCACGCCGGTAATAAAGGTAAACATGGCGCCCCAACGAAACCACCAGAGGGCACGGGGCACGAGCTTTTGAATGTTGTTGGACTTGGTCGGCCCATCCATCTCGGCAAAAGACGGCATCTGGGTGAAATTAAAGTAGTAAAGATGACCGATCCAAATGATCCCGAAAATGAAATGGAACCATTTGACCAGATAGTAAATTCCGACGTTTCCGAAAATCGACAGATTCACAAGGGACTCCTGCAACAGCGGTGTGGACTCAGCCCCCGCCCCATATTCGATGGCGGGGCGCGAACGACGACTCTCATGTCATAACGGACTAGAACTATTGGCGCAACCGCGGTATGTGGCGGCTGACGGGGAGTTTTCCCCCCGAATGGCCTCGGAAGGGGGACTCAGCCCATGATTACCATCGCCAATTTTTACCGGTTTGTCCGCCTGGAAAACCCGGCGGAGGTCAAAGCTGCTATTGAAGCAGGAGCCAGTGCCCTTGGCCTGAGTGGCACCGTTTTGCTCGGTCATGAAGGCATCAACGCTGGCTTGGCTGGCACCTGCCCCGAATCCCTGGCCAAATTTATTACCTCCTTGGGGGTGATCCACCCCGGCTTGAGCAACCTCGAAGCAAAATGGACCACGGGCACAAGCCTTCCCTACAAGTGGCTGGAAGTTAAAGTAAAAAAATCAGTGGTGACGTTCGCTGGCGAAGACGACCCGGACATCAACGAGATTCTCGCAGCCCCACGCCTGAGCCCTGCCGAATTTGATCTTTTCATGACCGAGAAAGGCAAAAACGTGGTCTTGGTCGATACCCGCAACGACTACGAATACGAATGCGGCCACTTCGAAGGGGCTGTTGACCTGGGTCTCAAGCGCTTCAAGGATTTCCCCGAGGCTTTTCTAAACCGCTTTGGCGAAGATCAAGACCAGACTTACGTTTTTTTCTGCACCGGCGGAATCCGCTGCGAAAAGGCGGTCCCTTGGGCAAACGCCCGCGGTTTCAAAAACGTGTTCCAAATCGATGGCGGCATCATCAAATACCTTAAGCATCACAAAAATGCGGATGGGACACCAAGTGGCAAGTCCCTCTACCAGGGCAGTTGCTTTGTCTTCGACCAGCGCCGGACCATTGACGAGGCGCTGACTGAAACAAGCCTAGATGATCCCAACCTCAATCCGAACGACACCTCTACCGTCGCTGACCATGAACCGCCAAAGGCCTGAGCACCAATGATCATCATGGCAGGATTCGATTTCGGAACGACCACGAGCAGCGCCGTGTTTGCGCGCGCAAAGGTCGTAAAGAATGGGATCACGGGCGTGATGGAATATGCCTCGCCCGTAGTGTTTTTTGCCGCTGAACCAAGATACACACCCTACGTTGGCGACCGCATCGATGAAGCCGCACTTGCCGGGTACATCGACGCCTGGCTCGTGGCCGCGAACATCCACCCAGAAGATGCCTCGGCCGGAGGCGCCATTATCACTGGCCTTGCAGCCCAAAAAGAAAATGCCAGTGCGATTGCATCCCTGATTCGCGCACGCATTGGCGATGCGGTGGTTGCAACGGCCAACGATCCATCTCTTGAATCCTGGCTGGCATTTATGGGAAGTGCACGAGAATTGTCCCGAGAGCTTACTGACCAGGCCATCATCAACCTGGACATTGGCGGTGGCACCACCAACATGGCTTTTGGCGTGAACGGCGAAGTTCGCGGTACGGGTTGTTTATTTGTCGGTGCGCGCCATGTGCGAGTGACGCCAGGCACCTACCGGATCGAGGCCCTGTCACCCTATGCGAAGCATCTTTTTTCCCATCTTGGATTGGCAAAAAGTATTGGCGACAGCCTTTCAAGGCCAGAGGTCGACAGCATCGTTGATTTTTATCTGGCTCTGATCCACCAGACGCTCGCAGGAAAATCCCTTGATCGCAATGATTGCGAGGCACTCCACGAACAGGTCCCTTTTTCGCTGCCCCCTGATCTGTTCAATACGGCAAACCAAGCGGCAGTGACCATCACAGTCTCGGGTGGTGTCGGTGAGCTGGTTTACCGGGCGATGGCAGGCGAATCACCTGCTGCAGTCACACCCTTTGGCGATCTGGGTTGGGATTTGGCGCTTAAGCTCGTTGCGGACGACTGGATTTCATCCTCGCTAAAAAACCATGTCCCAAAAAACATGGGCCGGGCCACTGCCTTTGGGTTGGCCCTTTACAACACCGAAGTCTCCGGGACTACGGTTTACCTTCCAGACGAATCAATCCTGCCCCTCAGGGACTTACCTGTGGTCGGGCGGATTTCTCCGGACACGACCGCTGCCTCCATCATCAAACTTCTGGAACTTGCGGCAAAATCAAGCATCGGCTGCGCCATTCAAGTCGATGGCAAGATAACTGGTGCTGAAGAGGTTCAAAGGTTCAGCACAGTTATTACAAATGCACTTCGGAATTCGGGCTATCCTCGCGACAGGACCCTAGTGCTATTGTTAAATGGAAATGTCGGCAAATCCCTAGGTGCACTCATCACCTCCTGGGGGCGCGACCCATTCCGTCTCGTTGTTATCGATGAAGTTTCTCTGCGCGCCGCAAACTTCGTCAACATCGGCAGGATCACCCATCAGATTATTCCGGTCTCCTTTTACGGAATGTAGGAAATCATTCATGATAAAATTGACGCCCCTTGCGGAAATTCAGGTTCCAACGCCGAAACCAGACGAATGGTATCGTTTGAACTTCAACGGTTTGGAGCACAGCTTTCTTGGACTCAAAAAACTTCTCGGTGCTGCCGACATCAGCAAGGCCGGAGATCGCAATGCCGGACTGGCGGCGCCATCGGAGGTCGAACGCGAGGCGGCGCGCACCATTTTGTCCTCATTGACCGTGCAACATCTTTTTGATCGCCCGTTGACCGACGATGCGGGTCTGGTCGATTCGGTCATGCGGGTCAACTACGCCATCGACCCTGATGCCTTTGCCGAAATTGCGGCCCTTAGTATTGGTGACGTTAAAAACCTCCTGCTTCGCAGCGAGGGTGCTGCGATTAAACGCATTGGCCGCGGCTTGACCGGCGTTATGGCTGCCGCCTTGGCAAAAATCATGGACATCCATGAGTTGATTTACGTTGCGCGAAAAATTGAACACATCACCAAGGCACGCACCCGGATTGGGCTTCGCAAGACCTTGGCCTCGCGCCTGCAACCCAATCACCCAACCGATGATTTGCGCGGGATCACCTGCCTGACTTACTTGGGTCTTTCGGTAGGCTCTGGGGACGCCCTGATTGGGGTCAACCCGGCCGTTGATACCGTCGAAAATATTTCTGCCATTCTCGTTCATCTGGACAAGATCCGCCGCCATACAAAGGCACCGACACAGATTTGCGTGCTCGGGCATTTAAAAACACAGATGGCATGTTTGGAACGCGGCGCGCCGGTTGAAATCATGTTTCAAAGCCTTGCTGGAACGGAACGCAGTAATCTCACCGAATTTGACATCTCGGTGGAACTGCTGGATCTCGCGTGGGGGGCCATGCAGAAAAAAGGTGCCTTGGGGTCCGAGGCCAAGCAATTCATGTATCTTGAGACGGGGCAAGGCAGCGAATTTACTTACGGAAAACACAACGGCATGGACATGACAACCGCCGAAGCGCTGTGTTACGGACTTGCTCGGCGCTACGATCCCTTCATGGTCAACAATGTAACTGGATTCATCGGACCAGAAACACACCTTGATAACTTCGAAATGATCGCCGCCAACCTGCAGGATCATTTCATGGGCAAGCTTCTTGGGCTGCCGATGGGAATGGCTCCCTGCTACACGCTCCATTCTAAAATCGGACTCGAAGGCCAGCAGATGGCAACTGAAATGCTGACCGCAGCGGGCGCCAATTTTTTCATGGACGTTTGTTTGAATACGGACCGCATGCTCGCCTATTTTGATACGAGCGGTCACGACAACCAGACCCTGCGCGAAATTTACGACAAGGAGCCTGCTCCCGACTATCTTGTTTGGGCGTTGGATCGCGGAATCTTCCGGCGTAATGCCGATGGCCATCTCGTGCGCGGCGAAAACTGGGGTAACCCGCGCATGTTCTGTCAATCAAACGCAGAACTCGACGATCTACTTCGGGTAACACCGAGCGTTCCCGGCTTTCTACCCAAGGACCATGCGGGGCCGCGACCGACGAATGACATAACTCGGGAAATTCGTCGGCATCAAGCTGTCGGACGCGAGGCCATTCAAAGCGAACTCGATCTCGCCCGTTTAAGCAGCGTCGCTGACTTTCGCATCGTAAAAACCAAAGCCCTCGACAAGGCTAGTCATCTGAATCATCCGGATTTCGGTGCCGAACCGGGACTTGCCATCGACAGCGAAAATGCAGTGCAGTTGACTCCAGAACATACCGATATTCAAATTGTCGTTTCCGATGGACTCAGCGCCGATGCGGTGCATCACAATCTCGAGGACATTTTCCCCGTACTCCTTTCAGGTTTGAAGGCCCATGGCTTTAAGCTCGGCCGGCATATCCTTGCGCCATACGGCCGGGTGAAACTAGCTGAGCCCATTGCCAAGGCTCTCGGCGCGCGTTGTGTGATCCTTTTAATTGGGGAAAGGCCCGGCGGAAGCGCCCTTGCCTCACGAAGTTTGTCTGCCTATCTGGTTTATCATCTGCTTGATAAAGACGATCAGCTTCAGGCGGCCAAGTTTAGCGGTAACGTTGACATACAGTTCGAATATTCCGTCCTGTCAAACATCTACGAGGCGGGAACTCCGGCGGTCGAAGCCGGCAGCGTCATTGTTGAAAAGGTCGAACAAATGCTGCGCTGCCGTGCGGCAGGCAATCGCCTTGAATCCCTGATGAACAAATCACGCTGAAGTTCATTGGGCGTGACTTTGCGCCGCATTCGTCGGGGTTAGGCCCAAAACCATCTACCCCTTTTTTGCAAACTCCACGAACCGCGCAATGATGGCGCCGGCAGTCTCGATTTTATCGATGCCGTCGACGCTTTTTCCTGCCTGCCAAAAGTCCTTGTAGGCCGAACCTTTTTGCAGAGAACGCTTCAGCTGCCAGATCGACTTCAACGTGTAAAACATGCGCATCCAGTGCTTGGTGCGCGAGTTTTTGAGCAACCACCGCGCAACCGGACCAGCACGAAGGCCCATACGAGCGATAAAGGGCGTATTGATGACCGATACTGGCACGCCGCTGATCTTGTCGGTGGCCACAATGTCGGCGGAAGTCGCCTTCAGAATCGCGTCTTTGTAGTCCTGGTGGGTCTTGCATTCGGTCACAGCAATGAACCGGGTCCCCATCTGAACCCCGGCGTAACCCATTTTAAGGGCCCTGGCGAAGTCCTGTTCGTTGCCAATGCCTCCTGCACAGATCAGGGGCTTGCCGAAATCACGAAGCGTCTCCACGAGCCGTTCGGGACTTTCCGCGCCCAGGTGCCCACCGGCGCGATCGTTCACACAGATGAGCCCGTCGATTCCGCCCTCGAGGGCCTTCTCGGCCCACTTCCGGTTGACGACATCGTGGTAGACGACTCCACCCAAGGGCTTCACCCGGTCAACCACCCAGCGTGGATTGCCAAGGGCGGTGATGAAAAAACGAACACCTTCTTCTAGGGCGATATCCAACCAGGCCTTCATCCGGTCTTCATAGCGCTTGGACGATTTTTCGATCAGAAGGTTGAACCCGACGGGTTTCGAGGTCAAGGAACGGATGTGGCGGACGCCTTCGCGAAAATCCCATCCGTGCACATAAACCAATGATATCGGTTGGATAATACCGATTCCACCCGCCTCGGAAGCGGCTGCAACGAGCTCTGGATTGCTGCAGGGGTACATGGCTCCGCAAATAATCGGGTAGGCTATCTTTGCATCGCGGGTAAAATCAGTTTCAAGATTAACGGTTTTTTGGTCCAACATGGTTTGGTAGTCTCCCGTCCCCCGGACATTGAAGGTGGCGCACTAATCACGCCACCTTCATTCCAGTGTACCGGGTCGGAAGCATTTTACGAGTACGAGGAACTTTATGGCAAAGCCAACCAGACAAATCACCACCAGCAGCACCGCTGAATATTTTTCCAAAAACCTGCAGCAGGTTGGTTTTTCATCGCCGACCAAGGCCGTTTTGACCACCGTCAAAGAGGCGCTGGACAACGCCCTCGACGCCTGTGAGGACCACGGCATCGCCCCCGACTTGAACGTCTCCGTGGAAAAAGTCGGCAATGGCTCACTGAAAAACACGGACCGCATCCGGATACGGGTCGAGGACAATGGGCCTGGGATAGACCCCGGCGACATTGCGAAGGTCTTTGGCGAATACCTGGCATCGTCAAAATTTGGCCGGGGGCGTTGCTCCCGCGGGCAACAGGGCATCGGCATTTCGGCGGCAACGACATGGGCCATTCAAACTACGGCCAGAGGTGTCTCCGTAACCACGAAAACCAAGGGCCAGAAAAAGGCCGTAAAGTGCCTGGTCGAAGTCGACATCAAACACAACAAAGGCATCATCCGTGAAAAAGAAACAGTCGACTGGGACCGCCCTTCGGGGACTGCCGTCGAATTTCTGATTGATGGCCGCGTTCAACTCAACGGTGAGGCTGGTCTCGTGAACTACTTGCGGGGCAATGTCTTGGTCAACCCGCACATGAGCATTACCTACACGCTGCCTGAAAGCGGCACGACCAGGATTGAGCGGGTCACGAAGGACGTCCCAGAAATCCCGGAAGCCATCGAACCACACCCGCACACCATGAAACTCGGCGAATTCATTTCCCATGCCCGACTCTTTGGGAAAATAAAAACCGGAAATTGGCTAAAACAAGGCTTCTCTCGCCTGAACGACAAGTCAATCGCCGAGATCTGGAAAGGACAAAAACTCCCGAAGGCACTTCTCGACAAAAGTGCCGACGGACTGAATGAAAAAGATCTGAGCGGAATTTACGCGGCAATCCAAAACGCCCAGCTCCAGCCACCCTCGACCCAGTCGGTCATGTCCATTGGTGAGGAAGCCCTGTCACTCAGCATCCAACGCCTTGGTGACGTAGATTTCTTTTCAGTCATCAGCCGCAAACCTTGCATCTGCGACTTCAAGCCAGTTCAGATTGAAGTGGCTGTTGCACGTTTGAAAGACCGCCGCGGAGAAAACAACGACGAATCAGTTCAGGTTCTTCGCTTTGCCAACCGCGTGCCCCTGCAGTTTGACAAGGCGGCCTGCGCCATCGTGAAAGCAATCACGACCGTCAACTGGCGCTCCTATGGAATCAAGCAGCCACGAGACGCGCTGCCCCAGGGTCCATACATCGTGGCAGTCAGCATGGTTTCCCCTTTCATCAAGTTCAAGAACGCATCCAAAGAAACCATCGATGCCTCGGATGAACTCGTTGAGGAAATTCGGCGGGCATTGATGCAAGCCGGCCAGAAGCTATCCCGACACATCAACCGCGAAAGCCGCGCCAACGATCACGAAACGAAAATCGCCCACATCGAGCAGTTTGGTCCGATCCTGATCGACGGGCTCATTCGCCTGACCAAAGCCGATGAAAAGCGCCGCGTTGACGCCACAGAAGGCCTGCGTAAACTTTTGGGTCGCGATGCCATTGACAGCGAAAAGGCCCTCAAGGTCGCAAGAGAGCAAAGCGATGCTTTGGACGCAAAACGCCACAGGATCAAAATGTTCCGCGAAGAAGACATGGAGATGGAATCGCGCGAGGCGCAAAAAATCGCCGCTGCGGAGGCCGAAGCCGCCGGAGACGCCATCGCAGAGGACACCGATGGTGATATTGCCGTCGTGACTTCCAAGACAAAAACCACAGCTAAAAACAAAACAAAACCCGCTGCCAAGCCGGTTAAAAAAACCGCCAAGAAGTAACAGGAGTCACCTATGGCCACACGCACGACTGGCGGCAACCCCCACCGCAAAAGTAAAGAAGACAAAGTCATTCTCGAACACAGCCTTGAGCTGTGCGAAAAAATGCTGAAAGATCTTGAGAGCGGCAGGCGTCCCAAACTTACTGCGACAAAATGCGCCCTCGATAATTCCATCTACAACAGCAAAGTCGGCTTTCTCACGCCGGGATCCAAACGGGTCTCGACCGAGCTCAATGTCAGTTCTGTCAAAAAAATGTCGCGCGCCGTGTTTATGCTGGAAATTCTACTGCGCAACATCGAGACCGGAAACGTCAACACCAAACGCGAGCTCTACTACATCAGCAAGGGTGAGGTAAAACACAGTAAAAATCTGAAGGCTCTGGATTTTACAGATCAGGACGAGTCTGATTCCGTCGTGGATTTTATCTGTGAAATGCTTGAATGCTACCGTGAAGAGATGAACTGCTTTGCCAACGACCGCGGCGGTCAGACTTACAGCCAAAATCTTATCGTGACCGAGCGGATGCCAGATGGCACGGAGGCCGTGATTGACCTTTCCCAACTTGGAACTTCGCCCTTTCAACCAAAAAACCGTCCGCAGAACCTGACGCTCAAGGCCAAGAAAAAAATCGACTTCTGCCTTGTCGTGGAATCCGAGGGCACTGCAAACACCTTGGTCGCCAATGGTTTCGTAAAGCGCCACAACTCGATTGTCGTTGGTGCCCAGGGCGTTCCCTCTAACGCCGTGCGCGGCTGGGTCAAACGCATTCAAGATCAGCTGGCAGTGCCAATCTACTTTTTCGGCGACCTTGACGCTTATACGATGCAAAACATCTTCCGCACGCTGAAGGCTGGGTCCGCAGCATCATTGATCCGGAATTCGGATTTTTCAGCGCCAGACGTTCGGTTTCTGGGAGTGTTGCCTCAGGACATCAAAAAATATGACCTCAACGACTACCCGGTGAATGAAAGAGACCCCCATGAAATTCGGGCTCTAAAAAAGGCGCGTGACGCCCTCGCAAACGATCCGTTCTTCAAGGATAAAAAGAACAAGGGTCTTGCCGAGATTTTGCATTGGCTGATCAACAACAAGAGACGATGCGAACAGCAGGCCTTCTATTCAGTTGATCCTCGCGACCCGCAAATGGCAGAAAAGATCATCCTCGAAAAGATCAACAAGGGACATTACGTTTGACCGCAGTCTACGGCCTTCACTCGTTTTTAACGCATGCAGAAATGGGACTTGCGCCCACCTCTGACGCCAAAGCCGTGGCACAGCATTCTCCCATCATTCAAGTGACGGGCGCATCGGACAGTTTGATCCAACTGGCCGTGCTTGGGCTTATTTGCCAGCATCCAAAAGACCGTCGTCTGATCGTGGTCGTGCCGGAATCTAAGGACGTCGGCCAGTGGTCCCAATTTCTGGACCAGGCCGTGGGAGCACTCAATGCAAAGCGAGATGCGAGTTCATCACCCACACTTCGGGCGGCAGTCCTGCCGTATTTCTCGGGCTGGGGCGCAGACCGCTACATCAATCCGGACTTGTCCCGTCGACAGAGAGTCTATGCAATGGACCTGCTGGCGCGGACAGATATCCCATCGATCCTCGTCACAACCCTTCAGGCCCTTGCCCAATCAACAATCTCGCCAGGAGAGTTTCGCGAAGCCTCCGTTGAGTTAAAGCTCAATCAAGAGGTCGACCAAGACGAACTCTTTAGCAAGCTCGAAGACCTTGGCTACCGCAAGGTTCATTCTGTCGAGGAGGAGGGCACCTACGCACCACGCGGCGCCATCATCGACATCTATCCACCGAATGAGGACAATCCTGCGCGCCTTGAATTCTTGGGCGATACGATCGTTTCCATGCGTCACTTTGATGCCAAGGACCAAAAATCCACTGGTTCCATGACCGCTTTGATCATCCGTCCAACCGCAGAATTCACAACACCGGTAAACAAGAAACGGGAACAAACTCAGGACCTCTACAACTGCCTTGTTGATCAGCCGGTTGCGACCAGTGACCGCGACGGAATCATGCAAAGCTTTGCTTTGGGTATAAGGCCATCGGGCTTTGACATGTTTGCTCCACTGATGCGGCGAAACCGGCGCGCCACAGCCGTTGACTACATTCAGCAAAACGATCTTCTTGTCTTCCCGCGTCCACGTAGCAGTTGCTACTCATCGTACAAAGATTTTTTCGAAGAAATTGCTGAAGCGTGGCAGCGTGACATCGAGGCCAAGCGCCCGTCCATGGAGCCCGAGCAGCATTTTACGCCCCTCGAAAAAATGTCTTTTGAAAATTTATCACTGATTGAATTTGGAAATCCTTTTTCTGATCCCGCGGCCATAACCCTGCGTTTTGAATCGCGCATGGTCCTCGAAGGCTCGCCGGTTTTTTCGAAGGAAAATCCGGTCGAGCTTTTTGACCAATGGGTAGATGCCATCCGCTCGGTTCTGAAAAAAGAGGAAGGGTCTGTGGCCATTCTGGCGCACCATGAAGAACAACTCGACCGGATTTCCAACCTCCTGAGCCACAGGGGACTTGCCCCTCAACGGCGAGAATCACTGCTTCGCGATGTCCTTGCCGGCAAGATGGAATCTGGCAGCATCGCCCTTGGCCTGGGCGATATGCAATCTCATGTCTGGCTGCAAGACACCAACACGCTCGTCCTGCCGGAACATGCCATGTTCGGGGTAAAAAAACGCAGGCCTAAGCCGCCATCTGCCAAGCTTCAAAACTACCTGAGTTCGTTTCGGGACTTAAAACCTGGCGATCTCGTGGTTCACGTGCAGCACGGAATTGGCCGCTACACAGGCATGATGACTATGAACGTTGCCGGCCTGACCAATGATTTTCTAGTGCTCGAATATTCCGGAAACGACAAGATCTACATGCCGGTGGATCGCCTGAACCTCCTGCAGCGCTATAGCTCTGGCGGTGAGGGTGGACGTGGCACGGTGGACCGCCTCGGTAGCCAAGTCTGGGAAAAGAAAAAATCCCGCATCAAGTCAGAAATCAAAGATATGGCAGAATCGCTTCTTAAACTCCAGGCTGCCCGCGAACTTGCAGGGGCCCATCGCTACAATCCCCCGGGAGACGATTACTTCAAACTCGAAGCTGAATTTCCCTATGAGGAAACTGAAGACCAGCAAAAAGCCATCGATGATGTTTTTGCTGATATCGTCGGCGAAAAATCAATGGACCGCCTGGTTTGTGGCGATGTTGGCTTTGGAAAAACTGAGGTGGCCCTCCGTGCTGCGATGAGAGCCGTCTTGGAAGGAGACCAGGTTTTGATCCTGGTGCCCACGACAATCCTTTGCTACCAGCACTTCAGGACATTCTCCGATCGACTTTCGCGCCATGGTGTAAAGGTCGGCCAGGTGAATCGCTTTGTCGATGCAAAGACGACAAAGGCCAATCTTGATGCACTCTCCCGTGGCGACCTCGATATTCTTGTCGGAACGCATCGCCTTCTGTCCAAAGACATAAAACCAAAACGACTTGGATTGCTGGTGATCGATGAAGAGCAACGCTTTGGCGTGGTTCATAAAGAAAAGCTGAAACAGTTGCGGGCCAATGCGCACGTCCTGACCCTGACCGCGACACCAATTCCGCGAACCCTTCACATGTCCATGCTTGGCCTTCGGGATATTTCAATCATTGCGACTCCGCCGCAAGAGCGCCTGTCAGTAAAGACCTACATCTGCCGCTTTGACGAGAGCCTCATCCGCGACGCGATCTTGAATGAGGTAGCCCGTGGCGGACAAGTTTTCTTCCTGCACAACCGTGTTGAAGACATCGAGGAAATGCGCCTTTTCATCAAGAGCCTCGTACCCGGCATCGACGTCCGGACTGCCCATGGGCAAATGAAGGAGCATCAACTTGAAGAAGTCATTATTGATTTTATGGAGCAGAAATTTCCTGTCCTGATTTGCACGACAATCATTGAGTCCGGCATTGACATGCCAAACGTAAATACCCTGATCGTCAATCGTGCGGAAAATTTTGGATTGGCCCAACTCTACCAGATCCGCGGACGGGTGGGACGGTCTTCGATGCAGGCCTACGCCTATTTCCTTACTGCTGCGGAAGACACGTTGACCGATGACGCCAAAAAAAGACTCGAGGTTTTGAGCGCTCATCAGGAACTTGGAGCCGGCTTCCAGATTGCCAGCTACGACCTTGAAATCCGTGGAGCCGGGAACCTTCTTGGCGGTGACCAATCGGGCAAAATCAGCGAAATTGGCCTTGAGCTGTACACGGATATGCTGGAAACGGCGATTGCAGAGCTACGCGGGCAGGAGGTCGTTGAAAAAATCGATACGGAAATAAAGCTTCCGGTTACCGCTTTAATTCCGGCAAGTTATATCGAAGCCGAAAACCTCCGCCTGCCACTTTACAAGTCACTCTTCTCTGCCACTACCGAGGAAGATTTACTGCGTTTGAAACGCGAGACAATTGACCGGTTCGGTCCACTGCCTGACGATCTGGCCCGCCTTTTCCGTGTTGCCACGTTGAAACGGTGCCTGTCCCAAGCCAAAATGACCTCTCTGGCTGTCGGTGGACGAAACTTCTACGAACTTAAATTTGGCACCCTGAACGAGGCACAGATTGATGCCATTTTGGATGCCGTCCGCACCCACCCCGACAAGTACCGACTGACCCCCGACGGGAAACTATTCCTCTATGCCCAGACTTTTGCTCAGCCGGCACCTGCACAGCAGGACCAAATGATCGCGGAGCTGGTAACATTAGTGGATCCGTTGGCTGAAGCCATCTCACAAAGGAACTAACCTATGGGCGGAAGCATAATGAAACGGCGCCTGATCACCGGGGGCATTTGTTTCACCGGGGGAATCGCCGTGTGGCTGGCCCTCAACGGCCACAAAATTTCTGAAGTGAGAGAGCGTGACGTCCCCTCCTTTGACAACCTCAACCGCGGATCGATTCTGGTCGAGGTTGCGGACACACCGATCAATAGCGATGACCTTGAATGGGAATACAACCTTCACACCAAGGGAATGACCGGAACGGGCGAAATGACGCCAATCCCTGATCTGGGGAGCAAGCTTGAAAAGGAACTGAGTCCACTCAAACAGAGCCTTTTGGCAGGAATGATCGAACGAAAACTGCTGTTCAAATATCTCCAGCAGGACCGTAAATTTGACTTGGAGGATCCTTCGCGTTTCACATCCTGCCTGAAGGAATGGCAAACTGCCCTTGAATCAAGCCCAGAACTATTCCAGACAAATCATTCCAAAGAACTACTCAAGAATCGCCTCTGCGAACGTTCAATTATCCTGCAATACACTGAAGCCAGAATCTTTCCATTGGCGACGGCTACTGACGGACAAATCACCGAATATTACAAAAATCATCAGCCTGAATTTAGACATCCGCCGAGAGCAACAATAAGGCAGGTGGTTTTAGCTGACGAAGGGACCGCCAAGAAGATCAAGCGGGAGATCAACCAGCGTAACTTCCAGGAGATGGCACGACAGCATTCCATCACTCCAGAGGGCGCTGGCGATGGCGGCCGGGTTGGACCTTTTGCAAAGGGCGAGGTCCCGGCTGTGTTTGACGTCTCGTTTGAGATGCAGCCTGGTCAAATCAGTGAGATTCTCAAGTCGACATACGGATTCCACATAATTATGCTCCAAGACAAGCGGCCGAGGCACGAGTTAAGTCTAAAAGAAGCCACCCCGAAAATCCGGGCGATCGTGACCGCAAAACGCAAGGAAGAGGAATACCGCAAATGGCTCGAGGCCGCACTCAACTCAATCCCCATCACATCCCCTCGATCATAATTGTTGGCACCTGCCTGTTATTCCACGCCTCTTTTGCTACGGCAGCTGAAGTATTGGTAGATCGGGTCTTGGGATCGGTAAATGGCCAACCCTTTCTTTACAGTGATGTCGCCAACAAGGTCCAAAGCGGGCCTCTCATTACGGTTTCTGAGTTTCCGGCAACGGAGCAGTCGCCTCCTTTTGAAAAGGCGATGCAGGACATCATCAATTTCCAGCTGATCCAGCAAAAGGCGAAAGAACTAGAACTTGATGTATCTAACGATGAACTCGAATCAGAGATCGCAGACTTTTTGGGCAGCAAGGGTCTCGATAAACGCGGCCTGCAGTCTTTTCTAGCAAAAGAAAATAAAAGCTACGAAGAGTACAAGCAGGATTTCCGCAATCAAATCATCTTGGGACGCTTCCAACGCCGGGTTATTGCACCATTGATCAAAGTTACTGATAGAGACCTCGAGACGGCATATATGAAGCGCTCTGGGGCGGCATCGGATCTAGTTGAAATCACCCTGCGACAAATTTCCATTCAGATCCCTGACGGATCCGGCCAAGTCATATCGGAGGCGAAGCGCGCTCTTGCCCGCGAGGCCCGCAGTAAGATCGAGGGCGGTGTGGCGTTTGAAGACGCCGTAAAGCTCTATTCTGATGATCGCCAGAAGGCTGCCAATGGCGGATTGTTGGAACCTGTCCGCCTAAAAGATCTAGCCCCAGCCATTCGCAAGGAAATTGAACGACTTGACACTGGGGGAGTAACGCCCCCACTTGAGATTTCATCCAGTATCCTGATTTTTAAGATCGAAGACCGGAAAGTGTCTTTGGGCAAGGACATGCAGAAAAAAAGAGCCGAACTCGAGGCCGAGATTCGCAATGCGGAACTGGCAAATCAAACACGTCGCTGGCTTTCAGAGCAGCGTCAAAGGTCAAAAATTGAAATTATCGCGAAGTAGTCTTGGCGCGCCAACCATCCCAGAGCACGATAGCTAGCAAAACAATGTTTGCAGCCCAGGCACTAAGGAGAGGCGACAGGTTTCCGCGCCGCCCCAAGGCAAGAAAAGAATTGAGAAGGACCCAGTAGCTCATCCCGATGCCAATGGCCAATAGAGTGCTCTTCGCCGTTTCAGCAGAGCGCTCCGAACTAAAGATGAATTTAAGTCCAAGAAGGCTCACCACGAGGCAGGCGAAAGGGAAAGCCAACTTCACATGGTAATCAACCTTCAGCGGCAAAATGTCGCGTCCTGAATTTTCCTCACCATTTATCCGTGACTGCAGTTCCCGCCGACTCATCTCACTCGGCATGCGTCGTTCTTTTTGTAGTTTGTGAACATCGACTGGGATCTTTATGAGCAAATGATCCTGATGGGCATGCTGCCTGATATTGCCCTCGTTATCAAAATCCATGATTGAAACATCGCTAAGCAACCACTGCGAATCCTTGCCTGTATTTTTTGCCGACGCTGCTTCCATGGCCTGGTCTGGGGTAAAGTCATGGCGAATTCGTGAAACCCGCAGCTGCTGAAAAGCCTGCAATTCCGGATCATATTTACCAAAATTATAAATCATGTTGCCCTGGCGCAACCAACTCACGCCCTGCGCGATTTCAAAGGAGGGCTCGCCCTCAATCTGAACCTCCTGAACATAATGAACCCGCCCGGCAGTCACTGGAATGACATATTCGTTAAGCACCCAACCGGCCAAGGTGAGCACCAAACCACCAGCAAAAAGGGGCGCGCCAATTCGCAGTGGCCCCATTCCAACGGCCCGCATCGCAGTCAGCTCATTGGTACGACCAAGCAAAAGCATACAGGTGACAGAAGCCAAAAGTGCGGCGATAGGCATAGCCTGCAAGACATGTCCCGGCATCTGATAAAAATACATTTTCAAAATCAAAGCAGCTGATGGCTTGTAGCGAGGAAAATAGCGCGTCGTTCGGTGTATGAAATCGAATAAAATAAATAAGAATAATGTCAGGAACATCGCCCCAGCGACGTACTTGAAAAAATCTCTAAGAATATAGTTGAAAAGACGCAATGCCACGCCAACCGAAGTTTAATTTGTGTTCAGGATTTCCCTGGCTCGGGCTCTGGAGACGTCCGGATGGCTGACGCCATCACTACCGGAAGCCCTTTTTTCCCGTTACCCACGATACCTAAAACCCTCACATTCTTACCCTGTCTCGTACCAAGATCAGGCAGAATATTTGGAAAGCGGGTTAAAACAACGAGCATTCGCGCAGAGTCGTCCTCCATGACAAAAAAGGTGTGATGCTTGCCGGCCTCCACAACCTTTCCCTCAATCAGAACCTTCTTCCCCCGCAACTCCTCAAGACCGAGGTGTATCTCTTTTAGGGTTATGGGCGCATAGGACGAAAATAAAAACTTCCCGGAACGACTGAATACGGCGCGGTCCAAAGAATTAACCAGGGACTCATCACCGATACACGATGCCGTCAGGGACAGCAAAACCATGGCCAGGAAAAGGCCTGCTCTCGTCATTCTCAACCCCTCAATCTGTCGCGATTTTATCTCTACTTAATCTACCAAATATGGAGCCATAAAAAAAACCTTCCCCAGTATTTCTGGGGAAGGTTTGACATTCAGAGCGCTTATCAGTTCAAGCCGGAACGGAGCCTACTTGGCGGCTGCGACAAACTTAAAGTCTACGAACTCAATCGTAGCAAGTTCTGCGTTGTCACCAGCACGGTTCCCGCGGCGGAGAATTCTGGTGTAACCACCGGAACGATCCTTGAAACGGGGGCCCAAGTCGGAAAAAACCTTTGACACGGCGGCGTCATCAAAGAAAAAGCTGGCGGCCTGGCGGCGGGCGTGTAGGTCGCCCCGCTTCCCAAGTGTGACCAATTTCTCGACGACACTGCTGAGTTCTTTTGCTTTGTGCAGGGTGGTCTCAATGCGCTCATGAAGGACCATTGAGGTCGCCATGTTGCGCAAAAGTGCCTTGCGGTGAGCCGTTTTGCGGCCAAGTTTACGATATCCAAAACCGTGGTTCATAACACGTGCTCCGTGATCCTAGTTGTGTTCCTGGTCTTTTGAACGCAGGGTCGACGGGTCAAACCCATCAATCTTCATGCCCAGCGACAGACCCATTTCAGCCAAGATATCCTTGATTTCGTTCAGGGACTTGCGGCCAAAGTTCTTTGTCTTCAACATTTCGTTCTCTGACTTCGTCACGAGTTCGCCAATGAACTTGATATTGGCATTCTCGAGACAGTTGGCTGCGCGAACGCTCAACTCAAGAGAATCAACCGTCTTGAACAAATTGTCGTTCAACGAGGCGTTGACTGGCTTGGTCTCTTCGGCGCGACGCTGCTCTTCCTCTTCATCCTCGTCAAAGTTGACGAAAATGGTGAGCTGCTCTTTGATGATCTTTGCTGAATAGGCAAGTGCGTCATCAGGACGAACTGCGCCGTTGGTCCAAATTTCAATGCTCAGTTTGTCGTAATCCGTCATCTGTCCCACGCGGGCGTTTGATACGTTGTACGATACACGACGAACCGGCGCAAAAATCGAATCAATCGCGATGAAATCCGCTGGGAAATCATCAGATCTGTTGTCTTCCGCAGAAACGTAGCCACGTCCATGGCGAACAACCATTTCCATGTCCAAGGAACCGTCGTGACCGACGGTTGCGATAATCTGCTCCGGGTTAAGAATTTCAACATCACCACTGGTGATGATGTCCTTCGCCCGCACGACACCTTCAGAAGATGCTTTGATTGAAATGCGGCTGTCTTTCTCGCCCAAGTAACGGAGATTGACCTGCTTCAGGTTCAAAATGATGTCTGTTACATCTTCTTTGACTCCCTGAATGGTCGAAAACTCGTGCTCCACACCAGCAATGCGAACGGCAACAATCGCGGCGCCGTTAAGACTTGCGAGAAGTGCGCGGCGGAGCGAATTGCCGAGCGTAAGGCCGTAACCACGCTCGAGCGGCTTTGCCACGAACTTGCCGTAGGTATCAGTGAGCGCTTCCGTCTCAATATTCTTTGGTTTGATCAACCCTTGCCAATTACGATGCATGGCGCTTTTCTCCCGACAGTATCAGGACAACAAAATTATTTGTTGTACAGTTCAACGATGAGACGCTCTTTCACATTCATATGAATGTCTGCACGCGTCGGTTCGGCAGTCACTTTGCCACTAAATTTGGCATGGTCCACTTGGAACCAAGCAAGAGCAGCGCGCCTAGAGAACAGATCCGAAGCCAAGGTGAAACGTGCTTGCTTCTGGCTGACTGCTTCCAAACTGACCTCATCTCCAACGCTCATACGTGCACTTGGAATGTTGCAACGCTTGCCATTGACAAGGATGTGGTTGTGCCGAACGATTTGTTTGGCCTCGTTACGGCTACGGGCAAAGCCCATACGGTAGACGACGTTGTCCAAACGGAGTTCGAGGTTGCGGAAAAATATTTCCGACGTCACGCCGCGTTCTTTGTCCGACTTAGCAAACAGGTTGCGAAGTGGACGTTCAAGAAGGCCGTACACCCTCTTAACTTTCTGCTTTTCGCGCATCTGCACGCCAAATTCCGAGAGCTTCGTGCGACGCTGACCATGCTGGCCAGGTGCGTATCCACGACGCTCAAACGAACAACGGTCGGTGAAGCAACGATCGCCCTTCAAAAAGAGCTTCTCGCCTTCACGACGACAGAGCCTGCAAACTGGACCGGTATATCGGGCCACTGGATTACCCCTTCTTCAATGCTGTTGATTAAACCCGACGGCGTTTCGATGGGCGGCAGCCGTTGTGCGGGATCGGGGTGACATCCTTGATCATGGCCACACGCATCCCAGCAGCTGCAACTGCACGAACTGCACTCTCACGGCCCGAACCGGGACCGCTGACGAGAACAGACACCGTACGCATGCCGGAATCCATTGCCTTGCGAGACGCTTCCTCAGCCGCCATTTGCGCTGCAAATGGTGTGCTTTTACGCGACCCCTTAAAACCCTTGCTACCCGAACTCGACCAAGCCACCACATCGCCATTGACGTCGGTGAATGTAATGAGTGTGTTGTTGAAGCTAGCCTTTATGTGCACAACTCCCGCTGGGACGTTGCGCTTGACTTTCTTCTTCTTAAGACCAGTTGCTGCTGGTTTAGTTGCCATGACTATTTGCTACCTTTCTATCAAGTAGGAGCTTTTTTCTTGCCGGCGATCGTTTTGCGCGGACCCTTACGGGTACGGGCATTCGTCTTAGTGCGCTGACCGCGGACTGGCAAACCTTTGCGATGGCGAATGCCACGCGTGCAGTTCAAGTCCATGAGGCGCTTTACCGACAAGGCGATTTCACGACGCAAATCACCTTCGACAACCAACTTGCTGTCGATGACTTTGCGGAGTGCGTTGACTTCATTGGAATCAAGATCAGCAGCGCGGACTTCAGGCTTGAGCCCTGCCTCGCGAACGACCTGCTGAGCGGTCTTGCGGCCGATTCCAAAGATGCTCGTGAGAGCGATTTCGATGCGTTTTTGACCTGGAAGGTCAACACCTGCAATACGTGCCATGGATCCTTACCCCTGCTTCTGCTTGTGCTTGCCAACCGAGCAAATCACCCGCACGACGTTCTTGCGGCGGATAACCTTGCACTTCTCACAAATTGGCTTCACGCTTGCTCTAACTTTCATAACCCACCATTCCCTTTTAAAACTGCCGAATACTGGTGCTACTTCGCGCGATATGTAATCCGCCCACGAGTCAAATCGTAGGGCGAAATTTCCAACTTCACCTTGTCCCCAGGAAGAATCTTGATGAAGTGCATCCTCATCTTTCCGCTGATGTGAGCGAGAACCTCATGTCCGTTCTCAAGCCGTACCCGAAACATAGCGTTCGGGAGCGGTTCTTTAACAACGCCTTCGACTTCAATGACTTCTTCTTTTGACATCAAGCTCTTTCAAATAGGCGCACCCCTGTGGACACAAAGGTGCGGCAAACTAACCTAAAGCAACTTCACCTGCAAGCTTTTTAGGCTTGAAGACTTAAGTGAGACCAAGCCGATTAAGACTGGCATTCAACTTACTAAAAACCTCTTCTGTAGTACCCTTGCCATCAACTCGGTCGTAAAGCCCTTTTTCCCTGTAATATTCGAGAACTGGCTTTGTCGTTGAATCATAGACAGACAACCTCGTCCGGACGCTCTCTTCGCGATCATCCGTCCGCTGCTGCAAACTTCCCCCACACTTATCGCAAATGCCGCTGGCCTTGGTTGGGGTCAATCTCACATGGAAGGTCGCGCCGCAATTCCCACAGACCCGACGACCACTCAACCGGGTAACCAACTCGCTGGCATCGACATCGAGATGGATCGCCAATACAACCGGATGAACTTTACCCAAAGAATTCAAAGTCTTGGCCTGAGCCACATTCCGTGGATAGCCATCCAGAAGGATTTTCTCTTCTGGGTTAGGTCCTAGTTCCTCACGTAAAATCTCAAACAGAATCTCGTCGGAAACTAGCTCGCCCCTGGCCATCACGGCCTCAGCCTGCTGACCGATTAGCGACTTGATCTGAACGTGCTTGCGAAGTGCGTCGCCCGTAGAAACCTTCCGGAAGCCCGCGCGAGAAGCAATCATGTCGGCTTGGGTGCCTTTTCCGGCCCCGGGAGCTCCCGTGAGAACAACGATCATACCGTTCCCCGACGGGGACGAATCGCACCGCGCTTCAAAAATGAATCATAACGCAGGCTCTGCCGGTGCGCTTCGATCTGGCGAAAGGTTTCAAGAGCCGTACCAACAACAATCAGAAGGCTCGTTCCGCCAAAGTAGAACTGAACGTTGAAATTTCCGGTCAGAATGGTGGGAAGGACGCAAATCGCAGAAAGGTAAAGCGCCCCAGAAAGCGTCAGGCGACTCACAATACGTTCCATAAACTCTGCCGTTTTCGTACCAGGACGGATGCCTGGGACGAACCCACCGTGTTTCTTCAGATTCTCGGCAATTTCATCCGGTTTGAACGTGATGGACGTATAGAAGTAAGCAAAGAAAATAATCATCGCTACATACACGCTGTTGTACAGCCAGCCGCCCGGATTCAGGTTCGTAGAAATGAAACCAGCGATCTTGGAATTTGGAGCAACCGCTGAAATGGTCAAAGGAAACTGTAAAAGCGAACTTGCGAAAATCGGAGGGATAACGCCAGCTGCGTTGATACGGATCGGAAGATGGGAATTTTGACCACCGTAGATTCGCCCGCCAACCTGACGCTTTGCGTACTGAATCGGCACCTGTCGAACGCCGTTTTCAAGGAAAACAACGCCAGCAATTACACAGATAATCACCCCACCGAGAAGGGCGATGCGCGCAAGATCGAGTTGAGCATGAGCAAATTGGCTATATGTCGAGCCGATAACGCCAGGCAGTCCCGCAACGATGCCAGCGAAAATGATCAAAGACATGCCGTTGCCAACACCGCGTTCGGTGATCTGCTCCCCAAGCCACATAACGAATGCTGTTCCTGCCGTCAGGGAAAGCGTGGTCATGATTCTCCAACCCATACCACCCGCAAGCACAAGCGAGCTGCCCTGAAAAGGCGCCGCTTCTAATGTGGTCGCGATCATATAGCCTTGAACGAAGGCCAGAACGATAGTGCCGTACCGGGTGTACTGGGTGATTTTCCGGCGCCCGGCTTCACCCTCTTTGGATAGGGCCTCAAGGTGCGGAACAACCACAGTCAGCAACTGCGCAATAATAGACGCCGAAATGTAAGGCATCACCCCAAGGGCGAAGACCGAGAACCTCTCGAGGGCCCCACCTGAAAACATGTTGAACATGCCGAACAGGTTCGCGCCTTGTGTCTTGAAAAACTCACTAAGAGCCTCAGTATCTACGCCGGGAATCGGGACATGCACCCCAATTCGGTAGATCGCAAGAAATCCCAGTGTGTACAGGATTTTCTTCTGCAGGTGGTTCAGCGTGCCTTCCGGTAGCTTCGAAATCGCCTGGGCCACTCTTAGATCTCCTCGACTTTACCGCCCAATTTTTCAACGGCCTGCTTGGCCGATGCACTCGCCTTATTGACCAAAACCGTCAGCTTCTTCTCCAGCTTGCCATTACCCAGCAGCTTCATCGGGAGATCATCAAATCTGACGAGTCCAGCCTTGGCAAGAGCCTCACGATCAACACGTGCGCCGGATTCAAAACGATTCAAGTCAGAAACATTGATCGCATTAAAACGTCTAGCGAACAAATTGGTGAATCCACGCTTTGGAAGACGGCGATAAAGAGGCATTTGGCCACCTTCAAAACCGGCCCGGATGCCACCACCGGCGCGAGCCGTCTGGCCTTTACCGCCATGGGCAGACGTTTTGCCCAAACCGCTACCAATACCGCGTCCGATACGCTTGATCTTGGTGTTGGAGCCCTTCGCTGGAGCCACGTTTCCAAGAGTTTTCATCACTGCTGTTTCAGGTTTTTTGGTTGGCATGTTCAACCCTTCAGCTCATACGTAACAAGGTGCTTCACCTTGTTGATCATTCCACGGATGCAGTTATTGTCCTTGTGAATCTTGGTACGACCGATACGGCCTAAACCAAGGGCTTTGACAACTTTCCTGTTGGCTTCCGACTGACCAATCAGGCTGCGATGTTGCTTAACGACGATCTCTGACATTTCCCAGTTCCCTTTCAGACCTTACTTCTTCGCCTTGGCCGTACCAGATTTGCTGGCAGCAACCTTGGTTGAGCGACGGATTTCAGACTTGCTTTGGCGAATCTGCCTGGTTTCTTCCGCAACCTTGCCGCGGTAGGCGGCGTACTGCTCCGGAAGCATCAGTTGTTTCAGGCCGTCCATTGCCGCGCGAACCACGTTTTGGTGGTTTTTTGTTCCGTGAACTTTGCAGATGATGTCTTGAACACCACCAAGTTCAACCAGAATCCGAACTGCACCACCGGCAATGATCCCTTTACCTTTTTTGGCTGGGAACATGATAACGCGAGCGGAACCGAACTTACCCGTTACATCAAACGGAATCGTTCCGTCGACCATCGGGATTTTGGTCATGTTCTTTTTTGCCTGTTCCGACGCCTTGCGAATCGCGTCCGGCACTTCGCTGGCTTTACCCAGTCCGAAACCGACCTTCTCGCGGCCATCGCCCACCACCACCAGCGCACTGAAGCTGAAGCGGCGACCGCCCTTCACGACCTTCGCAACGCGAGCAATGTGAACAACCCGATCCTGAAGACCATCGTTGTCCCGTTCATCTACTTTTCTTGGCTCTTTGGTTTCTTTTGACACAGGTTACCTCTCGGGAGTCCTTTAGAAATCCAGACCAGCTTCGCGGGCACCATCTGCCAAGGCCTTGATGCGGCCGTGGTATGTGTAACCGTTCTTGTCGAAGACGACTTTGGTTATGTTCTTTTCTTTGCACTTGGCCGCAACTGTTTTGCCGACTTCTGCGCAGACATCTTTATTAGCACGCTCGGCCTTGCCTTTTGCAAAGGTACCGACGGAAACCAAGGTCTTGCCAGTGTTGTCATCGACAACCTGCACGAAAACATGGCGCGCGGAGCGGAATACCGACATCCGGGGGCGCTCTGGAGTGCCAGAGATTTTCTTGCGACCGCGAAGCTTCCTGCGGGCGCGCATTGCTGACTTAACATTCATCGAACTCATAGATACTTCCTTATCGTGACCGCCGCTGGATCCGAGACTGGTTACTTCTTACCAGCAGCCTTACCAACCTTCGTAGCAATAACTTCATCCGCGTACCGGGCGCCTTTACCATGGTATGGCTCAGGAGCGCGCAATCCCCGCAAGGTTGCCGAAACGCGACCAACCAACTCTTTGTCAGCACCGGATACGATAATCGTCGTCAACTTATCGACTTTTATGTCGATTCCAGCAGGAGCATCGAAGTCAATCGGGTGGCTGTGCCCAAGGTTCAGGGATATTCCCTTTCCTTTTACTGCCGCGCGATAGCCAACGCCCACCAAGGTAAGCGTTTTTGAGAATCCATCAGACACACCAGTCACCATGTTCGTGACTAGGGTGCGGGTCAATCCGTGGAACTGACCGATATCGTTGCGGCCACTTTTCGGAACAACCGTAACCACACCGCCATCAACGACGACTGACATGGTGTCATGGACCTTATGGCTCAACTGACCCTTTGGCCCCTTGACCTGAATCAGGCTGCCGTCGATTTTTACTTCAACGCCTTTTGGCAAGGCGATTGGCTTTTTACCGATACGAGACATTTTGAAGTCCCCTTCAAACTTTACTCAAACCCCAAGGCACGCGCCTGAGGCCAATTTTAGAATATAGAGCAGAGATGCTCGCCACCCAAACGCTGCTTGCGGGCCTCACGACACGTCATGACTCCACGCGAAGTCGACAAGATCGCAGTTCCAAAACCGTTCTTTACAAACGGAATCTTATCCGTGCCGACATACACGCGGCGGCTCGGCTTGCTGATGCGTTTGATACCCAGGATCACTCCGTCACCGTCTTCGCGGTAGTTCAAGGCAATCTTGATCATGCCTTGCTTGCGATCGCGGATACATTTGTAATTCCGGACAAAACCTTCTTCTTTCAGAAGGTGCGTGATAGCAATTTTCATTGCTGAAGCAGGGACCGACACCACTTCGTGTCCGGCCTTTTGGCCGTTGCGGATCCTTGCGAGCAGATCAGAAATTGGGTCACATACGTTCATCGATATCTCCTAAGGCAGAGCCTTCTCGTGTGCTGAATTACCAGGAAGCTTTAAGTACGCCGGGCAGCTGGCCCTTAAGCGCCATCGTACGGAAACAGATCCGGCAAATGCCGAATTTGCGGTACACAGCCTTCGGTCGACCGCACTTCGTGCAACGGGTGTAAGCCCTCACGGCGAACTTTGGTTCGCGGTTGCACTTTTCAATCATGGCTTTCTTGGCCATTGTTCCTATGCTCCTTTCAGCTCTCGCTGACTTCGTACTTTATTTCCGGAATGGAAAGTTGAACTTCTCGAGAAGCGCCTTAGCTTCAACGTCGGTCCTGGCAGACGTCACAATCGTGATACCCATGCCGCGGATCTTGTCCACCTTGTCATAGTCGATTTCTGGGAAAATGATCTGTTCCTTGACGCCGAGCGTGTAGCAGCCGCGGCCGTCAAATGCCTTTGGGGAAAATCCGCGGAAGTCCCGAATGCGGGGAACGGCAACGTTAATGAACCGGTCTAAAAATTCATACATGCGCTGACGGCGCAGCGTCACTGCGCAGCCAATCGGCATGCCCTGACGCAATTTAAAAGTTGCGATACTCTTCTTTGCGCGGGTCATGATCGGCTTCTGACCGGTGATCAACGTCATGTCCGACACAGCGCCCTCGAGGGCCTTACGGTTTTCAACAGCATCGCCCTCGCCGATATTAACGACGATCTTCTTGATATGGGGCACTTGCATCGGGTTCTTCAAACCCAACTCTTTTTGCAATTGCACGCGGAACTCGCCGAATTGTGCCTGGAGGCGCGGCATATCGCGTTTTTCTTTTGGTGTCTTGCTTGCCATTCTACTTTCTCTCTTCCTTCATAATGGACCCGCTTCCTTCCCTTCCGGAGGCCTGCCGGGCATCACCTTGTGGGGCGCTGCCTACAGAACTTCCGGTGCCAGTGATGCGATGCGAGAGAAGCCCTTCTGCCTCACCTCACGCGCCACCGGTCCGAAGATACGGGTACCGACTGGTTCGTTTTCCTTGCCCTTGATCAACACAGCTGCGTTTTCATCAAAGCGGATGGTCGTCCCATCGGCGCGCTTGATTTCCTTCGCGGTGCGAACCACAACCGCCTTGTGGACGGTTCCTTTTTCCACCTTGCTGTTAGGCAAGGCTTCCTTGATCGAGACGACAATGATGTCTCCGACAGTTGCAAAGCGCTTGCGGCTTCCGCCAAGAACTTTGAAACACTTCAGGCGCTTTGCGCCCGAGTTGTCGCCACTTTTCAGTACTGTTTCCATCTGGATCATGAAATCACCTGTATCACAACGTCTTAGGGTTAGGCCGCTTAGCGGCGGGCTTCCCGGACAACTTTGACCAATTCAAACTTTTTGCGTGCACTCAGAGGGCGCGTCTGCCGAACGAGGACTTCATCCCCGGTCTTGGTCACGTTAGTGGCATCGTGAAACATCAGCTTTGTACGCCGACGGATGTACTTGCCAAACATGGGGTGCTTTACCAGACGCTCTACCACAGCCACGCGAGACTTTTCCATCTTGTCGCTGGTCACGGTGCACCGGATTGTGCGGCCTACGCTGTCTTCTATTTTATTTACTTCACTCACAGTTCGCTCTCTCTACTAAGAACGTTGCAAAAACAATTACTTACGCTTGACTACTGAACTAGTCACCGGAGCTCGAAGGGTCAACAAGCGAGCCAATGTCCGCTTCAATCCCCGAATCCGACCACCAGCACGGGCGGCCGGGTTATATATGTCCATCCGCGCGTCGTGCAGCTCCCGGCGAACCTGGTGCTCCAACTCGACGGAGCGTACGGTGTCAAAGCCGCGAATTTCCTCAGATTTTAATTTATGCAAATCCATGACTTAACCTTATGCCCAAGGGTCTTCTGACCGGAGGATTAGTTTGGTTTTAATCGGGAGCTTGGAAGCAGCAAGCGTCAGAGCTTCTTCAGCAACTGCCTTCTCAACGCCCTGCATCTCATAAAGGATTCTGCCGGGTTTTACAACCGCAACGTAGTACTCTACGCCACCTTTTCCGCTACCCATCCGGGTTTCGGCTGGTTTCTTGGTGATCGGCTTGGCCGGGAAGATCTTAATCCACACAAAACCGCCCCTTTTACAGTGACGGGTCATGGCGATACGGGCTGCCTCAATTTGGCGCGCCGTTATCTTTCCGCTTTCCATAGCCATCAGGCCAAATTCGCCTTTGGTCAGCTCAGTGCCGGCCTTGGCTTTGCCTTTGACCCGGCCCTTGTGGGCCTTCCGGTATTTCATTCTCTTTGGAGCCAGCATGTCTCAGTCCTCGCTCGTCGGTCTCTGCGGGTGTTAGTTCTGCTTGCTGCTGAATTCATCGCGGGAGAGAATTTCCCCTTTGAAAATCCAAATTTTTACGCCAATCAGACCAAAGGTCGTCAAGGCTTCTGCAGTTCCGTAATCAATATCTGCGCGTAGGGTATGCAGCGGAACACGGCCTTCCATGTAACGCTCCATCCGGGACATGTCGGCGCCGCCCAAGCGGCCACACAACTGAACCTTGATACCTTTCGCTCCGGCCTTCATGGTCTGTCCAATAGACTTCTTCATGGCGCGGCGAAACGAAACCCGGCGCTCCAGCTGCTCACGGATACTTTCAGCCACAAGCTTGGCATCCATGTCTGGCTTTTTTACTTCAAAGACATTCAGCGTTGGCTCGCCAGAGGTGATTTTGCAGTGGCGGACAAGCTCGTCCTTTAGTGTTTCTGCTCCAGCGCCTTTTTTCCCGATGATGATGCCGGGCCGGCTACTGTGAATATTGATCTTCAAGTTTTTAGCGGCGCGCTCGATTTCAACCGTTGCAACGCCAGCTGCCTTGAATTTCTTCTCGATGTATGCACGGATCCGGATGTCTTCCTGGAGGAACTTGGCGTACTCATTTTTCGAGTACCAGCGCGAGCTCCAACCCTTGATCACACCGAGACGGAAACCGATTGGGTGTACTTTCTGTCCCACGAAGTATCCTTCCTTTAGATTTCTTTGAGCTTCATCGTGATGTGCGACGTGCGTTTGCGAATCTGGGTAGCACGACCCTGAGCGCGAGGCATGAAGCGCTTCAACACAGATCCACCGTCCACCATCAGCTCACTAATAACTAACCGATCGACATCCACTGTTGCTTTCGACGTAGCGTTGGCAATCGCTGATGTCAGAAGACCTGACACCACCGGAGCCGACCGCTTGGTCGTCACCTTCAGAAGATCCAAGGCATCTTGAACCTGCTTGCCGCGAACCAGATCCGCCACCAGGCGAACTTTTCGGGGGGCAATGCGAACGTTTCTCAGAACTGCTTTGTATTGTTCAGACATGTCCTGTCAACCTCATGCGCCTGCGCCGGGCTTGGCGCCTTTTTTCTCACTGCCGTGACCGTGGAAGGTCCGAGTCTGGGAAAATTCACCCAGCTTGTGACCAACCATGTTCTCGGTGACGAAAACCGGAATAAACTTGTTGCCATTGTGCACCGCAAACGTCAGCCCAACAAAGTCAGGCAAGATCGTGGAGCGACGGCTCCAAGTCTTTATTGGTTTGCGATCTTGACGAGCCTTCTCGGCTTTGCCGAAGAGGTATCCGTCTACAAAAGGGCCTTTTTTAATTGAACGCGCCATCTGGGGCATTCTCCTATTCGTTCAACTATTTTTGACGACGGTCCCGAATAATATCTTTTGCGGTCCGCTTGTTCTTACGTGTCTTGTAACCCTTAGCCGGCTGAGCCCATGGGCTTACCGGGTGACGGCCACCTTTCGCACGACCTTCACCACCACCGTGAGGGTGATCGCAGGGGTTCATCGTCATACCGCGAACGGTTGGACGAATACCCATCCAACGACTCCGACCGGCTTTACCGATCGTAACGTTGAAGTTGTCTGGATTGCTGACCTGGCCGATTACGGCAAAACAGCTATCGTTGATCCGGCGCATTTCACCACTCGGCATACGGAGCTGAGCATAACCGTCAAGGCGACCGATCAACTGGGCGTACGTACCGGCACTGCGTGCCATTTGGCCGCCCTTGCCCGGACGCATCTCAATGTTGTGGACAAAAGTACCGAGTGGAATGGAACGCAATGGCATCGCATTGCCAACCTTCACGTCGGCTGTCTCATCAGCAACAACACTTGCGCCTTTTTTCAAGCCCTCGGGCGCAAGAATATAGCGACGCTCGCCGTCCGAATAAACTACGCGGGCAATGAATGCCGTACGGTTCGGATCGTATTCAATGTACTCGACTTTACCCGGGATTCCGCGTTTGTCACGACGCCAGTCGATGATGCGGTAGTGCCGACGAACGCCGCCACCCTGGTGACGAACCATGATCCGACCCGTGTTGTTGCGGCCAGAGTGCTTCTTCAATGCGACCAGAAGGGACGCGCACGGCTCAACCTTGTCGATTGAGCTGTAGTCAACAACTGAGGCGCCGCGGCGGCCTGGGGTCGTTGGCTTGAGGATTTTGACTGCCATAACTATTCTTCCCTCTTCATTCCGCCTGCGCGGAACATCGTTTCAACGATTACTGCTCTTCAAACAGTGGGAGCTTGGCCCCTGCCGCCAGCGTCACAATGGCTTTTTTGCATTTGCTCTCGAGAGAGAGATGCAAGCCACGACGACGAATCTTGCCACGTGTTACCATGGTCTGAACGCCAGCAACCTTAACGTTGTATATCTTTTCGATGGCGCGCTGAACATCATCCTTCGTCGACTTCATAGCCACTTCGAAGGTGTATTTTCCACCATGCTCGCGTGCCTCATTGCTCTTTTCAGAGAGCACGGGTCTGACCAAAACGTTATACAGATTCACTGTGGTTCTCCTCGAAACGCTGGTGAAGCGAGTTGAGAGCGGTTTCACTGATCACAAGCGACTCGTAACGAAGCACATGCTCTGCATTCAGTTCCGCAGGTGCAACTGACGTTGCCCCGTGGATATTACGCGCTGACTTGTAAAGGAGGTCGTCCTTGCGCTCATCCGAAAACAGGGCCTTACCAACACCCAGAGCACTCAGCGCGCCAAGGAGATGCTTGGTGCTGTATTTACTGAGGGCAAAATCATTAACTACAACAAGTTTGCCGTGACGAACCTTGTCCGACAAAGCCACCCGAAGTGCCAATTGGCGAAGCTTTTGGTTGGTCTTTTCACGGTAATCCCGTGGACGAGGACCGAAGACCACAGCTCCACCCGGCATAAGAGGTGAACGGTTGGTACCCTGACGGGCTCCACCCGTACCTTTTTGCTTGAAGGGCTTCTTGCCGCCGCCGGAAACGTAGGCTCTTGTCTTGGTGCAATGGGTACCTTGACGGCGAGCCGCCTGGTAGCTCTTCACCACAAGATGAAGTACGTGCTCGTTCATTGGAACGCCGTAGATAGCTTCGGGCAGCTTGACTGACTTTACTGCCTTGCCCTTGATGTCTTTGATTTGAATTTCCATGGTCTGTACCTCTAGGCCTTGATCGAAGGCTTAACGAACAGATAATTGTTCTGATGACCCGGGACGGAACCGTAGACCGCGATCACATTGTTTTTGGTGTCCACATCCAGAAGCCGAAGATTCTGAATCGTGCGCTGCTCGTCGCCATATTGGCCAGGCTGGGGCTTACCCTTGAATACCCGGCCCGGCGTCGTGCGCGTACCGAGGGAACCAGGGCGACGGTGAAAGCGCGATCCGTGGGTCATACGACCGCAAGCCACGCTCCAGCGTTTTACTGAACCCGTGAATCCACGACCCTTGGTGAAGCCGGTGACGTCAACGGCTTTCACGCCTTCAAGAATTGCTGCAGTTAAACTCGCCCCGGCTTCGATCCCTTCAATGGGTTGAACCGAGCGAAATTCCTTGAAACGAGCAAAGTTCTCAGCCACGTTGACCTTGCGCAGTCGGGCGTGATCAGCCTTGGTCAAGCGGGTATCACGTTTCGTGAAGTATCCGACCTGAACAGCGCTGTAACCATCACGATCCGAGGTGAGGATCTTGGTGATCTTTTGCTCTTCGATTTGGAGGAGTGTTACCGCGACCATGTGGCCTTCGGGATTCATCATCCGCGTCATTCCGATTTTTTTTGCTACCAAAGCTTTCACATTCATTCTCGCAACCTGCTATTCAGTTCGTGACTGGAGTCTTTAGAGGATTCTCAGTGACTGATCTATGGACGGAGGCTCATTCAGTACAACTTGATCTCAACATCCACACCGGATGCCAGGTCGAGCTTCATGAGCGCGTCGATGGTTTGTTGCTTGGGCTCGAGGATATCGAGAACGCGCTTGTGAGTGCGTACCTCGAATTGCTCCCGAGACTTCTTGTCGACGTGTGGACTACGAAGTACCGTATACCGGTTAATCGCAGTCGGAAGTGGAATCGGGCCTGCTACGCGGGCGCCGGTGCGCTTGGCACGTTCGACGATGTCTGCGGCAGCTTGGTCCAGCAGACGATAGTCGTAACCTCTCAAACGGATTCTGATTTTTTGACTTTGCATGCTCTAGCAACCTACTGCATTCGTTGTTCGTTTACATTTTTGAAACAACTTGCTTGGGTAAGTCGAGCCACGGCCGGAGGGGTCTTTTGCGGAGATTTGTGACCTGTTTGATCACCGATATTCGCAGAGGTTCTCTCTGATCGACGGCATTGGCTTGCTGTTAAGCAGGCTTACCCGAGTCGCGAGGTTCTAAACTTTGATGGCTGAACCTGTCAAGTAAAATGAGGGAATTTATTTTCCAGCGAACGAAGGAAGGCCGGCATCGAATTCTGAATACCACCTGTCATGGGCTTTCTCGTTGATTTCTTTGCGCTCTGTTTCAGAGAACCTGCTCCAGACCCCGTGGCTTGCTGCTGCCCGCGTCATGAAGTCGAGCAAAGCAAGGTGGCGGCGCAAGATCCTCTGGTAGCGATGGCGGATGATCGGGTTGAATGCCCCAAGGAGGGAAAAGATCTGAAGGGGGTTTTTTTTAACCCAAAGCCACGACCCCAATTCCAAGGCAAGGGGCAGGTATGTTCCCCCCCGGAACTTGGATGCCGAATGCTGATCATAAAAATAATCCCAAAGATCCCCGTGGGTTGTATAGTTAAGCGACTGGGGTTCCACTTTGTAAATATGGTTTGGATATGAACTATCCAACAGGGCGTTCAGACGATAAATCTCAGCCAGGGAAGGAAAAGGGTCCCTGGATTTCGCATAAGGGAACCAAAGGCGATCCACCGTGCCAAATCCTGAGTGCACATCCAACGAGATGGCAGCTTTAGCTGGAAATAACTTCCCCCTAACAAGTTCCTCAAGCGCCTGAGATTCTTTTTCCATGGCACCCTCGTCGGCTCCAGCACCGCGGTACCATGCCATAAAGGGTCCAAGCCGGTGACCGCCCACAAAGGGAACCCAGGAGTTGTTGTGGACCGCCTCAACCGGGGCATTTCGCATGAGGTCAACACCACGACCATTCGAACGACTGCGGAGTAGCATTCCCGCAGGATTCACCAGGGGCACAATGATCAGTCTGGCCTTCTTGAAGTGGTCGTGCTGCGCCTCATCCCATGCCATGTGACTAAACAGGGTCTTCATGTAAGCAATAACGACATGGGTCCCGATGCGTTCGAGTCCATGGACCCCACCCGTCAACAGGAAGACCGGAGTCTCTGGATCGTCCGGCCCAGCCTCGAAACAGTGGATTGGCAACTCGACGCCGTGGTGGATAACAGAATCCAAAACACGCACCCGCATGCCACGGGGCAAATCACCCGCAAGGCGATCGATTTCGATCAGTTCAGGGACATTTCTGGAAAGGTGTACGAGATCCATTGAAAACCCTCAGGATGTACCTGGGCCTTCGGAAAAAACGGGGAAACCTGTAACTCACGCCGACGGATCAGACGATTTGGACGTAATGTCCGACGATCTGGGCATAGGCCTCTGACGCTAAACTTTTCCTGTCAGATTCGGGTCTTATACCAACTTCGCGAAGCTTCGTAACCGCTACCACAATATCCCCGCGCCGGGCCACATTGATGATGTGATTGAGAAAGGTCATATCGCCGTACCAGCAAATTTCATCGCGGTTTGATACCCCTACGGGCTGGCCCGCAATCTCCCGGTAATTCAAACAGAGTGGCAGTAGGGGGCGGCCCGATACGATTGCGGCATCCATGAGCGCAACCTTGAAGGGCAAAACTTGGGCACCATTGGTTGATGTTGCCTCCGGGAATACGACGACACTCAAGCCTTGAGATAAAGACCCCGCGATCTCGGCGACTTCGCGCTGGATCTGGTCGCGATTGCGGCGCTCGACAAAGTGACACCCGCCGGCCTTAGCCAAATAACCGAGAAACCCAGAATCGCGAATCTCATTCGATGTCACAAAAAGCATTGGCCGAAGCGAGGCGACAACCAAAATGTCGAGGTATGACAAATGATTGGCCACGATCAAATGACCTTCCCCTGCAGGAATTCCATTGCGAATTCCGCCGGTTGCATCAATTTGATCGACCTTGACCCCTAAAGTTTTGAGGCCAATTCTGCAGTTGATATGCACCCAATGCGCCGCAAAACGCCGGGCGCGTAAGGTGTCACCAAAGAGAAGTCGCAGGATAATGGCACCAGCAACAAAAACACCGATGAAAAAGAACAATGTAACGAAACGAATGTAACCAATCAGCAAAGTTTGAACTTTCTCTCGTAAGCCTTGCCCAATTTTTTCATGTCAAGAAGGGTCAAAAAATCAGCGCACCTAAAGTCTTCATCCAATGCCGGCTCGCCAATGACCTTGGCTCCCGCACGAAGGTATGACTTCAACAATGGCGGGACCAAGTCTGGAGCTGGAACATCTGGATTTGCCGGGTTCTGTAAATAACTGTGAAAACCTGGGATCTTGTAATCACCAGCCGGCATGCACGGCAGGCTTTCATCGACAGATCCCTCTGCACGCAATTGCTGATAAAGAAGGGCGATTTCTGCCGGATTCGTCGACTTGAAACTGCTCATTCCGAACAGGTAATCAGCACCGCTGGCCTGGACGTACTGAACCAATCCGCGCCACAAAAGGCCGATCACAACGCCGTTGCGATAGTCCTTGTGGATACAGGCCCGCGAAAGTTCGAGCTTTCTGCCAGAAATAGCCATGAGCGGGCTCATGTCAAACTCAGTCTCAGAATAAAAATAGGGAGCGCGACCCTCAAGCAGGAGGCGGTAGGTACCGACAAAACATCCTGTGCGCTGATCCATGATCACGAGATGATCGCTCCAGGCGTCGAACCGATCCAGATCCAAACCAAACGGAAATTTCTTCTGCTTGTACTCACGGTGGAACACATCGTAGCGCAGGCTTTGAACCTGACGCAGGTCGCGCTTGGACCGAACGGTTTTCACTAGAAAATCGCCACGCGAGAACTCAACCAGAGGAATTAGTTTGCCACCCTGTTCGGCGGCTTTAAAGGATGGCGCACGACGAAGTGCGGGCATAGTCTGAATGATTCTTTGTGAAAGCATAAAAACCTCCGGACACCCGATCCATAGAATGGCTTTATTTCAAAGCTTTTGTCTCGTTGCAAGCTTAGCCTTGCCTGGTTAAGCCAACATAAAGATTGATCTCAACTTTTGTAAATTCATCGTCGACTGCCCAACCGATTGACAGGTGGCGGAACCTTACCGTCCGTCTACTCCAGAAAAGCAGCAAAACTAGATCTCAACGGCTCGTTTTTATTGTTTATTTTTTAAAATCGAATGGCCCGACTCTTGGCCATCAGATTGCTAAGTCAACGGCAGAGGAGGGCCATCAATGCCCGGAACAAACGCCACCGAATTGGTTTTTCAGGAAAATTTCCACCCCGATACGATTGCCGCGCTCAACGAGCTCCGTGAAATCCGACTCGGAAATTTGGAACACATGCTCGCAAATCTTACAAAAACTGCGGCAGCATTAGGAGCAGCGGGAACCCAAGTGCGGGCGCTGCAGCTGGATATTGAGGGTCGTATCGAGGACCTGAAATCCAGAATGGAAAATCCAGACCGGATCTTTGCCGACGAACTAGAACTCTATATGGAACTTCTCGCCAACCCTGAGTAACCGGACTTACCTGGGAACGGTTAGGATTTCGACGCTACCATCACTCCGGATTGCAATCGTGTGCTCAAATTGCGCCGACAACTTTCGATCAATCGTCACTGCCGTCCAGCCATCTCCCAAGACCTTGGTTTTCCAATGCCCTTCGTTGACCATCGGCTCGATCGTAAAGGTCATCCCTGGCTCAAGACGCGCACCCTTGCCACGCAGCCCGTAGTGAGGGACCTGCGGATCTTCATGAAATCCTTTGCCAATGCCGTGACCAACAAATTCTCGAACCACACTGAAACCATCCCGATCGCAACGCTCCATGATGGCGGCACCAATGTCACCGATTCGTCCGCCGGCCCGAACCGCTGAAATACCGGCATACATGGCCTCTTCCGCACACTTCACGATCTTGGCAACAACGGGTTTGTGGCCTTGCCCGACCAAAAATGTTTTTGACGTATCCCCATGATATTCGTCCAAAATTGTCGTGACATCGACATTGATGATGTCACCGTCCTTAAGGATCTGCCGTGCATTGGGAATTCCATGACAGACAACTTCATTGACCGAAGTGCAGACCGACTTGGGAAATCCCTTGTAATTCAATGGAGCCGCAATGGCTCCGTGGCTAGTGATGAATTCATGGCATAGATCGTTCAGCTCGAGGGTCGTAATCCCTGGCTTCACATGGGGTTGAATCATGACCAGGCACTGTGCCGCCAATTGACAGCTGGCCTTCATTGCATCAATTTCCTGGTCACTTTTGAGAACAATCACAGGTTCACCTGAAGTTAAAGTAAGAGAAGCCTGAGCCAATCCGGGTCCGTAAAATCAAGCTTTGCGGGTGACGAGGCCGAGCGGTCCAAGCAGGTACCCAATTGGATGACCGGAGAGAATAACTCTGCTTCGTACAGTTTTTCATGAAACCGCTGCAGTGCCATAAAGTCCGGTGACGCATTTGTCAATGATGTGGCGTAATTCCTGGCAAGACGCAGGTTGTCGGACTGGCGATAAAAATTGGATTGCATAAATTTCGCCAGCATCTGGCTTGACTCACCAGACCGGATGAAATTCACCGCTGGCCAATCTGCCGCAAAGACACCCATTACTCCATCAAAGGCGGCTGATTCCGTTGAGGATTTGGCGCTGCCAGCCTGGGCCAGATTGGCGGAATCTGCGATAAATTCTGTCTGAATTCCGAGCAGTGCAAGGCTATCTCCAAGAACTTTTTGCACCAGGTCACTCCCCGCTGAGTCTGGATCGAGGATCAGAATTCGAAGAGCCACCGGATTGCCAGTCTTGCGATCAATCCGCGGGGCATCGGCCCTTGCGCGCTGCCATCCGATCTTCTCCAAGGCCGTCGACGCATCGTCCACGCTGTAGGGACGGATTCGCAGGCTGTGGTTGTAACCCGGGTGCTGTCGCGGAATGAATGAGGTGACAAGCTCACCTAGCCCCAAGGCTCCGGCCCGAAGCAGCTCGCCTCGCGGGAGGATCTGCGTCAACGCCTTTCGAGCCTGTGGTGACGTGGCGAGGCTGCCGTCCGCCCGATCATTCCAAAGTATGCCAGCAACGGCTGGAAACAAGCCTTCTTTGGAACAGGTCTGACCCTTTTGCATTCCGGAGGCAAACGTAAATTCGAGGCGCGATCTGCGACCCTGCTTGCCTTCTCGTGGTGCCTTGAATTGCAGCTCTGGACGCTTTTGCGGATAGCCTGGGGCGGGCAAAAATTCCATTTCACCCGCACTGGTACTGCGATACCGGTATAATCCCGCGCACTCGATTGCAGCAGATCCGGATCGACGAAAAAATGCTCTGTCGTTTAAAACGTATGGCCCGAATCCAGGTTGAGATTGCCAAACCACGGTCGCTGTTTGAACGGCACCCTTGCCCTCATTTATTTCCTTCACCTCAAACTTCGGACAGGAGGCATCCGTTCCAAGCGCTCCGGCCGCCGCCGGGCAAATCTGATTGCGCAAAAACGTCGCTAGATCGTCGCTAGAAACAGGTTTACCGCTCCACCAGAACAAGTCTGATTTAAGCGTAAATTTCCAGTGTTTTGGTGATTCCACTTCGACGCTGCGAAGCAGCAACGGTTCTGATTTTTTTTGCTGCAGGTTAAGGCGGGTCAGGGACGGACAAGCCAGACGCCCAAAGGCTGCATCATCTCCCGAAGGGACGTAGCCCGTTGCCGGATCACCGGGAAAACCAAACGGCCAACCCGAGATGACAAGGGCAGCCGCCTTAAGTCTGAAGGGATTTTTCGAAAAGAATCTGACCACTTGCGCATGCTCCACAGGATGGCATTATTAACTCAGATTGATCGAGGAGAGGCAATGTCAAATCAAATTCCAGTCGTCATTGCCGGCGCGGGCGTAACTGGCCTTTCTGCAGCATTGCACCTTGCGGAAGCCGGCGTTAAGAAAATTTTGATCGTTACGGGCTCCTCAATTCCAACCAGCATGACGGCTCCCGGCATGCTCAGCGGTGGCCAAAGAGACAACTTCACTCGTGTCGCCGCGGCGCATCAGACCGATTTTGCAAAAACAATCTGGCTATTCGGCGACCGCGCCTTTGACCTGACGGCAAACTGGGCAAGAAATCAAGGAGTTCCCTTCTCCAACTGCAGGCGCCTGCGCCTGATTGCCACACCCGAGGAACTGACTGAAGCCACCATCGCAGTTCGTGAGATGAATGCAGCTGGCTTCACATCTCAAATCTTGAGCGACAAGAAACTTACAGCATCCCCGTGGGCACGAGCCCTCGGTCCGCGGATTCTGGCCGTGCAAGACGATGGTGAACGCGGTGGCTGGATCGATACACACACCATGTGCCGTAAATTGCGCCTCGCGGCTGAGACAAATCCAGCAGTCCAATTCATTGACGGCACGGTGGAAAATATTTCAGGCTACGCCGACCCTGATTTGAGCGTGACGATCAGGGGACCCGAATCCCAATCCGGGGACAAAAAACTTCAAACCATAAAAACTTCCTCCCTGATAGCTGCCTGCCACCTTGCCATTGGTGACCTGATTCCCTCTCTCAAGTCGGCCTTGGTGTCATCTGCAGATCAGTGGCTGAGCACATCTGGACCGCTGGATTCAATCGATCCGCAAAGTCCTTGGAACACCCCAGGGATTGCCTGGTCTGCATTTCACAATCACGAATGGGGAGCCACACAACCAAACGGCACAATACTGCTTGGCGGCGGACGAATTCTAAGAAAGTGGGCTGGCTTTGAAGCCACCGAGTCCAAGGTTGAGGCCAAAATTTCAAAGTACATTGTTGAGCAAACTAAAAAATCTTTCCCTAATTGGCGGGCGGATTGCGAGCCAATCCTGGAAGCCTCTGGCTTGGACTGCCATCCTTGCGATGAACTTCCGGTTGTTGGACCAATGTATGGAGAAGGACGCATTCTGGTCGCGACAGGATTCATGGGTCAGGGACTGACCCTCGGATTTTATTCGGGATTCTGCCTGGCCAAGCTGCTGATGACTGGTCGCTGTGATGAGTTGCCGCGACGCCTTTGGCCGGAGCGCTTGCGATCGCTCCCCGATCAGGAGTAAAAGAACTGGCATGACTGAAAAGCGCCCAACAAAAACCAGGATATGGCCTTGCCCCAAGTGCAAAACGACTTGTCGGTTTGACGACACAAACCCATTCCGCCCATTTTGCAGCGAACGTTGCCGCAGCTTCGATACGGCCAACTGGGCTACCGACAATTACCGCATCCCGGGACCTCCGGTTGATCCCCAGCAGGAGTTGGAAGAACGTCCTAGCGCATCTGAGCCAGACGATTCAGAACACGGTTCTTAAGTCCGCCAAGGGACCTCGGCTTCGGATCTTTCGAAAGATAGGACGGCGCAAGTTCGGACAGGACGACCAACAAATCGTCGACACTCGGAGCTACTGCAATCCAAGCCTCGACAACTTCATGATCCGAATAGCACAGCATTGTGCCTTGTCCCTTCAGCTCCAGCAGGTACTGGCTGATGAGTTCTTGTGGCTTGGCGTTGCCGAGATCCATGAAACTCATGGCGTGATCCTGACGTCTTTAAAATCTTTTGCGGTCATGTAGAAGCCAGACATGTACCGCGATCATCCACCGGCGCGCAAGGCATTGACTTCATGCTCGAGCATGTTGACCCGATCCTGCAACCGGTCCAGCGTTTCAGAATAGCGCCTTAGTTCATGCAAGTGGTCGTGAATACGGAGCAAATTAGCCACTCGAACAGGCAATGAGTCCAGATGTTCTGGGCGAACCACGTCAAAATACCAGTTTGATTTGATAGCGTGTTCCATGAGCAAGCGCGCCTCATTAACCGGCAACTCGGCGACGATCAAAGAAGGCACCCAAATATCAGCTTGGGTGACCAGGCGCGCCTGAAAGGCTTTGATCCACAATTGAAAGTCGCCCATCGAAACGCCTTGGGCTTCAACGATCAAGAGGTCACACGGCAGAAAGGCACTGTCATCAAGGCCTTTGATCTCCACCAGTTCGATGTCAACCATGGCCCTGAGCTCAATTTCAAGCTTGAGTTTGGGTAGGTTAACGAACTTCGGCTCCAAATTCAGAACGCAGGCTCTTGATCTTCTCGTACGCATGGTCTTCCTTCTTGGGTAATGCGGGTTTATTCTATCCCATAAACCTGACAACCCCGTGGAAAATTCAGATGCCAATATTCCAATTCGATCAGCCGTTTCACATCCGGGCCTCAGCCCCTACCCGCATTGACCTTGCCGGCGGAACGATTGACCTTTGGCCAATCCATCAACTTCTCGACGAGAAGGCGACCGTCAACTGCGCCGTTACCTTGCCAGCCCAAGTGGACATCACGCCTTCTGAAGACGGCCTTTTCACCCTGCACAGTGTCGATCAAAAAATCGAAATGCGAGGCACCTTTGAGGAATGCGTTGCCACGACAAAGCTGCCTCTACTCGGATTGTTTCTGCAGGTCTGGTGGTCTAAAAAACTGCCCCCCCTGCACATCCGAACGGAAGCCAAATCTCCGGCCGGAGCTGGGCTCGGGGGGTCATCATGCCTTGCCGTGACCCTTGGGGGGGCACTGATGAACACCAAAGCCATCCTCACAAAGAACCAAGAAAAACTCGACGAGCAGCGACTGGTTCAGACAGCCTCAGATATTGAAGCCAAATTGATTCACGCCCCAACAGGGATCCAAGACTATTGGGGGGCGGTGCGCGGAGGATTGAACATCATCGAATTTCCGGCCGGGGGCGTCACCGTCGAAACCCACGGCCGGGCTGATAAATCCCCTGCAGGAGCCGTGAGTCGACGGCTGGAAGATGAGCTGATTCTTTGTTTCTCTGGAAAAAGCAGGCAGTCGGCGATCAATAATTGGGAAATCTTCAAGCGGGTTTTCGACGGCGACCGCGAGCTTATCAAAAAGCTATCTGCGATTGGTTCTGTTGCACGGCAATGCGCAGACGCTGTCCGCCAAGGCGATTACGATGGCATGGTCGCTGCCTCCGCAAGGGAATGGAAACTGCGTTGCGAACTTTGGCCCAATATCCACACGGACGAAACCAAGCGCCAGGCTGATGCCGCAATCGCTGCAGGGGCGAAAGCAGCACGCGTATGCGGAGCCGGGGGTGGTGGTGTGTTGGCCGTGCTGGCTCCATCTGGATCACTGGATCGTGTCCGAAAGGCCCTTGAGGGGGCGGGGGGAACCGTTCTTGCCGCTGGGGTCGCTCACCGCGGCCTCCACACAGAATTGATTCCCATAGAAAAAAAATGACCCCACTAGACGCCAGCCAGGGCGCTTGGGAACACGCGCGATATCACGACTATTTAATTAAATAAAACAGCTACTTGCACACGTTCGTTTAACCTTTTAATAGGGCTGCCGACCCATAATTTAAAGGAGCAAAAAATGACCAAAGCCACCTATTCAAATTCAAAAGACCCCAAACAAAAGCATCGATTTAAAAATTTGCTGCTCCAGCCGGTTATCCAACTGAGGATTGCGGCATGGTCGGCTTTCGCTTCTGCCATCTTCGGTTTCGCAATCGCTTTGGTGTTCTATTATTCCCTGCGTAGCATCTCCAACGCCTTTGCTGACATAGGTCATCTCGACGACGAGACCATCACCAATGCCTATCAAATGTTCGAGTGGATCCGGATCTCCGCCCTGACGTTACTTGTGAGCCAAGTATTCGTTTCCATCGCCGTTTCTCTGGTGACTACCCACCGGCTTGTTGGTCCAACGGTGGCAATGAGGCGGCAAATCCGGGCCATGATCAACGGACAATATGGTCAGAAAATTACGGTGCGTGACACTGATGCCTTTACTGACATGGCTGAAGACCTCAACGAGCTTTCCGAGCAGCTGAGCAAGGAGAATCGGAAGCAGCCGGCTTCGACTTCGGATAGTGTAAAAAGTTCCAGAGCCATCAACGAATAGCGGGCCATCGGATTCATTTAGATTTAGACGAGCCATCAATGTTCCGTCCTCAGTGCTTTCTGGCGGCTAACCAGGGTCGTGTAGGGGAGGCCGAGAAACTTGGCCGCATCAGCAGTGTTGCCTCCAAATGAAGTCATGGCACCTTCAATCAACAGCAATTCAAGTGCCTTGCGAACTCTGGCAAAGCCTGTAAATGTGGCCAAGTGAAGCAGGTCTTGGCCAGTAAGGGCAATTCCCCAGCCCGTCTTTTCTCTGCGGCAGAGCTCTGCGAGATTGAGTTCCTTGCGTTTCAACACAAAGCGAATTGTTTCGGCGTCAATGGCTTCGGTATTGGTGACAAAAGCCCTTTGGCCGACTAACCCCAAAGTCACGCGCATATGGGCCAAATCCCCCGGCCAGCAGTAGTCGCGAATCAATTCGCAGGCATCGTCCGTAAAAAAAGAGCCGGCGGGAAACATTGATCTGGTCAAAAAAAGAGCGGCCTTGAGCGCGTCCTTTGGGCGAGATGCCAGCGGGGGAATTTGTAACACTACAAAACCAGACCTGGCGGCTAAGAGCGGTGCTTCTAATGCTGTGGAAAAGAGCAGGGTCAGGCCCCCGCGCAAAGGGAGCTCATTTGAGCCCCCTCCCTCATATTGCCCATAGTAAACGGCGTTTTTGATGTTGTGGGGTTGAGCACTATTTTCGGACAACAGCCGGCAGCGACGGGTGCGGCAAGCTACGGTCGCCAAATATCGAGAGACCTCCGCGGCTCCTCCACCAGGCACTGAATAAATCAGAAGTCTTTCGCCTTGGCCCGGGGGAGCTAAGCATGTCCGTAAAAATGATGCCGCCACAGTTCGCAGCAGCTGATCGGTGGAGTCAAAAAGGGTCGCTACCTCCACCGGAAGGACCGCGGATGAGTCCAAGGAAGGCCAAAGAGGTGCAACGCCCTGGGAAAAAAACATATTGGCAGCCTTTTCAGGATGCCGGAGAACCGCCGGGCAGGGAGATACAAAAAAAAGAGGATACCGGTCAACCTGATTGACAAAGGAAAGCCCCCGAGTCACGATCCGGAAACATGCCAGTAGTTGCTGGTGAAACCGTATTTTTTTCGGGAGTCCATGCCATGGGACAGCACACCATCGATATCAATGACGACAGTTTTGAAAATTCAGTAATAAAGTCGACGCAACCCGTGCTTGTGGACTTCTGGGCCCCATGGTGTGGCCCGTGCGTAGCCATCGCGCCGGTTCTCGATGCAATTGCCGAGGAATATAAAGGCAAGGTCACCATCGCGAAAATGAATGTCGATGAAAATGCTCATGTGCCTGCGACCTTTGGTGTCCGTTCGATTCCATTCATGGCTTTATTCAAGAATGGTCAAATGGTTGACTCGGTTGTTGGTGCAGTTCCAAAGGGAAAACTCATCGACATGATCAAGAAAGTCCTTTGATCCCCTGCCACTTTTAAAGCTACAGGACTTGCATGGAACGCGGAGACCTCGAACGGGCCGCTTTGGCACGGGGACAATTCCCTGTTGGAATTGATGAGGTTGGTCGCGGATGCATTGCGGGTCCTGTGGTCACATCTGCCGTTGTTCTCGACTACGGCAAACTGTTCGCACTTCCCGACAAATCTTTGCAGCTTATTCGTGATTCCAAAACACTGAGTGCGCGTCAGCGTGGATTGGTTGTGCCGATCATTGAAAGCGTAGCGTGCGGCTGGGCCTCTGGAAGTGCAAGCGTTCAGGAGATCGAGACTCACGGAATTCTTGGCGCGACATTCATTGCCATGCGCAGGGCGCTCAATGCCATCGACGCTCATTTTGATCTTGTGATGGTGGATGGCAATCAGGCCATTCCAGAGCCTGTTCTCGCCGGTCGAAAAATTGCGCAACAAACTGTGGTGAAGGGCGACCACTGGTGTTTTGCGATTGCTGCAGCCTCAATTATAGCAAAAGAGGTCCGCGACAAGTTCATGCACGAGCTGGGAAATAGCCTTCCTGCATACGGTTTTGGAAAGCATGTTGGTTATGGCACAAGAGAGCACATCGAAAATCTCAAAATCCACGGCGTCAGCGATTGGCACCGGCGGACATTCGAGCCAGTTAAATCGATCTGTGCGGCAAAAATTGCTGGCCTCTCAGGCTGAAGAATACGTTGCCAATATTTTGATTTCTCAAAGCTGGCGAATCGTCGCGCGCAATTACCGTTGGATTGGAACTGAAATTGACATCCTTGCTACCAAGGGATCTTCACTCGTTGCCGTCGAAGTCAAGTTCCGAACAAGATTCACCAACGACATGACGTCTGTCAGCGAATTACTACCAAGACTCAAAGTTCATGCCTTGAAAAAAGGGCTCAATGCAGCAATCCGGCATTTGGGTATCAACGCAGCTAAAACCAGAATTGATCTGGCTATTGTCACGCCACATTCTGATGTTTCAGAAAGAAAAAAGCCCCCCGGAAAAATTCCGGAGGGCCTTGATAAATATCCATTCAAAATCACGTGGTATCCGGCGATTGACGCCTGAACCATCGACATCAAAGGCTATGCCTCAGCAGACTGATCTTCGCTGGCGGTCTCAGCAACAACAACGTCAAGCTTCTTGGCCACGTACTTCGTCCTGATGCGAGCAGCTTTGCCAGCAAGGTCACGAAGATAATAAAGGCGTGCACGACGAACGATACCTGAAGCCAAAACATCAACCTTGTCGACGTATGGGCTATAAATAGGGAACACGCGCTCAACGCCAACACCGCCCGCGCTGATTTTGCGAACCGTGAAGCTTCCGTCGGCGGTGCCGTTACGGAACCGAATCACAACACCTTCAAAAAGCTGCGTCCGGAACTTGGTCTTGTCCGCACCTTCTTGGATTTTATAATGCACGCGAACGGTATCGCCTGCGCGGAATGAGGCCAACTTTTTGACGCCAGTCCATACGCGTTTTTCGAATTGGGTAATCAGTTTGTTTTTCATGGCTTCAGAAACCTATATGAGGATGCTGTAACGTTTTCTTTAACTTTCGAACAAACGCTCTTAACCCAATATACTGGAGACCGTCAAGCCCGAGCATGGCCGCCGGACGCGGGTTTCGAACGGACAGAGGCATTTTTCAGTTCCGCCGCGATATCGAGGCCTTCGCCGCGCAGGTCTTCCATCATATCCTGCATCAGGAGCCCAAGGTCCTCCCGCTCACTGGTTGGGACATGCAAGCGAAGCTTAGGCATCAGCTGCGTTTCCTGAACCTCAAGGTGCTGTTGGACTGCCTTGCGTAGTCCCGCGACCGCACCTTCCATCGCCTCCTGGTCTTGACCCGAAGAGGCTTTTATCAGCGATTTAACGTGCTTACGCATCACACTCTGATTTGCCGAGCAAAGGTCCATAATCAGGTCCGAGCCAGGAAAACGCTGGGAAAGTTCAGGTAAAAGGTATTCTTCTTCGGCCTTTAAATGCCCCAAGAGATCGAAGGCTAGCTCTGCTACCAGCTTCCCGATCGGGCCCTTTGCCGCAACCACACGGTCATCGGGATTGCCATCCCCGAGTTTTTCAACCGATCGGAGCATCGCCTCGTGATCCAACTTCAACCATTGCAAGATATCCATCGTGCCTCCGTCGCCGGGTCTTTATTGGCAATGGACACAAATTGCAAGCCCCTTTGGATCGACATTTCCCCCGGAAAATGGCTAGATTCGGCCTCAACAGACAGGTGACTCATGGAAAAAAACCTTAATCGCATCGCCAGCAAGGTCGGGAACAAGGAGCGGATCAGCCGTTCTGACGCCAGATTCCTGTTCACCGAAGCATCCGACCAGCTCCTTTCAGAACTCGCCACTGCGGCAAAAAAAAGGTTCCATGCCGGCGACGTTGCAACCTATCTGATCATGGCCATCGTCAATTATACAAACGTCTGTGTCGCCAAATGCGATTACTGCTCGTTCTACCGGTTGCCTCACCAAGCCGGGACCTATCTGCTCAATTTCAACCAAGTTTGCGAAAGGATCGATGCCCTGCGGGCTTTTGGCGGCACCCTCGTCAGCTTCAACGGAGGCTTTCATCCAAAACTTCAACTCAAGGACTATGCGGAGCTTTTTTCGCGGGTTCGAGAACGCTACCGCGGCGATCTGGAGTTCTTTGAAATGACCGTCGCTGAATTCATGTTCTCCTGCAAACTGAGCAAACTTACCTATGATGAGGGAGCAGCCATGCTCAGGGACGCAGGCACCCGCTGGGTGACCGGCGGGGGAGCCGAGATCCTGGACGATGCCTTTCGCATGCGTCATAGCCCCGGAAAGTTCAAGGTTGATGATTATTTCAAGGCCCAAAACGCCATCTTGAGGGCTGGCCTTGGCTCAACAGCGACTCAAGTCATTGGGTTCGATGAATCACTCGATGAGCGGCTCAATCACCTTGAAGCCTTGCGTACCTTTCAGGACAGCGCCCCACGGAAACTCCCGAGCTTTCTGTGCTGGACTTACAAACCATGGAACAACGAACTTGGCGGCACGGAAATCAGTTCGCGGGAATACCTGAGATGGTTGGCCGTCTGCCGGATCTTCCTCGATAACTTCGAGAACATCCGAACCTCGGTCCTGACCCAGAATGAAAAGGGGCTTGAAGGCCTGAAATTCGGGGCCAATGACTTCGACCTCCCAACCGAGGACGAAGTGACTCAAAAAGCCGGCGCAACGATAACCCACGATTTTGAGCGAATCCTTTCCGCTGCGCGTGCGGCAGGTTTCAAGGTACAATACCGGGATCCATTTCCACTTTGACGCCCTTTATCCCAAGGGCCTTCTTTGACGGGATATCCATGCGCGCAATCACCATCACCTTGCCGGCAATTTATCTTCTTGCTGCAACCTTCACGCTTCAAGCTGCTCCGCTCCAGCGTGGGTACTTCATCTCAATCGACGGATTGCAGCCGCAATTACTCGAGTCCTACGTCGGTCGCCCCGAAGCCAATCCCATGGGGTTTCACTCGCTTTGGAGTGGTGGCGACGTTTATCCGCAAACCAAAGCGCATGTGATCTCCATCACAGCCTCGAGCCACGCTGGAACGTCAACTTGTTCTTCTCCGGCGCGACACGGCATTCATGGCAACCATTTTCTGCGAAATCACAAAAAGGTAAATGGATTCAAAGAACCGTTCCAAAGTGAAACCATGTGGGAAGCCGCACGCCGCCAAGGACGCAAGGTGGCCTCGTTCGCCTATGTCGGCATGGATGGAACGACGCCAGAACGGACTGCCGACTTTGGAATTACTTATCCCGATGAGTCCAGAATGGGAAAACCAGCCGTCGTCACGGTGCCGCGGGGCGGTGTCACACCTGTTGACACTGATATCGTTCTTAACCCTGAAAAAAACATTAAATTTAGCCTTCACTTCCACGCATCGGGATCCGGCTCGACGGCGAACTATGTCGATCTTCAAGGCACCGCGCATCAAATCAAATTGCCTGGGGCGGCCGAGGCCCACAAGCCTGCCAACCTGTTGATCCATGATGGGGAGAGGCTTCGCCGCATCGTGATCCGCCTTGTTTCCGGCCAGCCGAACACCTATTTGATCTCCCGTGCTTCTTATAACAAAGCCTTCCCCGAATCATTCCGTGCCAGCCTTGAGAAGGCGGGCCTTGTTTGGCCCGACGTGAATATCAAGGGTCTTGACGCACAACTGGCACCGTCAGAAGCTGTCGCCGTTCAAGGCATTCTGGATGACTTCCTTGCCGACGTTGCAAGCCGCACCATTCCTGAATTCAAGCCTGATCTTGTTTTATTCTACCAGCCGCTCTTGGACTCCATAGGACACGGATTCCAAAATAAGTTGCCTGATCCACGAAGTCTGAGCGGAAACGATCCTGTCACGACGGCATACCGCGCTGCCTTCAAACGCGTGGATGACAATCTGGCAAAAGTTCTTTCCACCATGAGGCAAAATGATGTTGTTGCCCTTATGGGTGACCACGGCATGACTGCAACAACGACGAATTTCAACGTTGCACCGCTGCTTCCCACGAATATCGAGGAAAACGTCGATGTTTATGCATCGGATTCGATGCTCTACCTCTATCCTAAAAACGACTTCATCGATCCAGTCCTCGCAAAAAAAACGGGTGAATCCGTGAAAGAAGCCTTGGGGAAAATCTCCTGGCACGGCAAACCCTTGGTGGAAATGGCGACAGAGCGTGCAACCACTAAACCGTCAGACTGGAACTATGGCGATGCCATCTGGGCATTCCGCTCGGAAGAGGGCATCTGGTTCAACAACAACTCCCTAGAAAAAAAGACCTTCCTCCCGCCAAAAGTTGCCGGGATGCACGGGCACAATCCCGGGTCGCCAGCGATGCTGACCGCACTGATGTTCCGCGGGCCGGGAATTAAACCACAAATTCATCGCGAAACGGTCGTCTCCCTGGTGCAGGCTGTCCCCACTTTTGCGCGCCAACTAAAACTGAACACGCCAAAAGATTGCGAAAGCACGCCATTATTTTAACGGGGACGATCATGCCTGATCAATTTTCACGGAAATTGCGCATTGCGGTTCTCGCCACCACATTCGTTGGCCTGAGCGCGGCGGCCAATTGTGGAAAATCAAGCAATTCAGATCACAGCACCAGTTCCATGACTGCACTGATTCCTGCAGGATGGGATGGCGCGACGGATTGGGAGGGATCGCGCTGGGAGGTTTCAGATCCAGCAGAAAGCCTTTCAGCACAACTGATCCAGGAAAATAAAAATGCCGCGCCGCACTGTACTAAGGCGCCGGATCAAAATGTTCCTTATCTGGTGCGCATGAAGTCCTTTCGCGGGCCTTCGCTCCTTGCGTCCGAAACCTTTCTGCGCATTGAATCAACCAGTGAACTTGAAGCCCTCGCGGGAAAAACCCACGGAGGTGGTCAAGGCGGCTGCGCTGGAATCGAAGTCATCAGCGGACCGGGGCTGACCACCTGTGAAATCAACCTCGTAAAAACCACTTCAGCTGCCATTACGCCACCAGTCTACGACGAAACCGTAAAACTTTCGGCGGCCGAGAGCCTTTTTTCAAGTGCGACTGTCGCCAACATCCTCTCCACAATAACCACCCTGCAGGGTCTATCCAGTCGTTATTACTCAGGGGCATCGGGACCGGCGGCATCGAATCAGGTTGAGGCTATTTTTCGCGGCGCGTATGCCGGATCCAGCTGGTCGTCCGGCATCATTTCCACGGCGCAGGTCAGCCACACGGGAATCGCAGCAAATCAACCATCTGTAGTCGCTGGACTTACAGGAGCCACGGACGATACAACAATCGTTGTCATTGGATCGCACCTCGACAGCATCAACCACTCAGACCAAAGTAATGCGCCTGGAGCAGACGACAATGCCTCCGGTGTTGCCATCCTTGCCGAAACCATGCGCGTTCTCGCCGCAAACAACGTTCGCTTCAAGCGTCGTGTTGAGTGGCATGCCTATGGCGCAGAGGAGATTGGGCTGATCGGCAGCGGACAAATCGCAAACAGCTACGCCGCAGACGGCAAAAAAGTATCGGCCATGCTCCAAGTTGATATGGCGTCTTACGCAAAAGACGGCGCAAGTGAAACGATCCACCTGTTCCACGATGATACGAACGCTATCCTGCGCCGTTCCGCAAAGGATCTGTTGACGACTTATCTGGGCGGAAATTTTTCTGATTTGGGACAACACGTCATCGGCACATCCGACCACAGGAGTTGGTACCGCGCTGGGTTCCCGACCGTCTTCCCCTTCGAAAACCCTGCAGCCTACAACATGAACATGCACACCGCGAACGACACCCTTGCCAATGCAACTTCTCCGGGCCTTGCCGTTCGCATATCGCGCCTGATCCTCGCATTTCTTTCACACCACGCCGGCATCGTTGGATCTGAAACGGACTACGCAAACAAAGTCGCCGCCGCATCGCGCGATCCTGACATAAAGATGGCTGTCCTTGATTACGACCAGGTGCCCACAGAGGCACGCCCTTCAGATTTGGTCGACGGCGGAACTGTCACGGTCTTCAGTGCGCCTCAGAGCATGACCTCATTGGAGATTTGTGGCGTCAAAGCGAGCGCTGCAACAGCCTGCGTATCAGATCGCATGATTGGCACCGAAATTGTATCTGGTGCCACGCCGGGCGGGCGGAAGTTCTTCTATGTTGTATTTCCCGCCGGTTCCCACGCAACGCCGGAACGCGCCTTCGGATACGATACCAACAATTCACCAAGCCACGCCCGCAGCGTGTCACTCTTAAAAAAGTAGGGCATCATGAATCAATTCCATTCCGACCATAGTCTTATCAGTCCAACAGCGAAACTGGTTGCCTGGTGGAGATCCTATTCGGACATTCCCTATGCCAAGGAATCTTCTGAGCTTTCGCACGCATACACTGCCGTCCATAAAATGATGGCCCCCCTTCAAATCACCCCCGAACAGACCTTGTGGGGTGCACCCATCCTTGAGATCCGCTACAAAAGTCTTCTTCGCGAGATAAAAAAATCAGGCATCAAGCAGGTCATGGAGCTTGCCAGTGGAATATCCCTGCGCGGCCTGACGATGACGGCAGACCCCACAATCCGATACATCGAAACAGACCTTCCCGGAATCACACAGGAGAAGTTACGCCTTGTGGAAACAATTACGGGGAAATCTGCCAATAGCGTACGGCCTAATTTGATTTTCGCTGAAGCTAACGTGTTGAATCCTCTGGATCTCGATAAAGCCGCGGAGGGCTTGGACCCTAAGAAACCCGTCGCAATCATCCACGAGGGGCTTCTCCAATATTTTTCCCGGCAGGAAAAAATAGAAGCGACTCACAATATCAAGAGCCTGTTGAAAAAATATGGCGGCGTCTGGATAACCCCGGACTTTGACTTCCGGGCCAGCATGGCACAGTGGGGAAAAATGAGCCCCGATACAGAAAAGGTCCTTTCAGCAATCGCCGAAGCGACAGGCCGCGCCATGTTATCCGAGGCTTTTGAAAACGAAATTGAATTCCGGGACTTTTTAACAGCAGAGGGACTGCAAGCCGAACGCATTCCTCAGTTTGATGAATCAATCAAGGTAACCTCGGCCAGTGCCGCCAACATACCGCCTGTGGTCCTCGACATGGTAAAGACCAGCCTCATCCTTTGGAAAATCACGTTAAAATCCTGAGCGATGCACCTCAGAGCAGGAGTCAAAGCCGCTTCTTTGAGACGATCGGGGCCGGCTTCACGGATACTGAGAATCCAGGGGTTGCCGGCAAACGTGGCATTTCGATCTTGGGAAATTCGCCGGTCAGGCTGCGCATGAAAACAACGATAGCAGCCACTTCATCTTCGCCCAGATCGCGGTCAAGTTGCATTTTTGCCATGACGCGCACAGCCTCATCCAAAGAGGCCACCGAACCGTTGTGGAAGTATGGGGCTGTCAAAGCAATATTGCGCCACGTCGGGACGCGCCACCTGTGACGATCCGACAGATTTTTCGTGACAGCAAAACGTCCGACATCATCCTTGAGGCGGTACTGCTTCACATACTTGTTGTTTTCATAAGTCGGGAACTTCTGAAAAAATCCCGTTCCTTCCGGTAGGGATGGACCAGCGAAATTTACGCCGGAGTGGCAACTAAAGCAGCCCACCGCCTGTGCTACTTCATATCCGTGCTTTTCCACAGCCGTCAAAGCACTTTCATTGCCATCCAGAAATTGATCAAAACGACTTTTTGGAGTGATCAGGGTCCGTTCAAAAGTCGCGATGGCCTTTGCCAGATTATCGATGCTTACCGGATTTTTTTCGCCGGGAAAGGCGACTCCAAATTCGTCGTTATATTCCGGAATTTCGGAAACGACTTTCATAACGGCCGCGTGATCTTTCATTCCCATCTCAATCGGATTGGTAAGCGGACCCTTGGCCTGATCCTCCAAAGAGGCTGCACGCCCATCCCAAAACTGAACGGACATGAAAGCTGCGTTCCAAACCGTTGGGGATGAACGCCTGCCCTTTTGCCCACGGATTCCGACACTGACGGGCAGGTTGTCGTCACCACCACTCATGACATTGTGACAGCTGTTGCAAGAAACCGTTCCGTCTGCCGAAAGGCGCGGATCGAAGTAGAGTTTTTTTCCCAGTTCGATTTTCTCTGGAGTCACCGGATTGCCTGCTGGTGCTGGCGCTGAAGTCGGTAGGGAAAAGTGCGGGCCGGCGGCCTGGGCTATGTCGAAGAAAGCGAAGGCGTAGGCGAACGCTAAATTTATTCCGATGGTTTTTAGTAAGTTGAGGGACGTTGTCATAATACGAAAACTCCCAATGAAGAGATCCTTCGCTGGCGCTCAGGATGACGACAGTCCGTCGCTCAGGATGACTGCCCAGGTTGAGGCCTGGACGCACCACAGAATGGCGATGCAAAAATTTGCCCAACCTTTGCGGTTGGTTAACGGTCCGTGATGATGCCTTCGCGGGGTTTGCTTCGATTCTTTCGGCAGGCTTCCGAGCAATACCTCACTTCATTCCAGTTTCGTTCCCACTTCTTTCGCCAAGAAAATGGACGCCCACAGACAACACACAACTTTGTCGGGAGGTTTTCTTTTTTCTTGCTGGGCACGGGAAACTCACAAACACTGGACGGATGACAAGAGAAGCACGTGGTGGTCCCGGCAGGAATCGAACCTGCAACTACGCCTTCGGAGGGCGGTATGATATCCGTTTCACTACGGGACCCAATGAAGGGAAATCGTTAGTTACCAGACCGCTCAACGGTGGACAAGGCCAACGAAGTGATTTTGGCGGCCGACTGCCTCTTCCATGCCCAGATTGCCACCGCGAGACCCAGCAGGCTCCCTTGGGCGAGCAATGTCTGAAGGTATGGATAGATTCCAAGCAAATCCAAAGTTGGGACAAATCCGATTCTTACGGGCTCCAACATGCCGGCCTCGATAATCTCGGCAACTGATTTTCCTGCCAAAATAACGGCTAGCGTCACCATTAGAACGCTGGTGCTCAAGAAAAATTTACGAAGTGGCATACGCAAGCCATAGCGCTGGATGCCAAAACAAATGGCGCCAAGGCTGGCCGCGCCCGTGATAAAGCCCCCAGCGACTGCCGTGCCAGAAGATGCGCTGTTGGAAAGGGCGTTGTAAAACAGGACGGTCTCGGCGGCTTCCCGGTAGACCGCAATGAAAGCTAAACCTGCCAAAGTCCAAACCTTCCCCGAAGTCACGGCCTCACGAGCCCCACCGCGGATGAATTTGTCCCAATGGGAACGTTCCGCCTGGGATAGCATCCAGAACCCAACGTAGAATAAAACGGCGGCGGCAAGACCAGTGGCCACGGCCTCCATCATCTCGCGACCCATACCCGAAATGTGCGCCAATCGATTGAGTACAAAAAAGGTTGCCACTCCAAGGACCAGTGCCGAGCTCCATCCAACGTGAATCCACTTACGGGCGCTGGTCATACCCATGTTGGCGAGAGCGGCCAGAAGGGCGGCGATGATCAAAAAGGCTTCAAAGCCCTCGCGAAAGATAATCAGGAACGAACCAAAAAAATCGGCTAAGGATTTTTGCGATATCTTAATCACAAGATCGCCGTCGCCGGTGCCTGCACTTTTAGCAGACGCAGCTGCGCTTGTTTGATGAGCGACAGTCATGGCGTTATCAAGGGCCTGGTTTAATTTCGAAGCCGCCTCATTTCGCAAAGATTCAGGTGCATCTAGATTGAAGACCGAGCGTGCTGCAACGAACTGTTTTTCCACCGCGGTAACCGTGGCGGGGTCTACCATCCTTAGGGCCTTTTCCGCGGGTTCAAACCCGACAAGGTAGGCGTCGAGAAGCTTTGATTTGGCATGGTCAAACTGACCCCGATTCGCCAACGAAACCGCCTCGGCAACGCCGGCCCTGGCATTCAAAATCGAACGCGAGGCTTCAGATCCGTTTCCTGAACTTGAGTCATTTTGTGTCATGGTGCCGGACACAGCCACCGCACCAACCTTACGAACCAAATCACCGTCGTAGGGGGCATCAACCCGCAGGGCTGCAACGACAGCGGCGAGCGTGGTTTTGGACTTGGAAAGGGTTTGAATGTTGTCCTTTACCCAATTGGAAAGCTCTTGATCGGAGGCCCGCGAAAGCAGTTCCAGGCTAATTTTAGACTTAAGTTCGGTCTGCACAGCCTCGGGCAAATTCGCCAGGGCAGCCTTCTGATCATGAGCGAGGCCGCTGACCCAGAAGGAAAGGCTCCACATTTCGTTGCCCGAAAGGCGGTCGACAAATGAAGCCATCGGAGTTCCTGCCACACCCGTGTGGAGGATGTTCAAAGAACGAAATGGGGAATTACCCTGAGCAAATTTACTGTCGGCAAAATCACGGGGCTTCGGATCAAGCCTTGCGGAAAGAACTCCGTCGCCGTGGCCTGCAGCGCCATGGCAATCCGCACAGTTGGTTTCAAACGCAGCGGAGGCCAGAGCTTTTTGTGGAACTTGGGCTGGCGCCAAGGTCAGCTGAAAGGCATCGATCAGGTGTTCTCGTACCGAACGGGAGAGGGTACGAACCTCGTCGGGACTTTTTTTGGCCGCAACGGCTGCCTTAAGGTCTCGCAACTCTTGCTCAATGGAATCAAGGCCGGGGGTTTTGGGGCGGGCCTTGGCCACCACGGCAAAAGCTTCCAGGGTGGCTTCGCTAAACTGAGTAATTTCCTCGTATTCCGTCTTCTGGATCACTTTGCCAACCGCTCCGGCTTCACCCGAGACGGCTCCGGCATAGTCACCACCAATGTATTCCACGAGACTCATGAGTTGACGCATGCTGGCGGCGGCGATGGTCTGGGGTTTTTGACCGTTGCGTCCAGGATCGTGACCGGCACCAAAGCTGGACTTGGCTTCTGCGCGAGCTTCCTGCGTCGTCGGGGCCAGAAGATTGAAAATAGACGCACTAATGAAGACGGCCGAGACCACGGAAAGGCGGCGCTTGATTGGCTTAAAACCCATGATGGACGGACCTTTCACGCAACTGATGGCGATGCGACTATCCAGATCGGGTACCAACCTATTGATAATCGATCTCAAAATGAACCTCAAGAACGATTCGCTGAACCCGCAACGTATGGCCCAAAGGTCGCAGTTTACATAAGAGGTGAGCAAAGCCGGCTGATCCGCCTCAACAGCATCAGCGAACGGTAATCCGAGTCGACTTTTTCCCGAGTCAAAACATAAGATTTTACAAATAAATCATTGAAGTACGTCTCTATGCGGCCTGTCAAAGCACGGTCGCGCAGGAGCAGGTCCAGTTCAAAATTAAGAAAAAAACTGCGGTAGTCCTGATTGGACGACCCCGTAAGAACCAAATCATCATCTGCAATTAGAAGTTTGGCGTGCAGCATCCCGGGGTTGAAATGGTGGACGGTCAAGCCAATGTCCAGGAGTTCCTGGTAGTAGGAGGTCGTGCAAAAATCGGTCATCGGGTGATTGGAACGGCGCGGGATGACGAGCTGCACGTCGACCCCACGGGCAACCGCCTGGCGTAGAGCCTGTAAAAGAGTCTTGTCCGGGACAAAGTAGGCGGTCGACAGCCAAATACGCCGCTTCGCTTCGTAAAAAACACTGAGCAGGCTCGTATGAAAGGCCGCCCGACTGTCTGCTGGTCCAGATGCAACCGATAAGCATAGGGCCGAAAATTCGGATCCTGAGGGAGGATTTTCCGCAGGCTTTTTGTCGCCTTGTACAGCCGCACTCCGAATGGGAGAGGAAGTCCTGCTCAAATCCAGGGCCTCGCCCGTGGCAAAGTGCCAGTCTTCTCGAAAAACGCGTTCCAAATGCGTCGCGACGTCGCCTTGAAGCTTGAAGTGCACATCCCGCCACACGGGATTATCCGAGTCCTGACCCTCAAGGTACATCTCACCCAAATTCAGGCCACCAACGAAAGCCACCTTGCCATCGGCGATGAGGAGCTTGCGGTGGTTTCGCCAGTTGATTTGCAGGCGGCGCTTGAGCGGGTGAAACCCCATAAAACTATGGATGTGAACCCCGGCGGCCCGCGCCATTTTCAAATGTTTGGAACTGATCCGGTAAGAACCCATGGCATCAAAGAGCACATGGACAGCGACCCCCTGACGGGCCTTTTCTGCCAAGAGGCCGTAGAAATGACGGCCAACCGCATCAGGCACAATTTGGTAAAATTGAACGAGGATATAGCGCTCGGCATTGACGATGGCCGACTCGAACGCCGCATAAACGGAAGTGGAATTTTCTAAAAAATCGACGCCTGTCTTGGAAAAAAATCCGTGCCCGGCGGCCCAACCCGACCATGCCGTCGTGTTTTCAAACCCTTGGCAGTCGCTAGATTGAAGCTCTTCTAGTGCAGCGGCGCGGGCAAACGCACGGACCTCAGGGGGTTCCTCTGAACGGACCAGACGCGAGGACACGCGGCGGCGACGGGCCAGAGCCTCGTAGGGGCTGACTCCACCAAGGATATAAAGTGCAGATCCAACAAAAGGAAACGCAACTACCGCCAAAAGCCAGCCGAGGCAGGCCACAGGATCACGCTTACGGCTGAGGATGCTCAAGGCTGCAAATATCGTGATCGTCCATTCGACGATGCGCAAGCCTTCAGCAAAGGAAAATCCATGCCAGGTTGATTCAGTAAAAAATGATCGCAGAACAGATAACATAGATAGTGACACGATGGTTCCCTTCGCCCTCAAACCGTCTCCCATGCTACGTTAATTGAGCCGCGAAACGAAGGAACAAAGTTCCCGGCACCGGCGGAAATAAACTGGAAAAATGAAGCCATGACAGATCAAGACAAACAAAAATGGGAAAAACTGGCCGCCAAGGAACTGTCCGGGAAGCCAACAAAATCCCTGGACCGGATGACCCCGGAAGGCATCGCGACAAAGCCCCTGTATACGGCCGTTGACGTGAGCGATCTGGCTGGCAAGACGGGTCCTGGTTTACCGGGTTTTCCTCCTTATACCCGTGGCCCGCGCGCCACGATGTACACCCACCGGCCATGGACGATCCGCCAATACGCAGGATTTTCGACCGCCGAAAAATCCAACGCCTTTTACCGGCGAAATCTGGCTGCGGGCCAAAAGGGCCTCAGCGTCGCCTTTGATCTGGCGACCCACCGGGGCTACGACTCCGACCATCCCCGCGTGATTGGTGATGTGGGCAAAGCTGGTGTGGCGATCGATTCGGTTGAAGATATGAAAATACTCTTCGACGGAATCCCGTTGGACGAGATGAGTGTATCGATGACGATGAATGGAGCGGTTCTGCCCATCATGGCCGGATACATTGTCGCTGGAGAAGAGCAGGGCGTACCGCCAGAAAAACTTTCGGGAACGATTCAAAATGACATCCTGAAAGAATACATGGTGCGCAACACGTTCATTTACCCGCCAGAACCATCCATGCGTATTGTCGCTGATGTGATCGAATACGCGACCAGGCATATGCCGCGGTTCAACTCCATCAGCATCAGTGGATACCACATGCAAGAGGCCGGGGCTGACTCGGCACTGGAACTTGCCTACACCTTGGCAGATGGACTGGAGTATGTGCGCCTTGCGATGGCGCGCGGCCTGGCGATCGACGAGTTTGCGCCCCGTTTGTCCTTCTTTTTTGCCATTGGCATGAACTTCTTCATGGAAGTCGGAAAATTACGCGCTGCAAGAACCCTGTGGCACGAATTGATCGCACCCTTCAATCCGCAAAATCCACAATCGGCAATGCTGCGCACCCACTGCCAAACATCTGGATACTCTCTGACCGAGCAAGACCCCTACAACAATGTCATCCGCACCACGATCGAGGCCATGGCCGGAGTCCTTGGTGGAACCCAGTCTTTGCATACCAATGCCCTCGATGAAGCCATTGGACTGCCAACCGATTTTTCCGCGCGCATTGCCCGCAACACGCAACTTATCCTGCAAGACGAAACCGACATCACTCATGTTGTCGATCCATTGGGTGGCAGTTGGTTCATTGAACGCGTCACCGCAGATCTTGTGCAGCGCGCAAGGGAGTTGATCAAAGAGATCGAGGATGCAGGCGGTATGGTTGCTGCCATCAAGGCTGGAATCCCAAAATTGCGAATTGAGGAATCGGCAGCCCGCAAACAGGCCAGGATCGATAGCGGACGGGATGTCATTGTTGGCGTCAATAAATACTTCAGTGACCGCACGGGAGACCACAAGGTCGAAGTGTTGAGCATCGATAACGATGCCGTGCTTAAGTCACAGAAGAAACGTTTGGCAGAAGTTCGTGCGCGGCGCGATTCCAATCAGGTTGCCGCGGCCCTGGCTGACCTGAAAAAGGGAGCCGAAGGAAACGGAAACCTCCTCGAGCTAAGCGTCAAGGCGACGCGCGTGCGTGCTACGGTCGGCGAAATTTCAGAAACACTCGCCAGCGTCTTTGGACGCCACAAGCCAGGTACACAATTGGTGCGCAGCGTGTATTCTAGAGGCATGGAAAATAACGCTCAATTCGATGCTGCGCGTGATTTGGTTGCCGCCTTCGCCAAAGCGGACGGGCGCCAACCACGAATCCTTGTCGCCAAAATGGGGCAGGATGGCCACGACCGCGGAGCAAAGGTCATCGCCACGGGACTCGCCGATCTTGGTTTCGATGTCGATATAGGCCCCCTCTTCCAAACTCCAGAAGAAGTCGCCCGGCAGGCCGTCGAGAACGATGTTCACGTGGTTGGCATCTCGTCCCAGGCGGCAGGACATAAAACCCTGATACCGCAGTTGATCGCCGAGTTGAAAAAACTAAAGGCGGATGACATCCGGGTCATTGTCGGCGGAATCATTCCCGAAGGCGACCACGCTTTTTTGAAAAAGTCAGGCGTGTCTGCAATCTTTGGCCCAGGGACTCAAATCTCTGTGGCCGCAACGGAGATCATCCGTGCCCTCGAAAAAAAATGAACCCGAATTATTGAAGCCCTTGTTAGCCGGTGACCGCCGTGCCCTGGCGCGTGCGATAACCTTGATCGAAAGCCATGCCGAGCGCGATCACAGAGCTGCAAGCGCCCTCCTGACATCCATTATGCCGCACGCCGGAAAATCCCTGCGCATTGGAATCAGCGGTCCCCCAGGAGTTGGAAAAAGCACGTTCATCGAGGCCATCGGTCAAAAATTCCTGCAGCAGGGAAGGCACAAACTTGCCGTATTGGCCGTGGACCCGACCTCTCGCATCAGCGGGGGAAGTATCCTTGGCGACAAAACAAGGATGGAAGAACTATCGCGTCACGAGATGGCCTTCATCCGGCCTTCTCCGGGGGGCGACGCCGCAGGCGGTGTTGCCCGGCAAACGCGTGAAAGTATTTTTCTTGCCGAAGCCGCCGGACATGATGTCGTTATCGTGGAAACCATTGGCGTCGGCCAATCCGAAAGTGCCGTTGCATCCATGGTCGACTTCTTTCTTTTGTTGCATCAACCAAACAGCGGGGATGACCTGCAGGGCATCAAACGGGGAAATCTCGAACTTGCCGATTTTGTCATTGTCACCAAAGCCGATGGCGAACTGCTGCCCTCAGCCCGCAAGGCTCAATCAGAACTCATGAATGCCCTGTCTTATTTTGCGACCTCAGGACAACCCGCACCAGAGGTGATTGCTTGCTCCAGTGTCACAGGAGATGGCATCGAAAGTATGCTTGATGTTCTTTTAAAAGCTCACGCTACAAGCAAGGAAAGCGGAAGGTTTGAAACGCGTCGAAAAGAACAGATGCTTCACTGGTTCCACCAGGAAGTGCAAGATCAGTTGCTGGATGCGGTCAAACGTAATCCCACTTTAGCTAAATTAATCTCGGAATCAGAAGCTGCCGTGGCACAAGGCACTATCGCACCATCAACGGCTGCAGGGCTCATCGTTGAAAAATTCATCTCGTGACATGACCCTGCGTTGGCTTCTCTTTGGGGCCTACGTCGTCTTGACGGTATGGCTCGCGGCTAATCATGAGCTTTGGCGGGATGAGGCAGACTCCTGGTTGTTGGCGCGGGACGGGTCGTTGCTCGATATTTTCAAGATCATGCCAGATGCTGGTCACCCGCCGCTTTGGTACCTGCTGCTAAAACCATTTGCTTCCGCAGGACTAAGTTGGAGATGGATGCAGGCAATCAATCTGCTTGCGATGTGCCTTGCGACGGGACTGTTGATTTTTAAATCTGGATTCGATTTGATTTTCGTCGCCCCGGTCGTGTTGTCTTTCGTTTTCTCATACGAATTTCCGGTGGTCGCACGAAATTACAGTTTGGGAATCCTGGGATTATTTCTCTATTCAGCCATTTACCGTTCCAGGCACCGGAACAACTCTGTCCGACTCATTCTGCCGCATATTCTGATGTGTTTCAGCACAGTGCATTTTCTTGGGCTTAACGCCGTGCTTTTCTTAGACCGCGGCGTCACGGCTTTCAAAAAAAACAAAATCTGGATGAATTTTTTAAGGGAATGGCTGAAATCAGAACGAATTTTTCTGCCTCTTTTCGTCCTGTCAGTGGCAATTCTATGGCCTTCCGGTAAGGGCCAGTTCTCGGCAGACTTCTTTGAGCATTTCATACCCATGAACTTTCGTGATTCGGTCGCGCAGAGCATCCTTCCCTTCGAGCCAGCGACCTCCCTTACTTTTGCCCTCGCCGTCTCTGTTTATGCCTTGGTCCTGGCATCAAACCGCGAATTTGTTCGCACTGCAGGCCTGTTCTTTGCTGGAGTGGGCATCATCTCCGCCATATTTATCTTTAAATATTACAGCGGTGCGCCTCGCCATTCTGGACTTTTTTTCGTCTGGCTCTGCGCGTGCATGTGGATGACAGCCCCAACACACGCTAGTGCTGGGCTACCGCTGTTTCACCGTCGCCGCCTCGCGCCCATTGCCATGTGGATGGCCTGCGCCTGGAATTTACCTGTTGTCGCCAGCGTGTGGGAGCTCGAGGCGACTGGGAACTTTTCCGACGCCCATGAAGCGGCAGCGGTTCTTAACTCCGCCCCAGCCAGCGGCCGTCAGGTCGTATGTTGGATTCCGCGCAATTGCATGGCAATTTTGCCGTACTTGTCCTCCGACCAAAAATTCTGGTATCCGCTGATCAACCGCGAGGGGACTTTTGATTTTTGGGATAAGAAATCAAATGCGGTAACTGAAATGGCAATTAATCATTCAATTGGCATTGATGAAGTGCTTCGGCTGTTACCTTCTCATTTCAAAAATTGGGGGAAATCTGATGGACCATTATTTGTGTCGACCTGGCCCATCATAGATCCCGAAAAGTTCGGATTAAAACTTATTTCCCCCGCCAAGAAATCTGCATGGCGCATTTTAGATGAATCTTTTTGGATTTACGGACCTCAAGAAATGGAGACACCATGAAAATTTTTAAGAAAAAAATATTTGGGGTTTTTCTGGCGGGCCTTGGTTTTGGAGCTGCCTTCGCATTTGCGCTCACCAGCGTCACCAGCCATGCTCAAAACAGCGATAACTCCGCAGAGAATACGGACCCCCTCAAACGGGGCAACTGCACGGTGCGAATGGGAACGAGGCGTTTGACCAACAACATCACCTGCTATCCGGGAGAGGTTGTCACCGGAGTCTTGACGACGAGTTACTACTGTTCGCCTCTCATCGTCGATTGCAGCCCGCCTGAAAATTAATCTTTCATGGGACCGTGGGTTATTTTTCCCCAATAGGCCTTGTAGTTGAATTCAGGGCTGTGGGGCGGATGATGGCAACCCACACAGATTTTTGAAAAATCATCCCCTGCTGGCCTCCAAGTTGGTTTGACGGCCGGGTTGATTGCGTGTTCCTTTCGGGGTCCATGGCAATTCTCGCACTGCACGTTCATGAACTGGGGAGATGCCTCTTGCGAGACAAATCCGCCTTTTTCTGACCCACCAAGAACGTGACACCCGACGCATTCGGCATCGTGGTTTTTGCCTTTCGCGATCAGATCCTGGAACGCATTTGAATGCTTTGACTTCAGCCAGACATCGTAGGCCTGGCCATGGCACCCCTTGCAGGCCTGCGATCCCGCGTAGGGCGTATTCGCCAAGTCTGCCAAACGGACCTTGGCCCGTTCTCCAAAACTATCTTTCAAGGCCCCTTCGTAGGCAGCAAAAAAACCTCGCCAGACATCTGGATTCAGGGAATCCCGTTCAAGCCAGCTGATTGGTTTGGACGAGAGCAGAGCCGTAATACCAGGGCTGGTTTTACTGCTTGAAAAAAGGACGTCGAGTGGTTTTGCTTCTGCCCTTCTGGCGGCACCACCCCGCAAGACACCTTGACCGCCAAGCTGGGTTTGCAAAACTCTTTCGCCCCGGGCAGAAGTCATGCGGACAATGGCGCGGGCCTCGTTGACCCGGTCCGGTTGATCCGGCTTGGCCGCATCGGATGCACGGTTGCTTGCGATCACCTCGTCAAAGAGATTCATCTTGAGCAGGGCTTTTAATTGATCGTCAGGACCGCTGAAGAGAAGGATCCTGTGCAGGCCTTTGAGTTCTTCGTTGCCAACAAGAATCTTGAACCGTTTGATTCCAGCAGATGAATTCGCCGGCAACAAGAATGGGGAAAGCGACTTGTCCCAGGTGAAACCAAACACGGCCATGCCGTTGGTCTTGATGTACGACCTTGCAGTCTCTTTCAACCACTTGGGGGCAGACGCATCCTTTATGTTTGAGAGGACATAGGGCAGGGGACCGCCCGCTTTTGATTGCGACTTTAAACGACCCCAAGCCTCGCCAAACCATTTTGCACGCAGCAATTCAAAGCGCCCGGGCAGCATGGCGGCTGGATTGATCCGGACGAGTGCCTCTAAAATATATTGGTCTTTGATTTCCTGCGTGGCCCGGTCGCCCTCTGCGCCGGGCGGCGCAATGTTGTTGCCCAGGTCAAAAAACGAAACCTCTGGATTCAAGGCCCTCTCGCGTTGGGCGAAACCCGCAAGACGCTGCACTCCGCCAAGATCGGTTTTAGGATCACAACCACAAGGCTCAAACTGGCCACGAAAATCGCCGTAGGCCAACCAGCTATATGACTGGGCAGCGGCGATGGTCGGAGAGGTGATCGGGGAGGTTAGGGCGAGCAAAGACGCCAGCAAAAACCACCGATTCCATTGTCGTGATTGGCGTAGCAAGGTAAATTCATTCCCACGTACTAAAGGGTTTCCACGGACACGCAGATTTTACCCCGGAAAGACTGAGGACCAAAGCAATGTCTGAACATCGCCGCGTCTACAAATATTATGACCTGATCATGGCCATTTTTGTCACGGTCCTTCTTTGCTCAAACCTGATTGGCGTGAGCAAGGTGGTCACGGTTGGCGGTCTGACCTTTGGAGGGGGCAATTTATTTTTTCCGATCAGCTACCTTTTTGGCGACATCCTGACAGAAGTTTACGGCTATGCGCGCTCCCGGCGGGTGGTTTGGACCGGATTTGGTGCCCTGATTTTTTCGGCCCTCATGACGTGGGTTGTCATTCACCTGCCGCCCGCAGCTGATTATACAGGCCAGTCCGCCATCGAGCAGGTCTTCGGCTCAACCCCGCGGATCGTCGCCGCCTCGATGATTGCCTATTTCGCCGGCGAATTCACAAATTCATTTGTCCTGGCAAAGCTGAAAATATGGACCAAGGGGAAGTTTCTTTGGATTCGTACCATTAGTTCCACGGTTTTCGGGGAAGCCGTTGATTCAGCTATCTTTTATCCCCTTGCATTTATCGGAATCTGGAGCAACGAAACCCTCGTCACGGTCGCTTTGACCAATTATACACTGAAGGTCCTGTGGGAAGTCCTTGCGACGCCCTTGACCTACCGCATTGTAGCTGCCATTAAACGAGCAGAGAACGAAGACTATTACGACTATGACACCAACTTCACACCGTTCTCGTTGAAGGTATGAAAATGAGCCAGGAGCTGCTGGTCACCTTGACCCCGGGGGCAATCGAAGCCGCCCGAACCCTGAGAGCCGGAAATCCAGAATGGGCGGGCTTTGACCTGCGCGTTTATCTTTCCGCAAAAGGATGTGACGGCTTTGAATACGGAGTCAGCTTTGACTCCCGCCAGGATTTGGACCTCGTCGCGGCGTTTGACGATGTCATCACCATCATTGACCTGGACACGGCCAAGTATGTCCGCGGATCCACCATTGACTGGATTGATGATGAACGGGGACGTGGATTCGTTGTTGAAAATCCCAACCACAAGAAATTTCGCGGAAAGTTTTTTAAGCGCAAGGATTGGGAAGAACGACTTTCCTGAAAATGACCAGAAGTGTCATTCGTCTTTCGCTTGCATGGCAAACAAACTCTGAATCTCGTCAATGCCGACCAGGTTTTTGTCCACAGAAGCTCGTAATTTCAAAGTGATTGTCCCTCGCGACAGACCTATGAGGCGCGACAGGGAACGAAGGGAAACCTTACCCCGTTCTCGAAAAATTCTCCGCACCAGTGCAATCAACGCCAGATCACAAATGTCGTCGTACTGATAAGGATTTGCCACTGCCGCCGGTATATCGATCTGCATGGACCTGCACCCTTCCACCAAAGAAGCACCTCCTTCGATCAAATCCATCGCCTTGAGGTCGACCTCCTGATCATCTTTTCCATCATCGGACCACATCCACTTTGGCAACGACAGTGGTGTCAAACGACGATCTGGCGTTGCAAACTCTGTCATCGCACGCAAGCAATTGCGCAGCTCCCGGACATTTCCATCTGACCAAGGCGCCGCGGCCAGAATATCCATCACGGTCTCGGTCACTTCGTAAGGCCCACCCGGCATCACTTTGCAAAAGTGGTGAACCAACCCCGGGATCTCCCCACGGCGCTCCCTCAGTGCCGGAAGTTCGATTTCCACCTCGCGTAATCTTTGCCATAAATCCTTTCTGAAACGCCCGGCCCCGACCAATTGATCTAGTTTTTCATTGGTCGCGGCAATGATTCGGACGTCAACCCGGACAGGCTTCGAGGAACCCAGCCGCACCACTTCATGGTTTTCAAGAACCCGCAGCAGGGCGACTTGGGCTGAGGCGGTCAAGGTGGCCACCTCATCGAGAAAAACCCAGCCTCCGGACGCTGCTTCAAAAAAACCCCGACGATCCGAAATAGCACCCGTAAAAGCGCCCCTCATGTGTCCAAACAATTCACTTTCCAGCAGGGTCGGGGAAATGGCGCCGCAGTTAACCCTCAGAAAAGGCACCGCCTTGCCAACGATGCCGGCGAACACATCGGCGACGACTTCTTTGCCGGTTCCAGACTCGCCGTAAATCAAGATAGAGGATACGGCCGAAGGGACGATCCTCGCACCACGACGGGCCAACGCATCCATCGTAGGACCGCGATGGATCGCTGAAGGTCCACCGGCAGGTACCTGATTTGATGTCGCGAAGTGCTGGCGCAAAACATTGCCGGCCATGTTGATCCTATGGATCAACTCGCTGCCTTCTGACCTTTTTGAAACAAAATCGTCGGCACCAGCTTGAAGACAATCGCGTACCGTTCGCGGGTCGTCAAAATCAGAGAACGCAATGATACATGCCAAAGGATGACGATCACGGATGGTCCGGATGAGTTGGATGCCTGATGCTTTTTTACCATGAGCGCCTTCATCAACATCATTTAGTGACAAGTCGATCAAAGCGATGAAGTCCCCTCGCCGGTCCTTTCCCATTAAATCGGAATGGGCCACGGCCTCCGCCGAATTTGCACAAAGTTGAACCGCGAAATTGCGCCCATCAAAAGCCTGCGCTCCATGAAGCTCTGCTTTGACTTTGTCACGCAAAAAAGGATTGTCATCGACAAACAACAGGACCATTTCTTCGCGATTTTTAAGCATTCTGTGTGGACTCCAAAGGCAGCCAGGCGTGGCTAAAGTTAGCGCCGGATTCGACCTGTAAAAATTTAAAATTAGTAATTACCGGGAGTTCCGTCTGGACACGGGTTTGCTTAAGCCTTCTCTGCCGTGCGACTAATACCGGTCGAATCGCCACGCGAGGCAGTTATGCGGCCACTGACTGCCTCGCAACCATTTCCTGTCGAGAGACGGTAGCCATCGCCGTAGGCTGATTCCAGCACCACCCCAGTGAAACCAATCCGTTTGCGCAGGCGGGAAATATGCGCATCCAAACTGCGCAACGCGATTTTGGTCCCGTTCCAGACCTTGGCAATAACCTCTGACCGGGTGACGATGCGGTCCCTATGCTCAAGAAGAAGTCGCAACAAGCGCGTCTCGGTTGGCGAAAGGGTATCGCTTTGCCCGCACCCAAGACAGGTCACCTTGCCCGCGTCCAGGTCGAGCCTCAGGTCACCTTCATGTAACTGCCGAATTCCTACCGACATCCGATTGGACGCAGTTGACGTAAGCTGGCGAACGCATTCTACGAGATTTTCCATCTTCACGTGGCGGGAAGTTCCGAACTCACTGATGCCAGACGCCCCGTCACGACCGTCGACCAGGACGATCTGTACATCATCCCAACCATTTCTAGTGAGCATAGCCCGTATTTCGGAAAGGACCTTCTCCGGTGATCCGGAGCCGACCATGCACTGCTCCTCAAGCAGAATAATCCTGGGAGTGATGCCGGCCGAATGAGGCTCGCACTGCGCCACCCTGAGCATCGAGCGCAACGTCGCAAAGGCCCTTACGGCAATAAAACCACACAACAGGTTTGTGATGCGGGTGGTTCCACCTGCCGGGTTTTCAACGATCCACACGACAGACATTGCGAACCTCTGAAAAGTCGCTGTAAAGTTGAGAAGCTTTGGTACTTATTTTATCCTGAAGAGCCTTAAATACCCACCTTCAGCAATGGCGCAGGGCAATATGATTGGCATCACACAAATTGAACAAGCATGGGCACGCGTCCGCGAGATCGTTGCCGCAACCCCGGTAAAGCGTTCCTACTTTCTGGAAGATTTGACGAATTTTAAAGTCCATTTGAAGCTGGAAAATTTAAATCTGTCTGGCTCCTTTAAAATCCGGGGAGCGTCCAACGCCCTGCTGTCAGCTCCCCGAGCGACCCTCGAAAAGGGGGTCATCGCCGCCAGCGCAGGAAATCACGCCCAAGGTGTGGCCCACATTTGCAAACGCCTGGGCGTTCACGCCACGATCTTCATGCCGGCCAGAACACCGATGGTAAAGGCGCAGTCGACAAAAAACCTCGGCGCCACAATCAACCTGAGCGGCGAAAGCTACGATGCTGCCTTCACCGCTGCGAAGGAATTTCAGGCAAAAACCGGCGGCCACTTCATCCATGCTTTTGACGACCCAATGATCATCGCCGGGCAAGGGACCGTGGCCCTTGAACTATTTGACCAAGTCCCCGATGCAACAACCATCATTGTTCCCATAGGCGGTGGTGGTTTGATCAGCGGGATCGCCTGTGCCTACAAGACAAAGTTTCCCAACGTCAAAGTGATCGGGGTCCAAACGGAAGCCTACCCGTCCGTGGTGAAGAGCCTGGCTGCCGGAAAAATCGTACCTTCAAGCAACCATCGGACGATCGCCGACGGCATCGCCGTCAAACAACCCAGCGACCTTACATTCGCAATGATCCAAAAGTACGTGGATCAGGTCGTGCTCGTTACTGAAGATGAAATTGCTGATGCCCTCATGGGCCTTATGGAGCGGGATCACTTGCTGGCTGAGGGTTGCGGGGCGGTCACAGCGGCAGCCCTGATCAAGTTATCAAAAGAAGATTTGCTGTCGCCTGCTCTTCCCAAGGGCACTGCGCCTTCAGTGGTATGCATTGTTTCTGGCGGGAACATCGACACGAACCTGCTGCAACGGATCACCACCAGGGGGCTTTTGCGCTCTGGCCGTTTCATGCGTCTGACCTGCGTCATCGAAGACCGCCCAGGAAAGCTGGTTGAGTTTCTCAACATCCTGAGCACACAAGGTGGAAATCTGGTCGAGGTAGAGCACAACCGGATGTTTGGCATGTCTTATTACGATGAAGTGCGGATTGACGTGGACCTTGAGACAACCGACCGTCAGCAGCAGGAGGCGATCCTCGCGGCGCTGCACACTGCTGGTTTCAAGGCAAAAACCGTCTTATAAAAAATCAACGCATCCTGGAATTCCACGGCCGGTAGAGGCCGTGTTCGACAGTGAATGCCTTAGGGAAATTAAATTGAGAAATGGATTTTTGAGATTAGTCTCACCTATATGCTTCGCAATCGCCATATTCATGATTCTTTGGATAATGCCGACGTCATCCTTGACGGGCCATTCCATCCATGGCGGATACTACGATAAACTTGCCAAAGCATTCTCGATGGGCCGACTGGATGTGGGAATAGCACCGGCAGTCATCACATCTTTAAAGGACCCTTACGGACCAGAACATAAGAAATATACTCTACACCCTCATCTGGCCTTATGGGACTATTCCCTCTACAAAGGGAGACTTTACCTGTACTTCGGAGCAGCACCGGCGCTGCTCTTGTACTTGCCGTACCAACTGATCACAGGCACGGCGCTTAGCGATGGACTTGCGTTAATTACCCTCCTTTTACTGACCACTGGGGGCTGTGTAGCCATCACGCTCAGACTTCGCAAAAAATCATTCGCTTTGGTCCCAACATGGATTTTTGGTCTGGCAGGACTTGTGCTTGTAACAAACTCTCTGTGGTTTATTCTCGTTGCCCGCGCAAGAACTTACGAAATCCCGGTAGCGGCCTGCGCTGCGGCCATGACGTGGGCGATATGGGCCACCGTCCTGGCCGCGACACCCGATGAAAACCGTAGAAAAAATTTGGCGATCGCTTCGTTGCTTTACGGAATTGCTATCGCCAGCAGGCCACACTTTATCGTCGCAATATGTGCGATATACGTCACAATGTTGGTTCTGTTCAGAAAGGACAACTACAGCAGCACAGGAAACCGATTAACTGAAAAAATCCTTGATGCATTCGCCATGTTCACGCCGTTTTGCATGATCTTACTGACAATGGCTGCCTACAATTATTTTCGATTCGATAATATTTTTGAGTTTGGGGTCCGATATCAAATGGGTGAGGTCGACCAAAGTCACCTCACTTTCTTTGACCCTTCACGGATTCCATCTGGATTATGGATCTCACTAATTCATCTGCCCCATCGGATCGCTCATTTTCCATACCTTGCGCCGGTCGGCATACACTCTGGCTACCTACGAAACGGGCGAATCTTCATCGAGAATCCACTCGGATTCCTGTGGGTCGCACCATGGCTTCCAGCAGCATTTTGGATCTATGCTCGCCAATCTAACCCCCGATCAATTGATGCGAGACCCATTGGTGGCCAGCTTAATTTAACAATTGGACTCTATACCCTGGTTGGTCTTGTGATGCTGGCGATGACGTCATCTTGGTGTGCATACATAGATCGATATGCGAGCGATTTCGGGTATTTCCTGAGTGGAGCAGGGCTGCTGGTGCTACTTCATGGTTCGGCATCAAGTGGTTTGCAGGAGCGACGTTTTTGTCGCACCACAATTAGCATCGCAGCGATCTGGGGATGCTACATGACTGCCGTTGTTACATATCCATATTGGTGAAACAAATTTCCGCTTTTCATATGAACGGAAATCATTCATATGAAAATCAACGCATCCTGGAATTCCACGGTCGGTAGAGGCCGTGTTCGACATCGAGAAGTTCTAGAATCCTGCCCACCACAAAATCAACCATGTCATCAATGGTCTTGGGGTGCTGGTAAAAGGCCGGCATGGCGGGGACAATATCCACGCCCATTTCACTGAGTGTCAGCATGTTGCGCAAATGAATGGCGTTGAGTGGCGTTTCACGCGGAACCATAATCAACCGGCGGCGTTGCTTCAACACAACATCGGCGGCGCGCTCCAGCAGGTTAGTCGACAGGCCCTGGGCAATTCGCGCGAGGGAACCCATAGAACACGGGACGACGATCATGTCCGTTGGCGCAGAGGATCCACTGGCCACTGGTGCAAAAAGATCATCGTTTTTCAACAAACGAATCACCTCGCGGTGGGCCTCTGGAATATCCCCTGCCAAGATTTTACGCAGCGAGACACCGCCATTTGAAGAATTTTCTGGAAGTTCATGGTCGGCCACCTGCCGCGCCGGATCAGTTGCCACAATGTAGACTCGCGGGAAACGCGCCAAACATTGCTGGATCAAGCGTTCTGCGTAAATGCTGCCAGAGGCACCGGTAACGGCGATCATCACGCGGCGCCCTGGAGTCGGATTTGCCGTCATTTTTGTCGTCATTTGTATCGTCATGGAATTGTCCCCCAAACCGAAGCCAGCCGATCAACCAAAACACCCGCACAGAAAACCACACTGATCCACGCGTTTGCCGTAAAAAAAGCCTTGTCGATCAAACGACCATCAACCTGTTCAGCCGTATTGCGAAGGATCCAATGTTCCCAGAATAGAAGGGCTGAAACTGCGATCAATGCGGCATACCAAAAAATGCCGGCATCAGAAATTTGCCCCGCAGACACCAGCAAGATCATCATGGCGGCAAAACAAAGGCGACTGATCCACAATGAATTGCGTGCACCAAATCTAGCCGGGATACTCGCCAAACCATGCGCCTGATCAAACGTCCGGTCTTGCAGGGAATAAAGAATGTCAAAACCTGCGGTCCAGAACGTTACTGCCGCCGCCACCAAAAGGGTCGCCAGAGGCACTGAACCCGTCAATGCAATCGACACGGCCACGGGGGCAAGTGCAAGGCAAAGGCCCAGGTAAAAGTGAGTCATCCAGCCAATCCGCTTCATCTGCGAATAAAAGGCCAAAATCATCAGTAGCGGTATCGCCAGAAAACCGCACATCGTCGACAGGGCGAATGACGCCGCTAAAAAAATCGCTGCTGCAGCTAAACTAATCGCCAGACTTTGGTGGCGGTGAATGCGACCTGCTGGAATCGCTCGTAAAACCGTGCGTTCGTTGAGGGAATCTATGTCAGCGTCCAAGTAACGGTTCATTCCCATCGCAAAACTGCGTGCCGAGACCATTGCCACCAACAAAAAAAATGCCTGGTAAAGGCTTGGCCAACCTGCACCCGAAAGCACAAGACCGACCACCGCAAAAGGCATGGCAAAAACGGAGTGGGCTAGTTTGATGTCCGCAGAAAATGCCCCCAGGATCCGGGTCCAACGAGGGCTGACATCTACCATTTCATTTCGCAAAGTCTGTATCGCCATTTGTCCTTGGTCCGGCTGCGGATCATGGCCGCGGCACCGCCTGTGATTTCAGCAACATCAACCACCACAGATGCAGCGGGGAAAATCCCCTGATTCGCTGCTGGCACAAGGCCTTCAGGGCTCAGCCTGTATGTCCCAATGGTGCTCTCAACGTCAACCCATTTTGGGACCATCAGCACGGCGTGCCCAATGGCTCCATCGAGCACAAGCACAGGATCCCCCAGGTGCGTGTGCGGCAACTTCATCACCTTCGACCAAACGGGGTCCGAAAGTCCAAAGCGAAAGAAAAAAACTTCGATATTTGCATCACCGACGAGGCTGTCCCCGGTGACGGCTGCCAAGAAAACCCCTTCTTTGGATGGAAGTGCCGTTGCGCTTTCAATCGGGGAGGTCATTTTCGCATTCAACATCCCGGAATCAATAACATTTGTTGAAATGACCTTCGCCCACGAAACCTTCCACTCCAGCGTATCACCTGCGTCACTTCCAAGGACAAAACAGCTGCCATTCTCGGGTGCGCCCAATTCCAGCCTTGAAACGGCCCCCGATGCCGGACCCTGCAGCGGGCACGACCCACGAAACAAGCGCGGCGGTGCTCCTTTGTAGGTGCTCATCACCGCCTCGGTTGGGCTGTCTTTCAGGATCGGCGAAACAACCATGGCGGCCTTGCCACTTCGATCAAGTCCTGTGCCTGCCGCAAGTATTTCCCTGCTTGCAGACTGATGGAAGACGACATCCGATACCGTGGCCATTTCTTCCACCCCCGGCCAAGGCGAGCACTCCAAATCACGGCTGGTGTCCAGTACGACCCAACTGTGTTTCACGTTCTTTGCGGGCACCGTGCAGGATTCTTGAAAAAAAATGACTGCCGCGAGCACCGAGAAAATACTGAAGAACCTTCTTGAAGTTGACGAACTCCCAACCCATTCAGACCGCAGGTGATTAACCTTTACCATCATGACGCCGATTCTCCGGGTGATGAGAAATGTACGGACCACATCGCTGCTGTTTTACCTGGCGTGCTCGCTGGCACTCGTGGCCGGTTGTCAAACCAGCGTGGCCATAAAACCGGAAGATCCGGTGGCACTTCCGTTCCTGAAGAATACACCGAACGAATGTTATTTTCTTGATGACTTCATGCCGACGCCCGACCGGATGGTCAGTGGCCGCAGTGGCTCTGCCAAACTGCGATATTATGTGTATAAAATCGCAAAGTACAAAGAGACTCAATACAATCAAGTTGTCTTGGCATTCTACTCCGGAGACGACCGTTGCTGGTCCCTCTACGAAGAACGCTACATCAGAGACAACCTGTAAGTTCCCCTCTGTCATTGCTACAATATAGAGAATCGTTCCATTGGAATGGAGGTTCTCGACATGCAAACTTACACTAGTGTTCGCGCTTTTGCCGTGGCGGTGATCCTGGCAACGACCACTGCCTGCCAAACACCCTCGGGAGGCGCCGCACTATCGCTGGGCAACGAATACGCCAAGCAGGGACTTTTGCGCGAGGCGATCGACCAATACCGGAAGTCCCTTGCGATCGATCCGGGGAATGCGGCCGCAAGCCGCAACCTTGGCATCATGCTGGTGAAAACTGGCGACTATCACAACTCGATCAAGGTTCTGGAAACCGCAGCAGAAAAACTCCCCGCCGACTTTGACACCAACTTTTACCTTGGTGAGGCCTGTCGGGCAGAGGGGCGTTATGGCGATGGGATTTACCGCTATCAGCAAGCCCTGCGCGCACGCGGTAACGACCCGCGCGCGCTTAAAGCTCTGGCCTGGAGTTTCTACAAGATCCGTTATTATTCGGAAGCCCTGACCAACAGCCAAAGGCTGCTTGCGGCCGATTCAAAAGACACACAGGCATCAGTGATCGCGGCACGGATCCTGATAAAGCTCCGCCGATTTAACGAAGCCCTCAACACCATCCATTCGGCCATCAAGAATGCCGACAAGGAGTCCATGCCGTTTCTCAAAAGTGTCGAAGGCGACATCCTGCTTGAAACCGGCAACACAGCCAAGGCAAGCGACTCCTATGGTGCAGCCCTTCGTGACGCACCCCTTACGGCCAGCGCGCTTTACGGAATGGGGCGTATCACCAGCCAGAAAGGACAGAAAGACAAGGCAGCAGGATTTTTAGAACGAGCAATACGGGTTCGTCCCGAAATGGCCGAAGCTCATTTTCTTCTGGGTGAAGTCTTGGAATCCAGCGACGCTGCGCAATCCAAAAAACATTTTGAAATTTTTTCGAAGCTGGCTGCAACGGATCCGGACTTGTTGAGCCAACTTGAGCAAACAAGAAAAAAACTTAACACCGTGCGAAATTGAAAATGGTCACACCAGTTTCATTTCGGCCTTGTGATAACTGAGTAAGCTTCTCTTGGCTTCGAACAAATTCTTGTAGGATTCATAGCGTATGCGAAGCTTGTCAGCCTCGCCGCGTGTCTCCGCCATCTTTTCCAGAAATTCAACATACTCGGCGTCCGTTTCAGTCAAACGGCGCAGGCGCGTCTCATTCATTTCCCCATCATCGAGACGGATCATGATGCGCGCCCTGATGGTCGGCTTCAGTAGTTCCAGACGATCGGCGTCTTTTTTGGCCGAGGCATATTCCAAACCCACTTTGTTCGCCAAATGAACGATCTCCTCCAAGCCGAGGCGGTCAGACGCAGATGTGTCCACTGGAGCGGGGGACACAGGGTGCTTTTTGAAGGTCTCGTTCATCATGAGGTCAAAATAGCAATATTGCCGGATTTAAGCGAAAAATTTCGTGAAAAATTCAAAAAAATTGTCGCGAAAACAGCAACCCCAACCCCGCGACAGGAGGGGACTTTCAAGCAAATCTGAAAGAGTCCGATAAGAATATTGGCCAGGTGGCCAGTTTCCGGCCACCACCCGGCGGAGGCAACGATGGTTCAAGAAATCCGTTTAACTGCGACACCCCAAGAGTTTTTTCAGGAGCGGGTGCACCAGGCAAAGGACAACCTTAAGGTAAATTTACCTGAGGAGGTTGAATTTTATTTAGTCAACATGCTCTGTTCTTTCATCACAGTGCCGCCAGCCACAGCTGGCGCGCAGGCGGGGATGCCGGCCTTTTTTGAGAAACCGTTGGCCTTTATGCTGCGCGATGCCTCCGAGGCACCGGCTCCCCAAAAGCCTGCCCTCTACCGGGCCTTGGGCGATACCAGCCTCTACATCACAGGGTTTTTTCAGGATTATTTCAACCGCAAGACGTTCGACATTGACTACTACATTGCCCTTGGCAGCACTGGTTACGAGCAGGCTGCCCAGCACATGACACCAAATTTGCCTGAGTCGGCGACCAGGGCGACCTTGACAGCACTGGCCGTGAATTTTGTCTTGGCTGTAGATGTTGTCGCTGAAGTTTCGGAACAGGGTAGGCGCAGAGAGGCCGTAGATATTCTGAATATCTACGACCGCTGGACCAGAAGTCAATCGGACCGGTTGCGCAAAATTCTAAACGAACAGGGCATCGACCCCGTTGAAGTGCCCTACAAGATTGCCCAGTGACTGTGGCCGTGACCACCCTCACGAAATTGAAAGAACTCATCGCACGGATCGAGAGGATCCTTGCGGAATATTATGGATTCGAAATTGTGCTTAGTGCGTCGGATTGCCTCCTTACCCTGGAGCAGGGCGAACCGGAAGCTGCGCCTGCCGGAGAAATGCTGGTGGCGCAAGAAGACGATCTCTATGTTGGCCTGAAATTCAGCCGATCCACCGTAGAGCAAGCCGTCATTTATGAGGAATTAGACCCGTTTACGTCCCGTCGAATTGCGGCACTGCTCGTGATCATTGAAGAGGTTAGCCACTTTCACCTTCTCACCCAACGGGCACAGTTCGATCTGGCGACCACCCGACTTGAAATGGAATGGCAGGCCGAGGTCGACAAGCTGATCGTACTGCCAGAACTTGTCGGAGAATGCGGAGCACGAGTTGTCCTGCGCGGCCTGCGACATTTTATAGTTCTGGGGTTCAAACTTCGAGATGGACTGAGCCTCGAAGATAGCCTTCGTTACCGTGAAGCCACTTATTATTTCGAGCAGTTCTGGCAGGAAAAACTTGCGCCGCAAATTTCACACGGTGTGGATTTTGGAATGAGGGAACCAGCCGTGAGAGGCAAGCTTCGCGAACTCTATCGGCTGCCTTGGTCTGAAAAAACCGCAATAATTGCTGCGTGAAGTGGATCCAATTTCAGATTGGTTCCGGACCGGTTCCATCACTAAGAAAAAAATCAAGAAATTTTGATTGTCGGGTGAGGCCGTCACGTTGAAAATCCTGCTGAAGCCGCCGCAACTCTTCGAGTCCGCCTGGATTTTCAGACAAGTGCCGGATGTCGCTGATCGCGTCCTGAGGATCTGCAGTCATCAAAATTAATTTGATCTTCTCGGCAATCAGATGCTGATCACCAGGGAGAATTCGCAACGCCTGCTCCAAATAGTAAATTCCCTCTGGCGCAGAAGAGGCTGAATCAGCAAACTTTTCAAAACGGGCCACCAATAGATTTGCGTTTGTTGATAGACCTGCGCCAGCGACCGCAGCTGCGGCCAAAGCCGCAACTGCAGCATAAGCGGCCGGTTTGTTTCGCCTGGTCAAGCGGTTGGGGCGCAGATGCAGCATGGACCAGGTTAGCACCATACCTGCCGCCAAACCGCCCATGTGGGCCGCGTTATCAATACCGGGAATCATCAAACCAAAAATGATGTTGATGACGACCATGCCGCCATAGATCCGGCGTCTAGGGCGTCGTCCTGTGACCTGTTCCAGGCGCTGGCCGACAACCCGCTCCAACACATAGCCGCTGCCAAGCAGACCAAATAGTGCACCCGATGCGCCGGCGCTCATGGCAACACTTGAAACCGCACTGGCAATATTTCCAAAGATTCCCGCCCCGAGATAAACGGCAACAAACCACCGCCGTCCCAGAATGCGCTCCAGTTGATAACCTATGTAGTACAGGCCCATGGAATTAAAAAAGAAATGGATCACACCGATGTGCACGAAGACCGGGGTCAAAAAACGCCAAATTTCCCCGCGCACCAACCCGACAGAGTCCTTCGCTCCAAACTCAAGCAAAACTTCGCGCGTGGGCAAAAAAATGGAATTGGACTTCCAGCACATGATCAGAAACACGACGGTGTTGATCAACATCAGCCGGCCCGAGACGGTGCCAAGCCAATAGTTCAAGCCAACCGGCTGCGTCACCGGCGGCAAAACGGGTCCGTCGTCTTGTGTTGGAGGCCGTTCTTGCATCTGTGTCAGAGGACCAAAAAGTCAGTCTGAGGCACATGCATGTCAATATAACGCGCCGCGGGCCCGGGGCCTGCCTTGTGTTTGCTGGATAACATCCATGTGGGTGGACGGGATTTTCCGGAGTCGTCAAACAGCACAACTTGCGAAACCTCGGCTTTTCTGCCGCGATCGACTGCTATCTCCGCCGAAAGACGGACCCGATCGCCTTTTTTTACGCTGACATTGACATGGTTGCTTTCGAGCACGAGTTCATCGAAGCGGCCTGTCTTGTGGATGGCCTCAAAGACCACGCGAAAGCAGGATCCATCCGGACGGAACTGACATTTCCGGGAAATCCCCTGCAGGCGGTAGTCACCACCAATTCGCTCCATCTTTCCTGCGGCCAGGGCAGCAACAGAAATACAGCAAAATACAGATATCGCGATCATCGTTAGAAGTGATTTGAACACGCAGGGCTCCGTCCGTTGTCTTTGTAGCGTTATCTTAGCGCAATACCCGAAGCGGTCACAGCTTTCGCGTCGGAAAGCCACTCTTTAACCCTTGAGATATCATGGTGCATGGAACGGTCCGATTCAACGCGAGGCGATATTTTGCGAATTTCAACCCGGACCCTTTGCAGCGCAGGAGATGGCTGCAAGGGGGCCAAAAGGTCGATCCCCTGGGCCGCCGTCAGGGCCTCAATGGCGATGACATGCATGGCGTTGTCAATCACCTCGCGTGCCTTGCGGGCCGAAATTGGACCCATGCTGACGTGGTCTTCCTTGTCTGCCGATGTGGGGATGCTGTCGACCGAGGCCGGATGACACAGGATTTTGTTTTCGGAGACAAGGGCTGCAGCCACCACGTGGGGGATCATGAACCCAGAATTCAGACCGCTATCTGTGGTGACAAAGGGAGGAAGTCCGCTTTGCGTGGGATTCGTCAGCTTTTCAATGCGGCGTTCTGAAATGTTTGCGATCTCTGCGGCAGCAATCGCCAGATAATCAAGGGCCATTGCAAGCGGCTCCCCGTGAAAATTTCCGCCGCTGATCACGTCGTTTGGCGCAGCATCTTCCATGAAAATCAGCGGGTTGTCGGTGACCGAATTCAAGTCTCCTTCAATGACCCCGCGGATATGTTCCAGGGCCCCTCGGGCGGCACCATGCACCTGCGGAATGCAACGGAAACTGTAGGGGTCTTGGACCTTGCCGCAATTAGCATGGGAATCTCTGATCGCATCGTGGCCGTCAAACAACTTTCTGAAATTTTCTGCCACGACCGCCTGCGATGCCTGCCTTCGAACCTGGTGGATACGCGGATCAAACGCGCGGAGGGTGCCGCGAATTGCATCCAGGCTTAATGCCGCAATGACATCAGCCGACTGAAATAAAGTGAGAGCATCAACACAGGCGAAGGCTCCCAAGGTTGCCATCAGGTGGGTTCCGTTGATGCAGGAAAGGCCCTCTTTCGCACGAGGCTTGAAGGGCTTGACGTGAGCCTCTTCCAAGGCCCCGGAAGCCGGCATCAAACGGCCCTTGAAATAAACGTCGCCCTCGCCCATGAGTCCCATTGCCAAATGGGCCAGGGGGGCCAGGTCGCCAGAAGCACCGACACTGCCTTTTTCCGGAATGACGGGCAAAATGTCATGCTCCAAAAAGGCCAGAACCGTCGACACGAGCTCGCGAGAAACCCCGCTGTGTCCAAGCAAAAAAGTATGCGCCCGCAAAATCAAGAGTCCGCGAACCACCTCGGGTTGCAAGTGCCTGCCAACCCCGCATGCGTGAGATCGAATCAAATTCACTTGCAGTTGAGAGAGTTTTTCTGGTGGAATTTTTACATCCGACAAAAATCCAAAGCCAGTGTTGATCCCGTAGGTTTTTTGTTCCGCTCCGGCGAATGCCTCGACCGCCTCGCGAAAATCCTCGAGCCGTTGCCAGACCTCTGGCTCAATGCGCAGTGGCGGATTCTTTTGACGCGCCAAGGCCACCAGCGTTGCCGCGGTTAAATTGTCAGTACCGAGTTTAAATGCAGAGGCCTTCATTTGGATTCCTTCAAGGTAGTGATGGCCAGACGGCGATCCTTTGCCCCATAAATGGCAGTTCCAGCGACCAGAATGTCTGCGCCATGCGCCAGAGAGAGTTTTGCCGTTGCGGGATTGATACCACCATCAACACTGATTTTGATTTGATGCCGGATACCCGCCGCCTTGGCCATTGCTGCAATTGCAGCAATCCGGGCGGGGGCTTCCATCATAAATGACTGTCCACCAAAACCCGGATTTACACTCATGATCAGAACCAGATCGAGATGGGGGAGTACTGATTTCAATGATTCAATTGGGGTTGTCGGACGAAGGGAGATCCCAACCTTGGCGCCCTTTGCCCGAATTACTTTTGCCAGCGCAATAGCATCCTTTGACGCTTCAATATGAAAGGTCAACCAGTCCGCACCTGATTCAACATAACCCGCCGCCACTTCATCCGGATTGTCGACCATGATGTGGACATCCAATGGCTTCGTTGCGACAGATTTGATCTGACGAATGACTGGAAGGCCAAAAGTCAGGTTGGGTACGAAATGACCGTCCATCACGTCGATGTGATGCCAGTCTGCGCCGGCCGATTCAATAGAGCGAATCTCATCAGCGAGGTGTAAAAAATCAGCTGACAGGATGGAGGGCGACACCAAGACGTCCGTATGAGTCACAGTCGCCTCCTTATTTAGTGACTATTGGTTTACCAATCCACGACGAAGCATCTTTTTCTTGATGATGTCGGCCTTCAATCGCGACATGCGCTGAAAGAAGACAATTCCATCAAGGTGATCTATTTCATGCTGGATACAAACAGCGAAAAGGTCATTGGCATGGAATTCAAAAGGTTTACCGTGCTCGTCAAAGGCCTTAACCCAAACTTCCGAGGCGCGATCTACAAAGTCGTAAACCTCGGGGAAGCTCAAGCATCCTTCCTGCCAACGAATTTTACCCGTTTTTTTTGTGATCTCAGGATTGATTAAAACCCAGCGCTTGTTGTGCCAAGGCTCCTGCTTCTCTTCCTGCTCTGCGTACTTGCTCTCGGCCCAAGGGATTTCAATCACGATCACGCGGCGCAAATCACCGACTTGATTTGCCGCCAACCCGATGCCACCAGATGCATGCATCGTGTCAAACATGTTGCCGACGAATGCCTTCAAACCGTCATCAAAACGGGTTACAGGCTCTGCCTTGGTTTCAAGTACCTTTGAGGGCCAAACGAGAACATCTAATACAGACACGTGCCAACTCCTGTGAGAGTCCACAGGGTTAGCATAAAATTAATTGGGAATCGAGGCTCCTCAGCCTTGGCCGCGACCCTTGAGCAGGCTGCCAGCGCTGGAGGTGGCCATGTCGACTGCAGCACGGAATCCCCTGGTTGCCTGGGCTTCAATCGCCGCAACTATCTGATTATTAACAAGAACTTCGTGGGCGCGGTGGAAAAGGGTCTGCCCGTCAACGCGAATAGACAGGACAAAGACCCAAATCACCCCTTGAAGAAGAATCCGGCCGAGGGCCGCAAATCTTTCGCGCATGGTATCCCCTTTAGCTAGCGAGGTCCTGGCTTGCTATGCCTGATTCGTCGACCTTTTCAGAATCCGATACCAAAGCCAACTTGCCCAGGTCGCCAGCCGTGCCAAAAAGCTCTTCAAACACTTCCGTGTATTCTTTCACGAAACGGACTCTAATGCGACGCTTGACGTTTACTGGCAAGGCGTCAAATGAACTGCGATTCTTTTCGGGAACCAGCACCGATGAGATCCCCTCGCGCAATGCCGCCAAAATCTTCTCGCGTAATCCACCGATTGGAAGAACCTTGCCGTGAAGGCTAATTTCTCCGGTCATGGCGGCGTGTTGCGAAGGTGCTGCTTTCTTGAGAGCCGACAGGATCGACGTCGCGATCGTAATTCCTGCACTTGGTCCGTCCTTTGGAACACCGCCGGCAGGAACGTGAACATGGATCTCGTTTTTGTTAAGCAATTCTGGATCGAATCCGAAATCGACAGCCCGTGACCGTAAATAACTGAAGGCCGTCTGTGCTGACTCCTTCATCACATCACCGAGTTGTCCGGTCAAGACAAGGCGACCCTTGCCCGTCGGAATCAAGTTGGTCTCAATGGCCAGGACTTCACCACCGTAAGGTGTGTAAGCCAGTCCCATGGCGACTCCGATGGTCGACTCGAGATGGATGGCATCAGCCGAATATCGCTCCGCACCAAGGTGACGCTGAACCAAAGCCGGAGTCAAACGAACCGCCAAAGTCTTTTTCGAATCTTCAATGTCCGCAGAATCAAGAGCTTCTGCCTGCTGACGGGCAATCTTGCGGCAGATTGAAGCGATCTGCTTCTCAAGTCCGCGCAAACCGCTTTCGCGGGTGTAACTATTGATGATCGTCGAAACTGCGGCCTTGCCAAAAACAACGCCAGCGTCACCCAGGCCAGACTCTTTGATCTGCTTTGGAATCAAGTACTGGTTGGCGATGATCACTTTTTCTTCCTCGGAATACCCCGACACTTCAATAATCTCGAGGCGATCGCGCAACGGAGCAGGGATCGTATCAAGGGTATTGGCGTTCGCGATGAACATCACATCCGACAGGTCAAAAGCCACGCCCAGGTAATGATCGACAAATGCCTTGTTCTGCTCGGGATCGAGAACCTCAAGAAGTGCCGAGGACGGGTCACCGCGATGATCGTTGCCAAGCTTGTCGATCTCATCAAGCATGATGATAGGATTCATGCTCTTCGCTGACTTCATGCTGGATATGACGCGGCCTGGGAATGCCCCTACGTAGGTCTTGCGATGACCACGGATATCGGCTTCATCACGAACGCCACCCAAGGAGATGCGCGAGAACTGGCGGCCAACAGCGCGTGCAATCGAACGGCCAAGGCTGGTCTTGCCAACGCCAGGAGGTCCGACAAAACAGATAATCGGACTCTTGGCTTCCGGATTCAACTTTTTGACGGCGAGATACTCAAGGATACGGTCTTTAACTTGGTCGAGGCCGAAGTGATCTTCATCCAAAATCTTTTTGACGTTCTTCAGATCCAAGACGTCAGGAGATTTTACGCCCCACGGCAGAGTCAGAAGAGTTTCCACATGGGTGCGGGTCAGAGCAGCTTCGCTGGTGTCCTGGTGCATCCGCTCCAGGCGACGTAATTGACGGGAAGCCTCTTCCTTCGCCTCGTCGCTGATCTTTAACTCCTCCATGCGCTTCCAAAGCGCCTCTATTTCTTCCTTGCCGTCATTGTCGCCCAGCTCTGTGCGGATCACGCGCATCTGCTCGCGCAGGTAGTGCTCGCGCTGCATACGGCTGATTTCTTCTTTAGCCTGGGACTGGATCTTGACCTGCATCTGGTACACCTCGATTTCCCGTGCGAGGAAACCGTAAACGCGGCGCAGACGCTCAATTGGGTTCGCCAGGGCCAAAATGGACTGCGACTCGTGAACCTTCAGGCCCAGATTGGCAGCCACAAGATCGGCAAGCCGGCCTGGCTCGTTCACATCTTCAAGAACCATCAAGATATCAGGCGAAAGAACCTTGCCAAGGCCAACAACCTTTTCGAGGTTCTCGCGCACGGCACGGATCAGGGCTTCCGTTTCCGGATTTCCGTTGACGCAGTTGTCATCCAGAACGGTCCTGGTGAGCACCGTAGGGTGCCCTTCATTTTTGATCATGGAAACAAGCCGTGCCTTGTACAGGCCTTGAACCAGGACCTTCATCCGGCCATCTGGAAGCTTGCGGGTGCGCATGATGGAGCAGACGGTGCCGGTCGCATAGACATCAAACGGCGGTTCCAGCGACGAATCCAGGCCAGAGCCATCTTCACCGGCGACCTTAAAGGCCGAAAGGAAAATCTTTTTGTTGCCTATCATCGCTGCCTCGACGGCGCTGATGCAGAGATCTTCATTGACGAAGACCGGGACAATCATATGCGGAAAAACCACAATATCCTTAAGAGGAAGTAGTGGGATCTCTAAACTCATTTCGGGACTCTGAGTCACAACCACAGCCGTCATCCGGAATCTCCTTCGGAAACAAGTGAAGCCAGAAAAATTCTTTCTGCTGTCTCTTGTGAAGTATCGGAGGCAGTCCTGGGAACCTTAGCGTCCCCCACCTGAACCTGCCTCTACCGCAACTTGTGTTTGAACTAAAAGACTTTGCTGAATGCCTGTCACAACAACAAGATCGCCCGGCCTGGCGCCCGGCGAGTTCCCGAAGAATGGGAACTTTTACTTGCCCGGAACTGTCACACTGACGATGGCAGGACGGACGAGCCTGCCATTAAGCAGATAACCCTTCGCAAACTCCTGTGCCACCGCTTCTGACTCACAAGCCGCATCCTCAATCCTTTGGATCGCCTGATGCACGTTGGGATCAAACTCTGAACCAACCGCCGGAACCTCTTCCAACCCGTGTTTTCGAAGTGCTGCCAACAACTGCTGCCTCACCATTTCCATGCCTTGCACAACGCTAGATGAGTCCTGGGTACCCTCCGGGGAAACCCCGCGACTGGCGCCCGCTGCCTGATTAAAGCTGTCGAGCACGGGGATCAGATCCTTGACCAGATTTTCGGCTGCAAACTTCAAAAGTTCCGACTTCTCGCGCTCCGTCCGACGACGATAGTTTTCCATGTCGGCGGCCTGACGTAGATATTTGTCTTGGAACATCCGGGCCTCGTCGCGACTTTTTTCCAGCTCATTTTGAAGGTCATTTTCACGGATCTCGTGAGCATCCTCTGGGGCAGAATCTTTTTCGTTTTCTGTCCCAAAGCCTTCCTGGTTTTGTACGCTTGTCATGCTTTTTCCAGCCTCCGCGATTGGCATATTGCATCAAGGAAATACCACTGGAGCCGATCGCCGTCGATAAAAGACAAGGCGTTTATACTTTTATTCTAGACGTCGAATAAATTTTCTGAAGAGGGCAAAAACTGCAGGGGCGATTCAGCTTTTTTCAAGTCAACATTTTTCTTCTGTAAAACTCATTTTATGATCGTTGACGCACTCAAGAGCTGCTGTTAGTTAAATCAGTCCCTACACGGAGAAGAATGACTGTGGAATCCCTTCGCGACCTAGAACCTGTGTCGATACGCTCCGGCGGAGCCGTAATTCAAACAGAACATCTCAATGATCTCGACCCAAGCATGCTCGACAAGATCGACAGCTTTTCGCTCGAAAATCTTGTCGACGTGAAGATTGGACGGTTTTTGGATCAGCTGGGAAAATTTTACCCAGAAGGACTCTACGACCTGCTCATGTCCAAGGTTGAAAAACCACTCCTTGGACAAATCTTGAAAAGAACCGGGGGCAACCAGGTCCATGCCTCTAAAATCCTCGGAATCAACCGCAATACACTCCGAAAAAAAATGAAGATCCACGGCTTCGCCCCCTGAAGCAGGCCTGGATTTCGCAAGAGTTAAACCCGCCCAACCTGGCGGGTTTTTTTTATCCCTTGAGCAAATTATAGAACGAAACAAAGGAGGGCTGGTAAGCCAATGGCACGGTGTCCAAACCGCCGTGGCGGTTTTTTCCAAAGATGATTTCTGCCTTGCCCGAGTCTTCTGAATTACGATCGTAATATTCATCCCGGTAAACAAACAAAATCACGTCGGCATCCATCTCAATCGAACCAGATTCACGCAAATCGCTGATCTTGGGTCGCTTATCGATGCGCTTGTCGGCCTCACGATTCAGCTGTGCCAAGGCAAAGACGGGAACCTGAAGCTCCTTGGCCAGGTTTTTCAGTCCGCTTGAAATTTCTGCAATTTCACGTTCCCGGCTCTCAGGACGACGACCATGTGAGGCCGTCATGAGTTGCAAGTAGTCCACAATGATCAGGGATAGGCCATGCTCCTTCTTGAACCGACGGCTACGGGAACGAACCTCAGAAAGGCTGATGCCGCCGGTCTCATCGATGCCAAGCATGGCAGGAAGGCCGCTGAAAGATCTGAACCCTTGGACCAACCGGTTGCGTTCATCCTCGGTCAGCGGGTCACCACGACGGAGTTTAGCGGAGTCCACCCGCGCCTCAGAGGAGATCAAACGAGTCATCAACTGATTTTTTGCCATCTCAAGGGTAAAAATCAGCGTTGGGTGGCCTTTTTTGACCGAATTCATGGCGCAGTTCAGCGCAAAGGCGGTTTTACCCATGCCGGGTCGGGCAGCCAGAATGATCAAGTCGCTTTTTTGCCAACCACCAGTCACCGAATCGAGGTCGTTAAACCCTGAAGGTACGCCACTAAGCTCTCCGGCGCGGAGCATCTTCTGCTCAAGTTCATTGATCGTGCTTTCAAGAACCTCCATGTGGGTTGAGACCCCACCCTGACGGTCCTGCTCATTGGTGATCTCGAGGAAGGATTTCTCCACTTCCTCGACAAATCCCATGATGTTGCCCTCGGCCGCAGCGGCCTTGCCGATGGTATCCTGACAGACGCGGATCATCTTTCGGAGAAAGTAGTACTCAGCAACGATCCTGGCGTGGTGTTCGATATTCTGCGCAACAGGGGCCTGCTGAATCAAGTCGACCAGATAGACTGGAGCTGAAATGCGGGAATCCTGGTCAAGCCGTTGCAGACGATCTGCAACGGTGACAAGGTCGCAGGGTTCGCTCTTGGCATCGAGTCCCATCATCACTGCAAAAATTCTGCGGTGATAATCCAGAAAAAAATAGTCTTCCCGGATCTTGTCGGAAATCATGCTTAGAAGCGGTGGATCACGCAGTACGGCACCAAGAACCGCCTTTTCTGCCTCAACAGAGTGAGGCGGGGCGACAACGTCTATTGGTGATGGCGTTCTTGTGTTTTCCATTACTTCCGAAAAAAATCAAAAAAAAGCGCCGGGAAAGAGTCCCTCCCAAAGGAAGGGCCATTCTCAACCCAGCGCCTGTGAATCTCAACAAGAACCGGTCTTAGCCGGCAACAACCCAAACCTTGAATTTGGCGCTGACATCGCTGTGCAACTTGACTTGTGCAGCGTAGACGCCAACTTTCTTGATGTCATCAAGGATTGTGATGTCCTTGCGGGAAACCTTGACACCTTCAGCCGCCAAGAGCTGCTCGAGCTCAGCCGTAGTCACTGAACCGAAAATCTTCTCATCTTCGCCAACTTGCTTCGTGACGGTGACAGAGGTCTTTTCAATCGCTGTTGCAGCTTTTTTGGCTTCAACCAGCATGCCGGCGCGCTTCTTGTCGAGGATGCGCTTGTGGTGCGCCAAGGCCGCCTTATTTTCTTCGTTTGCCTGCATGCAGAGGCCGCGCGGCAAAAGGAAGTTGCGGGCATAGCCGCTGCGAACATTGACAATGTCACCAACGCGACCAAGGCTGTCAACGTCGTGGTTCAAAATAATTTTCATGATTCACTACTCCGGAATCGGTGTTCCTGGTTCAACCGTTCGAATTAATCCCGGCCGCCGAGCTCTTCTGCGGCTTCGCGGGCTGCAGCTTCACGCTCTTTCGCCGCAACAGCTTCCTTAACGATCTCGTCCTTGCGCTTTTCAATATCAACCTGCTTGTTGATCAGGACCGAAAGATAACGCAGGACGTTTTCGTCGATGCGCATCAGACGTTCCATCTCAGTCAGATGAGATGCAAGCCCAGCAAAGTCATAAACCATGAAGTTACCACGGTGCTGCTTGTTGATTGGGAAGGCCAACTTGCGGGAGCCCCACGCTTCCTTCTTCAGGATTTCACCACCATCAGCGGTCATGTACTTTTCGTACTTGGCCAGCACGCCATTGAAGTCGGCCTCAGGCAAGTCCGAACGGGTGATGAATGTCATTTCATATTCTCTAAGCATTTTCCGTCTCCTTTACGGTTTCTCAGCCTGCACTACGTTTTGGTGCAGGCAAAGGAGGTTAATTTCCAAGCCCAGCTGATCTACTGCCTTGAAAAAGATTTTTCAATCGCAGAAGAGCCTCATCGGCCATCACACATCTCATGTTTTCCAGTTCCTGACTTCCCAGAGGAGCCAGAACCCAGTCCGCTACAGCAACCTGGAATGTCGCCTCGAGCGGTTTGCCGACCCCCAACTTTACCCTTGGGAATTCAGCGGAACCCATGCACTCAATGATGCTGCGGATTCCATTGTGGCCGCCATGACCACCGGCTGTCCTTACCTTTACTTTCCCGGCAGGAACATCGATGTCGTCGTACACGACCACGATATCGGTCACCGGAATTTTGAAGTAAGCCGCCGCCTTTTGCACCGACCTGCCACTGACGTTCATGAATGTCTGGGGTTTGATCACCAAACATTCTTCACCAGCAATGACGGCCTTTGCAGTCAGCGCTTCAAAGCGGGACGAATCATCCCGCCATTCAGCACTGGCCCGCCTGACCAGCTCGTCCACCACAATGAATCCAGCATTGTGACGGGTGACTTCGTACTTTTTCCCCGGATTTCCGAGACCCACAAGGAGCTTCAAGATCATTCACCCGGAAAAAGGCAACGCCTGATTCAAAAGAATCAGATGTGAGCCAGATCCACATGGAGCGCAGTGCGCTTCACATGGTCAAGCTGAAGTTCAGTTATACGAACTGGAAGCACTTTGCCATCGAGGCTGAGATTGAACGATTTCTCGTTCTGCCAAGCCCTGGCAAGAAACTTCGGGTTAATTTCCAGCATGGTCGACTTGCCTTTATGGCAGAGGACTGCGGGAATCACTCCATCGCGACGCATTCGGCGACAAGCGCCTTTGCCTGTGACTTCGCGATGCTTTCCTTCAATTGTAATCATCGTCTTTTCGGACATGATGGTACTCACCCTAAAATCTATAGGACCAACAGAACCATGGCTTATAGCGACATCTGACAAGGCTTTCAAGCCGTTTGTCCAATGAGTTTCGCCAGACTGCCTTCTACACGAAAAGTGAGCTGACGGAATCCGAATTATGAATGCGGCGGATGGCTTCCGCCAAGAGGTCTGAAATAGTTAACTGTATGATTTTATTGGATTTATTTGATTCAACGCTAAGCGGGATTGAATCCGTGCAAATGAATTCTTTTAATGCCGAGGCTTCGATCCGGGCTAGAGCCTGACCAGAAAGGACCGGATGACTGATCACGGCATAGACGCCTTTTGCGCCATTTTCAGCCAAAGTGTCAGCCGTCTTGGCCAAAGATCCGCCGGTATCGCAGATATCATCCACAATCAGGCAATTACGCCCTTTCACGTCGCCGATGAGGTTCATGACCGTGCTTTCGTTCGGACGATCTCGACGTTTGTCGACAATGGCAAGGCCACAATTAAAGTACTTTGCGAGGGCCCTTGCCCGTTCCACGCCGCCGGCATCCGGCGAAACCACGATCAGATCCTCAAGAATGTCGGGACGGGTCGCCAGATATTTAGCGAAAACAGGTTTGGCAAAAAGATGGTCCACTGGAAGATTGAAAAAACCCTGGATCGCGGATGTATGCAACTCCAAGGACAACACCCGGTCAAATCCGGCACTGGCAAAAAGGTCTGCCACCAATTTTGCCGTGATTGGAGTTCTGGGAGCGCTCTTGCGCTCCTGACGTCCGTACCCAAAGTAAGGGACCACAAGGGTGATGCGCTGGGCCGAAGAACGGCGGCAGGCATCTGCCATGATGAGCGCTTCCATAATGTGATGGTTGGCCGGCGCGCAAGTCGGCTGGACAATAAAAACATCACGCCCGCGGACGTTACTTTCAATTTCAACGCGGGTTTCACCGTCGGAGAATGAAGTTACCGAGGCATTTCCAAGATCACAATTGAGCGCGCGGCAAATCCGCTCGGCCAAGGGCCGGTTCGCATTGCCAGAAAATACGATGAGTCCAGATTCCATAAGGCCAACCCTCGAAACAGAAAGAGGTGCCATACATTGAAGAAAAGCGGGAAAGAGTGGCTGGGGCGGTAGGATTCGAACCTACGAATACTGGAATCAAAATCCAGTGACTTACCGCTTGTCGACGCCCCAACTCGGATGCGGATCGCAGAAGAATTATTGTTATGACCCAATGTTGTCAAGCCCGGAACGCGGTATCCAAGCAACTTCTCCACGGATCAGCCTTCCCTAGCCGGGGGAAGATACCGGGATGAATCAAATTCCTCCCGCCAAACGGGGCGTCCATCGGGGTCAAGATCCAAAATCCAACTACCACGGCATGCGGCTGCCATGACCAGGATCCGGTCTGAAACCGGGTCTACCACCTTGCTGTGAAAGGCCCGCCTCATGGTCCGGGCACCAAAGCGGGGGTCCGAGGCCATGACCAAAAGGTGCTCCTGCAAGAGCGGCCCAAGGCCTACGCGAAAGTTTCGAAATGACAAACGGTCATTAAGTTCGATCAGCAGTCGACCCAAGACCATCTCAAGTTGCTTGGGGCCTAGTTTACGAAACTGCACAATCTCATCAATCCGGTTGACAAATTCTGGCCTCAACGTTTCAGAGAGGGCACGGCGCAAGCCCCCATCATCGGTTTGGCTGGCATGATTGGATTGAATCAGACCCACATCCAGATTCGAGGTCATGATGATCAGGGTATTTCGAAAATCAACCACCTTGCCGCGCCCGTCAGTCAGCCGGCCGTCCTCAAAAACCTGAAGCAATATGTCCAGGACCTTTGGGTGCGCCTTCTCAATCTCATCCAGAAGCACGACCGTGTAGGGCTTTTGACGAACGGCTTCCGCCAGACCTCCGCCCTCCCCATAGCCGACATATCCCGGGGGCGCTCCAATCAACCGTGCGACGTTGTGTGACTCCATCATCTCTGACATGTCGACGCGAATCATCTTGCTCTCGTCGTCGAACATTTCTGCAGCCAATGCTTTAGCCGTTTCGGTCTTGCCGACGCCTGTTGGCCCAAGAAACAAGAATACCCCAAGAGGTCGCTTCGGATCGTTGACGCCGGTGCGCGCCCTGCGAACCGCCCGGCTGACCGTATCCAATGCTGCGTCCTGACCAAAGACGCGAACCTCCAGGCGGGCTCGCATTTTGAGTAATCGATTTGAATCATCCTCAACAATCTTGTCGACCGGGATCCGCGTCCACACAGCGACAACTTCGCCAATCTCGCGCGAACCAACGACCTGCCGAAGAAAAGAATTTTGAGACTGCTGAGTTCCAAGGTGTGCCCGCAATTCGGACAGGTGTTTTTCGTTGTTCGGAATTTCCATGTATTGCAGACGTGCGGCGAATTCGAATTCTCCTCGCGATTTTGCGCCTTCATAAAGACCGGAAAGCTCCTCTTTCCGCGCCTCGGCCTCGCGCAAAGACTCCAGCGTTGAGTGATGGCTCCGCCAAATCAACTCCACTCGCTCGTGTTCCTTGCGGACTTTTCCGAGCTCGGCATCAATGATGGCGAAAGCCTTTTGATTTATGGACTGATTGCCAATCGCGTTGCGTTCGATTTCAAGTTGGGCAATCCGCCCGCGCAACCCGTCCAATACAGCCGGAACACTAGCAATCTGAAGGCGCAGGCGGCTGGCGGCCTCATCCACAAGGTCGATGGCCTTGTCGGGCAGGCGACGATCCGGGACGTAACGGATTGACAGGTCTACGGCCGCAACCAATGCGTCATCGTCAATCTGAACGCCATGATGGATTTCATAACGGGCTTTCAGTCCACGCAAGATCGAGATCGCTGCGGCGCGGCCAGGTTCTTCCACCATGAGTGGCTGAAAACGCCGCTCCAACGCCGGATCCTTTTCAATGTACTTGCGGAATTCATCCAGGGTCGTGGCCCCAAGGCATTGAATTAAACCGCGGGCCAAGGCTGGCTTGAGCAGGTTTGCTGCGTCGGCAGAGCCCTGAGGATTTCCAGCTCCTACGATCATGTGAATTTCATCAATGAAAAGGATAATCTGCCCTCGGTATTCATCGAGAGCTTGCAGCAGGCCTTTGATCCGCTCTTCGAATTCGCCGCGAAATTTCGCGCCAGCCAGCATGGCACCAAGGTCCAGCGACAAGACACGCTTGTCGCGCATGGTTTCGGGAACCTGGCCACTGGCAATTTTCAACGCAACGGCTTCCGCAACAGCCGACTTCCCAACCCCGGGCTCGCCCAAAAGAAGAGGATTGTTTTTCTTCTTGCGCCCAAGAATCTCAAGGACGCGGCGAACCTCGGGATCACGACCGATGACTGGATCAAGATCGCCTTTTTGAGCGAGTTCCGTCAGGTCAGAGGTGTAAGCCTTTAAAAATGAATTCATTTTGAATTCGTCGGAATTTGAGGCGGCCTTTTCTTCCTTGATCGCCTTCGCCTTCTTTGCAACTGGTTCGCTGACCCCATTTGCTGACGGGGCAGCATTGCTTGTCGGCTGGGAATCATCGATGGCAGACAACGGGACAAAATCGCGGGACTCAACCCTTGTTTGTTTGAATCCTGCAAAAAAATTAAGGATCGCTGTCGACTGTTTACAAATTGAATCCCAAAGGACGGCCTCTGACACCGGGTTTCCACTCACCGAAGATTCGGCGCGGTCAAGGGCTCCCGACAGGCGCTTTCCGAATTCAATCTTGATCGAACCAAAGATGCGCGGAACTTTGGCGAGGTGACTCTCAAGGTGAACCTTCAATCGATCCGACACTTCCTTTGAAAGGCCGACCTTGCCATGCTTTACGATGGCGAGCGCGACATGTTCGGGTTCAAAGTGGGGATGACCAAATCCACGAGCATATTGCAGCCCTTGATGCAGGGCTTTTTGGGCGCCAAATTCATACTTGGACATATCCATCAGGCCACCGCCAGATCAATAGTGCCGACTTCAACGGGCCCCGGATGGCTCTCTGAAACCAATCCATTGTTCCCGGCGACCCAGTTAGAGTCGACCTCTGCAACAACTAAGGTCACGTCGTCGGCGAGGGGGACATTGGCAAAAAAACCAAATGCCTTGCCTACGATTGCGTCTCGCAATTCCTCGACGCTGTTAGCCTTGTTCGAAGACTGCATGGTTGAACTCAATGCCTTGCGCCCCCACATTTGACCGCCAGGTGAACGGCATTCAATCAGCCCGTCGGTGAACAACACCAACCGCTCGCCTGCCAAAATTGGACGCGTTTTATCGGTGAAGACGCTTGCATCATCGACGCCGAGCGGATTGCCGCTGAGCGAAAGTGACTGAGGGATTGCTGGCCTTGCAGCCTCACCTTGAACCGGAAACATCACAAAGGGAAAATTATGCCCGGCGTTGGAAAAAACCATTTGCCCCTTGTTGAAATCATAGAGCACCGCAAAGCAAGTCATGCTGATCTTGCCCTTCACTGCTCCGAAGATCACGGTATTCATCCGGTTCAGCAACTGTGCCGGCGAGTCATGGAAGATCGCGGCGTCCTTGATGATGTCTGAAATCAGATTGCATGCCGTATAGGCCATTGCGGTCATGATCGCCGCCGAGGCCCCATGCCCCATTGCATCTGCAATGTAAACCAGCTCAACTCCGGGACGGACGGTGAAGTGTCCCCAAAGATCACCGCCACACTCCGTAGCGGGTTGATAGCTTCCTGTCATTTTGAGATTTCTGACGGAGATGGTGCCGGCAGGAAAAAAAGTTTCTTGGACGGTCCGTGCCGTGTTGGCCTCTGCCAGCAGGCGGCCTTTTTCAGCTTTTAATTCGACCTGTTCCTTTAAATCGGCGGCCATCTGATTGACGGCTCCCGCTATTTGACCAATCTCATCCTCAGATTGCCCCTCGATTCTCGTGTCGAACTTCCCCGACGCAATCTCACCCGTAGCGCGGTACACCTTGCCCAACTGAACCGTGCTTTCACCAGCCCAGATGACACCAACAGCCACAGCCCCAATTAGAACGAAAAGTGCGGCGAGAATCGTATCCAGTTTAGATTTTTTAAGAACACCAAAGACGGCATCTGAACGCTTTTGCACAATCACCCAATGCCGGTCCATGCCAATGCCCTGCTTTTGAACGCGTGCAAAAGCTCCCACCCATTCCAACCGCCGCTTGCCCTGGTAAACAAAACTTTGATTCTTGGGCAGAAGATCCCGCAGAGCCGGAGGCAAGCGAGCCGCGATCTTCCACTCACCCAAACGCTCGTAAAGCCCGCTCGGCTGAACTGAAACCAGAGCAGCCCGAACCACAGGCAGATCGCCATAGGACCGGGCAGCAAGTACATCGCGGACAACGGTTGATCCAACGACGATGCCCGAGCCATCAACGATGCTGGTTTCCACTGCTGCGGTTTTTGGCAAGGCGACCATCAATGATGTCAGCCAAATGGAAGTCGCAACCAGTGAAAATTCCTTGCTGCCTTCTTTCTCCGGGGGGTATCTGACAAGAATTGTAAAAACTGGAAGCCGTGATTCCCGGGCGAGGCTCACAAAACGGTACGATGGTTGAAGTGATCCGGCCAGGGACTCATTGCGAGCAAACCGCTCGAGCTCACGCAGTTCCAGTTCTAGGAGAGTTCTATGCATCCCGACCGAATCGCCCCCTTGAAAAAGAGCGTCCTGTTTTTGGAAATCGGCCAGGTCACTGGTGACACTTGATGTAATCTCGTTTCGGACTGGATCAAATCGGTAGGTAGACAGGGTCAAAAATTCATTAAACCCCTGAAGAAAAGCCGAAAAGCTGACTTTTTGTTTTGCCGGGTCAGCCAACAGGAGGGGCGCCGCAAATGTCGTCAACTGACCGACTTGGGTTTTGACGGTTGCACCCACGGCATCCGCCGCCTTCTCGGCATTACCCGTCAATTCTTCCTTGATCCCGCTATTCAGGAAGGTCTCAAAACGCGAACTGAAAACCATAAAAATGACAAGGATTGCAAAAGACGCAACGGATGCGATGACCAGCGCAAAGCGAGCCCGCAGCGACTTTAAAAACGGGACCTTGGAACTGCCCGCCATTGATTTTGTCCTCCTCTACTCACAGGGGGATCGGACAGAACTTGAGAGGCTTTAGGGGATTGGACCAAAAATCAAGTTGTTGCGGGATGTTCCGATGAAACCCCGTAACTATTGAACCAGGGGTTTTGCTATCTTATGAATGGCCGTTTCAGCTTTATTGTGAAAATCGTCGTCGCCATGACCATCGTTGTTGGCGCCTTCGTGGCATCCATCGCAGCCCTGCGTCGATTTGATTTTTATGGATTCCAATCGAACTCAAAGATTGGTTGGATCTCTAAGGTCGAGGGAGTAGTCCAGGTGAAATCCGGCGACCTCGATTTCCGTCCCGTGCGCACCGGAACGTCGCTGGCCGATGGCGACCAGATCGTCACCGGCCCAGACTCATCGGCGGGTATCAATTTTTATTCCGGCAGGACTGCTGACTGTCGCGCCAATTCAAGGATTACCATTGCGTCGCTAGAGGACGCCGCATCAAGCCCAACCATCCTGATCGACGCAACGCGCGCCGGACAAACACAGGTTTCTCTGGGTAATGCAGAGTCAAGACCCGTCATACTTCTAACTGGCAACGGGGCAATTACTGTTAGCGCCGGAGAGTCGGTGACCACAAAGAGCACCGGAGCAGCAGGGATCACCGAGGTTGTAAAAAAGAATATTAAAACCGGAAAGACAACGACCCTTACGAAGGTCGAAGCCGTAGAGAGCGGCCGAATGATTGAGCAAGCCTTGGCGGCGGTAGCGACCCCAGCTCCAACCCTGATTCCAACGCCGACTTCAACTCCCATCCCAACTCCCAAACCCCAACCCAAAATCATGGCAACGGCTTCGCTGCTGTTTCCTGCGCCGGGAAAAACTCTCTGGACGTCTGCCGCTTTCACTTCGATCTCGGCGACCGAACTAACTATAAAAGTCAGCCTCAAATCCAATATAGATCCATCAAAAATCGCGGTCGAACTTAAACAAGGTCCGAAGGATAAAGGCGTCGTGATACCACTTACCCCAACAGGCGAGTCCAATTCATTTGCGGGAAAAACCTCCATCGGCTCCCTCATTGAATCCGGCGCGGGAAAATCAAGGAACGGTGCGACCATTCATTCCTTCGATGCCTCGATCATTTTTGCAGTAAGCCAGACCGCGCGCAGGATTCCAATTGAGGGCGGATTTTCAATTGGATCGCTTAGTCCTCTCGGGCAGGCGGCCAGCGTGACCGTCGGTCTTCAAGACTTGATCGAGCGACCCGTAATAGGCCCTTGGATTGCTGGCACCACCGGGGGCAACCCAGGCAAGTTTCCGCTGGTCTTGACCACCGTAAAGGCCGGAGTCATCCGGCCTTTACTTGGCATGATGCGCTCTGCCACCCAAAGCGGCTTCGACGCTCCTGCGACGTTGAGGCCATCCGGGACTTTTCTTGTAAAAGATCAGGAGGTGATTGCTGAGATCAGCGGGGGTGGTCTGAATAACGCCAACTCGGACCGGCTCCGGGAAATCCTTGACGCGGACTTTGCATTCACAGGTCCCCGGGATGCTTTAGTGAACGGAAAAAAATATTCCGTCGATCAAATTCAGTCGCTTGTGGCTGGATCCCTTCAAAAGGGCAAAAGCATCTTCGTCTTCCAGGACCAAAATCTCTTTCAGGTGAACGCTGATTTTGTACGCAAGTATCCATCCGTTGCTTCGTTTGTCCGGAAAAACTCCAGCGCATTTTTCACGCGACCGGTCAAAATAAATAGCTTCAGGTAGTCAAATGGTAAATCTGGCCACCAAAAATAGAATGAAAAGAATTGCCCTTGGTGCCGGCTGGATATTACTTTTTATCATTACAGGCCTAGCGCCTGCGGCGCTTTCAGCGACCCCCGATGCAAATACACCCACACGACCGAAGTCATCGCGGGTGTTTTCGCCAATCAATTCGGTCGCGATCGAAATCACAATTTCCGAAGAGCTCCTCGCCATGAAAACAAAGAAGGCTTCCACTTGGGAGACCTCCTGCTCAACGTTGGCAAGCGCATTAATGGATGGGGCAGGCCTTTGGGAATCCGGCCCTGCTGGTTCGACGACCTGCAAATTGGGTGAAAACGCTGCTGTAAAAACGGGAAAAACAACGGCAGAGGATTTCAACGTTACGGTTCGAATTGCAAAAGCGGGGGACTCAATCGGTTTTTGGGTCGGTACCAATCTAGCTGGGCCGCCGCAAAAAAATTCTAGGCCCGTGCTTACCATCCCTTCCAGTGAGTGGGCGCCAGAATTTCTTTCCGAACAGGAATTTGCAAGTTTGATCGCCTATGCACTCCTTGATGGCTCTCCCATTCTTAACCGCCTTGACCCATCAAAGGTATCCCTCAAGGGGGGTGAGTTACGCCTGTCGATGTACAAGGAGCAAAAATTTCAAACGAGAAAATTTCTGCAGGTTGATCCGCTGCAAAACATTGTTTTTTACAGGCTCGAACGCGATTCAAACTCCGGCCGCCTGGTTGCAACACATCTAGGCGAGGGCAAACTGATCAAAGTTGAAAAAATAAAGGTTAAGGCCGGCAGTGGCTCCGGTTCCCGCACTTTCCTCGTGCCCTCGGCCAAGTATTCATTTGATCAGAAATTGAAGGATAACTTCGACCCAGGGACGAGAATCTGGATCCATTCTCCTGAAGGGGCTGGGTCACAGGGGAAAAAAATGGCCACTGCAATCAGTGAGGCCCACGAGCGACTGATGGATGCGGCACGATCGGGACTGCTCAATAGATTCTTTTCAAAGGGTTACGACTCAATTTCGGACCTTCTATTTCAGACTGCGGCATCTGGCTACGTTGGACTGCGCTACGGCACCCAATTATTAAAGGGTGACAAACTGCTCGAGAATGCAGCGACGTATGGCCTCTTGGTTGAGATTGGATCTGGACCGCTGAATGGCCTGAAGTTTTATTACGACAAGTTCCCGAAGACGACCTATGTGTCGGGTGACAGCACGTTGGACATGGAATGGTCGAAATTTGTTTTAGGGAAATCTTTTTCGATCAAGTTTCCAGTTTTTTTTAACAGAGTTGAAGTGACACCAAAATTGGGAAGATATTATTTGACGACCACCCAGCCGATTGAATTCGACGATAGCGGGGCGGCTACCTCGACCCAAAAGTTTGTGGCCAAGGATCAGCCGAGTTTCTCGCTGGAGGTCTCGGCTGAACGGATCACCAAGCATTACACGGGACGCGTTTGGTATGCCCTCGACCGGGCGATTAGTTTTCTACCAGTACTCGGCACAAGCGCGGTTTCGGCTCAAAGGATGGGGGCCGACCTGTTTGTTAATTCGGGGTTACAGTTCCGCAGTTTTGGGGTCGATTATTCACTAAATATTCTTGGTTTTACGTCGTACGAAAATTTAAAAATCGAGGACCTGAAGTCTGGTGAACTCGCGCCAGGGGAAGTGAGCGTATCAGCGATTCAACTGAGGTCTGCATATGCTGGTTTAGGGCTCGTCATCAAATGGTAGGCAAGGGGAGTTTTTATGAAGAATCAAAATAGATTTTTGCCCGCAGCCGCCTGCGCATTCGGACTCTGCGTTTCATTGACCTCTGGCCTGTATTCGCGGTCTCTCCATGCACGAACTTTGGAGCCCGCCCCGGACCTTGAATCCTGGATCAGCGAAGTTAAAAATGCGTCTTTTCCCCCTCTGTCGGTGCCACGGCGACTGTTGCTGTTGGAGTCGGAGGTATCCGACAAAAGCGAGGTAAACTTTATAGCCGACGGGCGTGCGATTGAAAAAATTTCTCCTTTTTTGATCGTAGACGGGCCCAGTGCCGACCTCTCGCTGAGACTGAATCAGGAATCAGGCGGCCTGACCAAAAAAACAAAGAAGTTGCCTCTTGCATTAAGATCTAGTGCGAATGTGATCATTGCCGGTATTCGTGGAAAAGAGCCTTCAATTTATACAAATGACGGGCAGCAGCTGCACAAGATCGGGGCTGGAAAACCCTACCATGGCGACAAGTCGCCTGAATCGACCCTGGCCTGGATTTATCAGTGCCTTGGCTACGACGGCATCATCCTTGGGCGCAAAGGGGCTTATGTGATTGTCGGTGGACCGGCGTCGATTTTTAGTAGGGAGAAAATTCAAGCCCTTGCAATACGGGGATCAGATTCTCAACTCGCGCTTCTCGACAAAAAGCGCTCTGGTGTGAGCCTACTTGAACTCGAGGCATCAAAGGGGGCCTATGCGATCTTCAGAATTCTGGCTCTAGCTAAAGACTCAACGACACTGCCAACGGCAACAAAATTAACCATCCAGAGAGATTTAAAAAATAACTAGTCATTCGCCCTTGAGCTGGTGAAACTTAATCATCAGGTCGGTAAGCACGGCATCGACCATTTTGCTTTCTTCTGTAGAAAGATTTCCCGTGGTTTTGACCTTCAGCATCCGGATGATATCGATATTCTGCCTAGCAAGTACCATGTTGGTTTCTTTTGATTTAGATTTTACGTCGCCACCATGGCCTTGCCCCAAATAATGAAGCGCCGCTGACGAAAGTCCTAGAACCAGTTCCGCGAACTCTACTTCCTTGCTGGAAATCTCTGATTTTACTTCGCTCATCTTGATGATGTCTCCGCTTATGATGGCCACAAGCCCGTGAAAGGATCGACGAAAGGGGGCACTGGATGGGTTTTCCCAAACTGCGTCAGCTCAAATAATAACTGGATCATGCCGAAAAAATCCAAGGCTAACTTCAGGAATGGCGGAACATGAGCAGCGACAAGATAAAACCTGCCAACGACAATCGCGCCGTCCTTTACGTGACGCGGGACGGCTTGTCCCCTGAAGCCATAAAAATCCGCAGAGACGCGACGATCTTTGGCCGTGAAAAGGGCGACGTTATCATCAGTGATACTGAAGTCTCTTCTACCCACTGCCAGATTCAAAATATTGGAGGCACATACCATATATTCGACATGAACAGCACCAACGGTACTTTCGTTAACGAAAACCGGATTGTGAAGTCCAAACTCCAGAGTGGCGATCTGATCAGGATTGGCAAAACGATCATGAAATTTGCGCTGGAAGATGAGAGGCGCACCCGACACATCTCAACACAATATAAAACCTCGGCGAAAAATCTGGATGAGTCCAAGTCAAGTCTTGTGGACAGCCTGATTGAATCAGAACTGCGGCAGACTCAAAGCCATTATGTCGTGCTTTTCGTGAAATATGGTGATGGGCGCAGCGAAGAGATTCCACTTCGGCAGAAACATTTTTTTATTGGCAGGGCATCTCACTTCGGCCGGTTCGAGGCAGATCCGGAAATCTCCCGCAAACACCTGTTGGTGAAAGTGAATGACACCGGGGATATCTTTATTGAAGATCAAGGTTCTATGAACGGATCGTTCATAAATGGAAAAAAAATCACCAGCCTGCAGCCTGTTACGAGTCAGGATGTTATTACGGTAGGTGCTTGCCAGGTCCGGATTTCCGTGCGGACCCGGATTGAAGGTGGTGGGGACGGAGAGACTTGAACTCTCACGCCAAAGGCACTGGCTTCTAAGACCAGCGTGTCTACCATTCCACCACGTCCCCATGCGAAAAAGCCCGCACCTTTAAAATAAGGAGCGGGCCTTCTAGAAAAATCGAAAACTTCTAGTGGGCGGCAGCCGGCAGAGCCGACTTTGCTTCCTTAACGAGAGCGGCAAACGCCGGCTCATCAAGAAGTGCCATATCCGCAAGCACGCTGCGATCAAGCTCGATTCCCTTCAACCGAAGGCCGTGCATTAGTTCCGAATACTTCATTCCAGCAGCGCGGGCTGCGGCATTGATCCGAATAATCCACAGGCTACGGAATTCACGCTTCTTAACGCGACGATCCCTGTAGCTGAACTTGAGTGCGCGACGGACCACATGAACTGCGGTGCCGTAGCAATTTTTCCGCGTTCCACGAAAGCCGGTTGCCAAAGCAAGCAACTTCTTGCGACGACGGCGGGCTTTAAAACCTCTTTTTGCACGAGCCATGACAAAACACCTGCTTTAAATCACTGAATCTTTAGCCGTTTGGCAAACAACGAGTCACCAAACCGACATCAGACGGATGGACGAACCCGGACTTCTTAAGTTTATTTTTGCGTGCACGATCCTTTTTGGTCAGGATGTGACGCTTGTTGCACTTGCTGCGTTTGATCTTTCCAGAGGAAAGAACTTTGAAACGCTTCGCAGCTGATTTTTTCGTTTTCATTTTGGGCATAAAAAAAAACCCCTACCACTTCTTTTCTGAAGGACGGAGGGATTTAACACGCGTTCAGGTCGCGTGCAAATGAAAAACAATCTATTTTTCAAAAGTTCATGGCGCGACCAAAGCCACCTTGCCTTCGGAAAGGGCCCGTAAGGTCTCCTCGCGCAGTAGTCCAAACCGGGTCGGATCCACAACGAGGCGGTTGCCAGTTCGCACCTCTGAGACCACCAAGGTTTCTGGTTTTTTACCAGTAATTCTAGTCAGTTCATCCTTGCTTTCGCCGCGAAACCAGCGCCCCATTGAACCTTGGGCCAAGACTGCTCCCGACACGTGTCCTGGATCAAACAGCACTTTCCCGGTCGGGTCGACGATCCAAAAGGCCACGGATGGTCCGGCATTGACGGGGACCTTCAGGATCAAACCACCACCGGAATCCCGCGAGGATAGACCTGAGTTCCGGTTCCCGGCACCTGTCCTTTGAAGGGCATTTGCAAAACCTGCTTGAAGTGCGGCTTCCATGGAAACTTCAATCGCACCCGAAGCAAAAAATGTCGCGCTTAACGATTTAACCGATTTTTTGACCTGGTCGCGGGCTTTAGCCAGTGTCTCATCGCCATTCTCCCGCCAGTGGTCTTGCATTCCAAGGGCCACAAACTGGTCCCGCAGGATGCGGTCCAACGCCGGTCCAGCCTTCTCGTATCCATTGCGCCAGGCCGTACGCTCAAGGCCCTTGAGGCCCTCGCGATCCCCAAGTCCCGAAGTTGCAAGACCATCAAAACGGGCCGTCAAACTGGCCCAGTTGACTTCCACGCCGTCTGCGCTCGCAATCCAAGGTTTCGCCTCTGCCGATGTCGGCGCAGCAACGATCGCAATCAAAATGAAGGCGGCGATTGCGGACGGGGCGTGTCTTTTCATTTCGGTCTGTCTCCGGTTGCCTTGAATGGCGACTCCGTAATTATTTCATGCCTCACAGAAGGGCTGCAATGGCGGCAACAGTTGCCGGGTTTCCGGCCACAATACCCGTTGCCTCGATGTCGTAGGATTCGGGGTTCCCCGAATAGTTTTGCACAGCGCCGTTCGCCTCGCTCACCAGCAGGGAACCTGCTGCAACATCCCAGACCTGAAGGCCATTTTCCCAGAATGCATCAAATATTCCTTCCGCAACCAGCGCCAGGTCCAGCGCGGCGGCTCCGTCACGCCTGATCGCCGGGCAAACACGGGCCACACGGGTAAAACGCTCGACTTCGGGCAATAGCTTCTCCGGTGCCGTGAAATAAAACCCGGTCACCAAAAACGTTTTCGCCATGGCCCTGTCTGGCCTAACACGAAGGGGAACACCGTTGGTAAACGCACCTCGACCAAACTCTGCCGTATATTTTTTGTTACGGATCGGGTCGATGATCCCCCCCGCAACAACCTGGATCGATCCGTCGGCACGAAAAACGCCGCGCGCGATGGAGACGCAAAAATAGGGATAGCCGTTGGCAAAGTTGGTGGTTCCGTCCAAGGGATCCACAATCCAGACGTGGACGCCCTCAGGGCGCCGAGCGACGCTAGTATGGGTCTCCTCCGACAGGATGACGTCGTCGGGGAAAGCCTGCTTGATTCGTCCGAGTGCAACCTTCTCACTCGCCAGATCTGCCTCGGTCACCAAACTGGCGTCGGCTTTGAAACTGACCTCCAGCCCCGAACGGAATCGAGAAATCAGTTCCTGGGCACAGAGATCGAGAGTTTCTTCAATAAAAACAGATATTTGCATTTAAATCCCCCTGCCTGCCCTGGCGCCAGCTGCAAAACATACGATTTCTTCATTTAATGGTAAAGAAGCCCGTTCCGGGTTACGAATTATAGTAGAGGTAAATTTTCGCCTCCCCGTGACCTGAAGTCACCCGTCAAGGACAACACGATGAACTCAGCTTTTAACCCAAACGACTTAAATCAAATGCTGATCACAGTCGCAGTTAGCGCACTGCTTGGCTATATCATCTTCCGGATTGGACTTTTTTTACTGCCAGGCAGGCTGGCTTCCGGCAACCGCAACCAGAAGACAGAAGTTCTCAAGGACGCACGAATCCAAGCTGAAACCGTCTGCGAGGACCTGCTGAAGCGGGCTGAGGCAAACATCCTAATCCTCCGCGAAGACCTCGATGAATCGATCACTGAGCGCATTGAAGACTTGAAAAATGCCGAGGCTGATTTCGAATCCCGCGAAAAGTCCTTCGACTCTGATGACGGGCAGTTCGAAAAACTGGAGAACAGCCTGGAGCAGGCCAACAAGAAGGTCGAGACCCTGCGCGAAATCCACCTGACTCTTGAGGGCGACCTGGAGAAAACCAACGCCTCTCTCAAGAAGCTGCTTGAAGAAATGTCACGGACAAATTCCACCGAGCTCAAGAATGCGATCAAGCGCTCCCTCATCGAGGGACGCCAGCTTGAGTGTCAGAAGGTACTGCGGATTGTCAGTGACGACCTGGCGTCGTCTGCGCGCAAATCCGGACAGAGGATCATCAGCCGCGCCATGTCGCGCTATGCTCCGGAATTTCCTTGGCCAAAAACTTTGAATTCCGTCGAAATCGAAAGTGCACGACTTGCCGATGAAATTGAGGCGGATCCACAACTCGTGATGGATATGAAGCAACTTGCCACGATCGACATTGAATTGTCGCGTCCGGAAAATCCCGACTTCCTGCCCGTGCTGCGCCTTTCAGGCGGTGCTGGGGTAGACCGCGAATCGGCCCGGCTTGCACTGCAAGAACTTCTTTCAAAGGGTCGTGGCTCGTGGGGCAAAAGTCGGGAAGCCTACCTGCGCCAACGCGAAATCATTGAACAACAGGCCATCAAACTTGGCCGGCAGGCTGTTGTTGCCTTGCGTCTTGACAGCATCCACCCGGAAATACAAAAACTGATTGGCTACTTGAATTGGCGTACGAGTTACCGTCAAAACCAGTACCTCCATTCGTTTGAGGTGGCCGTCCTTGCTGGCGTTGTGGCCGCCGAATTGGGTGTGGATCCGTCTGATGCGAAACGTTGCGGAATTTTGCACGATATCGGCAAAGCGCTCGATTACCGCATCGAAGGCAGCCATGCTGTGATCAGTGGCGATTACGCAGACCGTTACGGTGAGCGTCGAATGATCTGCGACACCGTGATGTCCCATCACAACGACCTGATCATCGAAACTCCAATGGCCTTTGTGTTGAAAACGGCTGATACCCTTTCAGGTGCCCGGCCCGGTGCTCGCGTCAATCTCGAGGAAGGCTACCAGATTCGACTCAATGCGATCGATGAAGTCATCCGAAGCTTCCCTGGCGTCACCAAATCGGCAATCATGAATGGTGGCAGGGAAGTGCATGTGGAAGTTAGTCACAAGCGGGTCAAAGACTCTGACCTGCAAAGCCTCTCCACGGAAATCGCCAAACGCATCGAGACCGACGTTGCCTTCCCGGGCCAGATCAAAGTTCTGGTGACAAGACGTTTTGAGGCGACCTCCGTCGCTTGATCTGGAAGGTCAGGTATTCATGAGTGGAATTCGTGCTGAACTTGCCGCAGTTCATAAAAAGGTCGCGTTGTACCTCAACGTCGGCCGCTACGATGCAGCGGAAAAACTGCTCAAATCAACACTCGCGACTCAAGGCTCATTGGCGAACATCCATAATTTACTGGGTGTTACACACCACAAGCAGTCACGCTTCCCTGAAGCCATTCGTGAATTTAAAAAATCACTGAAGGTAAACAGCGCCTTCACTGAAGCCGCGCTCAACCTGTCAGTTCTGCTTTGCGACCTTGGACAATATGAAGAGGCTCGCGGGATTTTTGAACAGGCCTTTGCTCAGGTAAGGCCGGGGCAAAAAGTCCCTGACATGGTGCTGGGCCGCATCGCCAATCACCATGTCACTGCTGCGCACTCTTATGAACAATCCTCCATGTCGCAGGACGCCATAAACGAGTACCGCAAGGCACTTTCGATTTACCCAAAAATGCCCGATGTACGCCTAGATCTCGGGCGGTTGTATTTGCGAGGCGGCCAGCCAGATAAAGCCTTTCAAGAGTTTGCCGAAATCCTCAAGGTGATACCCGCGCATTCTCAGGCCCTGTTATGGGCGGGCATTGCAAAGCACAAGGCCGGCCAACCTGAAGAGGCCAGACAACTGTGGCGGCAGGCCCAAGCCGCCGCACCGGCGGACCAGGGTGCACGAGCCCTCATCAAGGGGGCCAACGGATAAGAACGGAGCCGGGAGAAGGGAGGGGGTCCATGGCCACTGGAAAATACAACTTCGATCCCCGCGAAATCACGGTGCTGATTATCGATGATCAGGTTCAAGTCCGCAAAGCGATGCGGCGTGTCCTTCACAAGATCGAATTCAAGGAAATCCTTGAAACCTCCAATGCCGCTGATGCCATTAAAACAATTGATTCGGGCCACCCAGACCTTCTGATTTGCGACCTGGCCCTTGGCGAAACCCACGGATTTGCTGTTCTTGAAAATGTCCGTCACCGGAATCTTGGCGCAGACATTCCTATTTTAGTCGTTACCGGCGAGTCGTCCCGCGATGACATCGTCAGGGCGGTTGACCTTGGCGCCAATGATTACCTGCTAAAGCCCTTTCAACCGGATGAACTAGAAAAAAAGGTCGTTAAACTTCTGAACTCTTTTGCGTCTCCAGAGCCGTTGCTACACAAGATTCGAACAACAGAAAAGCTGCTCCTTGAACAGAAGTACCCGGCTGCCTTGCTTCAACTTATTGAGGCCAATGGTATAGACGATCAAAACATTCAGGTCAGATTCCTTCATGCGTTTGCTTTGAGTAAGACCGGTCAACTCGATGTGGCCGAAAAGATGCTGGAAAATATACTGGCAGAGCATCCAGCCTACTACCGGGCCAATGCACTCCTGGCAGAATTTCGCCTGATGAAGGGTAGGGTCGGTGAGGCTGCGTCGCTGATGGCCGCCGAGCTTGAAGTGAATGGCAAGCAACCCGAACGCCAAGTGCAGCTTGGTCGACTATTGCTCGACCAAGGACGGGCGGAAGAGGCCATCGCTCATTTTCGCAAGGCCCTTCTTATGGACCAAAGGATGCGCCCTGCTTTGATTGCGATGGGTCATGCGCAGATCAAAAAGGGCAATATCGACAAGGGCCTTTATTACTTCAAGCGAATGCGCCGTTATTATCCCGATGCGCGCGACGCCCTTGAGGCCATTGTGTCGACCTGCGAGCGGATAAAGGACCTGCGCCGGGCTGAATTGCTTCTTCGCGATGTGCGGGCGGGGCATCCAGAGCAGACCGATGCGACTGTCATCCTTGCGCGGGTGTATTTCATGCAGGAAAAACTTGAAGATGCCATAACCCTCGCCAGTGAATTGACCAAGACGGGGGAGGCGGACGAAGCCAACTTGATTTCGGCGATTGCTGAAATCAAAAGTGGGCGCCCGCAGGCTGCACTTGCCGCATTGGAAGCCATCAAGAAAAGCCAAAATATGAGCTACGTCTTCCGTCTGATGGCGGAACTGCACCTGCAACTCAATAATGCGACCAAGGCCGAGGCCTTGGCACTCAGAGCCTTTTCAACAGAGCCGTGGAGCGAACAGGCTCTCCTGATTCAGGCCCAAGCCTTGGCCGGGATGAAAGAGCACGGCAAAGCCCGCCTGGCACTCATGCGGGCTTCGATGCTTGGTGCCCCTGAGGATGTCGTGACGCAACAGATCAAAGATGCATCCGTCGCCCTGAAAAATCGTCGCCTCGCAACAACTGGCAGGGCGCCAACCCGCGTTGCCTCCTGACCATCCCCGGTGTTATACGGGGGGCATGACCTGCGACCCTAGACACCTAAAATACTTGGAATGGCTTGAGCAACGCGGACAGCGTTATCCTTCAAGGGGGCGTGCCCGTTATCTGATGATGGTCCATGGGGAGACCACGCTATCCGACTCCTGCGTAGAACTCATGGCACGGATTGCGGCCGCCTGCGGATATCGACGCCAAGATGTTCGAATTCACGGCGATGCCAGCCTTCGCTGCCGGGTGGGCTCTGCCGTTGATGGTCCTTGCGGTTTGATGGTGGCATTCGGTGATTCATCGGAGGAAGCCTGCCGCCATTGGGCACAACGCGTTGGCACAGATTCTGCCATCATTGTGAAGGCGGCCGAACTCTCCAAACTGGAGGCCGACCCGGCTGCCAAAAGGGATTTATGGCAGCAACTCCAATTGCAAAAAGGCCACGTCCAGACGCAAAGTTGAAATAAAGATACCTGACACTGCAATAAAAACCCGAGGAGGGCTGTTCGTGGCTTCTGGAAGTTTTCTATTTTTCATGTTGGCTTTGGCGTTTCTAGCTTCGTCGATCAAAATTTTACAGGAATACGAGCGTGGCGTCGTGTTCCGGTTGGGCCGGGTCCTTGGCGCACCCAAGGGACCTGGACCAGTGATCTTAATTCCGCTGATTGACCGTATGGTTCGCGTTTCCATCCGAACCGTGACCATGCCCATTGATCCACAAGACGTCATCAGCCGGGACAACGTCAGTTTGAAAGTAAATGCCGTCCTCTATTTCCGGGTCGTCGATCCTCGGAAGGCCGTGATCAACATCGAGAACTTTCTGTACGCTACGACTCAACTTGCACAAACTCACCTGCGTTCAATTCTTGGTCAGCACACGCTTGATGACCTGCTGACCGAACGTGAAAAGATCAACGACCAACTCCAACAGATCCTGGACCAAAACACCGAGTCTTGGGGAATCAAGGTGGCCTCCGTAGAGGTAAAAGACATTGATATGCCGCAGGAAATGCAGCGTGCCATGGCACGCGAAGCAGAATCTGAGCGGGAACGCCGCGCAAAAATCATCGCCGCAGAAGGCGAAATGCAGTCCGCAACAAAACTGCGCGAGGCAGCCGACATCCTGTCGCAGAATCCGGTATCCGTGCAACTCCGGTACCTTCAAACCCTGTCAGATATTGCTTCGGAGCAACATTCGACCATTGTATTTCCAGTACCTGTGGATTTGCTGAAGTCGTTTATGGATTCAAGGAAGGGCTGAGGTTCTTCTGAGGCCGGAGGATCCTTTCTTCGATGGAGAAGAAAGGATCCTTCGCTGCGCTCAGGATGACGGACCGGGCCTGAGGATGACGGACCGGGCCTCAGGATGACGGACCAGGCCTCAGGATGATTACTCATCAGGGGTTGTTGGAATTGTCCTCATACTCAGCATCAACCACATCTGAGTCAGACTTCTTGGTTGATTCCTTGCCAGGCTCAGCCTTTGCGGCTTCACCGCCGGCCTGGGCAGACTTGTAAAGTTCCTCGGCCAACTTGTGCATTTTCGATTCGAGTTCTGATCTGGCCGCCTCAATCACAGCAGCATCTTCAACATCAAGCTTGGTTTTTGCTGAAGCAACGGCGGTCTCAACTTCGCCCTTCAGTTCAACCGGAAGTTTATCGCCGTTTTCACGGATCATTTTCTCGGCCTGGAAGATCATGGAGTCAAGTGCGTTGCGAGCCTGGATCTGCTCACGCCTTTTCTGGTCTTCTTCCTTGTGAATTTCGGCGTCTTTCACCATCCGGCTGATTTCGTCTTCACTCAGCTTGGTCGAAGCCTGAACCGTAATTTTTTGCTCCTTACCAGTCCCGAGGTCTTTTGCGGAGACGGAAACAATGCCGTTGGCGTCGATGTCAAAAGCCACTTCAATCTGGGGCACGCCGCGCGGCGCCGTCGGAAGATCGACGAGGCTAAAGCGAGAAAGCTGGCGGTTGTCGCGCGCCATCTCACGCTCACCTTGAAGGACATTGATTTCCACCGACGTCTGACTGTCAGCCGCGGTCGAAAAGACTTGGGCGCGACGGGTCGGAATTGTCGTATTGCGCTCGATCAGCTTGGTCATGACTCCACCGAGGGTCTCGATGCCAAGTGAAAGCGGCGTCACGTCAAGAAGAAGAACATCTTTCACTTCGCCGGCAAGGATACCAGCCTGAACTGCAGCTCCAATTGCCACCACTTCATCCGGGTTGACTGTCCGGTTTGGTTCCTTGTTGAAGAAATCCTTCACCTTCTGCTGAACCAGAGGAATACGAGTTGATCCACCAACGAGCAAAACTTCGTTTATTTGAGCAGCCTGCAGCCCAGCGTCCTTGAGGACCTGACGGCATGGAGCCATCGTCTTTTCAACGATCTCGCCAATGAGCTGCTCAAACTTGGAACGGTTCAACGACACGTTCAAGTGCTTTGGTCCCGACTGATCCGCCGTCAAAAACGGCAGATTGATGTCTGTTGCCTGAGCCGAGGAAAGTTCGATTTTAGCCTTCTCAGCGGCTTCCTTGAGGCGCTGCATGGCCATCGCGTCCTTGGAGACGTCGATGCCCGTGCTGGTCTTGAATTCCTTGACGAGATAATCGATCAAGACTTCGTCGACGTTGTCACCGCCCAGGTGGGTGTCGCCGTTGGTTGCAAGCACTTCGACGACGTTTTCTCCGACTTCCAAAATGGAAATATCAAAGGTACCGCCACCGAAATCGTAAACCACGATCTTCTCATTTTTTTTCTTGTCGAGGCCGTAGGCCAAGGCCGCTGCGGTTGGCTCAGCGACAATGCGCTTCACGTCAAGGCCGGCGATCTTGCCTGCGTCTTTGGTTGCCTGGCGCTGGCTGTCGTTAAAATACGCCGGGACTGTGATCACAGCCTCGGTAACACTTTCGCCAAGATAATCCTCGGCCGCTTGCTTGAGTTTTGCCAACACCTTGGCCGCAATTTCAGGCGGAGTGTGTTCCTTGCCGTCGATGTCGAACACCGCGAGGTTGCCACGGCCCTTGGTCACTTTGTAGGGAACCCTCTTGCTCTCGTCTTCGCGCTCGCTAAACGTACAGCCAATGAATCGCTTGGCGGAATAAATGGTGCGCTCTGGATTGGTGACCGACTGGCGGCGGGCTGCTGCCCCAACCAAAACGTCCCCGTCTTTTGTGAAGGCCACGACACTTGGTGTCGTGCGTTGGCCTTCGGCGTTGGCAATGATTTTCGGCTGCCCTTGCTCCATGATTGCCACCACAGAGTTGGTCGTACCCAAGTCGATTCCAATGATTTTATTTCCCATATGTTCCCCATTTCATTATGGATTTGTAACTTTTTTAAGGGCTGCCAATTCGCCTGCGACGGCGTCCTGCAGGTTCCGGCACCGCCCGGCTGACCACCCTAACGCATGCAACTTAAGGCCGAAAATCGTGATGTCAATCGATTCATGTTAAAATTTTTGCAGGAGGACTGCGGTCCATGCATGAATTAGCCTGTCCAACCTGTGGAACATCGGCCCAATACGACTTCAAGAACTACTTGATGATCTGCCCGTTTTGTTCGGAAACGTTCAAACACAACGTTGAGACGGGCGAAAAAGACCCTTTTCTCGACCATTACATCATCCCCAATACGATGGCCCCCAAGGCCGTCAAAGACATGACCCTGGAATGGCTGAGGCGCCTGCACCACAACCCGAAGATGGTGGACAAGGAATACGTGGTTGCGTCGGTCGAGGGAGTCAGCGTCCCTTTTTGGGTGATCTCGCTCGAGGCTCATTCGGACTGGTCCGGTCTGGCCCAGCGCAGGACGAGGATCCAGGATCATGGAAATGGATCTGACTTCCTTAATGAAAACGGAAAGTTCCGAAGGACCTACCGCTGGGGCATCAACGGCAGAAATAATATTTGTGAACTTTGGGGCATCGCACGGATGCATGAGCCAAAGGAAAAAATCCTGGTCAACTGGGATGGATTTCCTCTGGACTCGACCTTTTCCCGCGGGCACATCGAAAAGCCTCAGGCAGATCGCTCGGCCTATGATGCAAAAGAGGCCTTCGAGTTTAAATTCGCAAACGGATTGCCTATCTCGGGCGTTGAAGTGGACGAGGAATCGGCCATCAGGCGCGCAAGCCAACATGTGGATCAGTACCACCATCAGATCGCCAGCCAGTATGTCGACTTCTTGATCGAGTGCCGAACAGAAATCGAGATTGCAGGGATCCAGCTGATTCACCTGCCATTCTGGCATGTTACCTATTATTATCGGCCACAAACGGCCTTGCGCCACTTTTACAAGCCAGCCTTGAAACACGTGCTGATCGAGGGCTACAGCTCCGGCGTGCTCCACGGAGAGCTGGCCCTCACGCGCACCGATAAGGTTGGCGTGAACGCCATCGTGACGGGGGTTGCTGCCATAGTCATGTTCCTCTTGGGAGCCGCCTGGCACCCGGCCTTTTTCTTGGTCGCAGCCTTTGCTGGAATCATCAGTGCAGCCAGCCTTTACTTGAGCGCCGTGAAAAGCAAGTTGCCTACAATGGCTCAATCGGCCGTGAATTCTGGTGGCAGGGCAGAGGGAGTTGCAGAGGCCAGCAGGGTTGAGGTTGCGTAAAAGCAGGCGCCGGCCCAGGCAATTGCCATCAATCCAACCCGTACTCCCGGGTGAGTGATCACGGCGTCCATCTGGCGAAAGATTCCTCCGCTCGTTTTCTGAGAAGCCCACAACGCAGCATCACAAATGATTTCCACCATTCGGTTGAAGTCAACTCTGGCGGCAAACTTGGGTCCAGCAAAAGTGATCAGGATGCAAAAAATAAAGAAAAGCTCGAGCACCGGAAGAAAAATCAGGTTGGCGATTACCCCAGCACATGCACCGATTCCTGTCACGGTAGCGAGAGCAAAGGCCATGAGCATCTGGCGAAAACAGGCTCTTCCAAAGGATGGCCAAACCGTTGCGGTGGGCCTCGCCAAAAGAACGATCAGCCAAGCCATCCAGCTCAGAAGGTTTGATCGAGAGAGAAACCCAACAGGCCAAAAAATACCCTGCAGAAGAAATGTTGATGCAATCGTGGTGATCCGCGATGGCCTTGCCCCGCCAAACGCCAAAGCCTGTGCAAAGCAAAGCCCACAAAGCGATCGTTGAACTGGTGGCTCCAGCCCCGCCAACAAACAAAATAACCCTGTCGCTGCCAGTGGTGATGCTGAGAACAACCAATTTGGCCCCGATGAAACTGGCGGCAAGGCCGGAATCAATCCACCGGCTAGCCGTCGAAAAATCATAAGGCAACTTTCTGCAACTCGGTGCACGAGCGTCACATGGGCTCCGCTTACCACCAAAAAATGGAGCAAACCAATGCCGCGGAAGGATTCCAAAAGGCCACCACTGCTGTTGGTCGAGAGTCCAAGCAGCAAAGCCTTCAACCATCGCCCTGCATTTGGGCCAAAAGAGTCAAGATAACGGCTGGCGCGGTGCCTCCACGACAAAATCAAGTCGCGCAGGGTGTTCCCACCAGACCGTGCCCGTCTTTTTAAGACTGCGCCCTGCTCGTCTTGCACCATACATCGCCCGGGAACCATCCACCGCCCATGCCCACACTTGCGCAATTTAATCGTCTGACCAATTTGACTTGATGGATACAGGTGCCCAAGGCTGACAAGGGTTCTTCCACCCTTCCCCTCAATCAAAACGGTTGAGCCGTGCGTTGAATAGGCGCTGCCAGTGGCGATAATCCGAAAAATCCCAGGGCGAGGTGAGCGAAAGTCACCGTGATTGGTGATTCCCCAAAAAAAAGAAACCACCATCCAGAACGCAGACCACACAGAGAATCGCGCGTGCAGGGGATGTTTGTCAGACGGGTAGCAACGGTTCCACGAAAGCAAGCCGAGGCCCACGAGGAAAACCAGGACGAAACCCAAAGGCCCCAAGGAAATTCCAGAACCAAAACAAAGCATCATTCCAACAAGTACGATCAAGCTGCCTCCGGACGTGGCGCAAGGGGTAGCCTCGCCTGCCAGCATAAAGCCAGAACCGTAGCCAGTTGACCAAGGACATCTGAGGTGACGACACAGGTTTTCCTTTGCCGTGATATGATGCACTCATTCATCAACTCCAACGGAAACGGCATGACGCCATCTGAAATTCTAATCTCTGCATTTGACTCCATTTCCCGGCAATCCGGATCCGCGCGGATTGACACCTGGGTCAAGGCCAGCTCACTGTTTTGTGAGGTTTCCGGCAACCCACTAGGAGACTTCCTTCAAGCTGAGCAGATTCTGAATGAAAATGGGCAGAGTGCCGTCGACATCATTTCAACGATTGCTGCATCCTCATTTGAATGGAACCAAGAAAAAAAAGCCTTTGCCACGATCCTTAAGATGACAAACCTCACCGGACTGACGGCCCTGCGCTTTACGAGCGCGTGGCTTGCCTTCAACATGGATCAATTTGAAATTTGCATTCAGGAATGTGAGAAGATCGACGACCACGGATACCATGTCCATGGACTCATGGGGCAAGCCTACCTTGAAAGCGGTCAGCCGCACCAGGCCATCGAAAGCCTCCGCGTTGCAATTGCCCTGAATGAGCGCGATGCTGCTGTTTGGTTCCAGTTGGCCAAGGCTGCGTTTGTGGTCGACCAATATGATGAGGCGTGGCATGCCCTGGAGTCATGTACGCTAATCAACGGACTTGGCCCTGAAGTGGTGATTCTGCATTGCGCCATTGCCTGCACCATCTGTGAATCCAATCCTTCGGCTGGATCACAGAGAAGGTCGGAAGCAGTTACGGCAGTCCGGCAAATTTTTATGGCTGATCCGAACAAGAGTCTTTTGGTGGTTTACGCCGCAAAACTAGCACTCTTTGCAAAAAGCGAGACCGACTTCATCGATGAAATGGGCTGGTTTCATGACATCGATGGGAAACTACAAAATGAAATTGTCACAGCGGATATTTCCGACGTGCTAAAAAAACTACAAAAAAAAGGTTGGTACCGGGGCGCTTCTGCCCTGCTGGGAGTTCTGACGGGACAGGGTCACACCCGCAGTTCTGCTGATCCCGCCGACCCGGTATCCGCCTGAGGCGCGGCAATCAATTCCAGGATTTCATCCTTGTTTTTCATCAACTCACGCATAAACTTGGCGTGGATTCCATGGCCTGTCTTGTACAAGGTTACTCGACCGGCCAAGGGTGCTCCCATCAGTGACAGGTCCCCAATCGCATCAAGCAACTTGTGACGAACGAATTCATCCGCACCCTTCAGACCGTCAGGGTTCATGACACCCTCATCCGTCACCACCACCGCATTTTCAAGTGACCCGCCCAAGGCAAGTCCAGCTCGCCTCATGGCGTCAATATCGCGGTAATGGCAAAACGTCCTCGCCATGGCAAGTTCCGTGAACGCCTTGGAAGAGTGCCGGTAAACAATAGTCTGCCGGCCAATCACAGAGTCGGAAAAACTAATGGTGCACCGGTATTCCGTAAAATCCGCCGGCTCCAACTTTACAGCCTTGCCGCCGTCTTCAAATAAAAACGGCTTCTTGATCCGCCAAACCAACTTCGACGCATTCTGGGACTGGAGGCCAACGGAAGTAAAGGCCTCGACAAATGGCTTTGCGCTGCCGTCCAGAATCGGAACCTCAGGACCAGCGATTTCTACAAGTGCGTTATCAATACCAAGCCCGAAAAGTGCGGCCATCAGGTGCTCAATCGTAGATACGCGAGATTCCTTTTCGCCGACGGAGGTCGAAAGATCCGTGATGCTGACAAATTCCCACGATGCCTTGACCGGCAGGGCAAGGGCCGAATCAATCCTTTTGAAGACCACACCGTGATCGATCCCGGCAGGATTGACGGACATTTGGGCTGATATTCCGGAGTGCAATCCAACACCGGAAAACTCAACACGTTGCTTGATGGTATTTTGATTAGATTTTTGCATGCCTGATTTAAATAGCAGAAACCATGCCAGCCCGCTAGTCACTCTCCTGCAAGGGTTTTGACCCAGACGGCAGCCGGCAGCTGTGTGGTTTTCGACACGGCGTCAACAAGCCGCTGTGGCATTTGCATGACAGTGTATTGAAAATACTTTTCCAAACTTTTTTTCCGAATCAATTCTCCCGGAATCTCCACCCCAGCCGAAGAAACACCTGAACCTGCTTGGCTTATGCATTTTGGAGAAAGTGGAAAAAATATCACAGGCTCCTCTGACAGAAGATGAACCGGCAGTCCTACGGGAGGTTTGTCATCACCAGACAAGACGACCATCGAATATGGTGGAATCCCGGTTAACCTGCGAAGCAAAGACTTGCCCCCAGATTCCTTGCCCATAGTATCGGCCATCCATTCGCCCAACGCTTTGGCATATATGTTGATGGCAGGCAAAGGTACGGAGAATTTCTGTTCTCTGCCCGGGCCTTTTACTTCAGTCATTCCAGCGATTTCCAATGTTTTCCGAAATGGCGCCACGGGATCCAGAAGCCAGCCGTTACCAATCAATTCCTTCCAGGCGTCCTCTAAAACCCAGCCTGACCGCACAGTATTGCAGGCCAACAAGTAGTGAAAAAGAGAACGAAACCCCGCCGGTTTGAAATCCTGACTAAAAATCACACCACCAGTGAACACCCGAAGTATTTCAGTAAGGCCAGGGCGGCGACCAAGCCAATCCGAATCATCACTGCACGGCGAGGCGGAGGCGCTGGAACGCACTACCGCCGGCATCATCTTCCAGGCATCAACCAGTGAAGCACTGGCTTCCGCCAAACCAGGTAAAAGGTCGAGCAACCAGCGACCCTCGCCGGGAATGTCGAGGGTGATGCTGTCAGTTCCTCTGGGGCGAATTACCGGTAACGGCGCGTGCCCAGAATCCACCGACCCGGCTGCACAAGGGATCACATTCCGGTCCCAAAAAGCTTGGGCCTTGTTCGATCCAAGCCTTGCCGCAAGGCTTGCCTTTTGTGCCTCAAGACGACTTGGAAGATGCGCGGTTTGGCTGGCACTCATAAAAATAAATCCCTTGCGCCGCGCAAGTTCCATTAAAAACCCGGGAGCCAGGACGCCTTCCGAAAGGTCCACGGCCAGACCAAATACCTGAGGGCCGAAAACCGGCAGATCCCCGTTTGAAACCTTGGTCAAGGTCAGATCGATCTGCCGACTTTGATTCATGCCAAGGTAAACTGCTGCCAGTTCTGCCCCCGCAAAATCAGCGGGTGCCTTTGCCATCGCATCGAGCAAATTGCGAGAGCTGCCTTCGGCAAGTCGCCCGAACTTCTGGCGATGGCGAGCTAACATACCCCTAAACCCGGGATCGCCAGACCGCCTTGAGTCGTCGGGATCCAGTCTAACCCGACCCTGCAGTAACGGTGCGAACCGGTCGATCAGCGCTGGCACCGCATGGGACTCCGGATCGAAATCAAGGCAGGCATCGAGAAACCCGATTTTCTGGGCTCCTTCAACCGATATCTCCCACGGAGCCATGACGGCGCCGTTATAGGTCGATGCTCCATTGAATGGATCTACGCCCATCAATCCAAATGCCCAGTGGCCGGGGGTCCCACGAAAAACGGAACCGGCGTCCAGCCAAAGACGCATTCGGCACATTCGCACGATTTCCATCACGGGACTGGCACAGTCGCCGTGGCCAAGAAAGAGGGAAGGGACTTTCCAGAACCGACTGGCGATCAAGGCTTCACGCAGGCTCTGTCGCCTTGATAATAATTCGTCAAAAATCCAGGCCTCGTCAGCATCTGGCATGAACTCGGGAGGGGGCATAAAACCGCACAGGGCAATCATCTTGCTGGCGTTTCGAGAATTTCCTTCAAAGGAATCAACGGCCTCGCCAGCCTCCTTTAAGAAAGAAATGAATCGATCAATCGCATCCTTTGAACCGCGGTGAAGACCGGCAGTGTCGATCCTCGAACCATCTATGAGCAAGACATCGGATCCCCGGGCGGACATGCGGGTAAAACTCATTCGACCACCACCAGATCCACCGAAACCAGATCCCGCATCACTAGCATCCGTGAGCCCGCTGGATAATCGGCTGAAAACCGGAGAAAACTGAAGGCAGGTCCCCAACCGTATAATTCCTCGCAAAAAACAACCTGCTTTAGCATTTCGGGCGCAATCCCAGCCGCCTGAAAAAGCCAGCGTCCTGCTTCTGGCGTCGGAAAAGATGCCACCAGGCTTTTTCCTGGGGGGGTTGCTGAGGGTTTAATAAATTGACTGATTTTCTCGCGGGCAGAAGATGACAACACCAATTGGCCGGCAGTCCGGGACGCGAGTTTCACCTGATCTACCACGATCCGGCGCTGTGGAGTTCTTTGCGCGGGAAAAACTGAGGCCCACATTCCCCAACTGTATTCAAAGGCTGAGGCCGCTACTGACCCGGATGGCCACCACGACGACTCGATCGCCTTGGAGTCGATGAGCGAGGATGATCCCCTACGATCGAACCTGAGCCAATCTCCTGCGCACCCAAACGACAAGTTGCGGCCGTTCGAATTTGAATCGCCAGCTAGCTGCGGTGGACTTGCCACAAGTTTTTCAAAATCAGGCAACGGCCATGCCAGAGGTCTTTTTTCCGAACCCAGAAGAATGACCATGACGGTATTTTCGGGAGAAGACTGTCCGGCTAATGTGAAATCTCTGAGCGTTGGCTGAGTCAATTCACGAAGTTCAAGGCTGCCGCGAAAAGCTGATGCCAGAGTCCCGCAAAGGCCGCTGCGAGAAATGACATCTAATTCTGGCTCGGAAACAAAAACCGCAATCTTAGACGGCAATGTATCTGCGCATGAAAGCAAGCATTGGCCAATAGCCTGTTTGACCAGACCCTCCTCAAATCGGGTGCCCAAAATCTTGCTGGTACGGTCGTGAGTGATGATCCGCGACGCGATTCCGCGGAGACCGACTGAGGCGGTTCTCACTGAACCCTTGGATGTCTGAATCTGATCTTTCATTGAGACCGGTCAGCCAGGCCAGCCTCAATCCGCCGCACCGCCTGCTGGATCTGATCGGCAAGCTCCTTGTCCTGCACTCGAAGGGAGAGGGCCTGCAAGGTCGCCGCAACTTGATCCCAGCTGTTGCTTGCAATTTGCATTTGGATCAAAGGTTCAAAGGGATCTAAAAAAACCTGCCACGTCGCCAGTGACTCCTGAAGGATCTTTTCGCTCTCACGGATTTTTCCAGATTTGCGAAACAGGTCAGCCATTCGAAATTGGATGATCGCCTTGCCAGCATCGTCGCGAACACTTCGAAGTGCGGACTGCAACACCTGAATGCAACGATCTGTATCGCCCATGCGATGGGCAGCATCATATTCAATCTGTGAGACATCAAGAGGGCTTTCCCTGCAGTGGCGATCTAAAACTAAAATGGCATCCCGCGGATTGTCCAAACGGTAGACGAGGTTGTGGGCCAAATCATGCGCAAGTCGAAACTTTTCCTGACGGGTTTGCACCACATCAATGAGACGCTTCAGGACGCGCGACACCTGTTCCCAATCATTGGCCTGTGAAAAAGCAAGTTTGAAATAACGAAGAGCCTTGATGTTGTCTGGATCAAGTTGAATCAATCGCTCAAAGACCAGCTGCAACCTCTCCTCGTTGAACAAGCGCTTTTCGTAAACTGCAGCGAGTTTCTCCAGCGCCTGGACCCTTTCGGCGGTTGCACTGAACGCCTCACTGGCAGCATCCAGCAATGCGGCTTCGTGTTGGGGTTCCAAGTCGGGAATGGCATGATCGTTCAAAAGAAGATCGTGAAGCGTTGGAAAATCAATCTGGCACCTGCGGATCAAATCCGCCGTCAGTGCCTGGGCTGCCGAGATGTCGTTGAAGTAATTCAAGCGGAGGCGAATGAGCCTGCAGTAGTGACTGACCAGGTTTTGCCCACCCGCCGCAAGTGCCTGGTCCAGATAGCGAAACAGCGGCTGCCAGCACTCGTTGGACTCAAGCTCTTCCAGAGCGACTTGTTCATCGCTTGGGGACAAGCGTTGACCCGATGAAATTCTGCCAAGGGCCTCCAGCAAATTTACATCCTTTGGTCGGTTCGTTCGGGGAGCAGGCCTTCAATGATCAAACGGCTGGCAACTTTCACCATCCCGTCATAATCAAAAACCTTATCGTCAAAAAGCCACTGAAGGCTGAGCCCGTCAATAACGGCAATCACATAAGAACCGTACTGGGCTGGATCGACTTTACGGAATTTTCCTGCATCCAACCCCTGCCGGACGACCTTTGCGGCGGTCTCCCTGAACTTGGCATAATGGCGGGCAATCACCGCACGCACTTCGTCTTTCTGATTGATCTGGGTCCAGAAATCCATGTTGACCTGGTAGTATTCCCGCGTGCTGCGGACCACGTCAAAACAAACATTAACGAAAATTTCCATCTTCTGGAAAGGATCTTCAATGTTTGCCATGTCGGACTGCAGAACTCGCTCAATGTCGCCGGCAACCTTGTCCAGCACCGACATCATCAACTCATCCTTGTTCAGGAAGTAGTAATGGATGATGCCTTTGCTGACGCCGGCAGTCCGGGCCACGTCCTGCATGGAAAAATTGTGATAACCGAACTTTGAAATGCAATCTACGGTCGCGCGAACGATCTGTTCCTTGCGCTCAGCGGCAACGTCGGCCTTTGACATGGTAGTTCTCCCAGAGAGATCCTGATCCTAACACTCAAAAAGTTCTTCCAGCAATATCGGTTCGTTCGCAAGTAAAACTGTTTATGGTACAGTCAACTGGTTCCACCAGATGTTAACCCAGATTGCCTTTCCCCTCCGGGAGGTTTCCATGCGCAACGCCGTCAGCGGGGCCTTCAAGAAGTGTATGGCATTTGCCGCAATGATGGCCTTTGGCGGGGGATCCACCCTTGCCGAGGAGCTGCGATGGACCCACTTTGGCGTGCGCCCCCTTGGCATGGGTAACGCCTTTGTCGGGCAGGCAGACGATTTCAATGCACTCTATTATAATCCGGCCGGACTCGCGTGGCTCAAGACCTGGACGTTTGAGGTACTGACGCTGCGCGGAGAAATCTCGGCCAATACCACCAATGCGGTCAACGACATTTCGTCGTTTGCCAAAAGTGGCTCAGGCAGCACGGCTGCGACCATCGATCTGATTAAAAGTCAGGGCGGCAAACCCCTCGGATTCAGCCTTGGAATGGAGCCGTATTTTGTAGCACCGGGTTTTGGTTTTGCGCTTGCTGTGGAGCTGCCAACGCAGTTCACGTTTCACAACGACATTACAGTTGATGTTAATGCGGGACCGCGATTTTATATTCCAGCAGGGATCGCCGGAAGTTTTTTCCGCGACCGGCTGGCTTTGGGAATGAACGCAAAAATTGTCGGACAACTTGGAGTTAACCGAACGTTTGACATCGATGCCTTGGAAAACCTCTCCAACGGCAATAGTGGATCAGGCAGCTTGGCAGACTATGTCGTTGGTGGTTACGGCATCGGTTTCGACCTTGGCCTCTTGTTCCGCCCCGATGCCAAGAAAGATACCACTTTCGGTCTGAGCATCCTCGATTTTGGCGGAACAACCTTCAAGGCATTGTCTTCCGGGGACAGCGCGACCGGAGCACCTGAAGCGCGGCGTCCCGCGGTCAGCACTGGCATCAGCTTCAAGCCGATCAAGACCGATGGCCATTACCTGAGCGTAAACGCCGATGTCGCAGCGATCAATCAGCCGGTCCACTACAGTAAAAAGGTCAACGTCGGGACGGAATACGGACTCGGCGACTTTTTGAAGATCCAAGGCGGCCTGCACCAAGGCGAATGGACCGCAGGATTGCAGCTGGACATCGTGCTTTTGCGCCTTCGGCTTGCTACCTATGCCGAGCAACTGGGTACTGCGGCAGGTCAAGATGAGCTCCTTTCAGACCGTCGTTACGCAATTCACATGAACTTGTTCCTTTAACGCTGATGCGGGAGAAAAAAATGCTGCGCATGAAGCGGTTCACCCTCACTCAACTTTTGGTTTGCCATGGACTCATTGCGGCTGCAGCTGGACCTGTCGCCTTCGCCAAGGGGCTGGACGACATGCCGCCCCCAGTGAAAGGCGAACACGAAATCGAAGAAACAACTTCAGCGACCCCTGCCCCAGATGGCCTGACCCCAAAAGCTCCCGAAGCACCCGCCGACGCCCAGACCACTGCGCCGGCTCCAAAAGAGGAACAAACCCAGGACGAGAGCTCCAAGCTTGAGCCAGTCGTTGAGCCGGGCCGGGCAGAGCGCTTTCTCAATGAAAATCTAGTGATCGGCACGTCCATCAACATGGTTTGGCCAACCCGCGATGGGTCGGGATGGAAGCCATCGGGATCTGGAAGGACTGGGTCCTCTGATCTCCTGATTGGCGTCAACGTGCCCAATTCGGCCCTCGGCCTGCGAAAGAGCAAGAAGTTCAACCTGAAGGGAACCTTTCGCTACAGTCCGGTTGTCGTCGCTGGAACCCAGAAGTCAAAACCCTACCGGGGTGTTTGGGAAGGCTACCATGCTGGCCTCGAAGGCCACCTGAAATACCCACGGGTCAAGGGAATGACGGCGGTGGCGGGGGTGGAAGCCGGTTTAGTTTTCGTGTATCTTGACGCCCTTGATGACTTCCAGACACCAACATCTGCAGAGGCCACCGGCACCATCCTCACCGCTCACGCAGGTGGCGACTGGGAGGTTGCGCCAAACATCCGCCTGGGACCTCGCGTCTATTTGGGATTTGGTGGGTTCCAGAATTACCAGATCGGTGCCGCGACCAATTTCGCCTTCTGACGTGAGACGCATTGTCCTGGCCTTGGTTTGTTTCGTGCCGGTTGTTGGGTGCCGCCTTCCTGGCAGCGATGGAACTCTCAATGTCAGCGGCGCCAAAGGCGGCCTCTATGAGATCTATCGGATAGACTCTGAGAACCCGATCCAACTCGTTTCTGAACTCGTGGGAACCTTCAACGAGGACGTCAAATTGCCAGCCGGCAATTACCTCGTCCTTGCTGACTGCTCGAGCGAATCCGTCAGGATTTACGCCGGAAAGCGCAAGGAACTCATCGCACACCAAATCAACTTCCTTCCGGCAATGGCGCCGGCTGAAGACGACAAATTCTCCATCCAGTGCAAACGGGCAGAGAAAACGCGGTCGCGCCAGTATTTCTCAAATCGCTTTAGCCTCAGCATGATCGGCGAAAGCCATGACATCCTCGTGGGGATGGTGCCCTTGTCGCTTGAATTCAGTGATAAAACCAAGGCTGACGTGGTGAAAAGTTTCCTGCTTTCTGCCATCAAGGTCGAAGCAAGCGCGAACACGCCGGGCGATCTCAGTTATTTCGTGTCACCTGCGGCCGACCTTGTTTCCGTTACTGAGAAGCAGCAATTCGGAAAATGGCTCTACCTGCTGCCCGGGAACTACGAGGTCGAGGTCAACGGAACCAAGATGAAGGTCACCCTTGCTGAAGGCGAAAAACGCATCATCAGTCCCGCCTTCATCAAAGTCATGACCTCGCCGAAGGTAGATCTTGACCTGTCCTCACAAATTCGCGGCACCCCACTTTTTGTAGAAGTGAACGACGGGCACTGGTTCAATCTCAACGAAGAGTACGCTGTGTTGCCAGGTCAAACGATGCTTCGGCTCAGCGGATCAACCCAGCCAAAAGTTGTGGAATTGGAAGAGGGTGAAGCCCTGCATTTAACGGCACGAAGCATCAAAGTAGATCAAGGGTGCTCCCCGTGGGAGTGGAACTGCCTCGGAGATCTTGAAGTGAGGTTGTACCAACCCGGCCAGCCCTTCCCGTTTACGACGGGCGTGACTGATGTCCCACTGCTGTTCTTCGAACCAGAGGTTCAGGTTGGCATCGAAGGCTCGCGCAACGTCAGATACCGTATGCCCAAGGGCACTTCTGATTCTGAAATCCACCTCGGCTATCTCGAAATCATCCCCAAACCCGTTTACGTCAAAGGGCAGATCACCGACCTCTTGCGAGTTGAGGCACACGATGCAGGGTTAAGCGGCGTATCTCTGGATGTTGTATTCGACAGGCCAACACGCATGCCGCTGGTTGCAGGCCAGTACCAACTCGTCCACTATGTGATGTCGACTGGCGTCGAGGGGGATCGCCGCCGAACCAGTCAGGCCCTGAAAATCAGCAAGGACCAAACGATCACGCTGCCCATTCAGGTCTATCTGTCGGAGAAACGGATGATGGCAACCCGCAAACCGTTGGCAGACAAGCCATCTGCGCCTTCCACCGTCATCGACACCCTTGACCCGTCGGAAAGTCGCGGGCACGACACGGAGCGCCAAGAAAAAGCCGCCGGCAGTCCGCGCGTGATTGCCTTTTAAACAGCCTTTTTTCACCTTCAATTTAGCTCCTGTGGATAACCTGTTGGAAAAACCCATGGCGCGTTCTCAAAAATTCTCTGAACCCTCAATTTTTTCGGCATCATAGCCAAGAGTGCTAAAAAACAACACACAACCTATGGTGTTGTGGATAAACTGTGGACACCATATTTTGTGTGTCGACCGTTGACATCGCCTTATTTGGCTGGCTATCATCATGTGTAGCTGGTTCCTCTACAACATCCTGGCGAGACACGGAAAATTGCAGTTTTAGACTGCCTTGGCCAAGTTTTACCTGAAATTTGTTTCACAATGCCGTCACAAGGAGTGCGGGCATGAAATTTAAGAGACTGTTTGTCAAAACCAAAGGCCAACCCTACGACGGGCTGAAGTTCGTTGAACGGACTTCAGAACTGAAGAACTCCGATGGCAGTAAAGCCAGCCGCCAAATGAAAGTCACGGTGCCTGATCATTGGAGTCAGGTCGCCACTGACATCCTCGCGCAAAAATACCTGCGTCGCGCAGGGATCCCGAAGATCGGCGCTGAATCCGACAGCCGCCAGGTGTTTCATCGCCTCGCTGGTTGCTGGGCCGATTGGGGTACCCGCTACGGCTATTTCGATACCGAAGAAGATGCCGCGACCTTCTATGACGAGACCTGCCACATGCTGGCCCGTCAGATGTGTGCGCCTAACAGCCCGCAGTGGTTCAACACTGGGCTCTATTTCGCATACGGCCTTAAGGGCTCAAGCCAAGGCCACTACTATGTAGACCCCGAGACGAATCGCATCCAGAAATCCACCAGCGCCTATGAGCGTCCACAACCGCATGCCTGCTTCATCCAATCGGTCGGTGACGATCTCGTCAATGAAGGCGGGATCATGGACTTGTGGACCCGCGAAGCCCGCCTCTTCAAATACGGCAGCGGCACCGGAACCAACTTTTCCGGCATCCGCGGCGAAGGCGAGCCACTCTCTGGTGGGGGAATTTCGTCGGGCCTCATGTCGTTTCTTAAAATTGGGGACCGCGCGGCTGGTGCCATCAAGAGTGGCGGCACCACACGTCGGGCTGCAAAAATGGTCTGTTTGGACCTGGACCATCCAGATATCGAAAAATTCATCGAATGGAAGGTCGAGGAAGAGCAAAAAGTTGCTTCTCTCGTCGCCGGATCCAAGGCGATGGAAGAACACCTGAACGCAATCTTGAAAGCCTGCTCGGTTCCTGCCGACGCGGCTAAATCTGACGACCGTTTCAATCCGGCAAAAAACGAACAACTGCGCGAAGCGATCGCGAAGTCCCGCAAAGCCTACATCCCTTTGAATTACGTTCAGCGCGTTATCGATCTGGCAAAGCAAGGCAACCACAAACTCAAAATCGAATCGTTCAACACAGATTGGAACTCGGAAGCTTACAACACCGTTTCGGGACAAAACTCGAACAACTCTGTGCGCATTCCGAACTCTTTCATGGAAGCCACCGAACGCGGGACGGAGTGGGCCCTCAAGAGTCGCATGACGGGCGAGACGATGCGCACGGTGAAGGCATCCGAGCTGTGGGACAAGATCGTCTATGCGGCATGGTCTTGTGCTGATCCCGGCGTCCAATTCGACACGACCATCAACGAATGGCACACCTGCCCTCAAGATGGGCGCATCAATGCATCCAATCCGTGTTCAGAATACATGTTCCTTGATGACACGGCGTGCAACCTGGCGTCGCTGAACCTGCTGACGTTCTATGATGAAAAAAATGGCTTCGACATTGATGCCTTCATCCACGCCTCTCGCATCTGGACCGTGATCCTCGACATCTCGGTGCAAATGGCTCAGTTCCCGAGCAAGGAAATTGCACGCAAAAGCTGGGATTTCCGGACTCTTGGTTTGGGGTACGCCAACATCGGTGCCGTTTTGATGCGGATGGGAATGCCCTACGGATCTGCAGAAGCCTTGGCTTTCACAGGCTCGATAACCGCAATCATGTGCGGAGAAAGCTACCGGACGAGTGCAGAAATGGCGGCAGCCCTGGGTACATTCCCGAACTATGCAAAAAACAAGAAAGACATGCTGCGCGTCATCCGCAATCATCACAGCGCAGCTCATTCGACTGGAAAATACGACGGCCTCACCATCAAGCCCCTTGAGATTAATCACAAGATTTGTCCGCAGGATCTTAGTACCGCGGCAAAAAAAGCCTGGGATGAAGCCCTCGCCATGGGCGAGAAGCATGGTTTCCGAAACGCGCAAACCACTGTGATCGCTCCGACGGGCACCATCGGGTTGCTTATGGATTGTGACACAACCGGGATCGAGCCGGACTTCGCCCTTGTGAAGTTCAAAAAGCTGGCCGGTGGTGGCTACTTCAAAATCATCAACCAGTCGGTCCCCGTGGCCCTCACAAATCTTGGCTACAGTGATGCGCAGACGGCAGACATCATTGCCTACTGCATGGGTCGCGGAACGTTAAAGGGCGCGCCCGGCATCAACCACGAAACCCTGGCAGCCAAAGGGCTAACACCTGAAGTTTTGGCCTCGGTGGAAAAAGAATTGCCACAGGCCTTCGACATAACGTTTGCCTTCAACAAGTGGGTTCTCGGCGAAGAATTTTGTACGTCGAAACTCGGCATCAAGGCCGAAGATCTGGAACCGGTCGACTCCAATATCCTCAAGCTACTTGGGTTCTCGAGTGCCGAGATCGAGGCCGCCAACGAGTATGTGTGTGGCACAATGACGGTGGAGGGAGCGCCTCACCTGAAGGCCGCCCATTTGCCGGTCTTTGACTGTGCGAGCAAGTGTGGTCGCAAGGGCGTTCGCTACATCCCGGCCGACAACCACATCGGTATGATGGCCGCCGCTCAACCGTTTATCTCAGGCGCAATCAGCAAGACGATCAACCTGCCGTTTGAAGCCGATCTGGATGACGTCGCCAAGTCCTACAAGAAGTCTTGGAATATGATGCTCAAGGCCAACGCACTCTACCGCGATGGTTCAAAACTGAGCCAGCCTCTGAATGCCACGGCCACCGAATGGCTGGATATCATCGACCAGGTCGACTATTCCGCGCCAAAGGCAGAGCAGATCAAGAAAATCACTACCCAGATCGTCAAGGAGTACATCCGTACCCGCCGCTCGCTCCCGAGCAAGCGCAGCGGTTACACCCAAAAGGTAAAAATCGGCGGACACACGGTGTACCTCCGCACAGGTGAATACGAAGACGGTCAGGTGGGCGAGATCTTCCTCGACTTGAACAAGGAAGGAACCCTTTTACGCTCCATCATGAACTGTTTTGCAATCGCCGTGAGCCTTGGCCTGCAGTATGGCGTGCCTCTTGAAGAGTACGTGGATGTCTTCACCTTCACGCGCTTTGAGCCAAACGGACCCGTCACCGGACACGACAACCTGCGCCGCGCAACGTCGATCATTGACTTCATGTTCCGCGATCTGGCGCTGAACTACCTCGGCCGCACGGATCTGGTCCACGTTGCTCCAGACGAGATTGATGCCCCGAAGTCCAAGGCACACGCCAACAAGACCTCCTCTGACGACGAGGACATGCCGGCGATGATGATGGCTTCGACCAACGGGTCCCATGGCCAAAGCATTTCTACCAGCGCCGGTGGCCTGCAGACTGGCAGCGAGAAGAAGGTCCCAGTGGCGATGTCGGAAGAAGAGTTCGACCGCATGGCAGAAAAGATTGCTGCCAAAAAAGGGCTCAACACGGTCAAGGCTGCCAAGATGAAAGGTTACGAAGGAGATCCATGTCCGGAATGCGGAGCGATGACGCTGGTCCGCAACGGCGCGTGTCTGAAGTGTGATTCATGTGGTGGAACAACCGGCTGCAGCTAACCCCTGCCGTCGGGGGTGTCCCCCTGAAGATATGCCCCGCCGTTTCTGATGTCCTCTAGTTCTGGCTGTTGCCCCCCGCCGATGACCCGACCCCGCCCCGTTTCTGCTTTTGAAGGGTCCGCACTTACGAGTGCGGACCCCTTTCATTTTTGGGCGTACGTGAGTCAAACGCCGATCAATGATAAGCTCTAAAAAATATTCATCGGGGTTCGGCATGCATTTTTCTAAAACTGGCCTTGTGCTTGGATTTTCCTGCATCCTTGTCGGAATAACAGGGACTGCCCTTGGGGCAAGACCAAAATCCATCGAATTTGGCGCCAGTGGCACGTCCTATGAAATGCTCAGGCTTACGTCCAGTCCATCAGGCAAGCGCAATACTATGGGAACATCCTTCTATCATTTTCATCTGCAGTACCACCTGCCCATTGGCAGACGTCTCATCAGCCCTTGGCTGCACTACATGCCAGACAGCCTGTCGGCGGTCGAATCCACCAGCAAATCGAGCCTAACTTCACTCATGGCCCTTGGGTTGCCCCTGACCACGAATCTTTCCAGTTCTTTTGACTTTGCGACAGGCCCTGTTCTTCTTCAGTACACGGTCAAAGGCACCGGAGACGGATCGGAAGTACTGAATAATGGCGAAGGCACCGCGACCTTTTACCAGCCGGAAAATACGGTTTCCGCCACCACTTTTGCCTGGCAGGTAGGCTCCGCGTGGAATTGGTCTAGCCTTCGCACCGGCGCAGATGTGCTCGTTCACGCGCCCCTTTCAAGCACCAAGAGATCGTTCAGCCTTATGCTAACGGCCGCATGGGTCAAATCCTGAAAAGTTTTTCCGAGGAGCCTTCACGATGAAGCCTGTCATCTCTGTTTTTCTCATCACTGCCAGTATTGCAATGTTGTCCGGCGCGCCTGCATTTGGATTCACCCTGATCGGCGCCTCCGGCGGCCTTAAGGGTTGGGACACCAAAACACTTGAATTCCACATCAATCCAGAAAACTGTCCCGACGACGTCAACGATCTTATGGACAAGGCTCTTGACGTCTGGAACCAAATTCCCACGTTGGGCATCCAGTTGACGCGCGGCTCTGACTCGTCGACCACAATCGAAGACGCCCTGGCGGGAACCTCGGACGCCACACCGACGGTCCACTGTGTCGCCGACATGGCAGGCGCGGGCCTCAATCCTGAGGTAATCCCTGGCGTCGCCACCGGCCAACAGGTGAGTGCCTCGGGCCACTTGAATTACGGGGTTCTCGTTCTCAACACCCAGGTTGGCGCCAGCGCCAACATCAAAACGCTCAACGAAAATCTTGTCGTCGACGTCATGGCACACGAAATTGGACACATCCTTGGGCTCGGTCACTCCACCGATACCAGTGCCCTGATGTATTACGACGCCAGCAAACGAACGACAGCATCCGTATCTCAAGATGACGTAGACGGAATCACTTACCTCTATGCGCGGGACGAACTGGGGGCCAATGATCTTTTTGGTGGCTGCGCAATGATCCGAGGAAAATCCCAGAACCCTCGCGGGCAGGCCGACGTATTTTTCCTACTGCTGCCCTTATTGCCGTTTTTCTTGCCGGTCTTCTATCCGCTCTGCACGGGCCTTTCGCAAAAGCGTCGAGGCATGAGCAAGGCTTGATTCCGTAACCTCATCTCCCGAAAGCATCCGGGCGATTTCCGTTCGACTGGCTTCAGGATCCAATCGTGTAATGGTTGACTCCGTCCGGTTACTTGCACCGAATTTATGGACGAGAAAATGTGAATCTGCATAGGCGGCGACCTGGGGCAGGTGAGAGATGCAAATCACCTGAAAACCTTTGGCGAGTTCTGCAAGCTTGCGACCAACAATATCCGCCACACGGCCCGATATCCCCGTGTCAATTTCATCGAAAACCAAAATGCAGGTGTCGGCTCCCATTGCGAGGGCCTTTTTCAGTGCCAGCATGATACGAGAAACTTCGCCGCCTGAAGCGACCTTATGAAGGGGCAGCGGCGGTTCGCCCGGATTGGCCGACAAGAGCAATTGCACCCGTTCGGCCCCCGTCGATGCTACACCAGAAAACTGCGGCAGGATTTTATCGCGCCAACGTTTCGCCATGGCTTCGCCAAGGCAGGTAAGATCCATGTCATCGCCATTCATTCCATGGACGGAAATAAACTCCACTTCCAGCCTTGAATCTTTCATGGCGAGTTCAGAGAGTTCTTTTCCGACTGCTTTGCCCGCCTTTTTTGCGGCCACTTTACGTGCATCCGTCAAAAGCCCTGAAAGGTCTTTGTAGGCGGCAATGGCACGCTCAATTTTAGTAAACAAGTCGGCGGCATCTTTTGCGGCCGATTCTAAAAACCGGACTTCCTCTTCCATCCGGTTCCACGACACCACCAAAGACTCGGTATCAAGAACGCCCATCTTGCGAAAGAGACCCTGGTACCCCGCCAGCCGTGCCTGAGCGGCATCCACATCATCTTCATTCGTGTCGGCGTTGGATAACTCCTGGCCAACGGCATAGCTCAGCTCCGCTGCTTTTTCAGCGACGAGAAAAGCCTGATCGGCAAGTGTTTGCAAACTTGGAACCTTGGACGCGGCTTGCTGCAAAACCCGCCCCGTGTCACGCAGTGCCCGTTCAATCGAAGCGTCACCCGCTCCATCATCAATCATCGAAGCGGCCTTGCGCAGTGATGAAACGAGGTAGGTATTGTGGCGCGCCTGATCGCAGAAGTTTCTGGTTTTTTCGAACTCCTCCAATGATGGATCAAATTTACGAAGTTCGTCACAGCGAAAGGCCAGGTAGTCAGCATCGCGCTGTTTAAGCGCAAGGTCCGAGACAAGTTGCTTCAAGGCGGATGTGTTATCAGCCACCACTCGCCAGGCCGATTCGACTTTTGCAATCAACGCCCGGTCGTCAAGAAACTGGTCCAGGACTGCGAGATGACCTTCAGAATCGAGCAGCTTGTGATTTTCGTGCTGAGCAAAAACATCAATCAAGGCATCGGCAAATTCGCGAAGGGTTCCCGACGTTACCGGCGTGTCGTTGATCCATGCCTGAGACCGGCCCTTCGCCGAAATAACGCGGCGAACAATCACCGTCTGCAGTTCGTTTCCAGATTCCTGAGTGCCAGCTGCCTCAAGGGGAATGCCGTAAGACTCCAGGCAGGCTGTGACTTTATGGTTGGCTGGCAATAGAAACTGTCCGCTGACCGAGGCGGCCTCTCGCCCGTGGCGAACTGCATCTGCTGAGGCCTTGGCACCAAGCAAAAGGTTCAGGGCTTTTATGAGGATTGATTTCCCAGCGCCGGTTTCGCCTGTGATGACATTAAAACCGCGGGAAAAATCTATTTTCAGCGATTCAATGATCGCAAGGCCGTTGATGTGTAGTTGATTTAGCATGACACGGCTCCCGTTTCAGGCCTGATAAACAGCTACCTTAATTCACTCGTGGCGTGAAGGGATATACCATGTCATGCGTAGCCGGATGGATTTGCGATGTAACACAGCTGGAAACTCTAAAAACAAAAGAGCCCCCGTTGCCGGAGGCTCTTTTTTTGTGGTAGTGGCGTCCCCAGGGGGATTTGAACCCCCGTATCCACCGTGAAAGGGTGGTGTCCTGGACCGGGCTAGACGATGGGGACTAAGGGTGGTGAGCCCGGATGGATTCGAACCATCGACCCGTACATTAAAAGTGTACTGCTCTACCAGCTGAGCTACGAGCCCACTACCGAAGCTTTCGCTTCGAGAGGCCAGTAATTACAAGGGTGGCCTGAGTCTGTCAACGGTCGTTTGCATTTTCCAGACCGCTCACCTAGACTCCGCGCGAGGAGGCCGTTCTCGCCTATGACAATCATCAAACGTGATCCCAAAAAATCGTCGGCTGATCTGGTAGTTGCGATCGAAAAGCTGATTCCGCTCCTCCGCGATCAAAAAGAAGACGAGGCCGTTGCAGACTTGGAAAAGGCTTGCCAACTTCTGGCCGGCAATGCGCCCGGATCCGCCAAACACAAGGAGGCTGTGGCCCTTGTTGTTGAGGCCTTCGAAGGCGACCACGAACTCGCCGCCTACACCCATCAACGGGCCGGCGCCACCGACTGGACCGAGTTCGAGGAGCTGTCCCTGGCCAGCAACCGGGTGCTCAGCCTGGTCCGCCGGGTGCGTGTCTGATCGGGGCCGTGGGACTTTGGCCCTATTTGATTTTGTATGGGCTGGCCCTCTGGCTGGCCTTTGACCTTATTCAGGAACGGCGCAACGCCAGATCCACAATTGCCTGGGTGGTAACCCTTCTGGCAATGCCCTTCCTCGGGATCCCGCTCTATTACGCCTTCGGTAAAAATCGCATCAAGGGCCTGATGCGACGCAGGGCATTTTATGATCAGCATGCCCTGTCGCCCCACGAACACCTCCAAGATGATTTGGTGCGACGGCCATACATCCAACAAAACCTGACCCAAATTGACGATAAACTTGCCCAACTCAATCTCAAGGCCCCGGCCGCCTTGAAGGATTTTGCCCGGACTTTTGGCCGCTTTGGTGACCTCTACGACCCGACCCTGAACGAAGTGAAACTCCTCGTGGATGGAGAGGACACGTTCCGAGAAATCTTTGAAGTGCTCATGGCGGCTAAAAATTACATTCTGGTCCAATACTACATCCTGCGTTCCGACCGTCTCGGGCTGGAGCTCCAAAAACTTTTGATTGCCAAGGCTAAAAGCGGAGTCGCCGTCTATGTCCTTTATGACGACATTGGCTCATTCAACCTGTCCAGCAGCTACGTCCGGGATCTCAAAGCCAACGGGGTTTTTGTCGCCAGTTTTCTGCCCATTCACAGCTGGAAAAGGGGTCTGCAGCTGAACTTTCGCAATCACCGCAAGCTGGTGGTGGTCGACGGCGAGGAGGCCCTGACCGGCGGACTCAATTTTGGCGAAGAATATGTCTCGGGCCTGCCCATCCTTGGCACCAAGGATGTCAGCCGCTGGCGGGACACCCATGTCCGGATAACAGGACCGGCCGTCGGCAAACTTGAGGACGTTTTTTTTGACGACTGGCACTTTGCCACCGGGGATTCTCTGGAAGTTGCCTTGCGTTCAGGCCTGCTTCCCGCCCTGACCGACAAAAAAAATCCCGAAAAAAACATCGCTCCGCGGGAGGTCGTCCAGGTCATCCCATCTGCTCCAACGGATGAAGCCTTGGTGGGCGTGCTGCTATATATGTTGACGATCCAAAAGGCTCAGCGCCGGCTGTGGATTGCGACCCCCTATTTTGTGCCGGACACGCCTCTGACACGCGAGCTTGAGCTTTGCACCCTGCGCGGGGTTGATGTGCGCCTGTTGATCCCCCGCAAATCCGACAACCCCTTGGTCCACTGGGTGGGGGCGACCTATGCCGCAAAAATGAGAAAAACCGGTGTTCGCGTCCTTTTTTATGAGCCTGGCTTTATGCATCAGAAGGTCGTGCTAGTGGATGATGACCTGTGCCTGCTTGGCACCACTAACTTTGACAACCGGGCGCTATATCTGAATTTTGAAACGACCTTGGCCATCCACGGAGCAGATTTCTGCCGGAAGGTCGAGGCCATGCTGACCTTGGACATGGCCGTGAGCTCCTCCAGCGAAGATCCAGCCAACGGCGGGAAAATAACCCAATTTCTCAGGCTTCAGCGGGAAAACCTCTCGCGCCTCCTGGCTCCGCTTCTCTAAAATGAATGAAGTCAAACCCTTGCGTCACAGCGGGTCTGCGCCTATAGTCCCCAAGATCCCAAATTGTATGTCTGCGCTACGGTGCAGTAATTTAATGATTTCGAACACTTGACTTGAGAAACACCAACGATGACATCCACCTTCAAGCAACGATTCCTTGAAATGACCGGCAAAGAGGTCCCTCTCGACTACTTTTTGTATACCTGTTTTGAAGCCGAAAAAATGTTGGCTGGGACAGAAAAACGTCTGGGCGGTCCGGACAAGGTCGACTCAAGAAACACTGATCCGTCTCTGATGGAAGGCCTGTCGGCGACCAACGAAGCCTCTTGGGAACGCGCCGTCGGTACCCTCTACGATTGGCACTGCGCACGCGAACAGGCACTCTTGGACCGCGCACCGGTCGATATCGAAAAGCTCTGTGCTGTTGCCGATGAATTTGTCGCGTTTCATGCTGATCTGCGCCACCTATACCACGCCGTGACCGGTGAAGGCCTTCCGGTATTTACCGAAGAAGATGACCTTGCCCCCGTTTGGATCGCCGTGACCAATGTCCTCGACGAAAAATCACCCTCTGCGGCAGGCCTGTTCAAGAAATTTTTTGCCTGGGCCTATAACTCTTGGGAGCCACAAGTTTTTGAAGTTGGCAGCCGGCCTCCGGTTGGTCGCTATTCACCTCCGCCGCGCCTTCGCACCGGTGGTCCAGGTGGACGCCCTGAACGTGAAGATCGCCCGCGTCGTGACGACCGCCCGGAACATTCCGACAGGCCTGCTCCTCGCGCAGAGCATACAGATCGCCCACAACGCGATGATCGCCCGCATCGTGATGATCGCCCGCGGCGTGACGATCGCCCGCGCCAGCACGATGACGAACGTTCCATGCAGCAGGAAAAAGAAGCTCTTGCTGAAGTTGAAAAGGCGCTCGCCAAACTTGAGAACGACCCCTCAACAGAATTCGTTGATTTGCCACCGACCAATAGTTACCAGCGGCGCAAACAACACCATGAGATCAACGAACGCGGATTCAAAACCCAATCTGTCGGCGAAGGGCATGACCGTGCCGTTCGTGTGACCAGGGACAAAGGCAAATGACCCGAACTGGCGTCGCCTGCATCACCGGCGCCAGTTCGGGGATTGGCGCCGCCACGGCCGAGGAATTCGCCCGGCAAGGGTGGTCTCTCGCCATCGGCGCGCGCCGGACTACCGCCATGCAGGCCATGACGGCCAATCTTTTACAGATTGGCGCGCCAAAAGTTTTTCATCACCAACTTGATGTCAGTTCGCGCAAGTCCGTAAAGGAATTTGCAGCATCCGTAGCCACTGAATTTCCGATGGGTATCGACGTTCTGGTTAATAATGCGGGCCTTGCTCTCGGCACGGCTCGTCTAACCCAGGCGACGGACGAGGAAATCGACCAGGTGCTAGACACTAACGTCAAAGGCGCGATTTCAATTTTGCGTGCGTTTCTGCCTGGAATGCTGGAACGCAACCGCGGACATATCTTCAACATGGGGTCTGTCGCAGGATTCTGGGTTTACGAAGGCGGCAGCATCTACGCAGCCTCCAAGCATGCCCTCAATGCCGTCACTAAAACCCTGCGCCTTGAACTAAACGGCACACCCCTCAGAATCACATCCATCGATCCCGGAATGGTAGAAACCAGTTTCAGTGAAGTGCGTTTTGGTGGTGACAAAGAAAAGGCTGCTGCTGTTTACAAGGGTATGACGCCGCTCACCGCGAAAGACATCGCTGACTGCATCTGGTTTGCCGCCTCGCGCCCCGCCCACGTCAACATCGATCAAATGGTCCTGATGCCAGTCGATCAAGCCAGCGTCTTCAAAGTTCACCGCCGATAACTCTGCCAACCAAACAGCTTGCTAATGATTGGAGTGCCAGCCTTGGAATCACTTGCAGAACCAACAGGCTGGCTTATTTTGGGCATCATTTTAATTCTTTCAGAACTGATTTTGCCCGGACTAATCAGCATTTTTATGGGAATTGCGGCGCTTTTGATCGCCGGAATAATTAGTGTCGGATTTATCTCAAACTGGATGTCCGCCGTTATCGCCTGGATGGTGCTTTCGATTGTGCTCATCATCACATTGCGGGCATGGACCCTCAAAATTTGGCCCGGAGAAACCAGCAAGGGCTCCATGGATGAAGATGAGGATGCAAAAGGAAGTTTGGTGAGGGCCGTCACCGACATCACCTCCGATGAAATTGGTGGGCAGATCAATTTCCGCGACGCCCTGTGGCAAGCCCGCACGGATGGTCGTGTGATTAAAAATGGAGAAACCGTTCGACTTGTAAAAAGAAGTGGCCTGGTCTGGACCGTTTCCCCCATAAATTCGGAGATTAAATGACTTTTATAACTTTGTTCGCACTTCTCATTATCTTTGTCCTTTCCAAGACGGCGATCATCGTTCCGGCACGAACAATTTGCGTCAAAGAGCGCCTTGGAAAATTCGCTGGAATCATGAACCCAGGTTTTCACATCCTCGTCCCATTTATAGACCGGGTTGCCTACCGGCACGAGGCGCGGGAACAAGTTTTTGACGTACCGGCACAGTCATGCATCAGCCGAGACAACATTCAAATTGAAGTTGATGGGCTTGTTTACATCAAAGTCCTGGACCCCGTAAAAGCCTCTTACGGGATTGAGAATTATCGTGTGGCCTCAATCAATTTAGCACAGACCACCATGCGTTCTGAGGTTGGGAAGCTTTTACTGCATGAGTCACTTTCTGAGCGTGAAAAACTAAATAATACGGTGGTCTCGGAGATCGATAAGGCGTCGGCTTCATGGGGCATAAAGGTCCTGCGCTATGAAATCATGAACATCATTCCATCTGCTCAAGTGATTCATACCCTTGAAAAACAGATGGAGGCGGAACGCGAACGCCGCGCCGAGGTGACCAAGGCGACAGCTGAAAAAGAGGCCCTCATCAATACCTCTGAAGGCGAAAAGCAAGAGGCTATCAATTTATCTGAGGGCGAAAAAAATAAGCGCATCAACGAGGCTCAAGGCAAGGCAGAACAAATCAGTATTTTGGCGGACGCCACGGCCTTCAGCATCAAACGAGTGGCCGAGGCAATTTCTAAACCAGGCGGTAATCGTGCCGTGAAAATGCGCATTCTAGAACAATTCATCACCGAGTCTGGGAAAATTCTCGACTGTGTGGATGTGCAGATTGTTCCCATGGGCCTGGCAAATATCAAGGGCGTGTTTGAAGGTATTGGCGCTCTGTCAGGAAGCTTGAATTATAATTCCAGACCAACGAAAGGCCCGCAATAACCATGGACCTCTTAACTTTATTCAATTTTGGCGTATGGACTGTTCTTCTACTTATTTTATTATCTCAACTCGTTCAGTCGATTCGAATGGTGCCACAGCGCTATGCCTATATTGTTGAGCGCTTGGGCCGCTACCACGTCACTCTTGATGCCGGATTTCACACGCTGATTCCATTCTTCGACCGCGTTTCCAATATTGTTGATCTAAAAGAAGAAACCATCGATGTCCCGCCGCAAGAGTGCTTCACCAAAGATGAAATTAAGGTGGTCGTCGACGGCGTCCTTTACCTTAGTGTTTTAGACCCGGTGAAGGCGTCTTATGGCGTCACCGACTACAAGTTTGCCGCTGTGCAATTGGCGCAAACGACCACGAGGTCGGTTTTGGGCAAGATTGAATTGGACCGGACTTTTGAAGAGCGTGAAATGATCAGTGCCCGCGTGGTGGAGGTTCTGGGACAAGTGGGAGCCGCGTGGGGGATCTACGTCCATCGCTACGAAATTAAAAATATTCAGCCGCCAAGTTCCGTCCAGCAATCGATGGAAAAACAAGTCACGGCCGAACGTGACCGCCAGGCAATCTTGGCCAAATCGCTTGGCGATCGCCAGGCCCGCATCAACCGCTCCGAAGGGCGAAAACAAGAGATGATCAATAAGTCTGAAGGGGAGCGCCAAAAACGAATCAATGAAGCCGAAGGCTTGGCCGCTGAAATCAAGGCCATTGCCGAAGCCACAGCCATTTCGATTGAAAAAGTGGCGGCTGCCATTGTCTCGCAAAATGGCGAAGAAGCCCTTCGGCTTAATATGTCGGAAAAGTACCTCAGCAATCTCGGTAAGCTTGCGTCCAACCGCACCGAACTGATTTTGCCGATGGATCTGTCGAAGCCTGACGAAATTCTTGAAAATATTGGGCTCGGACGCCCCGGCTGAACCGGTAATACTTAGAAAACGACGCCGACACCGAGGTCCATGCGGCGCTCGCGCCGGGACAGTTTGGATTCGAAGCGAGTGGCCAAATCAAATGGCGGATTGTCGAGCCAGGTCAACCAACGCGAAGTCAACTTGAGCTGCATGTTGGGCGTGAGGCGAAAGGCCAAGCCGATAAACTGGCTGACGGTGGCATTGTCATCTCGTTTTGAAATCGGCTCGTTGACACCGTCCGTCAGACCATCCGTCAAACCCTCTGTCAGGTTCTGGTCCCAACGCTCAAAACCAACTCCTGTCCCGCCAAAGGGGACCATGATTCCTGTGCGGCGGCCAAGGCGCAGGGTTAAATCCGTGTTGATCCCGGAACGCAGATTAAATCCGCGCGTCTCATCCGATTCGCGGGAATAAAATCCAGTCGTGTCGAGGACGACGTAAGGACCAAGAAGATACCCGATGGTCAACGCCCCCTGAAATCCACTGCTGCCAAAACCCATTGCTGCCGTGTACTCAAGGGCGCGCAGGGGTTCGACAGCCTCTTCTACCCGGTCCATCAGGGTATAGCCTGAATCAGCCGCAGGCTCTTCCGCGCGAGCCTTTTCCACGGCGATGATCTTCGCTGCGAAAGCGGCTTGGTTGGAAAGTGAAGCCACCGCCAGGGCAAAAAACAATCCTGCCGCAACGTTGCAAATCCAGTTTTTCATGGCGCGCTTACCTTTTGGTCAATGCGACCAAAAATGGAATGCCCATTCTTGTCAAACATTTCAATGGCAACGTGGTCGCCCACTTTCATGAACGGCGTTGTGATCTTGCCAGTGTCGATCTGCTCGATCATCCGGCGCTCGGCAAGGCACGACGACCCGCGGGCGCGGTCTTCGTTGGATACGGTGCCGGATCCAATGATCGTGCCCGCCGTGAAGGAGCGGGTCTTGGTGATGTGCTGGATCAATTCAGAAAACGAGAAAAACATTTCCGGACCCGCGTTGGGGTCACCAAATAGTTTTTCGTTGTACCACGTATGAAGGGGCAAATGAACGCGGCCGTCCCTCCATGCCTCACCAAGTTCATCCGGCGTGACGGTGATTGGTGAAAAGGCGGTTGAAGGCTTGCTCGTAAAAAAACCAAACCCCTTTTCAAGTTCACCTGGGATCAAATTGCGAAGCGATACGTCATTGCAAATCATGACAAGGCGGATGTACTTGGCTGCATCACTGGACTTTGTCCCTTGCGGGATGTCGCCGAGAACAACGCAAACTTCTGATTCAAAGTCGAGACCCCAAGACTCATCAGCCAATGGAATGTCCTGATTTGGAGCGAGAAATGTTCCCGACCCGCCCTGGTAAACCAGAGGGTCCGTACGCAGGGTCTTTGGAAGTTCTGCCCCTCGCGCCTTGCGCACCAAAGCAATGTGATTGATGTAGGCCGAACCATCGACCCATTCATAGGCGCGGGGTAATGGTGACAGTGCCTTTTTGGGGTCAAAGGGATCACCCTTTGCCGGGTTGCTATTGAGGTCGCGGTAGAGCACCTCAAGGGTCGGGGCCACGGCATCCCAATCATCAAGAGCTGCCTGCATGGTTTTGCAAATTGAAGGTGCAGCGATCCAACGCTTATTGTCGCGGCTGATGACAACCAGTTGACCATCGCGCGTTCCATCGCGAAGGGTGGCAAACTTCATGGCGGTTATCCCTTCTGCGGTTTTTTTGGTGCCTTGGGCAATTTTTTGCGCGTCATTGATTTCAACCTGCGAAGGTCTGCCGCCGGCAACTGGACATAGTCCCCTGGCTTCAGATCTTCAGGCAAATCGACTCCGGCAAGGGATAGCTGGATAAACTTGTGTGGGCTAACTTTTAAGCGTTTCAGGCCCGCTTCAAGCTTGCGCTTCATCCCAAAAAGATTGCCTTGAACGAAGTACCAAAAGCCATAGGTAGCGCCAAGTTTGGCCTTGTGGCGGTATTCTATTTTCATGAGCGGGCGCCCGACGGTTTTCGCCGGCAATAACTTTGCGATCTCTTCGTCTTCCAGGCGACGGTCGGTCATGACCAGCAAGGTTTGCTCAAGGTTTTCCAAATTGCGAAAGGCCTCGGCAAATTCTTCGTCGTTGGTCAGAAGGCAGAGCCCTTCGGAGTTTTTTCCCAAAGAGCTGGCGACCTTCACCTTAAATGAGAGGCGTGAAAGGCGCGGCAGTTGGTAGATCGTGTCCGTCGCGGCATTTTTTTCCAGAGCCAGACCGGCTGGTTTGTGGAGCAGCCAGTAAACTAAGGGTGTGGCTGCACTGCCGTCCGGACTTTTCGCAACAGATGTGATCTTGACCGACTTGCCGTCAACCTTAATCCGGTCCGTTGCCGGATCGAACATCCTGGTGGCACTGGTCACGGCCTTGCCGTTAACCTCAATGCGCCCCTCAGAGATCCACCTCTCCGCCTCCCGGCGGGAGCAAATCTCCTGCTGGGAAAGAAATTTCTGGATCCGCATTTTCGTCTGCGGCTTCGATTTGGATGCTAGCTGGCTCGTCACCGATATAGTCCTCGACATCAACTAGTTGTTCGCCTTGCTCCAGTTTCTCCAAGGCCTTTTGCAGGGCTTCGTGAGACGGCTGGAAGGATTCAAGCGTAGGCAAGTCCTTCACATGAGAAAGCTGGAATACCTTCAAAAACTCCTGGGTGGTACTAAATACCATCGGGCGACCGGCGATTTCCTTGCGACCCGTGCAGGCAATCAGGTCCCGTTCCAGCAGGTTTTTGACGATACTGCCGGCATCGACGCCTCGGATGTATTCGACTTCGGCGCGAGTCACTGGCTGCCGGTAGGCAATGATGGCCAAAGTTTCAAGGGCGGCCCGGCTGATCGGCCTGGGGCGCTGGGAAAACTGACGTTCCAAAATGGGGGCCGCCGCCGGCACTGTTTGGAACTGGTAGCCAATGCCCCTCGTGTAGCGCAGGGTGAATCCCCCGGCACGGTCGCGGTAGTATTCGAGCAGATGGGACAAGCACTCTTGAACGTCTTTCAACGTTGTCGTACCACCCGCTTCTCCTTGGACCAGGTCGAAAATTTCCATGGTTTTTAGTGGTTTTTGCGACGCAAAAATCACAGCCTCAACCTTGGCATCCAAGCGCAAACCTTCCGCCAGGGGAAGGCTAATTTGCTCAAGTTCCTCGTCGGAAACTTCCCGAAAGACTTCCGGAGAAACCTCTGGAAATACTTCCTGATTCAACACTTCTTCTTCGTTCATGCTTCCACCATCATCATTTGCTCTTTGGATTCATGAAAAGGCAGATCCGTCACATCGCAATCCGATTGATAAATCCAAAGCGGACCCATCAAATCTTGCTGGTAAAACTTCATTTTAAACTGCCGGGCCAGCTCAAGAACGGCCAATATATGTACGACCAGTTCGTAGCGCGATTCAAACCGGTTGTAAAAACCTTGAAACAAGGCGAAACGCAAAACATCAACATCCGCCGACATGCGGGCGATGGTTTCCTCAAGGCTTACCATGTGACGCTGCGCCTCGACCCGGGTAACCTTGCGGTCGCCAAGAGACTGCAACATCTGCTCATACATGACGACCAGCATGGCGGGGTCGCCCTTAAGCGGAGCCTCCACGTCCTTGAAAACCTCTTCCAGGCGCTGCCATTCCCAGCTGGTCTGAATTTCTACGCCAACCTGGGGCAACAGGGCCAAAGCCGCCGCGGCTTTTCGGATGGCCTCGTATTGGATCAGACGCTGCTGCAAGGCCAGAACGGGATCTTCTTCCTCGCCGTCCTCGTTGGTGACCTTGCGCTCGTCCTGGGGTAGAAGCATCCGGGACTTGATTTCGATCAGAGTCGCCGCCATCTCAATGAAGGCGCCGGCGTCCGAAAGGTCATCAAATTTCATCAAGCGCAGGTAGCCGACGTACTCGGTCGAAAGTTTGAAAATGTCGATGTCAAAAATATCGATCTCGTGCACGCGAATAAGGTGCAACAGAAGGTCCAGGGGACCCTCGAAATGATCGAGTTTGACAAAGTATTCACTGCTCATGATTATCCGGCTTTTATAACCTTGATAAACGACGTCGACAAACTTTATCTTCCCGCGGAATTTATTGCACGTCATGATGTTGCCCTCCGCCGATTGCTGGCCGATGCCAGGAGCAAGGAAAAGGGTAGGGTTGAAAGCCTTTTTCCAAAGTTGGAGTTGGCTGGGGAAGGTCCCCATCTAAATGCTATAAATATCAGTTCTTTCAGATATTTAGACGTTTCCTCGGTATCCCAAGGCACCGCCGGGGCGGCGCGAATTTTTCGCTCTAGCGGCACCAGCGCCCAGGGGCGATCCCTGTCAAGTTTTTCAGAGGCGGGTTTGGCGGCCTATAAATCGGCGATCACCGACGGATTTACCCAAATGCTAAAATCCCGTGGGGCTGATCCGAAGGCTCGGGGGATCAGCCTGATTCCGCCAACGGCGGACTGGCCCGAAAGCAGCCTCGCGGCAATGGTGGAGTGGCTCGGCGAGGCCATGCCTGTGGCCTACCTGAAGGTTCCCGATGGGGTTCACGAGGAACCAAAATTCCTGGATGATTTCGGTAATTTATTAAAAAACCAAGATTCCCCAGTTTGGATTTTTGGGACTTCATTTCACTTTGTCCCCCTGATCGACCGCGGTCTTTTGCCGGTTTTGCCAAGGGGTAGTCTGGCTTTCTATACGGGTGGAACCAAAGGCAAGGTTCGAGACGTCGGTGAATCCTGGCTGATTGATTCGCTAGAGCGGGGGTTCCGGATTCCGCGGTCACGGATCGTCTCGGAATATGGAATGAGTGAACTTGCATCGGCGGCCTATACCGCGCCGGGCCCAGGGCGGGCTCTGCGCTTTCAGAAAAACGTCGTCCCCTTTGTGGTCAACGGCCTGAGACAGCCCCTGGATGGCCACCCCACCGAGCCTGACTCCAAAGACTCTTTGATCATGACGGCCTCGCGCAGTGGAACCGGCTTGCTTGGCGTCTTTGATTTCAACCGTGTCGACATCCCGGCCCCGATCGTTACTGAAGATGTCGTGCGATTGGCGGCAGACGGCTCGTTTGAACTACTTGGCCGTGCCCACACCGCCCCGCTCAAGGGTTGTTCCATGTTGGCAGAAAACTCTAACGACAGCTCTAACGTCAGCTCTAACGCCGGCTCCCACAACGGCAGCTACGACGACGTCGAAAAAACTCCCCACCGCGCGACGATTTCTGCTCCTGCCAGCGAATCACCCAAGCGGCTTGAAAACCGGTTTGTGCTTGGCGCAGTCGAGGCATTTATCAAAAGTCACGAGGCCTTGGACGCAATGGTGCAAGCCATAGAGTCCCGCAAAGCCGCGAAACTCGCCTTGGACGACCTCCTGGTGAGCATCACCAAGGTTTTGCACCATCAAGATGCTTGGATGAGTTGTATGGCGGCTTCTGGCGTCGGCTCCATCGGCAAACGCCTTTTGATCATTCCACCTAACAGCCATCCCTTGGCGGTTGTTTATCCCATGACCCTTGCCCTGGCATCGGGATGTGCCGTCTCCATCCGTCTTAATCGCGGGCAGAGCCATCCTGGATCGTTCATTTGCAGGTTGGTCCGCCGTCTCTTGGGTGCAGGAATCCAGATTGAACTGCTGCCTCCGGAGTTTCGCTTCCGTAAAACGAAATTTAAGGCAGCGCCATCGCAAGATCCTGTGTGGGATGCCGTCATGGCATTTGGAGACGATGCCACCATCGACGTGATTCGCTCTTCGGTGCCAGAATCGACGCGTGTTATTGGGCATGGCGAGGCCATTGCCGTCAGCATGATCCACCTGAAGAATCTGGAAGCAAACCTGCCTGAAATCTTGCGAGACACCCTCTCTTTGATGCAGCAAGGCTGCATGTCGAGCCGCCTGCTGGGAATTTTTGTTCCGCCCGAAGTAAGCGCCGCGCGCCTGGCCGACGGGGTTCAGGAAGTTCTGCAAAAGCAGTGGTGGTCCGATTGGGGAGAAGTCCTGCCTGATCGCCACCAGGCCGGTATCCTGTTGCGCAGCCTCGGTCAAAAAACGCTGCGGTGGCCGGGACGAGGGCTGCCAGTTGTGCAGGTTGCCTTAGATGCAGAGCCCGCCACATTTGGCCCACAAATCAGGGTATGTCCAATCTTGGCAGGCACACCGGTCCAGGACGTTATGGAAAATTGGCGCAAGGCATGGCCCCAGATAAAACTGCTGACATTGCCATCTGAAATTCAGGGCTCGAATTTTCCTCCTGGGATTGATGTAAGGCCCCTTGGCCGAGCGAACCAACCGGCTTGGGACGGCCTCCATTTTGGCCAGCCAATTTTCCTGCCCTCGTGATAGGCTTGCCCCGTTCAAGCAATCCCAAACCTGTTGTTTTTTCGAGTCACGAAGATGGACGCGGAAATCGTACAAAGGGTGAAGCCCCAGTGGTTTCACCCCATGTTGGATACAGCACGCGGCGAAAGGACGATCGACCGCCCTTCGCTGGAAGCCTTGGCCTATGATTATTATGTCCGTTTCATGCCATTTTTCCGGAACCAACCAGAGGGCTGCCTGCTGCCCGGCGTGCAAATCGATTTCAATTCAAGAATGAAGCAAAAACTTGGGCTCGCGTATCTGTTTGAGCGAAAGATAAAACTCAACCTGAACTATTTCTCCAGGGATCCACGACTTCTTCCCTACACACTGTTCCATGAATTGATCCACGTCTGGCTCTACGATTGCCTTTTGGATCCTGGGCATACGCGCAGGTTTTATGTGAAAATGAATGAGTTTCGGGCGACTGGACTTCCGGTGGACCAGGCCGTCCACATCCACAGAAGGCTGGCGCCAGAAGCGAAATACATTTACAGTTGTCCTAACTGTCAAAACCGCTGGTATGTAAGGGAAAAATTGCGGCATGCCATCTACTGCGGCCACTGCTTTGAGAAAACGGGCAAGGAGTTTTTCGCTCGCCCTCTTGAGCGCCATTGTCGTGAGCCAGATCCCGCTCCCGCAAGAAGTGAAGGCTTCCACCCCTGAATCAAATCCCGTCGACCTGCCCCTTGGAATTGGCTTTGCGCCGATTCCAATCATCAGTGCACGTCAGCTAAAAAACTTCATTTTTGAAGCGCAGGCAGGAAAAGACGAAATCACGCGGATGTGCGCCGAACTAAGCGATGCCTTCAAACGCTTTCGGTGGGAAAAAGACCCCTGCGGATCGGTTGCCTGGAAAGCCGGTTTGAAATCAAATGACGGCAGGCCTCTCATCTATGCCGAATTTGGCTCAGGTGAAGAAACCACACTGCTTCTTGGCGGAGTCCACCCCGACGAACTGACGCCAATCCCAATTGCCTTCCGGTTTGCGCGACTGCTGCAAGAAAAACCAGAACTTTACGAAAAGCTTGGAATTCACGTTGTCATTGCACCCCTTGTGAATCCAGACGGTTTTCTCAGGATCAATGGCAATCCAAATGCGATGCCAACAAGAACCAACCGTCTTGGGGTTGACCTGAACCGCAACTTCTTCACCACCGACTGGTATCCCAGAGCCAAGCACTGGTGGGAGGAACGGCGCCAAAAAAGCCTAAGCCATTTTCCCGGACACTTCCCAAATTCAGAAATCGAGACCGTCTTTCAAATTCAATTGATCGACGAATTTGATCCTGACAAGATTTTGTCGATCCACGCGCCCCTTGGCTTTCTTGACTATGACGGCCCTGGCGACCAATTGCCGCGCGCCCTGACCAATAGCGAAGCCAAGGCAAAAAAACTGGTCCGTGACATATCTGAAAGTTCGCGCAATTACCGGATTGTTGACTACTCTTTTTATCCGGGATCACTGGGCAACTATGCTGGTAATGAACGCAGCATTCCCACCATCACCCTAGAACTGGAAACAACGAAACCAGAAAAAATGAACTCCTACTGGAATCAGTTCCGACCTGGTCTGGAGGCCCTGATCCGCTACCCATTCCATGAAGCCAGAACCACCACCGGCGGCAATGCAACACGCTTTTACAGCGATCATGACAAACGCAAGTTTAAACAAAGTGATTCGTCCTCGATTTAGCGACTGATCTCACGCAATGCCGTCCCTGACGGACAAAAACTTTCTGATTCTGGGTTGGCGTCTTGTGGAATCAAACGCAGCCAAATTTCAAAGCTGTGTTCGCCCTTTGCCAATTGCGACAACTCGAAATAAATCCCCTCACGCCGCCTCTTGGAGTTTGAACCAGACCAACTCCATCCAAGTTCGCCGACCTCTGGAACAGCGTCGGAAACGTACTGTGGAAAAAAACCGCCATTCACCATTCCTCTCGCCACGATCAAATCCATCAACACAATCCGGTTGTCCGGGCCGCGACCAACCGCCACCCTGAACCGGCAAAGCCCGTCGGCCTGGCAGTGCTTTTCCGCCACCTGACGTGACTCGATCTTTATATCGCCCTTGGCCTTAAAAATTCTTCGGCGCGGCATATCAATCCAACCCTCCACGAGCCTCGTGCCCGGCGCAGGAAACCAGCTGTAAAGGACACCCGATCCTGGATTTACGTATCTCCATGCGTCGCGGGGAATCTTCATGATCATCGGTAAAAAAACAGCGTCACGGAAAAAAAGTAGATCTGTGTTCAACTGAAGATCCAGTTTTAAAAACAGTAGTTTCAAATTGAAACTAAGTCTGGCCAGAGCTGAAGCACTCTCGTCGCGATTGGCGACAACCTTGGATCCGACGTTCCCCGATGTAAAGTGCATCTCAAAAAAGTTTTTAAAATCAGCCCTGATATCGAAGTTTCCATCCTCCAAAAAAACTTCCATGGCACCGTTTCCGGCGGATGCCTCGAGCCGATCAAAAAGCATTTGATTGCCCCGGTTCATTTGGTAACGAAAGCCCTGACTTTCAATCTTAAGTGCCTTCGCGTCGAACGCCACTGCAGGCAAGTAATCACCGGAAGTTGTTGAGACCCCCTCTGGTGGCCGACGGCATTCCAACAGGTACAAAAAATGTTTTGACCCAGGACCACTGACCCCCAGTGCAGACTGTTCCCACTCCCACATTCGTCCGCTTGCGCAGCCTGCTCGTGTCGCAAAAACTCTAAGGTCAGATGGCGGAACCTTTAACCCCCTGTTCTGTCTTGGCGTCACGATGACATCCTGATCCGAGAAAAATGGCCGGGCCCACCACTGGCTCTGAAAATCGACCCTGAACCACCGGGCCGAAAGTGGCTGGGGGAAAAATGCGGCAGGTAATTGCCCCGCAGGCGCAAGCCGATTGAGGGAAATGACGTCATGGGGTACCAGAGTCCACGCTGACTTGGAGCGCGAAAGGGCAAAAATATGAGCTTTTACGACCGGTGGTTTCGCCAATCCACCGGTGACAGCATAGCTGCCCGAAGGGCAATCACTCGCCGCAGGGTTCGCGTTCAAAAAGGCCGCGCAACACAGTGCAATGCGATATAATGGCCTTGAACCAAGTGATAAAAAAAGGGCTTTCATTTGCAAGTGACCACGATTCCTTTGAAGCTCGCCGATTTTGACTATGAATTCCCACCTGAACTTGTTGCGCAAAAGCCGGCAAAGGTTCGTGACGAATCCCGTTTGCTCGTGCGAAAGGCCGACGGCACCATCGGACACCACATATTCAAGGACCTGCCGCGGTGCCTCCCTGAAAAAACGTTGCTTCTTCTGAATGATACCAGCGTCCTTCAAAGCAGGCTTCATGGGTTTTTACCAACCGGTGCGCGGGTAGAAATTTTCTTGCTTGAACAAGTATCCGGTCTCACCTGGCGAGCTATGGCAAAACCGCTTCGAAAGCTGCGTCCAGGCACAGTGATTCTTTTTTCTGGGGAGAAAAAAGACCAGTCGGTCCCCAATGCATCTTTGGTAAAAGGCGTCGTCAGAAGAATCGAAGAGGCCTCCGAAGGCGAGGTGCCCTGCATTGAAGTTGAATTCACTGGCGACCCAAAGTCGGGGCGTTTGGATTTTTTTTCGTGGCTTGAGCAGGTTGGAGAAACACCACTGCCGCCGTATATTCGACGGGATAATCTGCACCTTCGAGATCCGGAAGATCGCTCCCGTTACGAAACCGTGTTTGCCAAGACCAAGGGTTCCGTGGCGGCGCCAACGGCGGGACTTCATTTCACCAGATCGGTTTTGGAAGACCTTGCCAAAACAGGAATCCAGATGGCGCCATTGACACTTCATGTTGGGGGAGGGACATTTCTCCCCGTCAGACAAGAAGAAGTTGAAAAGCATCCGATCCATAAAGAATTTTTCATTGTGCCACCCGAAACTGTGTCGGCCGTAGTGTCGGCTAAAAAATCCGGCATGACCATTATCTGTGTGGGCACAACCTCGTTTCGCGCAATTGAGAGCCTCTGGAAAATGTCTTCCGAACGCGGAATTCCGCCGGAGGAGTTGGCTGGCCAGTGGCACGAAACAAGCCTGTACATTCACCCGCAATACGCTGAAGCGCGTTTTCATCCGCTCGTGGCCGATGCAATCCTGACAAACTTCCATCAACCAAAATCGACGCTTTTTATGCTGATTTCTGCATTGATCGGTCTTGAGAATGCAAAATCAACGTATGCTTCTGCGATTCAGAAGCGATACCGGCTGTTCAGCTATGGCGATAGCACACTTCTTTTTTTACATGATTGAAACGGGAGGCAGATTTCAGCGACGACTTTCCATCAGGTTGACCAGAACCTGAAGGTCCTCCACCTGTTGTCTGAGTTGCTTTAACTCAATATTTTTCAAGTTCACGTCTTGCTGGAATAACTGAAGCTTGCTTTGGTTTTCGGCGACAATCCTGCGTTCAAAGTCTGCAAAACGGCGCAATGCCGATTCACAGAACGCAAGTAGTTCGGCGCTTGCCACGTTCACCGTGTCGCGTGAACCGATGGTTGCTGCAAGTTGGGCGGGGACATGGCGGAAGTCATTAGGAGTTGACGCCGCGAGCGACGCCCCCTGCTGCCTGGGTTTTACTGCTGTAGCGACGGGCGATGGCACCATTACACTCATCGCGCCGTCGTTTTCTGAGAACGCAATGTGGCCATCAGGAACATGAATAAAATATTTTCCGTCGCGAAGAACCGCCTGTAGTTTACCAGTTCTTATGCGCCGCCGGACGGTCATATCGGAAATGGAAAATGATCTAGAATAGTCGTTAATCGACATCCATTTTTCTTCCATGAGCTGCCTCCGGTGTTTTCGACCCTGCAGCACCAAGGTGCACAGGTACGATCTACTACAATGATAAACCAACGAGTTGGTTTCTGCTCACCGCGTCATTGTTTTGACACCAGGGAAGATAGGCCGGGCTGATCAGAAAAGCGTCTCGCCTTCGGGTAATTGCGCCGGCATCACAAGGTCATTGGGCTTGAATTGTGTGCCGCCATAAATCGCCTTGTACGTCACAAGGTTCTTCATAATGCTTTTTACATATCGCCGGGTTTCCCGGTATGGAATCGATTCCACAAATTCCGCCAGGTCACAGCCCCTGCAGGCTTCAATCCAGTTGTTAACGGCAATGGGTCCAGCATTATACGCCGCCGCCGCAACCCCGTAATTTCCGCCATAATATTTGAGTAGTTTTTGAAGGTAATAAGCCCCGTAGGCGATGCTGACGCGAGGTTCCTTGAGGTCGGCCAGGTTGAAGGCAGAATCCCCGAGAAGTCGTGCAATGTGAACTGCAGTGGCCGGCATGATCTGCATCAGACCTTGAGCCCCCACGCCGGACTGGGCCTCTGGATTATAATGACTCTCGCTTCTCATGATGGAGAGAACAAAAAATTTGTCGACTCCCACCTGCCGCTCGAATTCCTCCACGACCGACGCATAGGCCATCGGGTACAGCAAACGCCAGACGGGTTTTTTCGCCTTTTCGGCTATTAGTCCATCAAAGGATCGCGCTCGCTCGCCCAAATCGCGCGGAAGCCTGGACGCAGCGCTCAAACCCGCTCTGTAATTCCCGACCGAAAAAGCAAATTTTCCAAGCACACCGCTGCTTTCCTCATCCTGTTCATCCCATGAAATCCCGGCCATTTGATAACGCGCCGCCTCTGTCATTTGAACTTCCAGAAATAATTCCACCAGTTTCAATTCCCCAATCGGTTCTCTTAAGTCAGGGGGAGGTAACTTGATTTTTTGTGGTTTTGACTCGTAATTAACGGGAGCACTCGAATCCGCATACGACTTTCTAGGAAGTTCAAGGCTCGCCAAGATTCCATAGAAACTTTCGCCGCGCTCATCAGCAAGCCGTTGGTACGCAGCCTGTGCCGCCTTGGGATCGTCCTTTCCGATGATTCTTGCACCCCAGAAATCAACATCAGCGCCACCCTCGCGGTCGACTGAGCCACCATTGGCTCGCTGGGAAAGTTCGGTCTTGGCCTCTTTAAATGCGCCAGACCGGTAAAGGGACCAGAAATGCTGCCATGAATATTGCGGATTGGCGGGATGCCGGTCGGACAGGACATGATATTCTTCGGCGGCGAGTCGGTATGATCCAAGCTTTGCGTAATTCTCGGCGAGGAGCTCGCGAATTTTTGTTCCGTCCAAGGCCCCCGGAAACTTCTCCCTCATCATTGAAAACATCTGATCGGCTGAAAGATAATCCTGCTGGTTATAATAAATACGCCCCAACAACGGTAACATCCGTTGCTCGAGAGTCTGATCGCGCGACAACCGCGCGCGCTCGAGTTGATCGGTTGCCAAGGCCAATGCCTGCTCGCCTAGTTTCGCCCGATTCAATGCTTCTACAAGCTCCACAACGTCCAGGTTCCGCGGTGCACGATGCCTCTCACTGACGGGACCCTCTAAAAGAACGGCGACCAAATCACGCACACCCTCATCCAGGCTGGCATTCCTTCCCAGGGAAATCAGAAGGTCACGACCTGGGGCAAAAGCCTTCGCCTTTGGATCTGCATCACATTTAAGGGAAAGCAATCGCTGAAAGGCCCAAGAGGCCTCTGGTGAATATGGATAGGAAAGAGAAAGTGCCTCCAAAGCCACCGGAAATGCTTGGGGCATTGGCCGTTGATCGAGCGTCCGGGCAAACTGGGCCGCAAACCTCTGATATCCTTTTGTGGCTGGAAAACGGGAAACAAAATGTTCGTAAGTTGCAAGAAATTCCGCGTTACGTTTCAACTTCGCAAGATTCACCAGAAGTACGGAATTAAGGGCCCTGCTCCAACCATCTTTAGCGCGACCATTGTCCATCTCGCGGCGGATGATTTCGACACTCTCGACTTGATACCCTAAAAGGCTTTTCGATAAGGCCGTGTAATAAGAAAGAGCCGGAGAAAATTCCTGCCGTGCCACCAGGCCTGTCCTGGCCAGAGAAAGATACTGCAATGCGGTGGCCGGCGCCTCTCTAGCATAGGCAGCCCCGAGTCCCAAGGCTGCCAGACTGCGCGAAGCCCCCGTCGTCTCACGGTATGATTTCTTTAAATTTTGAATCTGTGCCTTTTGATCCGCCGACTCCTTGGACTGGCTTCGCCTCAAAGAGGCCAATATTGCAGACTCTCCTGCAGCCTGCACCGGCGCCGGGGGAACTCCCAAGGCGATGGCGAAAACCGCCGCCACGGAAAGATGAGTTGTTATTGATTTTTTTTTCGTGTCTCGAGTCGTCACGAATCCCTCTGGTCGACTGCGGATAATTTAAATTCACCGCCCTTGTAGTCGACCTTGATCGCTCCGGAAGACGGTGGGTTTGCGGAAACAAGCAGGTTTGCAATTTCATTTTCGACGGTCTGTTCAATCCGGCGACGCAAAGGTCGGGCTCCATAAGTCGATGCGTCAATGCCCTCGAGCAATGCCTTTCGCGCCTCTGCTGAAAGTTCCATCTTGAGCCCAAGTGGCACGAGCCTGGCGGCGAGATCTTTCAGCTGAATCTCCAGAATGGCCTGTAGTTCCGATACGCCGAGGCGGTGAAAGATAATGATTTCATCCAAGCGGTTGATGAACTCCGGGCGGAGATAATTTTTAACCTCATTCATAACGAGATTTTTTTCCGCACCCTCATCCACAGGTTCCGACTGCGCAGCAATCCCCATCGGACGCTTCTTGAGGTTCAAATGTTCCGAGCCAATGTTTGACGTACCAATGATGACGCAATTTCGAAAACTGACCCGTTGCCCCTCACTGTCGGTCAGCCAACCCTCATCAAGAACCTGGAGGAGCAAATTATAGGTATCCGGATGGGCCTTTTCAAACTCATCGAACAAAACGACGGAATACGGTTGCTGGCGGACCTTTTCGGTCAACTGCCCACCCTCACCGTAACCAACGTATCCAGGAGGTGACCCCACCAGTTTTGAAATGGAATGCTTCTCCATATATTCTGACATGTCGATTCGCACAATTTTCGACTCGTCTCCCATGAGTTCTGCCGCGATGGCCTTGGCCAATTCCGTTTTTCCCACTCCAGTAGGTCCTAGAAATAAAAAAGATGCGATTGGAGCATCCGGCTTGCGAAGCCCTGCACGATTTCTGCGGATGGCATTGGCAACAGAATGCACGGCATGGGTTTGACCAATCACGCGCGACTGCAGATGAGATTCCAGATTACGCAGACGTTCGGCTTCGGCAGAAATCATTTTCTCGACTGGGATTCCAGTGATCCTGTGCACGACCGCTGCGATATCACGGGCGTCAACACGCCGCTCCGTCTCGCTCATTGCTGACTGATGGGTCTGACGTTCGGCAGTAATTTTAGCCTCAACGCGAGAGAGCTCCATCTGGTGGGCGGCCATCTGTTCAAAATCCTGCGCCTTAAAGGCGTCGGCTTTTTTCTCCGACAGCACCTGCCGCTCCGATTCAAGGGATCTCAATGCCTGGGGCGTATGAATCACCTTGAGGTGCTTTAATGATCCTGCCTCATCCATCAAGTCGATAGCCTTGTCGGGCAAATATCGCTCGGAAATATAACGGTCCGACATCTCGGCTGCGGCAATCAATCCGGCATCGGTATATTCGATCTGGTGGTGGGCTTCATATTTTGGCCGGAGCCCCTTTAAAATCTCCACCGTCTGCGCAACCGTTGGCTGGGGGACGCGAACCGGCTGAAAACGGCGCTCCAAGGCCTTGTCTGACTCAATGTATTGCTTGTATTCCCGATTGGTCGTCGCACCAATGCACTGCATCATGCCCCTTGCCAGAGCAGGCTTGAGCATGTTGGAGGCATCCAGGCCACCTCCGGTCCGGCCAGCTCCGACGACCGTATGAAGTTCATCGATAAAAACGATGATCTCACCCGCGGATGAGACCACCTCATCAATGATGGTTTTAAGGCGTTCCTCGAATTCACCCTGCATCTTTGCGCCAGCAATCAAAGATCCCATCTCCAAGGACAGGACCCTTTTATTGAGCAGGTGTTCTGGCACATCGGCAGCAATAATTCGTTGGGCCAGACCTTCGACGATCACGGTCTTGCCAACGCCAGGTTCACCAATCAAAACCGGATTGTTCTTTTTACGCCGAGAGAGGATTTCAATCACACGCTCGATTTCCGGCTCCCGGCCGATCACGGGATCAAGCCCGCCGCGTCGGGCAAGGGCTGTCATGTCGGTCGTGTATTTGTCGATCAGGCTCTGGCGGGACTCATCGTCCTTTTGATCGATCTTTAAATTACCTCGTATGGCTGACAGGGCCTTATAGCTCGCTTCATAATCAAGACCGCAGTCGAGCAGGATTTGCCGGGCACCTGGGACACTTTTGTCAAAGCCGGCCAGGAAAACGGCTCCCGTAGAAACGTAGTCGTCGCCAAATTTTTTTCTTTGAACATCTGCGGCTTCAAAAAGATTTTGCAGTTCCTGCGAAATCCTCATGCTGCCAGTCTTGCCTTGGGGGATATCGGGCAATGTTTGTGCGTGGGCCAAAATCCGGTCGGAAAGTTCGCGGCGCAGGGCACCGGAGTCGCGCTTCAGCTCCTCAAAAATCCGTATGACGACAGAATCCTTTTGCTCCACCAGGGCAAGGATCAGAACTTCTGCGGTCACGACTGATTTTTGCAGGTTGACGAGTTCCATGATGGCACCCTGAAGCGCCTCCGCCACCTTTGATGTCGCATTTCGGAGAAGCATTTGTGCCATCGAAATCAGCCCCCTACGAACGGACCTCTATCTGCCTTTGGCGTTCCAGCAAAATCGTGTCCACGAGCAAAAAGACAACCCCGACCGTGATGGCAGAGTCCGCAACGTTGAAATTCGGGAAGTAATACTCCCAGCCAAAAATCCGCCAGTGCACATCGATCCAGTCGATGACATAGCCAAGGCGAACGCGATCAATAAAATTTCCGATGGCGCCTGAAAAAATCAGGGCCAAGGCATAGCGGGCCAACTTGTGATGGGGCGGCGTGGCGCGAAAGTAAAAGCTTATTGCCACCAGAGCGACCACCGTAACCAAAAAGAAAAATGGCACCCGGAAATGATCTTTAGCATCAGAAAGCATGCCCCAGGCAGCACCCTGGTTGCGGACATAGTTCAAGTTGAGTGAAATATAATGCGAACGGTTTGTGACGTCGCGTTCATTTCCAATGGTTCCAAGCGGCACCCTCCGGCCACGGTAGGCCGTCAGGTCATTGGCATCTTCCCAGACGCGCAGCGATCGCTCCGCATGCACTTTTGACGCCTGATCCAAGGTGATGCTTCCAATCACCATCAGAAACAACCACAGCAATGACCTTGAGATTCGCTTTTGCATGATCTTGCCTTTCACTGGAAATGAAAGCATACACGACTGAGGAGAATAACGCCTTGGCAAAACCGGCAGCAGGTTTCATTTTTGATTTCGATGGGGTCGTTGTCGACAGCCTGAGCACTCACCTGCGTGCTTGGGAGTCAGCCTCAATTGCCCTCTTCGGAATGCCACTGGTCAACCCCTCCAGACTGATCGGATATTCCACGACTTCCATTGGAATGCTGCTGGCCAGAGAGGCGGGGGATCCGGCGCGAGCTCCGGAACTGGTTCGCCTGAAGAGAGAGGCTTTGGAATCTCAAAAAGATTCCGTCGAAGCCCTACCCGGTACGAAAGATTTGTTTGAAAAACTTGCGGTCAACAATCTTCCCTGGGGCATTGCCAGCAACGCCAACCGGGCCTTCATCACTCAAACACTTGCCACCCTTGGGCTTGACGTTCCTTTGGTGGTTTCAGTGGAAGATGTGAGAAACCCAAAACCTGCGCCAGATGTTTTCCTTTTGTGCGCCACGCGCCTGGGCATCTCTCATTTGGATCACAAGCGCACCATTGTTTTTGAAGACAGCGTTCATGGAATCCATGCTGCAGTAAAGGCCGGGATGTTTGCAGTGGGGCTCACAACCCAACATTCAGCAGTCGTTTTACGCAAGGCCGGCGCGCAGTTGACCTGCGAAAGCCTTGCCGATGTCGTCGCCGGCAACTGGCTTCACGAGCCTCCCATCTAAACAGCGTTGCCCCGAATCATACCTCGCGTTTTAAGGCTGCCTTGATCTTTGCCCGGTGCAGGCCAAGTTCGATCAGCTCAGACAACAGCGTGGTGCCGTCCTTGCCCGATTTCGACCAGAACAATGGATAATGGGAAACTTCTGTGAAACCAGGGATGGTGTTGACCTCGTTGAAGTATATCTGCCCTGTTTTTTTTTCGATAAACCAATCCACGCGGGCCATCCCGTAAAGAGAAAGAACTTCAAAAAGGCGGCCGGAAAGTTTTTGAATTTCCAGCGTCAGTTCCGGCGTCAGATCGGCTGGAACCCGGGTTGATGCCCGCGAATTCTTCGCGTATTTTTCTTCATACGAGTAAAAATCCGCGTCAAGGATCACTTCCCCCACAACCGACGGCTTGGCCCTGGTCGTCCCGAGCATGGCACACTCGACCTCACGAACTTCGAGTCCGATCTCTATCAAGACCTTGTCGTCATACTCCAAGGCTTGCTCGATCGCCGCCGGCAAGTCCCCAGGCGTTTTCACTTTTTTGATCCCCACCGAACTACCAAGTCGCGCCGGCTTCACAAACAAGGGAAGCCCAAGCAGATCAATGGCACGGCGGCAAATAGATTCTTTTCCACCGGCCCAGGTTTCGTCGTTCACTTCAACAAAGGGAACCACTGGAATTCCGGCAGAAGCCGCAAGCCTCTTGGCCACCACCTTGTCCATTCCAACGGCAGAGCCCAAAGTATCGGGACCTATAAAGGGAACTCCGGCCAGTTCAAAAAGACCCTGCAAGGTTCCATCTTCTCCCGACACGCCGTGGATCATGGGAAAAAATATACAGTCCGAAAGATTTTTTATTTCAAGGCCGCACAAGGCTGCCAGTGCGTCACGCGGGTTCGTCGGGTGTTGAACTATTGCATTGTTTTTTCGATCACGGTGGATCGGAAGTGAAGCCGGCTCCATCTCCCATTTTGCCGTGTCAGTTTGCGGATACCAGTCACCCGTTTTGTCGATGGCGACAAGATGAAGGTCGTACTTGGTACGGTTTAACGAACGGTAAACAAAAGCGGCACTGCGACAGGCAACATCATGTTCCGTTGAGCGCCCACCATAAATTAATACGAGCGTCTTTTTAGTCATGCTTCCCAGCCTTCCCGCAATCCAGCAAATCAAAAATATTTGTTAGTCATTATAGCGTCTTGCGGGACGAATGACGACCCCTACTACGGACTCACTTGTTTATGCCGATCCCAAACCGGATGGGGAAGTTATGTTGAAGTATCCGAAACAACTGAAAAAATTCATGGCTGAAGGGTTGTCCCGGGCAACCTTTGATCGCTGGTATTCTCTGCGCGCCAATGGGCGCCCCGTTGACGAAAATCGAAACTCGACAACCCTGGCCGTAACGGCAAGCCTCTTTGCCTTGCTCATGATCTTTCTGATCGCCTTGGCACAAAGCCGTCAAGGCGTCGATAAATATGTGTCGGGCAGAAACTTGATTAAGTCACCCGACGAACGGGCGCTGGTCTGGCGTATCGCCGGGCAGGGGGACATTTCAAGGGTTGACCTCGCGACGATGCAAATTCCCGATGAAATCATCCTGCAGATCCGCGTTCCTGCAGGTTTGGCTGCACCACTTGCTGAATCGGCTTCGCCGCCTGTTCTTGTTCTGCCGACCTTGTCTTTCAAAACTGCCGAGGTCACGATCAACGGTCGATTTATCCGCCAGTTCTTGGAGGGGGAACGAATAGTCTTGCCGCTGCCTGTGGACGGATCACAGGTACCAGGCGGAATGCTCGACATCGAGATTCGTGCGCACAAAATGCCAAGAGCAAAGCCGCCTCTTATGCCCATAAGTCGGCCGGACTTGTCAAAATCAGAACAGTCCATGCTCGTGATGCCATTTAGCGAATACAAGGACCTAAACGAGTTCGCCTCGGCAGACCGCATCGGTCGGGGAGACTACGTTGGCTTTGTTGGCAGAATGATCATGGCCGTTTTCGCACTGGTCCTCTTTCTTCTCGTCGACGCCTCGCCAGAATCCCTCGGCCTTGCGTTATTCATGGGTTTTGAAGCACTCGCCATGAGCTTCAAGTTCGACTGGTTACCTGGAATCGAAAAGGGCCTCGTCTCGAATTTTTGTTTCCAGATGGGGGACCTGTTCCGGATTTATTTTGCGCTGCAGCTAGCCAGGATTGCACCGAAGTCCACCAAGTTGTGGTTTGTTTTCGGAGTTCCCCTGTCTCTCCTCTATGGCTACGTCCGCGTTGAAGAAAAACGCCTTGGATGGACTTTCCCGGCCGAGATCCCAAACATCCGCGACATCATTGCGGGCGGAACAGGCGTCATCGTTTGTGCGCGGGCTGCGTCAATCCTGGTTGGCCGAAAACTGCCGTGGAGGGTGGCGGCCCTCAGCGTTGCGGCTGTTGGATTTTTCGAACAAGTCGTCGATCCCTTGGGACACTACCTTCCCTTTATTTCACGAAACGAAGTGTTCACTGAACTGGTCGACATCCTGCAGCCAATTTCAGCCTGGCTCCTTGCCTTCAGTGCTTTCATCAATATTTCAACCCTCGAGACGCGGGTAAAAGCACTGTCTGGTTCCGAGGTTAGGGCCCAGTCGATTGAACGCGAAATGGAACTAGGAAGGTCTGTCCAGGCTACCTTTTTACGAATTCCGGAAGTACCTGCGCCTGTGATGATTGACTGCCATCACGAGGCGGCTGTCTACGTTGCAGGTGACATGTATTTCATTGACTGGAATCCAAACTCGCAGCAACTCACAGTCATCCTGTCCGATTTAACGGGACATGGAGTCCAGGCAGCATTAAAGGCCTCTGCAACCAATGTCATCGCCCAAACCCTTTGGAGTGGGGGGAGCGTCGTTCAAGACCGCCGGCGCGACCGCCTTGTCAGGTTCGATGGGCAGGTGCAGTCGTTTCTCAATCGCCTTGGTGGCGACCAAGAGATGAACACCATGCTGGGACTGGAATTTGATGTGAAATCCGGAGCGATTGAGATCTTCCGCTCAAACTTTCCTATGCCTTTGCTTTTGACCCGTTCGCCTGAAGGATCTGGGGGAAATCAAAAATCTATTTGGACAGTTACGCCGGTTATCCTGCCAAATCGCAAACTTTCTGCGATGCGTCTGCAGCCCGGATCATTTTTATTGATTGCGACCGATGGTTTCTTCACGACCAGCCAACAGATTGCCCATCTTGTGCGTTTTCTGCGTCAGAATCTTAATGGCGATGCGCCTGCGGAGACTGCGTCGGAAATAAAGGCATTGTTCCTGCAGTTTTCGGGCTTTGACAAAACACCGCTACCGGACGACCGGACGTTGATTGTAATGGGTGTGGCTGCTGCCTAGCGAATCGAACAGCCGTCGTCATCGGCGTCAATCGAACCGTCATGATCATTATCAATGCCATCATGGCAAGAGTTGATCGATTCAATGCCCTCTGCCCGGGGGTCGCGCAAAGGATTGCGGCCAGCCCGACGATCACTGCCGCCACCATCGGCAGGCGCGAGAGCGTCCCAAAGGGACGTAAAGTAAGTCAGCATTTCGCCCCCAAGTACTTGGCTATGGCGAATCACCAGCGTGTTTTCGTCATTTTTCATCGACCCTGCAGATGACCAGTTCAGGGACCCAAGCAACACATCCGTGCCGTCTGAAATTGCAGCTTTCATGTGCATTTTCCCGCCCCAGTTTTCAACCCGAACGTCGACTCCCTGATCGCGCAACCAGCTGTGTTTCGATGCCGCGTGAGATCCCGCAAGGGCGTCGTAAATCAGCCGAACCTTTACGCCGCGCTTGACGGCATCTTTCAGAGCCGTCGCAGCCTTGGTGTCCGTCAGAAAAAACATGGAAATATCGAGAGACCTCTTGGCCCGTCGAATGAATTCCAAAATGGCGCGATTCATCGGATCGTCTTGCGGTGAAAAAAACACTTCTACAATCGTGCCGTCAGCAAAGCGCAGCGGTTTTTGCTCGGTCCGCGGATTTTTTGACGATGAAAAACGTCCGTGCTTGAACATCTGGCGGAACTCATCAGAATAAATCCGGGCGATCTCAGGATTTTTCACCACCATTGCGATATTCGCGTTGTACTCACTGCCAACGTCGGTGTGGGAAATGTTTGCGCTGCCAAGCCAAACCTTCTTGCGGTCAATCACGATAAACTTGTTGTGCATGATCGAGTTGACGTTGGCATTGCCGCGCCGGTCGATGTCGGGTTTTACCGACTCTGACCCAAGAAGCCCAGCCATCTTCGCCGTGTCCGGGTAATCAAAATTTTCCGGATCCCAATCATCAACTTCGCCTTGGCGCTGATCGACGACTGCTTCCACCGTTACGTCGTTGGGGCGACGCTTCAAGTAGCGCAGCGAATCCAGAAACCACTCTTGTTTTTGAACTCCGTAAACAGCGATTTCGATATGCTTATTTGTGGAGTCGATAAATTTCTTTAAGCCATCAGCCATTCGACCAGCCGAATCGTTGATCTCGCCCCGGCGGGTCCCGTCAATCCACGGGAAAACATCAGATGTATAAAGTTCGTAGGAGAAAGGGCGCGCAATATCTTCGTAGGTTCCTGCCAAGGCTGCAGCAGAAACCATCAGTGGCGTTATAAACGCCCCGAATATCCAATGGATCTTCGCCATGGATTCGCCCCAATTTGCGTCAAGTTACTGAGCTTTTTCGCATACTTGGGTTCATGGTATCGAATCGTTTTGGCGCTGTCAGCAAAAACTAAAAACTACTTCTATAGGTCTTGTCCCACAGGGCTTTGAAGGATTTCCCAGACCCGTTCCATAGCCATGCCCCGAGACCCTTTGATTAAAACATAGTCATCTGGACGCAGGGTTTCTTTCAAATGATCTGAGAGGGTGGCGTGTGACTCAAAATGTTCTACGTCACTTTCAAATTTGCGGCGCCTCAGTTCATCGGCAAGCCACTTCATCCGTTCTCCAAACAAAAGAACCTTGTCCACGCCCGTTGCCGCCAACTTGTCAGCCAATCGGCGGTGCAAAAGCTCCTCATCCTTGCCGAGCTCCAGCATATCGCCAAGGCACGCATATTTTTTTCCACGGCGTCCCTTGATGGTCGACCGATCGCGCAGCAGGTCCAGCGCCGCCGAGACCGACGCGGGGTTGGCATTGTAGTAGTCGCAAATGACCAGCACACCGCTTGAAAGCTGTTCGATCCGGGAACGCCCAAAGCCAGGTTTGAATGACTCAAGCCCCTTGCGCATCTCGTCAGGCGTAACTCCGGCCACGGATGCCGTGCAGATTGCACCGAGCAGATTCATTCCATTGTGCTTGCCAAGTAACGGGAGCATAAATTTCTCGCGCACAAACTTTTGTCCGCGGATATCCCCCGAAACCTCCACGGAAAGTCCGTCTTGGGAAATACGGCCTACCAATACATCCGGCCGTGGTTTCAGTTTTGGGTACAAGGAAAAGCCGACCCGGTTTTCTGCCTTGATCGAATTCACCAGCGACCTGCAGTGCTCATCATCAAGGTTGATCACGGCAATGCCGCCTGTGGCCGCCGTGCGCTTTAAAGCAAGGCCTTCTTCGGCGGCAACGGTGTCAATGTTCTTGAGCTTTTCCAAATGCTCGGGCGCTATGGCAGTGACAATCGTGATGGTGGGCCGCACCAGCTCAAGGTGTTGCGCCATGGCGCCGACGTCGTCGATTCCGACCTCAATCACCGCGGCTTTGTGTTCCTTGGAAAGACCCGCAAGCGTCACGGGAATGCCTGTGAAACCGTTTTGGCTACCCTCAGTTTTGAGCAGCGACTTGAATTTCCCAGACAGCATTGCCGCAAGAAGATCCTTGGTGGTTGTCTTTCCTACACTGCCGGCAACGGCAATCACCGGAATGTTAGTCCGGGCACGCCAGGCGGCTGTCAACTTACGAAAGGCAAGTAGGCCATCTTCAACCTCGATGTAGGTTACCGCTTCTGCAAGGCCCTCTGGCCTGGGGCGTTCACAAACAATCGCAGATACTCCGGCCTTCGCCGCCTGCGCGATAAAATCATGCCCGTGGGTTTGCTCACCCTGCAGGGCCACAAAAACATCGCCTTTTCTGCAGAGGCGCGAGTCAAATCGGATGGCTTTCACCTCAACGGCTGCCGCCTTTGTTGGAATTGGCCCGCGGATCATGGAACGCAAGGATTCGACGACGTGCCCAACTGAAAAAGCTGGCTCAACCGGCGCCTTGATCACGGGCTTGGTCGACATCGTCGGTTTTACAGTTATTTTCTTCGGTGCTACTTTGACTGATTTTTTAACTGGCATGTTAGTCGAGCCTCCATTGGCCTGTTTATTATAGCGCGTCTTGCCCGAACCCGGTTGCCACGGGGCTGCCAGTGATCTACTTTGGGTCAACCCGTTCCCCTGATTGGAAACATGGTCCCTATTTGATGAAATCTAAAAATTCAAAACCACTATTGATCGCGTTCTTCACCATTTTTCTGGACCTCCTGGGTTTCGGAATCATGATCCCAATCCAACCCTTTTACGTCGAAAACTTCGGAGCCACTGCCACCCAAGTCACCCTTCTTGGCGCGTCCTACTCGCTCATGCAGTTTCTTTTTGCGCCGTTTTGGGGACGACTTTCTGACCGCATTGGACGCCGCCCGATCATTCTATTCAGCGTGGCCGTCAGTGCTGTTGGCCACCTTGTTTTTGGTCTTGCCCAAACCCTTGCGACCCTTTTCGCAGCCAGGATGCTCGCCGGATTTGGCAATGCGAACCTCGGTACTGCCCAGGCCATCATCTCCGACGTCACAAAACCTGAAGACCGCGCCAAAGGCATGGGGTTGATCGGTGCGGCCTTTGGCCTCGGTTTTATTATTGGTCCAGCTATTGGCGGCATCCTTGGCCAATATTCACCAGTATTGCCAGCTTTTTTTGCAGCAGGGCTTGCTCTATGCAACCTTGCTTTTGCATCATTCATGCTGCCAGAAACGCTGAAAAAGGGCGTGCCCTCCGCGCCGGGGCGCCGCCTTCTTTCCATTGCTGCACTGAAGCATGCTGCACGGCAGACCAACGTTGCCACCCTGTTCACAATGACTTTCGTATACACCCTTGGCTTTGCCATTATGGAACAGGTGATCGGATTATTTATCGAAAAAATTTGGGTTGGCACTCAACATGACGGGCCAACACGCCTACAAATGGCGTCGCAAATGACAGCCATTTATCTGGTAGTCGTTGGCTTTACTGCCGTTTCAATCCAAGGCTTCATGATTGGTAGACTGTCCAAAAAGTTTGGCGAGCAAACCCTTGCAAAATCTGGTCTGGTCCTCTTGACCCTGGCCATGGTCAGCATTCCCTTGGCAGGAAATACAGGCATCTTTCCGTTGATGGTGGCCACTGCCGTCATACTTGCTGCCGGTTCCGGACTTTTCAATCCGTCGAATTCTTCCATGGTTTCGCGTGCCGCACATCCATCAGAGCAGGGCAGTACCCTTGGACTAAACCAATCGATTGCTTCCTTGGGTAGGGTACTCGGTCCAGCCTCTGCCGGAGCCATCTTTGAGTTGAACCCGAGCTGGCCGTTTTACGCGGCGGGTTCACTGACCGCCCTCGCAGCAATCATCTCGACACGCCTTAAGCCGGTCGCACGGACTTTGAAGGACTAAACTTACGCGCCGGACAGAAGCCCGGACGTGGGCCGATGTCTGGGAAACGCCGGCACACCTCGGGTCTTTTTTCGTAGACCGTGCAACGGCGATCCGCGCCAAGAAAACCACAACTTCCGTCGGACTTTTGCGCGAGGGTGAACAATCCGCTTTTCACTCGAAAACTCGAAACTACTTTTTGAGCCAAAAGTTTTTTAAACAGCCTTTTTGGCGATTCCCGGTATTCACCGTCGACCGCCAGACCAAGGCGAACCATGTCTTCAGCTGTTGCCTCCACCGGCAAGTGACAGCAATACGACAGGCAACCATTGCACATGCCAGGTGAATAGGGTTGCCAGCAGCTCAACCGATCAAGCCCCTCGGTCAATTTAGCCGGAATTTGCTGATAGTGTTTTTGACTCATTTTGTGCCTGTCAAAAGTTACCTGTTACAGCCCAAACGAGGCCCGTATAACTCCCAACCCTCCAGCCGTCTATGGGTTTCCTGACGAGTTTCTATGAATTCTCGTCGGCATTGATGCTCTACATGACCTGCCGGGGCGGTGCACGAAACATAATCCCAAGGGACTGTTTTTAATACAGAATCAGACAAGATCTCACCTTGAAGGCTTTCTCCTGCCCTTGCCTCTGCCACCGGGTCCCGTCAAAGGTGCCCGTCAACGCCGGCGCCGTCCCGTGACGGGGCCATGAACCAGAAGTGAGGAAAAAAATGCAAAACGAAAAATCAGAAAACTCCATGGCCGTATTTAGCAGAATTCAATCAAGGGTGATGGAACTTGCCCATTACACTGACGAGCTTTCGCGTCAGATGAATCGCCGGCCACGAAACAAACTGCAACGCCAGGCCCTTCCCCCAATCTGGTACAGCGAATGCCAGGTGCACTGCGGACAGCGCAGGGTCACCATGAGCCAGCGTCCCCTTTTGTTTAGGCTGTTTAAGGCCTTCATTGACGCGCCCGGTCACACAATCGGGCGCCATGAACTTCTTGCTGCCGTTTATCCCGCGGCTGGCTCCAGCGACGTTTCCAAACAGCTGATTGAAACCCATGCACACAATCTTGTGAAGCTACTTGGGCGCGGACGCAATGTTGCCGAGTCTTCTTTGGGGTGGGAGCCTGACATCCGTTGGTTTGTCTATGACTTGCGCAATAGCGTCTGGAGCCTGCGCGAGACGCGGCATGAACCCCGGCAATGATGCGATGGGCTCAAGAGATTGCTATGCTCTTGAGCCCAGGAGATGGCTTATATTTTTTGGCGGTTACGGTGGCCTATCTGGTTGCAAGGAGCATCGCATGAAACTATCCAAAAAAATTCTGACCGTTATTGCGGCAACGAGTGTTTCAACGGCATTTGGCCAAGGCCTGCTCAAGGGCACAGAACCCGTGGCCTGGCCAAAGATAGGCCACGAGTTTCGTTCAGGACTGACGTATGCCAACCGAGGTTTTGCCAAGGTTGATCCCGCAGACAAGCCAAAAAGCCTTGCTGCCATGGCGGTGGAAAGGGCCAAGCTCAAGTTCACCGGTGACCTTTCGCCTGACGTTTCTTTCTTTGTACGCCTCGCCTTTGAGCCCACTGCCAAACAAGCGCTCGATTATGCAATGCTCACCCTGCGTCTTGATGAACACTGGAGCATTGGTTCGGGCAAAACCTGGAATTATATTTCCGGTTACGAATGGCCCAATTCACTTGCCGAATACGTGGGCACGAGTGCTTTCCCCTTCACGATGGGCGCAACGACTGTCCTAAGTGGCTACAGCAAACAAACGTTTGAACTGGCCCACAAAGGAGACGTCAACTGGCGCGTCCAGCTTTTTGATGACGTCAAGGTGGTCAGTGATGACATGGGCAACCGCACCAGCGGCGGCTACTTCTCCTCCGGAACTCAACCCGCCGCCAGCCTGCAGTTGCAACTGGAGTCTCTGGCCGGAACGGCATGGAAACCCCTGCTACAACTTGCCACCTATGATGCTGGACACTCGCGGATCGTGTCGCTTGGAGGGCTATACAAAGCAGGCCCTTGGCTTACCTACATTCAAAGCGCTGTCGACCTTCAAGCACAGATCAACAATGGCGAGAAAACGATACATCAGCGCAACTACGCCAACGGTCTGATCGAATACTCCTATACCGAATGGACGCCATTCCTACGCTGGCAATGGTTCGACATCACACAGGGTGGAACAAACCTGAAAGGCAACTCGGCTTCGATCAAGGATGTCTCTGACATCGATGACAACATAAAGTCTTTGTCTGTTGGCGGGCGATTTATGCGCTACGGCGAAAGGTTTATGCCCTATTTTGCTGTCGCGGCATCGCAGGGCAAGTTTCAAGATTCTGATGAATCCTTAACGAAAACCAGAACTAGAACCTTGACTCAACTCAAGCTGGGAGTGATTTCCAAGCTCTAGCACCGTGGCTTGTTACATGCCGTTGGGGTAGGTCTTGTGATCAACTTGTCCGCTGTCGCGAACCATTTTCAGCCCCTTCGCATATTCGGCTAGAAGTCTGATTGCATAGTCAATGCGACCGCGGATGTATTGATCGTCAGGGGTCACATCGGTGTCATGAACAACATTTAAAAGTTTCTCGACATTGCGAATGACAAGGTGCTCGGGCAGGTAGCAAATCCGAGTATTTTTATAACCTGACGTCCTGATCTCGTTGACCGGAAAAGAGCCGCCCATCCCGGAAGAAACCGTTACGATCAGACCAGGCTTGTGGCCAAGCTCGCGGCTGGAGGCCAGCAGAAAAAAATTCTTTAGTGCCGGCGTCGCCATGCCGCTCCACTCTGGAGAGATCACCACAAATCCGTCGCAGGAACTTAGCTCTTGAGCGATCGGTGACCAGATCTTTTTCCACTTTTCTTCGCCGCTCCAGACGCCCTCGTCCCACATGGGAAAATTCGCTTCCGCAAGATCCAACAGCCAGGGCTTTATCTCCTGGCCCATTTGAATCATTCGCCCGGCCATAAAATCTGCGACCTTGCGCGACTGACTTTTTTTGCGGTGACTGCCCGATATGATTCCGATTTTCATGCCCGACACTCCTTCAATAACCCGCGTCAGAAACCAACTTTAAGCCAACGATGGATCCTATCAAAAGGATCAAAAACGCGATCCTCGCCGGACTTGCCGGATCATTAAAAAAGAACACACCGACCAGAGCCGTTCCAAATGCACCGAGACCCGTCCAAACTGCATAGGATGTTCCAAGCGGAATCACCTTTGCGGCGTCCGACAAGCAACTAAAACTGAGAACCGCAAAAAAAACAAACCCGGCCACAAAGGCGGTTTTGGTGAAACCCTCTGAAAGTTTCATGCAAGTTGTGAAGCCAATTTCAAAAAGGCCGGCCAAAAGCAGACTGACCCAAGGATTTAAGTTCATTTCCGGTAACGCCCCCTAATGATCCACAAGTCCTTTATGATCCTGAAGGAAGTCGCTGGAATGTTGAGTTTACTGCCGCGCACATCGCACCATACGGAAAGCGGATGTTCCACCACGCGGTGACGGCCAAGACGCAGCAAAATCTCCACGTCAAAAATCCAACGAGACACAAATGGTTGGGCAAACGCCTTTGCCACAGCGTCAAACTTAAAAATCTTCGCGCCACACTGGGTGTCATAGGCCGACAGGTGAAGCATGGAATCTGAGATGGTGGTAAAAAAACGCCCCAGAAGATGTCGCTTGAGGGAGCGCTCGATCCTTGCGCCCAATCGCTTGATTCGCGACCCAAAAACCGCGTCCAAATCCGCCCCCGACTTTTCAAGGACCTCAACCAGGCCTGGAACTTCCGTCAGCGGGGTTGCAAGATCTGCATCCCAAAAGCCGACCCACTTGACCCCAGGAAAGGGCGCGGGATTGGCGAGAACGTGAAGCATCCCCTGGCGAACAGCCTCACCCTTGCCCGCGTTGCGCGGCAGGCGCAGCAAGGCGGATCCCGACGGCTTGCCCGCCTCAATGACCGCTGACGTGTTGTCTTTTGATCCGTCGTCGACAAAAACAAAGCCCACGTTTTCCGGGGCCTTGGCGAATGCAGGCAAATCGATGCGCTTGGCTTCATTAAAGCAAGGAACAACTAAGATGACATTCTTTTGCATAGTTATAGTCATAGTAGGGGGGAAATGCTGGCGGAGAGAGAGGGATTCGAACCCTCGATACAGTTACCCGTATGTCGCCTTAGCAAGGCGGTGCCTTAAGCCACTCGGCCATCTCTCCAGCAGAAACATGCAGCACAAAACAAACTTCAGGAGCGGAGGGAGAGGGATTCGAACCCCCGATACGCTCTCGCGCATAACGGTTTTCAAGACCGCCGCCATCAGCCACTCGGCCATCCCTCCCCGGGATCCCAAAGAGAATTCAGACCTCTCACTTAACAAATGCAATCCAGACGGTCAAACCGTCTCGTCAATCCAATGCATCAAACCATTCGGCGCAGGCGGTCAATCCGGACTTCCAGCGGCGGATGGCTGGCCAAAAGGGCCATGAAACCTGCTGGGCGGCCCGAAATTTTCAGAGTCGCCAGCGCCGGATGGCTGTCATCAATCGTCTGGGTGCCCCTTCGCAGGGCCTCCAAAGCCCCAATCATCTTGTCGCGCCCAGCCAGGCCGGCTCCACCTTGGTCGGCACGGAATTCACGCGCCCTCGAAAAGTAGGCGACCACCACCATGCCCAAAAGGCTGAAAAGGATCTCAAACACCATGGTAGCGATAAACTGAACCATAGAGTTCGAACCACTGCGCTCGTCATTGTTGCTGCGCATGGCATTGGCCAAGGCAAAAGCCAGGACACGGGCAAAAAACATGACGAAGGCGTTAACAATGCCTTGCACCAGGGTCATCGTGACCATATCCCCGTTCGAGATATGGGCGACTTCATGGGCCAAGACGCCCTCTACCTCGGCTTTGCCCATCCGCTGAAGGAGCCCCGATGACACCGCGACAAGGGCGCGGCTCTTGGTCGGCCCAGTGGCAAATGCGTTGATTTCCGGACTGTCGTAAACCCCAACCTGGGGCATCGCCGGAAGGTTTGCGGCCCGGGCCAACCGGTGGACCGTCATGACCAGATCCCGCAAAACGGAATCCGTCGTGTTGGGGTCGATGACTTTCACGCCCATCATCATCTTAGCCATGATCCGGCTCAAGCAGAGAGAAATCAGGGCTCCGCCGCCACCCCAAACCAGACAGAATACGGCTAACTGCTCATAATCAATTCCGTAGACGGTCATGTAGGGCTGGACACCCAACAGATTGAGTACCAGCGAAATGGTTACGATGATCAGGATGTTGACGACGGCGAAAAGAAAAAACCGTTTTGCCCAAGAAAACATATTGAACTCCAGTCTTGTCCGTTTAACGAACCAACAACTCTTTTACCAATTCACGCTCTTCCAAGAGCTCTTTCGTTGTATCTGCAATTTTTTTGCGAGCATATTCTGAAAGATTCACGCCCTGAACAATTTCATACTTGCCGTCGCCGTGAGAATGAACCGGGAACGAGAACATCAAGCCCGCCGGGACGTTGTAGGAATTGCCGTCACTTGGCACTGCCGCCGAGAACCACTTGCCTGAAGGGGTCTTTTCCATAAAGTGCTTAACGTGATCAATGCAGGCAGAGGCTGCCGAAGCCGCAGACGATTTGCCGCGGGCAGCGATGATTGCAGCGCCGCGCTTTTGAACTCCAACCATGAACTCGTTTTCGAGCCAGGCGCGGCCGCCCACGGCATCGACAACTGATTTTTGCCCGGCGGTTGCGTGTTCAAAGTCCGGGTACATCGTACTTGAGTGGTTACCCCAAATCGCAAAATTGCGAACTTCGCCGACGTTGAGTCCGGCCTTTTTGGCAATCATGGCCTTCGCCCGGTTCTCGTCCAACATGGTCATGGCAGAAAAGCGCGTTGCAGGCACCTCGCGGCAGTTGTGCAGAGCAATCAGAGCATTGGTGTTGCAAGGGTTGCCCACAACCACGACCCTGACGTCACTCGCAGCGCGATTAAGTGCTTTGCCCTGGGAAACAAAAATGGGTCCGTTGTCACGAATCAAATCGTTGCGTTCCATGCCTGGACCGCGCGGCTTTGACCCTACAAGAAGGCCCCAGTTGATTCCTTCAAACGCTGCGTCGGCGTTATCAAAAATATTAATCTTGGAAAGGGTGGGGAAGCCACAATCTTCCAGCTCCATGGCGGTGCCTTCTGCCCCCTTGATGGCAACCGGAAGTTCAAGCAAATTCAACTCGACGGGAGTTTCGGGTCCAAAAACCTCGCCCGATGCAATCCGAAACAAAAGGCTGTAACCGATTTGTCCCGCCGCGCCTGTCACTGCAACCCGAACTGGCTTCTTACTCATCTCAACGCCCCCTGTTCTGCATCCGATTTGATAAATTCATATTTCGATACCAAGCGATCTTATTTGCCGGTCAGTCCAGCCGGTCTGTCTTCGTCTCTATCAGCCTTAGGCGGCCCTTTGATTTTTCCTCTGCTCCTGACCCCGGGTTTTCGCCAACCTTCCCGTTGATGTCCCAATAGGATTCCGAGGGCACATATCCCGGCAGCTGGGACCAGTGGGTCGGCTGCCCGTCGTGAAGGAAATACAATACTTTGATTTTCTTGGTCTCCTCAAGTTTATCCTTGCAAGGACCGCAGGAGAAAACATCGCGCGTTGCGCCTTCAAGCCTGACCTTGACCTGTGAAAATTTTTCTAGATCCAGATGAAATGGACGTGAACAAAAATAGCAGCCGCGATCTGGCGTCGCAGCTTTTGGCACAGGACGGTTCGTTGCCCGCGCAATGCCATCGCGAAGCAGGCTCGCCATGCGAGTGATGGCCGTTGGTGAACGAAGTCCCAAAAGAATCTCGAGTTCAGTGGCCCTGTCTTCCGTGTCTTTAACGAGAAATTCTGCCGAATCGAGTTGGCTGGGGTCGGTGCCAAATGGGGGCAGTTGGCCAAATGCCAATACAATAAGTTCAAAGCTGGAAACCAGACGCTCCAGATGAGCCAAACTTCCTGGCGACTTGTTCGCAACGGTTGCTGCCAGCCGCTCTACTCTGAATGACAGCTGTTCCAGGCGCTCCAAAATGAGCCGCCGCCTTGCCCGGTAATCCGTCGCCCGCAACCGTCCGGACTGGCTGAAAGCATGGTCAAAACCAGTCGCCAAAACAACCAGTGCCATTAAAATTCCAGCAGCCATGGCAATCAGGACAAGATTCATGTGGGCAATTTAACCCCTCATTGGGGATTTGCTCAACTTTTTAGGCTATTTAGAAGAAAGCCGTTCATTTTTTTTCAGAAACTGCCGATACCAGTCTCAGGGGGAAAAATTGGGTATAACATACGAAAATCGCAGAGTTCTTTTTGACGTTATCGCAAAACGTTACCAAGACTACATTGCCCTCTACCGCGAATTGAACGGCGGATCCACCGAGGGGCTGGCCCCTTTTGATGAGTTTTATTGGCACCTTACCTATTATTCCAAGTACGCAAACCGGACCCCGGCCGAAAACCGCCGCTAAGCCTCAACCGGGCCCCTGGCTCCGTCAACCCGAAGGAAATAATGGATTTTCCTTCGATCCTGTGGCCTTGACCAAGGCTTCCCACGGTGTCTATAGTCACAAAACTATGGTGGCACCAAAAGGACAATCCGCACCTGCCAAGGCGGGCTCGATCCCCATCCGTTCAACGGATGACGGGATTCATTTGTCTAATTCAATCTTGTGGTTTGATTCAAAGGTGAACGGACAACTATCTTTTGTGTCCTCTGCCGAAATCCAGATGAAGGTGAAGGTCCCACAAATCATCACCACCGAAGAAACGCTGAAAATCCTTGCGGCACAGAAAAACGCCCCGCACACCCACAATGCCCTTGTCTGCCAATACAACCGTCCGTTTTCCATCGGCAGATTGAGGATGGAGCTGTTGCCCTCGGGTGGGATTCTTGGTGGTGCCTCTCTTTACGTTGAGACCGAGCAGGGACGCCTTCTATATGCGCCTTATCTGCAAACTCAAAAAAGCGGCACAGTTCGCCAGATGCAGCTGAAAAAAGCGCATACCTTGATTCTCAATGCCTACCATCCTGATCCGAATCAGGCGCTGCCGAACCGGAAAAAAGAGCGCGAACGGTTCCTCGAGGCCGTTAAATCAACGCTGAAAAATGGCCAATGCCCTACGATTTTGTGCAGGCCGGCCGCCATAGCCCAGGAGTTAACGAAAATCCTCAGTGACGAGGGCATTCCGGTTGCGGTGCATCCAAAGATCTACCGGATCAACAAAGTCTACGAGGCCTGCGGTTCTCCCCTCGGCAAATACACTCCCTACTCGGCGCGAAGTGCGCACCGAAACAAACCCGTCATTTGGCCGGCTCCGACCAAACCAGGCCAGTTCCGGGCGCGGTTGCCAGAAGGCCCCGTTTTCCTGATTGAACAAACCTCCGGCGAAGCCCAACTCTCGCCTTCGATGAAGCGCAACGTCGAGAGGTTCTATTTCAGCAACGCCTGCGACGGCGTGGAATTACGGGAAGTCATTGCCGCAGTCGGACCAAAAGAACTCTACTTCACGGGGCCTTATGCCAAGCGCTACGTCGAAGAAATGAAGACCCTTTGCCCGAAGGTCCGCCCCCTTTTCCAGAACGATCAACCGACCCTGTTCTGAGCCTGTCTAATGTGCAGTCACTAGCCCGCTAAAATCAGCAGCCCGTCCGCCCGACCTACCGGAATCCGCACCACCACCAAAAAATATGTCAATACTAATTGATATTTACATAAAATATCCGCTAACCCACCGCTGGCGATCGACTTGCATTATGTGCCGTCAGGTTGAACTTTAGGGGGTTAAACAAGATGGCTGATTACCGGGCGGCAATTGAAAGAATGATGGCGACCCCACACGGTTTCGAGTGGCTGCCGCAAATCTGGCACGTCATCTATGAAGAGGGCATCCGGGGCAACCATATCCTTTTCCAGGATGCCGATCTCGTTGCGTTTCGCCAGACCATGGCTCAAGGCAACTGGGCCACGGAACTCGGCGGAGAAATTGAAGGCCGGGCGATCAGGCTTCTTCGCCTCAACAACATTGACATCATCCGCAGTCGCGTTCATTCGCTGCCGCAGAACGAAAAACTCGCGTTATTTATGATCTACCAATGCGGCCTTGAACTCTGGGGCTCCGCACTCAAGCGCAATTTGAACTGAAATCATTCCTGGTCACCGTCATCCTGACCCTGAGCGTCGCAAAGGGGAAGGATCCTTTCTTGCCATATTAAGTTACAATTAAAGGCCAAAGGAGTGGCCCATGTCATCCACCTCGCAGACTTCCCCGGCCTCTATTCTCTTGCGCATCAAGAGAGCCTTCGTTGCCGATTTTAGAAACGCCAGCCGCAGCTCTGTTTTTGGAGACCTGTCGTTCCTCGCATTGCTCGGTTTTGCCCTCTTTCTTGGGTTGGCCTTCGCCAGCTTCAATCCTGCCGATCGCAGTTATTTTGCGGCCACCTGGCCTCCGGCCACGAGGGTGTCCAATCTGGCGGGAAGCCTTGGTGCAGGGCTGGCGTCATTTTGCTTTTTCTTCCTCGGCTGCGCATCTTTCCTGACCCCGGTCGCCATCGCACTCACGGCAACCCGCGGATGGCGACGGCGCCAGACCGAATTCCCTGTCGTGGAATTGGAACAGCGCCTTAACCCCACCACCAACGCGTGGGCCGAGGGTCTCGGAATCCTCTGCCTGATCGTCGTTGTCAGCGCCGCGCTGGACACAGTCCGCGGTGAGATTGACTGGCGCGGCATTCCCATTTCTGCCGGCGGACTGATCGGAAAACTTCTGTCGGCTAAGGCTGCGAGCATGCTCGGGCATGCAGGCAGCATGCTTGCTTTTGTGGTGCTTGGCTTAACGTCTCTGATTTTGATCGCCAACCGTCCAATCGTCCGCATGGTTTCGGCAACGTTGCGGCGAAGGGGAGCCCGCAGTGAGGGTGACGCGACCCTGCCCTCGATTCGAGCCATTCCAGAGACTCAAATTGAATCGACTCCCTTTGAATTCCATGAGGACCAGCATTTTGTCGAAGAGGTCCATTTCAACCAGGAAATCATCAAGTCAAAGGACTCGCCGGACTCCCGTCGTCAGCCGGCTAAGCCCCTAAAATACAACATCCCACCCTCTGAAATTTTCCAATCCGCTGCAAAAGCCAAGGATTCGTCGGCCGCAGCACCCTCGCAAAAAGATATCGAGCAAACCGCTGCCTCGCTCACCAAAACGTTTTCTGATTTTGGAGTTGCGGGAAAAATCATCGGCTATCAACCCGGCCCAGTCGTTACGGTGTTCGAGTTCCAACCAGATGCAGGAGTCAAGCAATCCCGCGTGCTCGGGCTTATTGACGACTTGGCACTCTCCCTCAAGGTGGACTCCATCTTTATTAATCCCGTGCCAGGAAAAAGAGCGCTTGGAGTTCAAGTTCCCAACACGCGCCGCGAGACGGTTTACCTTGGCGACATCATCCGCTCTGAGTCCTTTCAGAACAACCCAAGCCCACTGGTTTTTGCCATGGGAAAATCCCTCAGCGGTCAACCGGTGAGTGCCGACCTGACTTCTATGCCGCACTTGCTGATGGCCGGTGCCACAGGGGCTGGAAAAAGTGTCGCGATAAATTCACTGATTTGTAGTGTGGTCATGAAGTCATCCCCGGCCGAGGTGAGGATGATTTTGGTAGATCCAAAGATGCTGGAGCTGTCGGTTTATGAAGGAATTCCGCATCTCCTAATGCCCGTTATCACGGAGCCTGACCGGGCCTCGCACGCCTTGAAATGGGCTGCCGCCGAAATGGAACGCCGGTACCGCCTCATGCAATTTGCTTCGGTCCGAAACATTGCGGGCTTCAACCAGTTTCTTGACCAGGCCAGTCCTTCGCGCCGCGAAGAGATCCGGTTGGTGTCAGGATCGGATCAAATCGAGCGTCTGCCTTATATCCTCCTGGTCATTGATGAACTTGCAGATCTCATGATGACTGCCCCAAAGGACGTCGAGTCCTCGATCCAACGCCTCGCCCAAAAAGCCCGTGCGAGTGGTATCCACATGGTCCTTGCGACGCAGCGTCCATCGGTTGACATCATCACTGGTGTGATCAAGGCAAACCTTCCGTGTCGACTGTCCTTTCAGGTTGTGTCCAAACATGACAGCCGCACGATTCTCGACCAGGTCGGCGCCGAAAAACTGCTCGGACGCGGCGACATGCTTTTTCAAAGACCAGGTTCCGGTCGCCTGGAACGAATTCAAGGCGCCCTGGTTGGTGACGAAGAGGTTCTGGGACTTGTTGCCAGCCTCAAGGCCTCTGGTGCCGTTGCCTATGATGATTCAATCATGACGTGGATCGACGAAGAGGTTCAAAGGGACCGAGCGGGAGACCATGAAGGCCAGCCCGGAAGCGATACTGAGGATGATCCCAAATACAGCGAAGCAATGCAGATTGCACAGAGCCACGGCGTGGTCAGCGCATCGTTTTTACAGCGCCACTTGAAAATCGGATACAACAGGGCGGCGCGAATCGTAGAACACATGGAGCGCTGCGGACTCGTGGCAAAGGCCGACGGAGCAAAACCACGCCGGTGGCTCGGGCCAGCCGCGTGATCCAGGACCAATCGAGTCATCATTAAATTTCGTTGCCTACCGTGAATCCAATGTAAGTCTTCTGCATGGTCTCGGCGTAGGAAACGCTGTTGTACACGATTGGCAGGGTTCGTTGCCTGTAACCAATATCCAGAGTCATGATTTTCTTTGAAATCGGAATGTGGCCAGAAATGTCGATGTCCAGTCGCGATCCAAGGGCCACTGTGACCGCCTCATCCTTGTTAAGAAAGCTGGAGATGCTGACCGAAGCGACATCGATCTGCAGCAGGGAACGTCCGCCAATCGGAAGGTAAGCGCCGGCGATATAGCCGTAACCCGTGCCGCGCCCTGAGAACATATCCGTTCCATCGGCAGCGACAGCTCCAGCCTCGGCGTATCCCGAAATTGCCCCAAAGTAAAAATAGCCGAGCCGGTAAGTGATCCGCGTGTCCCTGAAGAGAAGCGACGTCGACGTGTCGTTTAGCAAAAACTTGATCGCAGAAGATTCCGTTTGAAGGACAACACCCAATTCCTTCTGATCGCCCACATTGAATCCAAGGCTGTAGCGAAGCGATGTACCTGTGTCGTTTGACTCAACAAGTTTGCTCTTGTGGGTTGTCAGCGCATAGTCCGCATTGAGGTAAATGGTCTTCAGACCAGCCGCCACATCTTGTGCCGATGCCGGAAGAGTCGGGACTAAAATCATCGCCAACAAAAAGAAGATCTGTCCAAGCAACGCTGAAGAAAATCTATTCATGAGCTGGACCTCCTCAGATCCTTGCTGAATCATTCGTCACGAGATCAGAGAATGTTAGCGACAGATTGACTGAAAAAATCATTGCCGGTGCGGGTTGGATTTTAAATTCCGGCAAAAAAATATGAATTTTTTTATTATATCGGGTAGATACCAAGCTCCGCAATGACGCTGGACAGGCTGTTGGCCATTGCCTCCAGGCCGAATCTTTTTGCAGAGGCCCCGGCCCTGGCTTCACGGACTTCTCTGCTTTCTGCCCGCGATTTTTCCAGAAAATTCCAAAGCTCGTCTTCAATTTCCGGGGACCTGAGGCCACCGTAATCAAACCCGTCGCAAGGCAGCGGAATTTCTCGCAGAGATCCCACCCCGGAAATCACAATTGGTGTTCCACACACCAGAAACTCCTGCGCCACGCGGCAAATAATTTCCGAACCCGTGCTGCACACAACGCCAGCACAGGCTGACGATAAAAGGGAATTGATATTGTCAACGCGCGCGGCAGTAAAATTCACGTCGCGTCCCACGGTCAATCCAGCATCGCGCGCCTGCTGCTCGAGGGATTCCAGCGAAATATTTTGTGGTTCACCAACGACGGCCAGGGTGTAACGGTCCTGGCCCTTTCGGGCTAGCATTTGGGCAAACACTCGAAAAAAAAGCCCGTGACCCTTCACCGGGTCGAGTCGACCAAGGATCACACACGTCGACCGCCCGGCGGGCCCTGGATCCGCCGATTTTTCCCGGTGAATCCTGTCCAAATCGATCGCTGGTTCCACCTTTCTTGCACGGGAATCCAAACGCCGCGCGATGAAATCAGACGGCGTTAGCAAAATATCGACGTGGCCCTGCGAAAGCTTCTGCATGATGCCGCCGGATTTTGCCGCGGCATCGCGATCATCACCGCGAAAACGGATGACTTTAGTGCCCGCGTGCCTGGCTTTGATCCACTTCGAGATAAACGTCTCTGGCCCACCGTAGACCAAGACCGCCTTGAGAGATTTTCCACCAAGAAATTCTTTATTGATTACACGCGCGATCTCCGGCAGATGCATCATCGAAAAACCATCAACCTCAACCACCCTGATCCCGGCAGAAGCTGCCCTCCGCGCGCCAGCACTGCCCCTGAGTGCCACCATAACCTGCCGAAATCCTGCCAGTTGCAGTGCCCGGGCGGCATGCACCGCATATTCAGTGATGGCAGAATTCCAGCGGTTCGACAAAAGATGCGCGATCACGGGAGCCTGTGCCTGCGAAATTTTTTTCATTTCAGGTTTTGTTCCATGCGCTTCGCATATTTGACGAAGGCGTAAAGGGAACTAAGCAGGGCGTAGCAATAGCCTGGGTATCCATCCAAAAAACCAAGCCTCATAAAATAACGCGAACCAAATTCAAAGAGGGGACGTGTGACATGCGCGGCAAATGCGACCCGATTTAATTCACTTTCGGAACGCTGCTCCGCAATGCGACTTGTGTAGTTGTTGAATTTTTTGAAATAGTCAGTGAGGTCCTCATAACTGAAATGCAAGATCCAGGCGCCACTCCCAAAATTTCGCCGGCGAATCTTACCCGTTGATCCGGGTTCTGATCGGTATTGTTCGTGAATTTTCGAGTGAAATTTTCCAGTACCACGCCGAAAAAGCCTGACCGGGGCATCACAAGTCTTTCCAAATCGCATCGCCCGTCCCATAAAAAAAAGGCGTCGCGTCAGCCGGTACGAGTCCCGGGAGTCGTTTGCTTCGGGTGATCCGATAAAATTTGAAATTCCGCGAGAAAGTGTTTCTGAAAGAACCTCATCGGCATCGATAGACAAAATCCACGTGCGAGAAGCCATTGCGATGGCAGCATTTTTTTGGCTGGCGTAGTCATCAAACCTGCGGGTCGCGGTCCGGGCGTTGTAGCCCCCGGCGATCTCGAGCGTACGGTCCAAGGACCCTGAATCCAGCACCACCACTTCAACGCCTTCGGGTAGGCTGGCCAGACAACGCCCCAGCCGGGCCTCTTCATTGAGGGTGATGATGACAACCGATAGATCAATCATGACGATATCCTAACATGGCTGCATCTTAACAACGGGACGGACAAACGGAAAGACCCATGGCAGAATGCCCCCATGGAAAAAAAGATACAAAATCACCCGGAAAGAAACCCCACGGCTGCCATCATCCGCAACAACCTGGACCGGGAATCCTCGCCGTATCTTTTACAACAGACGGGTGCGAACCCAAAAAATAGGACTATGGAAATATTATGACCGACACCAACACCCCATCCATGAAGACGCCCCTTTACAGCCAGCACAAGGCTTGCGGGGCCAAGGTGATCGAATTCGGTGGCTGGCTGATGCCTGTCAGCTACACGAGCGTTCTCACCGAGCACAAAGCTGTACGTGAAAAATGCGGGATCTTTGACGTCAGTCACATGGGAGAAGTCTCAATCAAGGGACCACAGGCGGAAGCCTTCGTCCAGCACATCACCATGAACGATGCGGTAAAATTGAAGCCTGGCCAGGGTCAGTATAGCGGCCTTCTCAACGAATCTGGTGGAATGATTGACGACTTGATCGTCTACCGGATTGGTATCGATGAATTTTTTATTTGCATGAATGCCGCAAACCGGGCGAAAGATTTTGAATGGATTTCGTCCCACGCAAATGGCTTTGATGTGCAGGCAACAAACGAGTCCGACCAGTGGGCGCAGCTTGCAGTTCAGGGCCCCACGAGTCTGGACGCCATGCTCGCCGTCGTCGACCCGTCAGACCGCAGCGCCCTTGAAACCCTGCCTTACACCAACATAACCAAGGCGAATGTCGCGGGTCGCCCATGCCTTGTGGCCCGCACCGGTTATACGGGCGAGCATGGCTATGAAATTTACCTGCCCGTGGATCACGCGGAAAAACTTTGGCTTGCCCTGCTCGCAACTGCTCCCAAGACGGGATTGATGCCGGTAGGTTTGGGCGCCCGGGATACGTTGCGCCTCGAAGCCTGTTACCTGCTCTACGGCAACGATATGAACGACCAGACTACACCGCTCGAGGCCGGCGTGGCCTGGGCCGTGAAACTGACTAAGCCCGCCTTCATTGGCAAAGATGCTTTGGTTCGGCAAAAAGCTGACGGGATCAAACAAAAGATTGTTGCCATAAAAATGAAAGAAGACGGGATTCCGCGCCATGGAATGACCGTTTATTGGCGCGGAGAACCCGCAGGATTTGTGACCAGTGGTTCGGTTTTGCCGACTGTTGGGGGAGCCGGTGGAATGGCCATGGTTGCTGCGGGCGTGGTTGAAAACGACGAGCTTGAAGTCGATATTCGTGGCAAGAGAAAACTTGCCACGGTTGTGAAAAGGCCTCTATATTCTGCCAAAACCAAGTAACGGGAGACCCTACATTGAGCTTTCCAAACGAATTGAAGTACACCAAGGATCACGAGTGGGTCTCCTCTTCCGACTCAAAAATTGGCGTGACGGCATATGCCGTCGAGCAACTCGGTGACATCGTTCACATTGAACTTCCAGAGGTTGGCAAGGATTTGAAGCAAGGGGCTTCGTTCGGAACAATCGAATCCACCAAAACAGTTTCCGACCTCTACATGCCGGTTTCTGGAAAAATCACGGCAGTGAACCAGGCTGTTTTGAAAAGCCCGGAATCACTGCAAACGGATCCCTACAAAAATGGCTGGCTGATTCAGATCGCACCGTCTGGCGATGCCCCAGGCCTCATGTCTGCCAAAGAATATGAAGCCTTTATTGCTGAGCACTGACGCGGTGAATCAATAGTCACTAACTGGGGGACAGGAGCAAACCAGATTCCTGTCGCCGAGTGCATTGTCCACTCGCGCAACCGCCGGCCAGAACTTTCTGGCTCGGGTGGCTGGGCTTGGATAAACGGCCTTCTCCCTCGAATACGGATACGGCCAGTGGTCGCCAGCCACTAGTTGAGCGGTGTGCGGCGAATTTTTCAAAACATTGCTTGTCCGGTCTGCCTGGCCTGCCTCAATCTCCGCAACCTCTTTGCGAATAGAAATCATGGCATCACAGAAACGGTCGAGTTCTTCTTTTGATTCGCTCTCCGTTGGTTCAATCATCAGGGTTCCAGCCACTGGCCAGGATACGGTCGGCGCGTGAAAACCGTAGTCAATCAAACGCTTGGCGACGTCCTCTACTTCGACGTTGGCTTTTGCCTTGAGATCGCGCAGGTCAATGATGCACTCGTGCGCTACGAGATCATGCTTGCCCTGATACAAAATGGGATAATGCGGAGCCAAACGTCTTGCCATGTAATTGGCGTTGAGAATCGCTGTTTGAGTTGCGCGGGTCAGCCCCTCTGCACCCATCATCCGGATATACATCCACGAGATGGTCAGGATGCTGGCACTGCCCCACGGTGCTGCCGAAACTGGTCCGATGGCTTGGGCTCCACCCATTGGCACAACCGGATGCCCCGGTAGAAACGCCGCCAGATGTTTTCGGACTCCAATGGGACCCATACCTGGGCCTCCGCCGCCGTGGGGAATGCAAAAAGTCTTGTGCAGGTTCAGGTGACAAACATCGGGTCCGAAGTCTCCGGGCCGGCAAAGTCCGACTTGGGCATTCATGTTGGCACCGTCCATGTATACTTGCCCGCCGTGTTCATGAATCACAGCACAAATGGTTTTGATGTGTTCCTCGAAAACCCCGTGGGTCGAGGGATAGGTCACCATCAAGGCCGCAAGGTTTTTGCTGTGCTCAGCGGCTTTAGCGCGCAAATCATCGAGGTCAACGTTACCCTGTTTGTCACAACCAACAACGACCACCTTCATCCCCGCCAACACGGCGCTGGCTGGGTTTGTGCCGTGCGCGGACTGGGGAATGATACAGACGTCGCGGTTTGCGTTGCCTCTGGACCGGTGCCAGGCGCGGATGACCAAAAGTCCCGCGTACTCTCCTTGAGATCCTGAGTTTGGTTGCAGTGATATCGCATCAAATCCGGTGATTTCAGAAAGCCAAAACTCAAGATCATGAAACAATTTTGAGTAGCCCTTGGCTTGATCCAGCGGAGCAAAAGGATGAAGGGCGTTAAACGCCGGCCACGTCACCGGCATCAATTCTGACGTCGCATTCAGTTTCATTGTGCAAGAGCCAAGAGGAATCATCGAGTGGGTGAGGGACAAATCCTTTGCCTCAAGGCTGCGGATGTAGCGCAGCATGTCTGTTTCTGAGTGATGGCTCGAAAAAACCGGGTGGGTAAGATACGACCCCTCGGCGCGGAGCATCCCATGAGGAACTGCAAACACACCTTTTTTTGCGGCGACTTCTTTTGCCTGATTAACCAGATCCACCGCTCTGGTTGCCGCTGAACTTCTGTCGGCATCTGATCCGGCACCGGAAATGAAGGCGGCGACAATTGCAATCAGCTCACGTTCCGTAACGGTTTCATCCAACGAAACACCAACGAGATTTGTTTCACCACTCCAGAAGGAGCGCAGGTTGATCCCGCTTTCAAGCGCCGCTCGGATGATCGCTGACGCCTTGGTGTCAGCCACTGTGAGGGTGTCAAAATAGGCCTCAGACTGGAGTTCAAATCCAGCAAGCTTCAACGCCCCGGCCAGGACTTGGGTCCAACCATGAATTCGGTTCGCAATGCGGCGCAAACCTTTTGGGCCATGATAAACCGCATACATGCTGGCCATAACAGCAAGTAAAACCTGCGCCGTGCAAATGTTGCTGGTCGCCTTCTCACGTCTAATGTGTTGTTCGCGGGTTTGCAGAGCCAAGCGAATCGCAGTGCGACCTTCGCGGTCCTTGGAAACACCAACCAAACGGCCAGGCAGTTTTCTTTTGTGTGCGTCAACAGTCGAAATGAACGCCGCGTGAGGTCCGCCGTATCCAAATGGCACACCGAACCTCTGGGCACTTCCAATGGCAATGTCTGCCCCCATGTCGCCTGGAGATTTCAAAATGGTCAGAGCAAGAAGGTCCGTCGCAACAATGGCAATGGCGCCCGCGGCCTTTGCCGATTTGATGGTGGCCTCGGGATGCCCGATAGAACCGTTTGTGGCTGGATACTGAAGGATGACAGCGAATACATTCTCATCAATTTTTGCGGTGGCCTCATCACCAACCACAACATCGATACCCAAAGGTTCCGACCGTGTTTTGATCAGTTCGATGGTTTGCGGGTGACAATTTTTTGAAACAAAGGCGACGCGAGCTTGATCGTTGGAGCGCAGCCCGTAGGCCATCGTTACGGCCTCTCCCGCCGCAGTTCCCTCGTCGAGCAAAGATGCGTTGGCAACCGGCAGTCCCGTCAGATCAGACACCATGGTTTGAAAGTTGAGCAGGGCTTCAAGGCGTCCTTGAGCGATCTCTGCCTGATAGGGTGTGTACTGGGTGTACCAGCCTGGATTTTCCAGAATGTTGCGCTGAATGACTGGCGGCGTCAGTGTGCCGTAGTAGCCCATCCCGATAAATGGCCGAAGCACCTTATTGGCCGAAGACAATTCGCGAAGCTCTTCCAGCGCCTCAACTTCTGAGCGTCGGCTATCCATCTGAAGCGGACCGGTCAGCTTGATGGATTGCGGGACGGCTGAATCGCTCAGGTGTGCGAGGGATTCAAAACCGATCGCTGCAAGCATCTCTTTTTCTTCCGCCGGTGACGGCCCAAGGTGGCGCGAAGAAAAGTTGTCGTCTGCGGTCAACGCCTGTGTGAAATCAAAACGGCTGGATGCAGTCATGAATGGTCTCCGCTCGCGCTGGAAAATTCGCCGGGCGGATTTAAAAAATAACCGCCTCAGGGGCGAGATGTTAACAGGTCGCGGTGCTCAACAGCAATTTCGATATTTGCCTGTTTTTTACGCTTTAGGGCTTCCCCAAGGGCCTCGGCCAGACAAACACTGCGGTGATAGCCTCCGGTGCATCCGATTCCGATGCGAAGGTAATGTTTTCCGTCGGCAAAAAATTGCGGCAAGAGAAACCGGCACATATCCTCAAGACGATTGAAGAATTCGCGGCCCAGTGGGTCCTGGAGGATGGTTTTTTTAACCTCCGGATCCAGTCCAGACCGCTCACGCAGCTTAAGGTCGAAATAGGGGTTTGGCAGAAACCTCGCGTCAAAAATCATGTCCGCCGGGCGTAGTTGACCGTGTTTAAAGCCGAAACTTGAGATTGTGACGTGAAGTTTACGCGGCTCAAGTTCCGTGTGATAGCGGGATTCAATGGCGGCCATCAAAGTTTGCGGCGACCAGGTCGTTGTGTCAAAGGCTACGTCAGCCGCGCGTTCCATGGGAGCCAGCATCTGGTTCTCGCGGCGAATCGCCTCCAACAGGCTGCCGCCAGAAGGCGGCATGAGGGGGTGTTTGCGCCTGGTAGTCCCGTATCTGGCCATCAAAGTTTTTTCGTCAGCCGTCAAAAACAGCATGTCGATCCGGATTCTCTCGGAAAGTTTTTCCTTCATGGCAGGAAATGACGCGGCAAACTTCTGGTCCCGAATATCCATGCCAAAGGCAAACCCGCGGGATGCATAAGACCCCGACTTGATCAGGTCTATGGTTTGTCCAAGAAGTTCAACGGGAAGGTTGTCAATGCAGTAAAAACCGCTGTCTTGCAGGGCGCGAATGGCTGTTGAAAGCCCTGCTCCGGACAACCCGGTGACGACGATCAGAAGGGGTTGTTCGGGTGCCGTGGCGTCAGACATCGTCAGTAGTGCTTTCTCCGCCTGCTTGAAGGCAGAATATTGAGTTGCTCCCGGTATTTTGCCACGGTCCGGCGGGCAAGCTGAATACCTTTTTGTTCGAGCAGCTCAACAATTTTCTGGTCCGAAAGAGGATGCTTGACGTCCTCCACCTTGACCAGGTCAGCAATCATGCGTTTGACCGACTCGCTGGCGACAGAGTCCCCGTCGGACTTCGACACTGAACTGTTGAAGAAATACTTCAGCTCAAAAATACCGCGTGGGGTATGGATGTACTTGTTGGTTGTGACCCGGCTAACGGTTGACTCGTGCATGCTGATGTCTTCGGCAATGTCGCGCAACACCATCGGTTTAAGCCGTTCGACTCCGTGGTCAAAGAAGTCTTTTTGCCGGACCACGATCTTTTCCGCCACCCGGAAAATCGTCTTCTGTCGCTGCTGAATGCTTTTAATCAGCCAGATTGCAGCCTTGTATTTATCTTGAAGGTAGGTCTTGTCGCTGCCCTGGGCTTCTTTTTTGCTGAGCAACCCTTTGTAATAATTATTCAGTTTCAGACGCGGAAGACCCTCTTCGTTCAATGAAACCACCCAGTCTTCGCCGAGCTTGAAAACATAAACGTCTGGCACAATATATTGGGCCGATTCGGCACCAAATGGCCGGCCCGGAATTGGTTCTAAATCACCAATGATTGCCGCGTTCTCTACGACCTTTTCCACCGGGATTTTTAGCGCTTTGGCAATGACTGCGTAGTTGCGGGTCTCAAGGTGGTGCAGGTGGGACTCGACCATCTTCTCGACGATTCCGTTTTTTAACTTTCCGGCACGCAACTGCAACAACAGGCATTCACGCAGATCACGCCCGGCAACCCCCGGGGGATCAAAGCGCTGGATGGTGTCCAAGATGCCCTCGACCTCATCAAGGGCGAAGCCCTCTTGAGCGGAAATCTCTTCGACAGAGACGGTGAGGTAGCCCTTGTCATCAATATTACCGATGATCACCGTGGCGATCTTTTTTTCGCTTTCGTCAAAATCAAGCTCGCCAACCTGACCCATAAGGTGCTCGTTCAGCGAGGTCGCCCGGCTGACCACATTTTCGTAATTTGGCTGATCATCTTCGCCGCTGTTTGTACGACGAATGGAGCTTGCAGAGGCCGACGACTGGTATTCATCAGAATTTCCGAGAGATTCCCAATCGACCGTTTCGGGAGCGTCTTTCCCCACCCGGTCCACGATATTTTGAGCCTCTTCCATCCGATGCTCAACGGCCTGCTGCTCTGTTTGTTCGCGTTCACGCTCGGCATGAACCGCCTCTTCGGGGGATTCAGCGTCACCAGCTGATTCTTCCAGAATTGGATTTTCAGCAAGCTGGGTTTCTACATACTGTTCCAATTCCAAGCGCGAAAGTTGCAACAGCTTGATCGCCTGTTGCAGCTGGGGGGTCATCAGGACATCCTGACGGAACCCAAGTTTCGGTCGCAAGTCGAAAGCCATGCGGGCGGAACCTTTTTGTAAACGTTAAGACTCAAGGAGCGAAAGCTCCAAATCTATTGTCGCCCCTCTGCAAGAAAAATTCCAACTTCGGGGGGTAGAGAAAATTTATTGCCTCAAAGGCGAAAATTTTCCCCAAGGTAGGTTTCACGGACTTCGGGATGGGCGGCGACCTCTTCGGGCTTGCCGTGGGCCGTGATTTGACCGCCTGTTAGAATATAAACTCTATCGCAACTTCCAAGTGTTTCCCGCACGTTGTGATCGGTAATCAAAACACCAAGACCGTCGCTGCGAAGTTGTGAAATTATTTTTTGAATCTCTTGAACGGTCACCGGATCGATCCCGGCAAAGGGTTCGTCGAGGAGAAGAAATTTAGGATTTATGATAAGGGCGCGGGCAATTTCCACGCGCCGGCGCTCGCCACCACTGAGGGCCGCGCCATTGCTGCTGGCAATCCCTCCAATCTGAAACTTCTCCAACAGGTCTGCCAGAAGGGCCTGACGCTGATGGCGCTCGATGCCACACACTTCCATCACGGAAAGTAGGTTGTCCTCGACCGTCAAGCGCCTGAAAATAGACATGTTTTGAGGCAGATAACTGATACCCCGGCGAGCCCTCATGTGCATCGGCTGGTGGGTGATGTCTTCGCCATCGAGCAAAATTCTGCCCTCCTGCGGAAACAACAATCCAACGACCATGTAAAAGCTGGTTGTTTTACCGGCTCCATTTGGCCCCAAAAGACCAACCACCTCGCCCGTAGAGACCTCAAAAGAAACCGACTTCACAACCTTTCGGCTTTTAAAAGACTTACAGATCGAGTCCGCTTCAAGGCGAGAAACGCCGCTGTATGGTTTTTCAGACATGGGTGTCATTTTTTTCCTCCAGGCTGAACCACGCCTTCAACGCGATCTGCTTTGATCCAGCCTGTGTCTAGTTCGTAGGTGATCTGTTTTCCGCGAACGAGATCTTCGCCGCGCCAGAGCTTGGCATTTCCCCGAAGGACCATCTTCCGTTCCTGATTGTAGAATACGGCTTCGTTGCACTCGGCCTTCACGCGCTGTTTTAACTCGACATCTGATTTGAAAGCCTTGACTCGCCCGCTTGCGATGACCTTCATCGCCTCACGGGTTTTTTTATCAAAATAAATGGTCGCTTCATCGGCCTGAAGCCGGAAATCACCTTGGGTGATCAAAACGTCCTCTTGTAACACAACCCGGCTTTGGTCTTTTACGGCTTGAAGGGACTTGCTTTCAAACTGAATAGGCGCGCGTTTGACGGGCTTATGTCGTTTTTCACCCCGGACTTTGCCACCCGCCTTATCGTCAGTCCGATCTTCAGCCTTATCTTCAGTCTTCTCGTCAGCCTTATTTTTAACTTGCGGTTTGGGTGCCGGTGTCACCGGCCCACGTTCGGACCGAAGGGGAGCCGCCGACGGGGTATCACTGCTGCTGGGTGTCGGCTGCTGGTCGGCGCGTGGCTGGCGGTCAAGATCCTCAACCTCCTCCACCAGATCCGCCCGGGCGGACGGAGCCACTGCAGAAGCACATGCCGCCACAGCCATTGAAAGGAGAAGGGTGCGCGCAAAGGCGCCGCTTGAATTACGGCATTTCAAAGCTGCCTCCCCCCCTGATTGGACCGACAATGTTTAATTCTTCCCGACGCAGGTCAAAGGAAAATCCACCCTCGCCCTTCAAGTTATGCCCCGGGCCACTCAGTTGAGTCATGGCGCTCGATTGAAGGATTCCGTTGGCCTGGGTGTACACAGCCGAATCCGTTTCTAATGTCATGCCCTTGGTCTCAATCTTCACAAAACCACGCAAATCAATGCGGTCCATCGAGGACGACGTGATCATTTGCGCCAAACTGTTGGAGCGAAAATAGGCGGTTGCCGTCTCGCAGTAGAGCTGCTCCCAGTACTGTTTCTTTCTGTCACCCTTGAGGGTCCGGAAGCTCACGTCACCAAAGAGTTCCAGCATGTTTGGTTCAAGCAAATAACCAGATTTTGCACGGGCCACACTGGTCAAAATGCCAGACTCGTATCGCGTGGCTGTGAAATCCTCGAAGGTGATACGAGCTTCCCGCAGGTTTGCATCGTAGACCGGGCGATTGCGGGCCTTTCCCCGCTCGCGGGCCAGAAAGGCCGCGGTTGATAGCGCCAGGGTTGAAAGGACTAGAACCAGTTTGGTCCGATTGATCATCACACAATCTTAGCAGCAAGCAGGTCGTGCATGCGAACAAGTCCACTCAAACGACCTTCCCGGCCATCGCTCCCCGGCTCAACAACAAAAAGCGAGGTGATCTGGCATGACTCCATGATGGTCACGGCATCGACGGCAAGCGCATCGGAAGTCACCGTTCGAGGAGACGCCCTCATGAAATCGCGAGCCTTTGAACCCAGCGCCTTGACATCTGCCTTCAGGAGATGGCGGCGGACGTCTCCGTCTGAGATGGAGCCCAATAACGTCCCATCTTTTTCTGACACCACCGCAGCAATTCCAAAGTTTCGCCGTGTGACCGTTTCCAAAACCTCGTGAAATCCAAGGTCTGGTCCGACCACGGGAATGCTCGCCAGATTGTGCATGTGATCGCGAACTCGGGATAATTTTCGACCCAAACTCCCGGCTGGATGCAGGGTCGCGAAGTCTTTTGCCGTGAACCCCCGGGCCTCCATCAGAGCCACCGCAAGAGCATCCCCAATGGCCATCGCGACCAGTGCCGAGGAAGTCGGAGCGAGGTTAAGCGGGCAAGCCTCCCGTGAAACCGACCCGTCGATGATAAAATCTGACAGTCCGGCCAGGGTTGAGGTCAGTTTACCGGTGATGGCGGCGACTGGGACTTGAAGCCTGCGGCAATAAGTCGCAACGCCGTTGACCTCGACGGTTTCACCCCCATGGGCTATGGCGACGAGCACGTCATCTTTCTGGATGATCCCAAAATCGCCGTGCATCGCCTCGCTAGGATGCAGAAAAAAAGCCGGGGTTCCGGTGCTGGCCAATGTGGAAGCCAATTTTCTGGCAATAAAACCTGATTTTCCAAGGCCCGTTGTAACGACCTTACCCTTGGCACTCAAAATGGCGCTGCAAAGCCCGGCAAAGCTGCCGTTCAGCCGGTCGGCCGCTGCAGAAATACACTGGGCCTCTACTTCAAGGGTTCTGCGTGCCGATTCCAAATGATCGTGCTCAAGATGGGGCTTCATAGGCGGCTTTCCTTTGCCGCCAAACATGCGCGAACAAACTCGCGAAACAATGGATGCGGTTTAAAGGGACGACTCTTCAATTCCGGGTGAAATTGACAACCAAGAAACCAGGCGTGATCGGAAAGTTCCATGATTTCTACAAGCGCATCGTCTGGGGATACGCCGGAAAAAGTCATACCGGCTTCCAAAAATTGTTGCCGGTAGTCGTTATTGAATTCATAGCGGTGGCGGTGGCGTTCACCGATCATAGATTCGCCGTAGGCCTCTTGAGCCTTGGTACGCCCCTTCACGCGGCACGGGTATGAACCAAGGCGCATCGAGCCGCCTTTTTGCGAAACGGTCTTTTGGTGTTCCATCAAGTGGATGATCTGGTCCGGAGCGGTCGGATCAAATTCCTGGCTGTTTGCGCGGGCGAGTCCGATTTTGTGGCGCGCGAATTCAATCGCTGCCAGTTGCATCCCAAGGCAAATGCCGAAAAACGGCGTATTTTTTTCGCGGGCATAACGGATCGTCGCAATCTTGCCCTCAATCCCCCGGTTGCCAAAACCACCCGGGATGATGATTCCGTCAAAAGATCCCAGTTGGCTTGCAACCTCTTTCTCGCGGATAGAGTCAGAGTCAATGTATGAAATTTCCACTTGAGCCTGGTTTGCAATCCCGGCATGTGCCAGCGACTCGGCGATCGACTTGTAGGAGTCCACCACACCAACATACTTGCCAACGACGCCAATTTTGACGCTTGTCTTCGGGTTGTCCAGCGCGTGGGTGATGGCGCGCCATTCCGCCAAATCCGGTTCGCCAGTCCAGATGTTGAGAACTTCAACCAGAGCCTGATCAAACCCTTGTCCGTGCAGCACCAACGGAACGCGGTAGATGCTGTCGGCATCTTGTGCCTCGAAAACGCGGTCTCTTTTGATGTTGCAAAACTGCGCGATCTTGAGCTTTTGATCTTCGGGAATGGGTCGTTCGGCGCGGCAAACTAAAATGTCTGGCTGAATACCAATCTGACGAAGGTCTCTGACGGAGTGTTGGGTTGGTTTTGTTTTTAGTTCCTTGGCAGCGCTGATGTAAGGCACCAGGGTAAGGTGGATGTAGCAGACGTTTTCAGGGCCAAGGTCATAGCGGATTTGTCGGATCGTCTCCAGAAAGGGGAGGCTCTCAATGTCACCCACAGTGCCGCCTATCTCCACGATTGAAATATCGGAACCCTCGGCCGCCTTAAAAATATTTTCCTTGATCTGATTTGTGATGTGGGGAATCACCTGCACCGTGCCGCCGAGGTAAACGCCCTTGCGCTCCTTGCCAAGAACCGCGTCGTAGACTTGCCCTGCAGAAAAACTGTTGCGTCGCGTCAGTTGGGCGTGATGGGTAAAGCGTTCGTAGTGCCCGATATCAAGGTCTGTCTCTGCCCCATCCTCGGTGACAAAAACTTCACCATGCTGAAACGGGCTCATGGTTCCTGGATCGACGTTGATGTAGGGGTCGCATTTGGTGAGGCTGACCTTGAGCCCGCGGCTTTCGAGCAAAGCGCCCGCACTCGCCGCAACGATCCCCTTGCCGAGCGAGGAAACCACGCCGCCTGTGACAAAAATAAACTTTGTTTTACGCCGCGGTTTCATGCTGCTAACCTATCTGAGTGGTCCGTTTACTTCAACCGGCCAAAGCCAACCTGGCAACGTGTTCCACCAAAGCCCCGCAAAACAAAACGTATGCCTTGGCGACTTGGGAAACCCAGCTGAGCCCGCCGCTCATCATGAGGGCGAGTAATATGAAAAAACCGACGGGCGCGACAACGCGCTGATAGGCCTCGGCCATCTCCTTTGGCAGGATAAGCTGGAGCACCGCTGCGCCGTCAAGGGGGGGCAGCGGAATCATGTTGAAGACCGCCAGGATGGCGTTGATCCAAACCATCGCCTCCATCAGTCCGATTAAGGGATAAAAGAACGACCCTTTTGGAATCGATGTGGTCAGAAACAATTGGTAAGCCGTCAGCCCAGCAACACACAAAAGGCAAATGATCAGATTGGAAAGCGGACCTGCTGCCGAGACGAAGGCGTGAGAAACCCTGGGCCAGCGGCGAAAATTGCGTTCATCCACGGGGACGGGCTTGGCCCACCCCAAGACTGGAAGCTGGGCCAAAAGACCCACAAGAGGCAGCACGATGGTTCCCAAAATATCTGCGTGGGCGACCGGGTTCAGGGTAAGGCGCCCGAGGCGTTCGGCTGTTTTATCACCACAAATTTTAGCACTGAAGGCATGAGCTGCTTCGTGAAAGCTGAGCGAAAACAGCATTGCCAGAAACCAAGTCAGGGCTTTTGGAAGTAGCGCAAGAAAATCCATGATTCCTTGTCCTTACGTATGATTGAAACGCACAGCCCGAATTGGGTTGCCCTGCATGCTAGGTCACTGCCCGGCAAATTGATAGAATTCTTGAGAAAACACGCATTTCCATGGCGGGCAACCGGAAAATGAACTCAATCCGTTGTTTAATCGGAATAATCTTGGCCGCCGGTGGTCTTTTTGGCTGCAAACTCGGCACCCAGCCAAGCACGGTGAACCACAGGACCAGCTATAAGTACCTCATTCCAAGTGAAGTTGCTTTCACCAGACTTGGTGATGGCACATCAGCCCAAATTCAATTTTCAACCCGTGAAGACGCTTCTTGCGAAATTTTCTACTACTCCCAGGATCCCTCCGGGTCACCATCTGAAAACGCCCCAGTTCGTTCCTCGTGCAGCGGGCTAGATAAGCCGCGATCTGAATTCAATGAGACCGTAACCGGCATCAATGCTGAGACCGTTTACAACTTCGGGATTTTTGTTTGGACCGCAACCGACACCAAGGAAAAGGGCGAAGTGCTTGTAATCCGGGAATCCACCGGAGAAAGCGGTGCCGTTCGGAACCGAAATGGCGAGTACGAAGAAATTATGATGGCCCGCTTCAATGCCCCCCTGCGGACCGCAGAGATTCAAAAGGCGCGCCTTGACCCCCCCATGACGGCTTCGGACATCATTGGCCGCAGCAGTTCCAACCTTGGCTGCAGCCCGGCCCTGGATGAGTTGACCTGGACGGGTCGCTCTGGCCTTGGCAAGGGCGGGTTGGCCTCACTTGCCATGCGGGGGTTCGCCACAGGCGAGGCGACCGAGAAGGATTCACGCCTTCTCGCCGTCTTCAACGCCCTGCAATTTGGTAATCCCGAATGGGAATGGACCTACCGGACACCGGACCGTGAAAATGTCCTGGTGAAAATCCGCCCGCCAGCAAGGCTCACGTCGGTTGAGGTCTCCCAGCGGACAAGAACGACCCTGCCAGAAGTAAAACTGTCTGATGCGGAGGCTTTCATCCCGCTTGATCGCGCATACCCACTAACGGTTGCCTGGCAGTGGGAAAACCTGCCAGCAAAGGCCTTTATCCATCTGCGCATTGGAAAGGCCGGAGAAACCGGATCCCTTTACTGCACCTTTGATCCAAAGGCCGGTCGAGCGAGTGTTGAACCGGTTTTATTCAGTGGATTGCCACCGGGAAAACAGTCCCTTGTTTTGGAACTTGAGTCTCTAGTATTCCATGCCACAACTGGGTGGTTTGTAAGATCCATTGACTGGCGTTCGATCAAACTGGAGAAGTCATGATCCGCAAAAGCTGGTTTTTTATTTTCCTGGTCCTAACTTTTTTTGCCCGCCCCGCTTTGGCTCAAAAAGTTTCCAAAGTATTACCTGAGAAGGGCTGGGTGCTCGTGACCTTTGAAAGCACAGCCACCATCAAGGCGGGACAATTTGCCTGTTTCCTGGATGATGGCAATACGACTGTGGCTTGCGGAAAAATCGTCAAGGTCTCCACCACCGTGGTCGTGGTCAAGACTTCGCCTGTCGGGTCCGCGGCTCAGGTTAAGCCGGGTTTCAAAATGCAAATTTCTGCCACCCAGCCGCTAGCTTCCGTTGCAGATGTGGGTGCGAGTGGCGTCGCTGCAGAGAAGGGGAAAAAGAAAAAATCCGGCGGGTATTCGGTTCGTCTGGTGACGGCCCCGGGCCTCGGTGTCTTCAGTGTGGCCAAGGTTGGCTATGTGCCCCCCGCCCTGGGGGCGTCGGGAGTTTCCTTGTGGGAGACCACAAACAAGCGGATCAATGTGGAAAAAATAAGTGCCGGCATAGAGTTTTTAAGCAGAAATTGGGGCCAGTTTGGTGTGCGTTATGCGGTCTATGGTGACAGCGAAATGAAATTCTCGAAGGCGCTGGCACTGCAGACCGATTATGACGTGACCAACCGCCAAAAGTATGTCGAGGCGTCTCACACTGTCAGCGCCTTCAGTGGATATTATAATTATTTCTTTAAAAAACCGGCTGCTGGAATTGGTGGGCTGGCTCTTTCCGGTGGCCTTGATTTAACGGCTTCAACGGCTCAGGTAGACGCCTCGCTTCACGACGATGCCGACAGCTCCAACAGCAGTTTGGCGAGCATTAAATCAAGCCTCTCGGTACTGTCCCTGCAAGTTGGGGCAGATTACGGATTTCAAATTGGAAAATCTTTTGGGCTCGGCGTCGGAATCAGAGCGCTCCTCCCGGTTGCAGAGTTGGGGCTGACACAAACGACAACGATTACCGACGCAAACAGCTCAAAATCTTCCGACGAGTCGGCCGATTTAATGAAGGCCTTGGACCATAAAAAATCCTCGTTCGGACTTCTTATTCCGGTGTTCGTTTCCATGTCCCTCTAACGCTTCACCCAAAGCGAACTCCGTCATCCACAGCGAACTCCGTCATCCTGAGCGTTAGCGAAGGATCCTTTCTTTCGCGTTGAAGAAAGGATTCTTCGGCCTACGGCCTCAGAATGACGGATTAAGAGAGGATCCTTCGCTAACGCTCAGGATGACGCGGCGCGGCTCAGGGTGACGGGGTCCGACTCCAGTTGACGAGCAGCTTAAATGTTAAACAAAAAGACGAAGCAAAAAACGACCTGCCGGTTGATCAATGACCAAATCGACTTGGGCGCAAATAACTAAAGATTGGACTTTCATCATCCATTGCTATGGCTTGTGCCAAAGGTTGGGCTAAAAATGGGGCCAATTGCAGTCCATTTTTGTAGAACCCAGAAAACACCCAAAGGCGATTCGAGCTGCCTGAAATGACGCCGCAAACGGGAGCCCGGTCACTGGCCCGAAGGCGGACTCCCCACTGGGGTGTCCAGACTAGGTGCTCTGATGCCGACTTTCCCATTACCATTGCTGCTTCGTATAGCATTGATTCTACAGGGTTTTTCTTTGAATTGCTGCCTTTTTTATAGGTCGTCGAACCAACGATCAGAGATCCGTTTTTTCTTCGACTGAGGGAAAAGGCGCCGCGCACAAATGACGAGACTGGCTGGGCGGAGTGATGGCCGCCGGTATCGGACAAAAATAAAGGCAACGGGGCAGCCGCCATTTTGGGCGTGATAAAAGTCTCACCCTCGACCCGGCGCCAACCGGCTCTACGCAATTCAAAAGGACCCTCCAAAAGAGTCGACGTATTTGCGCCCGCTGCAAAAACCACTTGAGACGCCGCCAGGGATTGGCCGTCATCCGTCATAATCTGGACCCGATCGGAACCCGGAAGGCAAACCGACAAAACGATTTTGGAAATCGCGGTAAATCTTGGTCCTGCCTTGCGCAGAGCCGCCTCCAAGGCTTTCATTGCATCCTCCGGATCAAACCAGAAGTCGCCTTGATGTAAGGCCCCGTAAGCCCGGTGTGCTGAACCTGAAAAATGGCCGGCGACGGGTCCGAAGACCCCTTGAAAGCGGCGATGATAAGCCCGGTCCATCCCCTCGCGAAAGGCCTCTAGGGTTGTTGCCACCTCGCCAACCCCACCGCCGTGGAAGGGTATGTCCAGGCCAGACTCTTGGGAGACCGACTTCAGCCAAGACGAAAGGTGGCGGTGCCCCGCAAGCTTGGCCGCAAAAAGATCATCCTTAGCCAAAACCAAACCTCTGATGGTGCTTATGCCTTGAGCCACAATGGTTCCAGAGCCATCGAGGGCTTTTTCGGGACCAATCAAAGCGATGGATTTGGTGGTGTTTTGAAGGAGCTCTCTTGCAAGGGAAAGTCCCGCAATGCCGCGTCCAATGATGGCCACGTCAAAATGCTTCACACCGACTGCCAGAGAAGTTGAAATAATTCGCGGCGGCAATCCTTGATGGCCGGGTTGATCCGGCCAGATATCGTCCTGTTGGTTAAAACGATTCCATAGCGCAGGGGTTTTTCCGGATGATCGGCGGGCGTGATCCAAAATGCGGTGCCCGTGAAACCCAAGTGGCCCATGGATTTTCCGCCACCAAAAGGCTTTGCTGCGGGGTCTCCGCCTTGGCGCCAGCCCAGAAGGGATTCGTTTTCCGGGCCACCAATTTCAGAGGCCTGTGCCGCCAGCATGGCGCGGCCCGAAGGAGACGCCGACAATCCCTTTATGAATCCCACCAAAGCATCGCCCGTTCCAAATAAGCCAGCGTGGGCGCAGCGCCCCCCAAGGGCCCAGGCATTTTCATCGTAGACTTCACCAACCAGATCACGCTCGCGCACTTTGCAAAAACCGGTGGGTACGGCTTTTTTTTGGCGGTCGTTTTGAGCCAAATCGGCCCCGTAGGCGAGCTGTACAGAAGCTGTGGACAACCACTTGGGGTCTTCGCATAAAGACATAAAAATAGCTGAAATATCAGAACCATACGATGCCTCAAGGAGTATCCCCAGGGCCAAAAAACCGACGTCCGAATAGATGGGTTTTATGGGTGTGGTGGAGCCGTTTTTGAAGGCGTCTTTGAAACCCATTGCATATGAAGCGATGGCTTGAGCAAGGGGTCGGCGAAATGGTGCATCTCCCGGTCCGGTGCTGCATTGAACGTAAAAGTTGCGCCAGGCTGGAAGACCGGACTCGTGGCGCAGCAACTGGCGTGGAGTCAATGCAAGCAAGGCCTCGGGCAAACCAGTGAATCGCTCGGGGTGCCGCCTTGTCAGTGGAGCGTCCCCAATGGGTCGGTCCATGATCCATTCATGATTTTGGCAAAGGTTAAAAACTGCTGGCGTAGTCACCAGGGCTTTCGTCATCGAAGCCAGGTCGAAGATGTCGCGGCCATCGGGAGACAGCAATCCCTGCACTGAGGGCAGGGGTGCCGTAAGGTCGCCCGCGGCGGCAAAGGCGTGGGTGAACAAGCCCTTTTGGCTCCAAGCCAGCAGGGTTTGGTTTAGATCCTTTTCAGGCGTCTCAGACCTTGCGCCGGGCATCAAGAAGCTCTTTCAAGACATCGTTGACCAGTTGGGGGTTCATTTTTCCCCCCGAAACTTTCATCGTCTGTCCTACGAAAAAACCAAATAGCTTGTCTCGGCCCCCCAGATATTCCGTCAGCTGACCGGGGTTGTCATCGAGCACCTTGTTTATCACATTGCGAATTTCGCTTGTGTCAGAGACTTGAACAAGGCCCTGCTCTTGAACCAACGCTTTCGGTCCATTGCCTGGACCTTTTTCTGCCATCTCCTCGAAGAGGGTTTTGGCAATGCGGCCAGAAATGACCCCTTTTCCAATCAATTCAATTAATTCTCCAAGGTGATTGGAAGTGATCGGAGGGTTGATGAAATCCCAGCTGCGGTTGTTGGCCTCGCGCAAATATTCGCTCGTGACCCAATTGGCCACAATTTTTTCGGTCACTGCGCCAGCAACACGCTTGACCACGGCCTCGTAAAAATTAGCCAGATCTTTATCGGACGTTAGAACGGCCGCATCGTAAGGCGATAATCCATGCTGTTCCTGGAAGCGGCCGGCCATAGCTTCAGGAAGTTCTGGCAGAACCTTGCGCTGTTCTTCGACGCGGGCCGCATTGATTCGAAGCGGAAGTAAATCCGGCTCGGGAAAATAGCGGTAGTCGTGGCTTTCTTCCTTGGAACGCATGGCTTGCGTTTTTCCACTAGCAGCATCAAACAGCATTGTTTGCTGAAGGACCTTTTCACCGTGATCGAGCAAATCTGCTTGGCGCAGGATTTCGTATTTGATGGCCCGTTCGATGTTCCTGAAGGAGTTCAGGTTTTTAATTTCACAGCGGGTTCCAAACTTCTCCTGTCCACGCGGGCGAATGGAGATGTTGGCATCACATCGAAATGAACCCTCTTCAAGATTTCCGTCACAGATGTCGAGGGAGCGAACCAGGGAGCGAAGCCGTTTCAAGTAATCGGCAGCGTCCTCGGGATTGCGGATGTCCGCTTCGCTGACAATTTCAATCAGTGGAACACCGGCCCGGTTCAAATCAACGTAACTTGATTCGTCACCGTGAACGTTTTTTCCAGCGTCCTCTTCAATGTGGGCGCGCATCAGGCGAACTGCCTTGCCACTTGCCAGCATCATTTTGCCGCCGGTGCAGTATGGCAGATCAAACTGAGTGATCTGATAACCCTTGGGCAAATCGGGATAGAAATATTGCTTGCGGGCAAACACGCTTGTCTCGTGAATGTTGGCTTCGACGGCCAAAGCAAACCGAATGGCGAAGTTCACAACCTCTCGGTTGAGAACCGGCAAAACCCCGGGATGCCCGAGGCAAATCGGGCAGGTATTGTGGTTTGGCATCGCGCCGAACGAAGTTGAACAACCGCAAAAAAGCTTTGTTTTTGTTTTAAGCTGGCAATGAACCTCAAGGCCAATAACCGGTTCATACCGGTCAAGAACCGTGGATTCTTGGGACTTGTTGACCGGGGCCTCAGATGGCCGGCTGGTCTTTGTGCCATTCTGTGGCGCGTTCATACGCGTGGGCTCCAGTGAGCAAAGTCTGTTCGTTGAATTTTGGGGCGATCAACTGCATTCCAACCGGCAGACCAGATTTGGTCCGTCCACACGGAACCGAAATTCCAGGCAGACCAGCAAGATTCACCCCGATGGTACAAATATCTGAAAGGTACATAGCCAAAGGATCCGACAACTTTTCACCCAACTTAAACGGTGGAGTGGGGGAGGTCGGGGTTAAAAGAAGGTCTACACCTGAATCAAAGGCGGCGGCAAAATCACGGGAAATCAACTCCCTGACCTTGTTGGCCTTGGCGTAAAAGGCATCGTAGTAGCCAGATGACAAGACAAACGTTCCGAGCATGATGCGCTGCTTTACTTCCTGACCAAAACCCTCGCTGCGGGTTTTGCGATAAAGTTCCTTCAGGCTGACGCCGTTTTCTTTGGTCCGGTAGCCGTAACGGATTCCATCAAAGCGAGCCAAGTTGGCCGACGCCTCGGCCGTGGCAATAACGTAGTAGGCAGCAACGCTGTAGGAAATGTTGGGCAGACGAACGCGTTTGATTTTCGCCCCAGCCTTTTGAACATCGGCAATTGCTCGCTCAAGGCACGCCCCGACCTCCGGGTCCAATCCGGAATCAAAAAACTCTTCGGGAATCCCTACGGTCTTTCCCTTCAAGCCCTCAGAGTCATTGGCCAAGGCTTTTGCGAAACCGCCGTGAGGGTGTTGAACTGAAGTCGAGTCGTTCGCATCCTGGCCGGTGAGCACGTCCATCACCATGGCCGCGTCCTCAACATTACAAGTAAGCGGCCCGATCTGATCCAACGAAGAACCAAAGGCCACCAGACCAAAGCGGCTCACGGTGCCATACGTGGGTTTTAAACCGACGATGCCGCAAAAGCTGGCCGGCTGGCGGATTGAGCCGCCCGTATCTGATCCAAGAGCCACTGGTGCCAGCCTGGCTGCAACGGCGGCCGCCGATCCACCCGAAGAACCCCCGGGTACGTAATCTAAATTCCAAGGATTGCGCACTGGGCCAAAGGCCGAGTTTTCATTAGAGCTGCCCATGGCAAACTCATCCATATTTAGTTTGCCCAGAACAAATGCGCCCGCATCGCGTAGACGTTTGATGACGGTTGCATCATAGGTGGCGACATAATTCTCAAGGATTTTTGAACCACAGGTCGTCTTGGACCCGCGAACACAAATGTTGTCCTTTATCAAAATCGGAACGCCGGCCAGGGGAAGCCGGTCGGCACCAATTTCCTTTATCCGCTGCGCGGACCCTTTGGCCTCGGTCAAGGCGGCGGCCTCGTCCAGGTGAAGGTGAGTGTTGAGTTTTTGAGCGATGGTTTTGGTTCGCTGCAAATAAGCCTCTGCCACTGCCGTTGGGGTCAGCGATCCGGCCCTTATTTGCTGAACAATAGATTTGACGGTGAGATTGACGGTCATGATTTTTCTTTTTACTCAATGATCCTTGGAACCTGAAACGCTGTACCAATCCGTGCCGGTGCCTGTCTCATGGCTTCTTCTACCGGGAGTGAAACTACCACCACGTCTGGGCGTTCCGGCGTCGAAGATTCCAGAGTACCGCGCGCTATGTCTGGACGCCAATCCTGACCCAGGGACTCGTGCACACTGTCGAGTTGTTCCACATAGGAAAGAACTTTGCTGAGGCGCTCCTGATAGAGGCCTATTTCCGAATCACTAAGAGAAAGTTGCGCAAGGTCAGCCACCTTGCGCACCAGTTCGCGATCTACTTGGATTCTACTCATTGCGCTTTCTCTTCTGGTTTAGACTTCTTCGCCCTCAAACTGCATCACCTTGCAACAGCTGATGACTCGTTCGCCTTCCTCAACATTCATGAGGCGGACCCCCTGGGTCAGGCGACCGATAACACCGATCTCTCCGACCGTAAAGCGCATGATCTTTCCGACAGAGGTCATAATCATCAAATCGTCTGTTTCTGAAACCTGGCAGATTCCAACCACAGGCCCATTTCGATCGGTGACCTTGATGGTATAGATGCCTTTGCCGCCGCGAGACTGAACCCGGTATTCCTCCAGAGGAGTCCGCTTCCCGTAACCATTTTCGCAAATCGAAAGGATTGTGGAGTCGCCAGTGATGACTTCCAATCCGATGACACAGTCGTTCTCTTCCGAGAAACGAATTCCTGTTACGCCGCGTGACGCACGCCCCATTGGCCGGGTGTCGTCTTCGTGGAAACGAATCGCCTTGCCGAGTTTTGTGGCCATGAGCAAGTCGCTTTTCCCATCAGTAATGGCGCAAGCAACGAGAGAATCCTGGTCTTCAAGTTTCAACCCGATGATGCCAGTCGTTCGAATGTTTGCGTAGGCCATGAGCTCCGTCTTTTTGATGTAGCCCTGAGCCGTGACGGAAACAACAAACTTACCCTCGGAAAACTCCTTGACCGGCATCACAGATACGACGCGCTCTTGCTCCTCAAGTTTGATGATGTTGGCAAAGTGTTTGCCGCGGGCGCGAAGTGGAGCCTCTGGGATCTGGTAGACCTTGATGTCGTAAACACGACCTTTGTTGGTAAAGCAAAGCAGCGACTGGTGGTTGCTCGTGATGTAGAGGTCCTTGACGACATCCTCTTCCTTTGTGAGCATACCGCTCTTGCCCTTGCCGCCGCGCTTCTGCGCGCGGAATTGATTCACCGGTGTCCGCTTGGCGTAGCCACCGTGGGTGATGGTGACAGCCACCTCTTCATCGGCAACAAGGTGTTCCATCCGGATGGCGTCGGCTTCGGAAGCAATAAGTTCTGTGCGGCGCTCGTCTCCGTGATTTTCTTTGAGCTCAGCCAAATCCGTTTTGATGATCGTGGTCACGCGCTCTGGGCGATCCAAAATATCGCGAAGGTTCGCGATGGTTGCCATCGTTTCGGTGTATTCCGCGACAATTTTTTCTCTTTCAAGGCCTGTGAGTTTGGCTAAACGCAGATCCAAAATGGCTTTTGCCTGAATATCAGACAAGGAAAAGGTCTTGATTAATTCGGCGTGGGCAATTTGACTATCTTTAGCGCCGCGAATGATGGCTACCATCTGGTCGATGTTTTCGACGGCCATCTTCAAGCCGAGCAAGATGTGTCCGCGGGCCTCTGCCTGACGCAACTCGAACGAGGTCCTGCGCAGGATGACTTCGCGGCGGTGTTTATAAAACAACTCAAGCATCTGCTTAAGGTTCAAAATCCGCGGAGCGCCGTTGACCAGAGCGACCGTATTGACACCAAAGCTGGACTGCATTGGGGTCATTTTATAAAGGTTGTTGAGCACAATGTCAGCGATCTCGCCGCGCTTTAGCTCGATCACCACCCGAATCTCGTCTGCAGCCGATTCATCACGAAGGTCAGAAATTCCCTCAAGCTTCTTATCGCGAACAAGATCCGCGATACGCTCAATGAGGCGGGCTTTATTGACCTGGTAGGGGAGTTCGGTGAGGATAATTCGCTCGCGGCCCTGGGATTTTGGAACGTCTTCGATTTTTGAGCGGGCGCGCATGATGATCGAACCGCGGCCCGTCATAAAGGCGTCTTTAATCCCGGCCATGCCATGAATCTGTCCGCGGGTCGGAAAGTCTGGCCCCTTGATATAATTCATGAGCTCATCGATCGTGATCTCAGGATTTTCAATAAGGGCCTCGAGGCCATCAATGATCTCGCGCAAGTTGTGGGGAGGGATATTGGTCGCCATACCCACAGCGATGCCCGAGGCGCCGTTTACGAGCAGCTGAGGCAGTTTGGTTGGGAGAACGAGAGGTTCTTCTTCTTTGTTGTCGTAGTTGGGTCCGAAATCGACGGTTTCCTTGTCGATGTCAGCGAGTAGAAGTTCGGCCATTTTGGACAACCTGGACTCGGTGTAACGCATGGCGGCTGCCGAATCGCCGTCGATGGAGCCGAAGTTTCCCTGGCCATCCACTAGCGGATATCTCATCGCGAAATCCTGCGCCAAACGAACAAGGGCCTCGTAAACCGCGGAGTCACCGTGGGGGTGATAACGGCCGATCACGTCACCGACAATCCTTGCGGACTTCAGGTACGGGCGGTTGTGAAAGTTCTTGAGTCCGTACATTGCAAAAAGGATGCGGCGATGAACCGGCTTTAGGCCGTCGCGAACATCAGGCAGTGCGCGGGAAACAATAACGCTCATCGAATAGTCGAGAAATGAGGTTCTCATCTCGTCTTCGATGTTGATCGGCAAAACGTTCTTTAAAACGGATTCCATTGTTCAGGCCCTATCAGATGTCGAGGTTGCGAACACTGAGTGCATTTTGCTGGATGAATTCCCGACGCGGCTCAACATCATCGCCCATAAGCGTGCTGAAGAGGCGGTCAGCTTCCATTGCATCGTCTATTTCAACTTGGAGCAAAGTACGATTTTCTTCCACCATGGTGGTTTCCGATAATTGGTCCGGGTTCATTTCACCCAAACCTTTATACCGTTGGACGTAAGCGCCCTTGCGACCCTCGTCTATGATCTTGTCTTTCAAGGCGTCCATGGTGAACAAGATGCCGCTGGTGTCAGCCTCGGTAGGTGCTGGAGCTGATTCGCCCCCGTCAACCACGACTTCCTCTGTTTTGACCTCTTCAACAGCTGCTTTGGTTTTTTTGCCCAATTGGCTGAAGTTGAAGGGTGCCTTAGCCAAATCATCCATCTGTTTGAAAACGCGGCGCAGCTCAACAATTTCACCAGCTGCAAAAATCCCGGCGTCAATGACAGAAGTTTGCGGGATGTCGCGAATTCTGGTCTCAACGACCGCGCGGTAGCGCGAGTATTCAGGATCGAACACCACCTTGAACGAGGCGTAGGTGCGTGAACCGATATTTGGATCCTCTTTTAGCGAAGCGCAAAGAGCTTCAGCAAATGCCGCTGTTGCGCTTTCATCAACGAAGTCCGCGGGACCGATGTGATCATTGCGGACAATGTGTTCCACAATCTGTTTTGCCCGACGCCGTGACGCCATGGCTAACAATTCATGATAGCGTTGCAGCTTTGTCAACACGCCCTGGATTGTCGGCCGGTCCAAGGTCTTGCCTGTCGCGTCTTTGATTTCAAGGGTTGTCATTCCCGACTCACTCAGAAATGCGGTCAGGGCACCAGCATCTTTCAGATAACGCTCGACCTTGCCCTTTTTATATTTATAGAGGGGTGGTTGGGCGATGTAGAGGTATCCGCGTTCAATGATTTGCGGCATCTGACGGAAAAAGAACGTCAGCAGAAGGGTTCTAATGTGTGCGCCGTCGACGTCGGCGTCGGTCATCAGAATGATCTTGTGATACCGGAGTTTGGTGATATCAAAGTCGTCCTTGCCGATTCCCGTTCCCATTGCCTGAATCAGAAGCTTGATCTCTTGCGAAGAAAGCATCTTGTCGAAACGGGCCTTTTCCACGTTCAAAATCTTTCCACGCAGCGGGAGGACGGCTTGAGTGCGTCGCTCGCGAGCCTGCTTGGCCGAACCACCTGCGGAATCACCCTCGACAAGAAACAGTTCGCAAAGGGCGGGGTCCTTCTCCTGACAATCAGCCATTTTACCCGGCAACCCAGCGAAATCGAGGGCACCTTTACGACGGGTCAATTCGCGCGCTTTTTTGGCGGCAATCCTGGCCCGTGCGGCGTCGACGATTTTTTGAACCACTCGGCGGCCTACTTCCGGATTCTCGTCAAAGTAAGAGGTGAGTTTTTCCGTAACTAATTGTTCGACCAAAGGACGAACTTCGGTGTTTCCAAGTTTTGTTTTAGTTTGTCCCTGAAATTCCGGGTTCTTGATGCGAATGGAAATGACCCCGGTCAAACCTTCGCGGATGTCGTCGCCAGTCAAGCCTTCTTTGAACGATTTAAACACACCCTGGTTTTCTGCAAAGGTGTTGATCACGCGAGTCAAGGCTGCACGAAGTCCGGTAACGTGGGTACCACCTTCGACTGTGCTGATGTTGTTTACGTAGCTGAAAAAACTTTCATTATAGCTGTCCGTCCACTGCAGGGCGCATTCGATTTGCGCAACAACCTTTTCACCTTGTTTTTGAAATCCTTTGATGAATACCGGCGTGGCGTGAAGCCCTGTTCGCCCCTTCACGAGGAATTCGCAGAAGGAAACAAGGCCGCCCGTGTAATGAAATTCCGATTTCTGATCGGTTCGTTCATCAGCAAGCGTTATGCGAATGCCTTGATTAAGGAATGCCAGCTCCCGCAGACGCTTTGTTAAAACTTCAAAATGAAAGTTTGTGTCAGGAAATATCTGGGTGTCTGGTTTGAAGACCGTGAAAGTGCCGCGGCTTTCGGTGGTACCAATCACGGAAATTTGGCCGTCTGGAACACCGCGCTTATAGCCCTGCATGTGAACCTTGCCGTTTGAGCGAACCTCAACCCGGCACCATTCTGATAGTGCGTTGACCACAGAGGCACCGACTCCGTGAAGGCCGCCGGAAAAAGCAAAGGCCTTGTCGTCAAATTTACCGCCTGCATGAAGCACGGTCATGACCACTTCTAGAGCGCTGCGGTTTTCCTTGGCGTGGATTTCTACGGGGATCCCCCTGCCGTTATCACGCACCGAGACCGAGCCGTCGACGTGGATCATCACCTCAATTTTGTCTGCATGTCCGCCCATGGCTTCGTCGATGGAGTTATCTACGATTTCATAGACCAGGTGGTGCAGGCCATCTGTTGATGTTGACCCGATATACATACCAGGCCGCTTGCGAACCGCCTCCAGACCCTCGAGAACTTGGATGCTCTCGGCCGAGTACTGATGCCCCGCCGGGTTTGGTTCCGACGCCGACAGGGTTACATCCGTGGAAATCTTGTCGTGCTGCATCATATCCATTCACTGCGCTCCTTGAACTCTGCGCTGTCTGACTTATGTTTCACCGGCTCCCGAATTTACGGGGTTCTGGTTTCGCGAATCGGAACCAGAATGTGTTTTGATTTGCAATCGGCCGGCTCCTCGCGCGGGACAACTACGATTGGATCTTCGCCATCCTTGAACTGCAAGGTGACTTTATCACTCGGCGTGGTTGAAAAAATTTCCGCCAGGAACTTTCCGTTCACAACCATGTCACACTTTGGACCAAAAAACTCGTCGAGACGCACAGTTTCTTTGCTTTCCGAGCTGCCCATGGTTCTTGAACTTAAAGTAAGAGATGAGTCAGAAAAGCTCAACTGCAAAGCCCGGCTTTTGTCTGCAGCCAAAAGGACCCGCTTGGCCACGTGCTGGATCTGGCTTCGTGACACAAGAACCTTGGTATTCTTGTTATCCGGGATGACACCCGCATACTTCGGGTATTTGACCGCCGAGAGGCGTACGAAAACCTGATAATCCGGCGCAGCCACAAGAAGGGTGGTCTGGTCGTGGGAGATAGAAAGGCGGATCCGGTCGAATCCCTCTGAGCCAAGCCGAACTATCTCACTCAAAGCCTTTTTGGACAAACACACGCCGTTGGCCAAAAATTCATCAGGAAGAGGCAGGTCCACCTCGCAATAAGAGAGTCGGAAACCGTCGGAGCCGACAAGACGAATTCCGCCTTTGGCGGGACGGTGCAAGTAGCCAACCGTTCCGTAGTTCCGGGGTGAGTCCTGGCTCACGCAGAATTGAACCTGCTCAATCATATAAACCAGTTTGGCTGCCGGCAAATCGGCCGTGTTGCTCGAGTCGAAGGATGGGGGGTCCCGCCAGACCGCCTCTTCAACAAGTGGGATCTTCATCGTAAATTCTCCGCGCTCCCCCGCGGTGATACGCATCTGCTGATCGACGGTCTCCAAGGTCACATTTCCGTCGGGCAGCTCCCTCACGACATCGGAGAATATTTTAGCCGGGAGGAAAACAATCCCTTCGCCTTTAGTTTCCGTTGGGAATGTACTGAATATCGCCAGCATCCGGTCGGCGGCAGTGACGTGTAAAACGGCTGCCTCGGCCTTTAGGCCGACATTTGCCAGACTGCGCTCTGTGATGGCGCCCTGCACACGTTGAAGGGCCAGATTTAATAGCGGCTTTGAGATCGTGACAGAAAAGGTCATTTCGAAACCTCCATCGAGAGAGGGTGTTCTCTCTATTAATTAATTGAGTAAGCTTTTTTTTAATAAGTAGTACTAGTAGGGGGCCTTTGCGTCCTGTGTATAACATATAACATACTGTAATTTATAAGAATAATACCTTTTTTTCACTTGGTAATCCTGTGTGTTTTGTGGGGATATCCTGGGTTGTGCTGTGGGGATTCTTTTCCAGCCCTGAAGTTGGTCCCAGGATACACAGAGGATATACCCCCATCCATCCAGAGCTTTTACCACTGTGTACTAACAATTTATCCACAAGGTTATCCACGTCGCGCAGGTTTTCTTTAGTGTGATTGTTCTAATTGGCGTTCGAGAGATTCGACGTGAGCCTTCAAATCAAGGTCCTTTAACAGGGAGTCCTCGATTTTGCGCACATTGTGCATCACCGTCGTGTGATCTTTACCACCAAAACGGTCACCGATTTCTGGAAATGACGCACCGGTCATTTTACGAGCCAGGTACATGGCAACTTGCCTTGGATAGGCAACTGCCCGCTGCCGGCGCTTGGATTTCAAGTCCGCGATTTTGAGTTTAAAGTGATCGGCGACGGCCTTTTGAACGTGTTCTACGGTTAGCCTTTTTGGTGGCTCTCCAAGTACGTCCTTGAAGGTCTCCAGTGCGAGATCCATGGATAAGGATCTCGCATGGAGTTTCGAGTAGGCGTGGATTCGGTGAAGGGCCCCCTCGAGTTCGCGAATGTTTCGTTTGGCGTGTTTTGCGATGTATTCCGAAACGTCATCGTCGAGCTTTACACCGAGTTGTTCGGCCTTCTTGTTGAGGATGGCAATGCGATGCTCAACATCTGGCGGCTGAATGTCGGCGATCAAGCCCCACTGGAACCGGTTGCGCAACCGATCTTCGATGTCGGGGATGTCCTGGGGGAAGAGGTCCGAGGTGATTACGATCTGTTTTTTCGCGGCGTAAAGGGTATTGAACGTGTGAAAGAATTCTTCCTGGGTTGCCTTTTTGTTCGCGATAAACTGAACGTCATCGATCATTAATACGTCGCAAAAGCGATATTTTTGGCGGAACTCCCACATCTTGTTGTGGCGCAGGCAGTAGATCATCTCGTTCATGAAGTTTTCACTTGAGATGTAGGTCACGACAGCCTGTTTATTTTTTTGCAGCACACGGTTTCCGACGGCGTGCAGCAAGTGGGTTTTGCCGAGTCCGGTGCTTCCGTAGATAAACAGGGGGTTGTATGCTGCACCCGGGTTGTCGGCCACGCTCATACAGGTTGCCATGGCAAACTGGTTGCTGGTACCGCGGACGAAGTTTTCAAACGTGTATTCATGTTTAAGGCCAACTTCGCGGCTCAGGGAACGTGAAAATCCCGATGGTGATTTGCTTGTGGGCGACGTGGGTGTCTGGACATATTCGGATTTGCGGCCGTGTCTGTATTCGTCGTTCAGTTGACCTTCCGGCTCTTCGGGAAACATTTCGAAAGGTTCAATGGCAAGTCCGTTTGGCCCGTCGAGCTCGATCGAGGGGATTGTAGAGTGTTCGTTAACTTGGAAACGAATGTCGATCAGTTGGTATCCCAGCGCCTCTTTAGCAGCCTGGAAGTGTGGACTGAATTCATTCTGTAGGCCCTGATAGTAGACCAGGTTGGGGAGTTTGAGGGTGATGGTGTTTGGTGTGCAATTAGGCATATCCAACGTTAGAGGCTCGATCCATTCTTGAAAGAGCGAATCATCCAGGTTGCTTTTGAGGTATGACTTGATCGATTGCCAGATTTGTTCTGAACTTGTCACGGTCGAGGTCCGATCTGTTTGGATTCATGTGTCTGCCGGCAGGCTAGCACAAGGCGAGTTTTTTGAGCAAGGTGGTTTATGAAAGAAAAATCTAATAAATTCATAAACTTATGTTTTTTATTTGTCTTTTAAAATGATGGTTATCCACAGTCGGTTTTTATGGAGCTCAATATTAAATGCTGGTGAAGCAACATGAATAAGATGGCCCGTGGGTTGAGTTATTTGATGGGCGCCAGTTTTGAGGCTGTTGCATTGGTTATTGGAGCGGCCATTGGCGGGAAATGGTTGGATGGAAATTATCCCCAGGACTTCAGGTGGATCAACATCACAATGCCCTTCAGTCTGCTTCTCATAGCTCATACATTCTATGTGGTGCTTCGCGCTGTGATACGGATGGAGAAGTCCGAGGATGGTGAACGGGGTAAGGGCAATGGTGTTTGATCGGGTTTGGTGGCTTGGTTTTGTGTCGGGGTTGTTGCTTTTTTCTGGAATATGTTTAGTTGCTGTTTTTCAGGTGCGTCACCTTTTGGCCACGCCCAGTCCGAAGGCATCCCCAGAAGTGGCGGCGCCCAAGCTGGGACCCTGGCGACTGGCTATGTTGTTGGTGCCTTTGGTTCTCAAAACATTTGGGGCCGGCGCCGCCGTCTATTGGATTTTGGTCGTTTGGCGATTACCTCTTTTAGCCTTTGCTGCGGGACTTTTTGTGGGCCTAGGTGCCTTGGTTTTGGTTAGCGTTTTAGGCCCCCGTTTTAGGTCGCAAAAAAAGAAGAAAAATGACTAGGCAGACTTTTTGATTTGTTTTATCTTCGCGCGTCCCAAGGGTCTTTTAGGGGTTTTATGAAGGCTTTTAGTAAGTTTTCAGCTTTGTTAAGCGGCGCAGCTGTTGCCTCGCTATTCAGCGCGCCCGCATTCGGATCGGGTGGTCCACAGATAGTCGAGTGGTACCCGTTCTTTCTTCATTCAATTGGTTTGAGTGAGACGATGGCCCATCGGTTTGCTCCGGTTGCGAGCACTGCCATTGTGACGGTTCTTTTGTTGGTGCTGGGGCTTTATTTCTCCAAGAAGATTTCCCTGTCAGGCGATGATTTGGTTCCAGACCACCGCTTCTCGCTGAGAGGTTTGGTTGAGACGATTCTAGATTTCGTTTACAACTTGGCGAAAGATAATTGCGGACATGATTTTAGGGGGTTTCTCCCTCTATTAGCGACGCTTTTCCTGGTGATTTTAGTGGGGAATCTGTCGGGGTTGGTTCCAGGTTTTACTCCCGCAACCCTCGATATCAGCTCGAATCTGGCGATGGGTTTGATCGTTTTTGCGGTTTATAATTTGGCCGGTTTTCGTGAGCACGGTTTTGGTTACTTGAAGCAGTTCTGGGGGCCCGTTTCCGCAATCGGTCCGCTATTTGTCTTTATTGAAATGGTGAGCCACCTTTCGCGGCCGTTTTCTCTCAGTCTTCGTCTGGCTGGGAATATTTTTGCAGACCACCTGATTTTATCTGTGTTTACTGGTTTGACCTATGTGATCGCCCCGTCTCTTTTGATGTTTTTCGGTTTGCTTGTCGCGGGGATGCAAAGTTTTGTGTTTACGTTGTTGACTAGCATTTATATTTCCATGGCGATTTCGCACGACCATTGAGATGGTTTTTAGTGTGTGTCGCATCTTTTTTGAGGGTTTTTTGATGAAAAAGGTGATTTCTGTCGGTGCGGCGTTGAGTGGTTTGCTGGTTGCGAACTCGGCTTTTGCTGAGGGCGTTGAAGCGGCGGCTTCCACGAACAATGGTTTGGTGGCCTTGGCCTCCTGTTTAGCCATTGGTGTGGCTGCTTTTGGTGCGGCAACGGCTCAGGGTAAAGCGGTTAGCTCTGCTCTGGAAGGGATTGCTCGCAATCCGAATTGCCGTGATCAGGTTTTCATGCCGATGATTCTTGGTCTGGTATTCATGGAATTCCAAGCTTTGATGGGCTTCATCGTCGCATTTCTCTGGTTCAACAAGTAATCAGAACCCGTTGTTTTTTGAATTCTGGGAGGGTCGCTTCGGCGGCCCTTTTCTTTTTTGTGGCTGGAATGTTCCACGTGGAACATTGGTCGAATCACTGATTTTCGAAGATGTTCCACGTGAAACATTTGGTGGGATTGTTGGTTTTCAAATATGTTCCACGTGGAACATCTTGCTCCAATAGACCTGCTCCTGTAGTCTTCGATCAAATTCCAGGTTTCATCAAGGCGGACGCAAATGGCACGTATCATAGCGATATCAAATCAAAAGGGCGGTGTTGGAAAAACCACCACAGCCGTTAATCTGGCAGCATGCCTCGCCGCAGCGGAGAAAAAGGTCCTTCTAGTAGACTTGGACCCGCAGGCAAACGCCGTGAGCGGCTTAGGTTTTGTTTCTGGCGAAATAACTGAGAGCATGTACAACGTCCTTGTCGATGAACTTCCGATTAAGGGAATTATTTTGAGCACGGAGCTTAAGTGTCTGGACCTTGCTCCGGCGAATCAGGATCTAATCGGCGCGGAGATCGAGTTGGTCACCGCGATGGGGAGGGAGGTTCGTCTGAAGGAGGCTCTGCAAGCGGTCGCCGGCCAATACGATTTCATTGTCATTGACTGCCCGCCCGCCTTGGGAATCCTGACGGTTAATGCTCTTACTGCCGCCGACTCTGTCTTGGTGCCGTTGCAATGTGAGTATTATGCGATGGAGGGTCTGTCTCAACTGCTCAAGACCATCGCCTTAATTAAAAAAAGATTGAACCCCGACCTCCAGCGAGAAGGCATCCTTCTTACGATGTACGACCGCCGTAATAATCTCAGCTTTCAGGTAGAACAGGATATTCGTGGCCACTTTGAGTCCGAAGTCTTTACGACCGTAATACCAAGAAACGTAAAGCTTTCAGAGGCGCCGTCCCACGGGAAGCCGGCGATCCTGTACGACATCAACAGCGCGGGGGCCCAGGCTTACATGGAAGTCGCAAGCGAGCTGATTAAAAGAATGCCGGCCTCGGATTCCCGAATATCGGGTGCGCCATTGGCTGGCCGCCCACAGAATATCGGAGGTGAGTTATGAGCGTCGTTGGAGATCGTCCTCAGCGCCGAGGCGCATTAGGTAAAGGAATCACATCACTTTTGGGTGATTTTTCGGAAAATACCAATTCCAACATTGTTGATCCAGTTGCAAACACAAAGCCTGGCGCGACCCACCCCGATACGGGCGGGATGCTTTATGTAGATGTTTTACAAATTGAGCCGAATCCGGCACAGCCAAGAAAGCTTTTCGAAGAAAAAGCTCTTGGCGATCTCGCCGCCAGCCTGCGCCAAGATGGTTTTTTGCAGCCGATCGTTGTTTCTCGCTTAGAGGAAACCCCAGGGCGTTACATGATCGTTGCTGGAGAGCGGCGCTGGCGGGCATCCCAGTTGGCCGGCCTAAAGGTGGTGCCGGTCATCGTGAAGGAGGGGGCCGCAGACGACCTGTTAAGGCTCGCCCTAATCGAGAATATTCAAAGGCAAGACCTTAATATCATTGAAGAAGCTGAGGCCTATCAGGCCCTCATCAAGGATTATGGATTGACGCAGGAGCAGTGTGCCGACCGGGTTGGAAAAGACCGGACTTCGGTGACTAACGCCCTTCGCCTGCTTGTTTTGCCAAAGGAGCTCCAGGACGATCTGCTTGAAGACCGCTTGACGATGGGCCACGGCCGGGCGCTCCTGTCTTTGGAAGATAAAAAATTGATCCTTCGCGCTAGGGACAGCGTCATCAAAAAACAGATGAGCGTGCGTCAGACAGAGCAGCTGTGCCGGGCGATGAAGCGGGGAGGGGATCTTTCAGAGCGTCCTCGCGGGCCAAAGAATCAGGCGGACTTGGAATACCTTTCCGATAACCTGAAGTCTAAACTTCGCACCAAGGTGAAGATTTTAGGCAACGGCGTCCGCGGGAAGATTGAAATTTCTTATTTTTCCGCACAAGAACTCGAGCGCCTCTTGGCAATCCTTGGCGAGAAGTAGCGGCGGCAAAGACGGCGTAGGTTGATGCGCTGATTTGCCTTGAGCCTTCGGCGCTTCTTAGGTAAAACGCAGGCGCACGTTAATCGTGACTCTTCCAGTTAAACCCGGGAAATCAGGTGCTCTTATGGCACATTTAAATCTTGCTCCAGATCCTGCAGTGGTAGGCGTTCAAGTTGGCTTGTTCTTAGTCAACATGGCCATCGTGAAAAAACTTTATCTTGAGCCATACCTGAGGCTGCGCGCAAATCGCGACTCCCTCACAACTGGAAGTCACGCGGATGCCGCGCGCCTCCTCTTTGAGTGCGATGAGATCGCGCGCAAGGTGCAGGGAAGCATCGAAGAAGCCGCGTCATCGGCCGCGTCCCACCGCGAGGCCGTCAAGGCAACGGCGACCCAACGGCGCACAGACATCATCCGTGCCGCAGAAGAAAAAGCGAGAGGCGAAGTGGAAGCCGTCGCGACGCGCGTAAAAAACGAAGTCGCGGAGCAACGTGCTTTTTTGCCTAAATGTGTTTCTGATTTGACGACAGAGCTCTTTGCTGCGACCACGACTAACGACTGAATTTGACAGAATTTTTAGTTTATTGAGGCGGACATGGAAAACGTAAATCTCATCACAGGAATTATCCTTCCTTACTTTAATTTCGCACTCTTTCTTGGGCTGTGCATTTATTTCTTTCGCAAACCCCTGACCGCAATGGCCCAGAATCGCCGTAAAGAATTTGAGCGGGCGATTCAGGAAGCCACAAAGATAAAAGACGAAGCCCTCCGCAAAAACAAGGAATTGACGCAACGTTTGCGCCAGCTTGGCGATGAAGTTCAGGCAATCAAGAATGACGCTGCGCAGGCCGCGGAAAAAGATGCACAGCGCATGGTGGCAGACGCAGAAAACCTTGCGAGAAATCTGATCGAAGACGCACGTCGAATGGCAGACGCCGAAGTTGACCGGGCCAAGAATATTTTAAAGGCCGAGATAGTCGCTCAGGTTCGTGAAGCCGTAGTCACCAAAATCAAGCAAGACCTAAAGCCGGCGGACCACGCGGCCATGATACAGAAAAAAGTTGGCAACCTCGGTGAACTTACGGTCTGAGTTGCGGGAGATTTTCGAATGAGCGCCACCCGAATAGCAAATCGTTACGCGAAGGCCCTTTACCGCCTGATTGGTACGGACCCAAAAAATACTAAAGTCTGTTTGGAGCAGCTACAAACGGCCAGAGCTCTATTTGACATCGAGCCCGCCGCCAAGGTTTTGAGGAGCCCTGTGATGCCACAGGACTTGAAGAAAAAACTTTTTGACGCGGCGCTCACTGCCGCCAATGGATCAGATATCCTGCGCGCGTTTATCGGGGAACTTGTCACCGCGGGCCGGGTCGATATCTATCCGACGTTCGTGGATTCATTTACGCGGATTCTCAATGAAGCGGCAGGGGTAACCGATGCCAATGTCATCACTGCAATGACGGTAGACCCGGCGATTATTGCAAATCTGGCTTCATCTCTTGAACGGATTCTGAAGACAAAAATTCAAATGTCCCAGCAAATCGATCCCGAACTGCTGGGTGGATTTGTGGTTCGTTTTGGAAACCGCATGATCGATATGAGTCTAAAAACAAAACTTGACGCGCTCAGCAAGAGCGCAGCCCTATAGCGCACCAGGAGGCAGTGACCGTGACCATTCAGAAGATCAGAGTTGAAGAAGTCAGCAAAATCATCAGTGACCGCATCAAGAATTACGGCGAAGCCATAGAACTTCAAGAAACCGGCACGGTCTTGACGGTAGGCGACGGCATCGCCCGGATCTACGGCCTTGAGGGCGCGATGTCGGGCGAGCTGGTTGAGTTTGCCAACGGGACCAGAGGCCTGGTCTTGAATCTTGAAGAAGACAACGTGGGCGTTGCCATCTTTGGATCCACCAACGGAATCCAAGAGGGCGAAACCGTAAAACGCCTAAAAGAAATCAACAGCGTTCCGGTTGGCCGTGGCCTGCTTGGTCGCGTCGTTGACGCCCTTGGCAACCCAATCGACGGCCTGGGCCCAATTCAGTCCGATGGCCGCGGGATTGTTGAAGTGAAGGCGCCTGGCATCATTGACCGCAAGTCCGTCCACGAGCCGCTTCAGACGGGCTTAAAAGCCATTGATGCCATGACCCCGATCGGCCGTGGGCAGCGTGAGCTCATCATCGGTGATCGTCAAACCGGCAAGACCGCCATTGCCATTGACACAATCATGAACCAAAAAGGCCAAGATGTAGTCTGTATCTACGTCGCCATTGGTCAGAAGGCCTCAACCGTCGCCCAGGTGGTAGACCGCCTTAAGCGTGCCGGCGCCATGGAATATACAATCGTTGTCGCCGCAACCGCCCTTGACCCGGCCCCAATGCAGTTTCTTGCGCCGTACTCCGGTTGCACCATGGGCGAATACTTCCGTGATCGTGGAGAGCACGTTGTCGTGTTCTACGACGACTTGTCGAAACAGGCGGCGGCATACCGCGAACTTTCCCTGCTTTTGCGTCGTCCTCCTGGCCGCGAAGCTTACCCGGGCGACGTTTTTTACCTGCACAGCCGTTTGCTCGAGCGTTCTTGTAAATTGAGCGATGCCAAAGGTGGCGGTTCGATCACCGCATTCCCCGTGATCGAAACCCAGGCTGGTGACATTTCCGCCTACATTCCGACCAACGTGATTTCTATTACAGATGGTCAGATCTTCCTGGAGTCAGACCTTTTCTTTGGCGGCATCCGCCCAGCCATTAACGCCGGCTTGTCGGTTTCCCGTGTGGGTGGTTCGGCACAAGTCCCTGCCATGAAGGCTGTTGCCGGTAGCTTGCGCCTTGAACTTGCGCAGTATCGCGAATTGGCCGCGTTTGCCCAGTTTGGTTCCGATCTGGACACAACGACCCAGAAAACTCTGGCTCGCGGCGAGCGCCTGGTCGAGATTCTCAAACAAGCCCAGTACCAACCGATCGATGTTGGTTCTCAGGTGGCAATCATTTTTGCCGCAACCAAGGGCTACCTTGACCAAAAGCCAACAGAACACCTCAAGGAGTGGGAGGCTGGCTTGATTCAGCACCTGCGTGCAAAGTATCAGCACGTTCTCGATAAAATCAAAAACCGCGCAAAACTGTCGGATGTTGACGCGGACCTTCGCCGCGGCATCGAAGAGTTCGACAAGGGATTCAGAGCTCATGGCTAGCCTGAAGGATACAAAGCGACGCATTCAAAGCGTTCGCAATACACAAAAGATCACGCACGCCATGAAACTGGTGTCGGCGGCGAAGTTTTCGCGCGCCAACCAGGCAGTTTTGGCAGCAAGACCCTACGGGATTGCGTTTGACCGCATCGTTGGTCGTATGGCGGCTGGTGTTGAAAACTTGGAGGGGATAGAACTTCTTCGCTTCACCGAGCAACCGAAAAAAATACTCGCCGCCCTTATTTCCACGGACCGGGGGCTGTGCGGAAGTTTGAACACAAATATTTTCAAAGCCGCCGTGCGCTACACGCGAGAGAACACGGACCAGGGCTGTGAAGTTCACTTTGCAGCCCTTGGTAAACGTGCCGCCCAATTTTGTCGCAAGGTTGGATTTAAAACGATCTTAGAGCGCGAAAAGGTTTTAGAGCGCCCGAATTACAATTCGGCTAAAGCGATTTCAGATGAACTTGTCGCGGTCTTTACTTCGGGTCAATACGACTCTGTTGTTCTTATATTTCCTGAATTCAAAAGCGTCATGACTCAGAATCCGAGGGTCAAACAACTGCTGCCAGTGGTGACCCCGGAGATTTCGGATGATGAACACGAGACGCTCAATTTCATCATTGAGCCCAATGCCCGCAGCGTTTTGGAAAGTATGCTGCGGAAGTATGTGATCAACACCCTGTTCCGCGCCCTGTTGGAAGGCGGCGCTTCAGAGCACGGTGCGCGCATGACGGCCATGGATTCTGCAACGAAGAATGCGAAAGAATACATTCGCAAGCTTACCTTGCAGTACAACCGCGCACGCCAGGCGGCGATCACGAAAGAATTGATCGAGATTGTGAGTGGGGCCGAGGCGGTCTGATCGCCACGAGCAACCCAAAGGCATCCAGAATCATTCAATATCATTGACCTGAACGAAATAATTTTCATTGACCAAGCGAGTTGGAGTTTAAGAATGGAAAAGGGAATCTCGAAATCCAGCAACGGTAAGATCGTCCAGGTCATGGGACCTGTTGTCGACGTGGAGTTTCCGGAAGGCAAGTTGCCCCCGATTTACAACGCACTGAAACTTAGAAATCCTTCGATCGACGGTGAGCAGGAAAACCTGACGCTGGAAGTGGCGCAGCATTTGGGTGAGGGCGTGGTTCGTACGATCGCCATGGACAGCACCGACGGTCTTACCCGCGGTGTTGGGGTCCGCGACACCGGCGACCAGATCACCGTTCCTGTCGGCCGCGAAGTTTTGGGTCGGATCATGAACGTGATCGGCGAGCCGGTCGATGAGGCGGGCCCGATCAAGGCTGAAAAACGTCTGCCCATTCACCGCAGCGCACCCCTGTTCACCTCGCTTTCGACCCAAGTGGAAATGCTTGAGACAGGCATCAAAGTTGTGGACCTGATGGCACCCTATATGAAAGGTGGCAAAATCGGCCTCTTCGGTGGTGCCGGAGTCGGCAAGACCGTTCTCATCATGGAGCTCATCAACAACATTGCAACCCAGCATGGTGGTTATTCCGTTTTTGCCGGTGTCGGTGAGCGTACGCGCGAGGGAAACGACCTTTATCACGAGATGAAAGAATCGGGCGTTTTGTCAAAGACAGCCCTTGTTTACGGCCAGATGAACGAGCCGCCAGGCGCCCGGGCCCGCGTTGCGTTGACGGCCCTTTCTGTCGCCGAGTACTTCCGCGACGAGGAAAACCAGGACGTACTTTTGTTTGTCGATAATATTTTCCGCTTCACCCAGGCTGGTGCCGAAGTTTCGGCCCTCCTCGGACGGATTCCATCTGCCGTTGGTTACCAGCCGACCCTGGCATCGGAAATGGGCGAGTTGCAGGAACGCATCACAACCACCAAAGACGGTTCGATTACCTCAGTTCAGGCGATTTATGTTCCGGCCGACGATTACACGGACCCGGCACCAGCGACGACCTTCGCCCACTTGGATGCATCGAGCGTCCTTGAGCGCAAGATCGCTGAACTCGGAATTTATCCGGCAGTTGATCCGCTCTCCAGTTCGTCCAAGATTCTTGATCCTCAAATTGTCGGCGAAGAGCACTATGCGACAGCACGCCGCGTTCAATCGATCCTCCAGCGGTATAAAGACCTTCAAGACATCATTGCAATTCTCGGTATGGACGAACTTTCCGACGACGATAAATTGATTGTTTCTCGTGCGCGCAAGATTCAGCGATTCTTCAGCCAGCCATTTACCGTTGCCGAACAGTTTACTGGCAACAAGGGCAAGTATGTGAAGATCGAAGAGACGATCCGTGGATTCAAGGAACTCTGTGATGGGAAGTATGACGATATCCCAGAGCAAGCGTTCCTTTACGTGGGTGGTATCGACGAGGTTTTGGAAAAAGCGCGGTCGATGCAGTAGTCGGTACAAGACCCTGAAGTATAGTGGTCATGAAGAGGGCTACGCTAAAAAATGAATGATTCAATGAACACTGAAATGAATATCGAACTGGTTTCTCCAGCGAAATCCTTGGCGAAGGTCAAGGCGACTAAACTTTCCGTTCCAGGCCGCGACGGCTACATCGGGATACTTCCCGGTCACGCCGCGCTGGTCACAGAACTTGGTTTGGGAGAACTGACGGTCGAAGGTCCGTCGATTCAACCAACCCACTTTTTGGTGAACGGCGGATATTTGGAAGTCGTCAACGATCAAGTTATTGTTCTACTGGACGCTGCTGAAACTAAAGCCGAAATTGATCTGCCGCGCGCGGAAAAAGCTTTGCAAAGGGCAAGTGAACGCCTCACATCGAAGGATCCTTCGGTGGACGTCGTCCGCGCGCAATTCGCGCTAGCCCGCGCTCACGCTCGTATCAAATTTGCCAAGTGAGGCTTTAGGGTGAAGATTTTCTGGGACAGCTACGGAATCATCCGTGGTCCTAGTGGAATCTTTGTCCATGCCCAAGAACTGCACCGGGCTTTGTCCGAAAGCGGGATGATGGTTTCCATCCTTGGGTCCGTGCCGCCTTCAAACCCCGTAAGAAATGCCATTTATCAGTTCGCCAAGAAATCCAAGGTGCTTGGCCCCCAGCTCAACTACTTGGAATTTCGCCGTGCGACCGCCGGCGCCGATCAAACCGCAATTTTTCATGGCCTGAGCAACATAAACTTACCGGCCTGGACTGGTTTTAGCTCGCCAACAAATGTTCGTTTTGTCCTGACAGTGCACGACCTCATCCCGCTCCTCCTTGAACGGGGCGCGGTCTCGGACGCGTCTCGAATTCAAATGAAAAGGCTTTTGCCGCGTGTCCTTGAAAGGGCAAATGCGATCATTGCTGTATCCGGTTGGACCAAAAAAACATTGGAGGATCACTATCCGGATTGCGCAGAAAAGATCACCGTTATCCCAAATGGCTTTCCTGCCTGGGAATTTTTTTCACGGCCAGCAAATCCGCAATCGAGTCAGATTCGCGTGCTTATGGTTGGTAGGAATGAAAAATACAAACGGCACGACTTGTTTTTTAAGATCTTGCTCGCTGCAAACGGAAGCCTCCGGGGCACTCTAGTTACGACGGGCATATCCGCCGCAGATAAAGGCGCCGCTGATTTACTTGCCGCTAAAAATTGGCTCAAAATCGTCAAGGACCCGTCCAAAGAGACCCTCAAGGGGATCTATCAAGCTAACGATGTTTACGTCCAGACCAGCGTTCTAGAAGGCTTCTGCCTGCCGGCGGCGGAGGCACAAGCATCCGGAATTCCAGTTGTTTTTACCAAAGGCTCCGGCATCGACGAAGTGGTTTGTCCGCGCACGGGAATGGGCCTTGAAGCAACCGCCACAGCCGAGGCCTGGGTGGACGCCATTCACAAAACGGATGCCCGTTTCCTTGGCCTGGGTTTAGCGTTGCATGAGTGGGTATTGTCACGCCCAACCTGGAATGATTCGGCGATTCAGTTAAAAAACCTGTATAATTCTCTCTAGGCACCAATCAAAACCAGCAGAGAGAGTCGATCCATGAATTCGCACCGGATCAACAGCAATCCCGTAAACCAAGAACGTTCACGTCAGCGGCCGACGCCCACCGTAATGGTTACCGGTAGCTCTGGTTTCATCGGGCAGCGCGTCATCAGGTTATTTTCCTCGCGCGGCACGAGCACGATTGCAACGTATTACCACCGTTTGCCAGAGGCTCTACCCCAAGTTTTTCCTGTGTGCACGGATATGGCTTCACCAGAACTTCTACTGGCACCGTTGCGCAACGTTCACACCGTGGTTCACCTGGCGTGGGAGGGTGGTCTTTCAAGTTCGTTGCGCCCGAATCAAGAGAACATGGACGTCCGCGACCTGCTGCAACCCGAGCGCATGTCAAAGAACTTGGTGATGATGGCAAATCTGCTGGCGGCCATGGAAAAGGTGGGAAACCAGAGGTTTGTTTTTTTAAGTGCAATGGGCGCATCGCGTACGGCTTCTACACCATTTTTGCGCGAGAAATATGCCGCAGAACTTCTGCTGCTTAATTCCAAGATCAAGGAAAAGATAATCCTTCGTCCTTCGATAGTCACCGAGGCTGACAATCCAAACGACCGGTTTATGCGCGCCGTGCTGCGAACCATGAAGTTGCCGCTGCTGTACCCAGTTCCCCGCTGGCCAGTGCCCTTAAGGCCAATTCATGTCGACGACATGGCAAAGGAAATAGTCCGGGCGGCCGAGACATCGCGCGGCCAGTGCACCGTGATTGGCGAGGTTTGCGGACATGAATCATACCGGGTCGAGGAGCTCTTCCGGATGATGGCAGATAAGTTTTTTACCGGACAAAAATTTGCGCTCAAAGGCTGGATCGGCGACACCCTCACGCCAGCATTTGAACGCGAAGGAAAAAATGAATCTCAATACCGCTTTCATCGCCTGCGGCAGTTTCTTGCGCTTGCCCAATTGCCTTTGGAATCTCTCGCGAATGCCTTGCCTCTTGGGGAGGAAGACACTCAGACGCGCTCAAGTTTTTCGGAATCGCTGCAAATAGCGCCGCCTCTTCAAAAGAGAGAGGCGGCGGCCGGAGTCCCCACCTGAATTTTAATCCAAGGCGATGTCCGAATTGCTGTTGCGAAGAAACGACGGCATGTCGTCTAGCTCGTCCAAACTAGATTCATGGACCGGACTTACCGGGGGGGCTGCTTGCATGGGTGCCTTTGCAGTGGCCCCTGCGCTACGCAGCTTTTGCGCCAGGGCGAGTGCCTCATCAATTTTTCTGTCGATTTCATTGGTGATATCCAGGCCGCCGTTGGCCTCGAAAAAGGACTCAATCGGAGCATTGTCTTGGACGGCGCGTGCCACCACGGGCTCGCCTTCGAAAGAACTATCGAAGGAGCTGTCAAAAATTCTGGATGCTATGTCGGCCCGACTATCTACGTGAACCTCTGGGGCGGCAGCCACTGGCGCGACTTCGACGGGGGCGGGGGATTCCGTAGGCATTTCCTCCCAAACATAGGTGTCTGAGATCTCTTCAGACTCTTCCGAGTCATTGGCAACGGAATCTTCATGGCATGAATAATCAGCAAACGACTCTGCACTGTCATTGGTTGCGGGGTGTACCGGGCCGGTCTCGCTTTCGACCTGCTGGATGGTCCACTTGGCAAGTTCGTGGGCCTCGCCGATGGTTTCGATAACCGGTGGTGTCACGTGATGGGTGGCTGCTACTGGTGGGGGGCTACTGATGATGCTGGAATTCAGGCCACCTGTAGCGTAATCAGGCGAGAAAATTCTGGCTGGCGCGGGCCGGACAATGGCAGGGCCGGAATTGTCTAATTCGCGAGAGTCCACTGGAAATCCAGTAGCGATCACCGTGACGCGGATGGCTTCGCTAAGGCCTTCGTCGATGACGGCACCAAAAATGATGTTGGCATCTTCGTGGGCCGAGTCTTGAATGATGGAGCAAGCTTCGTTGACCTCCATCAGGGTGATCGACGAACCAGCGGTGATGTTGATCAGAATTCCGGTGGCACCTTGAATGTCGATGTCTTCAAGGAGGGGTGATGAAATGGCCATCCTTGCAGCTTCGGCGGCGCGATTCGGACCGGCAGCGTGGCCTATGCCCATCAGCGAATGGCCCATGTTCGACATGACGGTTTTGACGTCAGCAAAGTCAACATTGACTGTTCCAGGAATGTTGATGATGTCACTGATTCCGCGCACGGCGTTGACCAAGACGTTATCGGCCATTTTGAATGCATCGATCATGCTCAGGTCTGGCGTGGCAATCTGAAGAAGGCGCTGATTGGGGATTGTGATCAGCGTGTCGACGGATTCTCTCAGCCGCGCAATGCCAAGTTCAGCATGCTTCCTGCGGCGCTTTCCTTCAAAATGAAAGGGCTTGGTGACGACCGCCACCGTAAGTGCCCCCAGTTCGCGTGCAATCTGAGCAATGACGGCTGCGCCGCCCGTGCCTGTTCCGCCACCCATGCCGGCAGTGATGAAAACCATGTCGGCATCCTTGAGCACGCCTTCGATGTCGCGGCGGTCTTCAAGGGCGGCGTCGCGGCCGACATCTGGATCAGCGCCAGCGCCAAGGCCTTTAGTCAGCTCTTTGCCAATCTGAATGTTTTGCTGTGCCAAGCTGAAGCGTAGAGCCTGGATGTCTGTGTTTGCCGTGATGAACTCCACGCCCTCAAGGTTGGCGCGGATCATGGTGTTGACGGCATTGCCCCCTCCGCCACCGATACCGAAAACTTTGATCTTGGCTCCAGGGGGATTCATTTTTTCAGCATCAAAGCTCATAAAATCTCCTAGCAATTTTCATCAATTATAGGAAACCATTGAGAAAACTGTCAATGTTCTGGGACAAATCAATGAAATTGATTTAGCTCATCTCGCGAAGCCAGGCTCGCAACCGGCTCATTAGTCCAGACGAAACGCCAGTAGCGACTGAAGTGTTATGGGCTGGAACCCGGTGTGAGGAGGCTGAATCAGGCAGGGCACCCAAGACAAGAAGTCCGAGCGCCGTGGCAAATTTCGGGGCAAGCCTCTCCTGGCGGACCGGCCCTGCTGTAAAGGCCTTTTGCCAACGCGGATTCACCGCTCTGACTGGAATGCGCATCGAGGTCGCCATAAGTTCTGCAACCCCATTCAATTGACTGCCCCCTCCGGTCAGGAGAATGCCGCCACCAAGACGCCCCTTAAAGGGTACGAGATGCTTGGCAATGCTGACGGTGAGTTCGCGGCAGCGCGCCTCAAGGATTTTGGAAACCATTCCACCAGGAATTGACTTCGGCACGCCGTGGACATCCTCTGCCGTAATCTGCTCAAGTTGCGCACTTGAAAGCCCATAGATGGTTTTGATCCGCTCGGCTTCGCGCAGGGGAAGATTTAACGCCACAGCAATGTCAGACGTCATGGCAAATCCGGCCATGGGAACAGAAAACGCCAAAGCAGGTTTGCCGTTCACAAAAACGAGACCATCGCTCGTGCCGCCACCGATATCAACAACGCAGCAGCCTAGCTCACGAAAGTCCTCCCCGGCACAAACGTAGGCTGAGGCAAGTGGTTCTGACGCCAGCCGCGTGACCTTCACGCCAGCGCCATTTACCAAGCGGACGATGTCGCGCAGGTAGCCCTTGTCGGCGTCAATCATTAGAAAATCAGCAGTCAGGTTCACGCCACTGAAGCCAAGGGGATCATCCACGGCGTCTCGCTGATCAATTTGGTAATTTATCGGGATGGAATCAAGAAGCTCACGCTGTGCAGCGGCGCTGCTTTGGGTAAATGCTTCGTGCATCTGCTCCTCAATTCGCAGGAGGGTCGATGCCTCAACAACCTGTTTTCCGCCGATCGCAATGCTGCCCTTCGCAAGGTGGCTGCGTAGGTGGCTGCCGGCAATACCAACAACGCCATGGGCAATGTCACAGTTCCAGCGTGATTCTGCCTCTTCTATGAGCGCAGACAGGCATTCCAGTGCAGCAGAAAAATCCACGACCATGCCGCGCTTGGTTCCTTTGGCTGGAACCGCCAGGCTGTCGATGGCGAAACCGCCGTTGGCGTCGTTGGTTTCAGAAAGTCGGGCCACGCAGAACTTACTTGTCCCGAGGTCGAGGGCAAAAATCTGTGGTTTTGATGGGTTCACAGTTTTCGTTCCTTGATGAAAGCCTTGCCGTGGTAGTCGAGTTCAATCCGGCTGACCTTCTGGCGGTCAACCCGTTCCAGAACTTCAGCAAGGCGGTTCAGCTTTTCGTCAAAGGGAGCCCGTCCAATAGAAACCTCAATCTGACCAGGGTCCATGATCGCAAAGAAACCACGGTGATTCTGGTAGCGAATGGAAGATGCCTTGATATTTTTAGTCGTCAAGCCATCGTATAATTTAAGGGCCTCGCGAATCAAGGCATGCTCTTCTTTGTTGTTGCCAGCTTGGTCGGCGGCAGGCAGGCCAGTGAGCAGCGGCAGCAGTGACTCCGCCTCTTGAACTGGCAGGACACAGCAACTTCCGTAAATGAAACCAGCGCTGTCGACAAGGCGCACGGCGCCAGCGTCGTTGCTAGAGTTGTTGGAGCGATCAATCCGGAGCGATGGAGTACGACGCTCAAACCCGACGATGATTTTTCCGGGAGCCGCACGAATGATTTCAACCTTTGCCAAGGGAGCAAGGGAGCCGGCGATCCGGGCCAAGTCATCGAGGCTCGCACCAGCATCGGCTGCTTCACTGATTTTCGACTGCAGGGACTCGCGGTCGAACTCGGCAAGGCTTCCCCCGGCCCCTAGAAACTCGACGCGATTGACGCGCGATGAAACGAGCGATTTGAATCCGGTCTGAATTTTTCCAGCAATGTATCCCGGCAGTACGACGACGGTCGTGATGACAAGGATGACGCCGGCAAAACGAAGCGCAGAAAGAAGAACCTTGCGGCGGTTTCCTTCGGCATGCTTGCGCTTACGCCTGGCGGGCTTTTGGCCACTGATGATTGTGCTTCTACTCAACCAGTTGCTCCCGAAGCATGTGGCCAACCTTCCAAACATCTCCAGCACCTATTGTTAAAATTATGGCTGGATGTCGTGAAAGTTGCAAAGCAAGGCGACAAGCTTCGGTTTTTTCAAGGCAAATATGTGTTTTTGTGGACGACTTCAAGGCCAGATCAACCCCGAATGCCCCGTGGTCGTGCTCCCGGCTGGGGGATTCACCCGCCGAATAGACCGGCAACAGGATTACGTCGCTGGCTCCGCGAAAGGACGCCACCATCGAATCATACATTGTTTCAAGGCGAGAAAAACGGTGTGGCTGATGAACCACCGTGATCTGGTGGGTTGGCCAGGCGCTCCGCACGGCAGCTATGCAAGCCTGGATCTTACCGGGATTATGAGCGTAGTCATCAAAGACACGGATGCCTGGGTGATCTGCCAGGAGCTCCATGCGGCGCCCCACCCCGCGAAAGGTGGCCAGGTTTTCTGCGACCAGACGGACATCGAGTCCAAGCGCACGCGCCACGGCAAGGCTGCAAAGGGCATTGAGGACGTTGTGCTTTCCCATGAGAGGCAACTTGCAACGAATCCGGTCGCGTTCCACCACCGCAGTAAAGGTGGTCTCCATGCCAGATTGCTGAATATCAACACCGCGAACTTCGCATCCTAAAATGGTCCCGTAGGTGAGCCTTGGCCTGTTCAGCCCCTCCGAGACTTCCCGGATTGTCGGATCATCCCAGCAACAAACCACCCCAATGTCAGGGTCGGACGTCATCAAATATTTGTGAAAGGCGGCTTTGATGTTTTCAAAGGAACCGTAAAAATCCAGGTGATCTTGATCGATGTTGGTCAGCGCACAAAGCACGGGTTCGTAATTGAGGAAGGTGCCGTCCGACTCATCCGCCTCTGCAATAAAAAACTTTCCAGAACCGATCCTGGCACTTGATTGGCCGTCTACCATGACGCCACCAATGACGGCACTGGGGTCGACCCCGCACCCGGCAAAACCATGGACGACAAGAGCGGCGGTGGTTGTCTTGCCGTGTGTTCCTGCGATCGTTACCGAGTTGGTGCCACGCATGAAATTTGCCAGCAGTTCAGATCGATGAAGAACCGGGATATTCATCAAGCGGGCGGAGACGAGCTCTTCGTTATCAGGCTTGATCGCAGAGGAGAAAACAACCTCGTCTGCTCCCTGTGAGTTTGAGGCCGCATGGTGGTTGAATATTTTTGCGCCAAGAGATTCAAGGCGGATCAAGGAGTCTGAAAGCGAAGTGTCGCTGCCTGTGACTTCAAAGCCGCGGCCGACGGCATACTCGGCCAATCCAGACATGCCACTGCCACCGATACCAATGAAGTGAACCCGCTTGGGTTTAAGCGATTTGATGGGCGGATTTGCCGACATGGAGGCGACTTGGCTCCTTAGCTGCGGAGGGGTTTGTGGACTCCCTTGCAAGCCGTGCGAGTATACCAGTCACCGCGAGGAATACCAGCAGACTACTTGCACCACTGCTGACAAAAGGCAGCGGCATTCCTTTGGTTGGAAGAAGGCCCATGGTGACACCCATGTTTAACGCAGACTGTCCAAAGATCAAAGCGGTGCAACCAACCGCCAGCAGGGTCCTGTATTTCGAGGTTTGGCGCCGTGCAACCTCTAGCCCGATGATGCTCATGAAAAGAAACAGTGCACAGACCAAAAGGATTCCAAGGAGTCCAAGCTCTTCGCCAATCACGGAAAGGATAAAATCGGTATGGGCTTCTGGAAGAAAAAATAATTTCTGGCGGGATTCCCCAAGGCCAGTTCCCAGCAGTCCGCCGTTTTTAAAGGCCAGGTAACTTTGAATGATTTGAAAGCCGCCGCCGCGGACCTCGGCCCAAGGATCAAGAAAGCTAAGAAGGCGCGCCATCCGGTAGGGTGCAGCAATCACCGCCGCCACCATCCCGGTGATTCCAGCGGCACCCATCAGGGCCAGATAGCGAAAGGGAAGTCCGGAGATAAAAAGCATGACCACCGTCAAAACGCCCATCAGAACCGTCGATCCAAAATCAGGCTGCTTCATCAGGCAAATGGCAAATGCGCCAAAGGCAATTAAATTTGGAACGACACAGCGCCAGAACTGGCGGAGGTCGCAATTTGGTCGGCCAAGATTTTTAGCAAGGAACATGATCAAGGTTAATTTGGCCAGCTCTGCTGGTTGAAAACTCACGCCCCCAATATGAAGCCACCGCGCTGCTCCACCGCCAACGGAATAGGCGCCAGGGACAAAAATCAATGCGAGGGTTCCCAAAGAAAATGCGTAGGCAGGCAGGGTCAGGCTCTCAAACCACCGCCAAGGAAACCTCTGGACCGCGACGATTCCGATAAATCCAGCCACGGCGACCACAAACTGTTTTCGGAAAAAAGCCAAAGAGTCACCGAATTGCTGCGCGCCTTTCATGCTGGAGGACGCATAGATGGCAAGAAGTCCAAGCCCAGTCAGCATGGCTGCACAGACCACGATGGCGAGAGAGGCGCTCTGGCGCAAGCCGGCTTCAGATTTTTGGTTGGAGGATTCCATCAAGAGTTTTATCCAAGGCTCCGCTGATGGTGTTATTGAATTCCAGTCCCCGATGTTCGAAGTTGCGGAACTCATCAAAGCTCGCGCAACCCGGAGAGAACAGGATGCCGCAGCCGCTTTGCCTTGCTGCTGCCACGGCGTGATGAATCGCCCCACTCATGGTCGGAAACACCGTGGTGTCCTTTCCCAAAACCTTTAATGGCAAGGATAACTCATCGGCTATGGATTGTCCCGATGCCCCAAAGCAGACCAAAGCCTGGATCTGGTTGGCCCAGGATGAAACAGAAAGGTAGCTCTCGCCCTTGCCCTTTCCGCCCATCATTAAAATCATGGGTGCCTTCAGGCCGGCAAGCGCAGCGCACGTGGATTCGCAATTGGTGGATTTGCTGTCATTGATGACCGGATTTCCGCTGATTGTTCCGACAACCTCACAACGAAATGGAAGGCCCTTGAAATTATCAAGCAACGAGCCAAGCGTGTCGAGGTCGGTGCGTTGCGTCAAATGCGCAACCACCTGAATTGAAATTCCAGCGTTGATTTCATAGTGCCGCCCGGAGACTTCAATCCAAGTTACGTCTGTACGTCGCACCATTCCAAAGGACTTGGCCGCATCAGAAACATCTTTGGTCAGGAGGCAAACTCCCCCGGGCTTCACCCAGTCAAAGACCCGCCACTTTGCGGCCATGTATGCCGACAACGTGCCGTGGCGCTCAATGTGATCGTTTGAAAAACTGGTAAAAGCCGCCGCCTCGGCCTGGTGGCTATGGCTTTGTTCTAGTTGATAGGAGGACAGTTCAAGAATTAGAGTCGACCGCAAATCCCCGCGTAAAACCATCGCACTCGGTGGGTCGCCCAAGTTTCCGCCAACGGAGGACTTGATCCCGAGGCGGTCGAAGATGTGCCCAATCATGGAAACGGTGGTCGATTTGCCGTTGGTTCCCGTCACTGCAACCAGACGACCATGAAAATTTTGAAGGGCGAAATCAATTTCAGATTCCACCGGCAAGTTTGCCTTTTGAGCGAGTAAAAGCAGCGGGTGATCGGCGCGAACCCCGGGCGAGATCATGACTAGATTAACGTCAGCCAAATGAGAATCGTTGTGACCGCCGTCTTTGATTTCAATGCCTTGGGCGACTAAAGATGCTTTTTTTTCCGCGGGCATCACAGCACGGTCGGAAATCCGAACGGCAAACCCAATCTTGCGGGCAAGTTGCGCTGCAGCGATTCCGCTCACCCCGCCACCGATGATCAAGATCCTGCGCGTTGTCATGATTTTTTCCGTGAGTGCAGTGCATTGGATGCAACGAGGCGGTCGTCAAATGGAGTCTTGCGCCCGGCGATTTCCTGGAACGCCTCGTGGCCTTTTCCGGCAATCAAAACCACGTCGTCCTTTGCCGCGTTGCAGACGGCATGCAAGATCGCGGCGGCGCGGTCGCTGATCCTTTGAACGTGGTTGGCCCGGTAATTGTCAGAAAAGCCGGTCATGATTTGGTCGATGATGGCGTCTGGATCTTCTGACCGCGGATTGTCCGAGGTTACGACGACCCAGTCGGAGCTGACGGCGGCCGCTTGAGCCATCAGCCCACGCTTGCCCTGATCGCGCTCCCCACCGCATCCAAAGACACACCACAACTTTGATTTTTTGGAGTCGGCAATCCTTCTCGCAAAAACAGATACCTGCGATATGGCGTCGGGCGTGTGCGCATAGTCGACAAAGACATATGGCCCTTCCGCAGCGGGGGGGACCAGCTCCATGCGACCCGGTACCGGTTTTAAAACAGCCCATGTTGCTGGATCGGGCCACGATCCGGAAATTTTGCCAAATCCAAGAAAGGCGGCCATGAAATTTTCAACAAAAACGGAACCAAAAACGGGGACGGTGCCTTGGAAACGCCGGGGATCCCCTACCCTTGGCCGCAGCATGATTTCAATTTCGGTGCCCTTGGAGGACTCTTTGAGGATTGTGGCAGACATCTGGTTCCATCCGACCCAGGATTGCGGAGAAAACTCGAGTCCATAAACCCAGGAATCCGGTGAGATTTTAAATCCAGACGATACAACCCGCCTTGCGACAGAATGATGGAGCGCCGTCCGCGCGTCATGAGAAAGCTGTTCGGTGAAGAGTTTCGCCTTCGCTGCAAAATAATTTTCCTCGGTCCCATGAAAATCCAAGTGGTCGCGTGAAAAACTGGTGAACGCAGCGAAATCAAAGTGCAGGGGCCAGATTTTTTCCTGGGCCAAACTATGAGAAGAGACCTCCATGCCACAGCAATCAGCACCCGCAGCCAGGGCGTGGGCAAGGGCTGGATAAAGATAGTCTGGGTCGGGACTGGTGTGAGAGGTCGGGACGTATTGATTTTTAAAATACATGCCAAGGGTACCAAGGGTAACCATGGCGCAGCTGGTTTGATCCAGAAGTCCACGCATCAGCCACACGGTGCTGGTTTTCCCGTTGGTGCCAGTGACTGCAGCAAGTGTCATCCGGTTTTGCGGATTGCCGTTGGCTAGAGCTTCTAAATACGCCCATGCAGCGCGGGAATTTTTCACGCAAAAAAAAGCGGCCTGACCAGCATAATCGGCGCGCATTTTCGTCATCTGGGACACGTTGTCACCAATAAACACCCTGCACCCGCGCGCAAGCGTATCGGCCGCATAGTCGTGGCTGTCGGCCCGTGTTCCCTTGAACATGATGAAACATGAGCCAGGTCCAGCGGCTTTGCTGGAGGTCGTCAGGTGAACCTTGCCCACGAATGCCGCAAGGCCATCGGACCAAAGCAGCAGCCCGGCCTGTTCAAGGCCCTGGACCATGTGGGTCGCAGCGAGCTGGGCTGATGGCTTGGTTGCGATTTCAAAGCCTCCCTGAAGGACCAGAAACTTCGCCCGATGAGATCATCAGGTCGTTTTCTTCCAAGTCCGGGGCGACATTCAAGTACTTGAGCGATTTTTGTGCAATCTCAGAAAAGACAGGTGCCGCCCACAATCCGCCGTAGGCAGGGCGTTCGCGCGGCTCATCAATCACAACAAGGATGACCAGATAGGGATCTTCCACCGGAGCAAACCCGACAAAGGAGGCGATCCGCTTGTCGGCCGAATAGCTGCGGCGAACGGGGTCCACCTTTTGCGCGGTGCCAGTTTTTCCCGCCACGGAATAAGATGCAGTCACGGCCTTGCCGCCGGTGCCGTGCTTGTCGTTTACGACGCGCGCCAGCATGTTGCGCATGGCGCTGGCAACTTCAGGTGAAACCACGCGGCGTACGACTTCCGGGTGGAATGAGGCCAGCATGCTGCCATCGGCCGCCTCAATGCGGTCGACGAGGGTTGGCCGCATCAAGTTGCCGCCGTTGGCGAGTGCACCATACGCCTGGACAATTTCAAGCCCGGTCGTTGTCATTCCCTGTCCAAATGCAATGTTGGCAAAGCGGATTGGCAGCCACTTTTCAAAATGACTCACCCGTCCAGATGGCCAAGGTGGTGCGCGAAGGTTTTGTTCGGACGATTCCCCCGCCCCATTTGGCGTGAGGGCCTCATTGATTGCACCGGGCAAGTTGCCATTGAAACCGAAGGCCATATAGTTTTCGTAGAACTTTTGGCGCCCGACAATTTCAGCGATCTTAAAGGTGCAAATATTACTTGAGCGAACCAGAGATTCTGCGACAGTTAATTTTTCTGCAGGGTGATCGTCATGAAAGGTAACGCCGCCAACCCGGTAAGATCCGTTTTCGCAGTCAAAGATCTGGTCGGGCGAAACCTTTTTTTGTTCCAGTGCACCAGCAATCACAAATGGCTTGATGATGGATCCCGGTTCGAATTGATCGAGCAAGGCAGAGTTTCTGGTTTGATCGATTTTGAGTTGGCGAACATCATTTGGATCAAAGGACGGGTGGTTCGCCACAGCAAGAATTTTTCCCGTGTGTGGATCAGATACGAGGGCGAAAGCACCCTTTGCGCCGGCCCGCTCGGCTCCTTTACGCAGCGCTTCTTCGGCGATCTCTTGTATGACACGATCCAGGGTCAAATGCAGTGAATGGCCGGGGACTTCGGGCTCGGCCTGGTCATCGCCGGTGAAAATCCTGTGCCCCCGGGCATCTTTAGCCCCTTTGATCCGCTGGGATTGGCCGCGCAATTCCCGATCGTAAAAAAGCTCAAGCCCGTGGAGCCCGCGGTTGTCGAGACCAACATATCCTAAAAGGTGTGACGCCGCCGGACCGCCCGGGTAGTACCGCGCGGATTCGGTGATCTCGTGAATACCCCGGACACCAAGGGCCATGATCTTGGCCGCGGTTCTGTGATGAACCTGCCTTTGTAGCCACGCAAAATACCCGGATTTCTTTGAAATCTGCTGGATGTCTTGAGGCGACTTGCCAAGAATTCGTGCGAGGGTCTTGATTTGGCGCGGGTCAGGATTGAAAACCTTCGGATTGACGGCCAGAGACGGGGTCCGGATGCTGATGGCAAGGGGCTCTTCCCGGCGGTCGAAAACCCCGCCTCGGTATGGTCTTAAATCCTCGCGCAATTCATATTGGCGGTCAGCAAGGGCCTGAAGGCTTTTACCCGATGGTGCAAAAAGATGCAGGTAAGAGGCCCGAATGGCAAGGATTCCAAAGATGGCAACGGCGGCACACTTGAACAACCATAGGCGTGGTGCCGTTGTTTGCCGTGGTGCTTCAAATGGTTTTTCGGGAGGGATCAATTTCTCCCCCCACTGGAAGGCGCGGCCTTAGAAACAGCCGGTTCACCGGAAGATTCTCTGGCCTGCAGGGCGTCTTTGCCAGTCAGTCGTGCCAGCTCGACGCTAAGTTCGCTTTTTTCGGCGAGCAAGCGGCCCTCGGCGGCCTTCAGGCGCCCGATTTCATATCCGACAAGTGTCGTTTTGACCCTCAGGTGTACCCTGAAAAAAGCAATTCCAAGCGCAATCAAAACGACCACATAGAGCGGCAGGTTGGTCATGGACAAGGCAAAACGTGAGGGCATGTCCGCGCGCGCTCCACAGTTCGGGTCAGTAATCAGGCTCTTTCAAAAACCCGAAGGCGCGCACTTCGCGCCCTTGGATTGATCTCTATTTCTTCCGCCGACGGCTCGGCTTCCGAAGTCGCAACAACCCTGCCTTGGGCATTAACCATCTTATCCATTTCCGATTCGGTGAGGACCACCCGCCGACTCAACTCCTGGCGTTTTGTTTTACCAGAAGCCTCCGCGAAGAAGTGTTTGACGGCGCGGTCCTCCAACGAATGAAAGGTGATGACCGAAAGCCGGCCCTTTGGGGCAAGGAGCGGTACGGCCCCGGCCAAGAAACGGTTTAGTTCATCAAGTTCCTCGTTTACGGCGATGCGAATGGCCTGAAAGATTTTAGTGGCAGGATGTTTTCTGCTTTTTGAACCGTAGGGTGAATGCTTCTCCAGGTAACTGGCCAATTGCAAAGTTGTGGTGAAAGGCTCAGTGGCCCGTTGCCGGCAAATCATCTTGGCAAAATGGCGGGCCATGGGTTCTTCGCCAAAATCGCGGAATATCCGCGCCAGTTCAGCCTCTTCGGCTGTGTTAACCAAGTCTGCTGCCGTGCCTGGGCGGCTTGGATCCATGCGCATGTCGAGGGGCCCATCTTTAAGAAAAGAAAAGCCGCGTTCTCCGATGTCAAGTTGTGGGCTGCTGACCCCGAGATCCGCCAAGACGCCTGAAATCGCAGCAGCCAATCCGGCCTTGCGCACATGGTCTGCCATTTCTGAAAACGGCTTGTGCACAAGGAGCAATTGACCGGAGGCAACCTCTGCAGCAAAGGTTTTTTGAGCATGGTCGATCGCCGTGGAATCCCGGTCAAAAGCAAAAACTTTTCCGTTTTTTCCAACGGCATTGAGAAGCAATCTTGTGTGGCCTCCGCCTCCGAGGGTGCAATCAATGGCAATGGATCCGGGCACAAGGTTCAAGGATGCGGCTGCCTCATGCAACAGGACCGTAAGGTGGCCGAAACCGTTGCCGTCGATTGGTTCAATTTGGTTCATCGTTTCTGATTATAGGCGGAAATCGTCTCGCCGGGAAATTAAAGAAACTTTGAGCCTGCTCCGATGACAACTCGTGGTTTAGGTTTTCAACTTTTTTGGAGGAAGAAGAATGAGGATTAAATGGTATCGCCATTTCACTATGGCGGCACTGTTTCTGATCGCTAACTTCGGCGCCGTGGGCTGCAGCAGCTCAGCGTCTGAGGAAGACGATACAGAGGCAGTGGAGGAAAATGTTTCGGAAAACGGCTCTGAAAGTGCAGCCGTAGCCGAAGAGGGAAATGTATCGGCGGCAAACACCGCCCTTAACAACGGCCAGGCAGACAACTCTGGCGGCAACGTGGCAGTTGCCGAAGAGGCAGCTCAGGCCGCCACAGATCCTGCTGCTGATCCGGCGGCTGCTGGAAATTCAACGGAAGGCGAATTGCAGTCGATCATTTCTGAAATGAACGGCGCAAATCCGGCAGCGGTTGGCAATGCAGCGGCGGTGGCTGGCAATTCGGCAGCTGTGGCAGAAGCAGAGGCCCCGGTCGCGGCGGCATCGACGGAAGCAGCGGCTCCTGCAACTGCGACTCCAAGCGTGGTTGGTTTGCCAGAAATGGGCGCCAAGATGGCTTACGTGGTCCAGCAGGGCGACACCCTGTCGAAGATCGCAGGCCGGGTTTATGGCGACATGAAGCGCTGGCGTGAATTGGCAGACCTGACCGGGGTAGCAAACCCGAGCCGGATCTATCCTGGCGACGTGATCTACTATGCCCTCGACGATTCCTCGAAAGCCTTTGCCCAGACCTACGAGGGACTGCGCCGCGGCGTGACGACAGTCCAAGACGGCGAAACCCTGGCAACGATTTCGAAAAGAATCTTTGGCAAACATCGCAACTGGAAGTCAATCTGGCGTCAAAATGATTTGATCGATGATCCAGACAACCTGACCCCAGGCACGACCATCTACTACGTCACCCAAGATCAACTTTCAGCAGCCCTGAAAAAGAGCACGTCCCACAAGATCACCGTAAACAAGAATCCAAAAGCAGGCGGAAGTATCGTAACGAAAATTGAAGGCGGCAAAGCCGGCGCCAAAGTTATGGCAGATATCTGGACTAGTGCTAAACCCCGTTCGATGAATGTAATGAACGTAATGAGTGCAATGAACGTGTAATTGACTTCCCGGTGCAAAAGCATCGCAGTTTGAAATGTGGACGCTAAGAGTTTTATGAAATCGACCGGTGAGAGCGACGGACCAGCAGCTTAATCTCGTACAAGAAAGCACACTGGCCAAGATTCCCGGAGTTGATATCGTAGAACCAGATGCCTCCCCTGATCCCCCCGAACCCCCTGACGCCTAGACACACACAACCCGCCTGATCAACCCAGCCATTAAGCCTTCGTAATCACATCCACGGAATAGTCACACTCAAGTAGCCGATTCTAAAGTATTTTTTTGACTAAGCACCTGGCTAATCACACGTGGTCACGCCTGATCACGCCCGCTCACACCTGATCTCATGTGAATGGTCATAGATGGCATTGTCGTGAACAGCCTTGTGATCAATCACTGCCGAACCGTAGATGATGCAACGGCTCGCCTTGAAGGGTCCGCTTGCTGAAAATCCCGACTCAACCACCACGAGAGGCCCCAATTCAACCTTGGCCTGCAATGCCGTAAAAATATCTTTGCCCGTAACGACTGACGATGGACCTCTCACGGAGAGGTTGTTGGCAGGACTTTTCCAGACTTTCTCCGGTGAAATCATCAGCAGATTTGAGTGATGTGCCCCGTGAAAGGCGTCAAGGCCCAGAGCCGAAACGGTTTTTTTCTGGGCTACGTCGCCAGACTCCAGGAGGTCAACATGGGCCTGAAGGAGTTGCGTGGGACTTCCCAAATCGTGCCAAAAACCTGAATGTACAAAACTAGTTACCGTGTGCCCGCCGGCGATGGCCTGGGCATAGGCATCCAAGATGTCTGACTCGCCCTCTTGCGGCAGAAAATTAAGAAACTCCGGTTCAAGGATTTGCAGGCATGCAAAGCCACGGGCTGTCCACGGTCCGCCTCGGGCGGGAGGCGTTTTGGCGATGGTGCCAATGCGGCCGTCGTCCGCGCAGTAAACTGCGTTGTCCCGGCCGAGTGGTTTTGGCAAAACCACCATGGTCGCCGTGGCCCGCATTGCCCGGTGATGGGCCAGCGCAGCGGCTATATCAATGTCGCTGATGATATCGCCGTTGTAGGCGACGATTGTTTTTTTGCCAAACCAGTTGCGCAGTGGAATGTAGGCGCCACCCCGCCCCAAGATGACGGGATTTTCGATAGAAAGTTTGACGTCCTCGCCCCAAGGCGAGGCCTTAAGGCCGGACTCAATTTCCTTGGCCAGATAGTGGGCGTTGACCGCGATGTCTGAGATTCCAGCCGAGCGGAACCGAAACAAGGCAAGGTCCAGGAGTGGCGCTCCAAAAAAGCGGATCATTGGTTTTGGCAGACGGGATGTCAGCGGACGAAGTCTCGTGCCAAATCCGGCAGCAAGGACAAAGCCACATGCGTTGTTCAAATTACACCGTCCACGTTATACCGCTCAAGTTACACAACTGATTTTCAGGAGCCCATGGCGCCGTCAATCAAGTCGACCAGTTCTACCGACAAGAAGGGCCATCTGGAATCGCGAACGTCGGCGGCACGCATGGCAGCGATCGCCGGTTTTACGTAGCGCAAATAATTGCCCTTGTTCTTGTCAATTGTCAGATAACCAAAACTACCGATCGCCTTCAGTTGACGCTGCAGAAGGACTGACTTCCACTGCTGTTCGATCTCGGTGCGCATTGGATTGCCCAGCTTGACCCCAACCTGGCGCAGGAATTGATCCATGAGTTTCAGGCGATCATCGGATCCAAAGGGCACATAAGAATCAAAACACAAGGACACCGCGTCATACGAAGCGGGGCCAAGCCGGGCATCCTGAAAGTCGATGACGGCCTGGCGGTCTTCAAAGAGCATGATATTGCGAGAGTGAAAATCACGGTGGACGAAATGCTGGGGCAGGCGTGAAAGGCACGCTGCCAAATCCAATATTTCAGCCCTTACTTCGTCGTTTTGCGCGGGGGTCAATTTTATCCGGGCCACGGGCTCGACAAATTTTTTGAGAAAGAAGTTAAGTTCCCACTCAAATCTCTCTGCGTCAAAAGCACGTCGGGTCCACACGGGACGTTCTTCACGCGCGTCAGTTGGGACCTTGATCTCCAGGAAATGAATCAGGATTTCATTCGCTTTTGAATAAAGCGAATAAACATCATCCATCTTCCTCGAGCCAACCAGTTCGAGGGTGCGAGTCTCGAGCATCGTATTGCCATAGTCTTCAATGATGATGGCGGCTTGATCGGGCATCGATTTGACGAGGCGCGGAACTTTAATGCCGTGAACGGCCAGAATGTTAGCAACCTCCAGCCAGTCGTAGCGTCCTTCGTGAAGGGCCCGGGCATCGTTGCCGGAAAGTTGCATCAGCACCACGGGGCGCGCAAGGGAAGGCGCCTTGATGCGGTAGTAGCTGCGGTCGGAACCGTCGCCGGCCAACCATTCGATGGTCAGTTCTTGGATCCCAAGTGCGGATTTTAGTTCCTCTGGGGTCGGAGGTGGCAAAGCGCCGGTTGGAATTGGACTGGGCAACATAATGATTTCCTTGCCTTCGGGCTTTATTGCCGGCGCAAGCAGCGAAGCGTCATAGGGTGACAAAGTCAAGTTGAGGCCCCATTGTGACTTTAATGGTGTCGCCTTCAGCCGTGAAAAGTTCACCGTCGACTGTATAGCGGCGCCCTGGGGTTGCCTGAATATCGATCGACCGGGTGCAAATTCGCTGCTGCCACAAGTTCATACCAAGGGCGGTCCCAACCAACATCACAGGCAACTGCCAAAGGATTTTCGACTCATCCAACTGAAAGCTGATGCATTCCATCTTATCAGGGTTTTTATCCAAAAGGGTAAAGAAGCGGGCTCCAAGCGGCATGCGCGGCAACGTCGAGCACATGACGGCAGCCGAAAGGCCCTCAAGGGGGCGGCCATTTTTCGGAAACAGGCGATAATCTTGCTGGTTGACGACCGAGAGAAATAACTCGCGGTTGAAGAGGGCAGCCCAATACAACCGGACCATGAGCAAGATCGAGCCAAGGGCATTGGTTTTGTGGCGGTAGAAAAGATCAAGGAAATTGGCAACGATTCCGTCTCCAAACATGAAGCCGTAGGAGTCTTCAATGCGGAGGGTGGCGTTTTTTTTAATCTGAAAATTCATGCCCGAGCTGTGCCCTTCGACCAGACGGAAAAGAACGTCTTCCGGGCGGCCCCGAATTCCTAAATTTGTTCGCAGGACGTTGATGGTGCCACCGCCTAGGATTGCAATTTTTGGGAGCGGCTGGTCCCCATAACAGCGAATGAACGCCGTGAGGGTCCGGCTGATCGTCCCGTCTCCCCCATTGATAGCTAGGATTTCGACATCCTTGGCTTTGAAGTCGGAGGCAACCGATTCCAGTTCCGCGATGGAATTGGTGACGGCAAGCTGACCGCGCTGGCCCAAGATGTAACCAAGGACTTTATGGCGTTCGGGATTTCGCTTATTTAGTTTGGAATGCGGATTTGTTACGATCCCGATTCCTGGCATAGTTCTGGCCTGTTCAAGGTGGTTTTACGTGGCAAACCGGGCACTTCCAGCCAATGTCTCACCGTTGCAGCTCTATCTGCAAGAGGTTGCTCGTCATCCCCTCTTGGAGCCAGAGGAAGAGTACGACCTGGCGGTGCGCCATTTTGAAGACGGCGATGTCCATGCGGCCCACCGTTTGATCACCTCCAACCTGCGCCTTGTCGTCAAAATCGCCAATGATTTCAGGCGGGCACAGGAATCCACGCTGGATCTGATCCAGGAGGGCAACTACGGCCTCATGCAGGCCGTAAAGCGCTACAACCCCTACAAGGGGGTTAAACTTTCAAGTTATGCCGCCTGGTGGATTCGCGCCTACATCTTGAAATATTTGATGGACAACAAGAGCCTGGTAAAAATGGGCACGACAACCGCCCAAAGGAAACTTTTTTTCAATTTGCGCAAAGAAGCCGAAAAACTTCTCGCCGAATACGACCGGGTTGACACCAAACTGCTCGCGAGCAACCTGAACGTTCGTGAAAAAGATGTTGTTGAAATGCAGCAGCGTCTTGCAGGACCGGATCTGTCGTTTGACGAGCCGGTGTCAGAGGGGTCCGATGTCACAAGGGGGTCGACTTATGCCGACCCGGGCGAAAGCGTCGAGGACATCCTCGCTAAAAAAGAAGTTCAGACCATTTTCAAAAAGCATCTCGACGAATTTAAAAAGCGCATCACAGGGCGCGATCTGGAACTTTTCGAGGACCGCCTGCTCAGCGTTCAGCCCATGACCTTGCAGGAGTTTGGCGAGCGACACGGGATCAGCCGCGAAAGGGCGCGCCAGATCGAAGTTCGGTTGATGCAAAAACTCAAGGAATTCGTCCGGGAAAAAGGCTTTGTCTAAGAAAACCAAGTTGGGCGATGGTTTCCTTGCGGCGCAGCTCTTCCCGTTTCTGGGCCGTTGCCACGCCGTCGGTGACAGCATCCGCAGCACAGCTGGCCTCGCCGTCTTCTCCTGCAAGCAGCTGCTTTGGTATTTCTGACAAAAAGCGCGATGGCCGGCGAGCCGACGTGCCAAAGCGCGACGAGCGGTCCAGGGCATAAGTAAGGTAGAGGCGTTCTTTGGCGCGCGTGAGGGCTACATAGAAAAGGCGTCTTTCTTCTGCAATTCCCGCCTCGCCCAGCTCAATGCTGTTTTTGTGAGGCAAAAGTTCCTCTTCCACCCCGACGACAAAAACAACCGGGAATTCAAGTCCTTTTGCCGCGTGGATGGTCATCAATGAGATGACATCCAGCGGATTTTTCTCGTCCTCCTTGTGGCGGTCGTCCTCGCCAGTAAGCATGATCCGGTCCATCAACTTCTGCCAGTTCACCACTTCCCCTGTTGGCCGTTCATTGGCGGCGGCAACCGCCCGCGCGGCATTTCCAAGCCACGAAGGCAGGGACTTGATGATTTCCATTTTGCGAAGCCTTGCGGCAGGGTCTTTGGTGTTCATCAGGATTTCATCCAGCAGCTTGAACTGGCCGATGATCTGTTCGCCAAGGCCAACGATATTGTCGGTGGTCGTGGCTTGGGCTTCTTGAGAAATACTGCGGATTTTGGCGCAAAAATCGTCCACTGCCGGTTTGATCCGGCCCAAACTTTCGGCGTCGGCCGTTTCTCCGGCGCACAATGGGCTGCATTTTTTTGCTTCGGCAAAGGCCGACAAACGCTCAAGGGTTTTGATTCCGACTCCACTCGGGCAGGCGCTGATGGCGCGCCAAAACGCGAGCCGGTCATCCGGCTCGGCTGCCAACTTTACAAAGGACAGAAAGTCTTTCACTTCCTTGCGCTCAAAAAAACCGGTCCCCCCAAAAACCTTGGCGCGGAGTCCGGCCTCGCGCAGCGCCAGTTCAATTGGACGGGATTGGGCGTTGGCCCGGTAGAGAACGACGATATCCTTGTGAAGGGAACCGCCGCCGATAAGCGACATGCACTGTTCGCTGATCCAGCGGGCCTCTGAGTCAGAGGTTTCCAGTGGGATCAGGCGAATCGGAAGTTTCGAGGTGCTTTGGCTCCAGAGTTTCTTTTCCTTGCGCTTGGTATTGTTGCGGATCAGGCTGTTGGCGGCATCCAGGATGACATTGCTGCAGCGATAGTTTTGCTCGAGTTTGACCAATTGCGTTCCTGGAAACATCCGTTCGAATTCTTCGAGGGTTTCATACATCGCCCCACGCCAACTGTAGATTGACTGGTCGTCGTCGCCCACGACGCAAACATTGTTGTGGTGCCGGGCGATCATTCCAAGCAGGGTCAACTGGGCGAAGTTGGTGTCCTGGAATTCGTCGACGAGGATGTAGCGGAATTTTTTTGCCAGGGTTTTTTGAAGTTCCTGATCGTCGCGCAAAAGCAGATATGTCTTGAAGATACAGTCGTCAAAGTCGATGACGCGGTTGATTTTCAGTTGGCGCTCGTAGAGGTCGTAAACTCGCCCAAAAACCTCGCGGTCGTATCCGGGAGCTAGGCGCCCTTTGCCAGCCAAAATATCTTCCGGACCCAGAAGCTCATTTTTCCATCTGCTGATCGCGCCGTGCAGGTCTTCAACGGGCACCGTTCCGCCCCACTGTTTTTCCTTCAGGGCCCGCGATACCAAATCAATCTGATCGCCCGTGTCCACAATGCCAAAGCGTGGCGCCACGCCGACGGCATGACCATGTTCTCGCAGGATTTTCAGGCAGAAACTGTGAAACGTACTAACGGACAGATCCTTGGCCCGCGCGGGACCGACAAGTTCGCCGATGCGCCCAGCCATTTCCCGGGCAGCTTTGTTGGTAAAGGTCATGGCGGCAATGTTGCTGGGGGCGATGCCTTGCTGCATCATCCACGCCATGCGGGCGGTGATCACCCGTGTTTTACCAGTTCCAGCGCCAGCAAGGATCAGCATTGGCCCGTTGAAATTTTCAACAGCAGACCTTTGCTCGGGGTTTAATTCAGACAGGTTGATCGTTTGGTTGTGGCGGCTCATAGGGGGTCGACCCTAGCCTTTTGAAATCGTCTCGCCAAGGGGCGTCTGGTCCGGTACTTTGAGCCCCCCTGGATTTTAAAAATCCGGGCCCTGAAAATCGCAAAAAGGTAAAAAAAATGAACTTTAGCCTTGTTGACATCGCGTATGCCCAAACTGCGGCCCCCAAGGGTCCTTCCATTTTCGAAACCCTGGCCCTTCCGGCGGCCTTTCTCGCGATCATGTACTTTATGATCCTTCGCCCGCAGCAAAAGCGCGCTCGCGAACACAGCCAGATGCTGACCGGGTTGAAGGTCGGTGATGAAGTAATCACGAGCGGCGGCATTGTGGGTCGGGTGCGTTCAGTGGCAGATGCCTTTGTCACAATTGAATCGTTGAGCAGCACCTTCAAAGTCATGAAGGCGAATGTGATCGCCCTGACGAAAACGCCCGAAAAGGTTCAATCCAAATAAGGCGAGATGTCGCCGGCATGACATCAGGCATCCCTTCCGGTGCGCGCCCCTTCGGGATAGAGTGTAGGTCTAGGGTCAGGCTTGGAGCCGGGCTTGGAGGTGCCGTGATGGGTTTTGGCAAGCTTCGGAAAGTTGCTGTTTTTTCTGTTTTTTTTACCCAATCGCTGCTCACCGCCACAAGTGGCCGTGCCGTCACCGTGGTGCAGCCGGTTTCCGTGCCGGAGGAGTATGAAATTGCCGGCGGTCCTTCCTTGGCCTTTGCCAATTCTGGAAGTGTTGCCTATTCCGGTGCGGGGTCCCTCAAATTAAATCCGGGCATGTTGGCTCTGGAAAAACAGTACAACGTTGCAGGCGGCTATCATTGGCCGGCCTTCGGGCGCGAATTTTATAAGCTCGGCGTCGTGGATTCGAAAAGCAGTCCCATTGCTGCTGGCGTCTCCTACACCAGCCTTCTGAAGGCCGACGATTCCACCTTCGGGGGCGAGCAGTCTGTGTCGGGCCGCTATGTAACGCGCCGCATTGGCCTTGGTGCGGCATACGCCTTTCACACGCTTTCGATCGGGGTTGCGGGCCAATGGACCGAAGCTGGTCCGCTCGGATCTGGTGTGGAAGTTGATACAAAGTCAGATGATGCCGTACGCGGGACATCCCTCAACGTGGGGGTGGTTGGCCTGTTGACGCCCACGCTCCGCTTTGGCGCTTCGGTGGAGGGCCTGGCCAACAAGTCGGTCAACAGCAACGCGCCGCGCTACACCCGGGTTGGCCTGGCAAGCCTGTTTGCGCAGGGGCAGACGAGCCTTCATCTTGATTGGCAAAGACGAGAGATCCTTGAAAGCGAAGTGGATTCAGAGCAGATGCTGACTGGGTCGTTTTCCATCAAGGTTTACGACTACCTGAGGCTTCTTGGTGGCTACGGCAAAGATCCGCAATCCGGTCATTTGCGTGAAACGGCAGCGGCGGGAATCGCCCTCGTCGGACCAAAGGTTTCCTTTTCCTATACGGCAAGCCGGCCAGACCTCAGGTTTGAAGAGTCCCACCAATCAATCAACATGAATCTTGAACTTTCCATGTGAGAAAAAACAATTGAGTGAATCTGGAGCCCGCTATTCAATACTACCCAACGGGATGGAACTGATCTCATTGGAGCGTTCCTTTGTACCTGTTGTCAGCATCCAGTGTTGGGTCCGCGCCGGATCCATCATGGAAATTGCAGAACACGGTCACCCGCAGGGGGCAGCCCATTTTCTGGAACACATGACTTTCAAGGGCACCTCCAAGCGACGTGTCGGGGAAATTTCGGCCACCATCGAAGGATGGGGGGGCGAAATCAATGCCTACACAACCTTTGACCGGACGGTTTATTACCTGACAGTGGCCAGTGAATTTGCCCTCGACGCTTTGGAACTATTGGCTGACGCAGTTTTTCAAAGTGCCATCGATCCTGTTGAGGTCGAGCGAGAGCGCAAGGTCATCCTGGAAGAGATCAGCAGGGGCCTTGATGATCCAGGAACCCGCGCCGCGCAAAAGATTTTTGCTCGTGCCTACGAAGGTTCTGAAGCCGGACGTCCCGTGATTGGAAGTGTCGAAAGCGTTACCGCAACAACGCGAGAGCAGCTTTGTCATTTTAGGGACACCTTCTACCGGCCATCGAACTGTGGATTTGTGGTGGTCGGTGATTTTGATTCGGAAAAAGTCGCCGGATTTTTGAAAACCATAGCTGACCCCGCGCGTGATCTCAAAGCAGCGTCGATTCAAAGCATTTTTCCCAAAGTTCTGGCACCAAAGACTCTGGCTGTTGACTTGGTCCGCGGCGATTATCAGCAAGTGCGTTTTGACTTTGCCATTCCTGTTCCCGAACTTGAACACATTGACACCCCGGCCCTCGACATGTGCGCGTATTTGTTGGGGTCGGGCGATCTGGGCTTGATGAACCGGGGTTTGAGGGACGAGCAGGGACTCGTATCTTCGGCGGCGGCAACTTTATTTTCACCAGCCTTCCCCGGCCTTTTCGAAATCACCATCCTCACGAGCGACGACACGGCCTTGGCTGCGATCGAGGCGGTCGGAGAAGTTTTGGCGGAGTTTGCTTCGGCAGAGGAATCCGTCAGGAAATGGGGCGAGGCGGACCTTGATCGGGCAAAATCTGCAATCAGGGCGGACAAGGTTTTCCGCAATGAAACCATCGGAGGCCTCGCCAGGGTTGGGTTTGGCTTGACCACGAGCCAAAAGCACCGTTACGACGAGGTGTGGATGGCAGGTGTCGAGCGGCTCACGACAGCCGATCTGGTGGAAGCATGGCAGCGGTGGATCCATCCCGCGTCCTTTCATATTGTGGGGGTTGCCCCAGATCGCCTGGAAATGTCTGAGATCAATGTGGCGCAAGCCTTTCAGCGCGGAACTGCTAAGCACTTTGAAAAAGCGCAGATCACCAGAACTTCGACAAAAATTCGCGGCAATGGAACACCCGGCGGCGAAACTTTGCTGACAGAGCTGAAGTCTGGCATCTCTTTCATTTACCGCCAGCGCCCTGGCTCAGGTTTGTTGTCCTTGGTTTTAGCGACGGAGGGCGGACAAAGGGCTGAATTTGGGGGCACGATGATGCCCGGTATTTTTAATGCCATGGCATCAAACCTGGCCCGGGCGACGAAAAAAACATCCTACGAGGATTGCGCGTGGCAGGTTGAAAGTACCGGCGCTGACCTGTCGGCCTTCTCGGGGAAGGACTCCCTCGGTTTTCGCCTTTCCTGTCTGACGCAAGACTACGAAAAACTATCCAACCTGCTTCATGAAATGATGCTGGAACCGGTTTTTCCTGATGCCCAATACGAATCCTTTCAGCGCGAGATTCAAGAGTATTTCCGCCACCAGGCCGACTCTCCAGCCAGTCTTTGCATCCGGCGGCTGCAAGAGGCCGTGCTTGGCGAGCACCCGTATGGCAACGACCTTGCTGGCAAGGGTGAACAGATCGCAGCCTTATCGGCGAAACAGGTGATGGATGCCTACCATCATTGGCTGCCGGGGGGCTCGATGGTCGTCGCGGGCTGCGGCGATCTTTCCGCCGATGCCGTGATGGCTATGTTGGAAAAGAGTTTGCAAGGCTTTGAGGTCGGCAAGAAGCCGAGAAGTTTCGCCTCAGACGCCATTCAGCCTGTCTTGTCTGCCTCGCGCACGACGATTCCCATGGATCGCCAGCAGGTCCACATGGCAGTGGCAATGCCAGGACCTGGATGGACTTCCCCAGAGCGTTTTGCGGTGGATGTCATGTGCAACATCCTTGGTGGAACCGGCGGCCGGATGTTCGCCAATTTGAGAGACCGCGACGGGCTGGCCTACAGCGTCGCACCAATATTGAGCTACGGCAGAAATCGTGGCCTTCTTGGTGCCTATATTGCGTGCAGTCCAGACAAGGTTGAAGCTGCCGAGGCTGGCATCTGGTCCGAACTTGAGGCGATGGCCAGTGAAGGTCCCACCGCTGCCGAATTGGCGCGAGCCAAAAGCTACATCAAGGGCGCCCATGTGATGGACTTGCAAAGCAGCGAATCACTGGCCAGTACGATGGCCCTTATGAAGCTCTATGGAGTCGGGCATAATGCCTACCAAGAATACCCGGGCCGCATTGCCGGTGTTGAAGCCAAGGATGTCACCGCGATTGCACGTCAGCTGCTAGATAAAAAACGTGCACAAACAGTCCTTGTGGGAATATGATTGACCCCGGTTTTTTGGGCGTTTGACAAGGGAGTATGAATGAGTTGGTTGAAGCATGCCGTCAGAAATCCAATTGGCGCAAAAGCGATTATGGCCGTTACCGGAATTATGCTAACCGGTTTTTTGGTGGCCCATCTTTCTGGAAACCTTCTGATTTTTGCTGGGCCGCAAGCGATCAATGCTTATGCCGAAGGCCTTCATAAATTTCCGGCTGTATTATGGGTGGCTCGGGGCGGCCTTTTGGCGGCTTTTGTGGCGCACCTTTATTTTGCCGCTTATGTGACCTTGGGAAATCGCGCGGCGCGCCCTCAACCCTACGCCTTTAATAACACCGTTCAAGCAACATGGGCATCGCGTCACATGGTGCTGACTGGTCTGGTCATGTTGGCTTTTATTATATTTCATTTGGCCCATTTCACCTGGCGCGTGACGGATCCAGAGATCCGGGCCATGGGCGAATTTGATATCTACCAAATGGCGATTCATGGCTTTCGTCAGCCAGCCGTTGCGGGTTCCTACTTAATTGCGATGGCAGCCATTGGACTTCACCTGTCTCACGGAATCGCAAGCATCTTTCAGACCCTTGGCTTGAACCATCCGCGTTATAACCGGTCGGTGCGGTTTGTTGGTCCGCTTCTTGGGGTTGGCATTGCTTTGCTTTTTGCTTCCATCCCGCTGTCGATTTACCTCGGTCTCGTGAAATAACGGGGAGAAAAAAATGAAATTGGACGCAAAAATTCCTGCCGGGCCACTTGAAAGCAAGTGGGAAAATCACAAGTTTGATTTGAAGCTGGTGTCTCCGGCTAACAAAAGAAAATTTGAAATCATCGTTGTGGGTTCTGGCCTTGCTGGCGGATCTGCTGCGGCGACGTTGGCCGAGCTTGGCTACAACGTAAAATGCTTTTGCTTTCAGGACAGCCCCCGGCGCGCCCACTCCATTGCGGCCCAAGGCGGGATCAATGCAGCGAAAAATTACCGCGGTGACGGCGACAGCATCCACCGCCTTTTTTACGACACAATCAAGGGCGGGGACTTTCGTTCCCGCGAGGCAAACGTGCACCGCCTTGCAGAGGTGAGTGGACACATCATTGACCAGTGTGTGGCTCAAGGTGTTCCTTTCGCTCGCGAATACGGTGGCCTTCTCGACAACCGCTCTTTTGGCGGAGCCCAAGTTTCGCGCACTTTTTATGCTCGTGGGCAAACGGGCCAACAACTTCTTTTAGGCGCATATAGCGCCCTGTCGCGCCAAATTGGTGCCGGCCAAGTCCAAATGTTTCCAAAGACGGAAATGCTGGATTTGGTTTTAGTCGACGGCAAGGCGCGAGGCATCGTCGTGCGCGATCTTGTGACGGGAGCCATGGAGTCCCACGCCGCGGATGCCGTCATTCTCGCAACCGGTGGATACGGGAATGTTTTTTACCTGTCGACAAACGCCAAGGGATCCAACGTCACGGCAACCTACCGCGCCTACAAGCGCGGCGCGGCTTTTGGAAATCCTTGCTTCACCCAGATTCACCCAACCTGCATTCCCGTCAAAGGTGACTACCAGTCAAAGTTGACCCTGATGTCAGAGTCCCTGCGTAATGATGGGCGTGTTTGGGTCCCAAAATCAAAAGGCGACAAGCGCGCCCCGGCAGACATTCCTGATTCAGAACGGGATTATTTTTTGGAACGCAAATACCCGAGTTTTGGCAATCTTGCGCCACGCGACATTGCCAGCCGGAGTGCCAAGGAGGCCTGTGACGCAGGCCAGGGTGTTGGGGAAAGTGGCTTTGGCGTTTACCTTGATTTTGCTGATTCCATTAGTCGCCTTGGCGAAGATCAGATCCGGGCGCGCTACGGTAACCTGTTTGACATGTACGAACGCATTACCGATGAAAATCCTTATAAGATGCCCATGCGCATCTACCCTGCGGTCCATTACACAATGGGCGGCCTGTGGGTTGACTACAACCTGATGAGCACCATCCCTGGCCTGCACGTACTCGGCGAAGCAAACTTCTCTGATCACGGCGCAAACCGCCTTGGAGCAAGCGCCTTGATGCAAGGATTGGCCGATGGATATTTTGTAATCCCCTACACCATTGCCAATTATCTGGCTTCTTCCAAGCTGGAAAAGGTGACGACGTCGCACGAGTCATTCAAAGCCGCTGAGGACAGTTGTCGTAAGCGAGTTGGCCAGCTCCTTTCAATCAAGGGTTCGCGCACGGTGGATTCATTTCACCGCGAACTCGGCAAAATCATGTGGGACAAGTGTGGCATGGCGCGTGACCGTGCGGGTCTGCAGGAAGCACTGAAGGCGATTCCAAAGTTGCGCGAAGAATTCTGGCAAGACCTTAAGATCCTCGGCACCAATGAAGAAATCAATCAGTCGCTGGAAAAGGCCGGAAGGGTTGCAGACTTTTTGGAGTTTGGAGAGCTGATGTGCCTTGACGCCCTAACGCGGGAAGAGTCTTGCGGCGGCCATTTCCGGACAGAGCATCAGACTCCTGACGGCGAAGCCTTGCGCAACGACGAGAACTTTTGCCACGTGGCCGTGTGGGAACATGAGGGCGATGCGACGGGACCGGCAAAGGGTCACAAGCGTCATCAGGAAGAACTCGTCTACGAACATGTCAAGTTGGCAACGAGGAGCTACAAATGAAACTCAAACTCCATGTCTGGCGTCAAAAGGACAAAGCGGCAAAAGGCCGCATGGTTACCTACAATGCCGATAACATCAGCCCGAACATGTCATTTCTTGAAATGTTGGATGTCGTCAACGAGGGGCTGATCACGACCGGAGAAGACCCGATTGCTTTTGCACACGATTGCCGGGAAGGCATTTGTGGCAGTTGCGGTGTCATGGTCAACGGCGTCGCTCACGGCCCACAGGATGCAACGACCACCTGCCAGTTGCATATGCGCAGCTTTCAAGACGGCGAAGAACTTTACATTGAACCATGGCGCGCAAAGGGTTTTCCCGTTTTGCGGGATTTGATCGTGGACCGCTCGGCCTTTGACCGGATCATCCAGGCGGGTGGATTCGTCTCGGTGAATACCGGCTCTGCACAGGATGCAAACGCAATCCCAATTCGCAAGTCAGATGCCGACGAGGCCTTTAATGCTGCTGCGTGCATCGGGTGCGGGGCTTGCGTTGCAGCCTGTAAAAATGCCTCGGCCATGCTCTTTGTCTCGGCCAAGGTCGCGCAGCTTTCGCTTTTACCCCAAGGCCAGCCAGAGCGCCAAGATCGCGCGCTGAACATGGTATCTGCCATGCAGAACGAGGGCTTTGGTAATTGCACGAACCAGTACGAGTGCGAGGCCGTGTGCCCAAAACAGATCAGCACCGATTACATTGCTCGCCTTAACCGTGAGTTTATCAAGGCGGCCCTCACCTATCCCGATGCAAAGAAGTAGGCACTATGACCAGAATTGATGGCCGTTCGGCTGGACAGATGCGATTGATCAGGTTTACCCCTAGCTTTACCAAACACGCGGCTGGCAGTGTGCTTGTTGAATTCGGCCACACCCAGGTTTTGTGTACGGTCACCGTAGAAGATGGTGTTCCATCTTTTTTGAGGCAGGCATCCCCACCCCAAGGCTGGTTGACTGCAGAATATGCGATGCTGCCATCGGCGACCAACTCCAGGACCCGGCGTGAGCGCAATGGCCCATCTGGCAGGTCCCAAGAAATCCAGCGACTCATTGGCCGGTCTATTCGGGGAATCATAGATTTAAACCGTTGCCCCGACACCACCTTCACGATCGATTGTGATGTTATCCAGGCCGATGGAGGAACTAGAACAGCGGCCATTACGGGCGCCTACGTAGCATTAAAGCTTGCCGTTGACCGGTGCCTGCGTTCGGGGCGTTTAAAGTCCAACCCCCTGAAAGATTCCGTGGCGGCAGTCTCCGTTGGTTTGAAATCAGATCAGATCCTGGTCGACCTCAACTACCTTGAAGATAGCTCGGCCGATCTCGATATGAACGTGGTCATCACGCAATCCGGGAAAATTTTGGAAATTCAGGGCACGGCAGAAAAGTCCGCCTTCACCAAGGATCAGGTGGTCAGTATCATTGACGCCGCCATGGAATCCTTGCGCCCGGTTTTTGAGTTGCAGCAGGTGGCGGCCGAAGGCCAAATTGCCGAAGGCTGATCAGCGAAAGTTGCGGCTGGAGATCAGCAGCGCTAATGCAACGAATGCCGCCGTTGCCATCACGATGGCAAAGAATAAAAGCTTTCGTGACTTTTGCTTTTCCCCAAGAAGATAGTCAATTTCGCTATCGTCGTGAGTCCCAGAAAGCAGCCTCACTTGCGACGACATTTTTGAAGGCATGGCAGAATTCTGTGCCGATGGAACCGGGCGCGGAGCAGGCGGCGCCTCTGGGGTTTTGTTGGCGGCATTCCCGCCAGCCACCACGGTCTTGGCATATTGCCGCTGCATCCCTTTGCCAACTGGAAAAGCCTCGTCAGCGGCCTTGTGGACCGTCAGAAGGATTCTCGAGACGAGGCTTTGCTCGTCACTTGGTGCGTAGTCGATTATCCGCGTCACGCTTCATGATCCGCGCTAACCAGTTCAGATCCACTTTGGCCATGGCATTTTTTGAATTTTTTACCAGAGCCACACGGACACGGGTCATTGCGACCAACTTTCGCCGCATCACGACGTACGGGTGATGGGGCTGCCTGACGCGGCTCCTCTTGCGGCACGCTTCGAGGTCCATGGTAAACCATGCTCTCTTGGCCAAATCTTTGGACTGTACCCTGGCGATCGACGCCACTTGCCGGCGCAACCGCTGGAGCTTGAGCAGTCTGAGCCTCGGGCTTTTCAAAGTGAGCCGCTTCTGGATGTTTGAATTCCAGATCCTCCTCATCTGCGTCTTCGCGGTGAAGTTCGTTCGCAACTTCCAGGCGCGGACGCTCCATGTGCATCAGAGCCTGTGTGGTTTCATCTTCAATGCGGATCATCATGGCTTCAAAAAGCCTGAAGGCTTCTTTTTTATACTCTTGAAGCGGATCTCTTTGGCCGTAGCCGCGCAGGCTGACGCTGTCCTTTAGTGCATCCATGCCCTGCAAATGATTCTTCCAAGCCCGGTCAATGATTTGCAGGTAGATGAAACATTCAATCTTGGACTTAATTTCAGCGCCAACTTCAGTAAATTTTTCCCGGTAGTTTTGTAGGACCTGATTTGTAATGGTTCCAATCAAAGCTTCTTGTGCGTCCCCTTCGGTCTCAATCGCATCAGCCAATTGAATTTCCGAATTATGTTCCTGCCGGACAGCAACCTTAAGGGCCATTGCAAGCTGATTGCGTTCATGGCCTGCCTGCGCCAGTCGTTCCACAGTCGCCGCCACCAGATTTGACAAAGCTGTTTCAAGGAATTCGATCTCAGCGTTTTTGCCGGTATCAAGGCCCTCAAGCATCGCCCGGCGCATTTTATAAACGACCTGGCGCTGCTGATTCATCACGTCATCGTATTCAAGCAGATGCTTGCGGCTGGAGAAGTTGTGCTCCTCGACACGTTTTTGTGCGCGTTCAATCGCTCGCGAAACCATAGGCGATACAATGGCTTCGCCCTCTTGCATGCCAAGGCGTTCCATGATGGTCGACAAGCGGTCCGACGCGAAGATTCGCATCAGGTCGTCTTCCAACGACAAGAAAAATTTGCTCGCCCCAGGATCGCCCTGACGTCCCGATCGGCCACGGAGCTGGTTGTCGATCCGGCGCGATTCATGGCGTTCCGTGCCGATGACACTGAGGCCGCCGACGGCAGCGACGCCTGCTCCCAAGACAATGTCAGTCCCACGGCCGGCCATGTTGGTGGAGATGGTCACCATTCCCATCTGCCCAGCATTTTTGATGATTTCGGCTTCGCGCGCGTGGTTCTTCGCGTTCAGGATTTCATGGGGTATTTCGCGCTTGGTTAAAAGCCCAGCAAGGAGCTCAGACTTTTCGACCGACACCGTACCGACCAAAACGGGCTGGCCTTTTTTCTGGGACTCGGCGATTTCATCGGCAATGGCATTGAACTTTTCGCGTGCCGTCCGGTAGACCACATCTTGATGATCGGCTCGGATCATCGCTCGGTTGGTCGGGATGACGACCACGTCCAGGTTGTAGATTTTTTTGAATTCGACGGATTCAGTGTCAGCCGTTCCCGTCATGCCACCAAGTTTTGAATAGAGGCGGAAATAATTTTGAAACGTGATGGTGGCCATCGTCTGCGTTTCGCTTTGAACGGTGACGTGTTCTTTGGCTTCAAGCGCGCCGTGTAGGCCGTCACTGTAACGCCGGCCCGGCATCAGTCGGCCAGTGAACTCATCAACGATCACAACCTTGTTGTCGCGCACGACATAGTCGACGTCTTTTTTAAAGGTGACGTGGGCCTTGAGCGCTTGCTGGACGTGATGCAAGAAGTCGATGTTTTTCGGATCGTAAAGATTATCGACCCGAAGGCGCTTTTCCAGTTTTGAAATTCCGTCTTCGGTCAGCATCACGGCTCGGGCTTTTTCATCAACGATGTAGTCGGAATCTTTTTGCAGCCCTGGAATCGCCGCATTGACGATGCCAAACAGGGACAGGTTGCTTTCCGTTGGCCCTGAAATAATCAGCGGCGTGCGCGCTTCGTCGATCAAAATGGAGTCGACTTCGTCGACGATACCAAAGTTGTGTCCGCGTTGGACGAGACGAGACACTTCGGTTTTCATGTTGTCACGCAGAAAATCAAAACCAAATTCGTTGTTGGTGCCATACGTGATGTCGCAAGCGTAAGCCGCGCGCCGCTCGTCGTCCGTCAGCCCGTGAAGGATTGTGCCTGTGGCCATACCGCAAAATGCGTAGACCTTTCCCATGGTTTCAGCGTCACGTCTGGCGAGGTAGTCGTTCACCGTGACAACGTGGGCTCCCTTTCCAGTCAGGGCATTGAGGTAGACGGGTGCCGTCGCGGTCAGCGTCTTCCCCTCGCCTGTTCTCATTTCTGCAATCTTGCCTTCGTGCAAGGCAATCCCGCCAATGAGCTGGACGTCGAAGTGGCGTTCATTGCGGACCCGGCGCGCGGCTTCTCGAATTGTTGCAAAAGCCTCTGGAAGCAGTGAATCGAGAGTCTCGCCCCCTGCAAGGCGTTCCTTGAACTCGGCCGTTTTGCGGGGGAAGGCATCATCGGGCAGGGCTTTGATGGATTCTTCGAAATGGTTGATCCGGATCACCGTCGCACGAATGCGGCGGATTTCGCGTTCGTTCTTTGATCCGAAGACTTTTTTGAGGAGATCCATCATGGGCTTTGGCTTTCCATAATTTGGCACCGGATAAAAGCGCCGCCTGCCCCAGGAAATTCTGCGGCAAGCTAATGTTATATTTGCTGATTAAGGCTAAATGGAAGAGGTATCTTCGATATCGAGGATGAACCGCTTTGGATCGACGGTGTGGCCGTTGACCCAAATTTCATAGTGCAGGTGGGGTCCTGTCGTCCTGCCGGTCATTCCAACCGTCCCGATTTGATCCCCGCGGGTAACGACTTGGCCCGGCTGGACCATGTTTTGAGCATTGTGGCCGTACGCGCTAACAACTCCATAACCATGCGCAATCATTATAAAATTACCAAAACCTTCTTTCGCCCCTGTAAAGACAATCACCCCGTCGGCTGGGGCAAAAATCGGCGTTCCAATGGGCGAGGCGATATCCAGACCCTTGTGCAGGGCCTGGTCGCCAGTGAAGGGCGAAATCCGTTTGCCGAAGCCTGATGTGATCCAGCCGTTGACGGGATTCACGGCTGGAATTGAGGAAAGCATGTTTTGGTGCTGACTCATGGTCGAGAGCAGTTGCTGAAGTTCAATGGCACTGCGTTCGGCCGAGTTGCCCAGCGACCCTAGTTGTTCAAAGACCGTCCGGAAGGCAAGTTTATCGATATTCAGCCCAACAGGCAGGTAACTGCCACTTTCTTTTGCGCGAAGATCCTGCGCGGTGGAGCGCTGGTACTCTTCAGTAGAGAGCGGCCCAATGCCAGTTTTTTTGCTGACGCTTTTCACCCGCAGCTTGGTCAGATCCGACAGCTTAGAGGCGTAATCCTGAACCCGCCGCAGCGACCTCTTCACGTCTTCCAGATTGCCCTCGAGAACCCTTGCCTCGCCCTTAAGCCCCTCGTTTTCTGCAGAGATGGCGCGGACGTTCTGGCGTAATTTGATCAGCTCGAGATAATCGATGGCGAGAAAACCGGCGACACTCAGGCCAAACATGCTGGCAACGCTCGCTATTTTCACAACGGCCTTGGGCAGGTGGAACTGACGAGGGGTGCTGGCCCCATCGGGAATGATCATGATGGTGATATGCTTCATGACAAGTTCTTCGGCCGTCCTGGCCTGAACTTAAGTGGCAGGTGCTAGATTGGAATCAGAACAATCACGGCTGTGATGTTGTCGTCTCCGCCATTGGCATTGGCGGCAGCAATCAGGCTGTGGACTGCCGAACAATTCAACTTTCGGCATTGATTGGATATTTCCTCGTCCGTTAGCTTTCCGTGAAGTCCATCGCTGCAAACCAACAGAAGGTCTCCCGGCTGTGTTGGAAAGGCAAAGCTGTCGACGTCTTCTTGCTCTTGATAGCCGACACTTCGGGTGATGACATTTTTTCGCTCATGCAAACGGGCCTGTTCCTTGGAAATAAGGCCAGCCCTCAGCTGCTCGTTGACGAGCGAATGGTCGTGGGTGATCTGATAGATGAACCCCTCCCGCACCAGGTAAAGGCGGCTGTCTCCAACGTGGGCACAGTAGGCGTGCCCGTCAGACAGTTTAAGAAGGGTGCTGGTGGTTCCCATGCCCTTCAAGTCTGGTTCTTCCAGCGCCTTTTCATAGATTTTCATCGAGGCGTGGTTGATTGCCGCCGCAAGGACACTGCCAAGGCGCAGGTCTGGGTGTGTGCGGGAAGTGCCCTTCATCATTCGTTCGTGGGAGCGCAGGTAACTGGTGATCTCCTGAATGCACAACTGGCTGGCGACTTCCCCGCCCGCATGACCGCCCATGCCATCGGCAACAACAAACAGATGGTCATTTAAATCGACCCAAAAGGCGTCTTGGTTGGATTGCCGGATGCGGCCAACGTCGGTGGCACCCAAGGCCTCGATTTTCTTTTTTTGGAGTACGCCCGCCATCAATGGAACCCCAGTGACTTATTTTTCCCTGTTTATTTTAACGTATTTCGAGGCCAGCAGGATGCAAAGGGCGGCCAAGCCGTGGTTAATTTCGCCAAAACGTACCATGTGTTCCAGATCGCCAAGGTCAGTTTCCACGATTTCAATTGATTCTTCAGCGTCAGGAAAATGCTTTCGCTCTGGATTCAAGTGACAGCCAAGGGCCAAAAAAAAGTGGCAGCGGTTGGTCATGATGGCCGGGTTGGGATTGATGCTCCCAAGGGGCAGAAATCTTTGCGACGTATATCCTGTTTCCTCTTCCAACTCCCGGGCCGCAGCCATGGTCGTGTCCTTTTCGCCGGGGTTGATCATGCCGCCGGGAACCTCAAGGACCGGACCCAGGACTCCCGCCCTCGGCTGCCTGATCAAGATGGCTTTGTTGGTCGACGTTACGGGCAGGACGTTGACCCAGTCGGCGCAGTCCAGCCGGTAGTAAGGATGGCGGGCCGCGCCCCGGTCTGAACGGATCTCGATCTCTTCGACATTGAAGGGGATGGTTTCAAGGATCGTTCTTTTTTTTAGAAGCTCAATTTTCATAATTTTTCCTCGATGTAGTCGGCGGTCATATCCGCGACGTTTCTGTGGAATTTCACCCACTGTTCGTGGGCGGCAGGTCCAATTTGATTTGTGATGCCGAGGATCACCTCAACGCAATCCGCTGAATCCAGCAGGGGCTTGATGCACGAAAACAGCTCCAGGTTTTCAACGCACAAGGCAGGATCAAGGACCTTCTGCAGGTCACCGGTGAAGCCAGCCTCAAGGCTGATGCTTGGAGAGCAAACCACCGTCTTTGCGGGAAGGTCGGCGGTCAGGCTTTGGGTTTGGTTGGGCGTAAGGCGGACTTCGTGCAGGGTTCCTCGGGGAATCCCGTAGCCAAGGCCAAGCCTTTCGCACGCCGGTAGCCAGACGACGCGCGAGGCTGTGCAGAGGGATGGCGCGGCAAATGGGCCAAATGTTCCTGAGGTTCCAACAAAAATCACGTGACGCCCTGAAGCCGCCTCGGCCAGTTCATGCGCCTTGGTGGCTGCAGCAATGGCTCCGATGCCGCACTCTGCCACCTTGAAATCGATGGGTTTCTTTTCGAGTCGCTGCACGAGCGGAGCAATTTCAAACGGCGCAGCTGAGACAATTAAAAATCTTTTCATCCGAAGCAATGAATCCGCGCAAAGACCGATGGCTTGCGATTGAGTGAACCAAACAGAAGGCGCCTTAGCGTCAGCCGGGCTTCTTCCTCGAAATCTTCAGCGCTTGATCCTGGCTGCTGCTCTGCCATGCGGACCACAGCATCGGCCACATACATGCAGGCCTCTTCAATCCAAAAATCTTTGGCGACTGGTCCCGCGTGTCCTTCCTCAGGCCGAAACTCTATTCCTTGTAGGATAATGTCCGGTGAACGAAGCCAACGTTTTCCATCGACATCAAACACGCCACTGACAATGGCACAGCCACCCTCGCCCAGGCGTAGCCTTTCGCGCAGGACTTCTTTTGTCATTGAAGCATACGAGTCTGAATCAACGAAAAGGGTTTCCACATTGATCGATCCAGCGTCGACACAACCGGCGGGCGACAGGTCTACCATGTCGCCGTCTTCGATCAGCAGGGTTGCCGTGCCGTCCATCCCAAGCTCGGCAATAATGCTTTCATTGGCGTTCAGGTGGGTGAATGTTCCGTGCATTGGAATGAAATTGCGTGGCTGTAATAGTTCGATGAGCGTTTTGATTTCACCCCGGTACGCATGCCCGCTCACATGAATTCCTGGCGCGTCGCGTGACGTGACAACCTTGGCGCCCAAGCGGTTAAAGTTGTTGATCAACCAAAGAACACTTTTTTCGTTGCCGGGGATCATGCGTGAAGAAAACACGACGGTGTCGCCCGGAGCGACTTTAAAACTGCGGTGCTCGCCAGCGCTGAGCCTTGACATGGCCGAGCGCCATTCCCCCTGGCTTCCAGAGGCCAGTACAACCAAGCGGTCCCGGGGGATGTTGCCGAGCCCCACTTGATCTTCGGGTGCCCGGATTTTCTCGGGCAGGGGATCGAATCCAAGCTCGTCTGCGATCCGGATGCCCTGTTCAAACCCACCGCCAAGGATCAGAAGTTTCTTGCCAAATTTTTCACATAAATCAGCAATCGTTTTGACCCGCCAGTAGTTGCTGGCAAAGGTCGTGATGATCACGGCACCCGTGGCATTTGCCATCAGGTTGCCAAGGGGCTCCACCACGGACCTTTCGCTCGGGCCCATTCCGGGGCGTTCAGAATTCGTACTGTCTGCGATCAGGAGGTCGACTCCACGCGCGCCGATCTTGCGAAGGCTCTCAAGGTCGACGGGAGCTTCGTATTGGCGTTCGAAGTCGATTCGAAAGTCACCAGTATGAAAGACGGTGTTGTCACCAAATTTCATGAGCAGAGCAGAGGCCATTGGGATCGAATGGTTCACGGGGATCCAGTCAATGGCGACATCTTTGAATGTGGTGCGGTCTCCCGGGTTTATGCGGGTCACAGGAAATTTTCCCGAGATTTTGCGGCGTAGAAATTTTGCCTCGATCAGGCTTGCGGTCCACGGAGTGGCGTAGAGTGGCGCGGGCCAGCGGTCGAGCACGTAGGGCAAGGCCCCGATGTGGTCCTCGTGGCCATGGGTGATCAGATAGGCGTGAACGCCCCCCAACTGCTCAAACCAGGTGTCGATTTTGGGATAGATGGCTTCGACGCCAAGTTTTGACGGGTCGGGAAACATGATCCCGCAGTCGACAACGAAGAGCTTGCCGCGAAACAGGTAACCGGTCAGGTTCATCCCGAATTCCCCGCATCCGCCAAAGGGAATGATTCGGACGGTGTCGTTGTCTAATGGATTCAATGCAGGCCCCTAATTGGCTCGTGGCGGGTCATCCCGGGGGGCTGAGTCTATCCGCGTGTGGGATTGAATTCAAACGGATAGGTGATTTCGATGCTGCCGCGACGTGGTTTTGGGAATCGCCAGGCGCTCATCTTCTTACGGACGCAGCGCGACATGACCGGATCGTTAATGTTGGACTTGACCAGCTCAAGTTCACTCATCAGCCCCCGCGAGTCGATCTGCCAGCGCCACTCCATGACACCCCTTGTGAACCGGTCGCGTTTGAGGGTCCCCTCAAAGCAAGCCTGCAATTCGTAGCGGTATTTTTGAATGGTGGCTTCAACGAGAGTCGGATCGATCTCACCAATGAGGGGCTCGACAACTCGCTGAATCTTGGCCGCCTTGGGGTCAATGCTGGAGCCCTGAAGGGCGTCAGCCTTGGAGTCGTCGAAAATCTTGTCGGGGGCAAACACATAGGTCGCAAAGGACAATTTGCTGGAAAGTCCCACGGGCAGGCTCACGCTCTTGGATTTCGCGTTGGCGTCAGGCTTGGACGGTCCCTTTCCTGATTGTGACTTTGCATAGGCCCTCGACATTTGGCCAGCCGTCTTCGCCTGAAAGTACATGGCTTCTTCGTCGGTCATGTCATCAAATGGCCGTATCTTGCCCAGTGCGGCAAGGGCTTGTTCATTGAACATCCCCTTTTGGCCTGGCTTGAGGTCCCGGTAAAGATTGAAATCGTAAATGGCATCCTTTGGGAAAAGGCCGCCCACCTTGCGTTTCATTTCCTGATTCCGCAGAAGGCCTTTTTGGAAGATCTCAATCTTGTCTTGAATCCTCTGGATCTCGCCCGAGATGGTGGTGCCCTCCATGGCCGGGATGGCAACCATCGCCGAAGCAGGTTTTTTCAAAACCGCGGCAGTCATTCGGGCTTGGGCCTCGCGCATTTCAGAGAGTTCGCGTTCCAGGGCCTGATGTGCAGTGCTGGCCAGTTTGCGCGACTGCGGAAAGGTCATCTTGTCTGAATCCTTGCCTTGGCCGCTAAGTCCTGCGATCACAGAACGGTAAAATTGCACGACGCTGCGTGTGAGGCTCGAACGGACAAGATTATTTTGCAGGGCTTCCGGGGCCGTCTCAAAATGCCCTGGAGCAATAAATGGTAAATTGAATTCCGGATCAAGATTTTCAAAACTCAACTTGGGAACTCCGGGATGCTGCAGCAGGCCTATTCCAAATCCACCAACCAGCAATCCCGCAAGTAGCATCGCATAGGCAGCCACCGGGATTTCCATCCGATCGCGAATCAGGCCGCTAAAAAAACCCGGACGGTAGATTCTCAAAATCGAATGCTTGATCACCTTTCGTTTTGGCCCAACCCGGTAGAGCAACGTTAGGTCGCCGTTACCAAGGCTGCCGTAATCCCCCTTGCGGACTTCGAGTGGTCCCGCTGGGCGATGTTTTCTGGTCACATCGGTAACTTCGCCGCCGGACACCACAATACCAACCCAGAACCGGTCGAGTTCAAGAAAGGTTTTTCCGCCCCGGGAGTGAAATAGATCCGTGTTTGCACGGTCGCCATAAAGCGGAATCGGCAACGGGCCAGAGTTGCCGCCGCTGATCCATATGTGTCCGGTGCGTCCCATTGGGCGCACGAGCGAGGCAACGGGCGCGCCATTTTGCAGCACCTCCACATAGAGCATCATGCCCTTGTTGTTCACGGCCATGGCCACGGCGTCAATCCCCATCCGATCTGGTTTCAAATCCATACGAGCGAATGCCGGCACTGGAGAGGGCCAGCATGATTGGCTTAAAGTGGGCGTAGGTCAGGTGTTCATCGACAGCGATGACGGCTCGAGATTTTGACTCGATTCCCTCCTGATCCATCGACAAGACGAGATCCTCAACCACCTGTTTGCGGCGGCCTCGAAGGTAATCCTTAAATTCAAGATAACTTTTGCTTTGGAGGGCCTTCAATGGGTCCAGGGGCCACTCAAAAATCTTTTGATCGTCGGTTGTAACAACAATGCTTTTGGCCGGCGCACTGAGAGAAAACCAGATGCCGCGGCCGGAGTCATCGCTGTCAGCCTCGAGGGCCATCGGCTGTGCTGGATATGAAAGCCTTGGGTTGACTGCCTCAAAGGCCTTTATCGCACAGGCAAGGCCGACAATGAGAACCACAAACGCTGCAACAAAACCAGGCATCATATCTGGAACAAGTTCGTCGTGGTGCCTTGTGATCGCGCGATCAGTGGCCTCCTCAAAAAGACGGACATGTTTTTTGCCTGGCAAGATCATGATTATATCAACCCACCTGCAAGGATTACCTTTTCAAATGTCCCGTCAGACTTCAGGGCATTGAGCATCTGAATCACAATCGCCGCGGGAATGTTGCTGGCTGGCGCAAAAACTAGGATTCCCTCATTACGCCAACCGCGCGTCTCCTTGCGCGTCGCAATCCACTTTTTCATTGCCCCGAGCAACTTTCCAACCTGAGGTGCCCGGTCGCTGTGGGCAATTCTGATTTTACTTCTCGAGTCGATATAGTGGTTCGAAAAGGAATCCATGTCCCCGAGGAAAATGGCATCCATCGTCATCACCACGGCCGGCGTCGTTGCCTTGATGAAGTGCTCCGGCCTTTCCGTGAAACGATGCAACGATGGATCGTCAATCGTCGCTGGCACCACTGGAAATTCTGTATTCACCACCGAATAGGATCCAGGGGCCATGACCAACGCCATGAGGCCCATCATGCATGCCGCCGCACCAACAAGCCCGATCAGGCCTGGGATAAGGGTGACTGGCTTAGATAATCTCTTCTTCGTCTTTGATATCTTCGCTTGCAGTGACGACTGGAGTCGCATTTGCTGTTGCTCCTGATGCGTTTTCAGCGCCCTTGCCAGAATCGGCTCCACCATGAGCCCCGCCGGCTCCAAAGCCCGCCCCAGACATTGAACCAGTCATACCGCCACCCATGCCGCCACCCATGCCGGCTGCCGCGATCGGAACAAATGCTGTTGATTCGCTCGGAACCAAGAGGTTGTTTAAAACAGAGACCCCCAAGTGCACGCGTTCGATAACCCGCAGTGCGTAACCTCTCAGAATCTGCTGGGCACAGATGGTCAATGCTGAAATCAGAATGCCCATCGCCATTGGATTGAGGCTACCCGCCAGTCCCTTCGCAATCGTGGCCTGCTTCTTCGCCGAATCCAGAACATCGATCGAGTGAAAGGTGGACCAGATTCCCTCGAGCGTTCCAAGAACGCCGATCATCATGGCAAGAGTCGCCAGTGCGGGAAGGAGCGTCAGACGGGCTTCCAGTCGCGGCAGAAAGTGAATGGTTTCTTCTTCGATCGCCCCGCGTACGGTGGTCGGGTCAGACTCGGCAGCCTCAAGGGCCTTTAAGGCAATCAGCGGTAAAGATGTGCGGCCTGCGTTCTTGCAAAGTGAAACGGCGCGATCCAAATCTTCCGCGGCAATCGCTCGTCGAATATTGAGCAAAAAGCGGTCGAAATTCAGATTGTAGACAAACTGCACCATCACAAATCGTTCAAAGAAAATCATCGCTGATATGAATCCGATTCCAAACAGCGCCAACACATAAGTGTTGCCCTGTTTGAAACTCAATGCGAGTTCAGCCCACATGGCAGATCTCCAGGAGGTTATAAAACCGTGAAAAAACAATACGGTACTTCCACCATTGTATCTCAAAACCGGCGGATTCGTTGTTGTCGCTGGTGCAGGCGGGACGCCTGACGGGGAAAGTCGCGATTCTAACGGCGTTTGCGGGTATCTTTTGATGAATTATCAAGTTCGATTTTGAGGAGCGACCGGTCCTCGCCGATACGATTTTCCTGGGTCGAGGTCTTGATGGTGAGGGTTCCCCGATCGTGGGCACGGCTAAAAGCTTTCAAGATTTCAGGATCAAAAAGTTCGCGTTCCTCATGTAGCCTTTCCAGGGCATCTGACTGGTCGATGAATCCCGAGTAGGCGCGCCCTGAAACCATCGCGTCAAAAACATCGCAAATTCCGACAATCCGTCCGAAAAAAGGAATGTCCTCGCCCTTGAGGCCATCGGGATAGCCGGTCCCGTCCCAACGTTCGTGGTGGTACTTGATCCCTGAAACAAAGCGCGATGATCCAGGCAGGCGTTTGACAATTTCTGCGCCCAAGACGGGATGCAGTTTCATCTCCTGGTATTCTTCGGCGGACAAAAGCGAAGCCTTTTTAAGCACGGAATCAGGGACCCCGATTTTTCCGATGTCGTGGCACAAGGCGCTGATGAGAAGTTGCCGCTTTAGGTCACGACTCAATTTGAGCTCGTCGGCGATGGCAAGGCTGTAGCGGCTCACCCGGTCTGAATGGCCGTGGGTATAGGTGTCTTTGGCTTCTATGGTGGCAACAAGCGTGTCGATCACCCCAATCATCCAGCCGTCAAGTTCCAGGCGCAGCAAAAATGTTTCCAATGTGGCTGCGACCCTCTCCAGTAATGCGAGAGCGGGTTGAATCTGGCCATGGGCATCGTCAATCCGGGCGGGGTCCGCCTCGATGTGGACCACCCCGGCAATCCTGTCGCGACTGACCATTGGCAGAACAAATCTGGCGATGTCTTGGTGGGTTTGGGTTTTGCCCGGCGAGGTGCCATCAGATTTCTGTCCCAGGTAGATTCCGCAGGTACGGTTGATGGCGTCTTCGAGGGCCTTTTGAACCAGCGTAACGGACGTGCCTGCATCTTCGCCTCTGGTGGCAAGGGGCGTCAGTTTCCTGGATTCGGGATGCCAGTGGAATACGGCGGAACGTTGGATCCACGGCAACAACCTGTGAAGTGACTTCAGGATTGTTCTTCCTGCGTCATCTGCCGTGCGACTCAAAAGCATGTCGCCTTGCGCCTCATAGATGCTTTGGGTGACCCGGTTGGACTGTAATATCGCAGGGTCGAGTTGCAGGGGAATCCGCGCAGCGGCGGCCAATTCAGGCTCGTTTTCGCTCATTTTTGCTGGTTGAACGGTGATCTCCGGACCTTCGTTCCTTCCGAGGCGGCGCAGATCCCCCGGATCCAGAGAAATCTCGGCCTCAGTTGAGAAGACGGCTATTTCTGTGGATCCAATGTGGATCTTGTCTCCAGTCCGGACGACGGCATTGACGATACGGTCTCCGTTAAGGAACGTGCCGTTTCGTGAATCAAGGTCTTCGACAATCAGCAGGCGGCCGCGGCGCTTGATCCTCGCGTGAAAGCGCGACATCTGATCGTCCGGAATGCAGATCTGATTGGCATCGTCGCGCCCAACGGTCACGGGGAACTGGGTTACCGAAACCCGGGAATGTCCACCATTGTCGGAATGTATTTTGAGAAAAATCAAAACTCTGCCTCCCTGGCCCATTTCGGCAGAATTCGAGAAATATTAACGATGACTTACCGGTGCCAGGGTTCAAGTCCCCGGAATTTCGTCCGATATTCCAACAGGACCATAGTGCGGAGGGTCGTTATGGGATTCCGGGGAATGAATCAAAAGGGATTTGGTCTGGCGGCGTGGGTTTTGGCCCCTGTTGTTTTCCTTGCGATGGCTGGCATTTGCCAGGCACGCACCTACGTCATCAATCCTGAAATTCCGGGTGCTCCGGCGACGATAAAGGATGAATCCTTGCAGTCAAATCCCACCGGACGAACCCTGAAAACACCGACCTTTGCCATCGGGCCAGACGATCCGGAACCAGCCCAGAAGGTTATCAAGAAGGTCGTCCAGAGGTTTGTGCCGCAGCGATTGCGATTCAACCGGATCTCAGTCAACGGTTCCAACGTCCAGCCGCGAGTAAAATTCGCCCGCGACGCGGAGATTTTTCAGGGTGCCCGCATCCGGAATGAGTCCATCCGTGCGGACTTTTTTGGCAAAGTCGCCGACGACCTGACCCCGTAAGGCTGCAAGTTAGCCTTCCCCGTTTTTGCTAAATTTGGTATTGATTACAGGGACTATCAATAATTGGCTGGCCGGTCAACCAAAACCTGCCTAGTCGGGCCAAGCCCATTCAAAGCCCATTTCAGCTCGCATGGAGTCTTTCCTTTTGGATTTTTTCGCGGCGGACCACCAGCTTTTTGCCTCCCTCAACCAAAGTGGACTTCACAACCCTTGGACCGACGGAATTGCGATTGTTTTGTCGAGCCACGCCCTATGGCTTTCACTTTATTTTGTGGCCGTAGTTTATGCCTGGCGCCAGAAGGATCGCGGACTTTGGTGGCTTCTTGGCACCATTCTGATCACGGTTGGATGCAGCGATGCCTTTTCAGGGTATGTCTTGAAACCATGGTTTGCCAGGGTGCGCCCGTGTCATGAACTTTTGGGAGTTATCCTGCCAACCGGAAAGTGCGGTGGATTTTTCGGCTTTCCCTCTAACCATGCAGTCAATGCCGGCGCCGTTTGCGGCGTCCTTCTCATTTACCGCAAGCAGTTGGGGATGAGGTTGATTTTTTGCGCCTTGGCCTTGGCAGCCTCGGTCGCAATCAGTCGCGTCTGGCTTGGGGTGCACTATCCGTTGGACGTCACGGCTGGCCTGCTGTTTGGTTTGACCGTTGGTTGTGCTGCGGCCCAGGCAACGGTTCGGCTGCGTTCGGTCCGTCATTCTGAGTCAGCCTCAAAATGACGACGGCAGGCCTTCAGCCCTCGTCAGGAAAGAACAGTTTTTTTCCTTCGGCATGATCCATCAGGATTTTCGCCGGTTTGAATCGTGATCCGTGTATGGCTTCAAGCTCGCGCAATTTTTCCACCACAACTCCGACTCCGACGTGGTCGACATAACGGAACGGCCCACCAAGGAACGGTGGAAAGCCGAGACCAAAGACGGCACCAACGTCCCCCTCATAGGCCGACGGCAGGATTCCTTCCTCCAGGCAGCGTGCCGATTCATTCACAAAGACTAAGACACAGCGCATGGCAATTTCGTCTGGGGTCGCATTTGCACTGGAAGCGCTTTTTGGGTCCAAAAACTTATAGATCTCAGGATCCGGTCCCTGCTTTTCACCTTTTTCATAAAGGTAAAAGCCTTTGCCATTTTTCCGTCCAAGGCGCCCAGACGACTTAACCACGTCAAGTCCTGGAGGTGCCTTCATGCGGTCGGGAAACGCCTTGTCCATCGTTTCAAGGACGTGGGTTCCGACGTCGATACCAACCTCATCAATCAACGTGATCGGGCCAACCGGAAATCCGAATCCGGTCAGGGCGCCGTCGATCGTTTCGATTTTCGCTCCCTCAGAAAGGATCAGCGAAGCCTCGGCCAGAAAGAAGGCCAAAGCCCTCGTTGTGTAAAAACCAGGCCCGTCTTTGACGATTATGATCTGCTTGTTCATCTCATTGCCGAGTTCAAAGGCACGCGCCACAGCCCAAGGCGCTGTTTTCTCTGTAATCACAATCTCAAGAAGGGGCATTTTTTCCACGGGAGAGAAAAAATGCATGCCGAGTACGCGCTCCGGGTGATTTGATTCTGCCGCGATCTCGTGGATTGGCAGGGCAGACGTGTTGCTGGCAAAAATCCAATCGTCATGGATGTTTTGGGATTCAAGTTGAGCCAGAATTTTTCGCTTCAAGTTGACGTCTTCAAAGACGGCCTCAATCACGATGTCACACCGGTTGAATCCTGTGGGACTCATGCCTGGGGAGATATGAGCCAGTCGCTGGTCCATTTCAAATTTCTTGATGCGCCGGCGTTTTAATTTTTTCCCAAAAAACGAGGCGGCCTGTCCCAAAGCCCTTCCCAGTGATTCCGGACTCGGATCAGAGAGCAGCACGCGAATGCCCTTGTCGGCACATACCGTTGCAATGCCTGCACCCATAAATCCAGCACCAACGACGCCAACGGAATTGATTTTTCTGGAAGAAAACTTTTCTTTTCCTGCGTCTTTGTAAACGTGTTTTTTGATGGCGGTCGTCGCATGAAACAAATGAATCAGGCTTTTGGACTCGCGAGTTGGCACCAGCGATCCAAACAATTTGGCTTCCAACTCAAGGCCCTTGCTGATCGGCAGGTCGAAACCTTCAATGACCGACTCGATGGCTTTGAATGCTGCGGGGTAAAAACCCTTCGTCTGCTTCATCACCATCTGCCGGGCTTTTTTTCCAATAAATCGCCGACCCAAGGGATTCGATTCCAGGGCTAGTGCGGTCATCCGCTGTGAAAACGAAACGGGCGTGGCGCGATACCCAGCCGGGCGCATTCCCTTCAATGCAAACTGCCGGGCGACATCCAGCATCATCCGGTCGGGGACGCAGGCGTCAATCAGCCCTATCTTCAAGGCCCGCGCGCCATCTACCCTTTTTCCGGTGAGGACCATGTCCAGGCCGGCTTGTATCCCAACCAAACGCGGCAGGCGTTGCGTTCCGCCGGCGCCTGGCAAAAGTCCCAGCTGGATCTCAGGCAACCCCATTTTTGTTTTTGGGTTGGCATTGGCAACGCGCCAGGAACAGGCCAGTGACATTTCAAGTCCGCCACCCAGACAAGTCCCATTGATGGCCGCTACGACTGGTTTTGGCAGTCTGGCAATTTTGCTGAAAAGAGCCTGTAACATCGCTGCACCGTTGGCTGCCTCGGCCTCGGTCTTAAGGCGCTGGATTTCGGTGATGTCTGCCCCAACAATGAACTGGCCATCCTTGCCGCTGGTGATCACCATGCCCTTTGCGTCGAGATCGCCAGCGAATTGATCCAGGCGATCATTTAATTCGCGTAAGACATCTTCAGAAAGGATGTTCATCTCTTTGTCGGGGCGATCAAAGGTCAAAATGGCGACGCCGTCGGTTCCTGTTTCGTAACTAAAAAATTTGGTCATTGTTAAATCCTTTCGATCAGCATGGCGCCCGACATTCCACCGGCGGCACAGATCGCTATGACGCCAAACTTGGCGCTTCGTTTTTCAAGCTCGTTGGTCATCGACAAAACCAGCCTTGCCCCGGTTGCGCCAAATGGATGCCCGATGGCAATGGCACCGCCATTGACGTTGATCTTATCTTCGGGGATCGCGCCAAAGGCACTCGACAGCCCAAGGTGGCGCGAGCAGAAATCAGCAGATTCCATCGAACGAAGGCAACTAAGGACTTGAGCGGCAAAGGCCTCGTGAATTTCAAACAGGTCGATGTCGGTGATGCCAAGCTTATTTCGCATCAGAATCATTGGAATTGTGAGCGCTGGTCCAATCAGAAGTTGCTCATAGGGATTCACGCCAACAAAGACGACGTCCCTGATTTTAGCCTTTGGTTTCAGTCCAAGGCTTTTGGCGTGGGCCTCATCGGCAATGATGACGGCGGCGGCCCCGTCGGTCAAAGACGATGCATTGCCAGCCGTAATGGTTCCATATTTACGGTCAAAGGCCGGACGCAGTTGCCCTAGTGATTCCATGGACGAGTCGGGACGGATGATGTTGTCCTTGTCGATACAGGATGTAAACCCTGGTGACGGCCAGACGGGGATGATTTCTTTACGGAATATTCCCGATTCTTGAGCCGCGGCGGCGCGCTGGTGGGACAGGACCGAGAAGGCGTCTTGATCGCGGCGCGAGATGCCGTTGAGTTTGGCCATGACCTCGGCGTGCTCGCCCATCGTCATGCCTGTCAGGGGCTCCGTGATTCCAGGTGCCTTGGGTGCCAAGGCTTTCGGGATAAAGCTGCCCATGGCGGAAGCCTTTTCCCCCGTTGTCTTTGCCTTGTTCAGGCGCAGCAGGGATTTTCTCGCATCTTTTGTGTAGGTAATGGGGACGTCGCTTAGCACGTCGACCCCGCCGGCGAGGATCATGCGGGCATGACCGGTCATCACGTTTTTTACAGCGTTTCCGATTGTTTCAAGGCTGCTCGTGCACATCCGGTTCAACGTATAGCCGTGGATATGATGGGGCAGCCCCAAGTTCAAGATGGTGTCGCGGGCAACATTCGTGTTCTTCACCTGTGGCGTGACGACACCGCAGATGATCTCTTCGTAGGCTTCCACTGGTGCATCCGTTTTTCGGATCAATCCGTCGATCGTCCGGCTGTAAAGTTCGAGCGCATCACAATCACCCAGCACGCCGAAGGACCTTACAAAAGGCGACCGCGCGCCCTCAATGATGACGGGAACCCGGTTTCCAGTGAGTTGATTTGTGCTGTACTTGAAAGTCATTGGAATGGACTCCGCATGGAATTTGACGGGGCGTCTGGATCAAAGTTTGTGGTTTGGTTTTATGGAAATTGCCAAAAGGATCCGTTCCACGATCTCCTTGGAGTTCGGATCTAGGTCAACAAAAATACCGCCTATCCGGCAATGGTCCTCATCAACCCATTTTACTTCAGCGCGAAGGTCAATGCTCGCCAGATCATGAATGCCAAAGGGCAGCAGCGGAAGATGAAGCCAAAAGCGGTCGTTAGCCTTGTGCTTGAGCGACCCCATGATTTCAATTTTGAAACCACTGAGGCTGAAATCGAGTAGGATTCCGCTCTGGCAAAAAATCGGCAGCCAGCGGACCGTTCTGGCCTCGACGAATGCATGAGAAAAAACCCTGTCTGGTCTTTGCATTGCAACTTCCCGTCATCCCCTCTGGAAACTAACTGCGAGGGAGTTATAATCATACGGTACGCTTCCCAGTCTCGTCCATGTCGCCGGTACTGGCTTTGATACGTCCCAGGGGTGCCTCATGTTTCAGCAGCCATTGCCGCAGCGGGTTCGGGTTTTGATCCTCGGTGGAGGAATCCATGGCGTGGGAATCCTGCATGACATGGCCTCCAGGGGTTGGCAAGACGTCCATTTGATCGAGAAAAACACCCTTGGCCATGGCACCAGCTCGCGTTCAACGAAACTGATTCATGGTGGGCTGCGTTACCTGCAGCGCATTCATGATTTCCCCCTGGTGGCCGAGGCACTGCGCGAACGCAAGGTCTTGATGCAGGTCGCAGGCGACCTTGTTCATCCACTCGAATTTGTATTTCCAATTTTAAAATCGGGCGGGGCTTCCCGCATCAAGGTCAAAGTCGGATTGTCTCTGTACGATTTTCTTGCTGGCCGGCAGAATGTCGGGCGCCACCACAGGCTTGCAGAGTCTGAAGCCCTCGCTCGCGCGCCAATGATTGATCCCACAAAATTTTCCGGCTATTTCAGCTTTTGGGATTGCCAGACGGATGATCTGGCCCTTGTTCGTCGCGCCGCTCATTCCGCCGTGAAACTCGGAGCAGGCGTTTCCGAATGGCACCAGGTCGCAAAAATTTCTCGGGCCAATGACGGCTGGCTGGTTGATGTCGTCGCGCCAGACGGAACGATGGCTCAAATTTCTTGTCTATATATCGTGAATGCGATGGGGCCGTGGGCGAACAAGATTTTGGAATCAAGCGACATTGAACCAACCCACAAGGCTATCAACAACAAGGGGTCTCATCTGGTTTTCCCCGACATTGGACTCAAGGCCGGATTGTTCCTTCAGTCACCGGAGGACAACCGGATTTTCTTCGTGCTTCCGTGGCTGGGAAAAACCCTGGTCGGGACAACGGAAAAGATATTTTCTGGCAATCCTGATCAGGTTGTCGTGACCAATGATGAGGTCGATTACCTTCTCGATCATTGCAATCGCTACCTGAGCACTCCTTTGCGCCGTGAAAATATCGAAGCGACGTTTGCTGGATTGCGCTGGCTCGCCGTTGAGGAGGGTTTTACAATCTCAAAGACTTCAAGATCCCACGTACTCGGCGCAATCGGATCGGGACGTGGAATGATGTGGACCCTTTATGGCGGGAAACTTTCAACCTATCGCGCCCTTGCCGAAGAAATTGGAACCAAGATTTGCACCCATTTTGGTGACGAATCAAGAAGTCGGACAACCCAGCCCGACGTGTGGTTTTCAGACGAGAGTTCTTATTCGACGCCTCAGGATGCCGTAAAGCGGTTCGAAGGTTAACCGGTTGGCTGTAAAAAAAATAAAACCAAAGACCCCCCCACGCTCTTATCGGGCTGTGATTGAAAGCTTGCGCCACGTCTGGAAGATTGAATTGCTGAAGGATCCTGTCGCCCTTTGGCGGATTGGGGTCTGTGAGGCATTTCAATTTGAGAGTGGACGAATCCGGCTGGCGGTTTGGAACCTTTGCAAAGGTGCAGGGGGCGGTTTGTTTGAGCACGACTACCGGATGGTTTGTTACCGGTCCGACTTGATTTTGACCCAAGAAGCCCTTCTCTCCGAAAAGGGCCTTGTCACGTTTTGTGAACCTGGTTTTGAGGCCATCCACGCAGCTTCCTACCGGCGCGGCGACGGGGTTCGTGACGGGGTAATGACGGTTGCCCGCGTTAGTTCAACGCCAGCCACTCACCGAATTGTTTGCAAGTATCCTGAGCCGGTATTCAAGACTCCCAAGGTTGCCCTTGTGACTTTTTACCGGATGCAGGGCCGCGAGCAGTCGCTGATGGTGATCAACATCCATGCGACATTGATCCGGCGGGTGAAGTCCGCCCTTGAAGAGATCGAACATTTGATTGCAAACCTTCCCGAACATGATGGCCCCATTATTTTAGCGGGGGACTTCAACACTTTTACGGTTGGTTATTTGGAGGCAATTTCAAAATGCTTGCGGGGCATTGGTCTGGAATATGTCCCAATCCCGAATGATCCGCGTCCCGTGTTGGGCGCCTTGGATCAGGTGTTTGTCCGGGGTCTAACGATTGAACGCATCTTTGTCGACACCGCGATTAAGAATTCAGATCACTTTCCAGTGTTTGCCGATCTGATCTGGGAATGATTCAAAATCCGCGGGCGTAATTGACGGCGCAAGTGCCAATGGAAGACGCATGCTTGTCGTGAAGGTTGGCCATGTTGGCCTCAATTCCGAGTCGCCCGTTAATCAGATTAAAACCCGTTTCTGCCTTCAGGCTATAGTCTGAGTGGATGTAATGAACGTTAAGTGGATACTGGCCAAGAATCTCAGAGAACCCCAAAACATTGAGCAGTGATGTTTTGGTGGGGTCCATGACCGAATTGAGCTGGCGCATGAGCACAAAACTCCCGTAAACCGGCAGGCGCACTTCGTGCTGCATCTGCTTGTTCTTGGACGTGCCGCCCGTCAGCATTTCCATGCGGTAAAGGCCCTGCGGTTGTTCAAAACGCAGGCGGAGGCCCGGTTTTCCAGCGGTGCCCGCGTTGAAATTGGGCTCGACTTTACCTCGCAGGCTGAAGTCTGGACGCATGCCAAACAGTCCTTGGGCTTTTACTGGCGCAGGAGCGTCAAGCGATGCCGGATTGTCGATTCCGGGGAAAAGCAAATTTTCATTTCGCTCGGAAATCGGACCAATAGTCCAGTCGACTTGTGCCTTCTTTTTGCTGGCAAGAATGTGTTCCATATAACTCTCATCCATGGTCAGTGCGGCAACGTGGACCCCTTGGCCGGATGGTTTGACCTGTTTCAAGATCAAGCCATAGCGGACCTCTGAGTTGCCGGCGGCGCCAGAGCTGCTTGCGGCGACGCCTTTGCTATCGACTTTGAACGAGAGCCCTTGGCCTAGGGTGCGAATGAATTCTGAGTTATCACGGGCATGATCGCCAATAGCCCTCCCCAATTGATTCAACAGGTATCTCGAAAGGTCACGTTGTTCGAGGAATTCCGGTTGTTTGACGTCTTTGAGGGCCGCCAAACGAATTTTTTGGTCTCGTTCCGCGACCACACCTTGGCGATCAAAAAATCCTTTGAGGGCCTGGTTGTTCCCTGACTGCGAGCTCGTCATTTTCGTCATGACACCGGTCGCGTTGCGGTCCGACCAATCGGACACGGATTCGGTTTTGGTGGCATTCAGGCTTTGAGGTGGCAGAAGCTCTTCCATGGTCCAATTTCGGGTAGCCGTGGCTGTGGGTGGCGGACCAGTTAACGACCTCGCTGGTTTTGCGGGATCTCCGTGGGCGACGCCGGAGATGGTCCCAACCGCAGAGGCCACAGCCGCCAAGGCTGCCCAAAGCGACGGCCTCATGCTTTGATTCTGGAATTTTTTTTCGTCTTTGATTCGCATCTCAACCATCCAGCAGCAGCAACGGAAACAGCTCAAAATCAGCGCCTTAAGGGGCGACTCCGCGACGGAACTTTGTTAAAACCGGGCGCGGAAGCCCTGTGGAGCGATTTGCAATTGCTGGTCCAAGCGAGCTGTTCAACGTTAAGTAACTAACTTTGTTGGTTTTTAGCGCCTCGAGCCCGTCACCCCCAGCTGCCTAGAGACTTGACACGTTCGAGCTTTAATCACCACAGTGCTTTTATATAGATTGTATTAGAATTGCAAGATTCTAGTATAATAACTGTAATAGATTTTATCTTACCGTTTGACGGGAGACAGCGATGAAGCCGGTCGGGTCTGACGTAAATTTTCCCACCATGGAACGCGAAGTTTTGGTGGGCTGGGAAAATCAAAAAACCTTTCAAGCATCGATCGACCAACGCCAGAAAGCTCCTGAATTTGCTTTTTACGATGGTCCGCCCTTTGCCAACGGCTTGCCCCACTACGGCCATCTTTTGGCCAACACCATCAAGGACACGGTTCCCCGGTACTGGACGATGAGGGGCTATCGCGTGGACCGCCGTTTTGGCTGGGATTGCCACGGCCTGCCAGTGGAATTTGAAATCGAAAAGCGCGACAAGCTCAAAGGCCGCAAAGATATCCTTGAAATGGGCGTCGCAAAGTTCAACGAGGAATGCCGCGCCTCTGTTCTGCACTACACGGCAGAATGGCAGAAGACGATCACGCGCCTTGGCCGTTGGGTGGACTGGGGCAATCAGTACCGGACGATGGACAAGTCCTTCATGGAGTCGGTCTGGTGGGTCTTCGGTCAATTGTTTGAAAAAGGCCTCGTTTACCGCGGCTATAAAGTTGTCCCCTATTCGCCTCGCATCACGGCGGTGCTTTCCAACTTTGAAGCCAACCAGAATTACAAGGATGTCCAAGATCCCGCGATCACGGTGAAATTCAAATTGCGCGGAGAAGACGCTTTTTTATTGGCATGGACCACCACCCCGTGGACCTTGATTTCAAACTTGGCCCTCGCCGTCGGCCCTGAAATCACCTACGCCAAAGTCCGCGAAAAGGCTTCCGGGGAGACTCTTTATTTGGCCGAAGCGCGCCTGCCTGCCTATTTCAAAAAGGCCAAAGGCGTTACCGAAGAGCCGTTTGAAATTTTGGCGACGATGACGGGCGCCCAGCTCACCGCCAAAACCTACGAGCCACTTTTTCCCTACTTCAAAGACCAGCCTGGCGCATTTCGCATTTTCGCTGACGGCTATGTCACGACAGAAGACGGTACAGGAATCGTCCACCAGGCACCGGCCTATGGCGAAGACGACTTCCGCATTTGCCGCAAGGGCGGCATTGAGCTCGTGGACCCTTTGGACGAGGAAGCCTGCTTTCGGCCAGTGATTCCTGAATATGCGGGCATGTTTGTCAAGGACGCCGACAAGGAAATCATCAAGCGCCTGAAGGCCGAGTCAAAACTTTATAAGCAAGACGTCATCGTCCACAGCTATCCCTTTTGTGAACGGACCGACACGCCGCTTATCTACCGTGCAATCCCCGCCTGGTATGTCGCCGTCGAGAAACTCAACAAGGATCTCGTTGCCAACAACCAACAGATCAACTGGGTGCCCGGTCACTTGAAAGACGGGCGGATGGGCAAATGGCTGGAGAATGCTCGCGACTGGGCCATCAGCCGCAACCGCTTTTGGGGCACTCCCCTGCCAATCTGGGAATGTCAAAACGATCAAAATCACGTCCGCATCTTCTCATCGGTTGCAGATCTTGAGAAGGCGACGTCGAAAAAAATTGATGACTTGCACAAGCATTTTGTCGACGACCTGGAAGTTGATTGTCCGACATGTTCGGGGAAAATGCGCCGGGTTCCCGAGGTTTTCGATTGCTGGTTTGAGTCAGGATCAATGCCTTACGCTCAACTCCATTACCCGTTTGAAAATAAAGAACGTCTGGAGAAAATTTTCCCCGCCGATTTCATTGCCGAGGGTCTGGATCAAACCCGCGGTTGGTTTTACACGCTGTCGGTTCTATCGACGGCCCTGTTCAACCGGCCTGCATTTAAGAATGTTGTGGTCAACGGAATCATCTTGGACGAATCCGGGCGCAAAATGTCCAAGCGCCATCGGAATTACACGGCACCGGAAGCGTTGCTTGAAAAGTACGGTTCGGACAGCGTTCGGCTGTACATGCTCAACTCCCCGATCTTGCGCGGTGAAGATTTGATCTTCTCTGACCGCGGCGTGCTAGAGACAACCCGTGCGGTTCTGTTGCCCCTTTGGAACGCCCACAGTTTTTTGACCACCTATGCCGCCGCCGATGGCTGGCGCCCAGATGCCGCCCTTGCCAAGGGCATTGCGCCCAAGGCGACGGACGAAATGGACTTGTGGATCCTCTCGCGCTTGCAGTCACTCTTGGCCGGCGTGCAGCAACAAATGGAGGAATACCACCTCTATGCTGTCGTGCCTCTCGTGGTTGGTTTTATCGAGGACCTTACCAATTGGTACATTCGCCTCAGCCGCCGCCGTTTTTGGGGTGCAGCTGGCGGACAGGCTTCGGAGGATGATGAAAACCAGACAGATGCCGCTGGCGGTGCAAATGGCAACGCCACTTTGGACAAGGGCGACCCCATGGCCTATGCCACGCTCTTTCACGTCTTGTGTGAGTTCTCGAAAGTTTTCGCACCTTTTGCTCCGTTTATTTCAGAACGGATTTACCACAACCTCACCACCGGTCTGGCCGGTGTCCCCGATTCTGTTCACCTGGCTGATATGCCATTGCCGAAGCAAGAACAGATCCGTCTGGATCTTGAAGAACGCATGGCCCTTGTTCGCCGCGTGACCAACCTTGGGCGAAGCCTTCGCGCCAAGCATCAAATCAAGACGCGTCAGGCCCTGCCCTCGATCATGATCATCACGCGCCGCGAGGCGGACCGGGGAATCATCGAGGCCGGTGCGGCCACGATTCGCCAGGAACTCAACATCAAGAACATTGAGTTCTCCACGGACGAAGCACGCTTTGTTCGGCTTGGCGTCAAGCCAAACCTGAGAACCCTCGGCAAGCGCCTTGGCGGCCAGCTCAACGCAGTAAGAACGAAGTTGGAGCAGATCACGGCCAGCCATGATGACGTGACCCGGCTTTTGATCGAGCTTGAATCCGCTGGCACGGTTGAGGTTGCTGGGGCCAGCCTTTCAGAAGAAGATTTTCTCATCGAACGCGGACCGAAAGACGACCGTCTGATTGCCACGGAAAAGGGTGTCACGGTTTTATTGGACACCCATCTGACGGAAGATCTTTTGCGCGAAGGGATCGCCCGCGAAGTGATCAATCGTGTCCAGCGCATGCGCAAAGATGCCGGCCTCAATGTCAGCGACAGGATTCGCCTTTCCTTTAAGGTATCTGGACGCGCAGCATTGGCGCTGCAAGAATTCAAAACCTACGTCGGTGATGAAACCCTTGCCGTTTCTGTGGATCAAGATAGCGCCGGTGCAATGGATGTTTCGACCTCTGGTGTTCATCATCAGAAATTTCCTCTGGAGGCCGACGAGGTTGAAATTTGGTTGAGCAAAGTGTGATGTTTGGCGCCCTCCGCCTTGTTATATTTTTTTTGGTTCTCTCGGGCCTGAGCGGTTGCTACGTCAGCCGCCTTGCCTGGCACCAAGGGAAACTTCTCGGTTCTCGTCGTGATGTTTCAGAAGTTGTCTTGGATCCGTCGACTCCCGCCTCAGTCAAATCCCGTTTGCAGGAATTGCCGGGGATTCTTGCCTTCGCAAAGTCTTGTGGACTTGAGCCGGGTAATTCTTATGGGCGCTATATCGACAACGGCGATAGACCCCTGTCATGGCTTGTTTACGCGGCAAAACCTGACCGTCTCGAATCAGTCACCTGGTGGTTTCCCTTTTCTGGGCGGGTGCCTTACTTGGGATTTTTTTCGAAAGAAGAGCGTGACGAAGAAGAGGCAGGGCTGAAATCCAAGGGCTACGACACCGCCAAAGGCTCTGCCACGGCCTTCTCTATGCTTGGCATCATTGATGATCCAATTTACCGGTCGATGACCCGTCGTTCGCGGGATGAATTTGCCCACGTTATTTTTCATGAGTTGGTGCACCGGACCGTTTGGGTAAAGGGCAGTGCTGATTTCAACGAACGACTTGCCGAGATTTTTGCACGGCGCGTTACCCTTGCGTGGCTCGACAGCATTCATATCGATCGCGGCGACAATCACGATAAAATCAATTTTCTCGCAGACCTCGAAGATCGTCGAAAATTCGGCGTGTGGTTGACGGCGTTGCGCAGCGAGTTAGAAGTCATCTATAAATCCGGTCGCGCTGTGGATGAGATCCTCCGCATGAAGGGCGAGGCCTTTACGGACTTCACCAGAAATCGCAGGCCAAAATTCGTGGGTGCAGACATTATTGGCGGCAGGGCGTGGAACAACGCCGAAGTTTTGGCCGCCGGTCTTTACGACGGAAATGATTTTCCTTGCCCTCCTGAACCGGCCATTCCTGAAAAGGCCAAAGTCCTCATGGCCTGGCTCGGGGCCAACAAGAATTCAGAGATCGCGACGGTGCAGACCTTACGTATGGTCTGTGATTAAATATATATATTGCTTTGCTTCCAGTTCGCGTCAAAGTTGTTGATGGGGGGTGCTGCAGATGTTTGTACACATCTTTGGACCGAAGGTACCGGTCGCAACAGAATTTAAGGAGAAAGTGATCGCGGAGGTGGTGGCGCGGCTGCGTTTGGCCGATCCTCTCAGAGCAATCGTATTTGGCTCCTACGCTGACGGAAATGCGACGGCGGATTCAGATCTGGATGTGTTGGTGATTTGCCGGGATGCCGGCGATATTAAGATCGTCCGGAAAAGGATTTACGAAAACCTGAAAAAACCGTTTGCTCCGGTTCCAATCGATTTTATTTTTATTGCGAAGGATGAGTATGAAATCCTTCGTACTGTAGGAGGAGTTTGTATGGTAGCCCATGAGCAAGGCTTTTCCATTTACGAGGCGACGGCATGACGAAAAGGCAGAAGTTTAAAAAGGAATATGCTGTAGAACTTTTCAAAATTGCAAAAAGCGATTTGGATTCGGCCAGGCTTCTTCACGGAACGAAAAAAGCTCGCCCGGAAACCACCGTGTTTCATGTGCAACAGTGCATTGAAAAATCGATAAAAGCCGTCATTTGTCATAATGAGATTCCGCTTCTCATGGTTCATGACATCGGGGCGCTCCTCGGTTGCCTGCCCGACGAAAAACATCCTCCCTATGATTATGACCTGATGAAATTCAACGATTTTGCTGAGATTTTTCGTTACGAAGAAGGCAAAGCCATTATTGATGCAGCCGACGTTGAGCAGGCGATCTTAGTGGGCCAGAATGTTGTCGATTGGGCTGAGGCCGCATTAGGTACTACGAAAAAATAGCGTTTTACAGGGCTTGCCAAAACCCCTTCTGGCTGGCACGACTGCGGGACCGCGTGGGTTCCTTCCCGGATCATCGCGAAGTCCCTAATGATATGTGGTTTTTGGTCGAAAAAGACGTCAATGATGATGCCCTTGAATACCAGCGCCGTGAAAGGTCACCAGGCCTTGACGCGAGATCAGTTCCAGCACGAACTGCGCTCTCGACAGTTTCGGCATTTGCGCAATCATTGCCGGTTGGCGGAACCTGCCGATATCGCGGAGTCAGTGGACGGGCTTTCCTCGGCCGAAGTGATTGTCTTGTTCCGTCTTTTGCCAAAACGGCGTCGTGCTGAAATTTTTGCTTACTTGAGTTTTGACGTCCAAGAACGTCTTTTGGAAGACCTTCCCGACAACGTCGTCAGTAATCTTATGAATGAAATGGAGGCCGACGACCGGACAAGGCTTCTTGAGGATTTGTCGGAAGAAATCCGCGGACGGATTTTATTAAAACTCTCGCCTGAAGAGCGCAAGACCGCCTGGCAACTATTAAGTTATCCCGAAGACTCCGTTGGACGCCTTATGAACCCCGAGTTCATCGCGCTTCGGGCCGACATGAAGGTGTCGCAGGCGATCGATTATTTGCGGTGGAATACGGTGTATCCATCAGATCTTGCCGCAGAGCTTTTTGTGACGGATGCTTATGGCCGTTTGAAGGGCCAAGTTAGCCTGGCGGCACTGATTTTGGCCGATGCCCCCGGCAACACCATTGAATGGACGATGGAGCCATCCAACGTCACGTTGAAGCCCCAGGATATCGAAGAAGCTGCCGTTGATATTTTTAGAAAATACGACCAGTCGGTTATTCCCGTTTGCGATGCAGCGGGTGTCTTGCTTGGAATTGTAACCGCCGACGACGTTTTCGATGTTGCCGAAGAAGATGCGACGGAAGATATCCAGCAGTTCGGTGGTCAGGCGACCCTTGAGGATTCCTACTTTGATACACCACTGCCCACCCTTGTAAGAAAGCGTGCGGGATGGCTCGCCTTGCTCTTTTTTGGCGAGATTTTTACGACTTCGGCCCTAAAGCATTACGATGAAGCCATCGCTTCCATGCGTTATCTGGTCTACTTTGTGCCGCTCATTATTTCGTCGGGCGGCAACTCTGGATCGCAGGCGGCGTCGTTGGTAATCCGTGGCCTTGCGGTAAATGAAATGAAACCAAAGGACTTTGGCCGGGTGTTTCGGCGCGAGGTCGTTGCAGGATTGTTCTTGGGCCTTATCCTGGGCGTCATCGGTTTTCTGCGCGCCGTGGCATGGGGTCAATCGTCCTGGGTGGCGGTAGCCGTGGGACTCACCCTGGTTATTGTGGTGGCTTTTGGCGGGATGTTGGGGGCGATGATGCCGTTTGCCATGAAGGCCTGCCGTTTGGATCCTGCGGTGAGTTCGTCACCCTTTATCGCTTCTCTTTCTGATGTGGCCGGGATTGTCATTTATTTTGGAATCGCATCCTGGATCATGCGAACGTTTGCCGTAGGTCACTAGGGATGTGGATCGACGATCAAATACTTGAGCAGTACGTCAAGCCTGTCGTCATAGGGACATGGATTCCCGACACCACGGTGGTTGTCCTTGGAAGCAGCAACGATCCCACTGTTGAGTGCCACGCCGGACGTTGTGCGGCAGATGGGATTCCGATTCTAAAACGCTACGGAGGCGGCGGAACCGTAGTTCTCTACCCTGGATGCGTCATCGTCACCATCGGGGGCTGGGTCACCGATCATTTCCAAAACGACCGCTATTTTAGAATTCTCAATGGCGCTGTGAATCAAACCCTGCATGCCAATTTCAAATTCAAGGCTCCCCTCACTCAATCCGGAATCAGCGATCTTGTCTCCGGCGAAAAAAAATTCGGTGGGACATCCATGTTCCGCAGCCGAAATTATCTGCTCTATCAGGCATCACTCATTGTTGAGTGCGATTTTGAAATGATCGGCCGGTATCTGGCCCATCCCAGTCGCGAGCCAGAGTACCGCCGCGGCCGCAAGCACAGTGATTTCCTGACGGGTCTGGCGGACCTCGCCCCCGGCATCACGCCGAAACAGGTTCTCGCCGGGTTGTCAGTCGCACTTTCAGGTCACGTTTTGACGGCGCTCGGATCAGAGGCTACCTCTCCGGCACCGGATCAATTTCCAGCCCTTCAAGCCCGTATTGAAAGGTCGCGTTTGGAATTGCGAAAGTGAACCTGCATATAGAGGGCTACAGTTGCGCCGGGGAGCACAACAATGAGCGCCGTGCTGGCAAGTGCCTGTAAGGCGTCAATGGCCGCATAACCCCAAGTGAATGGTAGGTCTGGAACTTGCGCTGAAATTCCAGGGGGCATGTGAGTGCCAAGCCAATTCAGGGTCAAGCCTGCAAACCAATCCAAACCAAATTGAAGGCTAAAGAAAAGTCCGCCCAGCGTGACCAAAGAAAGAAAGGCGGACCATCCCCCCATCGGAGTTTGGCGCGAGTAGCGCAGCGTGATGGATTGGGTGAGGCTGCGCAGGGCGCTCTTGTGTTCAGCAATCATCAAGACCGGAGCCATGAGAGACAACGCGGCAAGGAAGAGGGAGGTCAAGGCAAAGGCCTGGGTGGCAAAGCCCATCGACAAGATGAGGCCACCGAGCAGAATTCCACGGCGCAAGACCAGTCGGGACATATCACCCGTTAGTTCCTTGGCAGTCAGGCGTGGAAAGGCCCACGGGCGAAAATGATGCAGACTCAAGTAAACGAGGGATGCGTAGGAAACGCCAAAAACAAACCAACAGACGACCCCGGTTACCAGAAAAGGGCCAAAGAATCTCGATACTTCTTCCATCATAGCGGGCAGGGTACCGGGGGTAATTCCGCTGTCCGATTTTGTTGCCAAAGCGATCTTCCACAACCCCGATGCCGTGCGCCCCGACGGAACAGCAAGGATCCAGGTCGACATGAGCTGGGGCAAAAAGATCCCAAAAGCAGCCAGGGCAAGGGTTTGACGCCCGCCTGACTTGAAAGCTTGGACGGCTTGGACTAGAAGCTCCGATAACCCGACCAGCTTTGCAGACCGGGCGGTTTTCTGATCCAGTTCATTCACCAAGGGCGCGCTCCAAAAAATGAGTCCATTAAGGATTACAGAGATTTACGCCAGCATTCAAGGCGAGGCTGCCTTTAGCGGCTTTCCCTGCACTTTCATTCGCCTGACGGGATGCCCCCTTCGTTGCAAGTGGTGCGACACAGTATACGGGTTTGAAGGAGGCAAGGACTTCAGCCACGACGAGGTTTTGGCCAAAGTCGCTGAATTTGGTGTGCACCACGTTGAACTCACTGGCGGCGAGCCCCTGGCTCAAGCCGGCGCTGTTCCCCTGATGCAGACTCTCGTGGATCGCGGCTACCGCGTCATGATCGAGACCGGTGGATCCGAGTCCATCGACCGGATTCCACGCGATGTCCACGTCATCATGGACATCAAATGCCCCGGTAGTGGCATGGTTGAAAAAAACCTCTGGTCCAATCTTGATTTTCTAAAGCCCACAGACGAAATAAAATTTGTTCTCGCCCACCGCGAAGATTTTGAGTGGGCATTGGAAACCATCACGAAACATAAACTTTCAGAACGTTGCCAGGTTATTTTCTCCTGCGCCTTTGGCCTGCTTCAACCCAAAGACCTCGCCGACTGGATGGTAGCCGATAAAGCCCCCGGCCGGATGCAACTTCAAATGCACAAGTACATCTGGCATCCACGGGCAAAGGGCGTATGAGCCAAGAGAATTCCAATGCTGCGTGGCTGGAACGCCTCATGGCCCTTGAGTGCCAGGACGCGACTTATCCCGTCGCCGCGCAGAATCATCCTCTCATTTTTGCGTCGGCCAAAGGGTCAATCGTTCGCGACGTTGAAGGTCGTGACTACATCGACCTTTCCGCAGGATTTGGTGCCCTCGTCCTGGGTCACAACGCCGAATGCGTTCAGCGTGTTTTTGCCAAACATGCTGCAGGCGATACGCCATCTGAGTTTCCTTCCATCATGCACGGCATGGGCGACGTCTATCCCTCGCGCGCCAAGATTGATTTGCTGGAAACCATTCGCTCGTTGATGCCGGCGCATCTGACCCGCATCTCTCTTGCGATTTCTGGTGGCCAGGCGGTCGAGGTCGCACTGAAGACGGCCATGCTTCACTCTGGGGCGGCGGGATTTATTTCTTTTCAAGACGGCTATCACGGTGTCGACTTGGGCGTCTTGCCGGTAACCTCGCGCAGCGATTTCAAATTACCGTTTAAAAAATTCTTAAACGACCGCATTGCCATCGAACTCCCCTACGGCTGCGACATCAACCTTGTAGATGACGCGGTGAAAACCTTGAAGTCCATGCCGTGTGGATTTGCCGGGATTGTTGCCGAGCCTGTTTTGGGTCGTGGTGGTGTGATCAATCCACCGGTGAACTGGCTGGACGGCCTTGCCAAAACGGCGCATGCCCATGGCGGCGTCTTAATCCTCGATGAAATCCTCACTGGTTTAGGCCGCCGTGGAAAATGGACGGAAGCCGAAACCGTGGATGCCGATCTCGTTTGTTTTGGTAAGGCTCTGGGCGGCGGCATGCCTCTTTCAGCTTGTGTTGGAAAAGAGGCTGTGATGTCGGCTTGGCCCAAGAGCACGGGCGAGGCGATTCACACGGGAACTTTCTTTGGCCATCCCCTTTCGTGCGAGGTTGCGGCGGAATCACTGCGCGAGATGAAGCGCATTGATATTTGCCGGCTAGCGCGCGAGACCGGTGCGTGGCTTTTTGAATTGCTTTCCAATCAGTTGATGGGCCGCCCTGATATCGAAGAAATCCGCTGGGGCGGTGGACTTATGATTGCCATCAAGTACAACGAATCAGCAGGGGTTGCACCCGGTGCCGCTGCAATGGACCGCTTGCGCGCCCTTGGAGTGATCGCCTTGGCGTCTGGCAGCGGCGGTACGTCTTTGTCCCTGACTCCGCCTCTCAACATTTCACGCGAACTTCTTGCGCGAGCCGTCGCATCATTTTGAGCCGTCGCGTCATCTTGTGCCGCTCCCTGTCATCCTGCGCCGCACCCCGTCATTCTGAGCGAAGCGAAGAATCCTCTCTTAAACTTTTTTACCCCTGCCTATTTTTATACCGTCACCGTGACGGTATAAAAATAGGCAGTTTGAAAAGGGTAAAGTGTGCTTATCGGAAATTCACGTACGCTAGCTGACGTATCTCTCCAGCACTCCGCCGTCGGGCCGCTTTGAGCCGCTTTGAGCCGCTTTGAGCCTCTTGCCATCTGGTCAGACTTTTTCCTACCCCGGTCGGAAAAAAACCTGACTTTTTCCTACCCCGGTCGGAAAAAAACCTGACTTTTTCCGAGCGTGATCGGAAAATAGCGCTTGCACTCACGTTCTTAAAGGCCCGTTCGATGATGGGAATGGTGTATTCTTGCGTTGGTGGAGCGGTGACTGGGAAAGCGCGAACAAGGTTGTTGGCGATACATACGTTGCGCCTTGTGTCGAGATGCCATGACGAATTGGGGAAAAAGAAAGGATCCTTCGCCTGCGGCTCAGGATGACCGCTTAAGAAAGGATCCTTCGCCTACGGCTCAGGATGACGAGAAGGATCAGGATGACGACCGAAAGGATCCCGTTCCTACCCCTGCAGCGAAGCCAGGTTTTTTTTCAAACTTGAGAGCTGCGTCGCCATGTTGTCGAGTTGTGCTCGCGTTGTGACAATGACGTCCTCTGGCGCGCGTGCCACAAAACTTTCATTCCCCAATTTGGCTTGCAGGCCGGCCACAATTTTTTCCACGCGGCTGACATCGGCGGAAAGGCGTTTCACTTCCTTGGCGACGTCCATGATGCCTTCTGCAGGAACGTACGCCTCAAAACCTTTCCCGACATAGACCAAGGCCGGGCCCTTGCTGCCACCATCGCCCGTTCTTACGACGAGTGATTTGAGTCCGGCGAGACGACGTACGAGGCCGCCCTCGGTTTCAAATAAAGTTTTCAGCGATCCCGTCGACGTATGAACGAAGGCATCCAAGGCATCTTTGGGCGGAATGCCAGCCTGGCTGCGGATCGACCGGATGCCAGTGACCAGGTCTTGGAAGCTGGCCCAATCGGCCGCCGCCTCGGGAAAGCGCATCAACTGCGCGGCGTCGGGATATTTTGTCACGACAAGGCTCGGTCCGCGCGCCCACTGCGGGTGGACCGGCAGGTGATTCCAGATCTCTTCGGTGACAAAGGGCATCACTGGGCTGGCAAGGCGCATGATGCCCTCAAGGACGTAAACCAAAACGGAGGTGGTTTGCTCACGAGCGGCTTCGTCGGTGCCGTTCAAGGTTTCCTTGGCCACTTCAAGGCCCCAGTCGCAAAACGAACCCCAAATCAGGTGATACATCAGCTCAACGGCTTCGTTGACGCGGTACTGTTCCAGGCAGCGGTTGATTTGCTCGGTTTTCGACGCGAGATCTTCAAGCAGCCACTTTTCAGGCAACGTCAATTTTTCCGCGTCCAATTTTCTCAGCGGCTTTTTCGGGTCGACATATTTCAATAGAAAACGCGACGCGTTCCAAATCTTATTCACAAAACGAGCGCCCGATTCAAAATCGGTGACTTCCATCCGGATGCGACCGCCAAGGGGCGCTTGTGCCGTCCCCGTAAATCGCACGGCATCGGTGCCATGCTTTTCAATCACTTCCAACGGGTCGATTCCATTGCCGAGCGTCTTTGAAAATTTGCGGCCCTGTTTGTCGCAAACCGTAGCCCCAATGTAGACGTCCTTGAACGGGACTTCGCCGCGCGTTTTGAGGCCAACCACCACCATGCGGGCGACCCACAAGAAAATAATTTCCGACGCCGTGACCAGCACATCAGTCGGATAAAAATACTTCAGGTCTTCCGTTTCTTCCGGCCAGCCAAAAGGACTGATCGGCCACAACCAACTCGAAAACCACGTGTCGAGCACGTCGTCATCTTGTTTGATCTTGGTGCTGCCACAGTGCTCGCACGTTGACGGATCTTCCAGCCCGGTGGTGACTCCTTCGCAGTCGGCGCAGTACCAGATTGGAATCCGGTGGCCCCACCAAAGCTGGCGCGAAATGCACCAGTCTTGAATGTTTTCCAGCCAGTGAAGGTAGGTTTTTTTCCAGGCGTCTGGATAGAATTTCAGTTTCCCGGTTTGGGCGACTTCGATCGCAGGACCCGCAAGTTCCTGCATTTTGACGAACCACTGTAAGGATAAGCGTGGTTCCACCACGGCCTTGCTTCGTTCCGAATGGGGAACGGCGTGGCGCGTTGGCTCGTCCTTTTCATACAGGTCGAGTTCCTTTAGGGCCTTGATCACTTCCTTGCGCGCAACAAAGCGGTCCATTCCGCGGAAACGCTCGGGCACATTGTCTGCCATGGTGGCATCAGGATTCATGACGTTGATGAAGGGCAGTTTGTGACGCTTGCCGATTTCAAAGTCATTTGGGTCGTGGGCGGGCGTGATTTTCACGGCACCCGTCCCAAATTCACTTTTTACATAGTCGTCGGCAATGATCGGAATTTCTCGGCCAACGAGGGGCAATTTAATTTTTTTGCCGATCAAGTGCAGGTAGCGCTCATCTTCAGGATGCACGGCAACGGCCGTATCACCCAGCATGGTCTCCGGACGGGTCGTGGCCACGGTGATCGTCGTCTCGGGATCATCCGCCAGAGGATATTTGATGTGGTAAAGCGCCCCTGTGATTTCCTTCATTTCGAGTTCGTCGTCGGAGATCGCCGTCTTCAAAGCCGGATCCCAATTGACCAGACGCTCGCCCCGGTAGATGAGTCCGGCGCGGAACAGGTCGACGAAAATCGCCCGGACCGCCTTGGACAGCCCCGGATCCATGGTGAAGGCTTCTCGGTCCCAGTCACAGCTGAAACCCATGCGGCGGAACTGGTCGGTGATCATCCCACCGTATTTTTCTTTCCAGGCCCAAAGCCTCTTGTCGAATTCAGCTCGGCCTAACTGTTGGCGGGTCTTGCCCTCTTCCGCCAAAATGGCCTTCTCCACCATCATTTGAGTCGCAATCCCGGCATGGTCGGTCCCCGGCAGCCACAGGGCATTGAACCCCTGCATCCGGCGCCAGCGCACAAGAATGTCTTGGACGGTGTAAAGTGTTCCATGGCCCATGTGAAGTTGTGACGTCACGTTGGGGGGCGGCATCAGGATAGTGAACGGTTTTTTGGATTTGTCTACGGGCGCGTGGAAATAACCGCCCTTCATCCAGGCGTTCCACCATTTGCTCTCGTATTTTTTTGGGTCGTACACTGGATCGAGTTCAATCATGCTGGGCCTCTCAGGAACTTTAACGACTTGGGGTTCGTGATTGTCTAGTTTTTGCGCTTGGCCGGCAATGGTTTTTGCTGTCAGCCTGATGACTTGGAGGGTCTGCATCCGTGTTTCGAAATCTGTCCCATGCTAACCGCGAAATGCTCGCCTTTGCAGCCCTGGCTGCCGTTTCATTTGCCTTGCATTTCATCCATTTAACCCAGCCCGCCCAAGTGGTTTTTGACGAATACCATTTTGGCAAGTTTGTGAACGCATACTGCTGCTCTCACGAGACCATTTTTGACATCCATCCGCCTCATTCCAAGCTGGTCATGGCCTGGATCGTCAAACTCTGGGGCTACGACGGAGGGGTGGGCTTTAAGACAATCGGCGAGTCGCTGGCTGGCGCTCCCATCTTTGCCTTTCGCCTGTGGCCCGCATTGGTGGGATCTTTGCTGCCTCTTGTGGCCTTTAAGCTCCTCCGCCACTGGCGGGTTCCTCTGGCCTGGGCCTTCATCGGCGGGTTTGCCTTGGCCCTTGAAAATGGCATCCTGATTCAAACTCGGATCATGGCCCTCGATGGCCAGCTGCTACTTGGCAGCCTGCTCAGTGTCTTGATGTGCGAAAAGATGTTAGCCGCGCGTCGATCCAGCAAAAAAATTCTATTTGGCCTTTTTATGGGACTTAGCCTGGCCCTGACCGTCAGTGCAAAATTCACGGGACTGGCCGTGATCGCCATTCTTGGATTTCAACTCGCCCAGAATTTCATGAACTCCGGGATGAAATGGAGTTGGACGAGAACCTCATCGGCAGCCGCCCTTGCCGCCCTCGCCGGCTTCCTCGCGCTTTATCTCGCGGGATGGTGGTTGCATTTTCTTTGGCTGACCAAACCCGGCCCAGGGTCGGCCTTCTATGCGGTGACTGGAAATTTTCTGGAAGACGTTTTTGCCCTGCACAAAATCATGCTGAAAGCCAACAACGGCATTACCTCGGCCCATCCATGGACCAGCATTTGGTGGGAGTGGCCCATCATGCAAAAGCCAATTTACTACTGGGTGGATCAAGGGGCGAGTATCTACTTTGTCGGAAATCCAGCTGTTTGGTGGGGGGCCCACATGGTCTGCCTAGCCCTTCTGGGATTTCGCCGTACCATGCAGACGAACCTTTTGGCGTTGGGTTGGTTCGCTTCATTCATCCCGTATGCCTTCGTGTCGCGCGGCCTCTTTCTTTATCACTACCTGCCGCCTCTCATGTGGGTCATCTTGCTGGCGACGATCTTGCTGTCGCAAACGTCAAAGCCAAACCGGATCAAACCATGGCACGTAATGGTTTTAATCGTTTGCGGATTTTTGATCACATCCCCCGTGACCTTTGGTTTCGTTGGGTGGAAGGAAATTCCGGTTGTGTTGCTTAATTTACGCTGACCTAGTGGGCCGCAGTTTGCGTCGGGTCTGTTTTGCTGAATTCCAGAACCGCATCCAAGGCCTTGTCGACGTCGCAAACGGCGCCTTCGCAACCATATATTTTTTGGATCCTCTCAATGTCACCCGTCGAGACGTGCCGGTTGGTCAGCCCTTCTCCGATGTAAACGTAAGGGTTCATGATGGAGACGGCGTCCATATCGCTGCTAACGTGGGCTAACCCGAGCAGGTGCCCAAGCTCATGCAGGGCCAATGTCTGCATGTCGACAGGATCTTTGAACTGACCAGTCGCCTCGACATAGGCGCCTTTAAGGGTCTGGGAGTTACCCAAAACATAGCCCTGCACATTAAACCGGATGTCGGCTGTGGAAATTGCGGCTGAATCATGAGTCGAGTTGTTCCAAATGGTTGTCGCCAGAACCACGTCTGGTTTGCCGGTTTTTTTCCAATTCGCGTCCAGATACTGCCCGTTCACGGCATCTTTCAGCGAAGAGTACAGATCAGGAAAACTATCGCCGTCGACCCCGTCTTGAACTCCAATGTATTTGAACAGTGTTTTTCCCGTCGCAATTTCCCACGTCTTCATCGCGGCAAGAAGACCACTTTTTTGTTCCGGGTCCATGCTATTGCCGACTTTAAATTCGATTGGAAGTTTCACCCATCCGTGAGGCGAATGCAGGCCAAAGGCTGGAGAATTAGGATCGGTCGCTTCGATGCTCACTTGCGCGGCGTTGTGGTCGTCCGTCAGCGACACGCGATACATTTGCGCTCCACAGGCAATAAAATTGCCGAAGAGAAAGGCCACGCTGCCCACCGCAAAACCGTATCTGACGCCGACGTTCATGAATCCCCCGATGGTCGTCCAGCCCGAAACGAACCGACACTCTACTGATCGTCCGCGTTCCAGAAAACTTTAGTCAAAACGCAAATTTACGAAATTACAGCAGTGATTTCGGGTGATTCTCCTTGTATAATTCCCCTATGAAAAAATCATGGACCGAAAACGAAAAACGCGTGATTCAATACTTGGTCGAAGAGTCCGGCAAGCTTCCGGAAATCGAGAGAACCCTGCTGTTTGGATCGCGCTCCCGCCGGGATGGTGGCGAGCGTTCGGATTTCGACGTAGCGATCTTTGCGCCTGGTTTAAGCCACAACAAGTGGGCTGTGTGGGCCGACGAGGTGAAAGAAAACGCACCGACTCTTTGTGGGTTGGATCTTACACTTGTAACCGATACGCTAGCCCAGGGTTTTCGCGAGGCCATCAACAGGGACGGGTACTGCATTTATGACAAAAATCAGCCTTCAGAGCTCAAGTAGCTTTGAAAACCTAAAGAAATCCTTCCAGAATTTGACACGATCCTTATCAACTCCGGTGACTGAACCTCGGGATTTGTCCGGAATCATCAAAGATTTTGAAATGGTTTACGAATTGTCCTGGAAGGTGCTTAAGAAAAAAATCTTGGAAGATGGTCACCAGTCCCTTGGTGCAAAAGACGTCTTCACCAAAGCTTACCAGCTAGGTTACCTGGGGGAGCAGGACGTATGGCTCGAGATGATTGTGGACCGCAATCAAGCAGCCCACGTGTACGACGAAAAAATGGCAAGTCAAATTGTGGAACGCATCAGGAACAAGTACGCGCCACTGTTTGCCGCCAATTTCCTTCTCGAATAGATTACCCTTGTATCAACACGGCCTTGATCCGGCGCACGCCGCGTGACGACGCCTCTTCCTTTTGAATCTTGAATTGGCCGAGTTCACGGGTATTGCGAACGTGGGGGCCGCCACAGATTTCCGTCGAAAAATCACCGATAAAGTAGACGTTAATGCGGTCCGCATAACGGTCTTCGAAGAGTCCGATGGCACCGCGGGCCTTGGCCTGATCTACCGTCATGTTTTCCAGGTGCACTTCATGGGACTTGGTAATGGCCTCGTTGACCAACTTTTCAACGGCTTCAACCTGTTCCTTGGTCATCTTCTCTGCGTGTGAAAAATCAAAACGAAGGCGCTCTGGGGTAATGTTACTGCCCTTTTGCTCGACATGTGGACCAAGCACGCGGCGCAGGGCTTCGTGCAACAAGTGGGTTGCCGTGTGCAGACGGGTGGTCTCTTCGGATGAGTCGGCGAGACCGCCTTTGAACAGCTTTTCGCCAGCCATGCGGGACTTTGCCTGGTGTTCGGCATAGGCTTTTTCATAGGCGTCGACATCGACACTCAGCCCGCGTTCGTTGGCGATTTCCTGGGTGACTTCCAGTGGAAAGCCGTAGGTCTCAAACATGAAGAAGGCCAGTTGGCCTGGAATTACTGTCTCTCCCGCAGCGAGTCGTGTCAGTTCTTTTTCAAGATGCTTCAGACCTTGGCCAAGAGCCTTGGCAAATTTTTGTTCTTCGTCGCGAATCTCGTGAATGATGCCGTTGCGCTTTTTAAGCAAGTCTTCATAGTGCGATGAATAGACGTCGATGAAACTGTCGACGATAGCATCGATGTAATGCGGCTCAAGATTGACCTGGTTGGCAAGACGGAACGCGCGGCGCAGCACGCGGCGCACAATGTAACCGGCGCCGACATTGGACGGCGTAACGCCGTCGGCGATGGCAAAAAGAGCAGCCTGCAAATGGTCCGCTACGATCCGTTGGGATTTAGCGGAAAGCCCCGGCGCGGTTTGTTTTAGATACGTCATCGCCTTGGCATAGATGTCGGATTCGTAAACGCTGCTGGCGCCGCTCATGATCGAGGCAACACGCAATAGCCCCATCCCAAAATCGACATTGGGTTGCGGCAATTTGTTGAACGTTCCGTCTGCCTGCTTGTTGTATTCCATGAAGACGTTGTTGCAGATTTCAACGTAGCGTCCACAGTTGCAGGCGGGCGAACATTTGGGATCGTTCTTCGTGCAGTAGTCACGGGTGATGAAAAAGGTTTCCGAATCCGGACCGCATGGGCCAGATGCGCCAACCGGTCCCCAGAAGTTATCTTTGCGGCCAAGACGGAAAATCCGCTCCGGGGGATATCCGATGCTGCGCCAAACTTCATAGCTCGTTTCGTCTGCGGGCGTATTTTCATCGCCACCAAAAACGGTCACCGCCAGGCGGTTTTGGTCAAAGCCGAGTTGTTTGGTAATGAACTCGTGTGTCCATACGATGGCTTCTTTTTTGAAATAGTTGCCAAGGCTCCAGTTGCCGAGCATTTCGAAAAAAGTGCAGTGCCAGTCGTCGCCGACCTCATCGATGTCTTGGGTGCGCACGCATTTTTGAGAATTGACGAGGCGCTTGCCCAGCGGATGTGGTGCGCCCATCAGGTATGGCACAAGTGGGTGCATGCCGGCTGTCGTGAAAAGCACCGTCGGGTCGTTTTCTGGCTGCAACGATGCGGAGGCAATCTGGGCGTGCTCGTGAGCCTTATAAAAATCCAGATATTTTTTGCGGATCGATGCTGCCGTCACGGTGCTTTTCATGGCGTGAAACCCCTTCAAATCGTGCGCGAAATACCGGATGTCCCGGGATAAAAAAAGCCACCCTTCGGATAACCTCCGGGGGTGGCTTTTTGCAAGTAAAACGTCCTGCTCGTTTTTCGACTGAACCTACTCGACTTTGAGCAGCTCAACTTCAAACAGCAGCTTTGCGTTCGGAGGAATCACACCGCCAACGCCCTTTTCCCCGTATCCCAACTGTGGCGGGATCACCAGTTTGCGCTTGCCGCCAACCTTCATCCCTTTGACGCCCTGGTCCCATCCGGAGATCACTTGGCCTTGACCAAGTGTGAATGAAAACGGGACGTTACGGTCAAGAGAGCTGTCAAACTTGGTGCCGTTTTCCAGGGTCCCCGTGTAGTGCACGGTGACGCGCTTGCCGTCGGCAGCCGCAGCGCCATTTCCAGCAGTAATTTCAACGATTTCCAGCTGTCCAGCGGCCTGTCCAGCGGGTTGCCCAGCCGTTGCCTGGCTCCCCCCAACCGCGTCGGCTGGAGACTGTCCTTGCTGAGTGCTTGCGTTATCGCCGGTTTTTGAGCATTTGGTGCAAGCGGTTATGCTCGACAGTGCAAGTGCACCAGAAGCTGCCAATGTGATGAGGCCAATGCGTTTTGTAAGTTTCATCCTGAAGCTCCTTTGTTTAAGGATTTCAATATCATGCTGGATAAATCGCCTCAATGCAACGGTCTGTTTGACCTAAAAACATCCGGTGGAACCGTTTTGGTTCACGGCGGCGCAGGCAGCCAGGACCCGCGCGGAGCCGGCCACACGGCAGCATCAAAAGTCATCGAAGGCATTGCAGATCGCGGCGCGAAAGCGTTGGTCGACGGGGCTTCTGGGCTGGACGTGGTCAAACAGTGCCTGTTTGAATTGGAATCAGAACCTTGCTTCAATGCCGGCCTTGGGGCCGCCCTTCAGTCGGATGGGCAAGCTCGTTTGACGGCCGCTGTCATGAGTGGTCCTGATCAAATTTTTTCCGGTGTCATGGGCCTTGAGGGGGCCATTCACCCCAGCACCCTTGCCCTGCTGTTGCAGGGAAAATCAACGCGGGTGGTTTGTCCTCCGGGAACCGCAGAACTTGCACGCTTGGCAGGTCTGCCGAAGCAGTCTCCAATCACGCCAGAGCGTCTTGCGCGGTGGGAGCAGGCCAAAAAAGATCAGACACCTCATGATTTTGACACGGTTGGTTGTGTGGTGATGACGGCAAACGGCGAGCTTTTTTGCGGGACAAGCACAGGCGGGCGTGGGTTTGAAAGTCCCGGCCGCGTCAGCGACGCCGCAACGGTGGCTGGAACCTACGCATCAAAATTTGCTGCGGTTTCCACAACGGGAGTCGGCGAGGAAATTGTTGATGACGGACTTGCCGTTCGAATTGAATCGCGGGTTCGTGATGGCGCAAGGCTAGATGCTTCCGCGGCAAAATGTTTTGCCGAGGCGAAATCCCGCGCGCGTGAATACGGGTGGATCGCCCTTGCATCGGATGGGTCGTGGAATATTTCATGGACCACCGAGGCCATGACCTTTGCAGGAGCAACGGCCCATGGTGGTTTGTTCATTTCGAGTCAGAGCTTGCGGTAACCGCCCAACCAGATCTGAGTCCTGCGGGTGTCTGGTTTTTGGATGCTCGCCAGTTCTGTTAATCCTTCCGTCGGGGGTGCAATCGCGCCACTTGATTGATTGATAAAGCCCATACGCCCAATCAATCCGTATTGCGGCGCAAGAGCAATGCGCCCGTCCATAAAAAATTCTGCGTAGCGCTCCAAAGATCCACCGCGACAAAAAACCGTAAGGGCCAGACACGATGCCGCCAAACTTGCCCCGATCCGGTGATCTCCGGAAGATCGGGTCAGGGAAAGTCCACCGGCCGAGCCTCGCCGCCCTCCTGAATTTCCCAGTATCTCTCTTTGGATTCGTTGAACGGAAACGTTGAGGTTCCAGTCCGGGGGGAAAGCCACCACGGCGCCCACTCTGTAGAACCGGTAGATCGACGAATCACTGGATTGAACGCTGCTGTCATAAGCGCTTCTTGTGTATCCAGCGTAAATGCTCGTTGCGAGTTCCGGTATGCGCCGGGCTAAATCAGCTACAACCATGTTGGATGGCCGAAGCCTTGGATCCGTGCCGCCAGCCCCAGCCCCACTCAATGACCAGTGGCCAAAGCTTCGGACACCGGCCAATTCGCCGTAGGTTGCCTGATCTCCATGGCCGTCGTGCAGGCCTTCAACGAACCCCCAAAATCCATAAGCCCCTTCGGAAAAAGTCGCTCCCATGCGTAGGGCCTGAAAGTCATCACGGCCTTCTCCACGTGTGGTCTGGCGGGCTACTGTTCCTTGGATTTCTGTGGCGGCCCCATGGCCGACGCTCGCGGTGATGATACTCACGGCGCCGGCCACGGGGATCCATAACCTGACAAAGCGAATTGCGTGCGAACTAGATTTCATCATCTGCATGGCAAACGATACGCCCCCAAATTTACATCTTTGAAGATTGCGTCGAAATTCAGCGCGTTCAAAGCCGCGCAGACTGTTGATGTATTTCCGCTGTAATTCAGACTGAATACCGGTTTGTTGGCATCAATGAATGGCTTTAGGGAGGCGCACTCGCCGTACTCCGCACACTGCTCGTTCACAGCCCAATCGTAGTAAGTTACAAGATCTTTGACTTGAACGAGATCATTGATCAGACCAGCACTCAGTCCGCGAGCGTGCGCCTCGACCACCCAGAAGTCGCGGTTGTAGACCAACTGATCTTGAGCCGTGAGGGGGAATCCCGTGTCTCCTGCGTAGCTATCGGCCCAGTCATGGTAGATGCCGTCACAGCCTTTTTGTTTGGCCAGGTCCAGCCGGGCGCGCATGATCGGCCAAAGCAAAGTTTTGCTGCGGATGTCGAGCCATTTTTCATCGGGCCACCCTCCAACTTCCTTGCCAATGATCGAAGCCGGAAAGTTTGCCGCGTCAGGCGTGTAGCTCTCCCAGCTCCCGCCGTCGATGTAGCAAAAAACTTTCACGCCCCGTGCCTGCAAGGCACTGATGGTTGTCGCCGAGGTGCCAAACATGTCGAGCATGTATATTTGGACATTCAGGCTGGTGTCGATAGTGCCGCTATACTGCATCTGCCAGCTCATTCCCGGAATCGGCTTCCACCATGCTCCGCTCACCGGGGGCGTTGGAGTGGGTGTCGGAGATGCCGACGGACTCGGTGTCGGCGAAGGAGTTGGAGAAGGGCTGACACCACTCTCTACGTTGATCACGAGGTAATCAATGTCACTGCTGTCCACTGCAGTAGAGGTCTCGTAACGCAGGCTAATTTTTTTAGTGGCATTCACAAAACGCGACAGGATTCCCTTGCCCGCCAGATCAAAAGACGTCCACGTCCAGTTGCCAGCCAGGCTATTATTGCCAACGGAAACCCATTTGGCAGCCGTGTAGTCATACAAAAGAAATGACCACTGCTGTGTGCTCAGGCCAGGGCCTTTGTAATTGGTAGACACTTTGATGGACGTGATGCTGGATACATTGACCGTTGATGGCAGGTTGAACGTAAAAACGGCGGCAGATCCCGAGGTTGCCGGTGTAAATTCAAGATAGGTGTTCCAGTCGTCGGCCGTCCCAGATTGCTCCTTTTTTGCCAGGACAGACAGGGGTTGCTTGCTCACGGTCCCACGCTTTACCTGAATCAATGAAGGGGTCAGCGTAGTAACAGCCGTTGATGTCAGATCAATCGTCTGTATCGACGCCGATGCATCCAACCCGTTAGCGGCTGTACTCGCACCAGACCTTCGCATGGAAGAAAGATTCTCAGCACCACAGGCGCTGAAAAGAAATGTGGATAGCGCAGTCGATGCGAGTATCCATGCCCACCAGATTCTTTTGACCATTTTGTTTCTCCTCTAAGAAATATTTTAAAACCGGCGAATGCCAACACTTCAGTCGCAGCGGTCCTTCGATATTCCGGCGGCGAAACTTTAGTTGATTCTTTTTGTGCAAGATCCCTGCCGTTGACCCTGTTCTTGCACTTAAAAATTTTCGACCCGTGCGTGAACAGAATGGGACTCTCGTGACAGAATTTCAGCTCCACACAGCAGTGCTCGCTTTATCCGCGTTACTCGCAAAATTTTTTTTATGGCCGAGTCTGCTTAAACAAAAGGCCGCATTGAACGGCGGAGTCATCCGCGAAATGCGCCGGGAATTCGATTTGCATCCCGACAAATATGAGAAGAAAAATGCGCATCTGCCACTCCACGATGGCCAGTCCCTAAAGGCAAGATTTCGGGGACAAGCCATGACGATCAGTTCACCCGGGTCAGGTCAGTTGGTGGTCGCGAATTATCCTAAGCCTTTTGACCCTCGGGAAGAAGCGGGCAGCTGGTTCAGCCTCACCAACGAATCGGGACGACGGATTTTTTCACTGCTACTTCCGTCAAATTTCAGCCGCGAGTCCGCCCTGCTGCTTGTCGACTCCTTGAACTCCCGTTTTCGCACGACCCGGTTCAAGTTGGAATTGTCCGGAATGCCGGGAGGCCAGCAGGGGAATTCGTTAAGTTCTGGATGGTGGAGGGCGACCTGCCTTCAATTGATGGCCGTAGTCCTGGTGTCTTTTGCCTTCGCAGCGGGAGGCGCCAAATGCCATGGCGGTGCCTGCGCTGGTATTGGTGGCACACCGGTAATAGATCTTTGGCTTGCTTCTGGATCCACCATGCCGTGGCTGGCGTACGTGATCATCATGCCAGTCTCTTTGGCCCTGGGTGACGACATTTTTATTCGGGGTTTGGCGGGGTCGGCCTATTGTTTGATGAAGAGAATCCCGTGGGCCATGATTGGAGGAGCCGTTATCGCCGCAGTATTGGGAGTGTTACTCCCCAGGCCCCACGCCATCGGAACTGATTCCGGGTTCCAAGTTGAATTTATCACGTCTTCGGTACTGCATCTTTTGCTCGCCTTAATGATGGTCCATATATTCGCCCAACAAAAACACAAGTTCTATATTGGTGCGTGGGCGGCGTATGCTCTGGTTCTAGCCGCGATGCCAGAGGTTTGGTTTCTTCCACCATTGGCCGCATGTGCGGTTTTGTCAGGGCCATTTTTTTCCGATGCCCGGATGTTTGGAAGGAATGCAGATCCTGACGGGTTAAAGTTAGGCTCCCCGGTCTTGAAGTGGGCCCAGATCAAACGCGGCCTGGTACTCGGGTCGATATTTTGGGGCGACAAGATCTTGATCCTTTTTGTTTTCCCTGAAATGGCTACCGGTGGACACAATGCGACCCAGTTTCTTGCAGCCACGCTGCCTGCGATCATCCTCTGCAACTGGTATTTCCTCCGATTGGCGCCAGGGATGTCGAGGATGTGGACGATCGCGTTTAGATCGATGTCTGAAAGCAGCGTCCCTGTGTTTCAGGCCACAAGAAAAATTCTTCCCATGATGTTCCTTGGCATGTGTCTGGAGTTATTTATTGCCGTTCAAGTTGCCTGGATATTCACGCTTGGAATTTTTGCCTGGCAATTTCCCAGCGAGATTGACCAGTACCGGATGCTCATCTACTCGTCAGGACTTTCAAGTCTGGTATTTATTTTGGCATGCCACCTTTACCTGCTCAACGCAGAGGGTCCTGCCATCGGATTTGTAATCGCACAAATGGCGATTCTTGGCGCCTTTCTTTTCCAGGATCAGATTGAACCGACTTTCGAATTATTTAACATCATTACTTTTGTTGCAGCAGCTCTCGGCGTGATTTGGGTGCTGCTGCCCGCAAGGCGCGCAACTTCATTGCCAGAATACGCAGCATTTTGGCGTTCGGCGACGGATTGGTAGAGTTCCAGGTACTGCCGCATGATGTCCTCGGCGCGGTGATTTTGAGCAATTCGGAGAGGCCCATTTTCACAGCAGGATTCATATAACTCTCGATTCAAGACAAGGTGTGAGATCGCATCTGCCAGCGCGACGGGATTCATGGGGGGAACTACCAAGCCCGCAGGCCCAATGGAGTCACGGAACTCACCTTCGCAAGCCACCGGGTTATGAATCACCTGCATGATGCTGCCGACGTCCGTGGCCACAATAGGAACCGAGGAAGCCATCGCTTCCAGGAGCACGATGGGCAGGGCCTCGGCGTGACTTGGCAGGATCATGATATCCACTACGCCAAAGGCGTGCGTGAGATCCTTTGTTCCCGTGAAACTGACAATCTCCTCGATTCCAATTGCGGCAATGGCTTTTCTGCATTCTGCAAGAAAATCATCAACCCCTTCCGCCGGACCAATGAAATCAAGTGCGAAACGAACATCTCCTTGCTTGAACAAAATCCCTGCTGCCTCGATCAGATCAAGGATTCCCTTGGCAGGAATCATGCGTCCAACGTAGGCGAGCCGCCAAAGATGCCCCAGACGCCTTTCATCAAGTACAGCGCTGCGAATCGTGTTTGCCACATGACGTTGCTTGCGGGCTGCAGCGAAATCCTCGGGAACAATTCCGTTGGAGATCATTTCGACTTTTGACCTGGGCAGACCTAGGGAAACCGCCTCATCCACGTTGCGCTGGTATTGATAGGTGGCAAACGTGGCCTGCCCATAGACAAATCTGCCAAGTTCACAAAACCATGAAACCCAAGCGTCTTTGATTGGATCCCCCGGTCGTCCTTTTGGGGGAACGCCGTGGCCTGCCTCACGGATGTAGTGGATGCTGTCACGAACATTAAGTCCATGCTCGGTGAGAATCATCTCCCGGCCGTGTTGCATGGCTCCAAGTGCTGCGACAAGGCCTGCGTACAGTTGGGTTTGGGAGTGATAAACCTGGCCCACCGGATAAATGCGCCCGCAAAGATTTCGGGTAATGGAAAGGAAGTTTTCCATCAACCAGAAGGTTGTGGTCAGAGGCATTCCGAGGTCTGCGATGCGGGATTCAAATTCCACAACGAATTCCGGACACCGTAACATCTGCCAAAGATCCACGGTTCTGGTCTTCGGGTTCATGTAGCGCCAGTAAGCATCAATAAGAGGCTCGTAATTGCCCTTCATTGCTTCATCGATCCATTCGAAGAAGCGCAGTGCAAGCGATGCATTGTGGATTCTTTCTGACTTTCGAAATGGGAATCTGAGATTTATCCAGCGGGGCGCATGATCAAATTCCTCAGGCGATAAATAGATGTCCTGAATCCACTTTACATTAGGAGGAATTTCGTACCGTCTGGCATCGGTTGTCTTTTTGTTCCAGGCCAAATGGATCACGCCAAATGTTGTCTCGGGGAGGCCTCGTAGCGTTTGATTGACAACCCCCCCGACTCCACCCCTCACGTATGGAAATCCGCACTCGGTCACCATCACGACGTCGACCGATTCTTGATTGGGATCCATGCCGGGCAATTCCTCCGTGAGTTGATTCGGCTGCACGTTCCGTACCAGATTGAGCTGTAAATTTTGGCTAACGAAAAAGCCCAATTCAGGAATCATTTTTGCTTTGACCCCGACCTCATCGGAGGCACGCATGAAGATTTTGTTGTCAGGGGCGAAGGGAAATTTGGGCCGCGCGATCATGGCCCAGTCAGATTTTGAGATCGTCGAGCTCAATCGCGAGGACTGGACCGACCTTGACGGATTGTGTTCTGGAGCAAGCGGCGGAAATCGAAATGGCAGGCCAGTAAACACGATCATCCATGGTGCCTATGATCTGACCGCAAGGGTTGATTCTGATCCCGAGTCGGTGGTGCAGTCTAACATCATGACGACCGCCCGCCTTCTGACGGCTGCAAAGAGGCATGGAATCAGCAGGTTTTGCTATGTCAGCACCTGTGCCGTGTACGGTGAGGACGCGGAGGGACGGCAAGTCACAAACCAGCCCCCGGCGACACCCTACGGAAAAATAAAAAAATTGAACGAAATGATGATCGACTCATTCTGTGCCGCAAATAAAATTGAGCATGTGACGTGCCGCGTATTCAATCTGTACGGAGGCGACGACCGGTTCTCGATTCTGCATCACCTGGACGAGGCCATTCGTTCAGATAGCCCGTTTATCTTGAACAATGGCGGTCAGGAATGGCGTGACTTCATTCACGTGGCTGACGCCGCGCGGGCAATCGTATCCTTGGCTACGCTCGATCAGGCGTGGAAGGAGATCGACGTTGGTACCGGCGAGGCTGTGCAGATCGCAGACATTGTGTCGGCCATGCAACGCGTCAACCCAGCATTAAGGATAACGCATGCACTTCGGCCGGGACCGAAGTATAGCTGCGCGAATCCCGGCAGGATCGCAACGATCCTGCCAGCTGGCTTCATCAGCTTGCCAGCTTACTTGACCCAGCATTTTCAGATACCAGACCTGATACCCGCATCCTTTGAGCATTCTGCATGATGGCCGTCATGGCTTCCTCCCGGCCACCAAAGACAATCTCGCGTAGGGCGCTCAAACAAGGCTCTGCGTCTTCGCTTTCTGCAAGATCAAGAAGATGCCGGAGAGAAGCAAGAACCTCCCCGTGATCGATGGCCTTTGGGATTGCGACGAAGATATCGCCGTGGGTTGTGGCCTTTTCATCACCCTCCAGGATCAACTCCTCGTAGAGTTTTTCACCGGGGCGAAGACCGGTGAATTCTATTTTGATCTCTTTATGCGGTTCCAGGCCAGCACACCTGATAACTTGCTCGGCAAGTTCTTTAATCAGAACGGGTTGCCCCATATTGAGAACAAAGATCTCTCCGCCTGAGGCCATGGCAACCGATTGAAGCACGAGACCTACGGCTTCACTGATGATCATAAAAAACCGGGTCACATTCCGGTGCGTCACCGTGACGGGTCCACCATTTTGAATCTGGGCGAGAAAGCGTGGGATGACGCTGCCTGAACTTGCCAATACGTTGCCGAACCGGACCGCCATGAAACGGACCCGCCCAGGGTGGGCGCGGTCCATGGATTGGATCACCAGTTCGCAGCATCGTTTGGTTAATCCCATGATATTCGTGGGATTCACAGCCTTGTCCGAGCTGATCAACAGGAATGCAGAGGCTTTAAAATCGAGTGCGGCCTCCGCAAGGATCATGGTGCTGGTTAGATTATTCTTAATTCCCGAGATGGGATTACATTCCACTAGGGGTACGTGCTTGAACGCAGCAGCGTGAAGAACCGTATCAGGCCGGTGCCGCTTGAAGATCCTGCGGATCGCAGTGCGGTGGGTCACAGACTCCAAGATGCTGTGGATTTCAATTGCTGAATTTTCAGCAATTCCCGATTCGCGGATTTTAAGATCAATTTGATAAAGGTTGAATTCACACGATTCGACCATGATCAATTTACGTGCTCCGAACCTGGCGACCTGCATGCAAATTTCAGATCCGATGCTGCCTCCAGCCCCCGAGACGAGGACCGTTTTCCCGAGAAAATAATTCCGGACCATGGCCTCATCGATCGCCTTCAGGGGCCGGTCAAGCAGGTGTTTCACATCGAAATTCGGCACGTGGGACAATAAACTCATTGCAGACCCTTTCTGGCATGAATCAGCTGAAATTCGCGATTATTTTAAATAGTCACGGCAAAACAAGCGCATCAAATAGGAACCGCCCTCCCTGGGGCAGTGGGCGTCGTCTTTGATGATGGGATTGGCTTCCGCAGTAAAAACCTTCATCCCAGAATTTTCAAAGGTAAGCAGGGGCGACAAGTCCTCAACTTTGTTTCGGCTAAGGTCAAGGTGCTTGAGCACCCGCAGCGTTCCGATAGGCGAAACGTCAACCACTTCGTTTCCCGAAAGGATCAAGTTCTTCATCAGGGCCTTTTTGGCAATCGGCGAGAGGTCGACTATTTTATTTTCCGACATGTCGAGGATCATGAGGGTCGGATGCTTTGCGAGTGCCGAAATATCTTGAATCTGGTTTCTGGCGATGTTGAGCCGTTTCAAGAAAGGGACGGTACCAATCGTGGTTATGTCTGAAATTTGATTGCCAGAAACATCAAGCCACTCAATCTCCCTCATGCCTGTGAGGGGCGTGAGGTCCACAATTTTGTTTCTTGAAAGGTCCAGGACAGTCAGGAGACCGCTGGACTGCGTGAGTGGTGTGAGGTCCTTGATGATGTTGCCACCGGCCTTCAACCATTGAAGTCTGGGCAATGTTTCAATAAACGAGAGGGATTCGATGCCGTTGTTGGAAATGTCTATATTGCTGAGAAAATCCTGGCCTGAAACCGGACTCAAGTCTTTGAGGAGATTTCCTGAAAAATCAATCTCGCGAAGTTGAGGCAGAGATGCCAGCACGCTCAAGTCGGCGACACGATTTTCTCGCATATGAATCCGTTCCAGGCGAGACGATCGATTCAAGGGACGAATATCGCCTATTTCGTTTAACCCAAGTGAGACGCTCGTTAGCGTCTCCAGCTCCTCAAGTGGAGAGATGTCGGAAATCTTCGCCTGATTTGCAATGAGGCTTCGCAGACCTTTCATGGTCGATAAGGCAGAAACGGAACCAACAGAGTTTCTTGAGACATCTAAAATTTGCATCCTGGTCATGGCATGGAGTGGCAACAAATCAAGGGCCGGCGCATTGTTGTCTTGAAGGAAAAGCCATTCAAGTTTGGTTGAGTTCGCAAGTCCTGACAGATTCGCGACATGATTTCGAATGATGGAAAGGCCTTTCAGCTCGGTGAGTCCGAGAAGGGGCGAAAGATCATGCACTGCATTATCGTCAATGGAAAGAACTTCCAAGTGAGTGAGATCCGCAATCGGCGTCAGGTCTGAAATTTCACTGGACGTGATAATCAGCTCCTTGGTCTTGCTCAGGATTCGGTTTGCACCTTCGCAGTCGTTAGCGCCAACGGCTTTCATGATGACTCGCACGGTGTGCATGACGTCGGGCTTGCTGTCGCCCGCAAGACAATTTTCAAGAAATGCACCACGCCCCGCGCCTGGTATGGCTTGGGCAAAGCAGACTCCCGAATGAAGCAGAACTGCAGATAGAAAATAAATCATGAGGGGAACTTTGTGCTGGGTCATATCTTTAGATCCGGTTGTCGGTTGGAAGGATAAATTCAACGGAAGTATTTGGTTGAGCGCTAATGACGGATGTCACGTCCGGACCGTAGACATCCTGTGTCACGGCAGGATTTCCAGAAACGGAAAGTCCAGTGATAGGCACTTTGCAAGCCGACTTGGTATGAACTCGAATTCGACGGCGCGGGTTTGTTGACAGGAATAGGCGAATGTCGCAACGATCGGTTTGCATTCGTTCTTGAAGGGCGAGGCTCATATCATCCATTTTCAAGCTGAGAACCGGCAAGGTTGTATACCGTTGGATCTCGGCCAGCACAAACTCCGTCCATAAACTCAGGATGCTGTGCCTCGTTCGGCCATCGAGCCCGGGGTTGTCCATCCACTTGAAGAACCAAAGATTTCCCTGGTGGAACATATACGGATCGTGGCGCCAGGCGATGATCGCTTTGGTTACGCGCTCGGCCTCGAGCTGCAAGATTTCTGCTGAAGTCAGGTCCTTACCCCAGAAGTCATGATAGAGGCTGTTGTAAAATGAGTGCAGGTACTGGACCGGTCCGGCGCTTACGGGGGCGACTGTGGCATGGCGCGGTATAACGAAAATCCCCTCAAATCCATTGGTCTGTTCAGCCGTAAAAAATCCATGGAAAGGATTAAGTGGCCAGAGTTCACGGCGGCTGTTGTCGCCAACGATGCTGTAAATACCTTTCTCAAATAGTGCCCGTAGTGCTTCCTTGTTGAAAATCCCGCTAATGTGGGGCGTTACAAGGGAATGTGGAGAAAAATTTTTATGGTCGACATCAATGAAATCTTGCAAAAAGTTTTGGTTTGCGACGATCTCTGCGGTCATCTGTTTGAACGAAATGCGATCCAGATCGGGGTGGCTGAATGTGTGGCTGACCCAGTGAAATTCGGGAATATTTTTTTTTGCAGATTTATAAAGTGCGTCCTTTGTGTAGCCCCCAAGCTCCCACACTCCTTTTCCGTTCACAGCCATTTCGACCTTGAAGGTGCTTCCCTTCGGTAGACGCTGGAGCTGATCTTTTTGCCAGAGTACGAGTTCATCTAAATCGTCGGGTGTGGCGCGGTATTCCCTGTGTCCGTCATCCATCGGTATTCTTTTCTGCACATTCCACATTCCGTTCGGCAAGAAGAGATCATCAACCTGTAAGTTAAGATAGATACGGCGCTTCCCGAGGTAAAGGCCACGCGTCACCCAATTGATCCAGAGCGGTGCTACATAGTAACTCGCCATTAGAAATGGACTTTGCGCAAAGTAGAAATTCAGTTGTTCCCTCCCGTCAGGAAAATTAGTGATCGCCGCGGCGACAGGGTTTGGGTTGCCATTGGAGTCAGGATTGCCGAACAATGCGATGGGTGTTGCGAGGGTTGGATCGATGACTTTGGCAGGATTTTGAAAGGAGCCTATCAGCGGCAACGTGGCCTCTTTGACCATTCCGGTGGAGAAGCGTTCGGCGGACTTCTGCATAAGAATTGTATTTTTTACGGTCAACGGTTCTCCCGATGGTTCCACGCCATAGGTTGGGCGCGGATATGCAGCGACAGCGACGCGACGGACTTGAAAGTGTTTTTCGTACTCCCTGAGTTGCGCCCACTGGTCCATCGTTAGTGAGCTGAGCCATGTCCCTTCCTTATCCTGGAAAGCCAATAGATCACTGATCAAGATGATCCCATAATACCGTCCACGCCGAGCTGCGCCTTGCGACGGAAACTCCATGTCCAGGGGGTCACTTGAAATACGCGCGCCGTCCACCGTGAGGTGGACGTGGTTGAATGGTATTCCAATTCCATCCAGCGCCTCCTTGACGAGGCGGAGGGCTGGCTCTTGATTATTGCTCCGGGTTGCTGAAAGCAGCAGCAATTTCATCTCGACTTCTTGTCCCGCCGGGTTGATCAGATGCTCTCCGACCGCGGGGCGCTCAACGGCGTTCCGTACCCATGGCTCGGGTGTCTTCAGAAAATTTGCCGACCCCTTCGTCTCATCAATTGCGATCCGGTTAATTTCAGCGTTAGCGGCGGATAAGTCCAGCGGGATGGCGCCACCGTGCCAAAACGGCTGTGTGTTGGGTTGTGGGCTTGGTGGGTTGTAATTCAAGCCACACGCTTCACCGATGGATTGGTCCGCCGGCAGGTTCTTCGTGTGAGACAGGGCGATCAGGGAACAAGCGGCCACGATGAGCCCACTGGCAACTTTCCTACAGATCATCATCTTTCTCCAGAGTTGTATCTACTGACAACAATGATCCAGTCGAGAGCAATTACTGTTCCACATTGGGTATGTTTTTTTGAACGGACTGGAAATTGCTTTAGTAAAGATGCTGTTGCGGCACTTTGCCTCATGCGGGCTCAAACGTTTTATTGCGAAGGAATGAAAGTGCGAACTTTTTTAAAGCCGATCTACCATTTGATGCAAATCGCGGGGTTCACCTGCACAGCATTTTTTTCCCTAGCTTTGCCACTTACTGCGCAAGAAATTGTGCCTTCACCAGAGGCTGTTATCGAACGCGCTAGGGTTAGTCGCAGCGAGATGAGTGACGTGATTTTTGAGTTGCGGTCTTCAGTCCCTGACATGTCGAAAGAAAAATTAGGTCCCTATCTCAAGATTCTCGACGAGCTCCTTGAAATTCAGGTTGAGCTGAAGTTCAGTTCGCTGGACATTGATATGATTACGGACTTGGCAGACAAGATGACCGTGGCAATTGAGCCTCTGCTGAGTATTGCGGATGATCCTGACTGGCTTCTGATCGAATTTGCCCGTTGGTCCCAGGACCTTACCCGCATGAAATTCAACTTGAATCAGGAAAAGATTGCATCGCGTGCGAGCGGGATCAAGGAGATTTATTCGATGTTCGATCGGATGGGGAAAATCATCGAAGCCTTGAACAAGCCGTTACCTTTGACCAAGGCCCCGTTTCCATCGACGGATGATTTTTCGAGGGTTCAGGCCCGATTGCATCAGACATTGATCGAGAACTATTTGGGCGAATTGACGGTGGCGGACTATGAAAAATTCTTGAGTGGTGTTCACGGCCCGATGGTCTGCCAGAGTGCCTTTGAATCGTTTAATCGTTCAGTATACCTTCAAAAGGACCAGACGCTGCTCTCAAAGATTGCCCAGATGTTGGTCTTGACGAAGTTGCGGTTGGACCAGTTGCCAGGGCATGTTCCCGAAGAGGTCGCCATGCGACCAGGGACGATTGTTTCTTTGATTATCCTGAAGCTGATTGACACCGGCGGGTCTCTTGAAGTTGAGGTGGGCAAGAAAGCCATGTCGATTATGGACCCGAATCATTTTGACGCGCTTGGAGCCAGCTTTCGTGCTCTCGATCTGGCTCGACAAAAGCCGTCTCAGTTTAGATTCCTCGCTGAAATTGCCGGGGACTTGTCAGCACGGTACGGTGCTTACGGAATGCCGTCCCAAGAGAAAGTGATGCGATCTTTGGCCGATCACTTCGATCTTGGCGCTATGGTTAACGAAAAGGATCTGGAAGGTATTTACGAAATTGAGATAGAAGGCCGACCAGGCGTCTTTTCAGTGGCCCGCCCAGACACCATGGGGGTTATTGTGGCGGCGGGCTACGGGCATATAACAGCATCGATGGCCTACAGCAGCTTCGATCGGTCCACAGGAATAATTCACGCCACCAGCGTTCAGGAAACGGCGACTCTAAGTGACTCTACAACGGGTCAGCAGGACATTCCTGTGCAGCACGCGATGTTTCGGATTTCTTCTGGTCCGGCAGGTTCTGATGACTTGATTGTGAAAGGTATTCTGAGGATTGGGCACCGGGAGCAAAATTTTTCAGGGAGACGGGTGAATTCCATTAAGAATTATCTGATCGCCCAAAATGTTGATCCGATGTCGTTCTCGGATTTTGAAGGAAGCTACGAGGGGAAATTTCTTGGTTACGATGCGTCACTTAAAATTTCCCGCAATGGTAAATCTCACGTCGCCAGCATCATGATCAGTCCCAAGATCCAGAAGCACCTTGTGACACTTGATTTAGTTTATCTCGACCTTGAAACAGGCGTCATATACCTAACTAGCCGTCAACGAACGGTATTCTTTCAGGTTCGGGGGCAACTTGAACGCGGCGAAATCACCGGCCAATACATTATTGGTGGTCGCCGCAATCCGGTTGATGTCACCTTCGTCAAAGTGTCGGACGATTCGTCCGACAATTAGGCGGAATACAGGGCTTTCCATGCCTTGGAGGCTTCGGTCCTGTCAAAGAATTGTTTTACCCTTTGGGGGCCCGCGGCGCGCATGGCGCGGTAGGACCCTTCGTTTCCCAAGACGTCGATGACGACGCCAGCTAGTTCGGCCGGCGTCGGATTTCTTTGATTCGCACCCGATGGTGCGATGATTCCGGCCGGGGCACTGGTGGTTTCGCTTCGCGAATTCGAGCCAAGCAGGTCGCCTACATTTCCGACATCATGGGCCACCACGGGAACCGATGCCGCCATGGCCTCGAGCACCACAAGGGGCATGGCCTCTGACTGACTCGTCAGCAACAACAGATCGATGCCTTCCAGGGCTTTTTCTGGCGACATGCTAGGCTTAAAGATGACACGGTTTTCAAGGCCAAAGTGGGCAACCTTTTCACGGCAAAAGGCGGCGTAGCAAGGCACTTCGTTTTCGGGGCCGATGATGTTCAGTTCAAAGTCAAAGCCCCTGTCAGCCAGTTTTCGCGCACATTCGATGGCCTCAATAATTCCCTTCACCGGGACCACCCTGCCAATGACTGCCAACTGCCAGGCCCCATGGGCTGTCTTGTTTTTTTGGGAGACGCTTTCAAATCTTTGCGAATCGACGGAGTTTGGGATGATCATGGAGCGAGTCATGTCTGCACCGTATTGAAGCGCCTCCGTTCTGATGCTGGAGTAGAGATAGGTCATGGTGTCTGCATTTTCATACACTTGCCTCCCCGTGGCCAGCACCGCCTCTTTCATTTCATTGAGGGTTCCCTGGCCAGCACCGATGGGTGGAACCTCATTCGCAGCGATCAGGTCCTGTCCCGCCTTGTGGCTGCAGCCAGCCTTCTCCAAGGCCTGAAGCACATCACGCACGTAAAGGCTGTGCTCACTGAGGATCATGCGGCTGCCCGGATGTTGATCCTTGGCGAAGGTTGCGGCGAGGCCCGCAAGTCCGCAAGTATGGGAATGATGCACCTTGGCCACGGGATAAGCTTCACCCACTAGGTCAGCGAAGGCATTGATGAATTTTCCAAGCCTGATGATTTTTATCCATGCCAGATTTCCCGGTCGCGGATATTGCATTTCGCCTGTCGTTTCAGTGGTCCACGCCAAGTGGACGATCCCAAACCTGACATCCGGCAATCCTTCGATGATCCCATGGATGGCAGAAGAGACCCCGCCGATCTGGAATGGGTACGTCCCTTCAACATAGATTGCGACATCGACCGGCAAAAGTTGGCTCATGTTCTTTTCAATCACCCCCGACTCTCCCTTCGTCCCCGCTTTGGCCCTCTACGGCACGGTTTGTGGATGTCGCCCGCAGCTGTGGAGACGAAATGAACAAACTTAAGTCCCTGTTTACTACCCGCCTTCTAATCTTCCTCGGCAGCCTTTGCCTTTTGGTGGGCTTGGGGTTGGCTGGCATTTTGACGCTCCCATGCAAGGGAGGTTCCACCGTGACGGCACGTGAGGCATCGACGGTCGCCCGATTGAGCCGCCACCGATTTCCCAAGCTGGCGAACATCTATCAGATCTCGGATCCATATGGACTTCCGGGAGGAGAGGCTCAAATTCTTTTTGACCAGTTGCACCTGTGGGATTTGGGTATCGTTGATTCCGAGGCTGTCCGCAGGTTTACGGCCTATCTTGGTCCAGACGGGAAGTGGCGCCGACGCAACCCCGACATCGTCACGTTGGCCCATTTCTCTGCGGGTGATGTCCCCACCGACTGGTCGAATCAATCCACGACAACTTTGTTTCAAGAGTACGTCGCCCAGTTGCGCCCTGAATGGCTGATGCGAGATGCGCATGGCCGTCCCATTCGCATGTTCGAACCGCGTCCTGGCGTCTGGCATCACGCTCAAAATCCGACAACGAGCCTTCAGAAATTTCTGCCGGGATTCGTGAATGAAAATATCATCGTTACGGGAATGGTGGACGGGATTTTTTTTGACTGGGCGACCTCTTCCGTCGCGTGGTTAAAAAACCAATATGGCAACCAAGCGATCGCAATCAATGGCGACGGTCATCCCCTTTCGGATGTTGCCACCGACGCTGCTTGGACCCAAGGCTATAAAAACATGATTCAGAATTCGCGCGAGTTATTTCCGCCCGAGACGATTCTTGTCGGCAATGGTGGATGGAATTCGGGACACCCGTATGTCCATAACCTCAATGGGATCATGGTCGAACAATTTCTTGGAGCCGAAAAAGTCGACCAATCAAAATTTGGGTGGCGCGCCATCATGCGTAATTATGCCTCTTTCATGCGGACGGCCCCCGAACCAAGGGTATCGATTGTCATGGGCAGCTCTGACTCCCCGAGGGATTTCGGCGCGATGCGTTTTGCGCTGGCCTCGACCCTGATGTTTGATGGCTACTTTTCGTTTACCAACGAGCAGTCATCATCAAACGGCCACAGGCCCTATGCCAGTGCATGGTGGTTTGATGAGTACGCTGTGAACCTGGAGACGGGTCAATCCGAACAGGGCTCATCAACGAAAGGCTACCTTGGCAAACCCATGTCTGAAGCTGTTGAATTTAACGATGCGAAAAAAACCCTGTACAGCGCTTTGATGGACGAAGGAACTCCCGGCGCGGATGCCGCTGCAAGTGGGCTGACCTGGTGGCGAGCCTTTGAACACGGGTCCGCTTTTGTGAATCCCGGCCAGAGTGCAGTGCTTTTGAAACTTCCGCGATCGATGAAGAAAATAAAGGGCGTAGCCGACCCGACCTTCAATGATGGAGCGATGGTTGATGAATTGTGGCTCGGTGCCCGCTCAGGGACAATCCTCCTCAATCTATAATTACGGCACGCCTCCTGCATAATGCCCGGCCTGATGTCTTGTTCATGAATACAGGAGAAGAATAATGCAAGTTTCCAAAATACTGTCGAGATCTGTTCTTTTTGCCGCCGGTCTTGGTGCCGGTTTGCCAGCCATGGGACGTGATGACGTCCCACGTTCAGCCAGCGAATCTCGCCAGGGCGCATCGCAGCAGCGGGTTCTGATTGTTTCGGCGACGGACAATTTGGCCGCAGATCAGGGCATCGCATTAGCCACGGAAGCCCTGGAAAAACAGGGTGTGGCGTACGACCGTTTTGTTGCAACGCAAGGCGGAGAGATTCAGTCGGCTCAGAAATTGGGTCTGGAATCCAGCGACGGGGCGCCGCGCTACTCGGCGATCGTCTTGACGAACGACAAGCTCCTTTTTGAAAACAATCAGGGACTCTGGGTTTCTGGATTGAGCGTCGAACAATGGTCTGAACTGCAGACCTACGAAGCCAAAAATCAAGTGAAGCGTCTTTCGCTTTATTCTTCGCCTTCCCAAGAAATCGGTATGGCGCCTGTTGGTCAGGCAACCGGCGATGCCACCCAACTGGAAGTAAGTCAGGAAGCAAGCATTGCGATGCCTGGGATTGCTCAGGTTGGACAAATGCAATTGGCCAACGCTTGGCGTTACCCGGCTCAGGTTACCGATCAGAGCATTGCGAAGCCGATCTTGTATTTTAGCGACATCAGCACCCAGGAAGGCCAGAAAAGTGTCGCCGCGGCTCTGGTGAAAACCCAGGACGGACGCGAGCAAATGCACTTTTTCTTCTCCCAGGGAAAAAACATCGAAGTCAGCAAGCAGCTGGCACCGCTTTGGATTGAATGGCTCATTCCCAACGAATTCAAGGGTGAATGGGCTTCGATCTTCAGTGGCCATGAGGCTCAGACTGGTAAGATGACCATCAGTTCAATGGGTCAGTACCTTCAATTGGGTGTCAATCTTGGACAGACTCAGTTTGCTGGTCCGGCGGTTTTGGTTGCCGGAAGACTCCTTGCGGCTTGGAACGTCAGGGGCCAAGACATTGGCATCGCCACCCTTGAATCAGCACAGCAGGGCGGAATGGTGGGCACCATGCTCAATGGTTCCTCCAATCCTGATCAAGGTTCCGTCAGCATTCCAGAAATGTCCCTGGATGCGATGACAGGCAAGTTCAATTTTACGGCCCAGACCGAGGCTCTTGGTTCAATGCAGGGCACCGTCGAAGTTGTTGCCAAGGGCGAAACCTATGACATGTCCTTTAAGGTTCAGGAATTCACCTTCAAAGGCATCGCCATTCGCACTGGCGACCAAATCGTCGTGGCCATCGCCAACGGCAAGAACTTTGGTGTCGCCGAATACACGATGCAGGAATCTGTCGAATCCAGCATGGGTCAGGAGCAGTTGGTGGCTCAAGGACGTTGGGCTCGCATCGGTGTTGAGAAAATTTTCGCTCAAACACTGACCCGGATTGTTCGCTGATTTGTAAAGTTGGACAAAGAAGATTGAGGGGATGGCAATGAAGGTATCAAAGATCCTGTTTGCAAACTTTATTGTGGCGGTGCTGCTGTTGACCGGAATGAATCAGCCGCTGATGGCAGACGATTCCGACATCAATAACGATCCATTCGTTGTGATGTATCAATCCAAATTGGACGAGGCAAACAGCGAGTTGATCGCACAAGAGGCCAAATATGCATTAGCGCTACATAATTTCGAGACTTCCAACAGGCTTTTGGCAAAACAAGCCATCACCATGGACGAGTACAAGCGAGATTATGCGACCATGAAGGTCGAAGAGGCCCAGGTCGAAGTTTTTAAGAACAGGGTCGTTGCTAGAAAGTCTGCCTTGGATGTGGTGATCCTTAACCGCCTTGCAGGGCGTGACATCCAACAGTGTATCTAGGGACTCATCGCCTTTCCCGCATCCCGCTCCAGCCACAGGGCAAGCCGTTCATAGACGGCTTGCTCTGTGGCTACATCCCCGGCCGGCAGTAAAAGGCGGGGACTCGTCAGGTTGATTTCAGAAATGTAGCCCCCGATCAGGTCAAACCCAACCACTTGGACACCCATTAAGGCCAGACGCGAAGCAACATTCTTGACGCGGGCGAGCTCCTCGGCGCCCGGTTTGTAGGACTCCAAAGTTGCTCCGGCTCGAGTGTTGGCCAGAAATTCCCCGGGCGCCGGTTTTTTCAGGCACCAGGCGATGGGCTCTCCCCCCATGCAGAACGCCCGGACTTCGCCGGAAAAAACCCGTTCGTCAAACGGCTGCACGATGCGTTTTTCGCGGCCATCGCCGGTAACCTTGGTGATTCGTTTTGCGGCCTCGCCCATTTCCAGACCCTTCGGACCGATACAGATCCGCTCCACCCCGCGTCCGCCAAACAGGGCAAGGGGCTTGATGACGGCATCTCCGGCACAATCTTTTGCAATAAAATCAATGATTTCGGCAGTGTCAGAGCTGACGAGGGCTGGCCGAATGTCGTTGGGGAACATCAAGATGGAGACCTTTTCGTTGAAGTTCCGCAGGGCCTCCGGATGGTTATAAATGTGGACCTTTGAGGCCACTGAATCAAGGAGCCAGGTGGCCTCAATGTAGGCCATGTCAAAGGGGGGATCCTTGCGCATGTGGATTGCCTGGAATTCAGACAAACTGTGCAAGCCCTTGGCGGAGAGCGCTGGTCTGAGGCCCTCGCCGGCAAAAGTGGCCTCCACGCTTCGGGCCGAGGCAGCACCCTTGTCCGACCTCCAACTTAGATCCTGGATGGTCGTGAAAAAGACCCGGTGTCCGCGGGCGGCAAGGGCTCTGGCCATCCGCAGCGAGGAATCCAGCGGCAAATTCAGCCCTTCCAACGGGTCGGCGATGAAAAGATGTTTTTGTGACACGGAAAAGACCCCTTCCTTTATATTGTGCCTTAACAATGCGCCTTACTATTGCGCCTTGAACCGCTTCCGGTACATTGAGGCCGGTTGTAACGAACAGGAGACCGCCATGCAACTTCGCAGGCTTGAAGATCTGGATATTCGCGGCAAGAAAGTATTCTTGCGACTAGACCTTAACGTTCCCATCAAGAACGGGGTTATCACGGACGACACCCGGATTCGCGAAGCCCTGCCAACGATCCAGTATATCCTTGAGCATACTTCCAAATTAGTCATGTGCAGTCATTTGGGCCGTCCCAAAAAAGGTGCCCATTCGCCAGACGATTCCTTGGAGGCAGTTGGTGTTCACCTTGCCGAACTTCTGGGACGTGACATTGTCTTTTGTGCGGACTACGGAACCGAGCCAGCCATCCAGGTTTTGAGCCGCCTTGACCCTGGTCAGATCATGCTACTGGAAAATCTGCGCTATCAAGACGGCGAGGAAAAAAACGACAAAGACTTCGCCCGTGTCTTGACCGAGGGTTTTGATTTCTACGTCAACGATGCCTTTGGCACCGTTCATCGTGAGCATGCGTCGGTTGATGCTGCGGCAGAAATTTTTCCACCAGAAAAACGCGGAGCTGGACTTCTCATTCAGCGCGAGGTCAACGCCCTTGAGTCGCTCCTGAGGTCTGCAGAGCCACCGTTCACGGTGATTGTGGGTGGATCGAAAGTTTCCGACAAGATCGGGGTCATCATGAACCTCCTCAACCATTGCCACAACCTCGTCATCGGCGGTGCAATGGCTTACACATTCCTCAAGTACAAGGGTGTCGACGTTGGTAAGTCGCGGGTTGAAGAAGACAAGATGAACCTCGTGGAAACCATCATGCGGACTGCCGACCGGCGCCGTGTCATGGTGCACCTGCCAGTCGATCATGTCTGCGCTGCCGAGTTTTCTGAAAATTCTGCTGCAGTCGAAGTCGGCGGCCCGGACATTCCCGCAGGGCTGATGGGTCTCGATATCGGTCCCAAGACAATTGCCGCCTATGAGGGCGTCATCCGCCGTTCGCGTACCATCTTATGGAACGGCCCGATGGGAGTTTTTGAGTGGCCAGCATTCGCCAAGGGCACGATGGCTGTGGCTCACGCCATGGCGGCCTGTCCTGGTAAAACGGTCATCGGTGGTGGAGACTCCGTTGCTGCCGTCAACATGGCGGGGGTTGCAGCCAAAATGACGCACATTTCCACCGGTGGTGGTGCGGCGCTTGAGTTCCTGGAAGGCCGCGCATTGCCTGGCATCAAGGTGCTTTTGAAGTAGTTATTGGAGACGCCTCATGACTGCATCGAAGAGAAAAAAACTGCTCGCCGGCAACTGGAAGATGAACATGCGCCTGGCGGAGATAGAACCTTTTTTCACGGCATTTTCTGCGGCCCTCAGACCCGGGGTCAGCAACCACGTCGACATATTATTTGCGGCACCGTTTACGCAACTTCATGCAACGCTTGCTGCCACGCGCGCACGCGGGTTTGCTGCCGCTGCGCAAAACATGCACTTTGAGGCCAGTGGAGCATTCACCGGTGAAGTTTCGGCAATGATGCTGACCGATATTGGCATTCGCACCACGCTCGTTGGGCACAGTGAGCGCCGTCAGTATTTTGCCGAGACGGATGATTCGGTCGCAAAAAAAACGATTACTGCCATATCAAATGCAGTCACTCCTGTTGTCTGTGTTGGCGAAACCCTGGAGGAAAGAAAATCTGGGGCGACCTTTCAGGTCGTCAGCCACCAGTTGGGTGCGGTGTTGAATGCACTAAAAAATCACGGACCTGTTCAAAACCGCGAGGGGTTTTATCCAGGCGACCTTTCGGATTCCATTGTGATTGCCTATGAACCAGTTTGGGCCATCGGCACCGGACTTTCTGCAACGCTGGAACAGGCGCAGGAAGTTCACGGTTTCATTCGAAAAGTTTGCGATGAAATTCTTGGCAGCGAATTTGCGGTGCGAGCGCGCATCCTTTACGGCGGCAGTGCCAACCCGGCCAATATCGCCGGTTTGTTGAGCCAGCCAGACATTGACGGCGGACTGGTCGGCGGAGCTTCCCTTAAAGCTGCTGATTTTGCGGCGATGTGCAATGCTGCCATGTCGTAAATGACAACCTGGCGCGGTCGGCCATCACTGACTTGCGGTCAGCCTTGCTTAACTTTTTTATTTTTTTGCGTGGTGCTTCGCCAGAACCTTGATTTGATTCAGGGGCCGCTGGTGGCGGCAGCAAGCCAAAATTCGCATTCATCGGCTGATACGGCCCAAGGCAGCCTTCTGTTACATACCGGCCAAGGGCTCCGATCATCGTGTCGCGCGGCGGCATGACAAAGGACTCGCCCCGGATTTTTGCAACGCAGGCGCGTCCGGCAAGCAGTCCGATCGCTGCAGACTCGGTGTAGCCTTCGACGCCACTGATTTGACCCGCCAAAAACACTCTTGGTGAACCCTTAAAAGAGAAGTCATGGGCCAGGAATTCCGGACTCTTCAGGTAGGTGTTCCTGTGGATGGAACCGTGGCGCAGGATCTCGACCTGACGCAGGGCCGGGATCATCGAAAAAACCCGCTTTTGTTCGGGCCACTTCATTTTGGTTTGGAACCCGACCATGCTGTACATGGTGGCCTCCTGATTTTCCTGCCGCAGTTGAATCGCTCCCCAGGGACGGTGCCCAGTCCGAGGGTCGGTCAGACCGACTGGTTTCATGGGGCCAAAGCGCAGGGTGTCCCGCCCACGCTCGATCATCACTTCAATCGGCAGGCAGGATTCAAAATATTTGGGCTCTTCAAAATCATGGAGGGGCATTTTCTCGGCAGCGATTACGGCGTCGATAAACGCCTCATATTCCTCACGATTCAGAGGAAGATTGAGGTAATCGCCAGTCTCCGCATCGCCATACCGGTCAGCACGAAAGGCGTGTTCCATGTCGATCGATTCGGCTGCCAAGACGGGAGCAATCGCATCATAAAAATATAAACTTCGCTCCGATCCTGTGATTTTTTGAATGGCTTCCGCCAAAGGTTGCGAGGTCAAAGGCCCACTGGCAACGATCCAGTATTCGTTTCGGGCGGCGGCCTCCTCGGGCGTCGGCAGGCTGGTAACCTCTTGGCCGTCAATGGTGACCAGGCCAGAGTCCAAAAGTCCCTCTTTGACGGCCTCAGCAAAAATGATCCGGTCCACCGCCAAGGCTTGCCCCGCCGGGACTCGGGCTTTGGTCGCAGATCGGATGATCAGGGAATCGAGGGCCGTCATCTCGGATTTAAGGAGGCCGGGGGCCGATGATTCATCTAATGATTTCATGGAGTTAGAACAAACAAGTTCGGCCAGGTTGCCGGTCTGATGTGCCGCCGTCATCTTGACCGGGCGCATCTCGTGCAGGGTAACCGGAATGCCAGCCCGCGCAATTTGCCACGCAGCCTCGGTCCCGGCCAAGCCACCGCCGACGACATGAACCGACACGACACTTTCAGGATTGCGGACGCCCGACGAGACTTCAGTTTTGATGGTCATGCACCCTACTCGTGATGAATGGATGTTTCATAAGGCGCTGTTCCTAGCACGAGGAAGGTTGCCCTACCACCGTCAAGTGTTCTGAAGGCGGTAGGATTTCGTCGCCTGCCGTGCTACCAATTTTGTTCTATGAATACTCTGCAAATTCGATTCGTAACCCTTCGGTTCTTTTTGGGAATCCTTCCAAGAAATGCCGTGAGCCTTGCCACCGGATGGCTTGCGCGCCTGCAACTTCCGGCGCCCCTGCAGAGATTGGCTAACTCACTGTTTGTGCATATCTTTCGTTTGAATATGGGCGAAGCCCAAATGGCTGACCCTGGCTCCTATGCTTCCATCGAAGATTTGTTCATCAGGCACTTGCGCCCGGGACTGCGGCCAGCCCGCTCTCGTTACGTCTCGCCTGCCGATGGCTACCTTGCGTGGTCGGCTCCCCTGCACCACGGGGCTGCCATTCAGGCAAAGGGGATTGACTATGACCCTGCCGAGCTAGTCTGGGGTAATGATTCCGTTTTGCATGCGACGCAATCTGCCAATTTCAAATGGTTTACGACGGTTTATTTGGCGCCACACAATTACCACCGGGTTCACGCTCCCGTCAGCGGCCTGATCCAAGCCGTGCGACACATCCCCGGCGACCTGTGGCCCGTCAATGAGCCCTTTGTGCGGTTTTTCCCAGATCTCTTTTTGCGGAACGAGCGGCTTGTTTTCGATATCGCTTTGACGGCGGACCTTGACGGAGCAAAATCGAATCCAGAAGGACAACAGATGATGGCACACGTCGTCATGGTCGGGGCATTCAATGTCGGGCGGATGACCACCCACCTTCTGCCGGGATTTTCCACCAACTCTGCCATTGTCTGGCCCCAAGCCCAAAGAAACTGGAATTTGAACGGAAATCCAGAGGCCGGTCATAGCGCTGCTGGCGGCATGATGAAAGTTGGTGCAGGTGACGAATTGGGCGCCTTTCTTCTCGGGTCTACCGTGGTTATCGTGTTGAACGATGCTGCGACAAAATTCCTTAAACCTGTCCAAGCCGCCGGCAACCGGCCTATACTGATGGGCCAGTCGCTCATGGAGGGAGTTTGAAATGTCTCTGACAAAAGATGGTCGCCGCACCAAGATTGTATGGTCCTTCGAATCCAGAGTTTTGGACGATGCCCGAGCCGAGCAGGTTCTGGGTGAGGACGTCGATGCACTGCGACTCGTTTTAAATCGCGCAACGGCAGAGCAAATGCCCAGGTTCATTGATCAACTGCGCAGTGGTTTTGAAAAATTTAAAAAAACCGGCGGAACGGCAAAAAAAACCATGCCGCCCATCATGATTGACCTTCAAGAAGGCGCCCGCGCGTCGATTGTTGGTTTGGCCGAACCGAAGGAAATCTCCTTTGGTGAAAGCGTCACGATTGGTGAAGTGGGGTCCCGTGCGACCTTTGAAATTCAAAGCCGGCAATGGGACGGACTATTCAAGAAAGATGCTTTGATATACATCGGTTACGGGAATGTTGTGCTGCGGGTAACGGCCTCCGCAGGCCGCAAAATCGAAGCCGAGACAGTCCAAGGTGGCACGGTTTATCCAGATACCGACATTCACATCCCAGCCACCAGAAAGCTCCCCGTCCTTGCCGACTACAAGTCACCGGAACTCGATGGGTTGTTGGCCAAGGGGTTTGATTTTCTGGTTTTACCAGGGGTTGAATCTTCGGAAGAGATTCAGGACTTTCGGAAATTTGTTGCAGCCCAATCCAAGTCCTTTGGAATGGCGTCGGCTCCGTGGATGATCCTGCGGGTGGATTCAGTTGGTATCTATGAAAACCTGGATCAACTTCTGGAAGTTGTGGACGGTGTTCTGATCTCGCGAAAAGACCTGGCCCTGTCAATGAATCCAGCGCAAATTCCGATGATTACCAAAGAAATCATCCAGCGCTGCAACGATCACGCAAAACTCGTTCTGACGGCAAGTGAAATGCTGGGCAGCATGCGCCGCAATGTGACCCCTACCCGCGCCGAAGTTTCCGACATTGCAAATGCTGTTATTGACGGCACGGACGCCGTCATCCTTTCGGAAGAGGTCGCCCACGGCAAATATGCCGCCCAGGCGTTGCAGGTCATGCGTCGGACCATAGAAGACATCGAAAGCAAGACGGGCGAAGAGCCTAATTGGGTAAAGCTCGCACCAACGGTCGCCACGGAAATGGACGCCGTGTCATTTGCGGCCTACCGGACAGCGCGCCGGGTGCAGGCCAAGGCAATTGTCTGCATCACAAAAGCTGGCAATACTGCCTTGAAACTCGCATCGTTCCGCGCTCCGGTTCCAATCATTGCAGTGACCTTTTCACCAGACGTCCTGCGAAAACTGTCCGTGGTTCGTGGTGTTGACGGACTTGTCCTTGGTGTGGATCCAAAAATCGACGATGTCTTGCCGGTGGTCAACGATCGGCTGTTGCGTGACAGCTGGCTGAAGGCGGGTGACCGGATTATTTTTATTTCCGTGACAATCTCGTCACTAGGGCGCGAGGCCTCGAACCTGTTCACGGTTCAACAGTTGGTGTGATGCTCAAGTATCAAGAGATTGAGCATAAATATCTTGTGGATGCCGCCTATGATCTGGCTGCGTTTGCGGCCGTTGCAAGGCAACTGAAGCCGGCCCAATCCAAGAGTCTCAAAGTTACCGACACCTATTATGTCGTCCAAGCCATGCCGAATCATGTTGTCCGTCACCGGATCGACAAGGAATTGCAACAACTCACCATCAAGTCCACTGGCGCAGACATTGAATGCCGGACGGAAGTCAATTTGAACCTCGACCTCAGGGCTGGCAACCAGTCGGCTGCAATAGAGGCATTTCTGCAGCCGTTGAACGTGCTTTGGGCTGGAAGTATTGAGAAAAATATCCTTGTTTTCTATTTTGACGATTGTGAAGTCGTTCACTACAGCGCCCGGTCTGGAGATGGAAAGACGGTTCAGTGTGTCGAATTTGAGGCAACGAAAAAAGCGTCCCGCGAGGAAGCCTTGTCTACCATCGGCCACTTTGAAGTATTGTTTGGATTTCATTCTGAACGCCGCAGCAGCCACTCCCTTTTCGAACTGCTCTTTGCGGAGTCGCTTCCGGATAACGTACGTAAATTCATGAATTCACGGAGATAAAAAATGGGAACCAGGGAAAAACTCAGCGAAGATCTGAAGACGGCGATGAAGGCTCGCGATCAAAAAACGATGAGCGTTCTTCGCATGATTCTCAGCGAGGTCAAATATGCGCAGTCTGCCGTCAACATCCATGAGGAACTTGACGAGGCTGGAGTGATGAAGGTGGTGGCTTCATATCAGAAGAAACTTCTGAAAGCCGTGGATGAATTTCCAGATGCGGAAAAAAAAGCCGAAATTCACAAAGAAATTGAAGTGGTAGAACGCTACCTTCCCAAAAAAATTGGACCAGAGGAAACTGCGCGAGCCATTGAAGCTGTCTTCGCATCCACGACCGATCGGACGTTTGGCGTCTTGATGAAACAGGTTCTCGCCCAGCTCGGTGGCGGTGCAGATGGTAAGATGGTGAGTGAGTTGATTAAAAAGCGGATCGAAGCAAAATAGCCAAATTCGACGACTTCCCTAGGCCCCCGCTGGCGTCTGCTGCGGGGGCTTTTCGTTCAGCAATAAGCTATAATTTAAGTACACAGACTAAGTAAAGAAGCGCGCTTTTGCGCCGATTCATCGGGTGATGATGAAGCCAGTAATTCGCACAGCGGCAACGTTCACGCAATCACTCGTAGAGGTGATGGCCGCGGCAATTCTTTTTTTAAATTTTATATCTGCAACTGCGTACGCTCATAAAAAAAATCTCGATGGTGCTTTTGCAGCGATTGAAATGACAGAGTCAGAACTTTTGCCGTCGCTCGATGGATCGGTGCAGGTTCAACCAAAGTCCTCAAAAACACAGCGCTCGTTAAAGCCATCGTCCAAGACCGTGTTGGCCGACATCCTGGGGTCCGGCTCGATGACGGCATCTCAATTTACTCAGGTTGTCGTGACCGGCGCAGTTCAATCAGTTGACGTAGCGGACCAGTCTGAGGGAATTTTGATTGCCGTAGAAAAAAAGGATCGCTCAGGAAACGTCGAGCGCAAGAACGCTATCGTTACCGTAGAAGATCTGGATCCAACAGAATTCAACGAACCAGAACATCGCGGAATTTCAATCAGCCTTGGTGACGAACATCCGGTTGTTCATGTTTTATCTACAAGCGTTGGGCTTTCCGTGCAGCCGGCGGAAGTCGTTTTTTCCCACAGCGGCTCGGCCGTTGAGTTTTCAATTGATGAACTTTCTGGTGTGATCAACGATAAGACGATTCAAATTTATCCCCGCGACCCCGCACTCCTTCACTGGGATGCCAAGACGCGCATTTTGACCGCGACGGCCAACCATGTTCGCACCGAGCTTTACGTTGCACGCGCAGGTCAGCTGGTTGTTGTTCCCGTGATCACGGGAACGCCGGCAGCGATCCCTGGCATTGTTGCCGCGAATCAGCAGCAACTAGCCTTACCACCAGAGCTTGTTCGCCTTCCCACATCCGGTGGTTCCAAACATGCCATGCTCGCCGTTGGCGACAGCGGTTCCAAAGATCAATTACAAGCGGCTGCGGGTACGGTTGGAATTCACGCCACCAAAGAAGACGCGGCCCGCACTGGAGATGATGCTGCTGCGCAGGAGGTTAAACTCCGCCGGGTTTCAGCACCTTCCAGTCGCAGCAGCCTCAGGCTGAAGTTGACTGATGACCGGACCCCATCCAGTGGGGACCGAGCCTATCCAGTGTCTGCGGCACAGGTGTATGTTGCGGGCGCTGAATTTTCTTCAACAAGCGACGCTCACGGAGTCGTGGCGCTTTCTGATTTGCCGGCGGGCGCATCTCTTCTGATTGCATCGAATGATCCAAGCGGCACCTACGTGCGGACCGCTGCGACGGTAGATATTCCTGCCGCTCAAAATCGCGCCGGAGTTTATCAGCGTGAGTTGATCGTTCCCAGGACCTTTGCTTTTGATGCATGGACGAGGATGGCAGGCTTGGTACAGGACCCGGCTCTTGGATCGATGTGTCTTGATTTCACGGGCAAACAAGTTGATGCAATCAGAGCCCAACTTGATGTGAAGTCCCAGGGCCCGTTTCATTTCAACAGCGACGGGGTTTTAGATCACGCGGCAAGCGCGACACTCGAGGCCGGTCGGACTTGTTGGTTTAACATCGATCCGGGACCAGTCAATGTTTCTGCCTGGCGGGCAGACCGGCAGGTGATGGCAAGCGAGTTTGCTGTTCTGGCAGGTCGTCATACCCACGAGAAGGTCCGCCTTGTTTCTGATGTTAATGGGTTCCACGTGCAGTTTGCCCGCGAGTCGGCCGCCCACGAGCAGCTAGGTGGAGAGGCGGCCCTTCAGCGCTACGTGCTTGAAGACGAGCAGGAGGCCGTACTCGTTGCGACGACACAAAAACTTTTCTCAACAGGCGATCAAACACAGGGCGTAGGTTCTCAAACCGCAGCAGAAGGTGGATCAGCTGTCGTTTACCTTGATAGCCCGGACTTCGAACCGGCCATCTACCGGGTTGGCAGTGGTGTTTCGCGGAATATCTCGGTGTTGCCTGCGGTTCCCCGTGGCTTTGTTCAGGACATGGCAGTCTTCGCCCAGCAGTCTCAGGAGTTTACGGCAGGATCAGTTTTGGTTGAATTTTCTCCACGCCAGGGTCAGGGCCCGGAAAAAATAGAGTTTCGTTTGGTCAATGAGTACGGGCACGATGTCACAGAACCATGGGTTTTTAGTGACATGCCTTTGACCAAGGCGATGTTTTTCAATGTCCCGCCGGGCGTCTACAGTTTGATCATTGAATCAAAAACGGGCGGTTGGCATGGAGCCGAAACGGTGAGCGTTTACGGCGAGGCATTGTCCGTCGTGCAGTCGGGCAGTCAATTGGCTCCGCACATCGCAGCAGATGCCCATCACTAGGTATCAGCCTGTCAGATAACTAGACTCCGTCATCCTGAGCCTTATTCCGTAATCCTGACCCTCACTCCGTCATCCTGAGCGTTAGCGAAGGATCCTTTCTTAACCCGTCATCCTGAGCTTAGTGCGAAGGATCCTTTCTTAAAATTTTTTTAAAAACGATTTTCTTAAGATTGACGACGCCAGACAATGGGACTTTCCGCGGAAAGTCGAGAATCAGTCCTACTGAGACGAAACCGAAAAATCCTGTTCCGTAGCGGAGAAGAAAGGATCCTTCGCTAACGCTCAGGATGACGGAGCGTCTCAGAATTACGGAGCGTCTCAGGATGACGGCGTGGCTATTTCTCTGACCGGCTGGCGCGTGATGCGCCCGCAAAATCAGCCAAAGAAATTAGTTTAGATTTAAATTTCGAGCCGCATTTATGCTGCCAGATCGCAAGGTCAAGGGCACCCTCTGCGAAAAGGCTACGCGAATAGGCCCGATGGGTGATGATGATTTCGTCATGAACGCCCATGAAACGAATTTCATGTTCGCCAAATACGCCACCACCCCTTACCGAAGCGATCGTTAAAGTCGGATCGGACGGCCCCTGATTTTCTGAAAGGCGATCAGAGAACATTTTCGCTGTGCCACTCGGCGCATCTTTTTTCAGTCGGTGGTGGGTTTCGATGATGGCGACGTCGCAGCGTGAATCCTTCAGCATTTCCTGAACACGAAGTGCGCCTTCAATCGTTGCAAGAACGCCACGGCTCGTGTTTGGCGCGATAAAAACGCAGCCTCTGGGCATTTTCGCTGCAATCTTTGTCCATTCCTTACGGATCTTTTCACTTAAGCCAGTCGTGCCAATCAAAACCTGAGGGCGTTTTTCAGGTGGGATGGCCTTGATGGCTTGAAGCAGCAACTCATTGCCCTCGGCAATGGAGAAATCAATCACGACGTCGACACCGTGGGAAATTGCGTGGGCCAGTTTTTCTGGACTAACAGGTCTGCCGGTGAGGAGGCTGTCTCCGATGAACTTACGGCCGGAACCGCCCATGAGAATGACGGAGTCGCGGCGACCTTCAAGAGCGGACTGAATTTCAAGTCCCATCCGGCCAGAGGCTCCATGCAGCCATACCCGCGTGGTTTTTTGATTTCCCGCCTTCATTTTAATGCCGACCTCGTCGTGGCAAGGCAAGATTGAATCAACGACGCGCTAGGCGCGGTCACAGGCGCCATCGGCGCGCGCAGGCTTCGTGAAATAATGCCAGTCTGCGCAAGGGCTTCCTTGACCGGACCAGGATTGGATTCACAAAACATCACGTCCATCAAAGGCTGCATGATGTTGTGCAGCCGCAGCGCCCCGACCAGATCATTGGACTCCCACGCGTTGAACATCCGGACCATTTCGCCGGGAAGAACGTTTGACAGGACGCTGATGACGCCCGTTGCGCCCAAGGCAAGGCTTGGAAGAAACGTGATGTCGTCTCCCGAAAGAAATGCCGTACCAGCAGATCTGGTTTGATTGATTGCTCGAGACAAAAAACCCATGTCGCCAGTGGCTTCCTTGACGCAGGCAACGCCTTTGATCCGGCAAAGGTCAGCAAGAACTTCTGGGCTAAGCATTTGCCCCGTCCGGCCTGGCACGTGGTAAAGGCACACCGGTACCGAAACACTTTCGGTGATGGTGGTGTAGTGCAGCTTCAGGCCGGCAGGTGAAGGTTTGTTGTAAGGGGGCGTTACAACTAGAAGTGAATCTGCGCCTGCGTCCACGCAAAGGCGCGACAGCTCCACGCTTTGATCCGTGTTGTTGCCACCGCTACCCGCCATCAGGCGGATTGAACTCGGAAGAACAGCGCGGGCTTTGCGCACCAGTGAAATTTTTTCCTGGACGGTCAGCGTCGGACTTTCGCCCGTCGTTCCCGACACAACAACGCCAGATACGCCGCCTTCCGCCTGCAGGTGTAGCAAACTTTCCCAGGCAGCCCAGTCAAGGGAATGGTCTTCCTTGAATGGAGTGACGATGGCCGTCCAGACACCTCTGAAAGCATGAGGGGATTTTTTTTCGTTTGGCGCGGACATTGTTTTGGTCATGGTTTGTTCCTGAATGGGATCTCTGGTCGGAGATCATCGACATCGCTTTTTGGGGCCGTTTTCAAACCACATCCGCCAGTCATGGCGCCGACAAAGAGGGCAGCAATCATGAGCGCCATCAAGGGCAGACGTTGTGAGCGTTCGGTGAATCTTCCTAGAAGGTGCATCGCCTTGGAGGCCCCCCTGGATTTCTCCGCAGATTTATTCTGGGACAGCGGATCCGGTGCCGTCAATTTTTGAAAACGGTCCAAGGTCCTGGGCATTAATGAAGGGTGGATCTTGTTGAGCTCACTCGTGATGACCTCGCGGGCCGAAAGTGCGTGTTTCTCTGTAAAGGTTATCAGGCTGATGACGGAATTCTCAGCATCCTTTGCAGAGAGTCCGGCAAGCATCGCATCGGCGATCAGGTTTCCTCTCAGCGACTCAACCCTTTGACGCTGAAGTGAATCAATTTCCGAACCGAGTCGACCAGGCAGCAGGCGGGTGCTTTCATTCTCAATGTCGAGAAGGGCCCCCGTCATGCTCGATAGAACCATCATCACATGATTGCGCGCGATTTCCATGGCGACAATTCCAGGGGAATGGGGCCAAGTGAAGCTGGCTAATCTAGTGGCCTCGGTCTGCAGCCATTTACTTCGCATTTCAAGTAGGACGTTGGTGGGGAGGTCTAAATTCGCGGTGATCTGGCCCGTAAAATGACTGGTGAATTGAGCTAGGGTTGCCAGTTCCAGGGCCACGCGACGAATGAAATACTCTTCGTCATGTCCGGGCGCCGTGTCTTGGACAATGCCTCGCATGCCAGTTCGTTCAGCGACAACTTGTTCGGCGCTGTCATCTTCCGGGCTGTTTGGAAGCGGGTTGCCGTGCCAGGCGTCCAATCGCGCAGAAAGAGATTCAATCGCATCTGCACAGGTGTCGATCCTTGCAGCCATGTCCAACATCAAACTGGAGAAAAGACGTTCATCACCAGGCTCTTGGTTGTTATCGTAAATGATTATGCTTCGGTTCAGGACCAGTTCATAATTTTTGAGGATGGTTTGTCCCCAACGATTCAAGGTCAAACAGGTTTCCCGTGACCAGATTTTGATGCCGTGGCGGAAGAGATTGAGGACCAATCGGTTGGACCCGTACCTTGATTCGAGCAGCGTCAGGAATTCGCAACCGGATCGAGACAATGAAAGGAGTGGAGGATCTTGCTGCGGCGAGGCTGAATAGCCTGCTTGCATCGCAGCCAGATCGCTTCGCAGGGAGTCGATGTGCCTGCTTGCGACGAGCCCTGTTGTGCTGAGGGCCCCCGCGACAGCCATTAAAAGTTCGCTGGTTTGGACCATTTCTGTGCGGGCCCAGGCGGCGGGATCGATGGACAGCCGTTCCAGCATGGATTCCTTCCCGGAGCCTCCGTTGGCAGGAGCCCCCTTACGTCAGATTCAGAATTTGAACGCTGCGTAAGATTGTACCAGTACCGAGGTCGCCGGGGCACTATCTGACACCTTCAGGGCATCTCCGCCCCGGGCATAACCTGCCTCAATTCCATATTCGAATTCACGAGATGGGGTCGCCCCGTATTTGACATCCAGTTCAATGCCAAGGTTGCTGCCATGGTAACCGACCGGCTTGTTGCCTTCTGCTGATGCATAGTAGGTGTGAACTGGTTCAGGCATGGACGCATTCATGTGGGCGGTCAGGACTTTTGCCTCAAAAAGGCCGTACTCCAGGCTGTCCAAACGGTAGCCAAAACCAAACAACGTAGCGTTCATGACCCGCTGCGGATCGTAGACGCCCGAAAGGCCAGTGCCTTCTGTCCCTGATTTCCCGTTGAACATGATCAGAGCCGGTCGGTAGTTCCGGTGAAAACCCATGGTGCTCGTTTTCGAGGTGCGCTGGGATTCACCAATGGTGTTGAGGGTTGCGTCAGAATAATTGGCATCGTCGCGGTAGTAGCCATTTTCGTCGCCCGGTGCATAGGCGTAGTCCATGAAGACCACCTGACGCGAGGCATTCCCTTGACGGTAATCCATCGGGCCAATGGCGCTGCCATCACGCGCCAAGGTCCACTCAAGCGCTCCGGCAAAGCCAACAGACTGCAAATCGTTGGTTGCGATGTCGCCATTGTCAAAGCGGGCTCCGCCAAGGCCGATCCAGTTGGGGTCAGCAGATTTCCCGAGGCGGAAGAGGAGTTCATTTTTTAGGGTGAAATTTGACAGAAACAGGCCCGTGTAAATATCGACCAGTTTGAGGTCGGTTTTAGAATCCTTTCCAATCAAATTGGCGAAGTAGATTCCAATTTGTTTGGTGAAGGATGATCCTGCATTGGCCTTGCGATCGTCGAATTCAATCGTAAAGAAAAACTGATCCAGGTCGTCAGATGGATTTGTGGCTCCAAAGGTCGTACTGCGGCTATTGAACTCTGCCTCGCTCGACGTATCGGCGAGGGTCCGGTCGTATGGATTGTCGATCCAAGTACCGGTCTCGGCGATCTTGTCATAGCCAAGCTTAAAGCCAATGCTCTGAGATTTCTGGATGTTCACGTGACAGTCAATCCCGTCGTATGTGCTCCAGTCCACATCAAATGGATTTGAACCACCGTCCATCATCACGCCAAGGCCCCAGTCGCGTGGGCGCCGTCCGGCTTCGACAAGGCAAAAGTCAAAGGCTTGCCGTGCGTAAGCGCGAGTTATGACCGGAGTGTAGGACTGATATCCGGGGTGACCTGAATCTTGATGACGACCGGTGCAGTCGTCGGAGGTGGTGTAGGTCCCATCGCCAACAGGAACGCGACGCGTTGGGCAATCATGTGGCCTTGCCGTGTCCCCTAGAAATGAAGAGCGCGGATCATCGGTGAGGCGCATTTCGGTGAAAAAGCTAGAGCGGTCGTTCATGCGGGCTTCGGCCTCTAGGCGAAAGCTTTGCTCGATTGCTTGATAGGTTCCGCGGTCTGTCGCAAAGCCAGGATTTTTTTCCGTCGCGCCACGCAAGGCGTAGTGGCCATTGCCATCAAGAAAAAAAGCCTGAGCCTTGCCGGCAGCAATTACTGTTGAGAGAGAAAGTGCCATCGCAAATGCGATGCGTTTTTTGGTATCAGCCATTTTTAATCATCCTTTTCTTCCGGTCCATCGTCCGGACGGTCTGGAACTTCAAGCCTCAGGCGCTGGATTTTTATGCAGCTCCCAGAATCTTCATCGATGTCTGCCATCACGGCACACAACCAGCGGTCGCGATTGGCGGGTTGAAAATTTTTCTTCTCGCCAGTCATGAGTCTTTTTATCGCGGCTTCCTTGCGGATTCCGATCACCGAGTCATACGGGCCAGTCATGCCGACATCCGTTATGAAACCTGTTTTGCCAGCGAGAATGCGTTCATCGGCGGTTGGAACGTGGGAGTGTGTTCCGTAGACAAGAGAAACCCTGCCCGCCAGATGTTGCGCAACGCCCTGCTTTTCGCTGGTCGCTTCGGCGTGGATGTCCAGGATCCGGACTTTAACGGCTTGCGGAATCAGGTCCATCATTCGCTCTAGGTGCACAAATGGCGAAAGATTGTCGGCATGCATGAAGGTCTTACCAATCACATTCATGACGGCGAAATTTTTTCCGCTCTTGGAGCGAAGAACCCGGACCCCTTTTGCGGGATTGTTCACGTTCATCATGTTGGCAGGAAGGACGATCCGTTCGCATTGCTCCGCAAACCGGACGAATTCGCGCTTATCGTGCCAGTGATTGCCCATCGTGACGCAATCGACACCGAGCTGAGAGGTCAATTGTTCGTAGATTTTTTCTGTGAGTCCAAATCCGCCGGCGGCATTTTCCCCGTTGACGAGGACAACATCCGGATTGAATTCCAGGCGCAGCGACGGAAGAAAGTGGGCTAGAGCCTGGCGGCCAGCCTTACCCATGATGTCACCGATGGCAAGGATACGCATCACTTGGCGAAGTCCACGCCTTTGCTTTCCCGAAGTACGGTGATTTTTACCTGACCAGGGAAGTTGATTTCTTGGCGCAAGCGGGAAGCGATTTCATTTGAAAGATCAATGGCCTCCTGGTCACCAAGGGTTGTCGGGTTGACGATGACTCTGATCTCGCGCCCTGCCTGGATGACATAAGTTTCATCGACACCGCGCATTCCGCGCACAACATTTTCCATGTCTTCAAGACGTTTTACGTAAGATTCAAGTTGTTCCTTGCGGGCTCCGGTCCTTGTTCCCGACAGGATGTTGGCTGTGTGCAGGATCACGGCGAGAGGAGATGAAAGGGTCAAGTCCTCGGCGTGATGTGCGCGGATTGCATCCACAATGTCAGATGGTTCGTTGTAGCGGGCGCAGTAGTCGGCACCAATTTGCGAGTGGTGTCCCTCAACCTCCTGACCAACGGCCTTGCCAATGTCATGCAACAAACCAGCGCGTTTGGCCTTTTTCACGTTGAGCCCCATTTCGCTTGCGAGCATTCCGCAAAGGTGGGCGGTTTCCACAGCGTGAGCCAAAACGCTTTTCTGCCCGCTCGTCCGGTACTTCAATTTGCCAAGCAACTTGACGAGCTCTGGGTGCAGATCGGTGAGTCCAGTTTCGAAACAAGCCTGGTCTCCGGTTTCTTGCAGGATCTGATCAAATTCGGCTTCGACGCGCTTGGCGGTTTCTTCAATGCGCGCCGGGTGGATACGACCGTCACCAATAAGGCGTTCCAGAGTGACCTTGGCAATTTCACGGCGCAGTGGATTGAAGCACGAAATGATGACGGCCTCAGGGGTGTCGTCGATGATCAGGTCGACTCCAGTTGCTTGCTCCAGGGCGCGGATGTTGCGGCCTTCACGACCGATGATGCGACCTTTGGTATCTTCCGAAGGCAGTGCAACCACAGAGACGGTGGAGTCACTCACGAATTCGCCGGAGATTCTTTGAACGGCAAGGCTCAAAGCCGAGCGGGCACGGTTTTCGGCTTCGGCTTTTGTTTCCTCTTCGATGCGCCGGATTACTTCTTGGGCTTCCCTGCGCGCTTCGGCTTCCATGTTGCGCATGAGTTCGCGTTTGGCGTCTTCGGGCGACATGTTGGCAATTTGTTCGAGCAGTTTTGAGGTCCGCTCGATTGATTTTTCGTATTCAGAATTGAGTCGCTGGAAACGTTGTTCTTCGGCCAGGGACTTGGTCTCTTGGGTGATCAATTCTTGTTCGCGTCGCTCAACGGTCGTGATTTTCCCGTCAAGGGACTCTTCTCGTTGCTTGAGCTTTTGCTCCAGCTTTTGAACTTCGGCTTTGCGTTGGCGCGCTTCGTCTTCAAAAGTTTGGCGATTGCGCCGGCTTTCTTCTTTGGTTTCACGAACGGCGGACTTGATCAGGTGGTCGGCTTCACGGCGGGCTTCTTCTAGAATTCGTTTTGAGTCGGCCTGGGCATTTTCAAAGGCCAGGGCTAGTTGACGGCGGTGGAAGAAAACTCCAAAGATCAGTACGCCAATGGCCAGACCGGCCACGACAATGGCAGCAATAACAACAGAATCCACAACGATATCCTCCAACAGCCCTCGGGCTGGATGCGTTTCTCGGAATGGTGAAGTTATCTGGTTGACCGTGTTTTTTCAATTCCTTAAAACATAAAACCCGGAGGCTTTCGCCCCCGGGTCTAATGCATCAAACTCTTGTCCAGAGCCTTGTTTATGCCATCAAACTACTGTTTGGTGACATTGAACTCGGCGCGGCGATTTTTCTGCCAGGACTCTTCCGTGTGGCCATCGTTTGCCGGACGCTCTTCGCCGTAGCTGATGGTCGACAAGCGGGCGCCTTCGACGCCTAAATTGGCGAGGAATGTTTTGACGGCCTGAGCGCGGCGCTCTCCAAGAGCCAAGTTGTACTCGATGGAACCGCGTTCGTCGCAGTGGCCTTCGATTTGAAGAACGGTGCCCGAATTTGTCTTCAATTGCTCTGCCATCTTGGTCAGTTGCGCCTGAGACGAGGAGGTGACGGTATAGTCGTCAAAGCTGAAGTACACGGGACCAATCGTCACACCACCAACCGTTTTCATTTCATTTGGCGAAGCAGGTTCGCCCGAGCCACCCGTACCAACGGCTTCAGAGGTCTTCTTCTTGTCATCTGTACAACCGGCGGCTGAAAAACCAACAGCAACAACAACTGCTGCAACAGACAAAACCTTCTTGAACAACATGCGAGGTCTCCTTCGATTAATCGCTAAGGGTAGCCTGCCGAGTCCCGGTTAAAATTGCAAGCTCTTAACATCACTGATTTATGGTTGGATCGATTTCAGCTTTTCAGCGAGCTGGTGTTGGATGCCGTTGAAGCTTCCGCTGGACATGAAAATAACGGCATCCCCTGGTTTGAGTTCGGCCCCAAGCTCGTCCAATAAATCCTCATGGGTCACGTAGGCTTTGGCTTTCCCGCCAATAGCTTGAGCCATGGCGTCGGTATTCATTCGCTGCCCTTCAGGAATCCGTTTGTCCTCGGGACAGGGGCCAATAAAAACCCGGTCCGCTTTGCCTAATTTTTGAGCAAACGCATCCTGAAATACGTTGCGGCGGCTCGTTGCGTTTCTAGGGTCAAAGGCGACCAAAAGGCGGCGTTGTGGAAAAACCGTGCGAAAGCCATCAATCACCAGTCCAACGGCGGTTGGATGGTGGGCGAAATCTTCGTAAACATCTACTCCCCCAACGCTTACGAGATGGTCCAGGCGCCGCTTTACGTTTTTAAACGAGGCCAGAGCCGCTTGGATTCGCGCCCCGTCCAGCTTGTTTTTTAAATGTCCGCCTTCGGCCAGTGACTCCACACAGGCGATGACCTGGGCGATATTGGCAATGTTATGTTTGCCCGACAGATGGGTTTGGATTGTGACCGTCCCGAGGGTTCTCGTTTTGATGCTTGCCCTCCACGTCTGCTCACCCGGGCGTTCCGCCGTCGCAGTGACATCGCCCACCGAGACGTCAGCCTCGCTGGACTCGCCCATTGCGGCCACGCGAATCACTTTGGCCTTTGGCGATATTTTTTTTATCAGGCGGGCAATTCCAGGGTCGTCGACATTGGCAAAAATGACTCCTTCAGAAGGTACTAATGCGCATAATTTTACAAACTGTGCCTCGATTGCCTCGACGTTTGGATAGATGTCGGCATGGTCAAATTCAAGGTTGTTCAAAATCAGATGGTGCGGGTGATAGTGCAGGAACTTGGGTCCCTTATCGAAGAAGGCTGTATCGTATTCATCGCCCTCAATGACGAAAGTTTTTCCGTTGCCAAGATGAAAGCTGCGCGGGAAATTGCGCGGAATGCCACCGACCACGAAGCTTGGATCTTCGCCAAGTTCGGTCAGCATGTGCGCAAGGATCGAAGTCGTTGTGGTTTTACCGTGGGTTCCCGTCACCACCACGCCAATTCGCGATTTGATGAAAGTTTCGCCGCAAATCGCCGGAAAACTTGTGTAGGGGATTCCGGCTGCCAGGACGTATTCCAGTTCGGGATTTCCCCGGCTCAATGCATTGGCGATGACCGCCAGATCGGGCTTTGTCCGTTTTAAGTTCTCTTCATTATATGGAGTGAAAACTGGAATCTTTAGTTCTTCAAGCATGGTCGACATCGGCGGGTAAATACCAACGTCACTGCCAGATATTTCATAACCGGCCTCCTGCAGCAATCCAGCCACCGAGGCCATTCCGGTTCCGCCGATACCCACGAAATAAATTTTCTTCTTTTTCACGATACGGCTCCCTGTGATGATTGCCCGAAGTTCCACTCGAGTTTAACGGCACCTGTTTTGGAATGAGAAACCTTTGCCTTCGCACCGATTCCAAGGGGCCAGTTCGGGGCAACATGACCAAATTCCTGGCTGCGATAGCTCGGGATATGGCCGACGCGCTTGGCCAACTCAGAGTAAACGAAATCACTACAGTCCGGGATGTTTTGACCGAGTTGGGTCAAGGTCCCCCAGACGATCGCGCGGACGCCATTTAAAAGTCCGGCCTGCTGCCACTGATTCAGAAATCTGGCGAGGCGCGCAGGGTGTTCTCCGATATCTTCGAAAAACAAAATCGCCCCGTCAAAACTTGCTGGCAAATAGGGGGTTCCGATTAAATTGGTTAGTACCGAAAAGCATCCGCCAAAAAGCCAGCCGTGCACCTCGACCGGTCCTGGAATGTTGTTCGACGGAACGTACTGCAGGTTCACAGAGCTTCCATCAATCTTTCCGCGAATCAAATCCAGCAACCGTCCAACGTCGGGAGCCAGGGCTTGGTTTTCAATGGCACCTTCAGGCCAAAGGGAAGTCGCCGGCATGGGGCCGTGGACACCAACCCATCCGAGTTGTTGCCACAGAGCGCTGTGCAAGGCGGAAGTGTCTGAAAATCCTATCAATAATTTTGGCGCTGCTGCTTTTTTGCGCAGCAAATCCCACGGCAATAAGGGCAGGAGATCCGACGCGCCGTAGCCACCCCGGGCGCACATCACAACAGATGATTCATTTTCGAGCAGAGCTGTGCTAAGCAGGTTGGCTCTAAGTTCAGTCGGAGCCGCGACGTAAGCCCACTCGGGATCTGCCGGAAGATCTTCAAAGATCACCTGGAATCCCGCGCGTTCAAACTCCTTGAGCTTGCCGGGAAGAAGATCCTGCTGTTCGCGGCTGGATGTCCGGAGGATCCGGATGGTGGTCGTTGTGCTTGCTGTGGATGTCACTGTGTGTTTTTTTGTCATGGTGACAAGATTATAACCCTTGGCGGATGGAATCGGTATCGCTATGGCGTATCGTTTCGATTGTAAATACTTCACCGGCTACAAGCCATGCGCATGGAAGCGGCCCTGCGACGGCTGTTCGCACTATGAGCCTGTCACCAAACGAATTGCGGTCTTGAGCCTTGAGGCTTTGGGAGCCGTCTTGCGGTCCACCTGCCTGCTGCCGGCCATAAAACGCCAATGGCCTGGTTGTCACGTGACTTGGATCACCTACCCCAACGCCAAAGCCCTGCTGGATAACAATCGTTTGATCGACCGCTTGCTGGTGGTGGATGCCGCCACTCAGCCTGTCTTGGAACATTTGAAGTTTGACGTGATGCTCGCTGTCGACAAATCCATCGAAGCCGGAGCCTTGGCCGAACGCATCCAGGCAACGGACAAGCGCGGTTTTGGCTTGGACACCAACGGCGTCATCCGGCCCCTGAATCCAGAGGCCAACTACCAGTACGACGTTGGTCTGAGCGACGAGCTCAAGTTCTTTATCAATCAGAAAGCCGAGACCCAGCAAATCACAGAGTCGATGGCTTTGCCCTGGCGGCGTGATCCTTATGTCCTCGACTTGCGCGAGGCAGAGATTGCTGAAGTTGCCGTGCGTCGTGCGGGCCTGCTGAATCGCAACGGCGAGGGCGCCTCCAGCGCGAGCAACGAAGTCGCACCTTGGCGTGCCATCATTGGATACAACACGGGCTGTTCGCTGCTTTACCCTTACAAGAAATTTACCGTCGAGCGTTCGATCGAAGTGATCCGCATGTGGCGCGAGGCTTTTCCGGACTGCGCTGTGGCGCTGCTTGGCGGGCGCGAGGACACCGAGCGTCAGGCAGCAATGAAAGCAGCCTTTGCCAATGACGACGGCGTGATCAATACGCCGACTACAGGTGGCCTTCGTTCAGGCATGCTGTGGATGGATGCTGCAGATTTGGTTCTTTCGGGCTGTTCCCTTGGCATGCACATTGCGATTGCCTTGAAGAAGCCAGTCATCGCCTGGTTTGGCGTGAGCTGTTCCCAAGAGGTCGATCTTTACGACCGTGGTGCCAAGATCCAGGCGGCGGTGGGGTGTTCGCCGTGCTGGAAAAAAAGCTGCACCAACGAGCCCAAGTGTTTCAACGAGGTTTCCGTGGAGGCCATCCGTTCTGCCACGGCTGATATCCTGACTAGTGATGTTTTTGGTGGGAAGAAATGATTTATATGACGTCCAACATGTCGAAGTGGTTTTTTGTTTTTGCAATGACGTGCGGTATTTGCGCAACCACCACCCAGGCGAAACCACCCGTCGCTCGTGGCATCGACCGCAGTGCAGATGTCGAAAGTGCCTCACGCAACGACTGGTTCCGCCATCACGATCCAGCGTCTTCTACTCCACCGAAAGCCATCGGAAACGAAGTCATCTACCAGGTTTTTATCGACCGCTTTGCCAACGGCAACAAGTCCAACGACTGCCTTCACGAAGGCCGGTTTTGCGATCCGAAACACCAGAATTTCATGAAGTATTTTGGGGGCGACCTGCGTGGAGTCATCAACCACCTGCCCTACATCAAGCGCCTTGGTGCAACACGCCTTTGGCTGACGCCAGTTTTTGAAAATCAACACGTTGTGGTTCCGTTTACCCGCAACGGCAAGCGCGTCGAAGTTACCTCCTATCATGGCTACTGGATGGCAGACGCCTTCCGGCTGAATCCGTTCTTTACTGACAAGGGCACGCAGGATTTTTCCATCATGGAAGAACTCGGCCGCAAGTCAGGACCAGAGCTTGGCATCTACATGGACACGGTGAACAACCATACCAACCCTGCCAACGCCACGCTTGAAAGCTTGGAATACTTGAACCGGGTGAATCCAGTCCCGGGACTTCCGGCAGCCGCCCGCCGCGGCAGCATCTTCCGCAATGGCGAATTCATGGCCAGTTTGGATTCCGGAGACGGCTGGTTTCACCCCTACGGCCCAATCCAGGACTTCAGCGACACTTTTGAACTTGAAAACCACCAGCTCGTGTCTCTGGGCGATCTTGACCAGACGGTTCCGGAGGTAAAAAAATACCTCTATGATTCCCACGATTTTTGGATGGAAAAGGTCCCAAATCTGGTTGGCTTCCGGTTTGATGCCGTCCGACACGTCCCGACCCCGTTTTGGCAAGACCTTGAAGGCTATCTGGAAAACCGCTACGGCCGTATGGAAAACATCGGAGAATTCTACGGCGAGTGGACCGGCATGCCGACTTTCCGTGATTTTTACCGCCGCAACAAGATGACCCTCTTTGATTTTGAACTTCGCTATGCGGCAAAAAAAGCATTTATGGAAGACGCCAGCTTTGACCTGTTGCCCCGCCTGTGGTCTGCGGATCCTGAGTTGGGCGACGCGCGTGGCTTGGTCACCTTCATCGACAATCACGACATGTCACGCCTGCGTGGGGAAGGCCTTGAAGCCCGGCGGATGCGCCAAACAATCGGCCTCATGTTTGCGATGCGTGGTGTCCCCTGCGTTTATTACGGACTCGAACAGGATCTTTTTATTCCCGGCGACAACGGCGATCCCTACAATCGTCCAATGATGCAGTCCTTTAATGAGGGCCACGACTTCTATCGTTTGATCCAGCGCCTGGCTGGACTTCGCAAGTCCAATCCAGCCTTGCGTTACGGTTCAACCCACTTGGTTCACCTGACCAAGCACATTGTGGCTTTTGAACGGGTCGACGGCGAACATAAGGTTTTCTTCGCGACCTCGAAAAATCCCCGCACTGGTTCAGACCGCTTTGAAATCAGGGACTTGACGATGCCAGATGGACTTTACGAGGACATTTTGACTGGTCGCGAGTACGCCGTTAAGGCCGGTGTTTTGCCGGTAGAACTCACCGACGGGTCGATGATTGTCCTATCGACAACCCGCAAAAAGCGCAGTACATAATCGGCTCTCTTTCAGAAAATCCCTTCGGGGGATCCCATCCAAATCGGGGTGTAGCGCAGTTGGTAGCGCGCGTCGTTCGGGACGACGAGGTCGCAGGTTCGAATCCTGTCACCCCGACCATTTTTTTAGACCAGTAACAAGTCAGTAAGTTCTGACTAACCAAAGTAACTAGAACTGACTTCAGATCCGAAATCAAAACCATTACTACCATTTCGCGAGATTTACCGGCGATGCCTCGATTTGCTGCCAGTGGGTGCTACCAGCAGCAAGAATATTCGGTAAGGCTTCTCAACGAGGCTAGCCGCTGCCGCGAGACTTGAGCTGAACCGGGACGGCATAACCATCGCGTCAAAGCGCTCCGCAAAGTTTTAGGGCCCTGTAACTTTTAAAAGGGTACCTGCGGGATTGCCGACGCCCATTGATTGCGCACTATGAGGAAGCCCGCCAAGATGGATTTTTGACAGCAGTTGAACGTACGAATAGATCATGTTCTTGTCAGCAGTCAGGAGTTCGGGAAACATCACAAAATTTGTTGGGTCAAATCCGAAGTTGTAGGTGCGACCGGCGGTAGCAAGTTCAGATTCCGTGACCACAAACTTGTCATTTTCAACGGCTGTCACTACGGGTGCATAGATGACCGGAATCTTTTGATTACCTTTGTCTGTGCCAAAAGGATTAGTCCAGTTAGCCACAGACGTATTCATGGTGATAGGCACAGTGGGACGCGATGCCACTAACGCACCCTCACCTACAATACCACCTGCCGATGTGGATTTGTCGATCCATTTAAAGATTCCGTCGCTTGGATCCTTGAGCAATAAATCCCCCCGCTTTCCGCCGGCCACTGCGTCGTCAGCCAAAACAAATCGCACAGTAAATTCTTGATTCATTGCTGTGTTACTTGTGACGCCAGAAACGGTAAATGTCGCATCCAGATAGCCAAAAAGGTAAATAACGTTTTCGATATAAGTATTCTCTGAGGAGAGATCCCCGGTACCATTGCAACAGTTTAATGTTCCGGCATTGGTTATTGGATTCGCCGCATCAAAATCGTATGAGATGGATGTTCCTGTAATGTCGGACCATGTGTTTTGGCCAAAATATGCCGTCATCCCATTACCTGCGGATTGAATCAAGAATCCAGTTCCGTAGTATTTTCCGGTCAGAGCAGTCGGGGTAAAACAAACAACACTCGAACATAACGTAGGGCCTGTCGCTAATTTCATGGATGGTTTCTCTTGAATCAGCGCGTTCCCATGTAAACTCGCTACGCTACTTTTTATCGATATTTTGCTATTGACGGAGGCGGTGAAAGCATAGGCCTGTCCTCCATCTGCTCCTGGGGAATCTTTGGAGTTAGAGCAATTTGTGTAAAACAGGGTAGTTAAAATTAAAAACAAGTATCGACGATATAACATTCCGAAGCCCCTTGGTAAAATGAGCTAAATATAAAGTATGGAATAATCACCATAGGCTTTAAAGATAATAGATTCTTCTGCTCGAAGTAAAGGCTGTGCGTCACAGATTTTACGAAGTCTGGGCGCTCGCAATTCTGACCGACATGAGGTCAGGTACGGCCAGAATTGGACCGGGGACCTTTTAGACCAGCGCCGGTGACAAGAGAAAACCTGAGCCCCCGAACTCCTTGAATTGCGTTTCAAAAAAACCAGCGAGGAGGATCGGTGGCAGGTAGGCGGTGACTGCGAATATTTTCGTGAACACAGCCATGGCGAGCCATGCACCACCATTCAGCAAATTTTTAGTGCCTGATTTTTCGTGCCATTTCGCAAATTTGCAAGCTCGCCATAAACTGCACCTCCCCGACTCTAGCCAGCATGCATTATGCATGAGTTATGCATGCATGCATGCATTTCAATCGATCTTAACTTGTGTAATTGGCCATTCAATGTGGCGGAAAAATCCACCAAACTTGAGTTTGGTCGAATTCAATTCCTGTAATCCCCCAGCCCAGCATTTCTGCAATCAGCAGTGCCTTTTTTTGGGCCATGGGCCTCTTTGATATAAACAGGAGTGGCCTGCGATCCGAAGCGATGCCGCCCTGTTTTAGATTTTTTTCGATCCAACTTATCAATTCATTCTTTCCATAAGCAGGTACGGCAAGAACCGGACCAGGGACCTTGTAGACCAGCGCGGGTGACAAGAGAAAACCTGAGCCCTCGAACTCCTTGAATTGCGTTTCAAAAAAACCAGTATGAAGCAACAACGTCGGCGCCCTTTCCGCCTCCGTATTGCGGGCAAGTTGGAATGCCCGGCGCCAATTTTCCTTTTCGGAGGGCAGGCTTGCTGCGGAGAGCGCTCCGACAAATCCGAGGTGAAGGCAAATGAACGGAAATGCAAACTTCAACTGCGTTGCAGTTGCGGCCAGAAAACCGGCAAGCAGGATCGCTGGCAGGTAGGCGGCAACGGCATATTTTCCTGAAAGTAGAAATGTTCCAGTGGCCCAAGTAGCGAGTCCAATCAAAACGGGAGTCGTTAACGCCATAAAACCCAGCGCCCAAAAAAACTTCCAATTTTTGAACCGATCCTCCTGGCGGTTCAGCAGGCGCAGGATCAAAAGCGCTGCGATCGCCCCCCAAACCTCGACGGTGAAGATTGGTTCCAAGACAAGATGCTGAAAATACCGAAACCCGGGTGGTTGCCTGGTAAACATGTGCATGTGGGCATTTTTTTGAAAGTGAATCACCAACGGCAGCTGAACTGCCGCGGCCATTGCCGGTAAAACGATCAAGGCCAGCATGTTTTTAAACCGGTCTTCTCGTTTGCCCTTTAACCACACCAGTGGTGCGATCATGGCCAACTGGGTGACGGCGAATATTTTCGTGAACACAGCCATGGCGAGCCATGCACCACCATTCAGCAAATTTTTCGAGCTAGGTTTTTCGTGCCATTTCGCAAATTGCAGCAACGATAGGGTACAGAAAAAAATCGTCATCATATAAGGCCTCGCCGTGGTAGCGAAAACCTGGACCTGGGGTGTTGCCGTGGCAATCAGGCAGGTAAGCAAGGCGTGTTTTCTCTCAAGTTGGATTCTTGCGATGCGGTAGATGGCCAGCAAGGTTGCCAGAAAGAACACGATGGATGGAATTCGAACCAGAAACTCGGCTGTCCCGACAAGGCGCAGCCAAATCCACATGAAGGCTTCGTACAAGGAGAGCATCGGCAGGTTTCGCGTGTATTCCTCAAACGCCACCTTGGCCGGGAGAGACAGGACGTAGATCATCCCAGATTCATCAAGGGTGAAGGAGTCAAACAGCCTGAAGAGCAGAATGAGCAGGATGGCGCCCATTCCATAGAGGCAAAGGCGTTCAGGTAGTTTAAGTCTATGCTCCTGGATCAATCAAAATTCCCCCGTATTATTATATTCTTACATGCATACCCCGGGGTCTCAAGGGGCGTCGCCCCGGATCGAGAACCTCGCGCGCTTAATTTTATCTGGTGGTTTCCCTTAAAGAGAGGCATTTTGCGGCCTCCATGGGAGCCATTCAATGATCAGTACGAGCAACGTCTCACTTTCATACGGCCAAAGGGCGCTATTTCAGGAAGTTACGGCCAAGTTCCTGCCCGGCAACTGCTATGGCCTGATTGGTGCCAACGGTGCCGGCAAGTCGACTTTTTTGAAGATCCTCTCCGGGCAAATTGAACCAGATTTTGGCGATGTCTTTGTCACGCCTGGTCAGCGCATTGCAGTTCTGAAACAAAACCAGTTTGAATTTGACGAAATCAACGTCCTGAAAACGGTCATCTTGGGGAACAAGTTTCTCTACGAGGTCATGACGGAAAAAGAAGCCCTCTATGAAAAGGAAGACTTCACCGACGAGGACGGAATCCGTGCCTCGGAACTGGAAGCCCGATTCGCCGAATTGAATGGCTGGGATGCGGAGTCTCAAGCTGGCGAAATGCTTCATTCCCTTGGTGTTCCGGATCAGGCCCATGCCATGCTGATGAAGGATCTGGACGCTGGCGTCAAGGTTCGCGTTCTTTTGGCTCAGGCACTTTTTGGAAATCCAGATATTTTGTTGCTCGACGAACCGACCAACAACCTGGACATGGCGTCGATCATGTGGCTCGAAGAATTCCTTTGTGAGTTCAAGAACACGGTGGTCGTTGTTTCCCACGACCGGCATTTTCTTGATAAAGTTTGCACCCACATTGCCGATATCGATTTCGGTAAATTGATGCAGTACACCGGCAATTACACGTTTTGGTACCAGGCCAGTCAACTTGCATTGAAGCAGCAGCGCGAGCAGAACCGGAAATCAGAAGACAAGATCAAGGAACTTAAGACATTCATTGAACGCTTTTCAGCCAACGCGTCAAAATCTCGCCAAGCCACTTCACGCAAAAAAATGATCAGCAAGTTGAGTGTTGATGAAATCAAACCCTCGTCCAGAAAATATCCTCACGTCCATTTCACCGAGGAGCGTGAGGCGGGAAAAGACCTGCTTCTCACCACGGGCCTGACGGGAGAGCTCAACGGACGGGTGATGTTCAAGGGCCTTAATTTGACCATCAGCAAAGGCGAAAAGGTCGCCCTCGTCGGCAAGGATGGCCAGGTGGCCTCGGCTCTGCTGCAAGTCCTGACGGGTGAACTGCCAGCTAAAAGTGGTGAATTCCGCTGGGGCGTAACCACGTCACGCGCCTATTTTCCAAAAGACAATGCCCCCTACTTTGACACCGACCTGAATCTGATCGACTGGCTGCGCCAGTATGCAACCAAAGACAGCGAGAGGGATGAGGAATACGTCCGGGGCTTTCTGGGCCGGATGCTATTTAGCGGCGAAGAGGCCATGAAAAAAGCGCGCGTCCTCTCCGGGGGCGAGAAGGTCCGCTGCATGTTGTCTCGCATGATGATGATGCGTGGCAATGTTCTCGTCATGGACGAACCGACCAACCATCTTGATTTGGAATCGATTACGGCCCTGAACAACGGACTAATCAATTACAAGGGTACGATCTTGTTCACCTCGCAAGATCGTGAATTCGTAAATACCGTCGCCACACGAATTCTGGAAGTGACGCCAAAGGGCGTCATCGACAAAATCATGACCTACGACGAGTACCTCGATGATCCTGCGATCGCTGCCATGCGCGAGGCCCTTTACTGAGGTTGTTCAACCCAGTCTGGGCTTCAAGATGATTGCGTAGATTTTTTTGGCATCGCTGCGGTTGATTGCGAGAAAAAACGCAATGTAACTTGCAGCACCCAAACCAAGCAGTGTGGCCAACGACTTTGCACCGGCTTGTTCCGCCAATGCTAAAACAACTCCCATCGCAAGGGCGGGTAGTCCTGCCTGCAAGAGCGGCCGGATGAATTCCCGGAAGCCAACCAGGCCCACGTTACGGGCTATTAGAAGGATGATTCCTGCGGCGATCCAGCGTGAAATCACGCTGGCAGCCGCTGCCCCCGCGTAGTCAAAATTTTCGACCAATGTTGGCCCGAAGATTACCCCGGCAAGCAAGCCCAGGAACAATGCACTGTAAACGGGACGCATCCTGTGGCGCAGACCAAGGGTCTGAAATCCAATCATAAGAATCACAGCATGGGCCAAGGAGTTCAGGACCAGAATGGACAGGGTATGCCCCTGATTTTCAAAGCCAGCTCCGAAAATGAGTTTTAGAATCTCTGCCCCAGTGAACCAAGTACCGACGATGAGGGGCATGATGAACAGCATAACGCTGAGAAGGCTAAACTTGAGATGCTTTTTCATACTGTCGGCGTCATGAATGCCAACCATTTCGGAATAAAAAACGGTACTGACAGAGGCGATCAGTGGAATGATGCTTTGCATCAGTTTCATTGGACCCGAATACCATCCTGCTCCCACGGGTCCCATCGACCGTTCAATCAGATACAGGTCAAACCGCTCGACCAAAACCAGAGCAAAGACAGATATGGCAAATGGCACCGACAGCCGGAACATCTTTCGCATTTGGGTAAGGGACGGCATGGAAAGGCCCATGAAATGCCAGGCGAGCAAAAATGAACCAACGCAAATCAAGCCATTGGCGCCGTTCGTGATCAGGACATAGAGGCTTGCATCCCCGGTGGATTGGATCAGCATCCAAACCGCAACGAGGCTGGCCAATTTCGCGCCAACCATCACCATGCTGTAACTGCCGACCCTTTGTACCGCAATGAGGACACCGCTCATGTCAAATGCCGACAGCAGTAAAATGAAAAGTGAAGACGCAACTGCGGGCCAATAGACACCATATTCTGGATTGGATCGCACGATGACCCATACGGCAAGGATTGCGCAGGCGGCCTGAACGAGGCGATTCAGGACCAGGGCTCCGGCCAGCTCTTTTTTCTCCTGCGGGCTTTCCGCGCGACGCAGGGCAACAGGAATCGCCTGGGGATAGCCAAAGGCGACCAGGATAATTCCCCATTCAAGAAGCCACAGGGCAAATTGGGAAACACCAAATCCTGCGGCACCAAGGCGTGACGCTGCAAAATGCATCGTCAGAAGGGGGGCGACCTTGTTGACGGTTTCACTGGCAAGGGCTGCCAGCATGGTCCACGCTATTCGTTTTTTTTGCATGCGTGACGAGTATGGCATGGGGCGTTTCCACTTTACATTATTATATAGAGGTCAAAGAATAGACGGATGACAAATCAGATCATGCAATTTGATTGGACCGATCGCAGTGTTGCCGACTGGCGACAGCTGTACGAAAAAATCCCTCGCCTCAACGTCCTTCAATCGATGCCATTTGCTCGTGCCGCACGCCTTCTTGACCGAAAAGCGACCAGATTGGCGGTAATCGAGCGCGCTGGTGAAGGTGTTGGCTTGATGGCCATTCAAGAAATTAAACTCGGCCCCGTCCACATTGTGGACCTCTACCGTGGTCCCCTTTGGTTTTCAGAAAATCCGCCGGAGTCCTGGCTGTCTGATTTTGCCCGTTTATTCAATCAGACCTTTCCGCGGCGGATCCTAAGGCGCAGGCGTTGGCTGCCTGAGTGGCGTGATTCGGAAGTCGCACGCCAAGTTATGTGCGCCATTGGTTTCAAGGCGAAGCCAATGTCGTTTGAAACGGTTTGGATGGACCTTGGACTTTCTGAGGCCGAGCTTCGCGCAGGGTTGCATCCGAAATGGCGCAACGCTTTAAATAAGGGTGAGCGTTGCAATCTTGAAATCGTCGAAGACTGGACCGGATCAACCGGTAAGGCATTTTTGCAGCAATACGATATCGATAAATCGATCAAGAAATATTACGGCCGGTCTCCCCGTTTTATTGCAGCCGAACTGGCGCTTGCTCTGAGATCGCGCGAGGCTGTTTTTATCTGGGCGTGTGAAAATAAGGTGCCAGTCGCGTCAATTTTGATTTTGATGCACGGCAATAGTGCGACCTATAGGATCAGCTGGACGACGGACGAGGGGCGTAAGGCCAACGCCCACAACGTTTTGCTGTGGTATGCAATCAAATTGCTCAAATCCAAAGGGTACGCCTACCTTGACCTTGGTGGGATTGAACCCCACGCAGCCGAGGGTCTGACCGCGTTCAAGTCCGGGATGGGCGGTGATGTTTTAAAGCTGATGGGTGTCTTCAGCTAGCTGTGGATGTTTTCTTCTGGTTGTTTCGGACCCATTCACGGATCCATTCAAGAATCTCGCCCCATTTCATGCAGGCCATGATGATAATCAACCCGTCAAATGGGATTCTGTAGCGGGTTTCACCAATCGCAACGAAACCCAAGAGCCACAGGCCAAGCAGCGGCAGGGCGAGGCTTGCGGTTAAAACTTCGCTGCCCCTCACGATCCTGAACGGTGGAAATACCAAGGCAAGCGCAGGGATTATTCCAAAAAGTAAAAATAGAACTTCGTAAAACTTAAGCAGCGTTGCGGTTGGCATCTGGTTCGCGGGCCAAGGGTCGTTTCCGAAAATCGAATCATTCGCATTTTTAAAGGAAAGGGTCAGATACTGGACAGGATCTCTTCCGAACATCCTCATGGCTTCCTTCATGGCAGCCGCATTGTCCACAATACTGAAATCAAATTTGAATTTTCCCTTCGGGTTTCTTTGATGGGCAACGGGGCTTCCGTAAAAGTGGAAAATGCCTGTTCCCGGTTCTTCAAATCGTGATTCGGCCGCATCCGGCAGGCGCCCCATCACCATATTACAACCGGCACCCAACGAGGTGAGCATTGGCCGTCCAGATTTGAAGGAGAAATAGCCCCCAAAGATGGTTGCGATAAAAAGAAAAGGCAGAAGGGTTTGTACAACAGCCGTTTCGGCCTGCCCCCGGATGGCATTCTTATCGTACCGCCTGTTCCAAATTCCAACGCCCGCGACAACCACGATCGTAAACAGCATGCAGATCCCGTGGGGACGAAACAACAGGCTGATTCCCCATAAAATTCCGGCAGCGAACGACCAGGGTTTGGAAAAACGCCCCTGACTTGTCATCGCCATCGCAAGGCAGGCAGTTCCTGCCGCAATAAAAAAAGCGAAAGGTGTCTCTGACATGAAAAGGCTGCCGAATGAAATCATACTGAAATCGAGTGAAGCCCAGACGGCGACGGCAGCAGCCAACACGGGCCCTGCCATTTTGCGGGCTGCAATAAACCAAAAGACGGGGGCGGCAATGGACATGAAAAGCCACAGGGCGTCAGCCGCATGGAGGCCGCCTGTAAGGCGGAAACTTCCAGCCAAAAGCAGGCCTGTCCCAAGTGGTTGGATCAGGTCAAAGGAATTCAAGGTGTAATTTGAGTTCAACAGGCGTTGCGCCAAAGTGACGTAGCCTTGCATGTCGCTAAAAATGTGTTCGCTCGGCCGGAACACGACGTAGGTCATGTAGAAGCGAAGTATGGCACCAGCGATCAACGCGCCGCCGCCGATAATCCAGGGGATTGATGACTTAGGGCTTGAATGACGGGGCAGCATGACTCGAGGTTACCCCGATCTTGATCATGCCACAACTCCCCGCCTTTAACCTTATCATGCGATGAGGCGATTATTTAACCAGCTTAAGGTGGCAAGACACTTCCGGGTTCGGAACCACCGGCTTCGTGCAGCTCACTTCAAGGACCTGGTAGTTGTTGGCGCCAACCAGTTGTAGGTTCACTTTTGCCCCGATGCGTTCCATCACCTCGACCATCTTGCGTGCCATGGCAGCGTCGTTGATCCATAGATCACCTGACCATCGATGGTAGCTGGTTGGAGGCCAGAGGCTTCCATCGAGTCAAAAAAAGTTGACGCGTCAACACCAGAAAGTTCCAGGCCGAGGTCGCTCCGGCCCTGGCTCAATTCGTAGGAGCAAGATATTTCCGGATTTGGCACGACCGGCGAAGTGCAACTGACATTTTTGATTTCGTAATTGATGGCTCCAACGAGTCGCGGGTCAACCTGAGCGCCAAGGCTGTCTAGGGATTTAACCGCTCTTGCCGCAACAGAGGCCTTGGACACGTCGTAAGCCTCGCCCGATTTTTTGATTTCACAACGCTTGTCCTGGTTGGCCGTGGATGCAACCGAACAATGGACCTTGTCAGCGGTCAGGGTCGTAGCGCCAATAATCACGCGCCCGTCAACGGTATCGGCCTTGATGCCAGCCTCTTCAAGCAACCGAAACAGAGCCTCAGCATGCTCGCCAGAAACTTCCAGGTCGGCTTGTGCAAAGCGCAGAAAGGCATTTTCATTTGCTTTCGCGCCACAGGCATTCACTAAAAACAGGAATGAAATGGATGCCACCGAAACGTTAACTGATTTTCTCACGGCGAACTTCATGGAAACCTCCAAAGTGTTGCTGGGCCGACTTGAGCAAGGTGCGTGCCACACTGCACCGTTTGGTGTGAGGACTCGATAAGTCCGTTTCTTCGTCCGGCGGTCAGTCCTGCGAATATTATAACCAACCGGAACTAAAGAAGAATTTAACTTCCTGGGGGCCCATCCTGTTCCTTGCCGCGCATGATAAGATAAAGGTTCCGCTGTGTTTCAAATTCAACCGGTCTTCCTTTAAGGGGAAAGTCAGATGAGCTTTTGTACGCGAATGATCAAATCCGTTGCCTTGCTTGCACTTCCTTTGGCTGCGTTTTCGGGCTGCACAAGCGACAAAGCCGCCCAGTCCAAGGGCGCGGAAGAGGCGGTTGCTGCTCCTGGTTTCGATGCCTCGCGAGTCATCGAACGAATTGGTGGTCTGAAGGAAACTCCGAAGTGGGCTACCGGAATAGAGCCTATGCTTGAGGAAAAAGGGAACGTAATTTACATCCAGACGTTGACCATGGACGGAAATTCCCGCCCCGAAGCATGCGTCAAGGCGGCGAGCGATATGGCCCGCGCCGAATTTGTCCGCCAAATCAAGGACGGAATAACGGCTGCCGGTCAAGTCACCGAAAACTCCGCCACGGCGGATGTGGCCATCGAAAGCAACGTCGCCTACTTGAGCAACCTCAAGCTAAGTGGCGCCAAGATTTCCGAGCGTTATTGGGAGAAGTTTGAAGAGAGCGATTCCAGCCGAAGCCGTGTTTTGAAGGTTCGTTGCGCCGCTAAAGTCGCCATTCAAAAAACCTTGCTCGACCAGCAAATCCGCAAGGCGACAGAGACCAATGCAACCAACCCGGAAATCAGAAAGAAGTTACTCGAAGGCCAGAAGGCATTTTTGGACCAGATTGCCAAAGAGGGTGCCGCGCCAGCAGAAGCCGAGAGCGCCCAGTGAGGCGCCGACGCCGGCACATTGCAACTTTAATCGGGGCGGTCGGGGGCGTCGCACTTGCGGCGGCCTCGGCCTCCTGTTCTGCGCGTCAAGAATTGAGCGCAGCATTAAAGTCCGAGCCGGTTCGGGGCAGCGTCCAAGAGCAAGACCCGTCACACGATCATGCGGCTAATTGCCTCGAGGCGTCAGAAAAACTGAGGCTTCAGAATGAGGCTTCGATTTTCGTCGGATTTGGTGAGTCCTTCACTTCCGATGATGCAACGAACGCGGCTGCCGCAGATCTCGTCCGGCAGATTCAAACCAAGATTTCATCGTCTGGTACAACTCAAGAATCCAACCGTTCGGTCGAAATCTCAAACCTGACCCAGTCGACGGTAGATGCCATGCTCACCGGAATGGGCGTGGCCAAGCGGTGCCGCGACGGCGCCCGTTGGCAGGTGGTCACTAAACTTGAAAAAGCGGTGTTCTTCCGCAATATCCAGCTTCGCGTTCAGCCGGTTCTTCGAGAGGCATCTTCCCTGCGGCAGACCTTGCGGACTGTTTCCACATCTCGTCAAGATCTTTTGTCTACTGCTGCCCGCGCGCGCTACCTTTCGCGTGCGGAAGGTGCGGCTGCCAAAGATCTGATTGCCGTTTGCAGAACCTTCAATTCATGCGCAATGTTGAATGATTCCGATCTCGCTGATCTTGATGCGACGGCGGGCGAAGTTTTTGCCAGGTTCGCTTTTTCCCTTCAACCGAAAGATCAAGAAGCGGCTGCAGTGAGCACGGTGGTTGCTCGGCTGCTCTCGGAAGAAGGGTTTGCAATGGCAACAGCACAAAACAACAACGAAGCTGGACTAAGTTGCCAGCGAAAGGATTTTCCGCCTATGGTCCAGACCGGGTACATGGTTACGGAAATCTTGTGTAACGTCACTTTCACGGCAGGATCCGGAGATCCTGTGATCGGTTTGACTCGGGCTTATCTTGGTAACGGACTTGGCGAAACGCGGGAAGAGGCTCTTTCTGAGGCGCGCCGCAAGCTGGCCCGCAAGGAATAAAGCTGGCCCATGGTTTGATTTTTAACTTCAGATTTTTAACTCGGCCCACATCCGGTTCATGAGAACCAGCAAATCACCAAGGTCTTCCAGATAATATAGCCGTGCTTTTGTGGCTTGGTCTGGATACAGGACCGGGTTGTTTTTCTCGGCTTCAGGAAGAAGATCCCAGGCGGGCTGATTTTGCGTTGAGAAATGACCTTTTAAAGCCAATTCACTGGCCACCTTCGCATCCAGAATGAAATCCAGGAAACGGTAGGCTTCTGCAACATGTTTTGCAGAGGTGGGGATGGCAAAATTATCTGCCCACCGGACAGCGCCCTCGCGTGGGATGAAGTATTTGAATTCTGGTTTCATCTCGGCTGCTTGCAGGGCATCCATCGAATAGGCATGAGAAATATTCAGTTCAGATCGGGCCAGATATTGGCGCGGTTCCGAAGTAAACATCAGAATATTTTCACGAATGTTGCGAAGTCCCGCCAAGGTCTCTTCTAGCTTTTGATGATTTCGTTCGTTGGGAGTTGAACCTTTCCAGATCAACATTGCGGAAAAAACCTCGCGCATGTCATCCAAAAGCGACGTGCGTTTGGGGTCCGGAGATTCAAACAACATTCCCCACCCAGGAATTTCACCGGGTGACAGAGGGACCTTGGCTGTGTTGATGACCAGCCCCGTTGTCCCCCAAGAAAACGGGACTGTGTATTTCAGTCCAGGATCCCAAGCCGGGCTCCGGACATCTTCCATGAGATTGCCCAGGTTTTTTAGCTGGCCATGGTCGAGTTCCCGCAGCATTCCAAGGCGAATCATCTGGCGTGACATATAGTCTGACGGCTGAATAAGGTCGAATCCGGTTGCGCCAGCTTTTAGTTTCGCAAAGAGTTCCTCGTTGCTGCTGACAAAAGACAGCTCGACTCTGATTCCGGTTTGTTTTTGAAATTGAGTCAGAACATTCTGGGGCAAGTAATTGCTCCAGGCACAGATGCGAAGGACTGGTTGGGCGGAGTCGTTCGACTTGCGTGCGAACCAAAAACCGGCTCCGCCGATCAGGATTATGGCAAGCATGCCATTTAGAAGAACCTTCAAGATCCGCTGATCACCCATTTACGGCTTTGCTCCTTCGACCACAAAACCATGACCAACCCGGTCGACAGGCAGATCATAACCAGAGACATGGCATTTAACTCAGGTGAAAAACCTATGCGCATGAGCGAGTAAATTTTCAAGGGTAATGTGATCAAACCAGCTCCGCTGGTGAAAAAAGAAATTAAAAAGTCGTCAAATGAGATGGTGAACGAGAGCAGCCATCCCGCAATGAGACCCGGGACGATGTTGGGCAGGATCACCTTCCAGAAAATTTGGCCGGGCTCGGCTCCGAGGTCATAGGCCGCTTCGCCCAGGTTCGGGTCCAGCTTTCGCAGCTGCTCAATCATGATGAAATAAACAAAGCTAGCACTGAAACTGGCATGGGCGAGCACGACCGTCGTGGCACCAAGTTCAAAGCGGAACAGCAGAAAAAACAGCAGTAAAGACAGTCCTGTAATCACTTCTGGAATTAGAATCGGGAGCATGATGAGTGCGGTAAGGCTCGGCGGCAGGACGGTTGAAAACGGCCCAAAACCAACGGCTCCAAGAGTCCCAATGAACGTGGCAATCGTGGCCGAGGCAACCCCGATGATGAGGCTGTTCATGAGGGGTTCCCAGAGGGAGTCGCCGTGAAGGAGGGCAAGCACCCACTCCATGGTGAAGCCGCTCGCGATGTTTCCTGGGTCGGTCAGAAAGGCCTGGACCACCAAGTAGGCAAGGGGCAGGTAAAGAAAACCCATTGTGGCCCAGAACATGGTCGTAATGAAAATATTGTTCGGCCGGACGACAGCCGCTGATTCAGGCGGGGTGGACCTTGGAGTTGTAGTTTTAGCGAAGGCCATGACTTGTTGGTCCCGCCTTTCTTTGTTCGAACCGCATACGGACCCATACTGCAATCATGAGTCCCATGGACAGCACACTGGCCAGAGCCGATCCAAACGGCCAGTCCTGCATGGTAAAAAACTGCTCAACCATCACGCGGCCCAGAAACACTTCCTTTGCCCCGCCCAGAATATCCGGGATCACGTACTCACCCATCATGGGGATGAAGACAAACAGGCTGCCAATGGCGATCCCCTCGCGCACGTTGGGGAGCAGCACGCGAGTGAAAGTCTGCCAACGGTTTGCCCCGAGATCCATCGCTGCCTCGCGCAGTGAAAGGTCAAATTTCTCAAGGGCAGAAAAAATCGGGACCACAAGAAATGGCAGGTAGTTGTAAACGAGTCCAAGGTAAATCCCAAAGCGTGTGTAAAGGATTTCAATGGGCGAGTCGGTTAATCCAAGGCGCATGATGGTCTGGTTCAATAGGCCGTGGTTGCCAAATATCGACACGATCCCGTAAATCCGCAAAATAAAATTCGTCCAAAACGGAATGAACAGAAGCATGAGCCCCATCTGGCGCTTTTCTGGAGTCGCTCGTGCCAGATAGTACGCCACGGGGAAACCTACCAGCAGGCAGGTAATGGTTGCGCCAAGGGACAGGAAAATCGTTTTGGCGAGAACCTTCAAGTACACCAGGTGAAACGCACGTTCATAGTTTGCCAGCGTGAAGGTCCATGAAATCAGACCTGATTCAGAACGGACCGCAAAACTCATGGCGAGGATGATTAAAAAAGGCAGAACACTCAGGGTGACGAGCCAAGCGAAAAAGATCCAGGCGCTCGGTGGCAAGTCGCGCAGGCGCAGAACCAGCTTTTTCATTTAGGAGCACTCTGGGGGAGCAAGATGGCGTCCTCGGTCTTCCAGGTCAGGAAGACGCGGTCACGCCGGTTGAGGAGGCGCTTTTTTTGGCGCTCCAACTCAGCCTCAGAGACCTTGAAGACGTTGTCGTGTGTCTTGATGGTGTATTCCGTTCGCGAGCCCAGATAAGTCAGGTCCTGGATTTCGCCTTCGAGAAGGTTTTCCTGGGTGTTGGAACGCTGGCGCAAGAGGCGCATTTTTTCAGGGCGCAGGAGCATGGAGACATCCCGCGGCAGGGCAATTCCGTTTTTCCTGACTTTGAACGTCCCCATGGCAGACGAAACCGTCCATTCGCCTGGTTTGTTTTCGGCAAGTTCACCGCGGATTTCATTCACCGGTCCTATGAAACTGGCGACAAAGGCGTCCGACGGATCCTCGTAGATGGCCTTTGGGGTCCCGACTTGAAGGCAACGCCCGTCCTTCATGACAGCCAGACGGTCAGACAGCTGAAGGGCTTCCTCCTGGTCGTGGGTAACCAGGATAAAGGTCGCGCCAACCTTTTTGCAGATGGTTCGCATCTCCTCCCGGACCCGCACGCGCAGGGATGGGTCAAGGGCCGAAAACGGCTCGTCAAGGAGCAGTACGGCAGGTTGGTCGACCAGAGCGCGGGCCAGGGCAACGCGTTGGGACTGACCACCACTGAGTTGGTGGATGCGCCGATCAGCCAGCGTGCCAATCTCAGTCAAATTCATGATTTCGTCCACGCGGCGCTGGATTTCGGTCTTGGCTAGTCCCTTTAGGCGCAGGCTGAAGGCCACGTTTTCAAAAACACTCAGGTGCGGAAAGAGGGCGTAACGTTGAAATACGGTGTGGATGTTGCGTTTGTGGGGCTGGAGCCGGGTGATGTCACGGTCGCCAAGCATGATCCTGCCGCCCGTTGCCTGTTCAAATCCGCCAAGGAGCCTGAGAACCGTCGTTTTCCCGCAGCCCGATGGGCCAAGAAGCGAAAAAAATTCACCCGGTTGGATAGCAAGATCCAGCGGCTGAAGCACGAAGCTTCCGAATGATTTTTCTAGCGATTCACAGCGGAGTTCGTACATGCCCCAACCTGGCAAAAAGAGGGTTCGGGATACGGCAAGGCCGCAAGTTTGTAAAGGTTAAATCGAACCCGTAAGATAGAGGCAGGCGCGAGCTTGCCAAACCTCCCCGGAGCCAACGGCATTGATCCAACATTTACTCTTCACTTTCAACACCTTCGTCGCAATTTTTGTGATTGTGGATCCATTTGCAGTCGTCCCGATTTATTTGAGCCTGACGGAGGGGTATTCACCAGCGGCGCTTCGTCAAACCCGGCACAAGGCGACAAAGATTGCGCTGGCGATTCTTTGCACCTTTGGCCTGACAGGTATGGGTATCTTTCGAATCTTTGGCATCACGCTGCCGGCATTTCAGATTGCTGGTGGAATCCTCCTGCTCCTTTTGGGGATCGCCCAACTCAATTCGAGCCGCTCGCGGGTCCAACCGGAAGAACAGTATGAGGGCATGGCCCGTGACGACATTTCCGTATTTCCTTTGGGAATGCCGCTACTGGCCGGCCCAGGTGCCATTTCAACAGTTGTTCTATTTGCAAGCGAGGCCCGGGGCATCGGGCAGATGACGGGCCTGCTGGTTGCCATTGCTGGCGCGCTAGGGGCATCGCACTTGACGTTAAAGGGCGCGCCTCTGCTCTACAAGGTGCTTGGTCGAACGGGTCTTAACCTGTTGACCCGGATCATGGGCGTGATCCTCACGGCCGTTGCGGTCCAATTTATCTTGAACGGTATCCTTGGAGCCTTTCCCGTGCTCACGGTGAAATGATCCAAAATATCCTTGTAACCCTTGCCCAACTAGCATTATACGCGCAATCCTGAGGCAGACACTTCTGCCGGGAGGCGCCTTGATGATCAACGCAAACATGTTCCGTTTCGGCTTGATGCTGGCCAGTGCCACCGTGAGCCTTGCTGCCTCGGTTTCAAGCCATCGGGTGACCCCTTGTTTGGAAGAGGCCCGACTGGCGGCTGTTAATGATTCAATGGAACGCTTGAAGGCCGGCAATGCCGCAGACCCAAAGGTTTATGAGGACCGCAGCCCCGAATCCTTCAGCCGGTCCAACAACACCTTCGCTTACGATTTTTCCTTGCGGGCCTACGATGATTACCGCGGCGGCATCTGGCCGGCTCGCGAGCACTATCAGGTTGTCGTTTTCTTTAATCGCAACGCGCGCTCTCCCGGGCAAACTTGCCAGATCAACAAGGCAACCCTTCTGGAAGTCGCCTACTGAGGCGATTTCAACTGTTGTTTTTTCGCCAATTGAAATCATTAAGTTCAATAAATATAGTTTCTTACAAACTTATTTCTTTAGTTTCCCTTGATTGTTCCGCAAAAGCCTTCTGTGGCCGGCCTTCGCCGGTTCTCAAGAGGAGGTTTTTGTCATGCAGAGCGGAAACTTCCGTTTTGCCAGATTTGCTCTCACAGGCTGGGCTGCAGTCGGTCTAGCCTTTCTGGTGCATGGGTGTGCCTCAGTTGGCCGGGCCAAGTCTGCATTGGCTGATGCAAATTCCGTCCTGAACCAGGCGGGGTCAGGGCGTGCAGCAGCTCCCCGTCATACCCTGCGTGAATGGCGCCTTGAACTGGAGACAGGTGGATTCGTCCAACTGATCCTGAGCAGCTCCGGCCATTACATGATGCGTCATGGTTATTTCTACGTCGATCAAACGGTTGGCTCTGGCAAAGCCCTCATGGTGTCGGAAGTCAATATTGGAAAATATGGAATTCATGGCTCGGGGATTTCTATAGGCGTTCCACTGAAGTCAACCTGCCTTCCGCGTCTTGGGCTGGACTCACATTTGATCATGGAAAGTGGAGTTGGCCAGAGCCTCCTGATGGATGAATTTTCCACGCGAAATTTTATTTTCGAAGCCATCAAAAATCAGACCGAGTTGCCATTTTTAAAACAGAGCCTGGGTTCGCTGGATGAAACGTCATCGCTTCCGACCGGACGGGACGATCCTGATGGAAACTTAGAAACTAAACTTGGCTGCATTCAGATGCAGGCAAGTGGTCAAATTGGTTTTGTTTTGCCAGAGGTGGATCAGGATGAAGCTACTCCCCGAATTCCATCCGAAGGAGTCGCTCATTGAGTTTAGAACTGCTCTACTAGAGTGCGCCTGGCATCGACTGCAGCTCAGGATCGCGAGATGCGGCACAGGATGACGGAATTGATATGATGAGGGAGAGGGAGAAGGAGAGAGTGGCGCACCCGGAAGGATTCGAACCTCCGACCCCTAGATTCGTAGTCTAGTATTCTATCCAGCTGAACTACGGGTGCATCCTCAGAACGAGTGGAGGTGTATATCCAAGAGGCCTCTATCCTGCAACCGCTAATTGGTAGTGGCGTTTGGCACCACTTTCCACCGGTGTGATGACCATAATATGCGACGGGGCAAAACCCATTTCGGCTGCCGAAATGGACGCACCATCCATCGGCGGCCACTCAATTAACACACCAGAATAATTGATTAAATCAGCGAAAACTCCAGCGTCTTCAAGGGCCTCCAAAGCGGTTCCGCGGTAGAGGTCCAGGTGAGCCACGCGGCGGCCATCGGGGAGCGTGTATTCTTGGAGGTATGTATAGGTAGGAGAAAGCACCGGGACTTTTTCAGGCAACCCCATGGCATGCAACAGGGCTCCGGAGAGGGTCGTTTTTCCAGCCCCGACGGGTCCCACGAGCCACAGGCAAAAAGGCGAAGTGCCTGCCAAGGCAAGGCTCGTGGCCGTGGCGATGTCCCGGAGATCGTCTTCTCCGGCCACACGCTCCCACAGTCGTTTATGGGCGATGGCGCGGGTCATTTAGAAGTTCTTTCATGTTCTGGACGGCTTCCTTGAGGCCGGTGAAGAGTGCCCGGGCCACAATGGCGTGCCCGATGTTGGCCTCTTCGGCATGCTCGACATGCTGAAGCCACATGGCATTCGTGTAATTCAGGCCGTGGCCAAAATGCGCTTGAAGACCCAATCGGTGCGCCAGGGCCGAGGCATGGTTTAACTTGGCAGTCAGGGCCACCTGTTCTCGCGTACGACGGCAGGCCGACATCTGATGGCACCAAGATCCCGTGTGAAACTCGACGGCATCTGCGCCAAGTTCAGCAGAGACTTCAATGGCGTGGTCCTCTGGCTCAATGAAAAGGCTGACGAGGATCCCGCAGTCTTTCAGTCGCGCAATTTTTGGTTTCAAGTCGCGCATTTGACCAGCGACATCGAGGCCACCTTCTGTGGTTCGCTCCTCTCGTTTCTCAGGGACGAGCGTTACCGCATGGGGCATGATTTGTTGGGCAAGGCGAATCATGGCTTCCGTTCCGGCAATTTCAAAATTAAGCGGAATCTTGATGGAGTCCTTCAAAGAAGGAACATCGCGGTCTTGAATGTGGCGACGGTCTTCTCTCAGATGGCATGTGATGTTGTCGGCCCCACCGAGTTCGCAAAAAACGGCAGCCTGCACGGGGTCAGGATACGACTCACCTCGCGCTTGGCGAACGGTTGCAATGTGGTCAATGTTGACGCCAAGCCGGATCACGATTTTTTACCCGTTGGCGCAGCTGCTTTTGCCTGTTGATGATTGATGATGGACTTTTGCATTTGATCTGCGATCTCATCGACCATGTTGTCGATAACACTTTCATCTTCGCCTTCGACCATGATGCGGGCAAGGTTCTCCGTGCCGGAATAACGAACGAGCACGCGACCTTTTCCGGCCAATTTTGCTTCACAGAGTTTGATGAAGCCGGTCAAGTCGGGCATTTGATCCAGTGGGACCTTGTCTTTCACTTTGATGTTGCGCATGGTCTGCGGCACACGCTCCATGCAATGGCGAAGTTCCGAAACCTTTTTGCCACTCTCGACCATGATTTCAAGCAGGTTGAGCGCCGCCATGAGACCGTCACCCGTCGTAGCGCAATCCCGAAAGATCAAATGACCAGACTGTTCCCCGCCCAGATTGTAGTCGCCGTTGATCATGGCCTCCATGACGTAGCGGTCGCCCACCTTCGTCCGGACGACTTTGCCACCGTGACGGGCCATGGCGATCTCCAGACCCATGTTACTCATGATGGTTGAAACTAGAGCCCGGTTGCGCAACTTGTTCTTCTGCAGCATGTGAATGCCGCAGATGGCGAGCAGTTCATCACCATCCAAAATTTCACCCTTGTCGTCCACCACGACCAGGCGGTCGGCGTCACCGTCAAGTGCGATGCCGATATCTGCTTTGTAGAGCATTACTTTTTCGCGCAAAGTTTGTGGATGAAGGGCACCGCAGTGCTCGTTGATATTGATTCCATTAGGGTCAACACCAAGCATAAAAATTTCAGCGCCAAGTTCCGAAAAAACTTTTGGGGCGACCCGGTAGGACGCTCCGTTGGCGCAGTCGATGACCACACGCAAACCATCCAACGTCAAATGCTTGGGGAACTGTTCTTTCAGAAAAACGGCGTACTGGCCAATGGCGTCCTCAATGCGGCGCGCGGCGCCGATATCTGCGCCGTGGACAGCGTGATTTTCCAGATCGTCGCTCTTCAAAAGAGCTTCCAGTTTGTCTTCATCTTCGTCTGGCAGCTTGAAACCCGTGCTGCTGAATATCTTAATTCCGTTGTCATGAAATGGATTGTGTGATGCCGAGATCACGATTCCTGCGCATGCCCGAAGGCCCCTGGTAAGATAAGCAATGCCTGGGGTCGGCAATGGACCAAGAAAAAATGCGTCTACGCCAACGCTACAAATTCCAGAGCACAAAGCCTGCTCAAGCATGTAACCGCTTCGCCGTGTGTCTTTGCCAATCAAGATCCTCGGATGTGCCATCTTGGTGCGAAAGTAAACGCCGATGGCCTGGCCAAGTCGAAGGACTAGATCGGGCGACATGGGATATGTATTGGCTTCTCCGCGAATTCCATCTGTACCAAATAACCTAGTCATTCAAACGTCCTTTCACGATTCCCTTGTGAATCCCGAACTTCTAGCGCAGGCGTCGTTGATTATAAATCTCAACGGATGTGGCCTTCGGATATGTTTCAATCAATACCGTTTCAGACGGAATTTTCACTTGAAGCTCACGTTCATACCTTCCCGGGGTTAAATCACGCACATCAACAAATGCCCGCAGGTCGGACTTCTTGATAAAGCTGAGCACGCCTGGCGTGCCCTGAACCACGATGGATGCAAATTGTGGGCGAACATGGTTAAGGTACTCTGCCCCCACCACTTCTATCGGGATTGAAGAGAATTTTTTGTTTACCTTTTGTTCCCCGATGGCAACGCTGACGTTCACCCTGGTGGCAGAGAATTGAACATCCCCAAGCCCGGTCTTTACCAGATTGACTTCAAATACCTTGGGCTGGTTGAGGCCAGAGACGTTCATTTGTTCGGTTACGACCTGGGTGATTTTTGCCAGATCCACCTTTAGCCCGCTGATGGTAATGGTGTCCGGATCAATAACCACTTTTTCCAGCATATAACCCGCCGCTGGAACACCCTGAAGGACCTCCCGAACGGTGACCTTCTTGGAAGCAACCTCATCCACTGTGACCACAATAAAGGGGTCATGAATCGTGAGCTTTACCCTTGGGTCGAAGGTCGTCAAATTTTCCCGGTCGACCCGGTAACGCAGTTGTCCGGCCTTGCCAGGAGGAATCTTGATCGTAGCATCCAAGGGTTTTTTCCCTTCGAGGTATTGGCCGAGCAAAACGCGTGGCCCCCGCAAGGTCGCATCCTTGTAGCGAAGGGTCGGTCCTTTGATCGTATATCCATCCGGCACAGCTACCGTAACGGCAATGCGCTTGCTGACCTCAAGGATTTCTTCACCTTGGACGATGTACCACAGCATGCAAGAAAGGATGACGGCCGTGATTTTATAGGGGAGGTTTTCGAGGACCAAGCCCCGGATGCGAGGTTTCATTTTGACTGACCCTCGACAGCTGGAGTCGGAGCTTTTGTGATTCCTTTGGCCGACCCATTGCCGCCCGAACTATCCGCACGGTCACTGAATTCCTCTTCACCCATCAACAGGTCATTGAGTTGTTCGCGAAGCTGCCTTGCGTCGAGTTTTCGTGACACCTTGCCGTCTACCACAAGGGTCACAGACCCGATTTCCTCGGATACAAGAACGACGACGGCATCAGTTTCCTGGCTGATCCCAATGGCGGCACGATGGCGAGTTCCCATGTTCGGATCCAGATTTTCTTCTCGCGTGAGGGGCAGAAAACATCCGGCAGCCGCGACGCGGCCACGCTGGATGATTACGGCGCCGTCGTGGATTGGAGAGGACGGGTGAAAAATGGAAACAAGAAGTTCCTTGGAAATCCGTCCGTCGATTAGCACGCCGACATCAATGTAACGGCCCAGGATGATGTTACGCTCGAGGACGATCAGTCCCCCGATACGTTTACTGGCCATTGACGTGGCGGCGCGGACAATCTCATCAAGGACATGGTGCGACGCCACGCGGTCAGCACCAGGAATAAATGATTTTTTTCCCATCCGCGACAGTACATGGCGGATGTCGTCTTGAAACAAGATGATCAATATGATGATGAAACTGGAGTAGAACTTGTTCATCACCCAGTTCAATGTGGTCAACGGTACGATAGACGAGAGCAAAAACGCCGCAACAACAAAAAGAATGCCGGTCAGAATCTGCGCAGCGCGGGTGCCCCGGATCAGCAAAAGAGCCTGATAGATGACAAATGCGATGATCGCAATGTCAACAATCGCCCAAACGCTAAACTGTTCCAGAATCTCTCGCATTAATGCCCGCCCGCCATTCTCTGCCTGATTGTTGAAAGGCCCTTCACGTCATGGGTTCTGATAATGCCTGCACCCGCAAAGGCACACATCGATTCGATGGCTTTTCCTGGCCCGTCCCGGTCAACCGGGGATTCCATCCCAAAAAGTCTGCCAATGAATGATTTTCGCGACACGCCGACCATCACCTGTCTGGTTTCAATCCATTTCCTTATCTCGCCGAGCAGTGCAAGATTTCCGGCCATGCCCTTTCCAAAACCAATTCCGGGGTCAAACCAGACCCTGTTTCTGTCAAAGCCAGCCAGATCCAGTTGACGATCCACAACCTCAAAAAAATTGTTTACGGCGTCCAATGCGTCTTCACGGTTGAGGGGATCAGTTTGCATGGATTCCGGGATACCGTGCATGTGCGTCACCGCCAATTTCGCCTGGTCTGTCGCCGCCAGACGCTTCAACACATCGTGCGCCGGTACCTTGCCTACCCGGTTGAACCATTTCACGCCGGTATCTGCCGATTGCAAAAACACTTCGTCCCTGCGGGAGTCGATGCTGATTTTGAACCCAGGTATTTCCCGGCGAACGCGCTCTAAAACTGGCATCAAACGATCAAGTTCGACCTGTAGAGAAATCTCAGTCGCGCCAGGTCTGGTTGATTCAGCACCGAAATCAACGATGTCTGCACCATCTTCAAGCAATTGCAAGGCAGCGGTACGGGCGGCATCAGGCGTTTCGCACTTTCCACCGTCTGAAAAGGAATCGGGCGTCACATTGATGACGCCCATAATCAAAAACCGTTTCGGCTCAAAACGTCTCACCATCAGGTTGCAGATGCCGCTGGTTGCATGATTGGATTCGGAGCATCAGACTTTCCGTGTTCAGCAGCGGCCTCGGGTTTCACGGGTAATTCCGGAGTCGCTTTTCTGGTTTTCGCATCTTCGTAGTTGCGACGGTCCTCTTCGGTGATCAGCGGCTCGCCGCGCATGAGGCGGGCCATATCCGCTGATTCAACGGTTTCCTTGATCAAGAGCGCCTCTGCGAGAATGTCCAACTTGTCACGATTGACGCGCAAGATGTTCAGTGCCTTTTTATAGGCCGTGGTGACGATGCGGTGAATTTCGGAATCAATTTCTTCAGCAATTTTTTCCGAGAAGTTTCGGCTCTGACCCATTTCGCGGCCCATGAAGACCTCTTCGTTTTTCCTGCCTAACGAAAGTGGCCCAAGTTTTTCACTCATGCCCCAATTGCAGACCATCTTGCGGGCAATGTCCGTAGCCTTGTTGATGTCGTCTCCAGCCCCGGTCGTCTGCTTGTGGAAAATAAGTTCCTCGGCCGCCCGTCCACCCATGGCATATGCGATCATTCCCTCGGCGTATTCCTTGGTCAGGGTCAAGCGGTCTTCCGTGGGGAGCATGATCGTGACGCCGAGTGCCTGCCCTCGCGGGATGATGCTGATCTTGTGAACTGGATCTACATGCTCGGTAAACAGACCCACGATTGCATGTCCTGCTTCATGGTAGGCAGTGTTGCGTTTTTCGGCCTCGTTCATGATCAGGGAGCGACGCTCCGGTCCCATGAGGACCTTGTCCTTCGCCAGTTCGAAGTGCGACATCGAAACCTCTTTGCAGTTCGCGCGCGCTGCAATCAGGGCGGCTTCATTAACAAGGTTTTCAAGATCAGCCCCCGAAAATCCTGGGGTCCCCTGTGCGATTTTCGCCAAGAACACATCGCTTCCAATAGGAACTTTTTTCGTGTGGACCTTCAAGATGCCTTCTCGTCCGCGGATGTCTGGCTTTGGCACCATGACACGCCGGTCAAACCGTCCCGGGCGCAGAAGCGCCGGGTCCAGAACGTCGGCCCGGTTAGTTGCCGCAATGATGATGACTCCTTCATTGGCCTCAAATCCGTCCATTTCAACGAGCAGCTGATTAAGGGTCTGCTCGCGTTCGTCGTGACCGCCACCAAGGCCAGCGCCACGTTGACGACCAACGGCATCGATTTCATCGATGAATACTATGCAGGGAGCATGTTTCTTCGCCTGCTCAAACAGGTCGCGAACGCGACTTGCACCGACACCGACAAACATTTCGACAAAGTCAGATCCGGAGATGGTGAAAAATGGGACTCCTGCCTCGCCAGCGATGGCCTTTGCCATGATGGTCTTTCCAGTTCCTGGCGATCCGATCAACAGCACGCCCTTCGGAATGCGCCCGCCAAGACGAGTGAATTTTTTCGGATCTTTAAGAAACTCGACCACCTCTTCGAGTTCCATTTTTGCCTCATCAATACCGGCAACATCTGCAAAAGTGACCTTGACCTGGTTTTCGTTCAAGAGCTTGGCGCGGCTGCGCCCAAAAGACATCGCCTTGCCGCCACCGACTTGGAGTTGCCGGATGAAAAAGAAAAACAAGAAAAGCAGAAGGAGCATCGGCAGCGAATTAACAAGCAAGGTCTTCCAGAGGCCAGCCTCTTCAGGTGGCTCAAAATTGACCTTCACACCCTTCTCTTGAAGTTGCTTGCGAAGTTCCGCGTCATTCGGGCCATATGATTTGAACGTGGAGTTATCCACGCGCGTGGCGATGAGGTCATTCTCGCGAAAGGTGACTTCCTTCACATGGTTTTGGTCGGTTACCGGCAATTGCACGGCTTCGATGAACTCAGAAAATTTGAGAGCTTTCTGTTCTTCCGCTGGCCTTGATACGACCTGGACGAGCAAATAGACCAGCAAAAGGCTGGCTATGACCAGGGTGGTTTTCATTTGTGGCGTCTGCTTCTGGGGATTCTTCATTTTATTCCTCCGCTCTGTCACTTGTTGCAGAACCAGTCGGATTCCGCAAATGGAGTCCGGGCATTGCAACGGCACTGTCGTCTTCTGATCATAACCCTGAAGATGCCATCAAATCCCCTGGCGGGCAAAAATTACCGCCCACGTGATTCAAGTCAGACCGGGACCAGGAAAAGATCGCACCCTGTCCGGGGTCGCCTCAAGGTAAAGGCCCTTGCTCAATTCAAGGACAAACCGCGGCTGGCCTCCGGCCCTGGCCGCCGTCAAAACCTTTAGGAGGTTGGCCCGGGAGAGTTGCTTCCAGCCCCCTGCAGATGTCGACTGGGCCAGATGCGCCAAGACAGCCAGGGCGATTGGATCTGGAAGTATTGAAAGCCGCTCGCGACTGCAATGAGCCGAAACAGCTGCCTCCCCTTTTTTCTCTGATTTGAAATGGGTCTCTTCGAGCGCCTTTATCAGCGCATAGGAAGCAACCTCGTGTGCGTCATCGGCAAGGTCCAAAAGCTTTTCCCGGCCTGCCGGCCAGAGCCTCAAAAGTTCCGGTAAAACCCTGTGGCGGACGACGTTTCGGGCGTAGTCCAGTTTCTCGTTGGTGGAGTCCTCGCGAAACAGCATTCCGCGCTCTTCTGCCGCGGCAATGATTTCTGTTTTGGGAACACGAAGCCACGGCCGCCACCAGGGACCATCCCATTCCGTCATGCCGCGCATTGCAGCCAGGGACGTTCCTCGCATAATGCGCATGAACACCGTTTCCGCAGAATCATCTGCGTGATGAGCCAGGGCAATCAGCTGTCCTTCTTCGGCCAATTGACTCAGGGATTGCCGACGCAGCCTGCGAGCCCACTCTTGAACCCCCTCTCCCAGGCGGGTTTCGCGTTGCTCCTTTGTAGTTCGCACAGAAATAAAAGGTACGCCGGCACCGCTGGCCAAATCCCGGCAAAACGCCTCGTCCCCGTTGGATTCCTCTCCGCGCAACCCGTAATTGAAATGAAACATGTTCAGCGAAAAAATCTTTTTTGCCTTTAAAAGTTCACAAAAAACGGCAAAAAGTGCTGTAGAATCAACACCCCCCGAGCAAGCGACAGTAACCATCCGTTTTTCCATGGGAAAGTGGCATATTTTCGCTTCTACCAAATTTATCAAGTCGCTGAATTTATTAGTCATTGTTGTCCAACCACCCGAGATGACAGTCAACCTACTCGTTTTTTGTGGTTTTGCAAAAAACTTCTAAAGCTTTTCACAAAAACAACGAAATACCCCCTGCAAGTTTCAGGGTGAGGCTTGCTTCAATGAACCGGGACCAAGGTTTGGCCCCGGGGACGATCAAGGAGGATTTAGTCATGGGAATGCGTATCAGGACAAACGTCTCGAGTCTTACGGCGCAGCGGTTCCTTTCAGACAGCAACAGCCAGTTGCAAAGCAGCATGGAGAAGTTGTCATCCGGCTACCGGATCAACAAATCCGCTGACGATGCCGCCGGTCTTGCCATTTCCGAGAGCTTGCGGGGTAAAGTCCGCGGCCTTAACGTCGCACAACGAAACGCCAACGATGCGGTGTCTCTGGTTCAGGTTGCCGAGGGCGGCATGAACGAGATGACCAACATCCTGGTTCGTCTGCGCGAACTTTCCGTTCAATCTTCCACAGATACGATTGGGGATCGCGAAAGAGGTTACCTAAACCGTGAATATACCCAGCTGGTTGACGAATTGGACCGGATCGGTTCGTCCACGGAATTCAACGGGACCAAAATATTCGACCCAAACAATACGCAAGACCAGTTTGTCATCCAGGTTGGTACGAACGGTACCGCCCCGGAAGAAAATATCGACACCATCCGCATTGGGCTGGAAGGCCTGAAGTTCAATTCCGAAAGCCTTGGCCTGGGTAAGGGTTCAGAGATCGGCCCGGCCGAACTTGGCGGAACGGCTCCGGCTCGCGACGAAATTTCGGCCAAGCTAACCACGATCGACAGTGCCCTTGACCGGATCGCATCCGAGCGCGCAACCCTGGGTTCCGTTCAGAGTCGTTTGAACTCTGCGATCAACGGCCTCGGCGTGAACGTGGAAAACATGGAAACCGCCCGTAGCCGCATCAAGGATGTCGACATCGCGGCAGAATCTGCGCGTCTGACCCAGTCGCGCATTTTGACCCAGGCTGGTTTGTCCGTGTTGGCTCAGGCCAATGCCGCGCCGGAGCAAGCTCTGTCCTTGCTCAGGGGCTGATCAGAGTCGCTTTCTACAAAACGTTTTATGAAATGGATTTCAACATTTTTTGTGCAGGACAGCGGCTGCTGACTTGCCAGGGAGGGTGTCATGGGACTCAGGATCAAAAGTAACGTCGAATCGTTGATTGCCCAACGGAGGTTGACCGAAAACCGTAGGGCACTCGGAGAATCACTTGAAAAGATGTCGTCTGGTCAACGCATCAACCGTTCTGCAGATGATGCCGCGGGCCTTGCGGTGTCGGAGAGCATCCGGGCCAGGACAAAAAGCTTGGACGTCGCAAAGCGAAATGCCAACGACGGTATCAGTTACTTGCAAGTGGCTGAGGGCGGTTTGAATGAAACCACCAACATCATTGTGCGCATGCGGGAATTGGCTGCCCAAGCGGCTTCCGATACGGTGGGTAACCGCGAACGAACATTCCTAGACAAGGAATTCCAGCAGCTGCGCCAGGAGGTTGCCCGGATCGTCGACTCTACGGAGTTCAACGGCTCGAAACTTCTGAAGTCGGACGGATCAAGGCCAATTCAACTGTTCGTCGGCGCCTCCAACCGCGCCAGCGATATGGACGGCAATCCGCCCGACATCGACCCGGCAACCGATCCGGATGTGTTGACGATCAACACGGACGAGGTTGCCAAACTGAACGAGGCCTTGAGTTTAATCACTCAGGATGAAATTGCCATCCTTCCTGATGGCGAAGGCGGTGCGCAAGACCTTGGCCCATCGGGAACCGGGGACTTGTTCAACCGGATGGATTCGGCCCTGAATTCCATCGCGGAATACCGTGCAACATTGGGTTCTGTTCAGTCGCGACTTAACTCGACGATCACAAACATCGAGATCTCCAACGAGAACTTGAGTGCAGCCATGAGCCGCATCCGTGACGTTGACTACGCCAGTGAAACGGCGAAGTTTGCGACGAGTAAGATCCTTATGCAGGCAGGTGTGTCGGTCTTGTCGCAGGCAAACACCAGCTCAGAGCTGGCCTTGCAGTTGCTGCGGTAAGCGGTCGGGTATCCTGGGCGGAGCGAAGGGTTCTTCGCTTCGCTCAGGCCCATTCGCCCTAAGCCTCCGCGTCATCCTGAGCCTCCGCGCGTCATCCTGAGCCTCCGCGCGTCATCCTGAGCGTTAGCGAAGGATCCTTTCTTAACCCGTCATTCTGATGCGTAGCCGAAGAATCCTGTCTCTTACGTGTCATTCTGAGGCGTAGCCGAAGAATCCTGTCTTCAAATTTTTTTAAACCCATCGGTCCCATGAAATATCCTTGGCGCTTGCGCTATTCCAATTGGTAATAAGCCGAAATGAAAAAGGGTGGATACGTTTACATCATGACGAACGCTGGACATACGGTTCTGTACACCGGGGTAACATCCAATATTGAACTGCGAGTTGCGCAGCACAAGACAGGTGGCACTGAAGCGTTTAGTTCCAAATACCACACGAAAAAGCTTGTGTATTTTGAGTTTCTTGACTCGATGCACGATGCAATCGCCCTGGAAAAGAGCATTAAGGGAAAAACGCGTTCAAAGAAAATCGCGATGATTTTCGAGATGAATCCGCGATGGCACGATCTTGCGGATACTTGCATGGACAATGTCTAGTCCAATTTGTTCCGAAGCCAGAGCTCTCGTCATTCCGAAACCGCAGCTCACGTCATTCTGAGCCGCAGCCCACGTCATTCTGAGCCGCAGCCCACGTCATTCTGAGGCCTTGGGCCGAAGAATCTTTTCTTCCACGCGTAAGAAAGGATCCTTCGCTTCGCTCAGGATGACGGGTTTAGGAAAGGATCCTTCGCTTCGCTCAGGATGACGGGGTGCGGCTCAGGATGACGGGTCAGGTTGCGGCGGCTGCAAAAATTTCTGCGGCGATTTTTGCATCTTCCACACTGCTGACAAAACCAAAACTGACCCGGATGACATTGGCGGCGATTTCGACTGGCAGGCCAAGGGCAGCCGGGACGTGGCGAACCTTTTCACCGCCAGCACCAGAGCAGCTTGCGCCGCGATTGGCGCAAACTTTATCAGAGACGTCGTGAACCAGGCTTTGAGCATCCACGTTGTGGATATAAAAATTCACAATGCCGGGACATTTCTTGGACTGCGGAATGGTCAGATGGAAACCTGGGACTTTTGTTGTCATGACGTTGATAAAGGCATCGTCGCACGCGCGAAGATGTTCAAGCAGTTCGCCCCGGCGGCGTTCGTGCAAATCCATCGCCGCAGCCGTTCCAACAATGGCAAGGGTGTTGAGCGTACCTGGTCGCAAGCGCCGTTCTTGTTCGCCGCCTTGAAAGGGTGCCTCAAGCCGCAGCATGGGGTTTCTTTCCGGGATGACTAAAACGCCAATGCCCTTTGGGCCATATATCTTATGAGGAGCGAAGACTATGGACGATGCGCCAAGGGTATTTATGTCACATTTTTCGCGAACAAGCCCTTGAACTGCGTCACAGTGCCAGAAGGCCCTGTGTTTCGTACAGAGCTCGGCAATTTTATCAATGGGATTGCGTGCAGGGACTTCGTTGTTGGACCACATCACAGCGACCAAAGTTGGTTTTTTTTCTGGATTATCTGCAAGTCTGGCTGCAAGCACATCCAAATCAATCAATCCGTCGCTCTTGCCAACAGGTAGTACTTCAACCGTACAGAAGCCCGAATCTTTCAGGTCCAAGGCGGAATCAAGAACAGACTTGTGTTCTGTTGCACCAACCAGGATCCGGCACCCGTGAAGGCGAAAGCGTTTGGCGAATCCGTGGATGACGATATTGTTCGCCTCGCTGGCGCCACCAGCGAAATGCACCCATTCTGGTTTCGCGTTCAAGTGGGCGGCGATGCTGGCGCGCGCAGTCTCAACGGAGATGTAAGCCGCCCTTCCGGCTGCGTGATGATGTGCCGCTGGATTTGCAAAAGATCCGCTGTCCATGAAGGCAACCATTGCATCGCGCACTTCACGCGCCAGTGGAGTTGTTCCGCAATGATCGATGTAGATGGCCATGGATCTTGGTTTCCTTAGCGTGGATAGTTAGTTCATCTCAGTGCAGGTTGAACATCCGGTCCAAAGCCACGAGCGACGAGGACGCTGTCTTTTCGTCGACGGTGATCGGGTTGCGCAGTGGCTTGCCTTGAACAAGGTCGTCCAAAACCCAGGCGAGATGGCGCGACGTGATCCGGTTCATCGTTCCACAAAGGCACGTGTAAGGATTGAGGCTTGTTATTTCCTTGTCGGGATTGTTTGTGGCAAGGCGTTCAACCAGATGTTTTTCAGTTCCCACGGCCCAAACAGTTCCTGCCGGCGATGCCTCAATGGCCTGGATGATTTGTTCGGTTGATCCCGACATGTCGGAAGCATCAACGACTTCCATGGCACACTCGGGATGCACAATGATTTTGATTCCAGGCTTTTCAGTCCGCAGTTTTTTAATCTGATGCAGGGTAAAGAGGGCATGGACGGGGCAGTGCCCTTGCCAAAGCCAAATGCGGGTTTCCCGGATTTTTTCCGGCGAATGTCCACCCAGTGGTTTTTTCGGATCCCACAGCAGCATGTCTTTTTCAGTGTCAAAACCCATGGCCTTGCACACGTTGCGCCCAAGGTGTTGATCGGGAAAAAAGAAAAGATGTTCGCCCCGCGCAAGAGCCCAGTCGATCACTTCACGCGCATTGCCACTGGTGCAAATCGTGCCACCGTGGTCACCGACAAAGGCTTTGAGGCTTGCTTTTGAATTGATGTAAGTCACGGGAACGATCGTGCCGGCACCGGCGGCCACGGCTTCTGCCCAAGAGGCCTCGACGTCCCACGTCTCTGCCATGTCAGCCATCTCGCAGCCGGCTTGCAGATCGGGCAGGGATACTTGCTGCTGCCCCGTTGTCAGGATGTCTGCAGTCTCCGCCATAAAGTGAACGCCGCAGAAAACGATATAAGGAGTCTCTTTTAAATCTCGCGCGATCCTTGCCAATTTCAGGCTGTCGCCCGTGTAGTCCGCGTGACGAATGACCTCGTCCCGTTGGTAGTGATGACCAAGGATCACGCAACGCTCGCCAAGTTTTTTTCTGGATGCGCTGATGAGTTGATGGACGTCATCGTCAGACATCGACTTGAAAAGATCAGGAAGTGCGGGCTGCAGTAGCGTCATAAACGATCGTCCTGGTGCGGTGTTTACCGGGTCAGGGACGTTTTAGCCCCGCAGGCGCCGTCCCGTCAACCAAGCGATCGCGGGAAGGAGAAGGATAAATGGATCAATAAACCAAGTGATATTGGATGCTTGGCTTTTCTTGCCTGATTTTCTTCCGATGGTGCACCCGGGTGGAAGGGCTGCACCTGTGCCATCAGCCGCGTAATGCCGGCGAATGGCGACCATGTCGTCCACATCCAGGGCGAATGAGTTTTCCTCGAGCCGGTAGCTCATGATGGCCTTTGGAAAAAGCGAATGTCCAAGTCCAAGGCAGTGACCAAGTTCGTGCAGGATGGTTTTCTCTAGATCTGAAGTCTGCTCTCCGCCGCGAATCGCAATGTGCACCGAACAGTGGGCGGGGTTACCATCCAGATCGTATTCATCCATCGCAGCATATGCTGCGGCAAAATCTCCACCATCGAACGTAGAGTTGAAATTGACGGTGATCTTTGGCGACGATCCCGCGGTTTCAGCTGCGTTGGCCAAACGCAGGTCGGATCCCTCTACGTTCGACCAGATGTCGGTCGAGGATGACACCAACTGTGTGGCTAATTCCATGTCGATGGTGGAGTCGTTGGTGATTTCATAATAGACCGGGTCATCAGCACCCAAGATCTTCCAGCGCAACAATGTGCCTGAAAAATCAACTGGAATTGGATAAGCCGCAGCGGCACCGGAAAATCCGACGAGCGAAATTAAAAGGGTAAGGTTACGCCAATCCAAAAAGGATAACTCCAGGTTATCAGGCGGCTGCGCGTTGCTATCCAATGACTGGCTATGTCAAAACGCAGCATGGGTACATATCGAATTGTACCGCCATTCAGTCCCAATGGCAGCACGGGGATTTCAGTTCCCCACAGAAATTCGACGAGTGGTCCAGCAGTGGTCACGCCGACTCCGGCCTGGGTGTGAATGTGGACCATGCAGGATTCGTTACAGATGGGGAACCGCCACGCATATAGTGCGCCAAGCAAGGGTTCAGATCCTGCCGTTAAATACTGGTTTTGAAAAATCGCAATTTCGCGGTTGTTGCGAAGCCCACGAAATCCATAGGTGATTTGACCGCCGGCGTTTGGGGCAAAGGCCGCATATTGCAGAGAGACCTTGATCAGTTTGTCGTCAGCCATAGCCCGCGTCACATGCAAGGGACCCGTCAGCATCGCAGTGAACAGGACGATTGCAGCAAATGAATTCAAGATGCCGTTCATGTCTGGTATCCGATGCCAAGCATGACAACAGACCACGGCCAAGCCACCCACGCCTTGGTTTGAGCTGCTGTGCTGAGTCCTGGCAGGATTGTGTGGCTCAGTTTGACTGTGAAAGACCGGTCTTTCTTTGCCGCATATCTCAGATCGATCGTGGCCGCCGGTCCATTCATCCGCACATCGCTGCGTCCCCCATTTTCGTCTGTTGATTTGATATAGCCACGCATCTGCCCAAAGCCAAATCCCGCGCCGAGGGCAAATTTCCCCCGTTCCGCGACGACCTTTTGAAGTTCTGCAAACCCACCGTAGTCCTGATCTTCATAGCCTGAGGAGGAATAAACCGGTCGTCCAACGGCGACGAAGGAAACCCCCGCTTTCGCGGGCCTGTATTCGAGGGAGACGCCAGCGCTGTAGGCCAGCAAGAAATACTGGCTGGAAGGCTGTTGGATGGTGCCGGCCCCAATATAAGTAGCAGTGCTCCATTTACTCGCCGCAAGGCATGGCCTTGGGCAGCTGAGGCCAACCAAGGCAAGCAAAGCAATGAGGCAACTCGTGCGAATCAAGTCGCGGACTCCTCGGCGTTGGATCTTATTCCATTTTTGAGCGCCTCCTCGCGAAGTTCCCGGCGCAGTATTTTTCCAACATTTGTCTTAGGCAAGGAGTCGCGAATTTGAATCTGACGTGGACGCTTGTATCCCGTCAGCTGCTCGCGGCAAAAGGTTCGCAGTTCTGCAACTGTCAGGCTCGAGTCTTTAGCAACGACGTAGGCATTGACACTCTCGCCAGAGGAAGCGTCCGGCAAGCCGATGACCGCGGCTTCAAGCACCTTCGGGTGCGACGCAATGACCTCTTCGATCTCGTTGGGGTAAACATTGAATCCCGAGACAAGGATCATGTCTTTTTTTCGGTCAACGATGAAGAAGTAGCCGTCCTGATCCATCTTTGCGATGTCGCCGGTCCACAGCCAGCCGTTCTTGATGGAGGCTGCGGTTTCATCGGGGCGTTGCCAGTAGCCAGCCATCACTTGTGGTCCTTTGACAATGAGTTCTCCGGTTTGTCCAGTAGCCACCGGTTCACCCTGATCATTCACCACCATGGCATCGGTGCCGAGGACGGGAATGCCGATGGAACCAGCACGGGGAGTTTGCCCCAAAGGATTAACGTGAGTCACGGGAGAGGATTCCGTGAGGCCAAAACCCTCCACAATGCGATTGCCGGTGATCAACTGCCAGGCCTTTGCCACGCTTTCCTGAAGCGCCATCCCGCCGGCCAGTGCAAACTTGATGGAGCGTACGCCAATTTTTTTGAAATCCTTGTCGTGCGTCATTGTGTTGTAGAGGGTGTTGACGCCGGTCATGACAGTAATGTCGTGTTTCTTGAACATTTTGACGGTGTTTGCGATCGGAACCGGTTTTGGCACGAAGATCAAATGTTCACCGAGCGCTAGAAACGACAGGAAATTCACCGTTAGGGCAAAGATATGGTAGAGCGGCAGGGCGGTAAGTACTATTTCAGTCCCTTCATCAATCTGTCCCCATGCCGCATGACGGATCTGTTGCATGTTGGCCAGGATGTTGCCGTGGGTCAGCATCGCACCTTTCGAAATACCGGTTGTGCCGCCCGTGTATTGCAGCAGGGCGAGATCATCGAGATTCAATTCAGGCCGTTCAAATTTTGATTCGTCACCTTTTGAAAGAGCCTTTCGAAAGGAGTGAACCCGCAAGTCGTGCGCCGGGATCATCTTTTTGAAGTGCATCATGGCCTTCACCGCAACGCCCTTCCAGACCGGCAATTGGTCGGCTATCCCCGTTGCGATCACGTGTTTGATTGGAGTGTCTTTGATGACCTGCTCCAGTTTGTCGAGGAAAAGATCCATGATGACGATGGCCGTGACGCCGCTGTCGGAAAACTGGTGCCGCATTTCCCGAGGCGTGTAGAGCGGGTTGGTGTTGACGCAGATGACCCCGATTTTCTGTGCCGCCAGAAAGGCTATGGGGAATTGCAGGATATTAGGTAGCATGATGGCCATGCGGTCGCCCTTTTTTAGGCCGAGATTTTGCTGAAGATAGGCCGCGAACCGGGTTGCAAGCCGGTCCAGCTGCCGGTAGGTCAATGTGGCATCCATGGCTGTGATCGCCGGATTATTGGCAAAACGGAGGCATGCAGACTCGATTTTTGCTGGAATGTTTTTGGCTTGAGAAAAGTCCAGCTTGGTCGGGGCATCGCTGGCGTAGTAGTGTGTCCAGTCAAAGCCGGAACTGATTCCGGGGGCAACCATTTCAACCTCCTGCGTGAGTCGAGATCCCAGCTCACTTGGAAACGCTTGTTACATGGATACGATATCTAAGAACTTACACGATACCGGACCCCGCATCTCTCCGGAACAAATATTGGTCGTGATTTCTGACTTGTACCACAGGCTCGGGGCATCCGGAGGAACCATAGCAACGGCTGAAAGTTGCACGGGCGGGCTGATTTCGACTTGGCTCACGATGCCAGCCGGAAGTTCCCGTTTTTTCCTTGGTGGAGTTTGCGCCTATGCCAACGAAGCCAAGACAGCCATTTTGGGGATCGATCCAAGTGTGATTGTCAGGCACGGTGCGGTCTCGGAGACGGTCGTCAAGGCCATGGCAAGCAGTGCCCGTGAGCGTTTTAAGACAACCTGGTCGGTCGGAGTTTCAGGTGTCGCGGGTCCAGACGGCGGAACCGTGGACAAACCAGTTGGTACCGTTTGGTGTGCGGTCGCTGGTCCAACCGGGGTTGAAGCCAGGCTGTTGAAGTTGACGGGCGACCGGACGGCGATCCGGGAAGATGCCGCCATGCATACAATTCGCTTTCTGATGGAGAAAATCGGATGAAAAGCCAAATCCAGTTCGTTTTACAAATATTCCGCCTAACACGGCGTCAATTTGCCATCTTCCTTTTGCTGGTATCCGGCCAGGCTTTTGCGGATCTCACCAAGGGTGACCTTGAAGGAATCCAGAAAAAACTTCAGGCCAGCGAATGCCTTCGTGTTGACATGGTGCAAAAGAAAACAAGTCCATCACGCCCAAATCGCCCGGTTGTGGTCAAGGGCTACGCCCTCTTTCAAAAGCCGGATCGTTTTCGTTGGGTTCTTGGTGAACCGATCAATGAAGAAACCATTTTTAATGGGAAAGACCTGATCAAATTTTTGCCAAGAGATAACGTCGCTGCCCGTTACAGTGCAAAAGGGCAGCAGGCGAAGGAAGTAAAAAGAGTGGTCGATTTTGTTCTTAATGTGGGTTCGATTTTCAAAACTTATCAGTTGGTCTCAGGAAAACGCGACGGAAAGTTTGTTCACCTGCAGTTCAAACCAGCAAATACGGACAACGATGAGATCGACAATCTAGAACTCACGGTCGACGAGGACGCTGGTTTTGTTTCGCGCGTTCATTTTACCCTGCGCAACAAGGCAAGTTTGTCGGTGGATTTCTCGAATCCAGACCGTCGCGGACTCACTCCGCTGTCCTTTGCCCTACCCTCTGGTGTCAAAGTGAACGACATAATGTAGACATGTAGAACGCCTGCAAAAGCGACACTTTGACGGGTGTGGTTGCAGGCCAAATCCCAAGTCACTGTATTTATTGTATTTTTTATCCTGTTAAAATTATCTACATTTCTGCCGATGACCTGAGTGAGCGTCAATTGACGTGCCACATCACGACGAGGGTCACGCAATGTCATCATCGGGTTCATTACCAAGTTCGTCATCAGGTTCAGAAGCCGTCAAGTGGGATGAGTTTGACAAGCTGCATGTGATTCGCAGCCTGCGTGACTTGGTGGGTCGCTGGTGGAATATCCAGTTGAACTTTACCGATACGAAGGGCTTTCTTCGCGGCGTGCCGGAAGGTCGTTTTTTCAATCCCTTGAATTCTGTTTGCAAGGCTGTGACGGGGGACCAAAAAGGTTTCCAGAGTTGCTTGGGTACCGCGCGTAAAACCACGGTCGACGCAACGAACAGCAAGGATTCACGTTTGTTTAAATGCCACGCCGGATTCTCCGCCATCTCGGTGCCAATCCGCGTCAACAACCAGTACCTCGGCTGCGTCTTCGGCGATGGATTCTTGGTCGAGGAAACGGCTGCCGAGCAGCGAGTTCTAATCAAATCCTATTTGGAACGCACTTTTCCTAGTCGTGCCAGAGAACTTCAAGCCGAAGTGGACAAGCTGCCCGTTTTGACCTCGAAAGAGGTGGCCTACCTGACGGAACTAATCGAACTTGTCGTCGATGAAATGGCATTGGCAAACAAGAACGTCGCAGATTCGCAAAAGAAGGTGGCCGACCTCCGCAAGGAACTCGGAACTCGCTACGGCTTTGACTCGATGATTGGTAAGTCTGGCGCCATGCAGTCGCTCTACCGCATGCTCGAGCGCGTGGCGCCATCCGAAGCGACGGTTCTCGTGCAGGGTGAAAACGGGACCGGTAAAGAACTGATTGCCAAGGCCCTGCATTACAATTCCCAGCGCAAGGGCAAAAAGTTTTTGCTCGTGAACTGTGGTGCCTTCAACGAAAATCTTCTCGAGTCAGAACTTTTTGGCCACGTGAAGGGTTCGTTCACCGGCGCCATCCGGGACAAGAAGGGCCTTTTTGAAGAGGCTGACGGTGGGACTCTATTTCTTGACGAGATTGGCGAGACGTCGATGGCAATGCAGGTGAAGATGCTGCGTGTTCTTCAAGAAGGCACGTTCACTCCGGTTGGTAGCAACGAGATGCGTTCTTCCAACGCACGAATCCTTGCCGCAACAAATCGCGATCTGGGAGCCATGGTCAAGCAGGGCACCTTCCGCGAAGATTTGTTTTACCGGCTGAATGTCATCAACGTGACTGTGCCGCCCCTTCGTGATCGCAGGGAGGACATTCCACTTTTGGTAGAACACTTCCTTGGAAGTTATGCCAAACAGACCAACAAGCCTGTGAAGAGCCTGTCGAGCCACTGCATGGAAGATCTGCTCAATCACGAGTGGCCGGGCAACGTCCGCGAACTCGAAAATGAGATTGAACGCCTCTGTGTTTTGGCTGGCGAAGACAAGGAGGTCAGCAATGATTTTCTCAGCCCGCGCATCAAGGATGCCGTCGCGAAATCTCCAAACACCCAATACCGACTCGACGGAAAACTAAAGGAAGCCCTGGAAGATCTTGAGCGTGAAATGATCCGCCAAGGTCTGGAGCGCACGCGCTGGAACAAGTCCAAGTTGGCTAAAGAACTTGGCATCAGCCGGGCGGGCCTGATCATGAAAGTCGAGAAATACGGCCTTGAAAAACGTGGTGAGCGTACCGGAGTTGCGTAATGAATAGGGATCCAAGTTATTTAAATCGCGGGCAGTTGCTAGTTTTACTTTTCGTGTTCGGCCTGATCTTGGGTGTCGGTGGATGCAAGTCCCGTAGTCGCGGCAGTCTGCAAGACGCTCTCGTCCGGTCTACAGAAGCCGCCGAAGCCTACCGGATTGTCGAGGGAACCAAGGCGTATCTGCCGTACGAATACTCGGCCGACGGTTGTTACGCCCGTGCCACCTACATGCAGATGGAGCTTTTTGCGGCCAATATTCCGTCACGGGTCGTATTCATTCGCACGACCTATGACGAGGCCAGTCAAGATTGGAAAGTCGACGCACCGTTGCTGGATCCTGCGGCGTGGGTCTATCATGTGGCGCCCGTTATCGTGGTCAACGGCCATGAGATGGTTCTAGATCCAGCACTTGCTCCAGGGTCCACGGGCGGCGCAATGAGCTTGAGAGATTGGCTTTCCACTATGAAGGCCAAGAAGTTTGTCGAAGCCCCGGCCGCGGCGCTGAACCAGAAAGTCGCTGAATCCGTCGATCGTTTTGTTCTGTCGCGTGCCTCCAATCCGGACCAAGGTCCAATTGACAGCGAAAACGTCCGTGGCCAGGTGATCCACAACGCGGATGAAATGCCGGCGTTTAGCTCGGAGTCTGCCCTCTATAACTTCAAAACCATGGATGATTACTTGATTGAGGCCGCATCGATGGGACGCATCACCAACGGAGAACTGCGGGCCCGCCGTGACCTTCTGGTCAAGCGAACCGTTGAATTGGCTGAAATCCTTGAATCGCGCAATCGGGCCAGTGGTCCAGGTGGTGATCTGGAAGGAATTAAAATCACAGTCGACATGTTGAAGTCCGCGCAGTCGGATGCCCAGACTGGACACGTCGATTGACCTCGTCGCGGATTTGCTGATCTTGACCATACCCAATAAATGGCGTACAATTATAGGATATGGTCAAAAGACTCATAAATCCAATAATATCGGATAGTTTTTTCCTATTTGGCGCGCGTGGCACGGGCAAAACAACGTTTTTGACGGAGTTTTTTAAGGACCTGCCCGTGATCTGGGTCAACCTTCTCGATCCGGTGGAGGAGGACCTTTTTGTACGCAAACCCGAGGAATTCTCCGCACGAGTTTCAGGCGCCGCGCCGGGTAGCTGGGTGGTCGTGGATGAAATCCAAAAAGTCCCCAAGCTTTTGAATTTGGTTCATCATCTAATTGAAACAAAAAAACTAAAGTTCGCGTTGACGGGATCTAGCGCCCGACGACTCAAGCAAAAGGGTGTGAACCTGCTCGCTGGTCGCGCATTTACCAATTACGCCTTTCCATTGACTCACATTGAGCTTGGAGAAGATTTTTCACTTCAGGATGTTTTGCAGTGGGGAAGTCTGCCTAAACTTTTTAGCCTTACGACTGACGACGCGCGAGCTGCGTACCTGCGGTCCTATGGATTGAATTATGTGACGACGGAGATCCAGGCGGAACAATGGGTGCGCAAAATAGAACCATTCCGCAAATTTCTTCCCATTGCAGCTCAAATGAATGGCAAGATTTTAAACTACGCAAAAATTGCGCGTGACGTCGGCGTCGATACGACCACCATCATTTCATATTTTGATATTCTGGAGGACACTCTACTGGGTTTTCGTTTAGATGCGTTTCATGAGTCCATTCGTAAACGACAAGCACAGAAGCCGAAGTTTTATTTCTTCGATTTGGGCGTCAAGCGGGCGCTAGAACACACACTGACCGTCCATCTTTTACCGCAAACCTTCGCGTATGGTGACTCGTTCGAGCATTTCATAATTTGCGAGATCATTCGATTGAATGCCTACCACGCTCGAGATTTTTCATTCAGCTTTTTGCGAACGAAAGACGATGCGGAAATTGACTTGATCATTGATCGACCAGGCATGAGCAGAGTTTATCTTGAGATCAAATCCAGCGGACAAATAAGTCAAGAGGACTGCCGGACGCTACTTGCTTTTTCGAAGGACCCGAATGTATGCCCTATCCTTCTTTCACGCGATCCCCACGCAACCATGAGGGGACCCATCAAGTGTCTTTTTTGGCAGGATGGAATTAAGGAAATTTTTTCGAGATGATCGAATTCAGGCCTGCAACACATCCGTGCCCTGCGATGCCGGAGTCAACCCGCCTGCATTCGTCCCGGTCGGTGTTTCAGGTTCTTTTCTGCGTCATACAGGTCGACGGCGAGTTGGGCGTTGATCCACACAAGGGGTGTGGTGCCGAAGGTAAACCCCAACATGATCGCCAGCTCTGGCGTAACCGGAGATCGCCCGTTAATGATGCGGTTGACGGTCTTTATGTCGATTCCCAGATGATCGGCTAGCCTCTTCTGGGTGATAGTCGACGAGACTCACCTGGTCAGGGCCATCTTCTGTCCAGCAGAAGACCAGTCGCCACTGGCGATTTATCCTGATGCTGTGAAAGCCCTCAAGTCTGCCCAACAGGGCTTCAAGGCGGTTACCAGGAGGCGCCGCAAGATCTGACAGGACGACGGCGTAATCCAGGTAGTCGAGCTTTCGCGCAGCGATATTAGCGACGGATCGCCACCCTAGCTTTCTCGTAATACCTAAATTAGGTATACCTACGCGAGGTATAACGCCGGATACTCGCCCGCCGTCATGTGATGGCTAACCGATGCAGCTAGTCCGTAGAAGTGACATCTGAACCCTCCAGTAACAGCGCACTTTCCGCGGAAAGTGACACGATGCACACACGGAGCAGAGAAGTGATAAAAAAGCATAGTTATTTTTAGTCGCTTTATTATTATTTTAATTATGTTATTAGATTCCCCGTCTTTTTATCGTTTGAGGGGGCATTTATGCATAAATCACTGAAATTGTTGTCAGTATCCTTGTCTGTCGGCGTCTTTGCAGCCACCGGCCGTGCCGCCAACCGTGACGGCGTCGCCGAGGCACTTCAAAACAACCTGATTGACCGGACCTTTGTCACACAAAGTGCCAGCTCGAGCCGCGATGCATCAGGTGAAGAGCATCTTTCGGAAGTGGCCCGCCGGTGGACCTTTGCCAACCTGTCGAAATCCGGCAAAGGCCTGGCATTTGACGCCGTGGTGAACATTGCGCAAACGGATACTTTTACGTCTAGTGCTGGTGACAAAACCGTTCGCCGTCGCGACCGGGCCATGGTGGTTCGGTTTGAGGCCCAAGAGTTGACCTCTACGGGTGACGTCGTCGGCTTTGCCCGTTACGTCAGCTATGCCGGGATGGAAGGCAAAGACCCAACCGGACGCGGCATGAGCTTTGCGATCAAACTCCAGGGCGACCTGATGCGGATGATCTACAAAGATGCAACCCCTTCGGAAACAGCGTCTGGTTCTGGCGGGACCCTTCAACTGATCCAGTGCGACCATCAAGACGACTTCAAATTGGCCGGTGCCAACACCACCCGCAAGTTTGCCCAGCGTTGCTACAAAGTCGATCCAGCCACCTTTGCACGCGGCGAAGCTCTGACGCCGTATATCTCTGAAGACACCATTCAGCAGTAAAGCGAACTGTCGCCGTCCTGAGCATATTTGTCGGCATCCTGAGCCTCACCTCGTCATCCTGACCCTGAGCGTAGCGAAGGGGAAGGATCCTTTCTTAAACCGTAAGACAGGATTCTTCGGCCTGCGGCCTCAGAATGACGGGTCGGGGAAAGGATTCTTCGGCCTGCGGCCTCAGATTGACTCACGCTCCGCGAAGGTAAGCGCCCAATTGTGCCACGGGTAAGGCGTGTGTGGCGGGATCCAGGCGCGTCGTTTCAGATCCAGCGTAAACCAGGATCTTTTGGTGAGGCGGCGGGAATACTTTCAGGGCCTCGCGGTCCAAGGCAAAGGATTTCACGTTCTGAACGGCCATCTTGGCCTCGGCAAAAAACATCCGGTCTCCTGATTGAATCACAAAGTCGATTTCGTCTTTCTCTTTGGTGCGCCAGGTAAAGACCTTCCAGTCGAGAAGGAAGTTGTCCCGAGTTTTGACGAGTTCAGAAAACACAAGACTTTCGAACAGGCCGCCTGCCTGGGGTGAGTTCCACAGTGCGTCCTCGGTCGTATAGCCTTGCAACCGTGCGCACAGGCCAGTGTCCATGAAGTAAAATTTGGGCATTTTGATGACGCGCTTGCTTAAATTGGTGTGAAACGGCTCGACGGTCGCGCAGATGCCGCTGCGTTCCAGCAGCCCAATCCATGCCCCGACGGTTTTCTGTTCCACGCCGGCGGCGTTGGCAACCTCACTGACATTCAGGAACTGTCCTGTACGTGCAGCCAGAAGTCGCAGGACGTCGTTGAACGCATCCAGTTTTGTGACGCCGGAGGTCAGGGCAACATCCTTTTCCACGTAACTGCGAATGTAGTCATTGTAGTAGTCACAGGGACTCAACTCGGGGCGCCGGTAGAGTTCGGGCATGCCCCCGCGAAAGAGGATCGTCTTCAGCGGCAGGTCCGGAATGGCCTCCCTGATTTCCGCCACGGAGAGGCCGTGTAACACAAACATGCTGCAACGCCCGGCCAGGGATTCCTTCGCCCTGTCGTCCAGCATGATCTTGTTCGAGCCGGTCAAGTAATAGACCGTTTCAGTGGCTGGTGGGGACTCGCTGCGAAGGCGTTCCCGGCGGGCGCGGTCAATGCGCGACTTGATCTCCGGGAAAAGATTGGGTGCATATTGCACCTCGTCGATCAGGCAAGGCAGGCGCACGCCATCGAGCAACAGGGCGGGATCGTTCTGTGCTCTTTGGCGTGATCCAAGGTCATCAAGAAAAAGTCGGCCCCCGAGGGGCAAAAGGTCAAGCAGAGTGGTCTTGCCGACCTGGCGCGGTCCCCACAAAAGGATGGATTCCATCCGTGGCGTGGCCTGTAGAGTTCTGAAAAAATGTCTTTTAACGATCATTTGGCTATTATGGAATTGTATTCCAAAATAGTCAAGAACTGGCTTTGAGTGCCGCTATGATCAGCCATCAGAGAAGGCTGGGAATCCGTCACGAGCGCTATTGTTCTTCACGCCTCGTGAAGCTCCGCGTCAAGGGCGCGAGAGAGTTCATCGGCTGGCATGCTTTTAAATTCTTGAAAGAATTCCTGGGCCTCGTCTTGCGCCAAGTCAACGCGGTCGGCGTACAAGTTTGAAATATGAAATGTTTCCAATTCGCTTGCACCAAGGCTAGCTGCAATCAAGGCCGCTTGCTTTGTGGTCAGATGTTTTTTTTGCGTGGCGCGATGGCGTTCTGTCGTTCGGTAATTGGTCTCGCAGAAAATTTTGTCGACACCGGTAAAGGCATGTTGCAGGCGTGAGAGATTTTCTTGGCTGAAAATAAAATCAGTCAAGTATGCCAATGGCTTGGTTTGAACGCGGTTCAGGATTTTTCCACTTAAATCTCCAGCCTGCCAGGACTTGCCATTGATTTCAAAAATTCTGCCCGTGTCATGATCAGACATGGCCATTTGCAGTTCGCGGATCCACGATCCGGCCTCCAGCCCATGGGCGTCCAGGGCGCCGTCACGGACATAGTAGCGACTCGGTGATTGCAGCATGTAAGCGCAAACCGGTGTGCCATGATCGACGACAATCGTTTCCACGCGGGTGCCGTCTTCCAGGATCATCGCGCAGGCTGCAGGCCGTGTGGGAAGGGGCGGATCATCGGCAGATATTTTAAGGGTGTCGCGCCTTTCTGAAACCGGGACGAAGGCGTGGTCGCTTGAAATAAGGGCGCTGGTTACCGCGCCAGAGGGATCAACTTCATGAACCCGAATCTGGATCTGCCCAGGTTCCAGCAGGTTCCAGCAATAGCCGTTCATTTTGCCCTGGACGTTTTTGATCAGCCCCGGCGGCCCACAAAGTTCAAAAGGTTTGAAGTGCGCAACATTGACGCGCAGCAACCGATCAAAACCGATGAAGTGGTCCAGATGCGTATGCGACACGGCAATGTGGCGGACCTTCAGGATTTCCTTGTTGCTCAAATTCGAGAGGTCGCCCAAGTCCAAGAGCAGAGCTTCCCCTGTTTTTTGTGACAGGCAGTAAAGGACTGGATCACCGCTCGGTCCGTTCGGGATCTTCGTCTCAAAAATGTGGCTGGCGCGGGTCACCGTGCATAAACCCCTGGCCGACGATCAGAAATCGCAGGAAGTTGCGCGCGGTAACGGGCCAGGACTTCATGGCTGATCGGTGCGAAAGCATTTCCAATGCGGTCGCCCGTGTCGCAAATCTTGTGTCCCCACGGGTCTACAATCATCGAATGGCCGTAGCTGTTTTTTCCGGGGGCATGCTCCCCCGTCTGGTTTGCAGCAATGAAGTACGCCTGATGCTCAATGGCGCGTGCGCGGATGAGAACCTCCCAGTGGTCCATCCCCGTACGCTGGGTGAAGGCCGCAGGCATAACGATCGCGTCAAATTGTGCCTTGCGGGCCAGCATGGCAAAAAACTCATGAAAGCGCAGGTCGTAGCAAATCGCCATGGCGACCTTGAATCCGTCGACTTCCAGGACAACGGCCTCGTCGCCCGACAGATAGCCATCAGATTCACAGTAAAGTGGTTTTCCGTCGGGGGTTTTCAAGTTGAAGAGGTGGACCTTGCGGTAGCAGGCGATCTCTCCGCCGTCGCGTCCAAAGACGTAGGCAACGTTGTAAACCTTACGCTCGGACGGGGACTTGTCAGGCCGTTCTGCTATCGACCCCCCGAATAAAACAATGCCGAGTTCCTTCGCCAGACCCGACATCATCTGCCAGGCTGGTCCGTGAAAGGGCTCGGCCTCTTCATAAAGGGTGTCGTAGGGGCCTTGGTAGACAAACATTTCCGGCAGGACAACCCAGCCGGCTCCCGCCTTGGCAGCATCTCGAACCAGCCTTTCGGCCTGCTTTAAATTGGCGGCACGGTCCCGCGTGGTGGTCATGCTCGTGACGGCAACCAAAATTTGGTTCTGGGCCATAAAAAGAGATTTCCCCTCGATTGAAATGACGTGGTACCCGGCAATTTTTGCCTGATCTCCGTTGATAATCATAGCCTTGTCGGTCGGCTGACTAAACTTTTTTCACCAGATGCCGACTGCTCTGATGGGAGGACACCATCATGAAAGCATTTATTTTCTTGGCTGTTTCAATTTGGAGTGTTCCGGTGGTTGGAATTGCAGCCAATGCTGCTTCCCAGGAACTCGCCCCCCTTCATGTTGAATCATTTTTGACTCCGTTTGGGAGTGGCGCAACAGATATCCTCGTCTCGCTGCGTGGCGAAGGGGTGGCGTCGCTGCTCTCCGGGGATTTGTTGGTCTCGGAACGCTCGGTTCTGGACCAGACCGTTGGCCGGGTGCGATTCGCGACCGGACACCTGAAGGTTGCCAAAGTTGACGGCGCCCGCGCCTTGGCCACAATTCAGGCCGATGGTGCCGCTGGATCGTCCCGTGTTCTTCGTCATTTCAACAAGGTCATGGCAGGGGATACGGTCCGGGCGGTCGCCGTTGCGATCAAGCCAGCATTGGCCATCACGCCAGAGGTCACAATCGACTACAACACCCTCTTTGCCGATCCAAATGCCGGTTCCGCCGCCCTTGAAATGTCGCCTTCGGGCCGCGAGGCACTGGCGGCTGCGGTTGAATCGATGGGATCAGTCCGGACTGGCATGGTGTCGGTCGAGGGCTATACCGACCCAAGTGGCGATTCCGAGTCCAATCAGGTTGAGTCTTACGAGCGGGCCATGACAGCCAGAAGGTTTCTCGTGGAAAGCCTCGGGTTTGATCCAGAACGGGTGAAGGCCTTTGGGATGGGCGAGCAAGAGCCCATCGACACCAGCAATCTGTCAGGTTCTGCCGAGAGAAACCGTCGCATTGTGATAAAGGTCATTCCGGGGACGTAGCCGCTCAATTCCTTTGGGTCTTTAATGCCGGAACTGCCAGAAGTTGAATGCCTTGCCCGTGCCGTCCGCGAAGAAACGCGGGGATGCCGATTTACGGGCGTAAATTTTTTGCGCCCAGACCTGCGCGAGCCAATGCCAGTTGACGCAATAAAATCGGCTCTTGTTGGGGCGAACCTGCGAAGTGTCCGGCGCCGTTCAAAGTACCTTTTGATTGAAACAGATCGTGGCACGGCAATCCTGCATCTTGGAATGAGTGGTCAACTGCTTTCGATGGACAGTCCAGACCCGGTCAAGACGCATACCCACGTCATTTTTGAGTTGAGAAGAAAGGATTCTTCGGCTGCGCCTCAGAATGACGGCGGAAAGCCCAAGTATCTTCATTTTGTGGATCCGCGCAGGTTTGGGCGATTGACGGCTGTCCCTGCGGGGACCGACTTGTCGACACATCCATGGCTGAGCAAACTTGGTCCAGAGCCCCTCGAAATAACAGCTGATGCCCTCGCAGAGCACCTGTGGCGAAAAAGCCGCGGCCGCAAACCTGCGGTTAAGCCTTTCATCATGGATGGAGCGGTGGTTGTCGGCGTTGGAAACATCTATGCGAGTGAATCCCTGTATCTTGCCGGGATCAGGCCAGGACGCGCTGCAGGGCGTGTTACGCGCCAGGAATACCGCATTTTGGCCCAGGCCATTCAAACCGTTCTGGGGGCCGCCATTGAGGCGGGCGGGACATCTTTTCGCGATTACCTTCATTCGGACGGTTCAGAAGGCTCGTACGCCTTGCAGCTCAACGTGTACGGTCGCTCTGGTGAGGCCTGTCGAAAATGCCTCAGTCCGGTCAGGGAAACCCGCCATTTAAACCGCGCCACCTACTTCTGCGGTGCTTGTCAAAAATGAAAATCTTTTATTTTTGTCCCGTGATTACCATTTTCTATAATATTTTTTAAAATAAATACTAAAGCTTTTTATTAAATAACAAATAACTATTGTCGAAGAACCTCCTGTCAATAGCGGTTGTTTGATTTGTTAACTGTTCCTTGCTTGAGGAACACGAACGAAACGTAAATTGGAGGAATTTGATCATGGGTCTTCGTATTAGAACAAACATTGCGTCCCTTCAGGCTCAACGCGGCGTCGCCACATCGACCAATGCAATGAGCGAAACGGCAGCCCAGTTGTCCAGCGGTTACCGCATTAATAAAGCGGCAGACGACGCAGCAGGGTTGGCGATCAGTACTAACTTGACCGGCAGGGTCCGGAGCCTTGAGCAGGCTTCCCGTAACGCAAGCGACGGTATTTCGCTCGTGCAAGTCGCTGAATCCGGCATGAACGAAATGTCGAACATCCTGACCCGTCTGCGTGAACTGGCAGTGCAATCGTCATCTGACACCATCGGCAATACGGAGCGCTCCTACGCCAACCGTGAATACACGCAGATGGTCCAGGAACTTGACCGGATCGCCAACAGCACCGAGTTCAACGGCGTGAAGCTGCTCAAAGGCGCCGAAGCAAACGTCGGTGAAAACCTTTTGACGATTCATGTGGGTGCTGGTGACGGCAAGGCCGAAAACACCGACTCCATCAGAATTAATATCGATGATATGAAGTTGGTCCCGGGTGAAGATTTCGCCCTTGGTCAAGGAGCTGAAATTGGGCCGATCGCTGTCGGAGATTCCTTCGACCGCCAGACGGCAGTGGATAAACTCGGTGTTATCGACACCGCCATGCAGCGCCTTGCTTCCACCCGTGCAAACATGGGTGCCCAGCAGAACCGTCTGCAATCAGCCGTGACGAGTTTGAGCTCGCAGGTTGAGAACTACAAAGCAGCCAACAGCCGTATCCGTGACGTTGATTTCGCTTCTGCAAGTGCGACCTTTACCCAGTCCAAGATCCTTCAGCAGGCTGGTGTTTCGGT